>CAVURB010000013.1:0-217880 GCA_963743815.1 uncultured Chloroflexia bacterium | reverse complement strand
GCGGCCGGACACAGGCGGCCTTGATCGTGACCGCGACCGTGCCTTGCGGCGCGTTCCGCCGCGCCTCGGTCACGATATCCTGGCAGGTCCGTTCGGGGACGCCCTGGCAATGGATCACCGCGCCATCGTGACCGGGACCGGCGTGGCCTCGCTGCCGAAGCACCCGGCGAGAACCGTGACAAGGACGCAGACGCCGAGGAGGGTGATCGTGAACCGGCGCATGTCCGATACCCTACGCTACGTTCAGGCGTAGCCGAACACGACCTCGCGCGGGAACTGGTCAACCGTTCGACGCGCTTCGCGCCGGCGATCGATGCGACACGGTCCTCGATGCGGACCCCCATCTCGCCATCGAGATAGACACCCGGCTCGACCGAGAAGACGGTCGGGCTGGCAGATGGCATCTCCGAGGCCGTCTTGCCAGCGAGGCGCCTCGTGCGTGGCGAGCCCGATGCCCGTGTCCCGTGCCGTGGCCGAATGCTCGCCGTGCCCCGGCCGTCCATCGATGACCTGCCGCGCCATGGCAGTCCCAGCGCGCGACTCCGACGGCAGCTTCCCCTCCCCGGCGACGGACGGCCTCCAGGGCGCGATCGACGCCGCCTGCGCCCGCGCGACGAGCTCGTAGATCGCGGTCGCGCGCAGGCAGGCTCGCCCACGAACAGCGTCCGGGTCATGTCGCTGCGATACCCGGCGACCTGCGCCCGGAGATCGAACAGCAGGACCGTGCCATCGAGCACCGGACGTCACCGGAGCCCCGTGCGGCAACGCCGCCTCCGGACCGGACAGGCACGCGACGTCGAACGCGAGCGCCTCCGCCCCGCCGTGCGCATCAGCCACTCGAGCCGAAGCACCAGATCGGCTTCGGTCACGCCTGGCCGGATCTCGGGCAACAGCGCGGCGAGCGCCCGGTCTGCCACGGCACACGCAGCGGCGACCCGTTCCAGCTCGGCCGGTTCCTTCACCGCGCGGTCGGCCTCCAGCCAGCCTTCGATCGGGACGAGCTCGACGTCCGGTGCCGCAGCCACGAGCCGCGGTCCACGTCGCGTGGGGCACGAACCCGGCCTCCACCCCGACACGACGTGCCCCGACGCCTCGCCACAAGCTCCGGCCAGCGGGCCGGCAGGTCGCCGTAGGCCTCGGCGATCCGAGCGTCCGGCGCCTCGCGCCGAGCCTGGATCGTGTAGCGCGAATCGGCGAGGACGACGAGCTCCTCCCCACCGACGAGGAACTGGCCGGAATTCCCGGCGACCTTCTCCTCGCCATCGGCGAGGTTGAAGCCCGTCAGGTACCGCATGTGCTCCCGCCGGACGCCGAAGTAGGCATCGATCCCGGCGCTCGCGAATCGATGCGCGCAGGCGCGCCAGCCGGGCGGGTCTGGCGGCGCGATCCGCCGCATCCCAATCCGCGAGCTGCGGCGACGTCGGCGGTGGCGCGAAGTCAGCGGGCGTCGGCCACCGGTCGGTCATTCGTAGCCGTATTCGGCGCGGTTCGCGTCGTGTTCTTCCTTCGACTTGGCGAAGGCGTGCGCCTTGCTGCCGTCCTGCTTCGCCAGGAAGTAGATGTACTTGTCCTCGGTGTCCGGTGCGAGGGCCGCGTCGATCGACGCGACGGTCGGCGTCGCGATCGGGCTCGGCGGCAGGCCCGGGATCACGTAGGTGTTGAACTCGGCGAGGGCCTCCGGCAACTCCAGCTTGGCGAGCGGGGTCTCGGGCACGGTCCAGAAGACGTACTCCTGCCACTGCTCGAACGGCATCTCGTCGAGGTTCACCGTGTCCGCGGCGTAGATGACCGTGGGGTCGGCGTTGAGGAGCCCGGTCTTGACGCCCGGCAGCTTGTCGATGCGGTTCTGGTAGACGCCGGCGATGAGCGCCCGCTCCTCGTCGAGGATGGCCTCGCGCTCCACGATGGAAGCGAGGGTCAGGACCTGGTAGAAGTCGAGGCCGCGATCCGCGGGCACGTCCAGGCGTTCCTCGCCGACCGCCTCGATGAACCCGTCGAGCATCAGGCGGACCAGCTCATCGGGCGTCGTGTCGGGCAGGACACGGTACGTGGCGGGCCACAGGAAGCCTTCCAGGGAGGCGCCGTCGGGAGCATCCTCGAGGACGCGCTCCAGCCACGGGTAGTCGTCGAGCAGCGCGGCCGGCGGGTCCGTCACGAGCTCGTAGAACTCGCGAGGGTCCATCTCGAGCTCATCGAGCGTCTGGAGCTTGGCGGTGATCTGCTCGAGTCGGAGGCCCGTCCGCAGCGCGATGTCCACGTACGGGATCGCGGCTGGGGCGAGCAGGGCGCTCACGACCTCGTCGGGCGTCATGTTCTTGCGCAGGAGGAAGGTGCCCTCGCGGAGGTCGCCGGTGAGCTCGCGCTGCGTGGCGATGAAGACGAACGCGCGGTCATCGGTGATGAGGCCCTCGTCCTCGAGCCGCGTCGCGATGGTGGCGGCGGTGTCGCCATCGAGGACCGTGAACTCGACCTGGGCGGGATCCGTGGACGCGGGCGTCGTCAGCGCCGCGCCCAGGTCCTCCTTCACGAGATCGGCGACGAACTCGATGTTCAGCGCCGCCGGATTGTCCGCGGCCCAGGACAGGATCGCCGAGTTGAGCAGGGGCCGCAGCGCCGTCAACGACACGACGAGCACGAACCCCGCCAGCACGAGCGCGAAGACGAGGAACTTGACGATGCCCATGATGCCGCTGCCCCCACCGCCGTTGCGCCGGCCGGGCCGCCGTAGTTGCCGCGACGCGACGGCTCATACGCCTCGGGGACGTACTCGGTCGCGTAGGCGTCGGGCTCGTACGGATGGGCATGCGATCGCGCGCGCCGGTCGCGCGGGTCGCGCGGGTCGCGCGGGCGTCCGCCGGAGCGGATCGTCATGAGGGGATCTCCATGGTGGTCGGGGGACGCGGAGAAGACGCGTCGGGCGCGCGCCGTGTGTCGAGGGCATCTTGCAGGATGATGGCCGCGGCCTCTCGGTCCACCCGGGCACGGTAGGCGTCGCGCTGCGTCCGACTGGGCGGACCGCCCGAGCGACCGCGCGGCATCGGGCCGAGCCGCTGCTCCGCGAGGTGGCTGGTCAGGCGCTCGTCCTGGAACGAGATCGACATGCCGGGCGGTCGAGCAACGGCGGCCAGCGCCTCCACCCACGCGCGGGTCATCGCCGCCTGGGTCCCTCCTGGCCGGCGGCCTCGTACGGCAGGCCGACGATGAGCGCTCCGTGACGTCGTGCCGATCGATGAGCGGCCGGATCGCCGCGGCATCGGCGGCGAGCGTCCGGCCGCGGCGCAGCGTGGTCAGCGGTCGTGCCAGCGAAGCCCGTCCGCCTCGGCGATGGCCACGCCGATCCGCCGCTCCCCGAGGTCGAGGCCGAGGAACGTCGTCACGGGCGGCCGCCGGGCTCGCCGACGGCGCCGGGCCGGGCGATGCCGGCGGACCGTCGACGGTCACCTCGACGCGGGACGTCGAGGGTCGGGATCGTGGCGACCCAGTCCGGCCAGACCTCGAGCTCGACCGTCGCCGTAGACCGAGGATCGCGTCGCGCGTCCTCGAGGGGCTTGCCGAGGATCTCGCGCCTCCAGCGCCGCCGGGTCCAGCAGGGCGACCTGGCGCGCGGTGGCGACGACCGGGTAGCGTGATGGTGCGTCCCTCCACGACGGCCGGGACTACGGTGATCTCGCTGGAGCCGTCGACGAGTCTGATGCCCGGGCTCGACGCTGCGCCTCCAGCCGTGCCTCGGCGATGACCTGGACCGGCGCGGAATCGACGGTCGTGACCGTCCCGCTCGCCGTCGCCCCCAGGTCGAACGTCTCGACCTCCTGGCCGACGAGCGTCGTCCGGGTCCGCGGTCGAACGTCGGCTCGCCCAGCACGGCCGTCTCCGGGAACGACGGTGACGTCGCCCGTCGCCGAGGTCCGGGTCGTCGAGGCGCTCGTGAACGCGGCACCGAGCTGCGCGGCCAGGGCGACGAGCGCGGCGTCGACGTCGTCCTGGGTGACGCGCGGGAACTCCTCGCGGGTGCCACCGCTCGTCGGCTCGCGGATTGGTGACCTTGAGGAAGAGCGCCGTTCTCGCCGCGGGGCACGTTCGTGGATGGCGTTCGGCCGACGTTCCCGTCCGGGCCGGGATCGACGGCCGTGACCTTCACCGTCGCGCTCGCGACGGGAAGATGGTGCATCCCGACGAGCTCCGCGGCCGGCACCGTCACGCCTGGTCGGTCCGGAATCGGATGCCCGACCGCGTGCTCACGATCGAGCCCTTCGCGATCGTGTTCGACGACGTGGGATCGAGGTTCTCGAACTGCACCGAGCCCTTGGCCTTCTTCTCCTCGACGCGCTTGCCCGTCGCCGGGAAGGTGTCCTGCGCCTCGACGTCGATGGTCACGACCTCCGCGGGCACGAGGCCCGGCTTCGACATCGGGTTCGGTGATCGCGGTGCTCGCCGAGATCCGCGAACGACGACCGGGCCGATGGTCTCCTCGCGGGGCGTGACGACGGCCGTCGCGGACGGCAGCAACAGGTAGGCCGCCACGCCGCCGACGACGACGGCCAGAGCGAGCACGGCCAGCGCCGACGAGGATCGGCGTCGCGGCCGATGCCACGACCGCCGGCTGCGCGGCGACCGGCTGCGTGTCGGGCGACCGGTGGTCGACCGGCCGCCGATCGCCGGCCGACGGACGGGACGCGCGGTGGCGTGCGGACCGGGCGTCGACGTGGCTCGTCGCCTCGACCGCTCGCCGGTCACGGCCGGGTGTCCGGCGACGGGCGACCCGATCCGGGCGCGACCGGTCGCGGCCGCCGCGGCGCCGCGCAGCCGCCCCGGCGGCTGCCGCGCCGCGGCCCCGGCGGTCGGCGACCGCGGTCGCCGGCGGCGTCACGACCGTCTCGGACCGCTCCAGCGGCGGTCCGCGAGGGCGCCTTCCCGCCGAGCGACGACTCGTACTCGCCGACCGTGGCGAAGACCGGCAGCCCGGCCGAGGCGGCGAGGGCCCGCGTCGCCGCGTCGCCCGGCGACGATCGACAGCCGCTTCTCGTGGGTCAGCGCGTCGCGGGCGAGCAGCCGGAAGTTGATGCGCGACGTGGCGACGCGCGACCCGTACGGCAGCACGACGGCGACGCGCCGACCCTCGACCGCCCGGATGCGCGCCGCGGCCGACGTGATCTCGTCGTCGATGTCGAGGTAGATGACGCCGTCTGCCATCGGTCAGACCTTCATCGCCCGCAGGACGCGGCGCAGCGCGGCGTCGAGCGCGTCCTCGGTCGTCTGGAGCTCGATGGCCTGGTAGGCCAGGCCGAGCGGCGTGACGTCCTGCTGGTCGACCAGCAGGTCGGTGGCGTCGGAGATCGTGTCGATCTGGTCGGGCGCCATGACCGTGACCTCGGGCGGTCGGGCGAACGGCATCTGCTTCCAGAACGCCTCGGCGGCCAGTGCCGCCTGGATCTCCGGCAGCCGCGACCCGCCGCCGCACAGGTAGATCCGGCCGGGCAGCAGGTCGCCGCCCGACAGCTCCTCCATGACCAGCTCCACGCCGGCCGCCCACACCCGGACGTCGTCGCCCACGATCGCCGCGACCTCGTCGCGGCCCTCGACGGCCAGGCCGCGGGCGTAGTCCACCTTGAGCGACTCGGCGCGCGGGAACGGCAGGTCCAGCCGGTCGGCCAGGCTCTTGGTGAACGCCCGGCCGCCGAGCGCGAACATCCGCGTGCCCTCGATGCCGCCCTGGCGGACGAGGGCGACGTCCGTCGTCCCGCCGCCGACATCGACGAACAGCGCCCCGGACTGGCGGATCTGGTCGGTTCCGAGGACGCGCGCGACGGCGTACGGCTCGGCGACGATCTCGAGGAGCTCCAGGTCGAGCTGGCTGGCCACGCTCTGGAGCGCCCCGAGGTGGACGAGCGGGGCGAAGGCGTTGAAGATCCCGATCTTGATGTGACGGCCCTGGAAGCCGACCGGGTTGGTCAGGGCGTAGCCATCGATCGAGGCGCCGGTGATGGCCGCATGGACGAGGCGCACGTCGACGTGGGGCAGGCCGGTCTCCCAGGTGATCGCCCGCTCCGCCTCGCGCAGCGCCTCGCGCTGGACGTTGTCGATGAGCTTCTGGAGCTCGCCCTCCGTGATCGGCCTGGTCCGGGCTTCTTGCGCTCCTGGCTGACGGTCGTCGTGAAGCCCTTGACCAGCTCGCCGGCGATGCCGATGACGACCTGGGTGGGCCGGAACCCGGCCATCTCCTCGGCTTCCTGGAGCGCGACCGCGCAGTTGTCGACGACGGCCGCGATGTCGGCGACCGTGCCCGACTGCATGTGGCGCAGGCCCTGGCGCTTGCGACCGACGCCGCGGACGGTGCCGTGCCCGGCGTCGTCGATGTCGAAGACGAGCGCCTTGGCGAACTCGGTCCCGACGTCGAGCGCGGTGCAGGCGGCGAGGCTCTCCTCGCCGTCGCGCTGCCAGATCCGGCGCCAGAAGGCCATCAGGCCTCCGTCGTGAGCGCCGTGCGGATGGCCGCCAGGGCGTCCGGCGATGCCCTCGCGGCGGGTGCCCTTGCCCTGGGCCATCTCCGGGCCGGCCACCGCCCTTGCCGTCGAGGAGCGGCATCGCGGCCCGGACGAGGTCGCCGGCGCTGACGCCGGCGGCGACGAGGTCGTCCGACACGGTCACGAACAGCTGCGGTTCGTCGGCGTCGAGCGCGAGCGCGATGACGCCACTGGGCAACGCCGCGCGGGTGTCGCGGGCGAGGCCCTTGAGCTCGTCGAGCGATCCGGCCGGGATCGCCGCGATGACCGCCCGCCGGCCACCGCCGAGGTCCTCGGCCCGTGCCGCGAGGTCCGCCGGCTTCGGCAGGCCGGCGCCGCCACCAGCCTTGAGGCGCTGCTTCGTGGCGCGGAGCTCGTCCTGCAGGGCCGCGATCCGGTCCTCGATGCTTTCGACGTTCTGGGCGCCGATCGCCGCCGCGACTCGCTCGAGGCGATCCGAGCGCTCGCGCAGCAGGGCATCGGCGGCGGCACCGGTGACGGCCTCGATGCGGCGCTGCCCGGAACCGATGCTCCGCTCGCCGGTGATGACGAAGCCGCCGATCTGGCCGCTCGCCCGGCAGTGCGTCCCACCGCACAGCTCGAAGCTGTAGTCCTGGACGCGGATCGTGCGCACCGTCTCGCCGTACTTCTCGTCGAAGAAGGCGTCGGCGCCCGGCCTCGATGGCCTCGGCCATCGGCATGAAGGCGATGCTGACCGGTCGGTCGTCGCGGACGACGGCGCGGACCTCGTCCTCGATGGCGCGCTTCTCGTCGTCGGTCAGCGCGCGATCGAACGGGAAGTCGAAGCGCAGGTAGTCGGGCGTCACGAGCGAGCCGGCCTGGCGGGCGCGCTCGCCGACGACGTTGCGCAGCGCCCGGTGGAGCAGGTGCGTGCCCGTGTGGTTGCGCATCGTGTGGGCGCGTCGCTCCGCGTCCACGACGGCCTGCACCGTCTCGCCGACGCGGAGCCGGCCGTGGAGCGTGCCGCGGTGGACGATGAGGCCACCGACCGGCTTCTGGGTGTCCTCGACCGTGAACAGCTCGCTGCCGCCGCCCGGCTCGCGGATCGTGCCGCGGTCGCCGACCTGGCCGCCGCCCTCCGCGTAGAACGGGGTCTGGTCCAGGACGACCTCGGCCTCGCCGTGGCCGGTCAGTTCGTCGTACTCCATGCCGTCGCGGACGATCGCGACGATCCGGCCCTCGGCGGTCGTCGTCTCGTAGCCCGAGGAACGTCGATGTCGCCGGCGCGGGCCTGGATCGCGCTGTAGAGCGAGGTCGCGAGGGCCGCCGTGGCGAGCCCGGCCTTCGTGTGCGATCGACTCCGCTCCTTCTGCTCGGCCAGGGCGGCATCGAACCCGGCGCGGTCCACGGCGACGCCGTACTCGGCGGCGAGCTCCACGGTCAGGTCGACCGGGAACCCGTACGTGTCGTGGAGCCGGAACGCGACCTCGCCGGGGAGCCTGGGGGCATCGGCGGGCAGGTCCTCCTCGCGCCGACCGATGACCCGCTCGGCACCGGTCAGCGGGATGAGCGCCTCCTCCAGCTGGACCGTGCCGGCATCGAGGGTCCGGGCGAACTGGGTCTCCTCGCGCGCGATCGCGGCCAGGATCTCGGTGCGCCGCTCGGCCAGGTGCGGGATACGCGTCGGCCATGACGTCGATCACGACCGCCGCCGTCTCGGCCATGAACGGCTCGCGGCGACCCAGCAGCCGGCCGTGGCGGACGGCTCGACGCAGGATGCGGCGCAGGACGTAGCCCCTCCCTTCATTGCTGGGAAGGACGTCATCGGCGATGAGGAACGTGACGGCGCGCGAGTGATCGGCGATGACCTGGTAGCTGAACCGCTCGGCCTCGAAGTTCTCCGGGTCGTGGCCCAGGAGCTCGCGCATCCGGGCGTGGATGGGCGTGAACAGGTCCGTGTCGTAGTTGGTCGGGACCTGCTGGAGGACGCTCGCGAGGCGCTCCAGGCCCATGCCGGTGTCCACGCCGGGCGCCGGTAGCGGGGTCAGGCTGCGGTCGGGATGGAGCTCGAACTCCATGAACACGAGGTTCCAGATCTCGAGCCAGCGCGGGCAGTGCTCGCTGTGGTCCGGGACGCACTCGGGGCCCTCGCGCAGGTGCGCGCCGCGGTCGAAGTGGATCTCGGAGCACGGTCCGCACGGACCGACGTCGGCCATCCGCCACCAGTTCTTCTCGTCGCCGTTGGGGAAGTCGCCCCAGCGGACGAGTCGATCGGGCGGCAGGCCGATCTCGTCGCGCCAGACCTCGAACGCGAAGTCGTCGGTCGTGTACGTCGTCGCGGCCAGGCGATCGCCGGGGATCCCGAGGTCGCGCGTCAGGAAGTCCCACGCCCAGTGGATCGCCTCGCGCTTGAAGTAGTCGCCGAAGCTCCAGTTGCCGAGCATCTCGAAGAAGGTGTGGTGCCGCGGCGTGCGGCCGACCTCCTCGAAGTCGTTGTGCTTGCCGGCGACGCGCAGCACCCGCTGGTAGTCGACGGCGCGCGTGTAGCTGCGCTGTTCGGCGCCGGTCAGGAGGTCCTTGAACTGGACCATCCCGCTGTTCGTGAACAGCAGCGTCTGGTCGCCGGCCGGCACGAGGCTGGCGCTCGGCACCACGGTGTGGTTGCGCTCCTCGAAGAACTCGAGGAAACGCTCGGCGGATCTCGACGGCGGGCAGGGACGTGATCCGCGGATCGGGGGTGGACGGTGGGGGTCGACATCGGCCGCAATGGTACCGAACGGGAGCCCTTCTCCGCGGCGCTCGGCCGTCCGGCGACCGGGCGCCATCGACGTGTCGCGCTGCTAGGATGCCGCGATGGCGCTGCGTCGCGGACGTCCTCGTGCTCATCGTGGCCGCGATCCACGCCTACATCCTGGTCCTCGAGATGTTCCTGTGGCAGACGCCGCGGGGCATGAAGGCGTTCGGCACCGATGCCGAGTTCGCGGCGCGGTCGGCGACCCTGGCCGCGAACCAGGGCCTCTACAACGGGTTCCTCGCCGCGGGACTCGTGTGGGGCGTCGCTGGCCGGCCGACCGGTCGGGTTCCAGGTCCGTGTTCTTCCTTGGCTGCGTGATCGTGGCCGGCCTCTACGGAGCGTTGACGGTCTCGCGACGGATCCTGGTCGTCCAGGCCGTGCCGGCGATCGTGGCGCTGGTCGCGGTGCTCGTGGCGGCCAACGCCGGCTGAGGCGCGGGCGCGGCCGGTCAGCGGTCGTGCGCGGACTCTCAGGCGGTTCTCAGGATCCGCTCGACGATGCGCGTCGACGACCCACGCCCGACGAGGATCCCGATGACCACCCGACCTCGACGACCGTCGACCGCGCCTCCGCCGACCTCGATCCTCGACGAGCTCGATGACGACGACCGGCCGATCGGCCGATTCCTGAGCCGGCGCGAGGTGCTCGCGCTCTTCGGTGCCGGTGGCGTCGCCGTGGTGGCCGCCGCGTGCGTGCCGGGCGCCGCGGGGAGTGCCGGGGCGACGGCCGGGGCCTCGGCATCCGCCTCGGCGGCGGCCACCGCGCTCGCCACGGCGTCCGCGGTGGCGGTGGCGAGCGCGATCCCGTCGTGCGTCGTCGTCCCCGAACTGACCGAAGGCCCGTACTACCTCGATGTCGAACCTCGAGCGCTCCGACATCCGCGCCGACACCAGCGACGGCGCGGTCTCCGAGGGCGCGACCCTGGAGCTCGGCTGGCTCGTCTCGCAGGTCGATGGCGACGCGTGCGTGCCGCTCGAAGGCGTGATCGTCGACGTCTGGCACTGCGACGCCCTGGGCGTCTACTCGGGCGTGTCGGGCGACACCGGCGACTTCCTGCGCGGCTTCCAGCGGACCGACGCGAACGGGGCGGCGTCGTTCACGACGGTCTATCCCGGGTGGTACACGGGTCGCGCGGTCCACATCCATTTCAAGATCCGGACCGATCCCGACGCCGCGGCCGGGTTCGAGGCCACGTCGCAGCTGTTCTTCGACGACGCGTTCAGCGCCGAGGTCTTCCAGAGCGGGGTCTATGCCGTCGAAGGGCACGCCGGACCGCCCAACGACGACGACGAGATCTTCGGGCAGAGCGGCGGGACGACGCTGCTGGACGTGACCCGCGACGGCGACACGTACCGGGCGACGTTCGCGATCGCGGTGCAGATCGCGTAGCCCGTCCGGCGCACGGCGTCGGCTTTACGGCCGGCGGAACCTCGTCCAGATCCGCGAACCGGCGATGATCGCGCCGATGAACGCCCCGATCGTGAGCCCGCGCAGGAACTTCGCCGTCACCTGATCGTCGGTGCGCCGGCTCATCGTCGGATCCCGCTGCGCGTCGGACCCAGCGTCGAGACGACCGTGACGAGCCCGATCCCGACCCACGCCAGGATCGACGCCCCCAGGAGGTGGTAGTCGCCGATCGTCAGGACGTCCAGGCCGAGCCGGTCCATCAGGGCGTCGCCGGCCCACGCGCCCGAGGATCGCGGCGATGACGATGAGCGGCAGCCGCCCGTCGCCGATCCCCCGATGAGCACGGACAGCGACGTGTGGAACGCGCCCGACGAGCACGGACAGGACCAGGGACGGCTCGATGCTCACGCCGTCGCGAGCACGCGCGTCGCGCGCCGTCGCCGTCGCGGCCCGGGCCGGGCGATGGCCGCTCGATCCGGCCGCCACCCAGGACCTCGTCGCCGTCGTAGAGCACGGCGGCCTGGCCCGGGCGCCGCGGCCCAGACCGGCACGTCCGTCGTGACCGACCAGCGGCGATCGCCCAGCGGCGCCACGGTCGACGCGATCAGCGCGGCGCGATGGCGGATCCGGACCGCGGCCCGGAACGCGTCGCCGGCCGGGGGCCCCGCGACGAACGACGACCGCTCGATCGTGAACGTGCGTCGTCTCGAGGTCCTCGCGCCGACCGAGCTGGATGGTGTTGGTCAGCGGATCGATGCGCGACACGTAGCGCGGCTCGCCGAGCGCGACGCCGAGGCCCTGCCGCTGTCCGACGGTGTACGCCGCCGACCCGCCATGCGCGCCGACCACCGAGCCATCGACGTCCACCAGTGGCCCGGCCTCCGGCGTCCAGCCGGCCCGCTCGCGGAGCGCGTCGCGGTAGTCGCCGCCGGGGACGAAGCAGATCTCCTGGCTCTCGGGCTTGTCCGCCGTCGCGAGGCCCGAGCGAGCGCGCGACGGCGCGCACCTCGGGCTTGGTCAGCTCGCCGAGCGGGAAGCGCGCGTGCTCCAGCTGGTCCGCCCGGAGGCCGTACAGGAAGTAGGTCTGGTCCTTGTCCTCGTCGCGGGCCCGCAGCAGGCGCGCCCGGCCGTCGCTGCCCGACCACCCGCCGCGCGTAGTGGCCGGTCGCGACCGCCTCGCACTCGTACAGGTGGCGCGCCCGTCCGAGCAGCGCCCCGAACTTCACGTACGTGTTGCAGTCCACGCACGGGCTGGGCGTCTCGCCACCCAGATACGCGTCGAGGAACGGCTGGAGCACGCCGGCGTCGAACTCGCGCTCCAGGTTCATGACGTAGAACGGGATGCCGAGCTGCGCGGCCACCCGTCGGGCGTCGTCGGCGGCATCCAGCGAGCAGCAGCTCTTCTTGAACTCCGAGTAGGAATCGGCCACGTCGTGGAGGCGCATCCAGACGCCGACGACCTCGTGGCCCTGCTCGTGGAGCAGCGCGGCCGCGACCGACGAGTCGACGCCGCCGGACATGGCGACGAGGATGCGGCTCACGCGGGCACGCTCCCTCATCGCCCTGCCCGAGCGGATCGGCGGCGACCGCGACCGAACCCCGACGCATCGAGGCGAGGATCGGCGGGACGACCTCGACCGCGCGTGTCGATCTCGGCATCCGTCGTCGTCCGGCCCAGCGACAGGCGCAGCGCGCCGCGTGCCTCGTCATCCGGGTAGCCCATCGCCGTCAGCACGTGGCTGACCTCGGTGGAGCCGGTCGTGCACGCCGACCCGACCGACGCGGCGATCCCCTCGAGATCGAGCGCGACCGCGACCGAGCTCCCATCGGTGTCGCGGGCGATCAGCGACAGGAGCCCCGGCAGGCGGTCGGTCGGGTGGCCGGTGAGCTCGGTGCCATCCACGGCGAGCACCGCCGCTCGTCAGTCGCTCCCGGCCGCGACGCACCCGCTCCACGGTCGCCGCCCGCTCGGCGCACGAGCAGCTCGTAGGCCGTGGCGAAGCCGACGGCGCCGGCCACGTTCTCCGTGCCGGCCCGCCGATGGCGCTCCTGCGTCCCGCCGTGCTGCTGCGCGAGGATGTGCGTCCCGTGGCGGACCCACAGCGCGCCGACGCCCTTGGGCCCCTCGAACTTGTGGGCCCCGAGCGACACCAGGTCGGCGCCGAGCGTCCGGACGTCGAGGTCGATCCACGGGGCGGCCTGGACCGCGTCCACGTGGAGCAGGACGCCCTTGCGCGCAGCGGACCCGATCCGCGACCGCGTCGATCGGCTGGATGGTGCCGACCTCGTTGTTCGCGAGCATGATCGAGACCAGGATCGTCCGGTCCGTCATCGCCGCATCGAGCTCGTCCGGGTCCACCCGCCCGTAGCGGTCCACGGGGAGCTCCACGATCTCGAACCCGAACTTCTCGAGGTAGCGCAGCGTGTGCCCGACCGCGTGATGCTCCACCGACGAGGTCACGATGCGATGGCCACGGGCCTTGCCCGCCCACGCCGCGCCCTTGAGGGCGAGGTTGTTCGCCTCCGTCCCGCCGGACGTGAAGACGATCTCGCGAGCCTCGCCACCGAGCCGCGCCGCGACCCGCTCGTGCGCCTCGTCGAGGCCGGCTCGCGCCGCCCGGCCGAAGACGTGCGCCGACGAGGGGTTCCCGAAGGTCTCCGTCAGGTACGGCAGCATCGCGTCGAGGACCTCGCGCCGAAGCGGGGTCGTGGCCGCGTGATCGAGATAGATCGACATCGGGCGGATTGTACGCCGGGGCCGTCGGCGGCGACCACGGCCGCGGACGTCGCCGCGCGTGCGCTAGTCGAACGACGCGGCGCAGGAAGGCCGCCATCTGCTCGCGGGTCACGTTGGCCGTCGGGCAGTACGTCGGTCGGACTGCAACCGGTGGTGATGCCCGATGCGGCGAGCCGGTTGATCGAGCGCCTCGCCGGTGCGTCCCGTGTCGTCGGTGAAGTAGTCGGTGGCGGTCGACGGCAGGTCGAGCGCGCGGTCGAGGAAGATCGCCATCTGCTCGCGGGTGACGTTGGCGGTCGGGCAGAACCGGGTCGGCGCTGCAGCCGCTGGTGATCCCCGCCGCGGCGAGGCGGTTGATCGCGCCTTCGCCGGTGCGGCCTTCGTCGTCGGTGAAGAAGTCGGTGGCGGTGGCCGGCAGGTCCAGCGCCCGGTCGAGGAAGATCGCCATCTGCTCGCGGGTGACGTTCGCGGTCGGGCAGTACGGTCGTCGGGCTGCAGCCGCTCGTGATGCCCTCGTAGAAGATCCAGTGGATGTCATCGATGAAGGTGCTCGACGTGATGTCGGTGAACTCCGGGGCGACGACCCGGAACAGCGTCCCGCTCTGGCCGACGAGGTACAGCTCGCCCGATTCGCTCTCGCCGAAGGACGTGATCAGCATGGTCGTGTCGCAGCCGTTGCGTCGCGGCGCCGCCGGTCGCGGGCATCGTCCAGATCCGCCCGCTGCAGAAGTCCCCGAAGACGTACAGGCCCTGGAGATCGCGCTGGCTGGGCCCGCGATAGACGGACCCGCCCGTGACCGAGCAGTTGCCCGTCCCGTCGGCGCTCAGTACTCGGCGACCGGCAGGGTCAGGCCGGACTGGTCGCACCGGACGGCGGTTGAAGCAGTGGTTCCCTTCCATCGTGCTCCAGCCGTAGTTCCGCCACCGGGCCCGCTCGGGGGCTGGCGGTCGATCTCCTCGTACGTTGCCGCGCCCGACGTCGGCGATCCAGAGGTCGTCGGTCGTCCGATCGAACGACAGGCGCCAGGGGTTGCGCAGGCCGAAGGCCCAGATCGCGTCGTCCCCGGTCTCGCCGACGAACGGGTTGTTGGGTGGGTAGGCGATAGGCGTCGTTGTCGCCCTCGCCCGTCCCGTCCACGTCGATGCGCAGGATCTTGCCGAGCCGCGTGCCGATGCGCTGGCCGTTCGATTGCAGGCCGCCTGCCCCGCCGTCACCGATCCCGATGTACAGGTAGCCATCGGGCCCGAAGGCCATCGGGCCGCCGTTGTGATTGGTCTGGGCGCTGTGCTCGATGGTGAACAGGATCGACTTCGCTGCCGGACGGGGCGACGGTGCCGGCCGCGTTCGCGGTGAACCGGCTGATGACGATGTCGCCGTCGCCACGCGTGTAGTGGACGAACAGGCGGCGGTTGGTCTCGAAGTCCGGGTGGAACGCGACGCCCAGCAGGCCTCGCTCACCGCCGATCTGCACCTTGCCGGTGATGTCGAGGAACGTGCCGGCCTGGAGCGCGTTGCCCTTGACGACCCGGACGGTCCCGGCCTGCTCGACGATGAAGAGCCGGCCGGAGCCGTCCCCGGCGTTGACGATGCCGATCGGTGCCGAGAGCCCGCCCGTGACGCTGACGAGGGTCAGCTGGCCGGGCGCGAGCGCGGCGACGCGTGGCCGGCGGTGGCACCAGGCCGATCGCGACGGCCGCCATCAGCATCGCGGGCGAAGGGACGACGCCAGCGCGGACCATGGTCAGTGCCACGCCTCGGTCAGTGCCACGCCCTCAATCGAACGCGCGGCGCAGGAACGCGGCCATCTGCCCTCGGTTGACGTTGGCGGTCGGGCAGTACGTGGTCGGGCTGCAGCCGGTGGTGATGCCCGAGGCGGCCAGGCGGTTGATCGATCCTTCGCCGGTCCGCCGGCGTCGTCGGTGAAGAAGTCGGTGGCGGTGGCCGGCAGGTCGAGGGCGCGGTCGAGGAAGATCGCCATCTGCTCGCGGGTGACGTTGGCCGTCGGGCAGTACGTCGTCGGGCTGCAGCCGGTGGTGATGCCCGAGGCAGCCAGGCGGTTGATGGCGCCTTCGCCGGTGCGTCCCTCGTCGTCGGTGAAGAAGTCGGTGGCGGTGGCCGGCAGGTCGAGCGCGCGATCGAGGAAGATCGCCATCTGCTCGCGCGTGATGTTGGCTGTCGGGCAGTACTTGGTCGCGCTGCAGCCGGACGTCAGGCCCTCGTACAGGAGCCAGTGGATGTCGTCGATGAACGAGCTGCCGGCGATGTCGCTGAACTCGGGGGCGACGAGGCGATACAGCCCGCCGCTGATCGTGACGAAGTAGATCTCGCCGTTCTCGGCCTCACCGAATGAGGTGATGTTGCCGCCCACGACCATATCGATCTTCTTGTCCGCACCGTTGCTCGACGTGGCGGGCATCCGCCACACGTTGCCGCTGCAGAAGTCCGCGAACGTGTACACGCCGACGAGCCGCTGCTGCGACGCCCCTCGGTAGGTGTACCCGCCGATCACCGAGCAATTGCTGGATCCCAGCGCATACTCGGCGATGGGCATGGTCTTGCCGCTGGTATTGCAGCCCGACGACGGGTTGAAGCAATGCTTGCCTTCCATGACCCGCCAGCCGTAGTTGCGGCCGCCGGTGTGACTGGCCGACTGGCGGTTGATCTCCTCGTAGCGGTCCTGCCCGACGTCGGCGATCCAGAACTCGCCGGTGGACCGGTCGAACGAGATGCGCCACGGGTTGCGCAGGCCGTAGGCCCAGATGCCGTCGTTTCCGGGCACGGACCCATAGAAGGGGTTGTCGGTCGGGTTGGCATAGCGGCCGAACGTGCCCGCGCCGGTGCCGTCCACGTCGATGCGCATGATCTTGCCGAGGTAGGTGCCCTTGTCCTGGCGCGTTGTTGGGTTGGTCGCCGGCTCCGCCGCCGTCACCGACACCGATATAGAGGTACCCGTCCGGCCCGAACGCGAGCGAACCGCCGTTGTGGTTGGTGTTGGCGCTGTGCTCGATGACCTGGAGGACGGCCTCGGACGCCTCGTTGACGTCCGTTCCAGCCGCGTTCGTGGTGAAGCGCGAGATCACGAGGTCGCCGCCGTTGCGCGTGTAGTAGACGAAGAGTCGGCGGTTGGTCTCGAAATCCGGGTGGAACGCGAGGCCGAGCAAGCCACGCTCCCCGCCGGACGCGACCTTGCCGCGGATGTCGAGGAAATAGCCGGACTTCAGGCTGCTGCCCTGGACCACGCGGACCGTCCCGCCCTGCTGGACCACGAACAATCGGTTGGTGCCGTCGCCCGCGTTCGTGAGCGCCGTCGGTGAGCTCAGCCCGGTCAGGACCCGTGGCGCCGCGAGCTTCCCCGGGTACCACGTGGCGGCCCCGGCCGTCGCGGGGACGATCGCGGCCGCGAGGGTCGCAGCGAGGACGAGGAGCGTGGCCAGGACGGGGCGGCGCTGGCGGGTCATCACGGTCGGGTCACCTCGCTGGTCATGGTTCGTCGAATGCACGATGGAGGAATGCAGCCATCTCGCCACGGGTCGTGTCCGCGGTCGGGCAGAAGGTGGTCGCCGAGCACCCGGTCGTGATGCCGGCAGCGGCGATCGCGTTGATGTCGGCCTCATGCGTGGTGCCATCGTCGTCGGTGAACCGGTCGGATGGCGGCCGGTTCGAGGTCGAGCGCCCGCGCGAGGAATGTCGCCATCTGTCCGCGGCTCACGTCGCGCGTCGGGCAGAACCGGCCGGGAGCGCACCCCACGGTCAGCCCGGCCTCGGCCACGCGGTTGATCGCGCCTTCGTGGGTGCTGCCGTCGTCATCGGTGAAGTAGTCGACGGTCGTGCTGGGCAGATCGAGCGCCCGCGAGAGGAACGTCGCCATCTGTCCGCGCGACACCGCGTTGAACGTGCAGAAGAGGTCCGCATCGCAGCCCGAGGTGATGCCCTCGTCGAACAGCCAGGCGATGTCGGTCGCGAACGCCGTCGTCGACCAGTCGTCGATGCAGTCGGACCCGGTGCTCACGACGGAGGCACTGGACCCCGAGTCGTTGAACCGGACCTTGGTCCACGTGCAATTGTTCGTCTCGTTCGACTCGAGGAACGAGTCGTACAGGTCGACCACGGTCCGCAGCGTGTACGTGCCGCCGGGCAGGCCGCTGATGTCGATCCACTGGTAGGCGAAGTTCCACGGATAGGTGTCGCCCCAGCCCACCGAGAGTCCGGTCTTGGACGTGAGTGACCGACGGGTCCCGCACGTGGACTCGAGGTAGACCCTGGAGTTCGGCGAGCCGGGCAGGTCGAGGTCGCGCGGCGTGGTGTCGAAGTAGCAGAACCCGATCTTGGCGTCGCGGTAGGTGCCCTCGGCTGCCCCACAGGTGGTAGGTCATCACGCGTCGGACGTGCCAATGGTCGTGTCCGTCACCCGCGTACGCGAGCGTGGCGTCCGACGCGACGTCGCGGTGACCGCCGGCCGTGTCGTAGATGCGCTGCCGCACGACCCACGGCGAGACCGTGGTGGGGCGGCTGGACCGGAGCTCCATCGGCCCGGCGCCGTAGTTGATCATCTGGCTCGTGAACCGAAGGAGGCGTCGCCCGTCCGACGTCGTCCGGATGCGGAAGGTCGTCGTTCGCGCGGCGCGCAGGTCGGGCAGCCTGTCGTCTGCCGCGCGAGCCGGCATGGCGGGCACCACACCGATGAGCACGGCCGATGGCGGCGATGAGCGCCAGAGTCCGCGCCATCCGGCGGCGTCGCTCGACTCGTCGGGTCACGTGTCCGAGGGTACACGGCGCGGGCAACCCTGTACCTTGCAGCGCTCGTTCAGGTGGCGGCTGCCTCGCGTTCGTTCGCGCGCGCCAGGTCGTAGGCGCGGCCACGGTCGCGCTCGCGCTCGTGCTTGGCGAGCAGGCGCTTGCGCAGCCGGATCGACTGCGGCGTCACCTCGACGAGCTCGTCGTCGGCGATGAACTCGAGGGCCGTCTCCAGGGTGATCGGCCGCGGCGGCGTGAGGCGCAGCGACTCGTCGTGCGAGTGCGTCCGGATGTTGGTGAGCTTCTTCTCCTTGGTCGGGTTGACGTCCATGTCGCCCGAGCGGCTGTTCTCGCCGACGATCATGCCCTCGTAGACCTCGACGCCGGCGCCGATGAACAGCTCCGCGCGCTGCTCGAGGTTGAACAGCCCGTAGGCGTTGGACGATCCCGGCCGGTCGCTGACGAGCACGCCGTTGGTGCGATGCGTCACCTCGCCGGCCCACGGTCCGTAGCCCTCGCCGATCTGGTGGAGCAGCGCCGTGCCGCGCGTGTCGGTCAGCAGCTGCCCGCGATAGCCGATGAGCCCGCGGACCGGCAGCACGTACTCCATCCGGACGCGGCCGTCGGCGTCGGTGCTCATCTGCTCCAGGCGGCCCTTGCGGCCGGCCATCGCGCCCTGGATCTCGCCGATGTAGTCGGGCGGGATGTCGATGGTGACGCGCTCGTACGGCTCCTGGACCTCGCCGTCCACCGTCCGCAGCAGCACCTCCGGGCGCGACGCGGTCAGCTCGAAGCCCTCGCGGCGCATCTGCTCGATGAGCACGGCCAGCTGCAGCTCGCCGCGGCCGCGGACCTCGAACGTCTCGCTCGACTCGGTCGGGCGGACCTCGATCGAGACGTTGCCCAGCACCTCCCTCTCGAGGCGGGCCTTGATCTGGCGGCTCGTGACGTACTTGCCCTCGCGACCGGCCGAGCGGCGAGGTGTTGACGCCGAACGTCATCCGCAGGGTCGGGCGCGTCCACGTCGAGGCGCGGCAGCGGGCGCGGGTCGGCGGGATCGGTGAGCGTGTCGCCGATGGTCACCTCGGGCAGGCCGGCCACGCTCACGATGTCGCCGGGGCCCGCCTCGGCGATGTCGACGCGCTCGATGCCGTGCGCCGTCTGCAGGCTGGTGACCGTGCCGCTGAGGGTCACGGTCCGGCCGGGCTCGACGGTGCCGGCGGTGTCGTCGGCCTCCTCGCGGACGACCGTGATGCGCTGGCCCGACGCGGATCGTGCCGTTCCAGATCCGCCCGACCGCCATCCGGCCCGACGTAGTCGTTGGCCGACAGGTTGGTGACCAGCAGCTGGAGCGGGTGGCCGGGCTCGTACGTCGGCGGCGGGCGTCACCTCGACCAGCAGGTCGAGCAGCGGATCGCAGGTCCGTCGCCGGGCTCGTCCAGGTCGCGTCGTCGCCGTGCCGGCCTTGGCGTTCGTGTAGACGACCGGGAACTCGATCTGGTGCTCGTCGGCGCCGAGGTCCATGAACAGCTCGTAGACGTCGTCGAGGACCTCGGCCGGCCGGGCGTCGGAGCGGTCGATCTTGTTGAGCGCGACGACGACCGGCAGGCGGCGGGCCATCGCCTTCTGGAGCACGTAGCGGGTCTGCGGGCAGCGGCCCCTCGGCGGCGTCCACGAGCAGCAGCACGCGAGTCGACCATCAGCAGGCTGCGCTCGACCTCGCCGCCGAAGTCGGCGTGCCCGGGCGTGTCGACGATGTTCAGGCGGATGTCGCCGTAGTCGATCGTCGTCTGCTTGGCGAGGATCGTGATGCCCTTCTCGCGCTCCAGGTCGCCCGAGTCCATGACCCGGTCGACGACGGCCTGGTTGGCGCGGAAGGCGCCGGTCTGGCGCAGCATGGCGTCGACGAGCGTGGTCTTGCCGTGGTCGACGTGGGCGACGATGGCGACGTTGCGCAGGTCGTCGCGCGTGACGGCTGTCGGACGGGCATGGTGGGGCTGGGGACGGTGGATGCCGGTCATGGGGCGTGCGAAGTGTCGCATATCGGCGCCGTGTTCGGGCGGCGTCGGCCCGCTGCTAGCATCCGGGCCGAGGAACGATGACCGTCGCTGCCGTCATCCTGTCCGCGAGCCCCGCGGGCGCCCTCGCCGACACGCTGGGGCAGCCCCGGGTCCGTCGCCTCGTGGACATCGCCTGGTCCGGCGGCGCGCTCGCCGGTCGTCGTCGTCGTCGCCGACCCGGACGGCGCGCGTCGCCGCGGCCCTCGCCGGCAGCGAGGCGGTGCATCGATGGCCCGGCTCGCCGCGGAGCGCGGGCCGGTCGGGCAGATGGTCCACGGTGCCGACGCGCGCCCGCGCCGAGGTCCTCGGCACCGACGGCGGTGCTGGTCTGGCCGGCGCGCATGACCTGGGTGGGGCCGAGACGGTCACCTCGCTGATCGAGGCGCACGGCACCGATCCGCGCTGTCGATCCTGCGGCCGGCGTGGCAGGGCGACGCCGGCTGGCCGGTGCTGCTGCCCGACGGCGCACCTCGACGTGCTGCGCGGGCTCGATCCCGACGCGCATGCCGCCCGACTGTCATCGCCGCGCTCGCGGCCGCAGGTCCGCCGATCCGGGTCGTCGAGACCGGCGACCCGGGGTGGTCCACGACGTGGACACGCCTCGCGCCGACCTTCCGGCGTACGAGGGACCACCTGACCCGCCCGCCGGGCATACCCACGAATGGGGCGCAGACGTCGCGACCGAGGCGGGCCTGCCGGGACCGACGACCCGGCCGCCTGGTGACGTCGCCGCCCGCTCGAGGCACTCGACGAGGCTCCCAGGCCGCGAATGTCCATCCGGCGCCGATCCGGCGGTCGGTTGCCTCGTCGTCGTCGGCGTCGTCGTGGCGATCCTGCTCGGATGGATGGCCTGGTACCTGCAGCCCCAGCCGCTGCTGCCAGAGGCGACGGCCGCGCTCGCCTCCACGCCCGGAGCGACGTTCACCCAGGGCGATGACGGCCGGCTGACGTACACGCCCACGGCCGGCGAGCCATCGACCGGCCTCGATCCTGTACCCGGGTGGGAAGGTCCCACCGGCAGCGTATGCACCCGCCGCCCGCGCCATCGCCGAGGCGGGCCACCTCGTGGTCGTCGTGCCCGTGCCGTTCAACCTGGCCGTGTTCGGCATCGATGCCGCCGGCGGGCGTCATCGAGGACCACCCGGAGATCGCGTCGTGGAGCGTCGGCGGGCACTCGCTCGGCGGCTCGATGGCGGCGCAGTTCATCGATTCGCACGAAGGACGCGATCGACGGTCTCGTGCTGTGGGCGTCCTACTCCGCCGCCGACCTGTCCGACGACGGCCTCCTCGTCACGCAGCAGCTACGGGACGCTGGATGCCGGCGTGCCCTCGTTCACGAGCCGAGGAGAACGTGGCGCAGGCTCGGGCCGGCCCTGGTGTTCACCGTCATCGAGGGCGGCAACCACGAGCAGATGGGCTGGTACACGGGCCAGCCCAACGACCCGCCGGCGACGATCCCGCGCGAGGAACAGCAGGCGCGGATCGTCGCGGCCACGCTCGAGATGCTCGACGCGCTCGTGGTCCCTGAGCCGTAGCGGTCCCCGCCTCGCGCCAGCCGTTCAGGCCGGCCCGGGCGTCGTCCGTCGCAGCCCGTCCCGCAGCCGCGCCACCGGCACCGTCGCGACGGCGATGCCGCCGATGACGAGCGCCACGCCCAGGAGCTGCGCCGGCGATGGGCGCTCCCCCAGCAGGACCATGCTCAGACCCACCGTCATGACCGGCTGGACCAGCAGGATGATCGAGGTGATGACGGCCGGGAGCCGTGGCAGCGAGATCGAGATGCACAGGTAGCCGATCGACTGCGAGGTCAGCCCCAGGAGCGCGAGCCAGGCGAGGCTGGCGGGTCCGGGCGTGAGGTCCAGGTCCCCGGTGACCGTCCCCGTCAAGGCGGCGACGACCGCGGTGCTCAGCGTGGCGATGGCCACCGGACCCGCCGGGCGCCGCGGATCGCGGCCCCCGAGACGGATCAGCAGGAGGTAGCCGGCGTAGCACAGCGCGGTCAGCAGCCCGAGCACCACGCCCAGCGCCGGATCCGCCCCGTACGCCCCCTCGCCGATGACGCCGCTGATGAGGACGACGCCGGCGAGCACGACCGGCAGGGCGAGCAGCGTGGCGCGGGACGGCCGCTCCCCGAAGACGAGGAACGCGACGACGCCGACGATGAGGACCTGGAGGTTGCCCAGGACCGTCGCCAGGCCCGCGCCCACGGCTTCGATCGCGTGGTGCCAGAACAGCAGGTCGCCCGCGAAGAAGATCCCGGCCACGCCGCCAGGCGCCGCGCGCGACCGGGGAGCGGCCCGAACCGCCGGCGCTCGGCGAGCGCCACGACGACGAGGAGGGGGAGCCCGAACAGCGCTCGATACACGGTGCCGGTCGAGGGCGACACCTCGGCGTTCAGGTAGAGGATCGCCGGAGAACGCGATCGAGACCGCGCCGATGAGCGCGGCGAGCCGTGGCCGGCGCGCGATGGCGTCGAGGATCGGGATCCCGAGACCCGGATCCGTGGTCGGCGCTCGTCGCCGGACTCAGCCGGTGGGTGGCTTGGCCGGGACCCCGACGAAGCGCAGCCCGAGCTCCTCGTACTGCGACGCGTCGGGCTCGGACGGGGCCTCGAGCATCGGGTCGCTGCCGGACTGGGTCTTGGGGAAGGCCATGACCTCGCGGATGTTGGTCTGTCGCGCGAGCAGCGCGGCCCAGCGGTCGATGCCCAGGGCGATCCCGCCGTGCGGCGGCGCGCCGAACTCGAAGGCGTCCAGCATCGCGCCGAACTTCTCCTGCATCCCCTCGAGGGAATGGCCCTGGAGCAGCAGGCTGCGCTCGAGCAGGTCGCGGCGATGGATCCGCACCGAGCCACCACCCAGCTCCCAGCCGTTGAGGGCCAGGTCGTACTGGACGGCGCGCGCCCGGCCCGCGGGATCGTCCGGCGACGGGCCGCGCCGGATCGCCCGACGCCGTGACGAGCAGCGCCTCGTCTTCGGGCACGACGCCGCTGAACGGGTTGTGGGTGGCGTCCCAGCGCCCGTTCTCCTCGTCCCACTCGTACATCGGGAAGCGGTTGACCCAGACGTAGGCGAGCACGTCCGGGTCCGCGAGGCCGAGCCGGTCACCGAGCTCCGCCGCGCAGCCGACCCAGCACGTCCGCGGTGACCGCGGCGTTGTCGGCGACGATCAGGATCAGGTCGCCCTCCCCCGCCCCGGTCCGCTCGAGGATCGCGCGCTGGGTGTCGTCGGACAGGAACTTGACGATCGGGCCCGTGCAGGCCGTCCGGCGTCACGGCGAGGTGGACGAGGCCCTTCGCCCCGAAGCGCTTCGCCCGCTCGGTCAGCTCGTCGATCTCGCGGCGGGTCGCGCCGCCCATGCCGGGCGCCACGATCGCCTTGACGCGCCCACCCGACCCCAGCGCGCCATCGAAGACGCCGAAGCCCGATGCGGGTGCGCCGTCGGCGTCGACCAGCGCCGGGGCGAGGTCGATCAGCTCCATGCCGAAGCGCAGGTCGGGCTTGTCCGAGCCATAGCGCTCCAGGGCCTCGTCGTAGGTGAACCGCGGGAACGGCACCTGCTGGATCGGCCGGTCGGGCGTCGTGGCGGCCGAGACGTCGATGGCCATCGCCTCGACGAAGGCCATGACCGTCGCCTCGTCCACGAAGCTCATCTCGAGGTCGAGCTGCGTGAACTCCGGCTGGCGGTCGCCGCGCAGGTCCTCGTCGCGATAGCAGCGGGCGATCTGGAAGTAGCGATCGATGCCCGCCACCATCAGGAGCTGCTTGAGCTGCTGCGGGCTCTGCGGGAGCGCATACACGCTGCCCGGCTGGAGTCGGCTCGGGACGATGAAGTCGCGGGCGCCCTCGGGCGTGCTCTTGATCAGGGTCGGCGTCTCCACCTCCACGAAACCGGCCCGATGGTGGGCCTCGCGGATGGCCTGGACCATGCGGCTGCGCAGGAGCAGGCGCTCGGCCATCGGCTGGCGCCGGATGTCGAGGTAGCGGTACTTGAGGCGCAGGATCTCGTCCACCGGCGCGTCGGGTTCGTTGATGTAGAACGGCGGGGTCTTCGCCTCGGTCAGGATGCGGACACCCGTCGCGCGGAGCTCGATCGCGCCGGTGGGGAGCTTGCGGGTTCTCGGTCCCGGCGAGCCGCGGGGCGACCTCGCCCTCCACCTCGACCACGAACTCGTTGCGGACCCGGCTCGCGACGTCGTGCGCCTCGGGCGTGTCCGTGCGATCGATGACGACCTGGGTGATCCCGTGGCGGTCGCGCAGGTCCAGGAAGATCAGCTGGCCGTGGTCGCGGCGTCGATGGACCCAGCCGGCGAGTCGGGCGGTCGCGCCGCGTCGGTGGCGCGCAACGCCCCGCAGGTATGGGTGCGATAGGGCGTGGCGAGGCTGGCGAGGGGGTCTGACATGGCGAGCGTATCGTAGCCGCTGGATCGGCGGCCCAGGGGGCTCAGTCCCGACCCCGCAGCAACGACGACCCGGAACGGTCGCAGCTCGCCGGTCGCGAAGCCGCCGGCGATGACCGGGTCCTCCTCCATGAAGCGTCGCGCGGCCGCTTCGTCGGGCGCCTCGAAGATGGTGATCCCGGTGTTCGTGTCGGCCCGAGCGTCGGCCCGACGAGGATGAGCGTGCCGTCCGCGAGTGCGCGTTCGAAGCGCTCGAAATGGACGCTCCAGACGGCCTGCTCCTCGTCCGTCATCGTCGTCACCGAAGTCGTCGCGTGGCGGATGGATGAAGTAGATCCACTCGGCCATCAGGCCGTGATGTCCATGCGTGCCGGCACGCTCCAGCCGATCAGCTCGCAGCCGAGGTAGTGGGGGGCACCCTCACCCGGCGTGCAATCCGCGGCATCCCCAGCTGGCGAGGCCGCCTTCGTCCGGCAGGAACGTGAGATCGCAGGCGTTCTCGGTGGGGTCGCAGTCGCGGTGATGGCACGCGTGGTCGCAGTGGGACCAGTGCTCGCACGTGCAGACCGCTTCGTCCGAGGGGGCCCGCAGCGTGCTGGACGGGAATGGTCCGATCTGCATCACGTGGGGTACCTCGTGAGTGGCGACGTCGCCGGTTCTCGTCCGATTGTCCGCCGCCCGTCAAACGCGGGATCGCCGACGCGTCAGACGGCGCCGCGCGCACTCAGCCGCACAGGCCGGCGCAGGCGCCAGATCTCCTCACCCGGCCAGCGGCGCGCCCAGGCGCGGTGCCCGTCATCGCGGTAGGTGCTCGTCGCATCCTCCGGCGGTCGCAGTTCGATGAGGTCCTCGACGACGAGCCCGCTCGTCCGGAACAAGCGGATCCAGTCGCCGTACCCCAGGTTGAAGACCAGCTCGCCGTCGTCCTCGAGGACCTCCATCCCGAAGTAGTCGCGGACGAGCCGTTCGCCGGGGCCGTCCTGCCCGTCGGGCCAGCACAGGGTCTCGATCGGTGAGCCGTGGCTGAACGCGAAGATGCCGCCGGGCCGAAGCAGCCGGGCTGCCTCTGGCACCGAGCGGTACGGGTCGCTGAAGGTCATCGCTCCGTGGTCGCAAAACACGATGTCGAAACTCGCGTCGGGCAGCGGTACGGACTCTGCGCTGGCGTGAACGAGCGGGAAGTCGACGCCCGCATCGGCCATCAGCCGGCGAGCATGCTCCAGCTGGCGCTCCGAGAGATCGAGCCCGACCGGTCGCGCACCAAGGAGCGCCAGCGAGATCGACCACTGCGCGGCGCCGCAGCCGAACTCCAGGATGTCCTTGCCGACGACGTCGCCGAGGACCTGCAGCGCCTCCTCGGGGATGTCCCAGGTCCCCCACGAGAGCGTGGTGGTTGGTGCCAGCTGGGCCGCGTGCAGGCCCTGGTACTCGTCGCTGTAGTCGTCCCAGGAGCGACGGTTCTGCGCCTCGTGCGGGCGCAGGTCGCGAAGCCGGTCGTCGGTCATGCCTCGGGCGCGCCGTGGCGATGCGCGGCATGGGCCCGGGCCACCTCGCGCGCGAGGTCCGCCAGCGGGACCACCTTCTGGGTCCCGGCCGGCAGGTCGCGGAGCTGGACGTCGCCCGCGGTGAGCTCGTCGCCGAGGATCACGGCGAAGTGCGCATGCTCCTTGGCCGCCGCCTCCAGCTGCTTGCCGAGCTTGCGGTGCCCCAGCTCGGCCCGCGCGACGATGCCCGTCGATCGGAGATCCGTGGCGACCCGCAGCCGAGCGACCGTGTCGTCCGGGTCTGCGCCGACGACCACGACCGTCGGCCCGACCGGCCCACCGGCCATGCCGTCCGCCCCTCCCCCACCCTGCTCTGCGAGCGCCAGCAGCAATCGATCCAGACCGACCCCGAACCCGATCCCCGGTGTCGGGCGGCCACCCAGCAGCTCCACGAGCCCGTCGTAGCGGCCACCGCCCCCGAGGGCCTGTTGCTGGCCCTCGCGTCCGGCGATGTAGTACTCGAACGCGGTCCGCGTGTAGTAGTCAAGGCCACGTACGAGCCCGGGCTCCAGCCGGTACGCGACGCCGAGGGCGTCCAGATGCGCCCGCACGCTGGTGAAGTGCTCAGCGCAGGGCGCGCAGAGTCGGTCCGTGATCCGCGGTGCCCCGGCGTTGATGGCGGCCATCGCGGGGTCCTTGGAGTCCAGCAGCCGCAGCACGTTGCGATCCAGCCGGTCCCGCTCCACGGCCGGGAGCGCCGCTGCGTGGGCCCGGTAGTACCCGGTGAGTTCCGCCACGTAGGCAGGCCGGCAGGCCGCGTCGCCGATCGAGTTGAGCAGGACCTCGACACCGCTGAGCCCCGCGTCCGCATAGAACCGGGCCCCGAGCTCGATGATCTCTGCGTCGATCGCGGGTCCCGGGTCACCGATCGCCTCGATATCGAGTTGCCAGAACTGCCGGTAGCGGCCCGCCTGCGGGCGGTCGTAGCGGAACATCGGCCCGATCATGGAGAGCTTCACGGGCTGTGGCCAGGTCTGCATCCCGTGCTGGATGTACGCTCGGACGATGCCCGCTGTCGGCTCCGGCCGCAGCGACCACGACTCCGATTCCTCGGTCCGCGGCGCGATCCGGAACAGCTCCTTCTCGACGATGTCGGTCACCTCGCCGACCCCGCGCTCGAAGACGGCGGTCTGCTCGAACATCGGCGTCTCGATCCGGTGGTAGCCGTAGCGCGCCGCGAGATCGGCCGCGAGACGCTCGAGGCGCGTCCACCCGGGCGTCTCGGTCGGCAGCAGGTCGCGAGTGCCGCGGGCGGCACGGAACGTCGGCATCAGATGGCGAGTCTACGGGTGTCGGGCCGGCGAGACGGGAGCGTCAGATCGTCAGGCCCCGTTGGTGCTCGCCTTGTTGGCGGCCGCTGCCTTCCGCAGTTCGGCGCTGAAGAAGTCGAGTGCGGTCTTGGTCTTGGTCTGCTGTGCCCCGCCGGTGTCGACGCCCCGCCCGACGAGGTACGCGCGAGCCTCCGCCGAGACCTGGAACATCTCCGACGGCAGGCACTTCGTGGACAACTCGAGGATCCGCGAGCCATCCGGGTAGAGCCAGACCTCGGCGACGATCGACCGACCGAGTTCGGCCGGCGTGAAGCGGGTCTTGAGGATGAAGGTCGGACCGAGCGGCACGAGCGAGTCGAGTTCGATCCCCGCGGGCGCGTGTGCGGCATAGAACGCCCGCTGATCCTTCCCGAAGATCTTGCGCAGCGGCTTCTTGCCGTCGATCGCGTCGCGAACGTCCTGGCCGGTGCTGCGGCCCTTGAAGGACCCAGAGCAGACGAAGCCGCCCGGCATGAGGTCCACTTCGACGTTGAATCCCGCTGACTGACGGACATCCACGGGCAGGTCGGCCGGGACGACGGGGCGCAGCTTCACGACGGTGTCACCGCGGCCGCCCGCGATCCGTCGGGCACGGACGACGACGCCGGCCTTGTTCAGCGCAAGGTCCGGTGTATCGAAGAAGAACACCTGGCGAGGCTGCGCTTCGACCGGGTCGATCGGCAGGCCGCGGATGGTCGCCCGATGCGAGGTCTGCGGGATCGTGACCTTGAGCTCGACGCTGTCGGAGCCCTTCAAGAGCTCGAGCACCTTCGCCACGTCCTCGTCGGACAACCGACGGCTTTGTGTACGCGCCTTCGTGGCCATGCGTTGCCTCCTCCGAATGGTCCGGGCGTGACGGTCAGCCCAGGTCCCGCTGTACGTTGATGACGTCCTTGAGATTCTCGATCCGGCTCATCACCCGAGCCAGCTGCGATACCGAATGCACCTGTAGCGTGGCGGTCACGACGGCCGTGTGGTCCGGCGTCACGCCGACGGCGGCGGCGAGGATGTTGACCTTGTTCTCGGCGACGACCTGCGTGATGTCACTCAGCAGACCGGTCCGATCGTACGCTTCCACCCGGATCGCGATCGGATAGGTCTGCGTTGGCGCGGCCTCCCACTCCACCTCGATGAGGCGGCTGACCTCGCGCTCGTTGAGCACGGTCGGGCAGCTCTGCAGGTGCACGGTCACGCCCTTCCCACGCGTGATGAAGCCCACGATGGGATCGCCCGGGATGGGATGGCAGCATTTCGCGAAGCGGACGAGCAGGTCCCCGACGCCCTTGACCCGGACGCCACCGGTCCGCTCGATCTGGGCCGCCGGCGCGACCGTCGGTAGCTGGCTCTGGCCGTCATCGACGACGCCCAGGCGCATGACCACGGACTGGGGGCTCGCGGCGCCATAGCCGACCGCCGCGAAGAAGTCGTCCACCGATTCGTAGTTGAGCTGCCGCGCGACCTCGGCGATCTTGTCGTGGCCCACGGCCCCGAGCGAGGTCCGGGCCAGGCGGCGCAGCTCGCGCTCGAGCGATTCGCGCCCGTGGACGATGTTCTCGTCGCGGTCCTTGCGCTTGAACCATTGGCGGATCTTCTCGCGGGCGTGGCTCGTGCGGACGACATTGAGCCAGTCGCGGGACGGACCGTGCTCGCCCTTGGTCGTGACGATCTCGACGATGTCGCCGTTCTTGAGGCGATAGTCGAGCGGGACCAGCCGGTTATTGACCTTCGAGCCGATCGTCCGGTGGCCGACGTCCGTGTGGATCCGGTAGGCGAAATCGAGCGGTGTCGCACCGGCCGGCAGGTCCTTGATGTCGCCCTTGGGCGTGAACACGAAGACCTGGTCCTGGAAGATGTCGAGCTTGATGCCCTCGACGAACTCGGTGGCGTCCGATTCCGACACGTCGCGCTGCCAGTCCATGAGCTGGCGCAGCCAGGCAAGCTTGGCGTCGTACTCTCGGTCGGACTTGGTCCCCTCCTTGTAGCGCCAGTGCGCCGCGATCCCGACCTCGCTGACCTGGTGCATCTGGTGGGTCCGGATCTGGATCTCGAGCGGCTTGCCGTCGAGGGCGATCACGGCGGTGTGGAGCGACTGGTACAGGTTGTTCTTCGGGACGGCGATGTAGTCGTCGAACTGTCCCGGGATGGGACGCCAGATGCTGTGGACGATCCCGAGGGCCGCGTAGCAGTCGCGCACCTCGTCCACGAGCAGGCGGATGGCGTAGACGTCGTAGATCTCGCCGAACTCCGCGCTCTTGCGCTGCATCTTCTTCCAGATGCTGTAGATGTGTTTGGGGCGTCCCTGGACGTCCGCCTGGATGCCGGCCGCCTCCAGCTTGGGACCGAGTTCGGCCATGGCCCGGTCGATGTACGTCTCGCGGCCCTTGCGCCGCGTGTCCAGCAGCTTGGCGAGCTCGCGGAAGCGTTCGGGCTCCAGCGCCTTGAACGCGAGGTCTTCGAGCTCCCACTTGATCTGCCAGATCCCAAGGCGCTCCGCGAGAGGGGCGTAGATCTCCATGGTCTGGCGGGCGATGCGCTGCTGCTTCTCCGATGGCAGGCCGTAGAGCGTGCGCATGTTGTGGAGTCGGTCGGCAAGCTTGATGAGGACGACGCGGATGTCCTCCGCCATGGCGAGGAGCATCTTTCGGATGTTCTCCGCCTGCTGCTGCTCATGGCTGTGGGTCGAGAAGCGCGACAGCTTCGTGACGCCGTCCACGAGGTGCGCGACCTCGGCACCGAACCGCTCCTCGACGTCGGTCAGGCTGAACTCGGTGTCCTCGGGGACGTCGTGGAGCAGCGCGGCTTCGATCGCGACCGGATCGATGCCCAGTTCGGCGAGGATCTGGGCGCTCGCGATGGGATGGGTGACGTACGGCTCGCCCGTCGCCCGCTTCTGGCCCGCGTGCGCTTCGACCGCCAAGTCGAACGCGCCATCCACGCTCACGAGGTCGGCGTTGGGGTGGTGCTCCACGATCGAGGCCTTGAGCGCCGTTCGGAGGACCTCGATATCGATGTCGCCGCCCGTCGTCGGGCGAGGGATCGCCGGGGCGCGGCGCGGCCCGCGGCGTGAACCGCCGCCGTCAGCGATCTTCGAACCCGGTGTCGTGCTAGCCATAGGGCCGCAAGGATAGCAGCGGGCCTGCCCGATTCAGGGTCGCGTGACCCGGACATCATCTACGGCCGCCTCGACGAGGTTGCCGTTGGCGCCGTCACTCGCCGAGATGCGGATCCGGACCGCCGTGCCGGCCCAGGCGTCGAGTGCGACCGTGCCGGTCAACCAGGCGGCATCGCGGTCCACTGACGCGCCGGTGGCCTGGAAGACACGCGTCCGCGTCCCGTCGCCGCGGACGATCTCGACGCGCAGCCAGTCCGCGTTCGTCGAGGCGGCGCTGTGGGCGAAGGCGTAGCGGAACGTCAGGCGCTGGCCGGCGGTGTCCGGGAGCGTGACGAGCGGCGAGCGGATGCTCGATGTCCCATCGAGGTCGTTGGCGGTGCTGGAGGTGCCCGCGGCGCCGCCGGTCACGAGCGCCCGGATCCCGGACGTCGTGGTCGTGAGCTGCTTGGGGCCATTCGAACTCGTAGCGGACGGGTTGGCGCGCTGCCAGGTGCCGCCGGTGGCGGTATCGGTGCCCTCGGCGTCCACCGTCCAGCCGCGGGCCACTTCGAAGTCGTCGTCGAAGGCGCCGCAGCGCGCATCACCCTTGCCGATGAGGTCGAACGGACAGGCCGCACGCTCCAGCAGGTCCAGGACCGCGCCCTTGTTGCGACCAGTCTCGCTCGCGATCTGCTCATCCGCGGGATACGCCGCGCTGTTGGGCGACAGCTCGAACGTGAACGAGAACAGGCGGTACGTGCCGTACAGCCAGTCACGCGAGGTCCCCGACGAGATGTAGAGGTCGCTCGCCTGGATCGGACGATAGCCGTTGATCGCCGCCATCCGGCGGGCCAGCTCCACGAAGACGCCCCGATCATCGCCGGTCATGTCCGACGGCAGGTTCGTGTACGTGTAGCCGTACGGGTACATGACCAGGCGTCCCGTGGTGTGGAAGCTGATCGCGGCCCGGATCTGCTGTCGCCCACCGATCACCCGACTCCGGACGAATTCGGTGAACGCCGCGGCCTCCGGTGTCGAGAGCGCCTCGGGCCCGCGGAAGCGCGAACTCGACGGCGTCGCCGAGGCACCACCGCAGCAGCCCCACTTGTACGGGTAGTTGCGATTGAGATCCGTCCCGATCGAGGACGAACCCGGCGTGGGCTGGCGGTTCTTGCGCCAGTTCCGATAGCCACCGGTCCCGGCGATGTCGTAGGTCGCGCCATCCGGGTTGATCGCGAACACGATCCAGATCTCGCGGCTGTTCACGATGTGGCGGATCCGGCCGTCGGTCGCGTACCCGTCCGTCAGCCAGCGCAGGATGGCGAGCGTCATCTCGAGACTCATGTGCTCGTCGCCGTGGTGGAGCCCGTCGAACAGCACCTCCGGCTCCGATTCGTCGGTCGCCACGTTGTCGGAGATCTTGACCGCCCACAGGTCCCGACCCTGATGACTCTGACCGATGGAGAACCGGTCCACGATGGACGGGTGGTCGGTTTCGGCCTGGGCGACCTCCGTCGCCATCTCGGCGTAGGTGTGGAACCCGGTGCTCCCGGTGGGGAACTCGGGTTCGGCCGCCGCCGCCGACGGGACCGCGAACGCCGCGGCGAGGACCGTGGCGGCAAGGAGAGCGCGGGCGAGCTGACGCATGGCGGCCATCGTCGCGGGCCGGGGTCGGGGCGTCGATGGGGCGGTCGTCCCGATCACCCGCGGTACCCCATGGCGGCGAGGACCGCCTCCGCGACGGCCCGTTCGTCCCAGGGCTGCTCCCCGTCCGCGCCGATGATGGAGCGCTCGTGCCCCTTCCCGGCGAGCAGGACCGTGTCACCCGGGCGGGCGGCCTCGAGGGCCGCCTCGATCGCCGCGCGCCGATCGGCGATGAGCAAGAGATCGTGGCTACGACGCCGTCCAGCCGTCTCCGCTCCCCGTGCGATGGCGTCCAGGATCGCCTCGCGGTCCTCGCCGCGCGGGTCCTCGTCGGTCACGACGACCAGCCGGCAGCGCTCCCCGGCGATCCGCCCCATCTGCGGGCGCTTGGTCGTGTCGCGCTCGCCCGCGGAGCCGAACACGGCGATCAGGCCACCGCCACGGGCCGCGGCCGATGGGGCGAGCAGATCCAGTACCGCCTGGAGCGACGCCGGACTGTGGGCGAAATCCACGATCACGGTGAACGGCTGGCCTCGGTCCACGCGTTCCATCCGTCCAGGGACGCGGTCCAGCCCGGCCATGCCGCGCCGGACGGCGGCCGGGTCCAGGCCGAGGGATTCACCGAGCGCGATGACCGCGAGCGCGTTGTGGACATTGAACCGGCCGGCCAACTGCAGGTCCACGGTCGCGTCGCCGGACGGGGCGGCGAGATCCACGTGGAGCCCCAGGGCGTCCTCGGTCACGTGCGTCGCCTGGACATCGGCGGCGGGCTCGGTGCCGTAGGTGATCACGCGAGCGCCCGTCTCGCGGGTCACGCCGATGAAGACCCCGGCGTTCGGGTCGTCCAGATTCACGATCCCGGTCGTCGCCGGTCCGTGCAGGCGCGCGAACAGCATCAGTTTCGCGTCCCGGTACGCCTCCCACGTGCGGTGGAGCTCCAGGTGTTCGTGCGTAAGGTTCGTCAGGATCGCCACGTCGTAGTCCACGGAGGCGACGCGGTCCAGGGCGAGGCCGTGCGACGTGGTCTCGAGCACGACGATGTCGTCGCCCGCCTCCAGCATCGCGCGGAGGGCGGCCTGCAGCTCCGGCGCCTCGGGCGTCGTCGCGTGCGCGGCGTGATCCTCGGTGCGACCACCGATCCGGGTCGCGATCGTGCCGATCATCCCCGCGCGACGCCCGGCCGCCTCGAGCGCGGCCACGGCGAGGTAGGACGTCGTGGTCTTGCCATCGGTCCCGGTGATCCCGACCACCGTCAGGGAGCGCGACGGGTCGCCGAACCACCACGCGGCGGCGCAGGCCAGCGCCGGGCGGGTCGCGTCCACCACCAGTTGCGCGACGGCCGATTCTGGGAGTGGTCGTTCCACGATGAGCGCCGCCGCGCCGCGCTCGACCGCTACGGCCGCGAAGTCGTGCCCGTCGGCGTGCAGGCCCGGGATCGCCACGAACGCCATGCCCGGCGTCACGAGGCGTGAGTCGTGCGTGACGCCGGTGATCGAGACGCTCGCGACGTCGGGGGTCGGGGCCGCCCGGCCATCGATCCGAACGCCGCGCAGGCGGCCCTCGCCGGTCAGCCGCGCGACCAACTCACCAAGGGGACGCGTCGGTCGGCAGGGGCGGGACCGCGCTCATCGACCCAGGACCCGGGCTGCCCGGCTCGTCAGGCGCCCCATCCGGTAGTGCCATGGCCGGATGATGCGCTCGTGGGCGCCCAGCATCTCGACCCACGCGGCCCCGAACGAACGCTTGTGCTCGTACAAGCCGGCCATGGCGTCGCCCGGCGTTGGCTCCCGATGATCGGGACCCACGTCCACGCCGCCGAGGTCCATCTCTGTCCGACCCTCGCGGATCGCCAGTTGGATCGCTCGCCAGCGGAGCAGGTGCATGACCCCCGGGTGCGTGTCGCGCGTACCCGGGGCATCCGCGGAGTGGACCGTGGAGAGCCGTTCGCCATGGCGGTAGATGATCAGCCCACCAAGCGGGTGATCGGGTTCGGCGCCGTCATGCGCCTCCAGGTAGACCAGGAGCCCCGCGGCATGGGCCGCCGTCCACCAGTCCACGAACACCGCCCTGGGCCCGAACCGGAACCCGCGCCGCTCCCCGGTACCCTCCAGGAGCGTCGCGAACCCATCCAGCGCCGCGGGGAGCGGTCGTGTCGGCCGGGCGTAGAGCGGATGATGTCCCGGCCAGCCGGCCGTGTCGTAGCGCGTGATGACCACTCCCTGGCGCTCAGCGGCGGAGATCCGCTGGCGCGTGCTCTTGGTGACGCCGGCGCGGACGGCGGCGTCGTCGGTATCGATGGCCAGCGCCAGACTGATCCGGTGTCGCGACGGCTGGATCTCGGGGATCGGGTGGTAGCCGGCTCGCAGCACGGCGTCGCGGACGCCGGTCCGAGCGGCCGGGATCTCGGCATCGGTCGCCACGACCGCCACACCGCGTGTGCCGAGCCAGTCCGCGAGCGCGGTGATCCGCGCCGCGATCTCGTCGTTGGCATCGCGCGGATGGACGATCGGCCCGCGGGGGACGTAGGCGCTGGCGCCGCCGACCCACGGGAACGGCCGCATCAGCACGAGCGCGCCCCGTTCGTCACCCAGCATCACGTGAAGCGGCTGCCAGCCCAGGCGGCGGCGCTGCTCCGCCCAGGCCAGCGACTGGTAGACGTGGCCGCCGGGGGCATGGACCGTGGAGCGGTCCCAGTCGAGCAGCTCGGCAGGCGTCGCCTCCCGCACGGCGGTCATTCGGCGCCCTGGTAGGCCGATGCGCTCTCCCCGTTCCCCAGCCCGTGACGGCGACGGGCCCACCACACCCGCGCACTCACCGCGCGTTCGTACGCGGCGCGACCGATCGGGTCCAGGGTCAGGTCGTAGGCACCGATGTACCGGACCTCGCGGCCACCGAACCCGGCCTTGAAGTGCGCGATGCCGCCGGTCGCGAGACCCCACAGGTCGTAGCTGGTCGCCCCCTGCTCACGCGACGAACGGATGGCCTCCCACTTGAGCAGGTAGTTGGCGCGACTCTCCGCTCCAGCCGGAGTCATCCCGCCGTACGGCTCCACCACCCGCGGCCCGCAGCGGACCAGGAAGAGCGTCGCCACGGGCTCGCCGTGGGGGGTCTGCGCGAACAAGAGGCGTGCGCGCCCGGCCGGTCGGTACGCCTCCCAAACGTCCCGATAGGCGCGCTCTGTGCGGATGAGGAACCCGGCCCGGTCCGCGGTCTCCCGGTAGATCCGGTGGAACTCGCCCAGGCGGTCCCCCTCGGCGTCCACGACCGTGATCCCGCCGCTGCGTGCCTTGTTGACGTATTGGCGCCACTTCTTGCGCAGCCCGCCCCAGAGCACGTCCTCGTCGGGGATCAGATCGATCACGCGCGTCGATGCCGGTTGGATCGGCGGGGCGGTCCGCCATCCCGCGACCGAGAGTGCGTGGCGGAGCGATCCGTCAGGATCGTGCGTCCCGTCCAATTCGATCTCGGGGTCGATGCGCAGATGCGAGACGCGGCCGGCGGCCGTCCGCAAGCCTGAGCGGATCGATTCACTGAACGCCCCGATCTCGTCGGCCGACCAGGTCGTGGCTACGGGACCGCGCGGCGCGTACGCGAACCCCCACGGCAATGGGCGTGGCCGCCGGACGAGGATCTGGGCACCGATCGCGGGTGCGGTGTCACCGCTCGGGACGACGATCCGATGGGACGACCAGCCGTTCACCGCCTTGACCGCGGCCCATCCAGCGAGCTGGAGGTACGACCCGGGGTCGCTCGACTCGACGAAGGCATCCCAGCCCTCGGCGCCCCACGGATCCGTCGACGACGGCTTCGGTCACGACCGGCGCGGGCGGCGGAACGCGTCGACCATGAGCCCGACGATAGCGGGCAGTTCGGCGATCCGCAACGCACGCGCCATGATCAGGAAGACGGCGCCGAAGACGGCCGTCGCGGCCGTGATGACGACGAGCAGCTCGAGGAGGGTGGGCATCGTCTCCGTCGCGGAACCGACGACCTCGCGAATCACCGCCCCTGCCACGGCGGCGACCGCAGTCGCGATCGTGGTCAGCACGGCCGTCCGACCGATGACGCCGTAGTGGAGCGCGGCGATCCGCCGGTGGAGCAGGATCGCGAGCGTCCCGGCTTCGAGCCACGCGGCGATCGCGATCGCCAGCGCCACTCCGGGCAGCCCCAGCGGTCCCACCAGCACGAACGCAAGCGTCGTGTTGACCAGCACCGCCCCGATGGCGACCAGGACCGGCGTGAGGGTGTCCTGCCGAGCGTAGAACGCCCGGGCCAGCATCGCGATGAGCGAGTGGGCGACGAGACCGATGAGGAACGCGAGCAGGGTCGCCGCCGTCAACGCGATCGCCTCGGCCGTGAAGCCGTACCCGAACAGCAGCGTGACGGCCTCGGTCCGCAGGATCGCCGCCAGGGCCGCGATCGGCAGCATCACGAAGACGATGACGCGCAACGCCCGGGTCAGGAGCGCGACGTACTCGTCCTCTCGCCCGGTCGCCATCTCGCGCGAGAGCGACGGCATCAGCACGACGCCCAGCGGGACGCCGATGACCCCGATGGGGATCTGGAGCAGGGTGAAGGCCACGGTGAACGCGGTCACCGCGCCCACCCCGAGCGTTGTGGCGATCGAGGTGACCACGACGAAGGTGATCTGGCTGGCCCCGAGCCCGATCGCCCGAGGCGCCATCAGGCCCAGCGCCTTGCGTGCCGCCGGGTCCGCCCGATCGATGCGGGGCGTGTAGCGGAACCCGACCTGCCCCAGCGGCGGCAACTGGACCAGCACGTGCCCCAGGGCTCCCGCGACGACCCCGACCGCCACGCCGGCGATCCCCATCGACGGGTACAGCACGAGCGTCGCGCCGATGATCGCGAGGTTGTACACGCTGGGAGCGACCGCCGCGGCGGCGAACCGGCCCGAGGCGTTGAGGATGCTCGTCGCGACCGATCCCATGGCGAGGAACACCGCGGACAGCAGCATGATCCGGGTCAGTTCGACGGTCGTGGCCATCGTGGCTGCGTCGAAGCCCGGAGTGATGACCGGGATGAGGACCGGAGCAAGGACGAACATGGCGATCGCCAGGATCGTGAGGGCGATCATCATGAGATTGGCGACCGTCGAGACGACCCGCCACGCCCGGGCCGTGCCATCCGTGGCGAGCAGGCCCGAGACGACCGGGATCAGCGCCGACGAGAGCGCGCCTGCGGCCACGAGCTGGAAGATCAGGTCGGGGATCCGGAACGCCGCATAGAACGCGTCCAGGTCCGCGGTCGCCCCCACCGTGTTGCCGATGACCACGAGCCGGACCCAGCCGAGCACGCGCGACACGAGGAACGCGCCGGACACGATGAGGCCCGCTCGCGCGAGGGCGCGGGACGTGGTCACGGTGGGCTCGGCGATGCGCGGCGCGCCCGTGGGTGCGCATCGCGGTAGGCATCGCGGAGGCGGCCGGGCGAGACGTGCGTATAGATCTGGGTCGTCGCGAGGTTCTCGTGGCCCAGGAGCTCCTGCACGACCCGAAGGTCGGCGCCCCCGTCGAGCAGGTGCGTCGCGAACGAGTGCCGCAGCGTGTGCGGTGACACACCGGCGGGGAGCCCGGCACGCCGACACAGGCCGTCCAGGCGGAACCGCAACCCGCGCACCCCGAGCGGTCGTCCGAGATGGTTGAGGAAGACCTCCGTGGGTGGCGCCGCGCCACGGGTGTCGCGCGCCAGCAGGACCGGCCGCCCGTGCTCCAGGTACGTCGCGAGCGCTTCGAGCGCGGGCCGGCCCAGCAAGCCGATGCGCTCCTTGCGGCCCTTGCCGATCACGCGGATCTCGCCGCGCCGCAAGTCCAGCGATCCGAGATCGGCCGCGGCCAGCTCACTGATGCGCAATCCGGCGGCATACGCGGTCTCGACCAGGGCACGGTCGCGCTCAGCAAGCGCGACCGCTGCGGCCGCGCCGCGACCGGTCCGCGCCACGGCATCAGCGAGTTCGTCGTCCACCGCCGCGAGCAGGCGGTCCACCTGGTCCGCTTCCAGCACGCGGGGCAGGCGGCGGGGCAGGCGTGGGGTCGCGATCGCCCCCCACGGATCGCCGGGTGCCAGGTCCTCGCGGGTCGCCCATCGGTGGAACGATCGGATCGCGGCCAGCCGCTGGGCGACGGTGGTCCGGGCTCCGGTGCCGCCGAGGTGCGCGAGGTAGGCCCGCAGGTCCGCGCGTCCGGGCCGGCGCCAGTCGACACCGCGTTCCGCGAGCCAGTCGAGGTACGCCCCAACGGCGGTCCGATAGGCGCGGACGGTGTTGGGCGACGCGTCGCGGGCCGCGAGGGAACGCAGGAACCGCTGGAGTACCGGGTGGGTCGCGTTGTCGGGCGCGGCCCGACTCACGCGTCGGGGGCCGGCTCGGTCGGGCGACCCCGTCGGGTCGCACCCCGTGCGCCGCCGCGCGCTCCACCACGGCCACGGGTCCCGCCACCGGCGCGTGCCGCCCGTGCCGGCCGCGCCAGGACGGACGCGTCGGCCGGGCCGCCCGCGTAGCGTTCGCCCGGGGCGATGTCGTCGGGGGCCGTGTCGCTCGTGGAGCCGCAGACCAGGCAGATCGCCGCGTCGCCCTTGCGGGCCAGCGGCCCGTCGTCGGCGTCGTGCAGGCCGCCAAGGGGTTCGAAGTTGGTCGTGAAGTCGCACTTGGGATACTTGGCGCATCCCCAGAAGACGTTCCCGGTGCGTCGTGCGCGACGCGGCACCAGGAGCCCGTCCTTGTTCTTCGGGCAGGTGACCTCGAACGGCAGCGGGTCGGGCGGCGGCGGACCGTCCTTCTTGATGAACTTGCAGTCCGGGTAGCGGGAGCACCCCACGAACGGGCCGAACCTCCCGGTCTTGCCGACAAGCGTGCCTTCACCGCACTCGGGGCAGACCTCGCCGGTCCCCTCTTGGGGCGGCGGCTCATCGCCCGGGACAGGCCGGGTTTCCTTGTGCTCGGGGTACAACGAACAGGCGAGGAACGGACCATTCCGCCCGAGTCGGATGACCATCGGATGGCCGAGTCGAGCAGATCTCGTCAGTCGGCGTCGACTTGTACTCGTCGCCGATCTCGTCGGTCTTCTCGGCGACGCGATCACGCAGCGGGTCGTAGAAGGCGCGCAGGAGGGGGACCCAGCCACGCTCGCCTTTGGCGATCTCGTCGAGCTCCTCTTCCATCCGCGCGGTGAACGAGATATCGACGTAGTCGCCGAAGTGCTTGACCAGCAGGTCTGTAACGACATCGGCGACGGGCTCCGGTCGGAGGCGCCGCTCCTCGACCCGGACGTACCCGCGGTCCAAGATCGTCGAGATCGTGGCGGCGTACGTGGACGGACGACCGATCCCGTGTTCCTCGAGGGCCTTGATGAGGGTCGCTTCCGTGAACCGGGGCGGCGGCTCCGTGAAGTGCTGGCTCGGCGTCACGTCGATGACGGTCGTTGCGTCCCCCTCGGCGAGGGCCGGCAGGCGCCCGATCCCCTCCTCATCGTCCTCCGCAACGTCGTCGCGACCCTCGGTGTAGACGCGCGCGAAGCCGTCGAACAGCGTTCGGGTGGCACTGGCGCGCAACTCGTACGGACCTTCGGCCAGGTCTACCGTCGTCGTCTCGAGTTCCTTGGGAGCCATCTGCGAGGCGAGGGCGCGCTGCCAGATGAGCCGGTACAGGCGCAATTCCTCGGGCTGGAGCACGGAGGCGAGGGAGTCCGGATCGCGCCGGAACGATGTGGGCCGGATCGATTCGTGGGCTTCCTGGGCGCCCTTGGCCTTCGTCTTGTAGACGCGACCCTTCGGCATCGTGAAGGGTTCGCCGAACCGTTCGGCGATGACGTCGCGGGCTTCGCCCATCGCCACACCGGCGATCGCCGTCGAGTCGGTGCGCATGTACGTGATCAGTCCGACCTGGCCGTCCGGCGTCGCGACGCCCTCGTACAGCCGCTGCGCGACCGACATCGTCCGCTTCGGGCTGAACGACAGCTTGCGACTGGCCTCCTGCTGGAGGGTGGAGGTCGTGAACGGTGCCGCCGGCGATCGCTTCTGCGTCTTGACGCCGACCTTCGTCACCTTTGGGCGGAGCCCGCGAATGGCCTCGACGTGCGAGCTTGCGGTGGCTTCGTCGATGATCTCGGGTGCGACGCCGTCGACGCGCACGAGGTTAGCGCCGAAGGACTCACCGGACGCGGTCTGGACGATGGCTTCGATGGTCCAGTACTCGCGGGCCGTGAACGCCGCGATCGCCCGCTCGCGCTCGACGACCAGACGGACTGCGACGGACTGGACCCGGCCGGCCGAGAGCCCGCGCTGAACCTTCTTCCCCAGGAGCGGGCTCAAGGTGTAGCCGACGAGCCGATCCACGATGCGACGGGTCTGCTGCGCGTCGACGAGGTTGCGGTCGATCTCCCGCGGGTTGGCGAAGGCCTCGCGGATGGCGGGCTCGGTGATCTCGCTGAAGGTCACCCGGCGGGTCTTCGCCTCGGGGACGCCAGCTGCTTCGGCGACATGCCAGGCGATCGCCTCGCCCTCGCGATCGAGGTCGGTCGCGAGATAGACCATGTCCGACCCCCGGGCGGCCTTCTCGATGTCGCTGACCTGCTTGCGCCGATCGTCGCTGATGACGTACTCGGGCGCGAAGTCATGGTCCACGTCCACACCGAACTTGCCCTTGCCGGGGTTCTCGGGGAGGTCGCGGACATGGCCGTACGACGCCAGGACGCGGTAGTCCGCACCGAGATAGCGCTCGATGGTCCGGGCCTTGGCGGGGGATTCGACGATGACGAGGTTCTTGGGCACGGCCGGGAGTGTAGCACCGGGTCCTTCACGGTCCCGTAGCTGGGGGATGGCGGCCTGGGGCGACCTGCCGTCGCGCCCGAAGGGCGCGAGTTCAGACCTCGCGGATGCGGCGGAGGAAGTCCTCGTCGATCTCGAGCTCGCCGTCGGCGTCGAGGTCCGCGTCGCCGTCGAGGCTGTCGGCCACGCCGGCGGCGACCGGGACGGGCATCGGCAACCCGGTATCGGCAGCCGCCGACGGCGGGATCTCCACGAACCGGATGTGCAGATACGGGAAGAAGAAGACCGAGGCGATCTCATCCACGAAGACCGGCCGCTTGCCGTTCATCATGCGCAGATTCGTGCAGCGCAGTCCGACATCGCCATTGCCCGGCAGTTCGTACAGGTCCGCCAGCAGCGGTTGTTCATTATTGAGGTGCAGGATCGCGTTGCGGATCACCACCGCATCGTGCACGGGACGGCGGCCGCTCGGCAGGGGCCCGATGGTCCCGGTCTACGGGTGGTAGAAGTCGATGACCAGGCGGACGCGACCCGACGACACCCACACGCCGATCCCGACGCGATCGTACTTGCGGTTCATCAGGTTGACGTAGTGCCCGCCCTGCGGACTCCAGCTCCGTTCGCTCTGGAAGTACCGATGGCTGGCCAGGACCGCGCTGTACGGGTTCCCCGAACGGCAACCGAGGTTCTCGGCCCAGGTGTAGTTCGTGTAGCCGGCCCGTCGGAGGCGATCGCCGGGGTTGCCACCGATGAAGTGGCTGCACAGCCCACGCGTGGCGAGGAGCTTGGCGTACGGGCGAGCGACCTCGTCGCTGATGCCGGCGCTCAGCGAGAGCGGTGCGGCGTCGCGCCCGCCGGGGCTGCTGCAGTCCCCGCCCGAGGTCACGGTGCCGCCTTGCCGGGTGCAGTTCATCAGGCCGAGGTAGTAGCGCTCGACGGCCTTCCAGCTGCCCGAACCCACCGATCCTCCGCCACCCGATCCCCCACCCGATCCCCCACCGCCGGACGATGGCGCGGCCGGCTTGGCCTTCTTCTCCGTCGTGAACGTGGCGCGACCTTCCTTGGCGAGTGGCGCACCATCGGCGGCCGTTGCGCTCGTGGCGACCGTCGCGACCACCTTGGCGTCGTACGGGAGCTGCTTGTCCGGGGTGAAGACAAGGACCGTGTCGTCCTCCGCGAACCGGACCTTGCCCTTCAGCGCCGTGCCATCCGCGGTGACCGCGAACGCCGCCTTCGTCGACGCCCTGTCCATGGACCGCGTGAACCGGACCGAGATCGCCGCACCGCGTTCCACGCTGGTCGTATCGTCGCGTGGTCGGAACCGGACGACGGTCGGGGCGACGGACGTCCGCACCTCGAGGGACGACGTGGCCAGCTCGACGCCGTCCGCGTCACGCACGCCATCCACGACCAAGCGGTAGACCGTGTCCGGCTCGAGCGCAGCGGTCGGGGCGACCGTGTACTGGATCATGCCGTCCGCACTCGACTTGGCGGTCACGCGGATCTCCGCCGGCGGGTCCAGGGTGATCCCCGACTCCAACGTGTCGGCGTCGACGTCGCGGTCGAAGGCGATCGTGAACGCGGTGTCGGCCGCGACCCGCTTGCCGACCGGTTCACTCGCGGCAAGGACCGCGATGGTCGGCGTCCGGGTGAGGAAGCTTGCCCGGGCCGGCGTCGTGAGTGGTCGCCCGGTCTGAGCGAGAGCCCCAGGCTGGACCGTGATCGTGTGGTAGGCCCCGGCAGTCCAGTGTCGGGACGGGGCGATCGTCAGCGTCGTGAAGGTCGGATCCCACGCCAGCGTGACCGGAGTCGCCGGCTCCACGGAGATCGAGGACGCGACCGAGTCCGGGGCCATGGGAGTCGTGAACTCGAGGGTCACGGGCATGTCCACGTCCACGCCCGTCGCCACGGTCGTCTGGAAGGCGGCCTGGGTGAGCGGCACGATCTCGGTCGGGCGCGAGGCTGTCGTCGCAGTCGGGCGCACGACGGACATCACCCCGAACGCCAGGATCGCCCCCATGCCGACCGCCACGCCCGTTCGCGCCAGCGCCGAGCGGCGGAGCGCGGTACTGCCATACACGATGGCAAGGACGGGGATCGCGAGGAGGGCGACGAGGTACTTCCGCAATAGTCTTCCCGGCTCTTCGCGGATGGCGGACGGCACAGATCGGGGGGACGCACGTGGCGCCGGGCCGTCCGAGTCACGCTGGGGCGCGATCGCCGGTCAGGGTAGCACCGGTTCGCGAGACCGGGCAACAGCCGCCACCCGCCAGACTTCGATCACTTGGGTGGTGGCGTCACCCGTTCGCCGAGCAGCGGGCCGTCCGGCCGGTAGCGCCCATGCACCCCGGCGACGAGGCCGCGGCCCTCGAGGATGGCGAGCGACGCGAGCACGGTGGCGACCGGCAGGTCCGTCGCGGCGACGAGCTCATCCACCGTGCTCAGGCCGTGCAGGAGCGCGGTCGCCACCTGCCGGCCGGTCGTCCCGAGGTCCTGCAGCGCCGATCCGACGACCGCATCGCCCGTGGCCGTGGCCACCCGGTACAACCCGAGGTCGGCGATGAGCTGGGGGATCCCGGCGACCAACCGTGCCTCGTTGTGGAACTCGCGCAGGAACGAGAGACAACCCGCTGAGCCGGCGGCATCCAGCGCGCCGGGCACGAGGTAACACCCGCGCCCTTGCTCGAGTGCCCAGGACGCCGTGATCAACGCTCCGCTGCGCGCCGGCGCCTCCACCACGACCGTGGCATCCGCAAGCCCACTGATGATGCGATTCCGCCGCGGGAACGTCCCGCGCGTCGCAAGCGTGTCCGGCGCGAACTCCGAGACGACGCAGCCACCGGCATCGATGATCGCCTCGGCGAGGCGGTCGTGGCCGGGCGGCACGCTGACGGCGTGACCACCGCCGATCACGGCGACCGTGACACCCTTCGCCCGAACGGCCGCCGCATGCGCTGCCCCGTCGATCCCGTACGCGAGACCCGAGATCACCGAGGCGTCGGCCGCGACGAGCGCGGTCGCGATCCGCCCCGCATTGGTGCGCCCGCTCGTGCTCGCCCGTCGGGTGCCGACGACCGCGACCGCCCGTGGGTGCGACAGCGCCGTCAGCGAACCGCGAACGAATAGCAGGTGTGGCGGCATCGCGACATTTGCGAGGCGGCGCGGATACGTCGGCTCCATGATCGTGACCACGCGCAGTTCCTGCGCTCGCAGTCGCTCGAGGATCGTCACCTCGCGGTGCGCCGCGTCCGCGATGGCCGTCGCGACCCCGATCGATACCGGGTGGAGGCGCTCCCGACCCGTTCGGCGTTCACGCCCGGGCGTCGCGGCGAGGCGAGCCACCGCGCCGGGTTCCACGGCCGATCGGAGCACCGCACGCCCGGATCCGAATGCCGCCAACAGCGCTGCGAGCGCGACCGGGCCGAGGTCGTCGATGCCCGCGAGGACGGCCCAGGCATCGCGCTCCGAGCGGTACGGGTCGAGCTCGATCGTCTTGTCACCACCCGGCTCACCACCCGGCGCAACCGGAACGGGCGCGACCTCGTCCGGAACGCCGACGCCCAACATCACGACGCCAGCGCCGCGCCGGTTCGCGTCGCGCCGGAGCGCAGCCACGACGCCTCGTCGAGGTGCGTCGCGGTGACCGACTCGGCGCGCTCGAGGTCGGCGATGGTCCGAGCGACGCGCAGCAGCCGCTCCGTCCCCCGGCCACTCGCCGCATCGGCTACGGCGAGATCCTCGGCGCGCCGACGCGCGGCGTCATCGAGCCGGCACAGGGTACGGAGTTGGCGGCCCCGGAGCCGGCAGTTCAGCCGTCCGCCGTTGCGACCCCAGCCGATCCGGTGCGCCGTCGCGACCCGGGCCGCGACGGCGGCACTCGATTCGGGCTCATGGCTACCCACGAGCAGGGCGGGCGGGACCCGTGGCATCGCGACCCAGATGTCGATGCGGTCGCGCAAGGGCCCCGATACCCGCCGTTCGTAGCGCTCGACGACGCGATCCGAGCAGCGACATCGACCCTCGGGCTCGGTCCCGGCGTATCCGCATGGGCACGGATTCATCGCCGCGACCAGCTGGAACCGCGCCGGGAACGTCAGTGCGCGACCTGCTCGAGCGATCGTGACGCGGCCCTCCTCGAGCGGCTGGCGCAGCGCCTCGAGCACGTCACGGTCGAACTCGGCGAGCTCATCCAGGAACAGGACCCCGTGGTCCGCTCGTGTGACCTCGCCCGGCGTCAGGTGCGGCCCGCCACCGACGAGCGCGGCCGCCGACGCCGTGTGGTGTGGCGAGCGGAATGGCGGGGTCCGCCGGAGGGCGTGGATAGGACCTTCTCCCGCCGCGGACGCCACGATCGACACTGAGAGTGCGGCTGCGTCATCCAGCGGCGGCAGCAGACCCGGGATCGTCCGCGCGATGAGCGTCTTGCCGACGCCTGGTGGGCCGACCAGCAGGATCCCATGTCCGCCGGCCAGCGCGACCTCGAGACCCCGTCGTGCCTCCATCTGGCCGCGAACCTCGGCGAGATCAGGGACGCCGATCCCGGCCAGTCGCCCGTCACTCGCCGCTGGGCCGGCGCGCCCGATGCCGTCGACCGAGGCGGAACCCGGGATCGTCACCCGGGGCATCGCCACGGGCGACACGCCGCGCCCGTCGAGCCCGGACGACTGCGGCCGCCTCGGCGATCGTGTCGGCGCCGGCGACATCGATGCCGTCCACGAGCCGAGCCTCGTCAACGGCCGCGTGGGCGACCACGACGCGTTCGAGCCCCAGACGTGCCAGCGCCGCGACCATCGGCAACGTGCCGACCACCGCCCGGACCTCGCCACCCAGGGAGAGCTCTCCGACGAGCGCGACCGCTGCCGGGCCGATCCGGACCTGTTCGGATCCCAGCAGGATGCCCATCGCCATGGCGAGGTCCAGCGAGGCCCCCGCCTTGCGCAGGCCGGCCGGCGCGAGGTTGATGGTGATACGCCGTGGCGGGAACGCGTAGCCGGCATTCCGGATGGCGCCTCGGACGCGTTCGCGGGCCTCCTGAAGCGCGGCATCCGGGAGCCCGACGATCGTGAACCCGGGCAACCCGGGCGCGACATCGACCTCGACGCGGATCAGCCGACCATCGAGGCCGTCAAGGGTTGCGGAGGGAACGACAGCCAGCACGCCACGGACCGTAGCGGGCGGCCCTCACCGGCCGGTTGCGGTCCGCTTATCCGGCACTCACCGGTGGTGCCCAGGATGGGTCAGCGAGCGGGCACCGCCGTTGCGGCCGCGGCGGCCGGCTTGTCCACGGCGCGCGCGAACTGGAGCAGCGATGCCCCCAGCGGCGAGTCGGCCTTCGTGAACATGAACGGCGAACCCGAGTTCAGGGCGCTGATGGCGCCGCGATACTCGTTCACGACCTGGTGGTCGATGGTGCGCTTGAGCGCGCCTTCGGCGTTCTTCACGTTGATGCCCGTGAACGCATTCGATCGGTTGAGCACGAGGTTGATCTTGCTCGCCGGATAGCCGAGGTGGTTCATCGTCTCGAGGATGAGCCGGACGTTCTTGAGGCACGACAGGTCGGCCGTCATGACCACCAGCACGGTCTCGGCCGTCTCGAAGATGCCGAGGTTGATGTCATCGAGCCGCTTGTCCACGTCCACGAGCACGTAGTCGTAGAGCGTGCACAGGCTCTCGATGATGTGCGGGAAGTGCTCCGAGCGGACCAGATCGGCGCTCTCGGGCGACGGCGGCGCGAGCAGGAGGTCGATCCCCGAGTCGTGCTTGACCATGACCTGGCGGATGAGGTCAACGTCGATGTTCGGCGCGCTCACGATGTCCACGACCGACTTCTTGTCCAGACCCAGGTCCAGGAAGACGCGGTGGTCGCCGAACTGCAGGTTCGCATCCACCAGGCACACCTTGCGTCCGAGCTCGCGATGCAGCGCGATCGCGGCGTTGATCGCGATGGTGGTCGTCCCGACGCCGCCCTTGGCGCCGTAGAACGCGAGCACGCGGCCCATCGGCGGTCGAGCGAGGAGCGCATCCCGCGGGGCGAAGCGGGCCAGCAGGCTCTTGATGCGGGCCAGGAGCTCCGCCGGGTGGAACGGCTTGATGAGGTAGTCGTCCGCGCCGGCACGCAGGCCGCGGACCTTCTGTTCAACCTCACGCTCGGCCGTGAGCATGATGATCGGGACGTGCGCCGACCCGCCTTCCTCGCTGCGGATCTTGGCCGCGACCTGATAGCCGTCCAACTTGGGCAGCTGCACGTCGAGCAGGATCAGGTCTGGCGCTTCGGCGCCCCAGAGGCGGAATCCCTCGGCACCATCGGCCGCGATGACGACCTCGTAGCCCTCCTGCTTGAGCGTGTACTGCAGGAGTCGCTGGACATTGGGGTCGTCATCGACGACGAGGATCTTGGCCGCCATCAGTCCTCCATGGGCGTCGCACGGATGGGGGTGTCGGCTGATGGAGCCAGACCCATCGATTATAGGGCCCGGTCCCGGTCGGTCGGCATCGTCTCCCCGTGCCCCTTCGAGCACCATGCGCAGGAAGTCCGTGGTGCGTCGCTCATAGTCCTCCGTCGCCTGCCGCGTGGCCGCCGCTGTGACCGGCCCCGGGCACGACCCAGTGGCGCGTCGACGGGCCGGCCAGGTCTCGCGAGCCGGCGTCCGTCGGCCACGGGCACCGTGTCGTCGGCCTCGCCGTGGATGAGCAGGACCGGCAACGGCTCCAGCAGACCGATGACGCGTCCGGGCTCGGTGGCTCGGGGGTCGGCACCCAGGGTGCGCGTCGCGCCGTCGAACAGCCGCGCCGCCGTGAAGCGTTTCGCCGGCCCGGGGAGTCGGGACGCGATGGGGATCTCCAGCTCGGGCGTCACCGAGTCCGCCACGACCCCGACGATCCGTGGGCGCGGCGCCGGTTGGACGTGGAGCGGCGCGGCGGGGTCGACATCCGCCCCGGGCAGGCTGCCGTCGCCGAGGACCGCGACGGCCGCGATCGCGGTGATCCCGCCCATCGAGGTGCCCATCAGGGCGACCCGGGTGATCCCGCGCTCGCCCAGCCATTCCAGGGCGCCCGCAACGTCCTCCACCTCGAGGAGTCCGAACGTGGACGGCCCGTCATCGGAGCCGCCGTGCCCACGGAAGTCGAGACCCAGGACGCCGGCCGTGCGGCGCAGATACGGCCCGTACTCCACGAGGTCGGGAGCGATGGACCCGGTGTAGCCATGGAGCAGGAGGATCGCTTCATGGCGATCCGGCGTCCACGATGGGTCGCCATCCTCGACAGGGAGCCAACGGCCGGCGAGGCGAACCCCGTCGCGAGCCCGGAGCCGCAGGACTTCGCCCCCGAGGGCATCGAGGGCCGGTCCCAGCGCGGCCTCCTCCGGCGTCGTCCGCGGCGCAGCCAGGAGTCGATCCGAGACCCGACGTCCCACCGATCGCGCGATGACCACCGAGACCGCTGCCGCCCCAAGGGCCGTGACCACCCCGCGGATCATCGCGGCACCCCCACCCCAGCGACGCCGGCCTCGAGGGCATCGAATACGAGGCGGCTCCACGTCTCCAGGTCGTCGCGGACCTCGGCGACCTCGGCGGCCGTCGCGAACCCACCGGTCAACTTGTCCGTCTCGCGGACCGTGACCGGTCGCCCGGCCGCGTCGGCCAGGACGACGATCCCGAGGTGGACCGCACCGACCTCGGTCGTGTCATCGTTGAGCAGCGCCACCGGCTCGAAGTCCGGCTCGAAGGCCGCGTCCAGCTCCTCGCGCCACTCGCGTCGAAGGCCACCGGTGAGGCCCGCGTCGCCCGGGTTGAGATGCCCGCCGACGCCGATCGACCAGCGGTCGTGCAGGCGCGCATCGGCACCGGCCTTCGTCCGGCGCATGAGGAAGTAGCGGTCGCCGTCGCGCAGGACGAGGTACGGGATGAGCTGCTTCCACCCCGGGTCCTGTTCCATCTCGGCGCGCGGCGCGTAACGAGCGTGTCGTTCGATGTCGGCCAGGAACGCGTCCATCCCCGCGGTCCGGAGGCCGTGCCACGCCGCCCCGTCCGGCACGAGCTCCCGGGCGATCACGAGGACCTGCTCGGCGGTCATCCCGGCATCGCCTCGAGTCGGTCGCGCGCGGCCTGCAGTCGCTGGGCAATGACCACCCGATCAGGGCCACCGGGACGTTCCAGTTCGAGGAGCCAGGATTCGAGCACGTCGATGGTGGCCCGTAGACGTGCCGCGATGGCATCCGCATTCGTGACGACGATCCCCGCCCCCATCGCGACGTCGCCGCGCGCGAGGCGCGTGGCGTCGCGCCACCCGGTCGCGGCGAGGCCCGCGGCCACCGGCCAGTCCTCGGCCGGGGCCCCTGCCCCGCCCGCGACGGCCTCCACGAGCGCCACCGACGCGAGGAGCGGGAGGTGGCTGATGCCCGCCACGGCTGCGTCATGGCCGGCAGCCGACAGCCGGATCGGTCGCGCTCCCGTCGCCGTGACCAGGCGCTCCACGCGCTCCATCGCGGCTTCGTCGGTCGTCGGGATCGACGACCCAGGGCCGATCGACGAACAGGTCCGCACGCGATGCCTCGAACCCGCTCGTCTCGCGGCCCGCCATCGGATGACCACCCACGAAGCGCAGCCCGAGGGCCGTCGCGCGAAGGACGAGGGCGCTCTTGGAACTCCCGACATCGGTGATGACGGCATCACCCTCCAGCACGGACTGCCACGGGCCTGCCAGCTCGTCGAGCATCGCCAGGCAATCGGGCACGGGAGCCGCGAGCACCACGATCCCGGCGCCACTGATCGCCGCGTCGGGGGTGGGGGCCACGACGTCCACGACGCCTTCGGCGAACCCCGCGTCAGGTCCTGCGCCGCTGGGTGTCCAGGCCGTGATCTGCCAGGGGTCCTCGTCATGACCGCGCGCTACCGTCCCGGAGCGCAGGGCGCGCGCGATCGAACCACCGATCAGGCCGAAGCCGAGGAACGCCACCCGCATCGGGCGAGTATCGCAGCCGACACCCCGGGCTGCTCCGAGCCGGTGCTACCATCGACCTTGTCGATGTCCGCGCGCGGGACCCCGACCGCGGTCGTGCCCAGGCGACCGCACGATCATGGGGTGGCTACCGCATGCCAACCGAGCGCGAACGGATCCGAGTCCTCCTCGTCGACGACCACCAACTTCTGACCAATTCGCTGGCGCGCCTGCTGGCCGCAGAGCCCGACATCGAAGTCATCGGCGTCGCGGGCACGGTCGCGGCGGCCAGGACCATGGCCCGGGACCGACCGGACGTGGTGCTCATGGACTACCGACTCCCCGACGGCACCGGAGCGGACGCTACCCGAGCCATCAAGTCGCGCTGGCCGTCCGCGCGCGTCGTCATGCTCACTGCGATCGCCGACGACGAGACGGTCCTCGAATCGATCCAGGCGGGTGCGGACGGCTACATGACCAAGGATCGCGCCGTGGAGGACGTCGTCGCGACCGTGCGCGATGCCGCAGCCGGAGAAACGCTCCTGCCACGGTCCGTGATCATGAGGCATCGCGCAGCGGGTCGCATCGGCGCGCGACCGCGGCGCCGAGTGGCCGACGATCGTGCCTCTGACGAGCCGCGAGCTGGAGGTCCTGCGGGCGCTGGCAGAGGGACTCACCATCCCCGAGGCCTGCGCGCGGTTGTCCATCTCGCGCAATACCTTCCGGACGCATGTCCAGAAGATCATGGCCAAGCTCCACGTGCACTCCAGGCTGGAGGCCGTGACGGTCGCGCTGCGCTACCGGATCATCGAGCCGCCCCGGGACGAAGCCGCGCTGTACTGAGGCGGCGGTTCAGTCCAGCGCGCGGTGCAGGAACCCGGCCATCTGCTCGCGCGTGACATTGGCCGTCGGGCAGAACCGGTTCGGCGCACAGCCGGTGGTGATGCCCGACGCGCGGAGCCGGTTGATGTCCGCCTCGAACGTGCTCGTCTCGTCGTCGGTGAAGTAGTCGGTGGTCGTCGTCGGGAGGTCCAGCGCCCGGTCGAGGAATCCGGCCATCTGCTCGCGCGTGACATTGGCCGTCGGGCAGAACCGGGTCGGCGTACAACCGGTCGTGATCCCGGACGCCCGCAGCGCGTTGATGTCGCCTTCGAACGTGCTCGTCTCATCGTCCGTGAAGTAGTCGGTGGTCGTCGTCGGGAGGCCGAAGGCGCGCACGAGGAAAGCCGCCATCTGGCCGCGGGTGACGTTGGCCGTGGGGCAGTACAGGGTGGGCGAGCAGCCGGTCGTGATGCCCTCGAGATAGAGCCATTCGATGTCCGACACGAAGGTAGAACTCGCGATGTCCGTGAACGGCGTCGCGCTCGCGGCTTCACCCGTCGCGATGATCCCGTCGATGCCGGAGCCATCCGGCGTGGCTGCCTTCGCAGCCGCGTAGACCGCGTTCGTCTTCGCATCGAACCGTGGGCCGTACAGTCCGCCGTTGTCAGGGTTCTGTCGATACGAACTCACCGATGCGACCTGGCCTGACCCGTCGGCAGGGTTCCCCGCGCCGTAGAGCCACGGGCCACCCGAGGCACCGCCCGTCATGTCGCACGTCAGACGCCAGGACTGCGTGAGGAAGTCCGAGCCCGCGTCGCCCTGACAAAAGATGAGATCGTCGCCCTCGTACGGTGGAGACGCTGGGTATCCGAACGCGTGGAGCGGATCGCCGAGTGACACCCCGCCGATCCGCACGGGGTACGCGCCAAGGGCGTCGAGCTGGGTGTTGCCGTGGCCACCCGCGCCCACGACCGCAACGGCATAGTCGTGCTTGACGGCCGCGACGGTCAGGCCCTCCTCGTTCGCCCAGCCCTGGTGGATGACGAGGGCCTGCGCGGCCCAGCAACCGTAGGTCGTGTCGTCACAGTTGCTCGCGTTCGGCGTCAGGTCCCAGGCCGGGATGAAGACCCAATCGGTCGCGAACACATCGACGCCTTCGTGATAGGCGCAGTGCGCCGCGGTGATGACCAGGGAGTAGGTCGGATCGCTGGCGTCCTGCACGATGGACCCGGAGCAGGAGAAGTCGCCGCCGGCCAGCGTGAAGAGGATCAGGCCAGATCGCTGCAGGATCGCACCTCCCGCCGGTCCACGAGGCGCCGCCCACCGCCGCGGCACCGACAGGGGCGATCGCTGTATCGCGTGAGTCCGGGCCGGACGCCTCCCCGTCCAGCGTGAGGTCGCGCGGCACCGCATCGCGGATCCGCTCGGACGTCCAGTACTCCTCGGCCTCCTGCTGCACGACGGACTGCTCGCCGGGCGTAGACGGGTCGGCCGCGATGGCCGCCCCGGGCACGGCTGCCATCAACGCGATCAGGGTCGCGGCCAGGGCGATCCTCATCTGACGCCCACCCCGGCCGCGCCCGGGCCGCGTGGACGTCGCATGCTCAGCTCCCACCGACACGCCGCCGTCCGGTGCGCCGATCGGCCGACCGACGCTCGCCTTCGTCGAGGGGCGGACCAGGGTCGTCCGGGCGGATTCTGCCGGCGGGCCGTCTCCCGACGTTCCGCGTCGCGACGCTCCTTGTCCAGGAAAGCACCGCAACGCGGACACCGGCGCTCTTCCGCGAAGAGCGCTTCGAGTGGCGATACGGTGTAGATCTGGCGCCCGCAGGACCAGCAGGCCAGTCGCGGCATCGTTCCCCCGCCCTTCCCCGATGTAGTGGACCGACCTCAGACAGCCGGCAGTCCGGCCAATGCGGCCTCGACCTTCTCCGCAGGGTACTCGTAATCCTCGAGGGACCCATCGAGATAGCGCTCGTAGGACGAGAGGTCGAAATGGCCATGGCCGCAGAGGTTGAACAGGATGACCCGTGCCTCGCCGGCCTCCTTCGCCGCGAGGGCCTCGTCGATCGCGACCCGGATCGCGTGGGTCGGCTCGGGCGCAGGCAGGATGCCTTCGGCCCGAGCGAACTGGACGCCGGCCTCGAAGCTTGCTCGCTGGTGGATGCTGCGCGCCTCGATATAGCCGTGCTCCTTGAGCAGGCTCACCAGTGGCGACATCCCGTGGTATCGGAGACCACCGGCGTGGATCGGATCCGGGATGAAGTCCGATCCGAGCGTATGCATCTTCACGATCGGCGCCATCTTGCCGGTGTCGCCGAAGTCGTAGGCATACACGCCACGGGTCAGGCTGGGCGCGGCCTCGGGTTCCACGGCGATGATCCGGTGCGTCGCGCCCTCCCGGAAGTTGCGTCCCAGGAACGGGAACGTGAGGCCAGCGAAGTTGGACCCACCGCCCGCACACCCGATGATGATGTCCGGCGATTCACCGGCCATCCCCATCTGCTCGATAGCCTCCTGGCCGATGACCGTCTGGTGCAGCAGCACGTGGTTGAGCACGGAACCGAGGGCGTACTTCGTGTCGTCGCGAGTGGCGGCGTCCTCGACGGCCTCGCTGATGGCCATGCCCAGCGAGCCCGGGCTGTCCGGGGTCTGCGAGAGGACGGCGCGACCATAGTTCGTCGTGAGTGACGGGCTGGCGACGACTTCCGCGCCATAGGTCTCCATGAGGATGCGGCGGTACGGCTTCTGGTCGTAGCTCGCGCGGACCATGTAGACCTTGACATCGAGGTCGAACAGGGCGCCCGCGAAGGCCATCGCGCTCCCCCACTGCCCCGCCCCGGTCTCGGTCGCGATCCGGGTGACGCCCTGCTCCTTGTTGTAGAAGGCCTGTGGGATCGCGGTATTGGGCTTGTGGCTGCCGGCCGGGCTGACGCCCTCGTACTTGTAGTAGATGTGCGCGGGCGTATCGAGCGCGCGCTCCAGCCGGTGCGCGCGGTACAGCGGACTGGGCCGGTACAGGCGGTAGGCGTCGCGGACCGGTTCGGGGATCTCGACCTCGCGCTCGCCCGACACCTCCTGGCCGATGAGGGCCATGGGGAACAGGGGCGCCAGGTCGTCCGGGCCGAGCGGCTGGTGCGTCGCCGGGTGGAGCGGTGGAGACGGCGGGACCGGGAGGTCGGCGGCGATGTTGTACCAGGCGCGCGGGATCCGCGACTCATCCAGGACGAACTTCGTCTGACGGGGATCCGAGGGCGCCATGGGAACCTCCGAGGTGACAGCGGACTTGGCACGCGCCGACCGCCGGGGACGGCAGCCTATCGCGCGCGACCGCGGCCGCGCAACCGTCGCGTCCGGTCGGGGCGGAATGACCACGCGCCGGCTGCCGCGGCGATGGGCAGGATCAGGAACGCGCCGCCGTCGAGGCCACTCGACGTCGAGCTCCCTCGTTCCTTGCCATCGTCGTCGTCGCATGGGTCGTCGCTCTCATCGTGGTCGTCGTCGTGGTCGCCTCCGGTCGTCCACCGATCGTCGGAAGGGCACGGCGAGTGCGGCTTATGACTCTTGGGCGTCCGGGTCGGCGATGCGGTCGCGGTACTCGATGCACTGTGCGTCGGTGTCGCCGAGGGGGTGTGGGTCGGTTTGTCCGACGGAGTCGGCTTCGGGGTATGTGTCGGCTTGGGGGTGGCGGTGGCCGATGGCGGACGCGGTGGCGGTCGGGGTCGCGGTGGCTGTAGAGGTCGGTGTCGGTGTCGGCGTGGGCGACGGTGACGGCTTGGCCGTCGGAGTGGGCCGGACGCTGGCGGTCGGACGGACACTCGTCGTCGGCATCGGCGTCGCGGTCTGCGTCGGCCGCGCCGTCGCGGTCGGCGTCGGCCGGGGGCTGGACGTCGGCCTGGGGGTCCCCGATGGCGAGGCCGTCGGTCGCGGTGTGGCGGTCGGCCGGGGCGAGAGGGTCGGTCTCGGCGTCGGTGTTCGCGATGTCGGTGTCGGGGCGGGCGTTCCGGTCGGGCGCGGGGTGGCCGTCGGCCGGGCGCTCGCCGACGCACTCGCCGTCGCAGACGCACTGGCGCTTGCGCTCGCGGAGGCGCTCGAGCTCGCGGAGGCGGAAGCCGTCGCCCCCGGGGAAGACGAGGCCGTACCGGTCGGGGCGGCCGTGCTGGCCGTGGGTGATGCCGGGGCACTCGGAGCGATCACCGGCGACGCCGGGAACGAGGACGAAGCGGAGCGGGTGGGCGCCGCAGACCCAGACCCGCCGGGCGATGCGGTCGATGTCGGCGTCGATGGCGTGGGCACGACGGCGATCGGGGACGTCGGACTGGCTGATGCCTGAGCCTGTTGCTGGACCGCCGAACCACCGACACCGAGCGCGACCGTCACGAGGACCATATTGACGATTCCAAGCGCGAGGACAAGACGGGCGCGCTGGCTTGGCGTCACGACGATACGGGCGCTCCTGCTGGTCCGGTCCGGTCCGTTCTGGGGACCTTCGGATGGTACACGGGGATGCCCTATGGCGCCCCGACGAGGCCGGCCTCGGCGACCGGGACGTACCGTGCGGGGCCGCCGCCGGTGACGCTTTCGAAGAGCGCGAGTCGATCGATGCGCATCGGGATCTCCCGGCCGTCCATCGCCGCGACGAGTCGATCGGCGACCAGCCGTCCGGCCGCGACCCCATCGGAGCGGGCCAGCGTCAGGTGCGCTCGGAACGCGCGATCGTCCGGCGGCCAACCCGCCAGCTCGAGTTCCCGATGGAGCCGACGGGCGAGATCGCCCAGCGCCGCAGCGCCGGCGGCGACGCCGATCCACAGCGCCCGTGGCCTCCCGCCCGGAGGGAACGTCCCGGCGCCGGCGAGCTCGGCATCGATCGGGCCGGTCACGGCGGCAACCCGGGTGAGAGCCTGCGTCGTTGGTTCCACGCGGTCCTCGGGCGTCGGGCCCAGGAACCGGAGGGTCAGGTGCAGACCGTCGAGGCGGACCCAGCGAACGTCATGGGCGCCGGTCGGCAAGCCCTGGGAGCGGACCGAATCGACGACCGCCGCGATCTCGGACGCCGCCTCGGCCGGCAGGGGGACCGCGACGAACAGGCGACGTCCGGGGACGCCGGCGTACGGATCGACCCAACCTCGGTCGCGGGTCACCGCGAGTGCTGTGCCTCGTGGCCCTCCGCGTCCCAGGCCTCGCGATCGGTGCGCAGGACCTCCAGCGCCCGGTCGCGCTCGCGCCAGCCGACCATCTCGACGGTCTTGTCCTCGAGCGCCTTGTACGTCTGGAAGAAGTGCTCGATCTCGACCAGGCGGTGCGGCCGGACCTGCTCGAGGCGCTCGATGTGCTGCTGGTGGGCATCGCCGAGCGCGACACACAGGACCTTGAAGTCGAAGCCCTTCTCGTCGCGCATCTCCAGGCCGCCGATCGGTCGCGCCCAGACGTGGCAGCCGGTGAACGTCGGTTCGTCGATGATCAGCAGGGCGTCCGTATGGTCCCCGTCACCGGCGCGCGTGGCCTCGATGAAGCCGTAGTCGAAGTTGTAGAAGACCGCGCTCGAGAGGACTCGGTCCAGCCGGTAGACGCCGACCTCCTCGTCGTACTCGTACTTGTTGCGCGATCCACGCGGGATCTCGACGACGATCTCGACGACGTCCGGGAACGGGCCTGGGCTCTGCATGGGGCCAGTGTAGGCGGCATGACGGCGAACGCGGCGCGGTCATGGCTCGCCCCATGCCGCTCCCGGTGGACACTGTCGCTGTCAGGCGACACGCCGGGCGATGAACCAGCACGCGCCAGGTCCCCAGATCGACATCCTGGCCGTCCTGCGCGCTGCGCCGGACGCTCATTCATCCCGCAGGTGTCGCCTCCGGCCGACATCGTCCACTGAGAACGACACGGAAGGCGTCAGGGGATCGGCCACGCGGTCGGCCGGTGGCTCAGGTACTGCAAGAGACGGATCGTCAGGTCCGATCGGGACGGGTCCGGGCAAGGCGGAGCCGAGCACGAGAGCGAGCGCACCCCAAGGTGCGTGAGTGAGCGCGCACAGGCGACAACGCAGCCCGGGCACGCCCCGGGCGGCCGTCAGTCGTTGTAGAGGCGTTCCTCGATGAGCTTTTCCTGCACGGTCCGACCGCTCGGGTCGAAGCAGGAGAACTCGAAGTGCTTCTCGAACTCGAGGTCCACGTTGTCCTGGCCACCGCGGTTCTTCTCGACCGAGACCACGACCCAGTCGCGGAAGCGCTGCGCCTGGTACGGGTTGAACTCGATGTTGACCTTGGCGACGATGTGGTACTTCTCGTTGAGGATCAGGATGATGTCCGCCTCGTAGTTGATCGCGGACGAGCCCCGAAGATGGAAGTTGCGCAGGCGCGACGCCTTGAGGCCTTCCTTGTCGGCAGCGACGATCGAGACCATCGGCACGTCCTCGGACAACGCGATGTCCTTGAGGCCGTTGACGATGAACGTGACCTTCTCCGACTCGTTCTCGGGCTCCGGGATCTGCGGCACCTTCTGCATGTAGTCCACGAAGACCACGAGGCGCCGATCGCCCGACATCTTGCGATGCTGCTGGACGAGCTTGCGCATGTTGTCGATGGTGCCGGCCGTCTGCGAGCCGCGCAGGAGGAACAGGTTCTGCCCGTACCGGGCGATCCGATCCAGCGAGGGGCGCAGGCGCGGGTTGTTGGCGAGCTGCGGCGCGGTCGCACCCTCGGCCATCCACGTCCCCAGGATCTCCTTGCGGACGTCCTGGATCTTGATGGCGCCGGTCTTGTGCGGCAGGTGCGCGAGGGCCGACTCCATCGCGATGAGGCGGTTCATCAAGTACGCCTCGTCGTGCTCGAAGCAGATGTAGAGCACGTTGGCCTGACCGCCAGATGCGATGTTGCGCGCCATCTGCAGCGCCATCGTCGTCTTGCCGGTGCCCTGGGCACCGCCGATCAGCATCAGCTCACCCGCCCGGAGGCCGGTGCCGATGGTCTTGTCGAGGGGCGTGAAGCCGAGCGGGACCGGCTGGTACTCCGCAAGGTGGCCGGTGGTGACGCGCTCGTTGAGGTCCACGAGGACATCGAGCGCGGAGCGGGGCGCCATGCTCCCGTTTGCGGTGTCCAGACGCCAGCCCTGACCGCCCGAAGGCGCGGCGGCGACGGGGTCGGTGGTTTCGGTGCTCACGCGGTGGTCTCCTCCCCGGAGGATGCGCACGCCGCAGGTGTGCGGCGGCCACAGCGTAGCACCGAAGAGGTCCCGATTCACCCACCCACACCCCCCTGTTCCGCACCACCAGGAGCCGTCTGGCGGCTCCGATCACCGCGGAAGGGCGGCGATCTCCTCGAACGTCCGTGCGATGGCCCGGATGGCGCCTTCGTAGTTCCGGAGGTCCATCCACTCATTGGGCGCGTGGGCGTTCTCGTGTGGCTGGGCGAAGCCCAGCAGGACGACCGGCAGGCCGAGGATCGATTCGAAGCTGGCCGAGACCGGGATCGAACCGCCCTCGCGGATGAACACCGGCGCCTGCCCGAACGTCGCCTCCAAGGCGCGGGCCGCGGCCTGGGTGACCGGATGATCCACCGGGACGACGCTCGGGCGGCCCAGACCCAGCTCCTGGACCGTGACCGTCACGCCCGGCGGCGCGATCTCGGCGACGAAGGCAGCGGAACCGCTCGAAGATGACCGCCGGGTCCTGCGCGGCGACGAGCCGGCAACTCACCTTTGCGTGGGCGTGCGCCGGGATGATCGTCTTGGCCCCGGACCCCTGGAACCCGCCCCAGATCCCGTTGACGTCGAGCGTGGGCCGCGTGCCGCGCCGTTCGAGGGTCGTATACCCGACCTCGCCCACCAGCGCCGGCACGCCGATGCGATACGCGGTAGGCGTCCTCGTCGAAGGGGAGCGCGGCCATCGAAGCACGCTCCTCCTCCGTCAGCTCCACGACCTCGTCATAGAACCCGGGGACGCGGATCCGCCCGTCGGGACCCTTGAGTGCCGCGAGGATCTGCGCCAGGGCCAGTGCCGGGTTCTGCACCGCGCCGCCATACCCGCCCGAGTGGAGGTCCACCGGTGGATCCCACCACGTCGATCTGGGTGTACATCAGCCCGCGCAGGCTGACCGTCACGGCCGGGATGTTGCCCTCGAAGAACCCGGTGTCGCTGATGATCGCCACGTCGGCGGTCAGCCGTTCACGGTTCGCCGCCAGCCACGCATCCAGGTGGATCGACGAGCTCTCCTCTTCGCCTTCGAAGACGTACTTCACGTTGACCGGGAGGCTGCCCCTCGTCGCCAGCAGCGCGGCTGCAGCCATCACGTGCGCGTGGATCTGGCCCTTGTCGTCGGCCGCCCCCCGACCGACGATCCGGTCGCCGTCGACGACGGGCTCGAACGGCGGCGATTCCCACAGGTCCAGCGGGTCCACGGGCTGCACGTCGTAGTGCCCGTAGACGAGGACGGTCGGGGCACCCTCGGCGTGCAGCCAGTCGCCGGAGACGACGGGATGGCCGCCGGTCTCGGCCACCTCGACGTGCTCGATGCCGGCCGCGCTCAGTCGCTCGGCAAGCCATCTCGCGGCGCGGCGACAATCCGGCGGCGTGCTCGGGCAGGGCCGAGATGCTCGGGATGCGCAGGAACGCCTGGTAGCTCTCCAGCCGCGTGGCGCGGCCCGCGTCAAGGTGCGCCTCGAGGGCGGCGAAGTCGGTCGGGTTCGGTCATGGCCCCGAGTCTAGGCGACGGACATGGAACGAGCGGGCGGGAAGCCCGCCCGCTCGTTCGGTGGTGCTGGAGTGGCGCCGTGTCAGGCCGGCTGCGGGTTCGGCTCGGCGACCGGCTGGCCAGGGCCTACCAGGGTCGCGTGTCCGCGATCGGTGGACTTGGGCGGCAGGTCCGTGAAGAGCGTCTCGAACTCCTCGGCGTCCACCGTCTCCTCGGCCACGAGCTTCTCGGCCAGGGCGACGAGCCGGTCGCGGTGCGTCGTGAGGACGTCCGTCGCTCGCTCGTAGGCCTTGTCGATGATCGCCCGGACCTCTTCGTCGATGGTGCGTGCGACCTCGTCGCTGTAGTCGCGCTGCTCGCCCATCGAGCGGCCCAGGAAGACCATCTCGTCGCGCTTCCCGAAGGAGAGCGGGCCGAGCTTGTCGCTCATGCCGAACTCGGTGACCATGCGCCGCGCGAGATCGGTCGCCTTCTCGATGTCGTTGCTGGCACCGGTCGTCGTGTCGCCGAAGATCATCCGCTCCGCGACGTTGCCACCGAGCAGGCCGGCGATCTTGTCCTCGAACTCGGTCTTGGACTGGAGGTAGCGGTCCTCCTGCGGCAGGGCCATCGTGTAGCCGAGGGCCATGCCGCGGCTGATGATCGTGACCTTGGCGACCGGGTCGCACTTGGGCAGGATCCGCTGGACGATGGCGTGCCCGCCCTCGTGGTAGGCGATGATCGCCTTCTCGGCGTCGCTGATCACGCGCGACTTGCGCTCGGGGCCGGCGATGATCCGCTCCAGGGCCTCCTGGAACTCGGACATGCCGATGACCTTCTTGTTGCGCCGGGCGGACAGGATGGCCGCCTCGTTGACGAGGTTGGCGAGGTCCGCGCCGGAGAAGCCCGGGGACTGCTTGGCGACGCCTTCGACATCGACGCCCTTGTCGAGCGGCTTGCCCTTGGTGTGGACGCGGAGGATCTCGGTCCGACCCTTCATGTCCGGCCGGTCCAGGATGACCTGGCGGTCGAACCGGCCCGGGCGCAGCAGCGCCGGGTCCAGGACGTCCGGGCGGTTGGTGGCGGCGACGACGATCACGTTGGTGTTCGTGTCGAAGCCGTCCATCTCCACGAGGATCTGGTTGAGGGTCTGCTCGCGCTCGTCGTGGCTGCCGCCCAGGCCGGCGCCGCGCTGGCGGCCCACGGCGTCGATCTCGTCGACGAAGACGATGCACGGCGAGTTGCGCTTGGCCTGGTCGAACAGGTCGCGGACGCGGCTGGCGCCGACGCCCACGAACATCTCCACGAACTCGGAGCCGGAGATGCTGAAGAACGGCACGCCGGCCTCACCCGCGACGGCTCGCGCCATCAGCGTCTTGCCGGTGCCGGGAGGGCCGACGAGCAGGACGCCACGCGGGATGCGGGCGCCCAGCGAGTTGAACTTCTCCGGGAACTTGAGGAACTCGACGACTTCCTGGAGCTCCGTCTTGGCCTCGTCCACGCCGGCGACGTCGTCGAAGGTCACGACGGTCTTGTTGCCGAGGAACATGCGCGCCCGGCTCTTGCCGAAGCTCATGGCCTGGTTATTGGTGCCCTGGGCCTGGCGCATCATGAAGAAGATGAAGCCGCCGATGATCAGCAGCGGCAGGACCGCGGTGAGCAGCAAGCCGAGCCACGACGTGTCGGGCGCCGGTTCCGCCGCGAAGATGGTCGGCGGCGAGGGACGGTCTCGCCGGCAGCGGCCTGCATGTCGCCCCACACGTCGGTCAGGACGCTCGGGACCGTGACCTTGTAGGTGCCGGCCGGGTCCTTGACGGTGACGGTGAGCGTCGTGCCGGTCTGGACGACCTTGGTCACGCGAGCCGGTTCCGACGTCCGTGAGGAACTGCGAGTAGCCGACGGTGGTTGGCGTCGAGCTGTGTCGAGATCCAGGTGAACAGCAGTGCTGCGGTCCCCACGACGAGGACGAGCATCACGATGCCGTTCCGGAAGAACTTCGGGTTCAAGAGGGAGCCTCCGGGGTGAGGGGACGTCGACCGTGCGGCGTCACGAGCGCGAGTATAGCGGTGGGGCGCGGAAGCACCCCCTGACGGACGTCCTGCCCGTCATCCATCCCTACGGACGACCGGGACGCGCGGATGGCGACGCGGCCGGAGATGAAGGAATCGATACGACCCCCCGGCAGGACCGGAGGGTCGTGTTGGGGTCGAGGTGGTAGCGGAGGGCGGATTTGAACCACCGACCAAGGGCTTATGAGTCCCCTGCTCTACCACTGAGCTACTCCGCCGTGGGCACCGATTCTACCGCACCCCCGCGAGCACCCGCTACTGGGCGAAGGTGTCGCAGTCGTTGACGTTCCCGCTGCGATACCCGGTCGTGAACCACGCGACGCGCTGCTCGGACGAGCCGTGGGTCCACGACTCCGGGTCGATCCGCCCCTGGGTCGCCTGCTGGATGCGATCGTCGCCGACCGCCGACGCGGCGCTGAGCGCCTCCTCGATGTCGCCGGCTTCGAGGTCCGACTGCGCCGACCGCGCCCAGACGCCCGGCGAGGCAGTCGGCCTGCAGCTCCTGGCGGACCGACAGGTCGTTGCGCCGGGACGGATCCTCCTGCGACAGCCGCTGGACCTCCTCGGAGACGCCGAGCACGGTCTGGACGTGGTGGCCGTACTCGTGCGCGACCACGTAGGCGATCGCGAAGTCGCCGCCCTGCGCGCCGAAGCGCGACTCGAGCTCATCGAAGAAGCCAAGGTCGAGGTAGACCTTCTGGTCGGCCGGGCAGTAGAACGGGCCCGTCGCCGACGATGCCGGTCCGCAGCCGGATGAGGTCGAGCCGTCGAACAGCACGAGATCCTCCATCGGCAGATCGCGGCCGGCCGTCGCGAACTGGTCCAGCCAGAAGACCTGGATGTCGTCCACGACGTAGGCGAGGAACTGGTCGGTGTCGTTCTGCGGCTTCAGCGTGCCACCGGGTTCGACCGCGCCGCCGCCGAGGCCCGACAGTCCGACAGGCCGCCGCCCCGCCCAGCACGCCGCTGATGACGCACGAACAGGACGATGGCGATCACGATGCCGCCGATGCCGCCGCCGGCCTTGCCGCCGGGGATCGGGATCGGCAGGCCGCCGCCGCTCCCGCCGAGCATGCCGCCGAGCCCGCCGCCGCCACCGCCCTGACCGCGTCGGTCCTCGATCCGGTCGAAGCCGGTGTTGCGCTTCCACTTCATGGTCTGATCGCCCCTCTTGATGGCACTGGGACCGCTGAGGCTACGCCCGGAGCGTTGCCGACGGTATCGCGACGCGCCGCCGCGCTCTTGCAGGCGCATCGCACCCGCCACGGGCGCGTCCGCGTCAGGCGATCTCGTGGAGCCGACCCGTCGCTGACGTCGAAGATCAGGCCGTGGACGGCAAGGGCCCGCAGCAGCTGGTGCTCGCGCAGGATCGCGACCTGGGCGCGCAGGTTGGCCTCCAGGTCGTCGAACGCCCCGAACACGACGGGGATGTCGTCGGCGGTGACCCCGAGCGAACGCGCAAGGTCGGCCCGGACGTCGTCCTCGTTCAGCGCCGAGCAGGCCGCAGCCGGTGTGCTCGATGACGACGACCTCGTTCGTGCCCATCAGACTGCTGGCTGACGATGAGCGAGCGGATGACGTCGTCCGTCACGAGGCCGCCCGCGTTGCGGATGATGTGCGCGTCACCGGTCCGCAGGCCGAGCGTCTCCTCGACATCGAGGCGGGCGTCCATGCAGGCCACGATGGCCAGGCCGGACAGCGGCGCCGCGGTCAGCGCCGAGCGATCGAACGCCTCCGTGTAGCGCTCGTTCTCGGCGAGCAGTCGCGCGTACTCGGCGCTCATCGGACGGTCGGTGGGCATCGATCGAGCGGATCGCCCGTCAGGACGTCGGACCGCGCGACGCGCCGTACCGGTCGATGAGCTCGCCGATGGTCAGCTGGCCGTAGCGCTCGCCGAGCTGGTCGCGCGCGACCCGCCACATCGTGCGCAGCGGACGCGGACCGCCGCGTTCGAGCTCGGCGAGCCGGACGGCGGCGAAGCGCTCGATGCCCGGGACCGCGCGCAGGTCGCTGGCCAGATCGACGGGCCGCGTCGTCGACGGTCGTCGCGCGGGTGATGTCGGCCGAGGCCGGGCGGGCGGGACCGGCGGCCGTGTCGGTCCGGGCCGCGCTCGACGTCGTCGTGGCAGCCGCCCGGAGGGCGCGATCCGCGTCGGCGAGCGCCGCGTCGACGGCCTCGGGCGAGTCGAATCGCGGCGGAGCCGTCGTCGGTGTCGGCGACGCCGCGGCCGGTCGCGCCGCCGGCTGGCGCCGGCGGACCTCGCGGACGAGGCCGTCGATGCGGTCGTGGCGCTCGGCGTCGTGCCGCCGGCCGTCGCGGTGCCGCCGCCGGCAGCCGGGCCGCCACGCGGCCGGGCCACCGCCGGTGATCCACCGCGATCGCGGCGGAGCCGTCGGCCGCGGCTTGGCGGCAGCGGCCTTCGACGACTCGCCGGATCGACGCCCAGGGCCTCGTTGAGCAGTTCCGGGATGTCGATCCCGGTCAGGCCCTTGACCGTGGCGCCGGCCTCGGTGACGGTCCGGGTCACGTTCTTGACCATGTCCGACGCGCCGTCGTTCGAGAGCACGGTCAGCTGGTCGATGTGGCTCATCGGCTCGGCGGCGGCGCGGACGATGTCCGGCAGCATCGAGAGCACGGTCTGGATGATCGCGGCCTCGTTGAACTGGCGGTAGGCCTCGGCGCGCAGGGCCAGGGCCTTGGCCTCGGCTTCGCCCTTGGAGAGGACGATGCCGGCCTCGGCGTTGCCCTCGAGCGTCGTCTGCTTGGCCGTCGCCTCGGCGGTCACCTCGACCGACCTCGTGCCTGCGCCTCGCCGGCCAGCTTGACCCGTTCGGCATCGGCCTGGGCCTGGGCGATGCCGGCGCCCTTGGCGCCCTCGGCACGACGGATCTGCGCCGCCGCCTCGGCCTCGGCCGGACGGACGGTGCTGGTCAGCAGCTCCTTCTCGCGTGCGCGCCGCCTCGAGCTCGGCGAGCTCGGTCTGCTTGCGCGTGACCTCCTGGGTCGCCTCGGCCTCGGCCAGCGGGCCGGCCTGGGCGGCACGAGCCTCGGCGGCCGCGGTCTGGGTCTCGGTCTCGGCGCGACGCAGTGCGACGTCGCGCTGGGCGTTGATCTTGACCTGCTCGGCCTCGGCCTCGCGGACGGCGGCCTCCTGGTCCGCCGACGCCTTGGCCATCCGGGCGTCCCGCTCGCGGCGGGCGGTCTCCTGCTGGCCGATCAGCTCCATGTAGCCCGACTCGTCGCGGATCGCCTGGATCGTGAAGGAGTCGATCTGGAGGCCGGACGTCGCGAGGTCGCCCTTGGCGGCATCCTGGACGGCCTGCTGGAACTTCATCCGGTCGAGGTTCAGCTCCTCGACGGTCAGCGTGCCGACGATCGAGCGGAGCGAGCCCTCCAGGACGTTCTTGACGATCGAGTCGACCGCGTCCTCCTGCGACTCGAGGAAGCGTTCGGCGGCGTTGCGGATGGATTCGTCGTCGGCACCGATCTTGAACGTGGCGACGCCCTGGACGGCGACCTTGATGCCCTGCCGCGTCACGGCGTCGGCGAGGTTCACGTTGATCTGGCGGGCCGTCAGCTTGAGCTTGCCGACCTTGTGGACGAGCGGCAGCACGATGACGCCGCCGCCGCGGACCACCTTGAGGTTCTTGCGACCGTCCGGGCGCCTTGTCCCGCTGGCCCGAGACGATGAGCGCCTCGTTGGCGCCGGCGACCTTGTAGCGACTGCCGATGTAGCTGACGATCAGGACGACGACGATGATGATCAGGAAGATCGCGAAGACCCCACCGCCGATGAAGTCGAACAACCCGTCAAGCATCCTGTCCTCCATCCGACTCGTCGGGGCCGGCGACGATCGGCGGTCGGCCGCGACGATGAGTCCGGCACCGGCGACGCCGGTCACCTTGACGACGCTGCCGGCAGGGATGTCGTCACTCGAGGTGGCGCTGAACTCGTGGGTCTGGCCCTCGGCCTTGACGAGGACGCTGCCGTAGCGCCCGGCCGGGATCGCGACCTGAACGTAGACGTCGTCCCCGATCAGGTCCTTCGTCGAGAACGGCTCGGCAGCCTCGGCCCGACGCAGCGCGCTGAAGATGCCGTACGCGATGCCCATGCCCGACGAGTCCGAACCCGGCACCGACGATCGCGGCCTGGCCGCCGTGGACGTCGAGGACCTGGGTCGCGAACAGGCCGCCGACCCCGAACATCGAGACGAACGAGAGCAGCAGCGGCATGAGCGACACGCCGCCGATATCGAAGTCGAAGACGGCGCCGAGGATGTCGTCGACGAGGACGGTGATCAGCAGCAGCCCGCCGCCGACGAGCGCGCAGACGACGAAGATGAAGTCCTCGACCGGGATCTCGAACATCGCGGCGCCGTGGCCTCCCCTGTCCGGCGCATCCGCGTCGGGACGCAAGGATAGCGACCCGCGCGCACGTCGCGCGACCGGATCGGCCGCGATCAGTCGGTCGGGCCGAACAGGACCGTCAGCCAGCGCTCGAGCGGCGTGACGTCGTCGCTCGCCGCGCCGACCCGGACGGCGGCCGAGCCGGGGGCGTCGCGGGCCAGCGGCGGGGCGTCCTCGGCCGAGCGTGAAGGCGATCTCGCGCTGGACGACCCGAGTCCGTAGCCGCGCGCCTGCTGCTCGATGTAGCGCTGGCGGCCGATGCGCTCGAGCTCGCGCTCCAGCATCGCGACCTCCGAGCGGAGACTGACGTTCGCGGTGCCGATGTCGTCGACCCGCGCGGTGGCGGCCGAGGCCTCGCTGACCTGGCGCGCGAAGACGATGACGATCCAGGCGGCCAGGACGCCGCTGACGACCGCGGCGGCGCGGCGGCGCGTGATCCCGGCGATCGGCAGCGCCGCGAGTCCGGGCTCGGTGACCGGCGTCGCACCTCGATGGCGTCGATGTCGCCGTCGGGCGGGCGTCGGAGGCGTCTCGGCGGCGGCGTCGGGTTCGGATGGGCGGAGCCGTCGGAACATCGCGGGGAGCGTAGCTACCCGTAGCTGGCGTGTCAACCGACGCTCGTGTGACATCCGAGCTGTCACACGTGCCCGCCATCGTGGCGCTAGACTGCCTCCATTCCGAACGAATGTTCGGTTCCTGCACCGTGGGGTCACCGCATGCGCACCTATGCCCCCGCCGATGCGCCCGACCGTCCTGGCCGTCGCTGCTCGACGAGCCGTCCCTCGTCGCGCGGTGTCGTCCACCACGCCGTGATCCCGCCGCGCGAGGCCGCGTTCGCGCCGATGCCGGACTGGCTGGACCCGAGGATCGTGGACGGCCTTGCAGCGCCGCGGCATCGAACGGCCTGTACACGCATCAGGCGGAGGCGATCGAGGCCGTCCACGCCGGCGAGGACGTCGTCGTCGTCACCCCGACGGCATCGGGCAAGACCCTCTGCTACGCGCTCCCGGCCCTCCAGGCCATCGCCGACGACCCGGCGGCCCGGGCGCTGTTCCTCTTCCCGACCAAGGCGCTCGGCCAGGACCAGGTCACCGAGTTCGGCGAGCTGTCGGCATCGGCCGGCCTGTCGATCATCACCTCCACCTACGACGGCGACACGCCCGCTCCGATCCGCTCGGCGATCCGCGCCGCGGGCCAGGTGGTGGTCACGAACCCGGACATGCTCCACTCGGCGATCCTGCCGCACCACACGAAGTGGTTCCAGCTGTTCGAGCAGCTCCAGCTCATCGTCATCGACGAGCTGCACACCTATCGCGGCGTCTTCGGCGGGCACGTCGCCAACGTCCTGCGGCGGCTCCTGCGGATCTGTGCCCACTACGGCAGCCGGCCCACCATCGTCTGCTGCTCGGCGACGATCGGCAACCCGGGCGAGCTCGCAGCGATGCTGACCGGGCGGCCGGCGCGGCTCGTCGACCGGAACGGCGCGCCGGCAGGCAAGCGGCACGTCCTGCTCGTGGATCCCCCGGTCATGGAGCCCGCAAGCGGCGCCCGAAGCTCGGCGGAGAACCTCGCACAGCGGTGGGCCCTGCCGTTCCTGCGGGCGGGTCGCCAGACGATCGTGTTCGGGCGCTCGCGGGTGGCCGTGGAGATCCTGCTGACGGGGCTGCGCGAGTCGCTGCGCGAGAGCTACGGGCCGCGCTCCCGCGTCCGCGGCTATCGCGGCGGCTACCTGCCCACGGAGCGACGCTCCATCGAACGCGGCCTGCGCGACGGCGAGATCCTCGGCGTCGTCTCCACGAATGCCCTCGAGCTCGGCGTGGACATCGGTCGGCTCGACGCGTCGATCCTCGCCGGGTACCCGGGATCGGTCGCCGCGACCTGGCAGCAGTTCGGGCGCGCCGGGCGACGCCAGGAGACCAGCGTGTCGGTCCTGGTCGCGTCCGGAGCGCCCGTGGACCAGTACGTCATCCATCACCCGGAGTTCCTGCTCGATGGGACGCCGGAGGAAGCGCGCCTGGACCCGGACAACCTCCACGTCCTGCTCGCCCACCTTCGCGCGGCCACGTTCGAGCTGCCGTTCGAACCCGGCGAGGTGTTCGGGCCGGGACCCGTGGACGACCTGCTCGCGTTCCTCGCCGAGGAGCGGCACGTCCGCCAGGCCGACGACGGGCGCTGGTACTGGTCCAGCGAGAACTTCCCCGCCTCGGAGATCTCGCTGCGGACCGCGGCGCCGGAGAACGTCGTGATCATCGACACGACCCCGGATCGCCCGCGGGTGCTCGGGCGAGGTGGACCTGTTCAGTGCCCAGGTCCTCGTCCACGAGCGGGCCATCTACATCCACGAGTCGGTGCAGTACTACGTGGACCGACTCGAATGGCACGAGCGCAAGGCGTACGTCCACCGCGTCGACGTCGACCACTACACGTATGCGAACCGCGCGGTCACGCTCAAGCCGCTCGAGATCTTCGCCGAGGCGCCTGCCACCGGGGGCCGACGGATCCACGGCGAGGTCATGGTCGCGAGCCTCGTCACCCTCTTCAAGAAGCTCAAGTTCCTCACCGACGAGAACGTCGGCTGGGGACCCATCGACCTGCCCGAGCTCGAACTCCAGACGACGGCCTACTGGCTGACCGTGGACGGAGCCCGCGGGCGCTGGCGCCGCGACGACCTCGACGTCGCCCTCCTGGGGGCCGGACGCGCGATCCAGACGATCGCCGCCGTGCTCCTGATGGGCGACCCGCGCGATCTCGGGACTCGTGACCCAGGTCCGCTCGCCGCACGCGGAAGAGCCGACGATCTACCTCTACGAGGCGGTCCCGGGCGGGATCGGCCTGTCCGAGCGCCTGTGGCAACGGCACGACGAGCTCATCGCCGGGCGCCGCGGAGCCTGATCGCGGCGTGCGGATGCGACGGCGGCTGTCCCGCCTGTACCGGGCCGCGCCTGGAGCCGGGCGTCGATGCGAAGGCCCTCGCGCTCCGCCTCCTCGCGGAGCTCGGCGCCGGCGCACCGCTGGTCCCCGCGTGACGCTCGATACCACCGAGGTCCACGGGGACCAGCCCGGCCGATCGGACCTCGCGCGGCGCCTGGCTCGATTCCGGGCCGCACAGACGGACGAGGGCGGGCCGGACGGTCCCCTGCCCCATCGGCCGCTCGGTTCCGCGGAACTCGCCGATCGCCTGGCGACCACCCTCGACGGCGAGGTCGTCCGGCGCCGCGACGGGTCGGTTCGTCCGCATCGAGCGACCGTCCGTCGCCCTGCCCGTGGATCGGCGCGCGACTGGCCGCGCTGCCGGGCCAGCCCGCGCCGGATCGCCCGCTCGTCTGCCTCGACACCGAGACGACCGGCCTCGCGACCGCGACCGGGACCGTGGCGTTCTGCATCGGGCTCGGGTGGTGGGAGGGCGACGCGTTCCGCCAGGTCCAGCTCCTGCTGCCCGACCACGCGGACGAGCCGGCACTCCTCGAGGAGCTGGCCCGGCACATCCCGACCGACGCATGGCTCGTCACGTACAACGGTCGCGGGTTCGACTGGCCGCTGCTCGTGACGCGCTACCGCATGGCCCGCCAGGCGGCGCCGGTCCACGACGGCCACCTGGACCTCCTCCCGATCGTGCGGCGCCTGTTCCGGCACCGGATGATCGATGCCCGACTGCGCACGGTGGAGGAGACGCTGCTGGGCGTCGTGCGACACGACGACGTGGACGGCTGGGAGATCCCGTCCCGCTACCTCGGGTTCCTTCGCGGCGGCCCGGCCCATCCCCTCCTCGCCGTGGTGCGCCACAACGACGAGGACGTCCGTTCGCTGGCCCGGCTCATCGCGCTGCTGGACGTCGGGTATGCCACGCCAGCTGCTCGCCGGACGGCGCCGGCCGGCGACCTCGCCGGCCTGGCGCGAGCGTTCGTTCGTGCGCGCCGTCACGAGGAAGCCCTGGCCTGTCTCGACGAGGCTCTCGGGCGCGACGAGCCGCCTATCGCGTCCGGGAGGCCGTCGGCAGTCGCCCCGGTCGCGCCACGGCGCCGGCACCCGAGCCGTGGTGGTCGCCCAGGTCGGTCCCGGACTTCGGTGGTCGCCCTCGAGCGGCCTCGGCCAGGACGGCCTGGGCCACGCCGAGCGGCGTTCGACGACGCCCGTGGGACAGCGGGCGGATCGCCGTGGACCGGGCCCACCTGCTGCGGCGCCTGGGCCGGTACGTCGAATTCGGTCGCGGCATGGACGGATGTCGCGGCCAGCCCGGGCAGGACGTCGGTCGCTGGCCTGGATCGAGATCGCCAAGCTTCGCGAGCACCGGCTCGGCGACCGCGGTCGGCGCCTTGGCCGCGGCCACGGCCGGTCGCGCCGCTGCGGAGCGCCGTCGCCGCATCGGTATGCCGGAACCCAGGCTCGAGGCCGACCTCCAGCGTCGGATCGATCGACTGCGGCGCCGGTCAGTCGAGCGGCGTCTCCACCGTGACCTGCGACATCTCGGCGGGCACGAGCAGCCGTCGGACCCGCTCGCGGATCGCGCGGGCGCGGACGGCGAGAAGATCGGGGACGCCCGTCGAGCCCGACGCCCTCCACGGCCAGCGACCCGGCCGCCGCCGCGAACCGCAGGTCGGCTCCCACGCGCCGTCGCATCAACCCCATCGCTGACGGCCGGATCGTGGCGACGACGAGCGCGGCCAGGAACGTGTCGCCGGCACCGGTCGCATCCACCTCCCGGTCGGTCATGGTCGGCAGGTAGCGCAGGGTCGAGCCCGGGCCGTCCGGGCCGACGTCCACGAGCAGGCCGCCGAGATGGCCCTGCGTCACGAGCAGCCGGGCCCCCGGATGCAGGAAGCCGGACCAGGCTCGCGATCGTGGTCGTCGGGTCGACGTCGTGATGACTGACGCCGACGAGGTCCGCGCGGCGGAGCAGCGCTCGCTCCGACGGCGCCACCCGCTCGACGGGTTCGCCCGGGCGCAGGCGTCGCAGCATGCCCTGCCAGCCGACCGCGACGATCGCGTCATCCGCCGCGTGTCCGACCCACGCATCGTCGACCTCGCCCGCGACCGGCGTGAACGACCATGCACGGGCTCGCCGCCACGAGTCCGGCACGGGCATGGGTTCGAGGGGCCGCCCGACCGCGATCGCGGTCTGGCGCCGGCCGTTCGGCGTCTCGAGGTTGTGGAAGACCGGGCCTTCGTCCAGTCGCACCACGAGCAGGTCGACCCCCGCCGCGCGCAGCGCATCGAGCTCGTGGGCGCCTGCGGCGGCCTGCGTCCACGCCGATGACCGCGGCCGTCGCGATGCCGAGCCGCGCCGTCGCGAGTGCGGCGTACGTCACGCCGCCGCCGAGTCGCCAGCCGCGCGGGTCGTCCGCGGCGATGTCGCGCGACGCGGATCCGACGTGGACGACCTCGATCGGTGGGCGGGCCATGGCACCTCCGGGCGTATACTGCGCGACCCGCACCACGATGCATCGGAGCCGACGTGTTCTTCTACGAACTCCACGAGGGCGACGACGAGGTCTATTCGGACGTCCTCGTCGTGAGCGAGTCCGAGTGGGAACCGCAGGAATTCTTCGACCTGGTCCAGCGCGTCCGGCGTGATGTCCAGGACGCGTACCACCAAGATACCCTCATCGAGGCGATCGCCGACGATCCTGGAGCGCGACTACGGCTTCGTCTACGTCGGCGACGACCGGCTCGATCGCGGCCGTCAACGTCTCCACCGAGGAGGCCGACAACTTCCTCGCCGACCTCACGCCCGAGTACGAGGACGAGGACGAGGATGATGACGACGAAGACGACGACGAGCCGCGCGGCGACTTCCGGACGATCGTCACCGACGTCGAGTTCGACCTCGACGACCCGACGCGTCTGAACTGACGCCGACGGATCCGCGGCGCGCCGAGGCGGTGCGGTCACTTGCTGAAGAGGATCTCCAGCACGTCCCCGTCGCGGACCTTGTACGTCTTGCCCTCGGACCGCAGTCGGCCGTGCTTGCGGGCCTCGGCCATGGAGCCGAGGGTCACGAGGTCGTCGTAGCCGACCGTCTCGGCGCGGATGAAGCCCTTGGCGAGATCCGTGTGGATGGCCCCGGCGGCATCCACCGCCGATGACCCGTCGGGCACCGGCCAGGCGCGGACCTCGTCGGGGCCGGCGGTCAGGAACGAGATGAGCCCGAGGAGGCGGTACGAGAGCGCGATGACCCGGTCGAGGCCGGACTCCTGCGATCCCGAGCTCCTCCATGAACACGGCGGCCTCGTCGGGTTCCAGCTCGCCCAGCTCCATCTCGATCCGGGCCGACAGGGCCTCCACCATGACGTGCTGGTGCTGGTATCCCGGCAGCGATCGAGGCCACGAGGTCGGGCGTCGTCGCGCCACGTCCCCCTCCCCGACGTTGAGGAGCACGAGGACCGGCTTCTCGGTGAGGAACCGGAAGCCGCGGATGGCCTTCGTGTCGTCGGCATCGAGGCCCAGGTCGCGGATCGGCGTCCCGGCCTCGAGGGCCTCATGGATGCGCCGCACCACGACCTCTTCGCGCTCGGCGGCCTCGCGCTCGGCCTGGGTGCCGTGGCGGCCGCTGCCCTTGAGTCGCTCCAGCCGCCGCTCGGCCATCGCGAGGTCGGCGAGGACGAACTCGAGGTCGAGCTGCTCGAGGTCGCGAGCGGCATCCACGCTGCCCGCCGGATGCGGATGGGCCGGATCCTCGAACGCGCGGACGACGTGCAGGAGCGCGTCGGAGTCGCGCAGCCGCGCGAGGTGGTCCGCCGGGAGCTCCTCGGTCCCGACCCGACCCTCCGACGACGCCGGCGGCGCCGGTAGATCGACGTACGTCACGTCGGCATGGACGATCTTCTTCGGCTTGAAGATCTCGGCGAGCCGGTCCAGCCGGGCATCGGGGACCTTGACGACGCCGACGTTGAGGGTGACGCCGCCGTAGCCGCCGGTCTCGGCGTGTCCGCGGGTCAGCGTGTTGAAGACGGTGGTCTTGCCACTCCCGGCAAGCCCGACGATGGCGATCTGCATGGGATCGATCGTAGCGGTGCGCGGCCCGTCGTGCCCTGGGTCGCCGCGCGTCGCCGGCGGACGCTAGTACCCGGCGGTCGGATCCACCACGTTGAGCAGCGGCTCGCCCGTCGCGAAGTGGCGAAGGTTGTCGCAGAACAGCTCGACGCTGCGATCCAGGACGCGGCCGCTGGACCAGGCCGTGTGCGGCGTCACGATCACGTTCGGGAGGTCGTAGAACGACGACAGCGGTGGCAGCGGCTCGTCGCGGAACGTGTCGAGCACGGCGCCACCGAGCGGGCCGTCGCGCAAGGCCCGCAGCAGCGCGCGCTCATCGATCAGGCGGCCGCGCGCGACGTTGATGAGCCACGCTCCGGGCTTGACCAGCGCCAGCGTCTCGTCGTTGATCATGTCCTCGGTCTCGGGCGTCAGCGGGGCCGCGAGCACGATGAAGTCGGACTCGCCCAGGAGCTCCGGCAGGGTCTCGGGCCCACCGACCCGGTCCAGCATCACCTCGCCGAACGTCTTCTCGTCGCCCGAGGTCTCGCCGCTCAGTCTCCGCCGTCCGGCCGTCGGCGCACGGCGACGACGCGGCACCCGAACGCGGTCGCGAGCGCGCCCACGGCGCGTCCGATCGATCCGAGCCCCACGATCCCGACCGTGACGTCGCGCAATTCCGCGCCCTCGAGCGGCTGCCACGTCCGCTCGCGCTGCAGCTCGAGGAGCTGCGGCAGCCGGCGACTGACCGAGAGGATCATCATCAGGACGTACTCGGCGATGGGGCGGCTGAACACGCCACGCGCGTTCGTCACGACGAGCCCGCGCTCCCGCGCGGCCGGCGTCAGCGCGCGCTCCACCCCGGACGTGGCCGAGTGGACCCACGAGAGCCGCGGCGCCCGAACGAGCAATCGATCGAACGCGTCCGAGCTCAGCCAGCCGCGCAGCATGACCTCGACGTCGTCGAGCTGCCCGTCGGCGAGACCCTCGACCGACACGGTCACGAGTCGCGCTCCCGGTGCAGCGGCGCGGATCCGCTCCAGGTCGCGCGATCGGTAGCGCGCCGACAGGATGGGGCTGAGCGCGATCGCGGTCGGGGCGCCACCCGGCCCGCTCCCAGGCCCGGCCGTGGAGCCGCGTCATGCGTCGAGGACCCGGGCGATCCAGCGCTCCGGCGCCTCGATCTCGCCGTCGAGCGGCAGGGACTCCGGCCCGTCCCACAGCCGCGTGAGCGCATCGCGGCCGCGGGCATCGGCGATCGCGCGCACGAACGCCTCCCCCTTCTTGTACTGCTCGAGCTTGAGGTCCATGCCGGTGAGGCGAAGCATGGACCGTTCGAACGGCGTTCGTCGGTTCCGTCGTTCGTGGAACCGCGCGCTGATGCGTTCGACATCCGGCACGAGGTCGCGACCCACCTCGTCCATGACGTAGTCGCTGAACCCCTCCAGCAGGCTCATCACGGCCTGGGTCTCGCGGAACAGGCGCTTCTGTTCGGGGCCCATCAACCGCTCCATCCAGTGCTCGCCACCCCCCTCGCCGCGCAGCGCGCGACCCAGACCGCGCACGGCCTCGCGACCCATCCCCTGGACGTCGCTCCCGAACAGCGTGATCTGGCGCTCCAGGCGCTCGGCGAGATAGGGCCGCAGCCACGGGTGGGCCTCGAACTCGAAGGCATGCGTGGTCTCGTGCAGGGCGATCCAGGTCCGGAACGAGGCCAACGGGACACCGAGCGACTGACCGCCGTCTGGCGGATGTTCTCCTCGACGAACAGGAGTCGACCCGGCTTCGACTCGGCGGACAGGAGGGCGAGGTCGTACTGGCCCAGGACGCGCTGGCCGAGGAACCCGAGGAGCAGCCCGAGCTGGCGCGTCGTGATCCACCGATTGGCGAGCGCCATCGTGGCCTTCGCGAGGCCACCACCCACCGGCACGACCTGGTCCAGGAGGTCCGCCTCCAACTTGCCGATCAGCGATTCGAAGGCCGTCGTGTTGGCGCGGACCCAGTCCGCCCGGTCCACGACGCCGGAGCGTTCCACGACGCCGGGCAGCTCCGTGCCGAGCGCGGCGCTCAGCGCCGGCACGATCCGATCCATCGCCGCGAGATAGGCGGGCTCCGCGGCCCGCAGGTCGGCCGCGGTCAGGGAGCCGGGCGCCGACCGGAGCCGGGCGATCGCGATGCGTTCGACGGCCGGCCAGTCCACCAGGCCCTCGCGGGCGTTCTGTTCCATGCGCCGGCCCACGACGGTCGCGGCGGCTCCGAGCGCCGACCCGATGAGCAGGCCGGCCTGCCACGCCCGGTCGTCCCGCCAGGACGCCCCGCTGCGTGACTCGCGGCCCGGACGATCGCTCACGGCACCAGCATGCCGAGTTCGATCGATTCCGTCTCGGGGAGCTCGGGGCCGAACAGGCGGACGGCAACCTCGCGGAATCGACCGGCGTCCCCGGTCGTCAGCTGCCGATGCGTCGCGGGCATCGCCGGCTCCGTGGGCCGCTCGTGGCCCGCCAGTCCCGGCATCGGCGGCGGTCCCCCGCGTCGTCCCGGGCGCCTCGAGGCCATTCACGACCAGCAGTTCCGCAAGGGCGGCGGCGGTCGCCGTGGCCGAATCCGACGATCGCGACCCGGTCGCCGGCCACGGCCGCGATCAGGGGTCGAAGGAGCGGGTAGTGCGTGCAACCCAGCAGCAGCGTATCGATCGACGCCCCCGGCGGCCTCGGAAAGATGGATTCGCCATCGGCATCACGCTCGCCGAGGAGTGGCGCGAGGGCGGCCGCGACCGTCGAATTCGGCCTCGGCGCCCGCGAGGATGCCGGCCTCGACCATGGGGACGAGGGTCGGCGTCGCGTGCTCGTACACCTCGATCGCCGGGTTCTCGTCCTTGATCGATGCGAAGTAGGCGTGCGAACGGATCGTGGCGGGCGTCGCGATGACGCCGACGCGTCGATTGCGGGTGGAGAGCGCCGCCGCCGTGGCGCCGGGCCGGATCACCCCGAGCACCGGGAGGTCGTAGCGACGGCGGAAGGCCCCGATCCCGACCGCGGTGGACGTGTTGCAGGCGACGACGATCGCCTTGACATCGCGCTCGGCGAGGGCGTCGAGGGCCTCCGTGGAGAAGGCGAGGACCTCCTCGTCGGAGCGCGGACCGTACGGGGCACGCGCATTGTCACCCAGGTAGATCGTGGATTCGTGCGGCGTCCGTCGGATGATCTCGCGCAGGACCGTCAGGCCGCCGACCCCGGAGTCGAAGACGCCGATGGGCCGGGGATCCGACACCGCGGGGCCTAGCGGCGCCCGGCGAGGGCGGCCACGCGAGCGGTGCCGAGCAGTTCGCTGACGCCACGCGGGCGATGTCCAGGCTGACGGCCGCCGACGGGTCAGCCAGGACGAACGGGACGCCGTCGTTGTTGGCGCGGACGACGAGATGCCCGTCCGACACGACCCGATGCTCCGGCACGCGCCCCAGCGCCCGGTGGAGGTCATCGGGATCGATGCCCCCGGGGCTGTCGGCAGCGGTTCACGAGATAGTGGACCTTCGAGGCCGGATAGCCGATGGAGCGGAACGTGTCGGCCATCGAGATCGTGTTGTGGATCGTCGTGGAATCGTAGGTCACGATCTCGACGATCACGTCGCTCGTGTCGAGGAACGCGAGATTGATGTCGTTGACGGTGCTCGACATATCGATGACGACCGAGGTGTACACCCGGCGGAGCAGGGAGAGGATCTTGTCCACGTCGCGTGGGTTGATCATCTCCGCCATCTCGACGCGTGGCGGCGCGAGCAGGATGTCGATCCCGGAGGGGTCGCGCCACAGGACGTCCGCAAGGTCGGATTCGGCGATCCGGTCGGTCGGCAGGTCCATGATCGACGGCGCATCCACGGGAACCTTGAGCAACGCCCGCAGGTCGCCGAACTGGAGACTTCCGTCGATGAGGACGGTCCGCTGCTCCTGCTGGCCCATCGCGACCGCGAGGTTGAAGGCGATCGTCGTCTTGCCGACGCCGCCCTTGGGCGCGAACACGGAGAACACCTTGGTCGCGGTGGGCGACGTGGCGGCATGCTCCTTCTTCACGCCCGCGATGCGGGTCATGAGGTCATAGCCACTGAACGGCATCGCGAGGACCCCGTGGATCCCGTTGGCCGGATCCACCTCGACCGGGTTCTGCGGGACCGTGAGCACGATGACCGGCACGTTCAGGCCCGACGCATTGATCTGCTCAACGAGCCGGGGACCCTTGATGCGGCCCTGCAGGAGGGCATCCACGAGCACGACGTCCGGTCGGAGCTCCCCGATCTGGGCGATCGCCCGACCGCCGTCCGTGAGCACGTCAAGCAACTTCACGTGGGCCTGCGCATTCAGGAGGCCCCGGATGTACTGGGCGACCTGAGGAACATCCTCGACGATCAGCAGGCGCGTCTGGTCATTGGTGCCATTGCTTGACATGGGCTTCGACGATACCACGCGCCCCCGGACGGGGACCCACCCGGAGGTCCCGGGGGCTGGCAGGGACGGTCGGGGCCTTCCGTGCTCGTCTCAGGGACGTACGGCGATGAGGATCGCCCGGTCCGAACCCGGTCCGAGGGCGCCGAGGTCGTACCCACCGGCGACCATCTCGACTCGCAGACCGGCATCCTCGGCGAAGCCGGCCAGTTCGTCCGCAGACACCAGCCGGAGCAGATCGCGACGCACCCAGCGGGCTGCCGGCTCGCCCTGGCGTCCCTCCTCGTAGATGGAGGTGAGCGTGATCATCCCGCGCGCGGAGTCGTGCTGTGCGGACCCGGCCTTCGTGACGACGCGGCCCGAGGCCGGATCGGTCCGAGGCCACTCGAGGATGACCCGGCCATCGAACCGGGCGAGGTCCTCGGCGTCGGGCAGCCAGACGTCCACGGCCGCGATCCCACCCGGGGCGAGGTGCGCCGCGACCGTGCGCAAGGCGTCCCGCTGGGCGGTCCTCGTGGCGAGGAGCATGAGCGAGTTGAGGGCGATGAAGCACAGGTGGAACGTGCCGGCATCGGGCAGACGCTCGGTCAGCAGATCGGCCTCGACGAACGTGATCCGATCCTCCGCCAGGCCAGCCGCCGCGGCGCGTCCCCGTGCGAGATCAAGCATGGCCGGGTCCCGGTCGAGCGCGGTGACCCGATTGCCCGCGGCCGCGAGCGGGACGGCAAGGCGCCCGGTCCCCGCCGCGAGCTCCAGGACCGCTCCGTCGGCGCGATCGGCGAGGGCCAGCCAGAGGTCGAGATCACCGGGGTCGTCGAGGAGGTCCAGGTCGTACAGCCGCGCGAGCGCGGCCGCGGTCGCGGCGTCCGGTCGGTCGAGCATCGGGGCCGTCCGCTACCCCGGGTGACCGTGACGCTCGGCGGGTCCGGTCGGGAACCGGCCAGCCTCGGGCGTTCGACCGGCCCAGCGGACCGGTCGGCCGGCGAAGCTTGCGCACCGCGAGGGCGCTGATCGCCTCGAGCGCGGCCCGATTCGCGGCCATCGAGGTCGTCTCCGCGTGGTCGTAGGGCGGCGACACCTCCACGATATCCATCCCGGCGAGGTCCACGGCCGCCACGATCTGGCGGATCGCCCGCAGGACCTCGCGGGTGAGCATCCCGCCGGGTTCGGGCGTCCCGGTCCCGGGCGCCATCCCCGGGTCGATGACGTCGATGTCAAGGCTCAGGTAGACGTGGTCGGGGCCATCGAGGGCCTCATCGATCGCCTGGGCGATCACGGCTTCGGCGCCGCGCTCCTCGATCTCGCGCATGAAGTGGTAGCGGAAGCCCTGCTCGCGCATCCACTCGAACGTGTCCACCGGTGGCCAGTAGCCGCGCAGGCCCACCTGCACGAAGTTGCGGCCCTTGACCGCGCCCGATTCGATGAGCCGGCGCATCGGCGTCCCGTGCCCGGCGAGGACGCCCCAGTCGTCGGGGGCGGTGTCGGCGTGGGCGTCGAAATGGACGATGCCGATGCTGCCCGGGCGGCGCACCTCGGCGACCGCCGTCGCGCTTGGCCAGGTGATGGAGTGGTCGCCACCCAGGATGATCGGGATCGCGCCGGTCTCCGCCACCTCGAGGACCTTGCGGTAGATCAGGGCGTGGGCGCGCTCGATCCAGGCGGGGATGATGTTCGCGTCGCCGGCATCCACGACATTGAGCACGTCGAACGGCTCGACATCGAGCTGGAGCGAGTTGATCGACCCGGACGTGTACTGCGCCTCGCGGATCGCGCGCGGCCCGAACCGCGCGCCCGGCCGGTGGCTGACGGCATCGTCGAAGGGCGCACCGATGATCGCGACATCCACCTCGCGCCGCCGCAGCTCGGCCGGGTCCGTGATCCACGGGAGCTTCATGAAGCTGGTGGGGCCGACGTACGTGGGCAGGTCGTAGTCGTCGTACGTCTCGTACTCGCGATCCCAGCCGTTCGCGGCCGCGTAGTCGGGGGCAGCCACCGACTCCGCCTCAGGCTCGTGTGGGCGCTCGGCCACGGGAACCTCCAGGAGACCCTGCGGTCGACGTTCGGGCCTTACTCACCGCCCGGCGTGCGTTCTCGCGGTCTCGCGTCGGGGCGCCGCCGGTTCGAGATCGGTCGTCCAGCGGGGCGCGCCGGGGGATGGTAGCACCCGCGTGAGCGTCCACATCTGTGCCCGGGCCGTCGTCAGCGCGGGGAGCGACCGTCCGTCGCAGCGTGGAACGCCGCCCATGCCGCCTCGACCAGCGGCGGATCCGCGAACAGCTCGTAGGCGGTCTGGGCGACCAGCGTCGCGGCGAGGAGGGTGGTCTCGTCGGCACGCGGCAGGGCCGCCGCGTCGCGGAAATCGATGGAGTGTCCTGGCACGCCGACCTCGCAGATCGCCAGATCCGGGTGGATCGTCGGGCAGACCCAGCTCACGTTCGCCATGTCCGTGCTGCCGGCATTGAGGTCGTCGCCCATGTCCACGATCCCGTAGGCACCCATGTTCGCGCGGAAGCGCTCGGCGAGGATCGGATTGTTGACCATCGTCGTCGCGAAGCCCGAAAAGGTGACCTCGACGGTCGTCCCGGTCGCCAGGGCAGCCGCCCGACACATCGTCTCGAACGCATCGCGCATCCGTTCGTACTCGGTCAGGTCGTCGCTGCGGATCATGAACCAGGCGGCAGTCCGCTCCGGGATGATGTTGGCGGCCGTGCCACCCTCGGTGATGATCCCGTGGACGCGCGCCGTCGGCCGTAGCTGCTGTCGCCATAGTCCGACCGAGCCGAACAGGAGGATGAGCGCGTCGAGCGCATTCCTCCCCATCCACGGGTCGGACGACGCATGGGCCTGCAGCCCCGTGAACACGACGTCGACGTCCTCCGAGGCGAGCGGGTAGCTCTCGACGTGGTCGCGGTCGCATGGGTGGTAGAGCAGCGCCGCGTCGAGCCCGTCGAAGAGGCCGTCATCGATCATGTTCTGCTTGCCGCTGCCGTGCTCCTCCGCCGGCGTTCCCAGGAACACGATCTCGCCCGGGAGGTCGTCGGCGATCGACGCGAGCGCGATCGCGGCGCCCACGCCCGATGCCGCCATCGTGTTGTGGCCGCAGCCGTGGCCCAGGCCCGGCAGCGCGTCGTACTCGGCGAGGATGCCGATGCGTGGCCCCGCGCCACCAGCGCGGTTCGCGCCGCCCCGCCGGACCCCGCGGATCGCGGTCGCCAGGCTTCCGGCCGGGTGCTCCACCTCGAACCCGTGCGCTCGCAGGCGCTCCGCGACCCAGGTGGCCGCCTGGAACTCCTCGAACGCGGGTTCCGGGTTGGCATGGATTCGGTGCGACAGGTCCAGGATCTCGGCTCGGGCGTCTTCGACGGCGGCGGCAAGACGCGCCTTCATCTCGACGTGCGGTTCGGCGGGGCGCGTGGTTCGAAGGTCGGCCATGGGACTCCAGGCGTTCGGGGACGGCGTGGGTCCCCGAAATCCTAGAGCGTCGCCCGATGTTCGGTCAGCGTTCCGCCGAGAGTGTCGCTTCGGCGACGACGGCGAGCGCCATGATGAACAGGGCGATCGGCAGCTCCAGGGCGCCCTGGAGCCGCAGCACGATGAAGATCGCGACGATCAGCCCCACCCAGGCACCCCGGCGTCCCGCGCGGATCCAGTCGCCGTTGTAGGAGACCCCGCGGTGCCGTCCGAAGACCACGAGCCACCAGATGGGGATGGTGGTGAGTGCCACGGCCAGTCCGATGAGCGCGGCTCCCAGGAACCCCGCCACCGGGTCGGCGACCGGGTCCCGGGTCGTGACGATCAGGCCGACCAGGATCCAGACGATGGCGGCCGCCGCGAAGATGCCCAGGTTCGCCAGTCGGTCGCGCCGTTCCATGACGACCGAGTCTAGGGTGTACGACCCGTCCACCGTCGCCCACGGGCGGACCACCTGTTCGATGCGCATCGAGCGATCATGCCTCCATCGTTCGCTGGGTCGGGGCCCAGGGACGGGGCACGATGCGGTCTCGGCCCGCATCCCGTCGAGTGGGGAACATGCCCTATCGGCCCGCGCGGGCTCCCGCGGCGCTGGACGGGCAGATGTCGCGGAAGGCGCACCACGTGCACGCGAGCTGGTCCGGCGTGGCCGTGTACTCGCGGGCGCGGATGCCGACGGCCGCGCGAGCGATCTTGTCGCGTGCCTTGGCCAGTCGCTTGGGGTCGACCGGGACCTTGCCCACCAGCCCCGAATTCGAGGAAGTGCAGGGCGACCGCGTCCGGCAGTCGGCCGGTCATCGCCTCGTAGCCCATGGCGTAGATCTGCAGCTGGAGGGAGTCCCGGGCACGTTGCTTCGCCCGAGCCGGGTCCCGCACGTCCGACGACTTGTAGTCGGTGATGGTCACGCGCTCGCGACCGAGGATCCCGAGCGTGGGGCTCACGACGTCGGCGGATGGGGGGACGGCCGGTGCCTGGTCTGCGGGTACGTCCGGACCGGCATCGATGGTCTCGACATCCACCCGGTCCCATCGACCGCGCACGCGGTCGCCGCCCAGCATGAAGCTGAACTCGCGCTCGACGTACGTCGGGATCAGGGCATCGGGCTGCAGCTGTTCCTCGCGGAACCGTCGAAGGGCCGCGCGACCTGCGGCGAGCCGTGCTTCCTCGTGCTCGCGGCTCACGAAACCCTCGTTGGACCACGCGGCGTCGAGGACCTCGTCCAGCTCCGCCTCCGACATGACGTGTCCGCGGGCGTGCTGGGTATGGAAGAGCTGGACAGCCTTGTGCATGGCCGCGCCGTAGACGATCGCATGGTGCGGAGCCAGCGGGACGCGTAGCACGTGCGCGTACTGGTACTTGCGCGGGCACGTCAGGTAGTCGTCCACCTGGTAGAAGCTCAGCGACAGCGGCTCCTCGATGGGACCTCGCGGCGGCCGGTGCCGGTACGTCCACGGCCGCGAACGCGGCGAGCCGCTCCACGGCCGAGGCCGGCACCACCCCCGACGCCGGATCCGTGCTCGCTGGGGTCAGGTCCAGCGCCTCCAGCACGAACGGTGAGATACGGCGCGCCCGGGCCCCGCCGTAGTCGGCTGCGTGCGACAGGATGAGTTCGTCCCGCGCCCTGGTCATCGCCACGTAGAACAGGCGTCGCTCCTCCGCCAACGCCCGATCCGGCGTGGGCGGCTCGCCGCGGCCGAGGCCAGCGGGCAAGGCGAGTGGCTCCCCACGGCCGTTCCCGGGGAACCGGCCGGCGACGAGGCCCGGCAGGTACACGACCGGGAACTCGAGGCCCTTGGCCTTGTGGACGGTCAGGACCGCGACCGCGTCCGCATCAGGGTCGAGGTCCGCCGTCGCCGGGTCATCCCCGGCATCGATCAGCGTCTGCAGGTGGCGCGCGACGAAGACCGCCCGGTCGTCGGCCAGCAGACCGGACTGGGCCCGGATGATGTCGAAGAATCGGGCGACGTTCCCAAGGCCCTCGTCGGCACCGTTCACCGTAGCTTCGGCAAGTCGCGCCAAGAGGCCACTATCGCGCAGAAAGGCATACAGGACCTCTCCGGCCGGTCGCTCCGCGGCCAACGCCGCGAATCTCGCGACGTCGCCGGTGAGACGTGCGACCGCGGAGCGCGTCGCGGGACGGACCCGGAGGATCCCGGGCTGGGCTTCCAGATCCACCATGACCTCGCGGACGGACCGATTCCGACGCCGAGCCATGTTGACGATCGCCGTCAGGTCCTCGCTGTCGAGGCCGTACACCTCCGAGGCCGCCAGCGCGTACAGGTCCACGCTGGAATCCGGGTCGGCCACCGTCCGCAGGAACGCCATCAGCAGGCGGACCTCCGGGCGAGCGTACAGGCCCGACGACCCCGAGAATCGCCACGGGATGCCGGCCACGTTGAGTGCGCGAAGCACCGGGTCAGCGTGTCCGTTCGCCCGGACCAGCACGGCATGGTCGCGTGGACGTGCGCCCGCCGCCACACGGCGGGTGATGTCCGCCGCGATCCAGTCCGACTCCTCCGATCCGGTGGCGAACGCCTCGAGTCGGACCGGCGCCTGCGCCGGGTTCCTGGCGGGCCGCGCGGAGGCGCTTGGCGATGCCCGTCCGCACCTCGAGTCGGTCAGGGTCGTTGAACCGGATGAGTCGGTACGACGCGTCCAGGATCGGCGCGAGCGACCGGTAGTTCCGGCGCAGCACGACCGTGCGCGCGCCTCGATAGCGCGCCTCGAAATCGAGGATGTTGTCCACGGCGGCCCCGCGAAACGCATAGATGGCCTGGTCGTCGTCTCCGACGACCGTGACATTGCGGTGCGGCTCAGCGAGCAGGCCGACAAGCTCGGCCTGCGCCCGGTTGGTGTCCTGGAACTCGTCCACGAGGAGGTATCGGAAGCGTCCGGCGATCGCCGTTCGTGCGGCGGCGGACTCGCGGACGAGACGCAGGGCCAGGGCGACCTGGTCGCCGAAGTCGATGCACCCGTTCTCGGCGAGCAGACGCTGATAGGTGGCGAAGGCCCGCGCCAGCTCGCCTTGTCGCCGGGCATCCTCGGTCGCGGCGTCCGCCGCACCGCGCTCGCCGTCCGTGGCGTCACCGCCGGCGTCGGCCACGGCCCTGGCGAGAGTCGCAGCTTCGGCCGCGACGCGGTCCGCGTGCTCGCCATAGGTCGCGGGGGTGATGTCCTCGTCCTTGCACCGACTGAAGAGCGTCGCCAGTGCCGAGAGGAACTTCGTCGGATCCCCGAGCGGTCGGTATTCGTCCAGCTCGAACTCGTAGAGGTGCTCGCGCAGGAAGATCACGACCTCGGCGCGGGTCAGGACCCGCAGATCCGGTCGGAAGGCCGAGCTCCAGTGCGAACTCGCGGATGATCCGGTCGCCGAAGGCGTGGAACGTGGAGATCTGCGTGTCCGTGTAGCCGTACGGCACGAGCTGGTCCACGCGAACCGACATCTCGTCGGCGGCCTTGTCCGTGAAGGTCAGGGCGAGGATCTCGGACGGCTTCGCGCGGCGCGAGGCGATGAGCCACGCGATCCGGCGGGTGATGACCTGGGTCTTGCCGGTCCCGGCGCCCGCGACGACGAGCAGCGGCCCGTCGCCGTGCGTCACGGCGCGCAGCTGGTCCGGGTTGAGCCCGCCGAGGAGCGCCTCCATCCCGGCCGGCGTCCGCGAGCTGGTGAGCGACGGATCCATCACCGGCACCAGGTCCCGCCAGGCGGGGATCTGGTCGAGCGGGTGCCGGTTCGCGACGCCGGACGCGGGTGCGCGGCGCGGTCACCTTGGAGACGGAGGGCGGGTCGAAGGATGGGGGCCATGCGCGGATCATCGCCGCGCCCCGTGACACCTAGGCTGTCAGGCCGTGGCCTGGCGCAGTGCCGCCGACTCCTCCTCGGACAGCGCCGTCTCCGAGCGGCCCGCCGCGATCGCCTTGGCGTACACCCGCGTCCCCGAACGCGCGTGGAGGCTGGACAGGACCCAGCCGTTGCCGTTGGCATCGAGCAGCGCGAGGGCGAAGCTCTGGTTGCCGCCGGTCTCCTCGAACGGGTTGTAGCGGACGAGGCCCACGCGGCTGAACGCCTTGCGCCCGGCGACCTCGAGGGCGGCGGTCCGAAGCGCCAGGTCGTCCACGTCGCGGGCGACCGCGAAGACCTTGTCGAGATGCGCGTCCAGGACCGCCTCCAGGCTGTCGCCCGCCTGCCCGCGGGTCAGCCGATCGAGCCGTGATCCAAGCGATCGCACGCGTCCGATCAGCCACACGACCAGCACGAGCAGGACGACGGCGACGACGGTAAGGCCGACGACGATGGCGCCGAGATACTGCTCGACCGTGGCGTTGAGATCGATGGCCGGGTCCTCCGGGGTGACGGTCGCCCGAGTCTAGCAGGGGCCGATCACCCGCCACGCACCGTCGCTGGCCCCTCGTGGCCCGACAGGGTCGCGACCGACGGAGTGCTATCCTGTCGCGCTGGCGGCGCCTGACGACCCACCGATCGCGCCCGCCGCCGTATCCGACCCACGCGGAGGACCGTCTCGCACCATGGCCAAGCGCGCTCGCGGCAGCACCTACCCGACCCGGCCAGCGTGCCCCGCTCCAGCGCGGGCCGTCCACGGCGCGACCGAGCGCGAGTGCCGCGACCACGTCGACGCCGGCGCCGCGCCCGGCCACGCTGACCGACGAGGAAGAGGCACGCGCCGCCGCCCTCGAGGCCCAGATCGTGGCCGAGGAGAAGGCCGCCGAGCAGGCCGCCCGTCGGACTCGAGACCGGAGCCGGCGCGACGAGCGAGGCCGAGCCCGTGCGGTCGCGGCGGGTCGATCGCCGTGCGGGCGTCGCAGGAATACGCCTACGTCGCCCGGGACGTCCGGCGCATCGCGGTCATCGGCGGCGGCCTGATCGCCGTTCCTCCTGGGACTGTGGGTCGTCGTCGAGGCGACCGGCATCGGCCCGTTCTGAGCCGCTGACGCGGGGCGTCGCCCGCGCGTACCATCGTCGGGCCATGCCAGCCCCCCGGCGTCCCGTCGGCGCCCGACCCGAGGCGCTCTTCCAACCACCGCCCGAGCGCCAGCCGCTGGCCGCCCGGATGCGCCCGCGGACGCTCGACGAGTTCGTCGGCCAGGCCCACCTCGTCGGCGAGCGCGGGCCGCTGCGTCGCGGCATCGCCCGTGGTCACCTGGCATCCCTGCTGCTCTGGGGCCCGCCCGGGACCGGCAAGACCAGCCTGGCTCGGCTGCTCGCCGGCGAGATCGGGGCGCACTTCTCCACGCTGAGTGCCGTGATGGCCGGCGTCGCGGACGTCCGCTCCACGATCGCCGAGGCGCAGGACCGCCTCGCCCTCAACGGCACCCGCACCGTCCTCTTCCTCGACGAGATCCATCGATTCAACAAGGCCCAGCAGGACGCCCTGCTGCCCCACGTCGAGGACGGGACCATCACCCTCGTCGGGGCGACGACCGAGAATCCCTACTTCGAGGTCAATGCCGCACTCCTCTCGCGGATGCGCGTGTGGCGGCTGGAGCCACTCACCGACGACGAGGTCGCCGTGGTCGTCCGTCGGGCGCTCGATGACGCCGATCGCGGGCTGGCCGGCTCGCTCGGTCCCGACGGCGGCGTCGCGGTCGATGACGCGGCCTTCGAGCACCTGGTCAGCCTGGCCGGCGGCGATGCCCGCTCGGCGCTCAACGTCCTCGAGGGGGCGGTGGCGCTGGCCGAGGGCGAAGGGATCCGCGACGATGCCGGCCACGTCACGCCGCGACTGGAGGATGTGGAGGCAGCCGCCCAGCAACGCGTCCTCGGCTACGACCGCGCCGGCGATGGCCACTTCGACACGGCCTCGGCGTTCATCAAGAGCCTGCGCGGCAACGACCCCGACGGCGCGCTCTACTGGCTCGCCGCGATGATCGCGGCCGGCGAGGACCCGCGGTTCATCGCCCGCCGGCTCATCATCAGCGCGTCGGAGGACGTCGGGAACGCCGACCCGCGGGCGCTCCAGGTCGCCGTCGCCGCGGCCCAGGCGCTCGACCACATCGGCCTCCCCGAGGCGCAGTACGCCCTGGCGCAGGCGACGACCTACCTCGCGACCGCGCCCAAGTCGAACCGTGCCGGGTCGGCGTTCTTCGCTGCGGTCGGCGACGTCGAGGCGCGCGGTTCGCTGCCCGTGCCGCTGCACCTGCGGAACGCCCCGCATCGCGGGATGAAGCAGCACGGCATCGGGGTCGGGTATCGCTACCCGCACGACTTCGAAGGCGCCGATGTCGACCAGCAGTACCTGCCCGACGAGCTCGCCGATCGGCGCTACTACCTGCCGACCGACCACGGCTACGAGGCGACGATCGCCGCCCGCATGACGGCCCGTGCCGAGACCCGTGCTGGCGGTCGTCCGCGGCGTGACCCGAACCCCAAGCCGACCGTCGCCGGCGGTGGCGACCTCACGCGGACCCGCGAGGCGAACCGCAAGAAGCTCGCCGAGACGCAGAAACGCGACGCGGGTAGTGACCTGAAGTGAAGATCTACCTGGCGGGCCCCCTGTTCACCACGCCCGAGCGCGAGTTCAACGCACAGCTGGCGACCCGGTTGCGAACGGCCGGCCACGAGGTGTTCGTGCCCCAGGAGAACCCGGCCTCGGAGCCGACCGGCAAGGCCATCTTCCTCAAGGATCTCGCGGGCCTCGACTGGGCCGATGGCGTCGTCGCGATCATGGACGGCGCGGATCCGGACTCGGGGACGTGCTGGGAGTGTGGCTACGCCTATGCGATGAAGAAGCCGGTCGTGCTATTCCGCAGTGACCTCCGCGGATCGGGAGACGCCGACGACATCCCGTACAACGCGATGCTGATCGGCGCGGCCGACGCGCATGTCGAGCTGCGCCTCGGGAGCGTCGACGAGGCCGCCGACGCGATCCACGCGACGCTGGACCGAATCAGCGGGGCAGCGGGTTCGGGCCGGTCGCCGTGACCAGCCGCTGGGGAACCCAGTCGTCGACGTGGTGGAACCCAGCCTTGAAGGCTCGGCCCTCGAACAGCTCGACGGATGCCCGCAGTGACAGTCGATAGAACTTCACGTGGGTGAAGTCTTCCATCAGGATGTAGACGGGGTCGGGGATGCTGTTCGGGCCCTGGAATTGCTGTCCCGTCAGGACGGGCTTGTGGGCTTCGACGAACGCGTCGAACGTGTCGCCGACCACGACGCCGAGGTGCTCCAGCCCCATCTTGTAGACGCGCTGGTGGACGGGCGGGATGAGCTCGATGAGCGGGACGACCTTGCCGTCGAGGACTTCGAGCGGCTCGGTCGGGACGATCAGCGAGATCGGGCGGCCGTTCCAGACGTTCTCCCGATTCGCGATCGCGTGGCGCTCGAGGAGCGTCCGGACGTGGACGTACTGGTCCCACTCGGGCACCCGGTATGCGAGGTGGCTGAGCGCGTACGGCGCGATGTCGATGCCCCGCGTCAGCAACCGGTCGCGCTGCTGGGCGGCGAACGCTCGGTAGTCGCCGATGATGTCCGCGATCGGGTCGGTCATCGCCACAGTCTACCCACGTGAGCCGGGTCCCAGCGTCAGTCGCGAGGCAGGGCCACCGGAGCCGATTCCGAGCGCACGGCGCCCACGCTCGCGGCCGTGACGCACGCGATCGCCAGCACCTGCACGGGCTCGAGCCACTCGCTGAGCAGGACCGCGGCGACGAGGGCCGCGGCGGCCGGCTCCAGGCTCATCAGGATCCCGAATACCCGGGGTGACAACGTGCGCAGCGCCATCATCTCGAGGCTGTACGGCACCACCGAGCTCAGCACGCCGACCAGCGCCCCCAGCGCGAGCAGGCGAGGCTCGAGCAGATCGATCGCCGGCGATCACCAACGCGAACGGAGCGATCGCCAGCGTGGCGATGGTGCTGGCGACGGCCAACCCCTCGACACCCGGCCCATCGTCGGCCGGTGGCGACCGTCGAGACGATGTACAGCGCCCAGCAACCACCGGCGAACAGCGCCAGCGCGAACCCGAACGGGTCGACCTTGGCGGGTCCGACCCCGAACAGGATGATGCCGAACGCGGCCAGGCCCACCCACACCAGGTCGCGGGGCCGCCGGCTGCCGACCGCGGCCACCAGCAGCGGACCCGCGAACTCGATCGTGACCGCCACACCGATCGGGATCCGGGCGAACGACTCGTAGAACGCCCAGTTCATCGCGCCGAGCGCGAACCCAAGTGCCAGGACCGGCCGCCAGTCGAGGAACGTCCGGCCCCGCAGCCGCGGCCGGGCGAAGGCGAGCAGGATGAGGGAACTGGTAAGCAGTCGGAGGAACACCATCCCCACGGGCGGGATCTCGCCGAACTGGCCTTTCGAGACTGCCGCGCCGAACTGCACCGAGATGATGCCGATGAGCACGAGCCATACAGGCGAGAAGCGAGGCGTGGCAGACACGGACGGCTCCTCTCCGGCGGGAGACGTCAGCCTAGCGCGGAAACCTGCCAGGAACTGTCATGAACGCGTGTCCGGGTCGGTCACGGACCACAGCGTCAACCCCGGTCAGTACGAGCCGCTGTCCGCGATCTCCACGAGGCGCACGTCCGGTCGCCCGAGGCCAAGCCTCGCGGCCGCGGGTCCCGCCCAGAGTGCGGTCAGCCGCTCCCCGAACGCTGTCGCCGTCGCACGGTCGTCGAACTCGAGCTCGATCGCGACCCGATCGCGGTCATCGAGTGGCCGAAGCACTCGATACCGGCGGACGCCGCCCGCCTGGCGTCCGACCGGATCGCTGTCGAATGCCGCCTTCCACCGTTCGTAGTCGCCGACCGTGTGCTCGATGTGGACCATGATCACGACGCGCCTCCTCGGGGTATGCCCGTACCTGACTATTCGGTTAGTATCTACCTATCCAATAGGATGATACGGTAGCACGATGACGATCCGAGTCAAGCCCCGGCGCGCCTACGTCTCGCCGCGACGCGACGCGACGGCGGAGGCCACCCGCAGCGCGATCCTGGAGGCGAGCCGAGCGCTCTTCCTGGAGGACGGCTATGCGGCGACCACGATCGCGGCCATCGCAGACCGCGCGTCCGTGTCCGCGAAGACCGTCTATGCGAGGTTCGGGAACAAGCGTCAGCTGCTGGCGGCCGTGCTCGACCATGCCATCGCCGGCGATGCCCTCCCCGTCCCGATCCTGGAGCGTGACTGGGTCAGCGGCATCCGCGACGAGAACGATCGCGGGAAACGTCTCGATCTGCTCGCCCACGCCGGCGCCGCGATCCTGGGTCGTCGGACCGAGGTCGATGAACTCATCCGCCGGGCGGCGGAGGTCGACCCCGATCTCCGCGACCTGGCGGTCACGTCACGAACCCAGCGTCGGGCAGGTCAGGCCGAACTCCTGCGCATCGCCCTGGGCGAGTCCCCCGACGAGGCGGCGATCGATGCCCTCTTCGCCCTCGGGAGTCCGGAGGTCTACCGACTCACGGTCATCGAGTCGGGCTGGTCACACGACCGCTTCGTGGCCTGGTACGCGACGACGCTCCGCCGCCTGTTCCTCGACTAGGAACCGCGGGCAAGCGCGACGTAGGACGACGCCACGAGGGCGTCGATCTCGGCCGGGACGGGCACCACGCACGCCGTGGCCGGCACCGAGCCGCTCGCGACGGCCTCCAGGCAACGCGCCTGCAGGGTGAACCCCAGGTCCATCGATTCGATCGAGTTGCCCAGCGGGCGCGGGCCGGCGAGGTTGACCATGTGGCCGCGGGTCAGGACGTGGACCCGGCGGCCGTCCGCGAGCCGCAGGGTGAGGATGCCGTCGGTCACCTCGTCGGTCCCGAGTCACGGCGGGATCGGCGAGCAACGTCGGGCACGTCCAGCTCCCACGGCAGGTGGCCGGCACTGATCAGGACGACCCCGTCGCGGAGGATGGCGAGGTCCGGCGGGCGTGATGACGCCCGGGGCGCCCGTGACCGTGACGACCACATCGGCGGCAGCGAGCGCGTCCTCGCGCTCGGGGACATCGAAGCCATCGAGCAGGGCGCGCAATCGGAGGACCGGCTGACGCTCCACCACCGACACGATGCTGTTGAAGCTGCGGAAGTAGGCGGCGACCCCGCGACCCACCGAGCCGTAGCCGAACACCACGACCCGCCGTCCATTCGTGATCCGGTTCGTGATGCGGATGAACGACTCCACCGTCCCGGCTCCGACCGCGTGGGTGTTCTCGCCGAACTGCTTGATCGGGCTGTCGTTGATGACCAGGATCGGGAGCTGCAACTGGTCGCGCAGCGGCAGCAATCGGTCGCGACCCGACGTCGTCTCCTCCGTCCCGCCGCGCAGGCCCGCCCACGGATCCTCGAGGTAGCGACTGAACAGGTCGCCACCGTTGTCGAGGATGAGGTCGGGTTTGGTCGCGAGGACGCTCGCGCAGGAACCGGTCGTGCTCGACCGGATCGGCCGTGGGTCCGCCGATGACCTCGATCCCGTTCGCCCGCAGGTAGTCGACGGTCTCCTGCTGGGTCGAGTTGAGGTTCCCGGTGGAGACGACCTCGGCGCCGCCACGGCGCAGCGTCATGAGCAACGCCGCGGTCTTGGGTTCCAGGTGGATCCCCGTCCCGATGCGCAGGCCGGCGAACGGCTGCGTCCGCTCGAACTCGTCACCCGTCTGGCGGAGCAGTCGCGCGCTGTCGGCGACCCATTCGAACCGAGACACGGAACGGTGCCCTCCACGTCGTCCGGCGCGCTTCGTCGGCCGGGGCGCTAGCGTACGCGGAGATGATCGAGCCCGCGCCGCCCGCCGGCGCCGACCGCGCCTCGCTGCTCGCCCGAGGCCGCGCCCTGCTGGACCGGATCGTCCCGCGCGGCGCGATCCTCCTGTCCGTCCTGACCTTCGCGAGCTACGGCATGGGCCTGGTGCGCGACCGGATGCTGACGCGGACGTTCGGGGCCGGGCGTGGAACTCGATACGTTCAACGCCGCGTTCGTCATCCCGGAGCTCACGTTCGGGGTCATCGTGGCGAGCGGGCTCGCGGCCCCGTTCATCCCGATCTTCGCGGGCCTCGAACGCGACCGTGGCGAGTCCAGCGCCCACGCCTTCGGACAGACGATCCTGACCCTCGCGGTGCTCACGATGACCGTCGTGGCGGCCGTGCTGTTCGTCATCGCGCCGCTGACCGTCGAGATCGTGGCGCCGGGGTTCGGGCCCGCCCAGCGCGCGCAGTACGTCGAGCTCTTCCGGATCATGTGCGTGACGCAGATCCTGTTCGCGGGATCGATGACCCTCGGCGAGGTCCTCGTGGCGCGACGGCGGTTCTTCTTCTACGGCGCCGCGCCCCTGCTCTACAACCTGGGCATCGTGCTCGGGACGCTGCTGTTCGCCGACTCGCTGGGCATCGTGGCGCCGGCCATCGGCGCGGTCCTCGGCGCGGCGCTGCATCTCGCGCTTCGCGATCATCGGCGATCAGGTTCCGGACGACGTTCCGGATCCGTCCGCGGCTCACGGTCCGAACGCCCGAGATCCGCGAGTTCTTCCGGCTGATGATCCCCAAGACCGCGAGCAGCCCGCTCGAGCCGATCCTCTTCCTGTACTTCACGAGCGTCGCGTCTGCGCTGGCCGCGGGCAGCATCACGACCGTCAACCTGGCGCGCAACTTCCAGAGCGTGCCGGTCAGCCTGATCGGGGTCGCGTTCTCGGTCGCCGCGTTCCCGGCCTTCGCGGCCGTGTATGCCGCGCACGACCGGCGCGGGTTCGCGCGCCTCGTCGGGACGAACGCCGTGACGATCGGGCTCCTCACCGGGGCGGCGGCGATCGTCCTGATCGTGGCGGGGCCGCTCGTCATCGATGTCCTGCTCGGCGGCGGCCGCTTCGACGCCGACGACGTCGCCCAGACCGCGCTGGTCCTGTCGGTGTTCGCCCTCGCCATCCCGTTCGAGAGCCTCGGGCACCTGCTGAGCCGGGCGATCTACGCCACGCACCACACGCTGCTGCAGGTGGGCGCGTCGCTGGTCGGGTTCGCGGTCACGATCGTGGCGACCCAGCTGCTCCTCGACGCGCTGGAGGTCCTGGCGATCCCGGCGGCGTACGCCCTGGGGAGCGCGGTGCGGTTCACGCTCCTCGTCGCCGTGCTCCTCGGCAGGATCCGGCGGATGCGCGGTCGCCCGGAGGAACCGGCAGTCAGTCCGCCAGCGGCGTGATCGGGACCGTGGGAGCGACCGTGATGAACAGTCCGTCGCGGTCCGGGTAGGCGCCTTCGGGTCGCTTCCAGCGCAGGAAGTTGCGCTCCATCTCCGCCTCGTCCTGGAACGTGCCCGGCGGATCGCTCGCGCCCCAGATCGACGACACCCACGGATACCAGGGGTCCAGCACGTACGCGCCTTCGATGTGCGCGTCGGGGAAGACGGTCGGGTCGGCGTCGGCGCGGAAGCCGCTCATGACCCACGTGTGCGCGCCGCGCCACGCGAGCAGGATGACCGGGGCGCCGGTCGCCTGGATGCTCCGGGCGGCATCGCGCAGGGCGCCCTGTCGGGTCTCGAACGCCCGGACCTCGTAGCCCGGGACGCCGTAGGCATCGAGCGCGAGGGCCATCGCCGCCGGCCCCCAGTTCCCGTTGCGGCTGTCGTCGAGCGCCTCCCATTCGCGGATCCGCCCGCCGATCTCCTTCTGCTGGTCGTCCGAGGTGTCCACGACCCCATGCATGGCCAGCACGATCTGGGTCCCGGCGACCGCGCACCAGTCCTTGTGGACCTGGTGGGCGAAGACCGCCTCGGGATCGCCGGGGATCACGATGTCGACCGGGGTCCGGACGGGCTCCGGCGTCGGGGTGGGAGTCGGAGCCGGTGTCGATCGCCGGATCGGGCGAGGGGCCGGTCGTTGGCGTCGGCGTGGCCGTCGGCGCGGTCGTCGGGGATGCCGGTGGCTCGGTGACGCGGACCGTGCCCACCGTGGGCCGGTCCGGTACGGGCCCGGCCAGGAATCGATCCACCCGCGCCAGCACCGATTCCCAACGCTGACCGGCACCCAGGGTGTCGGTCGCGATGGCCAGCGACCCGAGCGTGGCGCCGACGAGCGCCAACACGAGGACGCCGGCCACGAAGCGTCGGAGGCGGCGTCGAGAGCGGGTGGATCGCGAGGTCACGGGGTCAAGACGCTCGGCGCTCGGCGGGTGCGACGCGCGCCCGGTCCGACCAGCGATGGGCGAGGTCGTCGAGCCGGGCTCGCCACAGCGCCCGATGCGCCTCACCTCGTCGGGCCGGCGAGTCGTTCCGTCGTCACCGCGACGGAGGATGTCTCGCCCTTCGAGGTCAGGTAGATGTGGACGAGCCGCCCGTCCGGGTCGTTGAACCGCGCCGACTTGCCGCGGGTGCCGGTCCCGGGGCGCACCCGAAGGGCGCCGGGCTCCAGCCAGCGGTTGCGGCGGGCGGGTTCCACGAAGTCACGCCAGACGTCCTCGGCCGTCGCCGCGATCGTCCGCGAGACGCTCACCTGGAACCCGTCGGGTGTCTCGTGGACCTGGCGCAGGCCGCGCGCCCACTCGTACCCGACGGTGACGGTCTGGGCCCACCAGCCATCCACGCCGTGCTCGTCGCGGAGGTACCGGGCGATCGCCGGGTGACCCTTGGCTGTCGCGCCCCAGGCATCGAGCAGCCGGAACCAGTCGTCCCAGCTTCGCCCGGTGCCCTTGGTGATCGTGGCGTCGCTCATCTTCGGCTCGGCGACCCGGGGCGGGAGCGGCGCGGACGCCACGACCGGCGCTCCGGCGTCGCCGACGACATGTCGCCGGGCGGCGGCATAGCGCTCGCCGGTCTTGTGCATCCGGGATCGGACGGCCCGCTTGCGGGCCTTGTCGGTGGTCATCGCGTGTGTCTCCTGCACCGGCCGTCAGCCCGGACCCACGCTCCAGGGCCACCGACCGTGGCCGAACACACGAACCGACGACCTCGAGGCGGAGCCCCTTTGCCTCCACTGGGCCGGTCGCGTGGGGACCGGAGACGGAGGTGCGGCGCGAGGTGGCGCCAACCGGATGATACCGCGCTCGTCCAGACGGTGCCCGACCGGCTCCGGATCGATCCGCCGTTCGTGTGGCACCATCGATGCCTACCGTGACCCAGGAGACGACCCCCGTGGACCGATTCGAACCGAACCTGCGCATCCCCGGCCCCACCGCCCTGCCGCCGAGCGTCCGCGTGGCCGGTGGCCGCCAGATGATCAACCACCGAGGCCCCGAGTTCGCCGCGATGCTCGAGCGGATCCTGACCGGGATGAAGCCGTACTTCGGCACGACCGAGTGACGTCGCCATGATCACGACGGCGGGCTCCGGCGGGCTGGAGGCGGCCGTCGTCAACACGCTGTCCCCCGGTGACCGCGTCCTCGGGCGTCTCGATCGGGTCGTTCGGCGACCGGTTCGCCAAGATCGCGGGCATCTACGGCGCCGACGTCACCAAGCTCGACGCCGAGTGGGGCTACGCGGCCGCCGCCGACGAGGTCCGCGAACGACTCCGCACGATCCCCGACGTGAAGGCCGTCCTCCTCACCCACAACGAGACCTCGACCGGCGTCATGAACCCGATCGCCGAGCTCGCGGCGGCGATCCGGGCCGAGACCCCGGACGCCCTGATCCTCGTGGACAGCGTGTCCGGCCTGGGCGCCGTGCCCTTCGAGATGGACGCCTGGGGCGTGGACGTCGTCGTGACCGGGTCGCAGAAGGCCTGGATGGCGGCTCCCGGGCTCGCCATGATCGCGGCCTCGCGCTCGTGGCTGGGCGGCCATGGAGACGGCCACCATGCCCCGGTTCTACCTGGACCTGCGCGCCCATCGTGATGCCGCCGCGACCGGCCAGACGCCGTTCACCCCGGCCATCGCCGTCGTCTACCAGGTGGACGAGGGTCTGCGCCTGATGCAGGAGGAGGGCGCCGGATCGATCTTCGCCCGCCACGAGGCATGTGCCGCAGCGGCGCGCGCCGGCCTGGAGGCACTCGGCTTCGAGCTGTTCGCCGACCAGCGCCATGCCTCGCGGACCGTCACGGCGGCGCACGTCCCCGACGGTCTCGACTGGAAGGCGTTCAACGGCGACGTCAAGCGTCGCGGCGTCGTCCTCGCCGGTGGCCAGGGCAAGCTGACGGGCAAGATCTTCCGGCTTGGGCATCTCGGATCGGTGACGCTCGAGGAGATCCTCGGCGCGTTCAGCACGCTCGAGATCGTGTCGCTCCAGCACGGCCGATCGGTGGAACCCGGTGCTGCCGTCGGCGCGGCCCAGCGGGCTGCCCTCGCGACCTACGGCATCGCGGCGACAGCAACGGCCGGGGCGACCGCGTGAGGGTCCTGGTCGCCGAACCCGTCGCGCGCGAGGGCATCGAGCTCCTCGCGGCGCACCACGAGGTCGACGAGCGGATCGGCTGCACGCGCGACGAACTGGCGGCGATCCTGCCCGAGTACGACGCGCTCGTCGTGCGCAGCCAGGTCCAGGTGGATGCCGAGCTGATCGCGGCCGGGACGCGGCTGGTGGTCATCGGGCGCGCCGGCGTGGGCGTGGACAACGTCGATCTCGACGCGGCGACGCGAGCCGGGATCACCGTCGTCAACGCGCCGACCGGCAACACCATCGCCGCTGCGGAGCACACGCTCGCGCTCCTCTACGGGGTCGCGCGCAAGACCGCGGCCGCCGACGCGTCGGTCCGCCGGGGCGAATGGAAGCGGGCGCAGTTCACCGGACTCGAGCTGCGCGGCCGGACCCTCGGCATCATCGGCCTCGGCAAGATCGGGCAGTCCATCGCAGACCGCGCGCGGGCGATGGAGATGGTGGTCGTGGGCGTCGACCCGTTCGTGACCGCCGAGCAGGCCGCGAACCACGGGGTCGAGCTCGTCGACCTCGACACGCTCCTCGCCCGCGCCGACGTCGTGACCGTCCACGTCCCGCTCACGCGCGCGACGCGCGGCCTGATCGGACGCGATGCGATCGCCAAGCTCAAGCCGGGCTCGATCATCCTCAATGTCGCACGCGGCGGCATCGTGGACGAGGCGGCCGTGGCCGAGGCACTGCAATCCGGTCACCTCGGCGGCGCCGGGATCGATGTCTTCGAGCACGAGCCGCCCACCGACTCGCCGCTGCTCGATGCCCCGAACACCCTCCTCACCCCGCACCTCGGCGCCTCGACGGCCGAGGCGCAGGTCCTCGTGTCCGAGGAGGTCGCCGCCCAGGTCCTCGACGTCCTCGACGGCCGTAGCGCGCGATACGCGGTCAACGCCCCGCTTGCTGACGCCGGAGACCGCCCGGGCGATCGCCCCGTACCTGCCGCTGGCGGAGGTCCTGGGGCGCTTCTTCGCCCAGTTCTCGCGCGGTGGCGTGCGAACGCTGACCCTCGAGATCGCCGGCGACCTGGCCGAGCACGATGCCTCGCCGCTGACCGCGGCCGTGCTGCGCGGCCTGCTCGAGACGACGACCACCGAACGGGTCAACCTCGTCAACGCGGGCGCCCTGGCCAAGGCGCGCGGGATCACCGTGATCGAACGCAAGACGCCCGATGCGGGCGCGTTCGCCGCGCAGCTCACCCTCACGTCCGACGCTCGCGACGGGCATCACCTCGCCCTCGCCGGCACCGTGGCCGGCGGCGAGCCACGCATCACGCGCCTGGGCGACTACCGCCTGGACATGGCCCCAGCCGACGTGATGCTCATCAGTCGCCACCGCGACCGGCCGGGGATGGTCGGGCGGATCGGGGCGATGCTGGGCGAGGCCGACGTCAACATCTCGGCGATGCACCTGGCCCGATCACGACCGCGCGAGGACGCCCTGATGATCCTCGCGCTCGACGACGACATCCCGCCCGCGGTGGAGGACGCGATCCGAGGGCAGGACGCGGTCCTGGAGCTGTGGACGATCCGCCTGGGAGGCGAACGCTGAGCGCCGAGCCGGCCGGAGCCCGCTCATCCCCGACGGGCTGGACGCGACGCTCGTCCTGGTCCGCCACGGCGAATCCGAGTACATCGTCCAGGGCCGCTTCCAGGGCCAGGCCGACACGCCCCTCTCCCCGCGCGGTCGGCGCCAGGCGGAGCTGGTCGCGGCCCGCCTCGCGACCCCCCACGATGCCCCGGCCCTGCCGATCCCGACCGGGGCGCCACTGGAGCTGGTCCACTCGCCGCTGGCCCGGACGCGCGAGACGGCGACCGCGATCGCGAGTGCCGTGGCAGCCGCCGAACCCTCACGTCCTCCCCTCCCCCTCCGACCCGACCCGGGCTTCCTTGAGCTCGGCCAGGGCGACTGGGAGGGCCTCCACCGCGACGAGATCGCCGCGCGCTACGCCACCGTGCTCGCGACCTGGCGGCGCCGTCCGACCGAGGCCTGGGCGCCGGGCGGGGAATCGCTCCCCGAGGTCGCCGCGCGCGTCCGGCCGGCCCTCGCCGACCTGCTCGCGCGGCTCGCCGACGCCGGCGTGCCCGGGACGCGGGACCGCGACCAGGTCCCGGGGTACGGCGACCAGGTCGCGACCCATCCCTGGTCCATCCTCGTCGGGCACGACGGGGTCTTCAAGATCTCGCTGCTGACGATCTTCGACCTGCCGCTCGAGCGCTTCTGGATGTGGACGATGGATCTGTGCGCGATCTCGGTGATCGAGTTCCGGGGTGGGCAGCCCGTCGTCCGCGCGCACAACCTGACGGGCCACCTCTCGGCCCTGCTCGACGAAGACGCGCTCGCAGCCCAGGAGGCGCGGACCCGCAGCGGCGCGATGTAGCGAGCCGTGCCGCTAGCGTCGCTTCGGGCGCTGGCCCCGGCGGAAGAACAGGCGGAGCAGGCTGGTGCGCAGCCGTCGTTGCGCCTCGCGGAGGGACGCCAGTCGGTCGCCCGTCAGGACGCGTCCGCCGTACGCGACCTCCACCTTCGCCTGGGCCACGACCTCGAGCTGTGGACGGGCGTCCGGCAGGATCTCGGCCAGCGACCCTGCGTACTCGTAGACGGTCTGGTTCGGCGCGCGGCGCGAACCCGAGTCGTGACGCGAACCGGGTGACCATCCCGTAGGCGTCATCCGGCGTGACGGGGCCGCGCGGACCGCGTCGCCACGCGACGGCGGCGAGGGCGGCGACGACGACCGCGAGCAGGATCGCGATGCCGATGAACGGCCCGACCGGGGTATCGCCCGGACCGCCAACGACTCCAGGCCCGCTCGGACCCTCCTCGAAGTTCGTCCGATCCGGGAGGGCAGAGTTGTTCCCGCTCGACGACGGACCAGGTGTGGCGCTCGCTTCGACCGGGCCGGACGGCAGTGGCGAGAGCGCGGCCTGCCCGCCGCCGGTGGGATCGAAGGTGATCCAGCCGTGGCCCGGGAAGTAGACCTGGACCCAGGCGTGGGCGTCCTTGTTCTGGACCTCGTACGTCCCGGTGTTCGGGTCCCGCGTCGCCGGGCAGGAACCCCTTCACGTACCGTGCCGGGATCCCGAGCTCGCGCAGCATCATCGCCATCGTCGTCGCGTAGTACTCGCAGTAGCCCTCGCTTGGAGCTGCAGCGAAGCAGTCCACGATCGAGAGGTCGCCGCAGTCGCGATCCCGGACATCGGGGTCGTACGGAAGCTCTGGGGATCCTGGAGGGTACGCACCATCTCGGCGGCGATATCGTAGGGGTTGTCGGCTGCACGCGCGACGATATCCGCGAGGAGCGCCCGCGACGTCCTCGGTCGCGAACGTCCCTGCCGGGACCGTGGCCTTCCCGTAGCGCGCGACGATCCCGGCCGGATACGTCTCGCCCGCGACACGCAGGCGATTCTCCGTGGGACCGCCCTCGTCCTCCGGGCCCGGGATGAGCGCCGTCACGGTGTACGCGTCGCCCGACGCACGGTCCGCTCGATCTGCGCGAGGTATTCCTCGTTCCCGATCGAACCGGACCCGCGTCGAGCCACTGATCCGGTACGGCTGCTCCGGCGTGAAGCGATCGAGCGATCCTGTTCGGGCGTGACGGTCACCACGAACTCGGTCCGACCCGTGGTGACCAGGGCGTCGGCCGTATCGACGAGCAGTTCATCGTCAGCGCCGCGCTCGATCGCGGTCGTCTCGCTCATGCGCCAACCCGTGAGGTGGAACTGGTCGTAGATCGCGGCGGCGAAGTACGGGGGATTCTCGAGGGTGATCGGCGACCGCCAGGTCAGGGCGACGCCGTCGCTCGTCTGCCACACGCCATCGATCCGCGATTCGGCGCCGAACGCGGGCCCGATGGAACGACCCGACCCCGACACCGGCAGGTACCGCTCGAGGAACTGCGACCACTCGATCACGCGACCGCCCATGTCCGTCCAGACGCCGGCCAGGGGCCTCGACGCCGCGACGTTCGTAAGCAGCAGTGATCCCAGCACCGCGGTCACGATGAAGATCGTGCCGCCGCGTAGATAGAGCCCGGAGATCGCGGCCGGGTCGCCGATCCGACGACGGATCCAGTCGGCCTGCTCGTCGAACGTGTGGAACCGGATGAGCAGGAACAGCGACGCCAGCGAGTAGAGCACCAGGTAGGCCAGCTGGTCCCGCGACCGTCAGGCTCATGTTCGCGACGAGCAGGAACCCGATGAGCGACGACGGCGTTCAGCGGTCGCCGGTGGCCGAACGCCGCGAAGCTCGCGAACATCGATGACGCCCAGACGATCAGGCCCAGCACGAGCAGGTGATGGCCGTAGGCCGGCGTCGAGAGGTCGTTCTCGACGATGAGGTCGCGCCAGGCGGTCACGACTTCCTCCGCCGTCGCGCGGAAGAGCTCGGCCGGCGCGGCACCGGCCGGGATCACGACCCAGCCGACCAGCAACGGGGTCAAGCAGGGCGGCGAACAGGGCGCCGATGAGGTAGGTCCGCCAGCGACCCCAGCCGACCACGGCCCCGAGGAACCCGAGCAGGACGCCGCCCACCGCGGTCCAGGTCAGGAAGTCCGTGTACTCGTCCTTGCCCAGCACGAGCAGCGCGTCGTCGAGCGACCAGGCGAGCGACAGGCAGAGCAGCAGCACGAGGCCGAGCGTCAGCCAGCCCTCGCGTGGAGCCAGGGGGATGCGCTGCCCGGATCGCGTCGTCAGAGTCATCCGGCCAGGACCTCGCCGAGCGGCCGTCCCGGTGTCACCGTGAAGGCACGGAGCTCGTACTCGGCCAATGCGTGGCGTAGCGCTCGGGCGCGCTTGGCGGTCGCTTCATCGGCTGCGGCGTCCGCGACCGGCGCGATCCCGGTCGTCGCGGTCCGGGCCTCGGCCTCCACCCGGGCATACGCCGCGGCATCCACGGTCACCACGACGCATGAGACGCCACGGGCGCGCAAGGCAGCGAGCGGACGGACCCATGCTGCATCCAGCGAGGGCGTGATGATGACCGCGGTCATCCCCCGCCGTAGCCGGCCGACCGAGGCGATGAGCGTCTCGACGAGCGGCGTGGACGAATCGGCGTCCACCGCGGCCAGGAGCTGCATGATCTTCTGGTGCTGTCGGCCACCCCGGTCGGCGGGCAGGTACGCCGTCCGCCCGGCATTGACGGTCATCCCCACCGCGCGGTTCTCCGTGAGCGCCTTGTCCGCGATCGATGCCGCCGCGCGGATGGCAGCTTCAGCGGTGGACTCGTCGCCATGCCCGGCCTGGACGCTCCGCTGCAGGTCCAGGATGATCCACGCATCGGCCGTCTGCTCCAGGTCGAACTCCTTGACCTGGATATCGCCGTGACGCGCCGTGGACTTCCAGTGGATGCGGTTCATGCTGTCGCCTGGGGCGTACGGTCGCACCGTCATCGCCAGCGGCGTGGTCTGCAGCGTGCGCTCCGGCATCGCGTGGCTACCCTCGAGACTCGCCGACGGAAGGCGCCACATCGGGAGCGGCTCCAGGCGCGGGTACACGACGACGCTGACGCCCTGGCCGACCGTCGCCGCGGCCTCGAAGAACCCGAACGGGTCGCCCGGTCCGGATGTGGAGCGGCTCGATGCGGAAGTGGCCGCGGCGGGTCAGCGGGGCGCGGATGAGCCACGATCGCTCGCTCCGTCCGCCCAGCGTGATCGCCCGTCCCGGCAGCCCGCCCGGGAGGGTCGTCGGGTTGTGGATCTCCAGCCACGGCTTGGGGATCCGACTGCTGTTGCGCAACGTGTAGGTGACGCGCATCCGGTCGCCGACGTGCCCGTGCAGCTGGCTCACGGCGTATCCGGCTTCGAGATCGGACAGGCCGAGCCGGACCAGCACGTACGAACCGCCGACGACGAGGATCGCGAGGTAGAGCAGGTAGAAGAGGAACGGGAGTCCCGTCGAGAAGGCAGCGACGACCAGGATCGTGGCGATGGCCAGCGCCTGGAGTCGTCGCATCATCGGAGCGGGTCCCTTCGCGCGGGGGGCGTGGTCGCGGTCGCTCGGCCGATCGGTCAGCCGCCCGCGGTACCGGCGTGACTCGTGGTCGGGTCGCAGCTCGGTCGGCCCGCCGCCGGTCGGGCGGACACCGTCGATCGAGCGTGGCGTCGAGGATCTCGCGGACGACCTGGCCCGCCTGGACGTCGTGGATCGACGAGCTGGTCTTGATGATCAGCCGATGGGCGAGGGCGGGTTCCGCCAGCGCCTTGATGTCGTCCGGGATGACGTAGTCGCGGCCCAGCAGCCCGGCCAGCGCCTGGCCGGCGCGGTAGAGCGCGATCGATCCGCGGGGCGACGCGCCCAGATACACATCGGGGTGCTGCCGCGTGGCGTTCACGACGCGCACGATGTAGTCGGACACGGTCGAGTCGACGTAGATCTCGCGAACGGCCGACTGCAGGTCGCGCAGGTCCTGGGCCGCGAGCACCTCCTCGAGCTCCTCGAGTGGGTGGCTCCGCTTCTGCTCGTCGAGGATGACGATCTCCTCGATCGGTTGCGGGTACCCCAGGCGGATCCGCAGCATGAACCGGTCGAGCTGCGCCTCGGGCAGGGCGAACGTGCCCTCGTACTCGATCGGGTTCTGCGTGGCGATGACGAGGAACGGATCCGGCATCGGATGGGTGATGCCGTCGATCGTGGCCTGGCGCTCCTCCATGCACTCGAGGAGGCTCGACTGCGTCTTGGGCGTCGCCCGGTTGATCTCGTCCGCGAGCACGACCTGGCTCATGATCGGGCCCGGGCCGGAACTCGAACTCCTGCGTCTTCTGGTTGTAGATCGAGAGGCCGGTCACGTCCGACGGCAGCAGGTCCGGCGTGAACTGGATCCGCCGGAACGTGCAGCCCAGGCTGCGGGCGATGGCCTTGGCCAGGACCGTCTTGCCGGTGCCCGGCACGTCCTCGATGAGGAGGTGACCGCGGCACAGGAGGGCGACCAGCGCCAGGCGGACCTCGTGATGCTTGCCGACGATGACACGCTCGACGTTGGCGAGGACCTTGTCCCCGGTTTCCTGGATCTTCGTCATCGGCCTCTCTCGCGGGTGGGGCGACGGGGCGGCAGTGCCGCCATCGGTTGGGGGCTCGGGGAGTGGCGGGACCACGGCTGGGGAGGCGTGGTGTCGGGAGATAGTACGTCGGTCTCGCCCATCCGGTTCCCTCGCACATCCGGAGTCGTCACCATGCATGACGTGCGAAACGACCCGAATGGTTCAGTCTTCGTGGAATGGCTCGTCACCAACGGTCTGGGCGGGTACGCGATGGGCACCCCGAGCGGGGTCCCGGCGCGGGCCTACCACGGGCTCCTGATCGCGGCGCTGCGGCCGCCGGTGGACCGGACGATGCTCGTCGCCGGCCTCGAGGAAGCGGTCGTCGTCGGTGGGCAGCCCATCGATCCCGGGCCGACCTGGGCGGTCCGGATGGACGGCCGCCTCGCGGTGTTCACGACCGTCCTGGACGGCGTGCGCATCGAGAAGACGATCTGGATGGCCGAGGCGTCGAACACGACGTACGTCCGCTATGCACGTCGACGGGCCGACGGACCGGACGGTCGCCCTGCACCTCGTCCCGCTGGTGACCGAACGAGACCACCACGCCCCCGCGCGCGCGGCGGACGGCACGCCGGCCGGGCCGCTGCGGATCCTGGCGCCTGGCGGGCGCATCGCGGCCGAGGAGCGCTGGGTCCACGACGTCCGCCTGGCCGAGGAGACCGATCGCGGCCTGACCGACGTGCAGGACCTGTGGGCGCCGGTCCGCGTCGAGGCGAACGTCTCCGCCGCGGCACCGTTCACCTTGATCCTCACCGCGGAAACCCACGATCCGGAACCACCCGAGGCGGCCCTTGCTGCGGCACGCGAACGGGATGCCGGGCTGCGGCGGTCCGCCGGCATCGACGGCCACGACGATCGATCGATGCGCTCGCGGCTCACGCTCGCCGCCGACGCCTTCCTGGTGCGCCGCGCGATCGCCGGGGAGCCCGACGGTCGGACCGTGATCGCCGGCTATCCCTGGTTCAACGACTGGGGCCGCGACACGATGATCGCGCTCCCGGGACTCTGTCCTCGCGACCGGGCGGACCGCCGAAGCGGCCACCATCCTTCGGTCCTTCGCTCGGTTCGTGCGCGACGGCCTCATCCCGAACGACTTCCCGGACGATCCGTCCCGCGAGCCCGCGTACCACACGGTGGATGCCTCGCTCTGGTTCATCCATGCGATCGGCGAATGGGTCCGGGCGACCGGCGATCGCGCCCTGCTCGAGGAGCTGCGTGCCGGCCGTGCGGTCCATCGTCGACGCCCACGTCGCCGGGACGCGGTTCGGGATCGGCATGGACCCAGACGACGGGCTGCTGCGATGTGGTGCCGACGGGGTCCAGCTCACCTGGATGGACGCGAAGGTGGACGACTGGGTCGTGACCCCGCGGTCGTGGCAAGCCCGTCGAGATCCAGGCGCTCTGGGTCAACGCGCTGCGCCGGGTCGGCCGAATGGGATGACGCTCCGGCGCTCCTGGCCCTCGCCGGAGCGTGGCCGAGACCTCGTTCCGTGGCCGGTTCTGGCGCCCGGAACTCGGGTACCTGCTCGACGTCGTCGATGGCCCCGACGGCGACGACCCGTCGCTGCGACCGAACCAGCTGCTAGCCCTGTCGCTCCCCCACCCCCTCGTGGATGCTGCCGTCGCTCGTTCCGTCCTGGCGGCCGGTGGATCGCGAACTGCACGTTCCCCTCGGGCCTGCGGTCGCTCGCGCCGTCCGACCCGGCGTACCGCGGCCGGTACCAGGGCGACCGGTACGAGCGCGACGGCGCGTACCACCAGGGCACCGTCTGGACGTGGCTCATCGGGCCGTATGCGGACGCCGTCGCCCGGTTCGGCGGCGGCCCGGAGGCCGCCCTGGACGCCCTCCGTCCGTTCGCATCGCCACCTCGACGAAGCTGGTCTCGGATCCGTATCCGAGATCCTGGAGCCCGAGCCGCCGTTCATGCCGCGCGGTTGTCCCGTTCCAGGCGTGGGGCGTGGCCGAGGTCCTTCGGGCCTGGCGGGCCTACGGCGGCGACTGAGGGGCGCGGGCGGGCAGGCGCGCTGTCACGCGACGATCAGCCCCGGAACAGCGTCAGCCCGCCGACCCAGGCGGTCATCAGGCACCCGATCCCGCCCATCACCGCGAGGAACGGTTCGCCGCCGAACCAGGCCGCCACGGCGACGCCGCCGAACAGGATCGCGAGGACCGCGGCGATCGCGGCCATCCCGATGCGCTCGATGATCGGTCTCCGCTCACGGGGCGTCTCCTCCGGGGCCGCCGGCGCCCTCGACGCGGCGCCGTCGTCGCTCGGTGTGGACTCGTCGTCGGTCATTCGATCGACTCCAGGTAGGCGGTCATCAGGTCCCCCGCGATCGGCGAGGCGACCTCGCCGCCGCGACCGCCCTGTTCCACGAGCACCGCGATGGCGACACGCGGCGCCTCGGCTGGCGCGAATCCGATGAACCACGAGTGCGGCTCCCCCGACCCACCCAATTCGGCCGTTCCGGACTTGCCGGCGGTCGTGACGCCTGGCGACCTTCGCGCCCGCCGTGAACCGACGACCCAGATCGCCCTCGACGGCCTCCACCATCGCGGCGGTGATCGCCGCGGCATCGTCGCTGCCGATGACCCGGCGGATCGACTCCTGCCCGATCTCGCGCGTCCCGTTCCGACCCGCGATCTCCGTCACGAGGCGCGGCCGGAGCAACTCGCCGTCATTGGCCACGGTGGCGGCGACGACGGCCATCTGGAACGGCGTCACGAACGTCTCAGCCTGGCCGTAGGCGGCGTTCGCGCAGTTCCACGTCATCGACGAAGCCACCGGGCGCATCGCCCGAGCCGTTCGTCACCTGCGAGACCGGCGGTCGGCAGGTCGAACGGGATGGTCGCACCGAATCCGAGCCGCTCCGCGTACTCGACGAGGTCGGCGCCGCCGACCTCCAGCCCGGTCAGGGCGTACCAGATGTTGCACGATGCCTCGGTCGCCCCGATGAGGTCCAGGGCCGTGTCGCCGGTCTCGGGATGGTGGCCGTCGCGGATGCGGAACCCGTCCACGAGCAGCCCATCGTCCTCGGCCGCCGGCTGCTCGTCGTAGGTCGTCGCCGGCGTGACCGCGCCGGACCCGAGACCCGCGACGGCGGTGACGACCTTGAAGACCGACCCGGGACATAACGGCCCAGCGTGGCGCGTGGCAGCAACGGCTGGCGCTCGTCGGCGAGCAGCGCCTCGAACGTCTTGGTCGCGGTCGAGGGGTCGGCGATGGCCGAGGCGTCATAGGTGGGCGTGGATGCCAGGGCGAGCACCTCGCCGTTGCGAGGATCCAGCATCACGATGGCTCCGCGGTCATCCCCGAGCGCAGACACCGCCGCCTTCTGGAGGTCGAGGGACAGGGACAGCGTGAGGTCCTTCGGGTCGTACGGATCGGCGACGGAACTTGCGGAACATGTCGGTGAGCGGGTCGCCAGCCAGTCCCGCGAGCTCGGCGTCGTAGGCGAGCTCGAGGCCGGCGCGGCCGTATTGCGGTGAGGCGTACCCCACCACCTGGCTGATGCTGCGGCTCGCATAGACGCGATAGGACTCCCCGTTGTCGTCGGTCTCGTTCCGTGCAAGGGTCGCGCCGTCACGGTCCACGATCAGCCCGCGTGGAACGGTGCGGGCTGCCGCGATGACCGCAGGATCGAACGGCGAACGGACGAGCTCGGGGGCGCGGACCACGGCCCAGTAGCCGGCGGCAGCCGCCAGCGTCCCGAAGGCGATCGAGAGCACCAGCGCAACGTGCACGATCGTCCGCCCGAGGGGGCGTCGGCGCGACCCGGTCGTGAGCATCAGGCGGATCCCCGGCGGAAGCGTGACCACCGACCACCGGTGGATGGCGCCGGGGGCGGCTCGACCCCCTTGTCCGAGAGCGCGAGGAGCAAGCCGACGACCAGGGCGTTCGCGAGCAGCGACGAACCGCCATAGCTGATGAACGGCAGCGTGACTCCGGTCAGCGGCAGCACCTTGAGATTGCCGGCGGCGATGATGAAGGCCTGGACGCCCACCACGAGTGCGAGGCCGGTCGCGAGGATGGACCGGAAGTCGTCCGCGGCGGACGCACCGATCCGCAGCCCGCGCTCCACGACCACGAGATACAACCCCAGGATCGCCACGACGCCGATGAGCCCGAGCTCCTCGCCCAGGGCCGCGAGGGGAAAGTCGGTGTGGACCTCGGGGATCGGCATACGGCCCCCGACTTCGGGCAGGCCGTTGCCGAGACCCATCCCGAGCAGCCCGCCGCGGGCGAAGGCATGAAGCGACTGGACGACCTGGTAACCCGCCCCGAGCGGATCCGCGAACGGATCGATCCAGATGTCGATGCGGGCCTGGACATGGTCGAACAGGCTCGCCATCAGCGCGCTACCCAGCAGGAACAGGACGAGTCCGATGACGACCAGGCTCAGTCGCCCCGTCGCGGCATAGGTGAGCGCCAGGAACACGGCGAAGAACAGCAGAGCGGCGCCGAGGTCGCGCTGGACGACGACGATGCCGAGGGCGATCGCCCACATCGCGACCATCGGCGCGAGGTACGGGAGTGGCGGGAGACGGAACGGGCCGACGCGCGTGTCCTGCTCGATAAGCAGCGGCCGGTTCTCCGAGAGGTAGCCCGCCAGGAAGATCGACGAGGATGACCTTGAGGAGCTCCGACGGCTGGCCGCTGAACGGACCGATCCGCAGCGTCAGTCGCTGCCCGCCGATCTCCGAACCCGAGACGAACGTGAGGAGCAGCAGCCCGATGCCGATCGCCGCCCACGTGTACTTGTAGCGGCGCAACCACGTATCCGAGCGAACGACGATCCCGAGCGTCGTCGCGACGCCGATCGCCAGGACGAGCCAGAGGAGCTGGACCTCACCGAGGCCGAGCGTCGTGTCACCCAGGTCCATGGTCACCAGGCCTTGCGGCAGTCGCTGCATGAGCAGGAGCGACAGGCCACCCAGCATCCCCACCACCGGTAGCAGGACCTGGTCCGACCGACGACCCGCGAGGACCTGGGCGAGATGGGCGATGCCGAGGGCGCCCAGATAGATGGCCAGGCCGGGGACGTCGTACGGGTGCCAGCTCGCCGGTCAGCGTCATGCCGAGCGACACGCTGCCCACGACGAGGGCGACGGCGACGAGGGCGAGCAGTCGGGTCTCGGTCCAGCGCGCACGGGGCCGGACCGGACCAAGGATCCGCGGCAACGACGCGGTGGCCGCGCCCTTCCCCACCGCGGTCATGCGTGGCGGGCCCGCTCGAGCCGCAACCGCACCTGCCCGATGGACAACTCATCGCCGAATCCCAGCGGTGCCACGGCCGAGACGACGCGGCCGTTCACATACGTCCCATTGGTGCTTCCCAGGTCCTCGATGAACCAGCCGCGGCCGCGATAGGTCAGGACGGCGTGGTCCGACGAGGCGAACGGGTCCTCGATGACGATGGCGTTGTTGACGTCGCGTCCCAGGGTGGTGATCGCGTCGAGATCGAACGACCGGCCGGTAGCCGGTTCCCCGGCGGGCGAGGCGACCACGATGAGCCGGCCGAGCGACGTCCCGGGCTCTCGAGCGGCGGACCGCAAGTCACGCAAGAGGGATCGGACACCCGGTAGAGGAAGAGGTAGAGAAGGGCGAGGAACAGGATCCGGAGGATCCAGACGATCAGCAGGAACCCGTCCACGTCAGGTCACGTCCCCGGCCACCTCGACGACGATGGCGGTGTCGCCCAACTCGATGCGATCGCCCGCGCCCAGGACGAGCTCTCCCACCGCGACGCCGTTGACCCGCGACCCGTTCGTGCTGCCCAGGTCCGAGTACACGAGCGTCCCGCGCCGCCCGGACAGCCGTGCGTGGTGACGGGACACGCGACCGTCGGGCAAGACCAGGTCGTTGTCCGACGCCCGGCCGATCGTCAGCCCGGTACCGTCGAACTCTACGGTGCGCTGGCCGCCGGTCGGGTCCACGACTCGGAGTCGGGCCGCCGGCGCGGTCGGACGCGGGACGGTGAAGACCATGGTGTCGGTGGGTCCGCCATGTCCGGCAGGGTCTCCGTCGCCGCCATCGTGATCGCCATCGTGCGCCGGGCGCAGGTCACGGCGCTCGTGCCCGGCGATGGGATCGGCGAACCGGGCGATGACCCGGATATCGGCACGCTCCACGGTGGGATCACTGAGCAGGTCGACGCGCGGCCGGTCCACGAGCGTGTAGTGGCGCGAACGGGCGAAGACGAGGGCGCCGTCCGCGAGTTCCGATGCGAGCGAGGTCGTCATATCGCCAAAGGCGGTGAGGTCGGCCGGGTGGAGATGGACCACGAACCGATTCGGAACGAGCGTCCGATCAGCGGCCGCGAGACGCTCGGACTCCATCGCCCGCTCGATGCGACGCTGCAACTGCACCGGCTGAAGGCGTGCGCGAAAGAGGCGCGCGGACGGTCGCTCGAAGAGGCGTTCGAAGAACCGCTCGATGGCGGACAGCGGCGGCATGGTCGGTCGGGGAGTCTAGCAGAGGTCCCGCGGAACCCCCGTCGGGCCCCGGACCATCCGCGGGCGGGACGCGGTACCCCCGTCCGAGGGGCGTCCGAACGGCGAAGGTATAATCTCGCACGTGTTCGGGGGTGACTGCCTCCGAACATGTCCTGTTGTGCGGCGGGAGCCTGATGCCCGAGATCCTGACCGAATCCTTCTGCGAACGGTGTGGCACGCGCTACACCTTCGAATTGGCTGCGCCCAAGGGTGCGCGCCTGAAGGGCATCAAGGTCCTCTCCCGTGGCCTGAAGAACTTCGTGCTATCCGACGACTCGTCGATCGACGAGGCGATGGCCGCGGCACGCAGCGAGACCGACCGCGAGCTCACGTCGTTCCAGCTCGACGCCTTCCACAAGACCTTCAACTTCTGCATGACCTGCCGCCAGTACACCTGCGGCAACTGCTGGAACGAGGCCGAAGGCAGCTGCCTCTCCTGCGCCCCGCATCTCGGGCACGAGATCCTCCCGGCGCCATTCCCGGACCTGGACCGGAACGGCGGGTTCCTGTCGGTCAACGGGGCCAACGGCTCCAACGGGGCCAACGGAACGAATGGCTTCAGTGGGACGAATGGCGCGAATGGCGCGAACGGGCACGCCGCCGTCGACGATTTCGAGCCCGATGGCTTGGCCCACCTCGGACCTGATGCAAGAAGCGGAGGCCGCGGACGAGGCGCCGGCACCACGCGGTGGACCAGATCCTCGAAGACGGCGCCGGGATCGAGCCCATCGACATGGCGACGCGCCTGGCATCGCTCGGCGGCTTCGCGGCCGTGACCGAGCCCCCGAGCGACGACGCGGCGCCCGAGGTGGCGGCGCCCGAGGTGGCAGCACTCGAGGGCGGGTTCGTCTCTCCGGAAGCGGTCGAGGCCACCTCCGAAGCCGTCATGCTCGAATTCGCTGCCGGCCGACGTACCCGACCTCGGCCAGCTCGCCGACCAGAACGCCCAGTCGATGGTGACGCAGGCCACGGAACCGGTCGTGGAGCCGGTCGTCGAGGCACCGGCACCGGAGTCTGTGGCCGCGATCGATCCGGACGATGTGCATGGTCGAGCCGCCGCGGCCGCGGGCCAGACCAGTGCCTTCTTCCAGAAGTTCCGCCCGGGCCAGAGTCTCGACGATGAGATCGCCGCCTTCGAGCGGGAGCAGGCCACGACCGACCAGCCGATCGAGGTGGCGCCGCTCGCAGCCGCTGCGGCCGCGGCGGAGGTCCTCGAGGTCGCTCCGGTCGACGAGGAGATCGTGCCGGTCGTCGCCGAGACCCCGGTCGAGGCCGTGGAGACGACGGTCGCCGAGGCGTCCGCGGTCGAGGTTCCGGCGACTGCCGAGGCGCCGGTCGTCGAGGAAGCCGTTGCGGATCTCCCGACCGTGGAGCCGGTCGTCGAGGACGTCGACGCGCCGCCGATCGCCGCCCTCTCCGCAGCCGCACTCGCATTCGACGCCGTCACGCCCGAGCCCGTCGCCGAGCCGGCGGCCCCGGAGATCGAGGTCGCCGCCGAGGCACCGGTCGCGGCTGAGGCACCGGTCGCCGCCGAGGCACCGGTCGCGACGGAGGCACCCCGCGTCGATATCGTGGAGCAGCCCACCTGGCAGATCGTCGCCCCCGAATCGCCGGCCGACGTCCCCACACCGGCCCAGCCCGTCGCGCCGGTTGCCCCGATCCCGCCGACCCCCGCCGCCGAACCGCAGTGGCCCGCGCAGCCGGAATGGCCGAGTCAGCGTCCGGCGGCTGGTCTTGGCGGGCATCAGGCGCAGGCCGGAGGCTCGCTCGAGTCCCTGTGGGAGGAGTCGGCTCGCGAGGTCGCGGCACTGCCACTCGTCGCCTCGGCGCGACCGGTTGCCACCGTCGCCCCGTGCGTCAACTGCGGGCTGTCACTCTCCGCGAGTGCCCGGTTCTGCCGCCGCTGCGGGACCCGCCAGGGCTGAACCGGTACCGGCTCGACCGCGATCGTCGCGGACACGAACCCAGGCAGCGCCGTATAGCAACGCCTGGAACGTGAACGACAGCCACGCGAGCGCGATGAACGCCGTCGCGAGCGATCCGGCAAGCGCCGCGATCCCGACGAGCCGCGGCGCCAGGAAGACGAACAGCTGGCTCAGGACGACGATCACGAGACCGACCGTCACGGCTGGCGCGACAACGGCCCGCCAGGTCGGCGCCCGCGGCGGCACGACCCGGTAGAGGATCGCGACGAGCAGGATCGCTCCCGCGATCAGGACCGGTGGCGAGACGAGGAGCCCCGCGACCGTGGGCCCGACCGGTGTCTGTCCCGGTGCCAGGGTCTCCAGACCCACGATGAGCGTGCCGAACACGAGCAGAGCGATGACCGCGGCCAAGAGCAGGCCGACCCAGACGAACCCTCGAGCGGTCCGGCGGAACACGTCTCGTTCAGGCTCGGCGGAAAAGATCCGCGAGAAGGCGACGTCGAGCGTCACGTAGAACTGGCTCACGGTCCATACCAGGCCGACAAAGCCGATGATCGACGCCGCCGCCGCCCCGCTGGTCAACGCGGTGAGGGCGCCGTCGATGAGCTCCTTCAACGGCGGGAACACATCGACCAGCGCCTCGGCCAGGGCAGCCTGGACCCGCGGATCGCCGGCCACGACCCCGGCGAGCCCCAGGGTCACGAGCGCGATCGGGATGACCGCGAACAACGCCGCGAACGCGAGGCCGTTGGCGAGCAGTCCGCCGGCCGCCCGACCATAGGTATCGAGGACCTCGCGGACATACGCGACGCGTGGCTCGTCCAGTACGCGCTCCAGGATCGCCGCGGGATCCATCGACCGCGAGTCAGTCTTTCAGGTCTTCGAAGAGGCTGGCCTGGATCGTGTCAGCGGACACCCGGCGCGGCGCCGTCACCAGCGCGCGGACTTCCCCCCGCCGTACGAACCGGCGGCCACCGAGCTTGATGCTCTGGAGCCGCCCCGCCCTTGCCCAGGCACCGATCGTGGACGTCGTGAAGTGCACGTTGACGCTGGCCAGGATCTCCTGGGCCTCCGCGAGCGTGATCCAGTCCGCGGCGCCGGCCATCGTCAGTCCGCGGTGGGGCTGGGGGCCGTGGTCGTCTTCGCGGCTGCGGGCGTCTCGGTCGCCGTCGCTGCGGCGCGTTCCTTGCCGGCATCGCCTGTTCCGGCATCGCCCTTGCCGGCATCGCCTGTTCCGGCATCGCCCTTGCCGACATCGCCCTTGCCGACGCCCGACTCGCCGGCCGCCGGGACCGCATCCCCCCCGGTGGTCCTGGTCGCTCCGGGCGCGACCGCGGAGCGTCGTTCCTTCTTCGCCCAGCCGGACCCCTTGAAATGGATCGTGGGTGGCGCGAACGCCTTCTTGATGGGACCAGCGCCGCAGATCGGGCAGGTGGTCGGCGGATCAGCCGTCACGCCGTGCGCGACTTCGAACCGCGTCCCGCACGCGGCGCAGTCGTAGTCGTATCGGGGCACGGTCGGGCGCCGGGGATCAGCCGCGGAGGAGACGCATGCCGCACTTGGGGCAGTAGAACGCCCGCTCGTGCGCCGACGCGAACCCGCAGTGGGCGCAGACGAGGCCACCGCGACCGGACGCCGGCATCGGTCGTTCGACGGCCGTCAGGCCCATCGCGAAGTGGTTGGCCAGGATGTTGGTCAGGATGCCGGCCAGCAGTTTCGCGCCGATCCGGTCCGTGTCGCCGCGGACCCCTCGACCGCCCCAGCCGACGACGGCCCGGCAGATCATGTCGCCCGTTGCTTCATCCCAGTGTGCGGCCACGCCGCCGACGATCGCGTTGTACTCCGGGTACCCGCTCGTGTCGACCTCACCGTCGAGCATCGCGCAGACGAACGTATCGAAGGCGAGATCGATGGCATCGATCGACTCGAGGACCACCAGCGCGTGCCGGGTGATCGGCGAATGGACGTGGTGGGCATTGAGCCACTGCATCGCCTCGGAGGGACGGGCGATGGTCGGCGTCGCCTCGCTGAACTCGATGGGCAGCGGGTCGACGAGCTCGATCTCGGACTTCGCAAGGCCCACCAGCATGGTGGGCAGCTCGGCCATCGCCTGTGGCCCGGTCTTCATCCGGACCCCTTCGCTGGTCTTGCCCGCGTAGTACAGCTTGAGCTGGAACTCCTGGGCGACGACCTCTTCCCCGAGGACGGTGCCAGGGGACGCGGCCTGCGCAGCGGCATCCGCGGCAGCGGCGTCATCGGTGTTCTTTCGCTTCAGGAAATCGAGCGGCACGGACGGACTCCATCGATCGACTGGGTCGGCCGTCATGGTAGCAGGGCCGCGCAGCACGGACGCTCGGGCCGTCGGGATCAGTGGGTCCGCGTGACCTTGCGCAAGTTCCGCGGCGCTTCCGGGTCGAGGCCGCGGGCCCGGGTGAGATGCAGGGCATGCAGTTGCCCCACCACGATCGAGACGATCGGTCCCAGCCACTCGGGTGTGCCGGCCGGCATCGGGAACGGCCAGCGCGCCAGGGCCAGGGCCTGGTCGTCATCGGAGACGATGGCAAGCTCGGCGTCGAGGTCGTCGCGAAGACGCGTCAGCGAACGCACGAGACCGTCACGTGCCGGGCCGGGCCGGACGATGGAGAGCACCGGGACCCCATCCTCGAGGAGGGCGACCGGGCCGTGCTCGAAGTCGGCCGCGGAGTACGGGTCGGCGAAGACCCGGGCGAGTTCCTTGAGCTTGAGGGCCCATTCTCGCGCCGTCGGGTACTCGTAGCCGCGCGCGATCACCAGGAGCCGGTCCGCCCCCGCCTGGTCGCGGGCCATCGTCTCGGCCAAGGGCTCCAGGGTCAGCGCGCCCGCAAGTGCGTCCGGGATCGCCCGGAGCGCCAGAGCGTCCTCCTCGCGACCGCTCAACGCTGCGGACAGTGCCGCGACCGCGAGGAGCTCGGTGGTGTAGGTCTTGGTGGCCGCGATCGCCAGCTCGGGCCCCGCGCCAAGGTCGATCGTCGTCTCCGCGGCCGCGGCCAGGGCCGATGTCGGATCGTTGGTGATCGCGAGCGTTGGCGCCCCCTGCCGACGTCCTGCCGCGACGACGCCCACCACGTCCGGTGACGCACCGGACTGGCTGATCCCGATCACCAGCGACCGGTCCAGGCGGGGCTCGGCGCCGTACAGGGAGATGACCGAGGGGGTCCCCAGGCCCACCGACAGCCCGTGCCGGATCCCGAGGACGTACTGGGCGTAGATCGCAGCGTGATCGCTCGTCCCACGGGCCGCGATGACCACGTGGTCGACCGCCCGCGCCGTGATGGTCTCCGCGAGCCGACGAACCGGCTCCTCCGAACGAGCGAGGAACGCGGCGGCGACCGCGGGCTGCTCGAGGATCTCGTCGCGCAAGGTCATGCGGACATCATGGCCAGCTCTCCTCGATCTCGGCGAAGATGTCCCTCGTCCCTTCACCGTTCTGCGTGACCCACTGGACCATACCCGTCCAGAACGACCCGTTGCCGACCGCCCTCGGCATCGCGTCGCTCCCGTCGTATCGAAGGGCTGTCGCCGTCCGCGCGATCTCGGCGAGGCCGGATGCGGGGTAGCTCGCGTACCACTGGGCAGGGACCGTGTTGTTGGCGGCAAGGAACGTGCCCGTGGCCACCTGGTCCTTGACCGCATCCGTCGTCGAGAACCACTGCATGAGCGCACGCACCTCGGGCCGGTCCCGGAACATGACGAACATGTCGCCGCTGCCCACAAGGGGACTGCCGTTCGGCCGCATCGATCGATGGGAAGGCGAAGAACGAGCTGTCGACCCCAGGCGTGTAGAGGGCGTTGTCATCCGCGTCCTTCGGCCAGAAGTCAGCGATCCACGCGGCCTGCTTGTGCATCCAGCACTTGGGTCCACCCTGGTCGAACATCGGGGTCTGCGAGTCACCGACCCAGGTGCCATTGATCCGCGTCGTGCCACCGAATACGTAGTCCTCGGTGAACCACATCTTCCGCATCGACTCGGCCGCAGCGAGGACCGCCGGATCGTCGAACGGGATCTCATGAGCGACCCACCGGTCGTACACGTCGACACCGGCTGTGCGCAGGACGATGTCTTCCAGCCAATCCGTCGCGACCCAACCGGTCTGGTCGCCGTGCTCCATGGACGTGCACCATGGGCTGCTGCCGTCGGCGACGATCCGGTCGCTGAGGGCGACGAGCTCCATCCCACGTCGTCGGGATCGTGTACCCCTTGTCCGCGAAGGCCTTGACCGGGTACCAGACGATCGACTCGACGTCCTGCGTGTAGTAGAGGCCGTAAAGGTCGCCATCGACGGTCGCAAGGTCGATCGAAGGACGGATTGAGGGATGCCGCGAGAGCCGCCGCGTCGAGCACATCGGTCAGCGGCGACCAGCTGGTCGTCCGCCTGGTAGGACCGCAGGCGACTCGGTTGTCCGACCTGCGCGATGTCCGGGGCGAGACCGCCATCCACGCGTCACGTCGAGTACGGTCTCGTAATTGGCGATTCCCGGAGTAGAGGACGTTGATCCCGGTCGCATCGCGGAAGGCGTCGAGGCTCTCGTCGAACGACGATCCCTCGGCCTCGACCCACGGACCGAATACGTCGATCGTGGTGCCGGTGAACCGGCCGTCAAGGGCCGCGGTCAGCTCCGCGTTGGGGACCCTCGCGGTGGGGCTCGGAGATGCGCTGGGCGTGGCCAATACCGGCGTCGCCGCCCCGCTCGGCGTGCTGGTCGACTGGGTCGCGCAGGCCGCGACGAGGAGCATGGTCGCGAGACCGAGACCGACTGATCGCGTCTGTTGCATCACTCCTCCTTGTCCGCGCCCCGGATCATCGGGCGAGGCGTTCCTCGAGTCGTTCCACCTGGTCGGCGAGCTCCGCTTCCCGTGCTCGGGCCTGCTCCACGATCGCCGGGGGCGCCTTCGTCGACGAAGCGCTCATCGGCCAATCGCAGGCGTGCCGCGTCCAGCCACCCGGCCGCCTCCGCGAGGTCGCGCTCCAAGCCGCGCTCGCTCCAGCGCGGCGGCGGCGGGATCGGCCTCGTCGGCCGCCGGATGGACGATCGGCTTCGAGGTCGCCGGCGATCACCGTGAGTGAGCCTGGACTCGCCGTCGAGGCCCTCGCGGGTGAGGCGTCGGTCGAGGGGGCGGACGCGCGCCAGGCGCTCGATCGCCGGACGGAGGGCCTCGAACGTGGCACCGAGGGCGGGCGGGACGACGACTCTCGGCGGCCAGCCACGCGCCGGGTTCCAGGTGCGCCTCGGAACGCGCGTTGCGGATCCCGCGGATCAGGTCGAGCACGGACCTCGACCTCCGCCTCGGTCGCCGCGTCGCGCTCCCCCACCCCGGGCCAGCGGGCCACGATGAGCAGGTCCGGGTCGCTGGTCCGGTGCGGGATCGCCGCCCACAGTGCCTCGGTCACGAACGGCATCACCGGGTGGAGGGCGCGCAGGTAGGTGTCGAGGACCTCGACGAGCGTCCACCACGTGGCCTCGCGCTCCTCGCTCGAGCGTGCCTCGTCGCCGAGGCGCACCTTCGCCAGCTCCACGCCCCAGTCGCAGAACTCGCTCCAGATGGCGTCGTAGAGGATGCGGGTGACCTCGCCGAAGGCGTACGACGCCATCGCGGCATCGACCGCCTCCACCGTGGCCGCCGCCCGCGACAGCATCCAGCGGTCGGCGGGGCCGAGGTGTCGCTCGTCGGGCAGGCGCCGCTCGGCATCGGCCGCGATCGAGGGCGGGCGTGCCCCCACGACGTAGCGGGTAGCGTTCCACAGCTTGTTCGCGAAGTTGCGCGCGTTCTCGAGCTTGGTGGATCCGAATCGCTGGTCCTGCCCGGGACTCGCGCCGTGGATGACGGCGAACCGCAGGGCATCGGCGCCGGTCTCGTCGATGACCCCGAGCGGGTCCACGACGTTGCCCTTCGTCTTGGACATCTTCTGCCCCTGCGGATCGCGGATGAGGCCGGACAGGTAGACGGTGTGGAACGGCTCCTGATCCGTGAGGTGCAGGCCCAGCATCATCATCCGGGCGACCCAGAAGAAGATGATGTCGTAGCCGGTCTCCATGACGGACGTCGGGTAGTAGCGGCGCAGGTCCGGCGTGTCGTCCGGCCAGCCCAGCGTGGAGAACGGCCACAGCCCCGAGCTGAACCACGTGTCGAAGATGTCGGGGTCCTGCTGCAGGTCCGACGCGGGACGGGCACAGACGGCACAGGCGTCCGGGCCGCCCAGCTCCGCGGAGACCGTCACGTGCCCGTCCGGGCAGTACCAGGCCGGGATCCGATGGCCCCACCACAGTTGGCGACTCACGTTCCAGTCGCGGATCGTGGTCATCCAGTGCTCCCATGTCTTCTCGAATCGATCCGGGAGGATCCGGGTGCGGCCGGAACGCGTCGATCCGAGGGCTCGCGCGGCGAGCGCCCCGGTCCGCACGAACCACTGCGTCTTGAGACGCGGCTCCACCACGTCGTGGCTGCGCTGGCAGCGACCGATGACCATCTCGTGCGGGCGATCGCCGGCGAGATCGCCGCGTTCGGTGAGGTCGGCCACGATCTGCTGGCGTGCCTCGTACCGGTCCAGGCCGTCGTACGTCGTCCCGGTCGCGGTCACGGTCGCATCGTCGGCGAGGACCGTGGGCGCGGCCAACCCGTGCCGCTGGCCCGTGGCGTGGTCGTCGGGATCGTGTGCCGGCGTGATCTTGACGGCGCCCGTCCCGAATGCTCGGTCCACGACGTCGTCGGCGATGATCGGGACGTCGCGTTCCACGAACGGGATGCGGACCCGGCGACCCACCAGCGACCGGTATCGATCGTCGTCGGGGTGGACGGCGACCGCGGTGTCGCCCAGGATCGTCTCCGGCCGGGTCGTCGCGACGGTGATGGTGGCGGCGGGATCGGGATCGCCCGGTCGCCTCGTCGATGAGGTGATAGCGGACGGACCACAACGTCCCGGTCTCCGGGGTCGGGACGACCTCGAGGTCGCTCACGCTCGTGCGACAGCCCGGGCACCAGTTGACGAGCGCCTCGGTCCGGTAGGCCAGGTCATCGCGATACAGCCGCTCGAACGCCACGCGCACGGCTCGCGCCGAGCCGTCGTCCATCGTGTAGCGGAGCCGGCCCCAGTCCGCCGACGCCCCGACCCGACGCTGCTGCCCGAGCATGATCTCGCGGGTCTCCGCGACGAAGGCCCGCATCCGCTCGAGATAGCGGTCACGTCCCAGCGACTGGCGACTCTCGCCTTCCTTCGCAAGGATGCCGTCGAGGACGAACTGCGCGGCGATGCTGGCATGATCGAGCCCGGGAAGGAACAGGGTCGCGTGGCCGCGCATCCGGGCGTGGCGGATCATCAGGTCCTCGACCGTCGTCCGCTGGGCGTGGCCCAGGTGGAGCGACCCGGTGATGTTCGGCGGCGGCTGGATGATCGTGAACGGGGGCAGGTCCGGATCGGCCGTGGACCCGACGCCGTCGGGCGCGAAGACATCCGCGGCCAGCCATCGCTCGTAGATGGGGCCTTCGACATCACGCGGCGTGTAGGCCTTCGGCAGCTCTGCCATCGTCATCCGCCATCACCTCCGCCCCTGGAATGAAAACACCCGCTCGTCCAGCGGACGAACGGGTCGTGGTACCACCTGCTGGTTCGACATCCGGCGGCCCGCGGTCATCGCGCGAACCGGATCCGGCTGCCCTCGCGGCGCGGTATCGGGCGCCTGCCGTCACGACTCGCGAGCGACCTTCACGTCAGGTGTCCCACGCGGCTCACACCATCCCGCGCTCGCTCCGGGGCCGATCCCGACGCTACTCCTCTCGGTCATCGCCGTGAGGGCGGGAGTGTAGCACGGGCCCGATGGCCCGCCAGAACGGCCCGCTCGCTCCTTGACGCTCGCGACCCTGCCGGCCGTAATGATCTTCGCCATCGGGCGTCTCCGTGTCGTTAGTCGGTACTGCGAGGGACGGCCATGAACGAGACCTCTACGCCTATCGCCACGGGGGCGCCCGCGGCGCGCGGCGGCGTGCCGCGCTCCATGCTCCTGGTCGGAGCGGCCATCGGCACGCTGATCGTGATCGCACTGATCGTCGTCCTTGTCGTCCCCGACCGCCCGGCGGACTACGCCCCCGGATCCCCCGAGGCGACCTTCCAATCGTTCTACGCCGCCTGGGAGGGTGGCGATACCGATGCCGCCTACGACGCGCTCTCGGCCGGCGTGATGGCCGACCTGGATCGCAATGAGTACCGCCGGCTGGACGCGGAACAAGCCTGGCAACGCGATCAGGATCGCCGCCTCGTCCTCCTCGGCGTGGACGTCACGGGTGAGCGCGCCGTGCTCCACGTGCGCGTCGACGAGTTCGCCGGTGGCGGGATCGGTGGTGGGCGCTACTCGTTCGAGCGATCCGTCCTGCTGGTCCGTGAGGATGGAGAGTGGCGCATCGACGAGCCACTGGTCGGCATCGAATCCGTCGCGTACGGCTACTGAGCAGGCTGGAGGTCAGCGACATGGGCACCGCGAAGCGGCTCTACCTGTACACGGTCTCAGCGATCAGTCTCCTCGTGCTGGCCGTCGGCCTGACCAACCTCGCGTCGCTCGTCTTCGGCGAGGTCGCCGACCTCCTGGGCGCCAGTACGATCGGGGGCGGTGGCGGATCGGGTCGCGAGCAGGTGTCACTGGCGATCGCCCTGGTCGTCGTGGGTCTGCCCGTGTTCGCGATCCACTGGGCGATCATCGGGCGTGGCTGGCGCGGCACGGATGCGCCCGCCGTGGACGACCGCTTCTCCTCGATTCGCGCGTTCCACCTGGGCCTCGTCGCCACGGTCGCCCTCGGGGTGGCGGCGTATGCAGCGATCCAGGTCGTGGATCGCGGGCTCGGATGGCTCCTCGGTGTCGACGGCCCCGACTTCGGCCCGCGGGTATCGGACATGCTGGCGATGCTGCTGATCGCCGTCCCCATCTGGTGGTACCACCAGGCCCGGCGCAATGCCGACATCCGTCATGACCACCTGGGCGGGTCCGCGGCGTGGCTGACCAGGCTCCATCGGTATGCCTGGGCGTTCATCGGGTTGATGCTCCTCGTGCTGGGCACGAGCCAGGTCATCGAGACGCTCGCTTCCGTCCTCATCGGTCGGTCAGACTTCGGGTCGACCGGGACTTGGTGGCGCGACCAGCTGGCGTGGTCATTCGCGCTCGTGGCCGTCGGCAGTGGCGTCTTCGCGTTCCACGCCGCGGATGCGCGGCGTGCGATCCACGACGCGGCCCGCATCGGGGAGGATGATCGGTCGAGCGCACTGCGCGCGACGTACTTCGGGACGGTGATCCTCGTCGCGCTGATCGACGTCGCGGTGACGGTGGCCACGTCACTGGCCGAACTCGGGCGCTGGGTGCTGGGCGTCTCGGAAGGGGCCGGGGCGCCCGCGTTCCTGGAGCTCGTCATCGGGCCGCTCCTCGTGGCTGTCCCGTTCGCGCTCGCGGGCGTCCTTCACTGGAGTGCGCTGCGGCGCGAAGCTGCAGGGCGGTCCCCGACGGCGCTGGCCACTGCCGAACGGCTCGCTCGCCACCTCGCCGCGGGCGTCGGCATCGCCTTCGTCGCCGTAGGGTCGGCACAGCTCCTGGGGCGGATCATCGAGATCGCCCTTGGCGCGGCCCGCACCGACGACCTGTTCCGCGCGGAGATGGCGTGGTCCCTGGCCCAGATGCTGGTCGGAGCCGCCCTGTGGATCCCCGCCTGGACCATGATCAGTCGACGCCGCCTGGAGGCGCCGCTCGCCGAACGCCGGGCGACGATCGGCCGAGCCTACCTCTACCTCGTCGTGGGCGCAGCGCTCGTCGCCGCGGTCCCGAGCGCCGCGTTCGCGCTCTACCGCGTGATCGATACCGCGCTCGGCGGACGGGGCGTCGCGCTCGCGTCGGACCTCGCGATCCCGATCGCGGTCGTGATCGTGGCGGGCCTGATCGCCGCGTACCACGGCCGCATCCTCGTGACGGATCTGCGCCGCGTCGCCGAGACCGGACATGCGGTCACGCCGGTCATCGCGACCCAGCCGATCCCGATGGCTGGTGACGCCATGACGGCGTCCGGACCTTCGTTGACCCTGACGTTGCGCGGTCCCGCGGGGAGCGACCTCGAGTCCATCGCTGCCGGGATCCGCGAGCGGCTCCCGGCGGGTGTGCGTCTGGAGGCGCGCTAACCCGCGACCTCGTACCAGGCAGCGGTATCGACGGGTAGCTGGCCGCCATCGAGCCGCTGGGATGCGATGAGGACGGACGCGTCCTCCGGCAGGTCGACGGCAGAGCCGGACAGATTGACGATGCATCCGAGACCGTCGCCGCGCAGGAAGTGCAGCACCTGCGGGTCACCCGCCACCCACACGAACCGCTCCGAAGCCAGACCCGGGTGGGAACGGCGGATGTCGCAGCGCTTCCCGGTAGAGCGACAGCATCGAGGCAGGATCGTCCGCCTGGGCGTCGGCGGTCAGGGACGTCCACGCCGCGGGCTGCGGCAGCCAGGGCACGGACCCATCCGGTCCGAACCCGAAGGGCGGTTCCGACCCCGACCAGGGCAACGGCACGCGGCAGCCATCTCGGCCACGGACGGTGTGCCCCGACCGGCGCCAGATCGGGTCCTGGAGCGCCGACTCCGGCAGGTCCTCCACCTCCGGCAATCCCAGCTCCTCGCCCTGGTACAGGAAGGCGCTCCCGGGCAAGGCGAGGAGGAGCAGTGCGGCTGCGCGTGCTCGATACGTGCCCAGGGCGAGATCGCACCGGATCCTCGAGCGCGGCGGACGCGGCATGGATGCTCGTGTCGGTGCGCCCGAGGCGGGTCAGGTAGCGGACCTGATCGTGGTTCGAGAAGACCCAGGTCGGCACGGCCCCGACCGCGCCGTCGGCAGCCAGGCTGGCGTCGATCTCGGCACGCAGCGCCGGACCGTCCCACGGGGCGCGGAAGAAGTCGAAATCGAACGCCATGTGCAGCTCATCCGGGCGCAGGTAGCGAGCGCGCCGCGCGGCCGTCGAGGTATCGATCTCGCCGACGAAGACGCGCGGCGGATCGTAGTCGTCGGCGATCGCCCGCCAACGGACGTAGACGTCGTGGACATCGTCGCGATCCCAGTGGGGATGGGTCCCCGGCTCGCCCGGCCACGGAAGACCGAACCCGTCCGGTCCGAGGTCCGGGAAACCCGGGTCCTTGAACAGTGAATGGGCGACATCGATCCGGAAGCCATCGGCGCCCCGATCGAGCCAGAACCGGATGATCGACTCGAACTCCTCGCGGACCTCGGGGTTCGACCAGTCGAGGTCCGGCTGGCGGGCGTCGAACAGGTGCAGGTACCACTGCCCGGGCTGCCCGTCGTGCCCGGTAGAGCGGGTCCAGGCCGGGCCGCCGAAGACGCTCCGCCAATCGGTGGGTGGCTCGGTGCCGTCAGGCCCGCGTCCATCACGGAAGTGGTAGCGCGCACGCTCGGGCGACCCCGGGCCGGACGCGAGCGCGGCTCGGAACCAGGGATGCTCGTCGGACGTGTGGTTCGGGACGATGTCGAGGAGGATCCGCAGCCCGTGGGCATGGGCGTCCTCGATCAGCGCGGTGGCGTCAGCGAGCGTCCCGAAGGCCGGGTCGATGTCGCGGTAATCGGCGACGTCGTAGCCACCGTCAGCCATCGGCGAGGGATACCAGGGATTGACCCAGAAGGCATCGACGCCGAGACGCGCGAGGTACGGGAGCCGCGAGCGGATGCCCGCGATGTCCCCGATGCCGTCACCGTCGCCGTCGGCGAAGCTCCGGATGTAGATCTGGTAGACGACCGCCCGTCGCCACCACGCGGCTGCCGCGTCAGCCACCGGCAACGTCCGGCCCGAGGGCCCACTCAGGCGGTCTCGCCCCGAGTGGCGAGCCACTCCTCGTAGTTGGTCTCGTCCACGCCCTCGTCCACGGCGGTCTTCGTCAGGAGGAGCGGGGCACGACCCTGGCGGATCGTCTCCTCGGTGATGATGCAGCGACGGACGTCCGCACGCTCCGGGATGTCGTACATCACCTCGAGCAGCGACTCCTCCACGATGGAGCGCAGGGCGCGGGCGCCGGTCTTGCGATCCAGCGCGACCTCCGCCGCGGCCCGCAGCGCGCCGGGCGTGAAGGCGAGTTCCACCTTGTCGAGCGAGAGGAACTTCTGGAACTGGCGCGTGACGGCGTTCTTCGGTTCGGTGAGCACCCGGACGAGGTCGTCGGCGGTGAGCGCGGTCAGCGTGACCATGACCGGCAGGCGACCGATGAACTCGGGGATCAGGCCGAACTTGAGCAGGTCCTCCGGCATGACCTTCTCGAGGACCTTGCCGCGCTCCGCGGACCCCATCGGGGCCTCCGACCCGAAGCCGATCGACCGCTTGCCGACCCGCTCCTCGACGATCTTCTCGAGCCCATCGAAGGCGCCGCCGCAGATGAACAGGACGTTGGTCGTGTCGATCTGGATGAAGTCCTGGTGGGGGTGCTTGCGACCACCCTGCGGCGGGACGTTGGCGACCGTGCCCTCGAGGATCTTGAGCAGCGCCTGCTGGACACCCTCGCCCGAGACGTCGCGGGTGATCGACGGGTTGTCGGCCTTGCGCGCGATCTTGTCGATCTCGTCGATGTAGATGATCCCGCGCTGCGCCCGGGCGACGTCGAAGTCCGCCGCCTGGATGAGCCGCAGCAGGATGTTCTCGACATCCTCGCCGACGTATCCGGCCTCGGTCAGCGATGTCGCGTCCGCGATGCAGAACGGGACGTCGAGGACGCGGGCCAGCGTCTGCGCGAGGAGCGTCTTGCCGGAGCCGGTCGGGCCGACGAGCAGCACGTTCGACTTCTGCAGCTCGACGTCGTCCACCTGGTGGCCGGCGTTGACCCGCTTGTAGTGGTTGTAGACGGCGACCGAGAGGACCTTCTTGGCCCGCTCCTGGCTGATGACGTACTGGTCCAGCGCGTCCTTGATCTGGTGCGGGTTCGGGAGCTTCGACGCGGCCTGCTTGGGGCGCGGCGCCTCCAGCATCTCCTCTTCGATGATCTCCTGGCAGAGGTTGATGCACTCGTCGCAGATGTAGACGCCCTGACCCGCGATCAGCTTGCGGACCTGTTCCTGGCTCTTCCCGCAGAAGGAACAGCGGTACGGGACCTTGGGTCCCTTGCTGCTGCTGGTCGTCGTCACGTGCCTGTCCTGATCCTCTGTCGCGTCCTACTCGCCCTTGGAGCGCTTCGGCTCCGGAGCATCCTTCGGTTCGGCGGCCTCGTCTGCCACCTTCTCGTCATGGTGCTGGGCAGTCAGGGAGTCCCACTGCTCCGAGTAGACCGCGTCGATGATGCCATAGTCCTGTGCCGCCTCGGGCGCCATGAAGAAATCGCGCTGCGTGTCGTTGACCACCTTCTCGAGCGGCTGGCCCGTGTGGCGGCTCAGGATCTCGTGGTTGCGCTGGACGAGGAACTCCCATTCCTTCATCTGGATGAGGGCATCGGGCGGGGCGCCACGGAACCCGCCCGAGCCCTGGTGGATCATGATCCGGCTGTTCGGCAACGCGTAGCGCTTGCCCTTGCGCCCGGCCGCGAGCAGGACCGCGGCCATGGATGCGGCCATGCCGATGCAGATCGTGCTGACGGGCGCGCGGACGTACTGCATCGTGTCGTAGATGGCGAGTCCGCTCGTCACCTGGCCACCGGGCGAGTTGATGTAGAGGCTGATGTCCTTCTCGGGATCCTCCGAGTCGAGGAACAGGAGCTGGGCGATGACGAGGTTCGCGAGGTGATCCTCGATCGCGTCACCCAGGAAGATGATCCGCTCCCGCAGCAGGCGCGAGTAGATGTCGTAGGCGCGTTCCCCGCGGCTGGAGGATTCGATGACCATCGGGACGAGCATCTGTGGTCTCCCTGGTTGATCGTGCGGGATGTCGTGGTCGGGTCGAAGGGTCATCCGGCGGGCGCGGGCTCGTCGCGTCGGCGGCACGTCGATCGGGTCGTCCGCGAGGACGCTGCCGGGGTCCGTGGCACCGATGCTGGCGTTCGCCTGGGCCTGGTCGTTCGCGACGGCCGACGCCGGCCCGTCCTCGAGATGCGGCAGCGGCCCGAACTCCGGATGCGCCACGAGCCACGCGTCGATGATCGTCTCGACCACCCGGCTGCGGCGCAGCGTGCTCCGGATGAACGCCCGCCCGCGCTCCGAGTCGAAGTACTCGGTGAGGCGCTGGTCGTCCGCGTACCGCTCGCGGCCCTGGGCCACCTCGGCGTCCACGTCGGCGTCCGGGATCTCGACCCCTTCGGCGTCGGCGACCTTGGAGAGCACGAGCAGGGTCTTGACCCGCTTCTCGGCGCCGGGGCGGAGGTCGGCGTGGAGGTCGTCGCCGGTCTTCTCGACCGCCTTGAGGTAGGCCTCCTCGGTGATCCCCTGGCGGGCGAGCGACGCACGGAACTCGTCGTGCATCACCTCGACCTCCTGGTCGATCAGCACGTCGGGCAGGTCCACCGTCGCGTTGGCGACGGCGTATTCGATGATCCGGTCGGCGAACCCGTGGCGCGCCCGATCCAGGGCGTTGCCCTCGAGTCGCTGGCGGACGTCCGCGCGCAGCTCCTCGAGCGAGCCGAACTCGCCGAGGCCGGACAGGAAGTCCTCGTCGAGCTCCGGCAGGATCTTCTCGCGCAGCTCCTTGATGTCCACCGCGAAGTGGGCGACCTGTCCGGCGAGGCTGGGCTCGCCGTAGTCCTCCGGGAACGTGATGTCGAAGGCCGTCGACTCGCCGACCTTGAGGCCGGTCAGGTTCGCCTCGAACCCCGGGATCAGGCGCTCCTGGCCCAGGATGAGTGGCATCCGGTCGGAGGTGCCGCCCTCGAACGGCTCGCCGTCGCGGGTGCCGACGAACGAGATCACGGCGTAGTCCCCGTCCTGCGCGCCACGGTCCTCGACCGGGGCGAGCGTCGCGTTCTGGTCGCGCAACTCGGCGACCACCTGGTCCACCCGGGCGTCGTCGATGACGTCCACCTCGGGTGCGAAGTTGAACTCCCGGTAGTCGCCGAGGGTCACGTCGGGGCGGACCGGGACCGTCGCCTTGAAGACGAGCGGCTTGCCCTCCTCGGCCTGCACGACCTCCACGTCCGCATTGCTCAGCGGCAGGATGTCCTCCGCGATCAGCGCCTCGCGGTACGCGTCCTGGATGAGGTGATCCACGGCCTCATCGAGGACGGCGCCGGGGCCGAGCGTGCGCTCCAGGACCGGCCGCGTGGCCTTGCCGGGCCGAAAGCCCGGTACCCGCGTGCGGCGGGACAGCGCACGGACGGCGGCGTCGACGGCCTTGTCGAGGCGCTCGGGAGGCAGCTCGATCTCGAGCAGGATGGACGACTTGGGGGCGGGGGTTCTGGTGATCTGCATCGCCGGGAAGTATAGAGGCGGGCGTCCGAGCGAGCGGTTCCGGGTGCGGAGCGTGCCCGACCGACCACCACCGATAGCGTCAGACGCCGGCAGGCGCCGCCCGTTCGACGTGCCGTCGCGCATGGTCGATCGCATCGTCGAGCCTGAGGAACACGTGCCGCTCGTCGGCGAGGGCGTCGATCACGCCGATGGCGCGCATCACGCGCAGGTGCTCGGCCCGGGGACCCTTCAGCAGCACCGTGATCCCGCGGCCCTCGAGTTCACCGATGATCTCGACCAGGGCCTGGGCCCCGGTCGCGTCCAGCATCTGGAGCTGTGGCAACCGAAGGATCACCACGCGGACGTCGGTGACCGACGGTCAGCTCCACCAGGAATCGCTGGGCCGCGCCGAAGAACAGAGCGCCGTCCAGCCGATACGTCAGGATCCGATCGTGGAGGAGGCCCGACTCGCGGTCTGGATCCACCAGGTCCGCGGGGAGCGGCTCAGGGGTCGCCACCGCCGTCCGGGCCACGGCACGGAGCGCCAGGATGACCGCCACCGCGACCCCCACTTCGACCGCGAGGATGAGGTCGAACAGGACGGTCACGACGGCGGTGACGACCAGCACGGCGGCGTCGCGCCGCGTGGAGCGCAGGATCGCGCGGACGTTCCATGGGTCCACCATCCGGGCAGCGGTCACGACGAGTACACCCGCGAGGGCCGCCAGCGGGATGCGCCCCACGACATCGGCCCCGATCAGGAGCACGAGCGACGAGCACGGCGGCGTGGGTGATGGCCGCGACGCGGGTCCGCGCCCCGGAACGGACGTTGACTGCCGTCCGCGCGATCGCACCGGTGGACGGCATCCCGCCGAACAGGGGCGCGATCATATTGCCGAGGCCCTGCCCGAACAGCTCACGGTCCGGATCGTGGCGACCGGTGTCCTCCATCCCGTCGGCGACCTTGGCCGACAGAAGGCTCTCGAGCCCGATCAACAAGGAGACCGCGAGAGCGGCCGAGAACTGCGCACTGATCGCGGTCGTCGTGATGGCCGGCAGGACCGGACTCGGCAGCGACGTGGGCATCGCGCCGATCCGGGCCACCTCGGGAGCAAGGACCTCGGCGACGATCGTGCCGACGACGACGGCGACGAGCGAGGCTGGCAACGTTCGCCCGATGCGGGGAAGGACCAGCATCACCAACATGACGACAGCCGCCACCCCGACGGTCGCGACCTGTCCGTCGCCTACGGCCGACGCCACGGTCGCGACCGCGACGGCGAGCGTGTTCTCGCCGGGAGCAGGTGGTACGCCAAGGAGGCTGGGCAGCTGTTGGAGGGCGATGATGATGGCGATCCCGACCGTGAATCCCTCGACCACCGGCCACGGCACGAACGCGAGGTACCGGCCGAGGCGCAGGAGCGCCCCGAGCAGCACGATGACGCCGGCCATCACGCCGACGAGGATCACCGCGTCCGCCCCATACCGGTGGACGATCGGGACGAGCACCGCCGCCATCGCCCCCGTCGGACCGGATACCTGGACGTTCGATCCGCCGAAGACCGCGGTGACCACGCCGGCCACGATGGCAGTCGTCAGCCCGGCGGCGGCACCGAGCCCGGTCGTGATCCCGAATGCCAGGGCCAGTGGGAGGGCGACGATGGCGACGGTGAGGCCCGCCATGACATCCGATCGCCAGGAGCGGCGCAGGCCACGGTAGTCATCACGGGCCGGTAGGAAACCGCGTAGCTCGCGGACGGCGTCGGACAGGGTGCGCAGGGGACGCCGCGCGTCCAGCTCGATCCTGGCGACGTCCATCAGGCGTCGCGGCCCTCGGCGGATGGTTCCTCGAGCAGGTCCGCCAGCAGGTCCTGGGACTCGGTCAGCGAGTGGATCAGCAGTCGCTTCGCGACGGCCAGCAGCTCCACGAGATCTCGGTCACGGATCGCATACAGGACGGACGCGCCCTGCTTGCGGCTCGTCACGAGTCCCGCGCGTCGAAGGATCGCGAGCTGCTGTGAGAGGTGCGATGCCTCGATACCGACGAGGGGCTGCAGCTCCCCGACGGACCGCTCGCCGTCGGCCAGGACCTCGAGCGCCCGTATGCGCGCCGGGTGAGCCAGCGCGCGGAAAAGGTCGGCCTTGCGTTCGGAGATCGGGCGACTCGTGGTGGCCGCGGTCATGGGCGACATCAAGTACCTCGTCATCTGATGAGATGACAAATCTATCAGATATTGGAGCCGAGGCGCGGCCGGTGTGGTCCGCACACTGGAGCGACGATGTCGGCCTGAGTGGACACATCCGATACCGACGAGCGCGCGCCACATGCTCACGCTGGCCGATTCCGCGACCTGAGCACATCGACCGTGCTCGTTCATGACCGAGACGTCCTCTGAGCAGCGAATCGTCCACTGACGGCGACATCGGGCGGGGCCGGGCGGCGACGCGCCGACGCGCGCCGCTACCCGGCTGGTAGGCGAGAGAGGGGTCGAACCTCCACGCCGCTCACGCGGCACCGGCTCCTAAGGCCGGCGCGTCTGCCATTCCGCCACTCGCCCGTCCGCGGAGTCTAGCGGTCCGCGGCGCCGGCGGCCGATGCGAACTCAGGCGCCGGTCGATGACTCGCGTCGGGCCCCGCTGAGCCGTCCACCTGGTCCCACCCGCGTCGGCGACCCGGTCCTGCGCCGCATCGCGAGCCTGGTTGCATGCCACGCTCGGCGCGTTCGCGGATCGCCGCGAGCTGCTTCGTGAAATCGGATTCGCCCGGGGTGAAGAGCGAGTCGGCGGCGGCCTTCGACGCGCGCAACAGCAGCGGACGCGCGAAGGACAGTGCAAGCAGGGTCTTCAGGCTCTGGCGGGACTTCTGGGAGGACTTGGCGTAGGCGGCGAAGTCCCGTTCGAGCGTCGCCCGAACGCGCGCCCCATCGTCGCCAAAGGTCCGCAGCGTCTTTTCGATCTGGTCGGGGAGCATGCTCTTGGGCATCGGGGCCGGGGTGCCCCGCACGGCTCGCCGGACGCCCCGGACGATCCGCTGCGGGCCTTTGAGGATGAGGAATCCGGCGCCGCCCGCCACGATCGCGAGTCGTTCCGGGTGGCGCCTGATCTTGGCCGGGATGTCAATCGCCGCGCGACCGGAGGCCTCGAGCACCTGTAGTTGCTCGCCGAACTCCTCGCGCGCCGCTAGGACCCGTTCCCGGGCGGCATCTTGCTCTGTAGCCACTCGAGCGTCTCCTTGCTGGTCTCGATCGTCCGGTGCGGATAGAAGCGGGCCTTGAGCGCCTCGGCGTCGATCCCGGTCCTCGAGATGTCAATGGCCATGAGGGCGATCCACGACACCCAGCCGATGGTGGCACCGATGCCGACACCGACCTGCACCCCGAAGGTGATCGCCGTGAATGCGCCGATCGCCGCCCCGACGAGGATCATGCCGATGAGGGCCCCGAACCGGGAACCCGCGGTGGTGAGGCGGATCGCCATGGCGATCCCGAACAGGAGACCGAGACCCGCGCCGATCAGGATGCCGACGACGAGCGGGCGAACGCCCGATTCGACGTTGGGCAGGGCGGCGTCACCGATCGCCGTGTAGAGCTGGTTGGGCAGGTTCAAGGCGAAGACGATCGACACGAGGATACCCACGATCAGGGCGACGACGAACGCGCCCGCGATCCGCCCCCCGATACCCCGACCGCCAGCATGACGGCCGCGACGGCGACCCCGATGAACACCAGGAAGCCGTGCAGGACGCCCCATCCGATCGAACCGAGCAGCCACTCGCCCGTGAACATCGCGGTCCCGATGACCAGCAGCGAGATCGCGAACAGCACGAGCGCGATCGCGAGCCCGCCAAGGGCCGCGACGCGTGCGATCTGCCCGCCGATGGCCTGGAATTCGGCCTTGGCCAGATCAACGTGCGCAAGGCCCAGCCGCCACGCAGAATCGCGCGTCGCCATGAGCTGGGCGCGGACACCCGGAGGCGGCGGGGCCTTCGGCGCGGTGGATGGGCTGGGCTGGTTCAGGGTCGATCTCCGGTCTTCGTGGGTCACGCCCGGCAGACGTCCGTTCGATCGTGCGACGTCGATGATACTGCGCCCGACCACCAGCCGACCGTCGCAAACCGACCAAGGGGTCGCCGGGCCCGGTACGCTGGCGCCGTGTCCGATGACCCGTCCCCGACCGAACGGCCCCTCCTGACCGCCGAACTCCTGAGCATCGGCTCGGAGCTCACGGTCGGCGACACGCGCGACACGAATGCGGGCGAGCTTGCCCGATGGCTTACCGCGCACGGTGTCGCCGTCGGCCGCCTGACGGGGCTGCCTGACCGGCTCGACGTGGTCAGCGAGGCCTTCGCGGCGGCCCTGTCACGGGTGGACCTGGTCGTCTCGACCGGCGGTCTCGGGCCGACGCCCGACGACCTGACGCGTGAGGCGCTCGCCCAGGTCGTGGGAGAGACGCCCGAGGTGGACCCCGTGCTGGAGCGCTGGCTACGCGGCCTGTGGGCACGACGGAAGATGCGGTTCCCGGAATCGAACCGCAAGCAGGCGTGGCTGATCCCGTCGGCCGTCGCGCTCCCGAACCCCAACGGCACCGCCCCAGGCTGGCTGGTGACCCGGGGCGACGGCCGGGTCGTCGTGGCCCTGCCCGGCCCACCGCGCGAGATGCGCCCGATGTGGCACGACGAGGCGGTCCCTCGCCTGCGGGCGCGCGGCGGCGGGTTCGGGGCGGACGTCGCCGCCCGAACGTACCGCCTCACCGGGATCGGCGAGTCGCAGGTCGCCGAGATCCTCGGCGAGGAACTGCTCCGCGGGGGTGACCCCGAGGTCGCGACGTATGCCCGCGCCGAAGCGGTCGATGTCCGGATCTCGGCTACCAGCCGACCGGATCGATCAGCGGAAGACGCGGTCGCTGCGGTCGCCGATACCGTGGAGGAACGCCTCGGCCCGCACATCTGGGCGACCGGCGACACGACCTGGTCCGAAGCGATCGGCGACCGGCTCGAGACGCTGGGCTGGGACCTGGCCGTGACCGAGATCGGAACCCGTGGGCAGGTGGCGGCGCTCTTCGGCGACGTCGCGTGGTTGGTGCTCGGCGAGTCGCATCGGGAGGCCAACCTAGGCGACGATGAGGGCGAGCGCGACCGGGCCCTCCTGGCGCGCGCCGAGGCGGTCCGTCAGGGCGCGGCGACGACCGTCGGCCTCGCCCTTGCCGTTCGCGACACGGGCAACGACATGGACGTCGCGGTCGCTCTCGTGACGCCAGTGAAGTCGCAGGTCGAGCACCGCATGGCGTTCCTCGGCGGCAGCATCGGGCGGACCCGGGCGGCGCTCGCCGCTGCGGCGATCCTCTTCATCGCGCTGCGGGATGCCCCGCCGGGGGACGACGCCTAGCGTCGGGAGGCGGTGACGAGACCCCCGAGGTCGACGATGACGATCCCGTCGCGATCCTGGCGGATGAGACCATCGTCGGTGAACTGCCCGAGCAGCTTGTTCACGCTCTGACGCGTGCACCCCACCATCGCGGCGAGGTCCCCCTGGGTGAGGTTGGCACGGAGCCGGATCGAGCCGTCCGCGGTCGCCGTGCCTCCCTCCCCGGCGAGCCGCACGAGGCGAGCCGCGAGCCGGCCGGTCATGTCGAGGAAGTGCAGCTCCTCCACGTGCGTCGTGAGCCGGCGCAGCTCGCCCGCGATCGAGGCCAACAGCGCGTCGCGAACGCCGGCCTCGGTCGCGATCAGTTCGCGGAACCGATCGCGCGGGAGGACCACCGCCTCGGTCACTGACATCGAGGTCGCCGTAGCCGACCGTGGCGCACCGTCGAGGAGCGCCAGTTCGCCGAACACCGCGCCCGGGCCGAGCGTCGCCAGGATCGCCTCGTCACCGGTTTCCGATGGCAGTGAGATCTTGACGTCGCCGGCGACAAGGACGAACAGCGCATCGCCGGGATCGCCCAGGTGAAAGATCACCTCACCGCGACGGAACCGCCGCGATCGCATGCCGGCTGCGACTCGCTCGAGCGCGGCCCGATCCAATCCCGCGAAGAACGGGATCGTCGCCAATGAGTCGATGATGGGGCCGCTCACGAGCATGGGCGGTCATCGTACCTGTCCGCGATACGACACCACGAGCGTCGTCCGGAGCGCACCCGCGGCATTCCGGCGCCCTAGCATTGCGGCATGCGCGCACCCCTCGGCGACCGCCTTCGTCTGACCGTGCTCGGATGCAGCACGGCGGCCCCGCACCCCGCGAGCCCGACCGCGGGTTTCCTCGTGGAGTGGGGCTCGACGGCGATCCTGCTGGACGTCGGGCAAGGCGTCATCCGGAACCTCCAGCGGGTCCTCGATCCGCACGAGCTCAGCGGCGTCGTCATCGGGCACATGCACGCGGACCACTACCTCGACGTCGTCGGGCTGCGCTACCTCTATCCGTGGGGCGAACCCGCCGAACTGCCGCTGCCGATCCACCTGCCGCCCGGGGGTCGGGCCCGTCTCGACGCCCTCGCGACCGCCATCAGCGAACGCGTGGGATTTTTCGATGCCGCATTCGACGCCGTCGAGTACGACCCGGATGCGACGCTCGACATCGGCGACCTCCGCGTGCGCTTCGTCCGCGGCCGGCATTACGTCCCGGCGTGGGGCGTGGTGATCGAGGCGCCGAACGGCGCGCGACTCGCGTACACGGGCGATACGGGTCCATCGGAGATGGTGGCGGCCGGGCACGCCGACGCCGACCTGTTGCTCGTCGAGGCGGCGCTCGCCGACGCGCGATTCGACGACCTCGAGCGTGGACATCTCACCCCCGAGGAGGCGCTCGAGTTCGCGCGCCTCGCCCGAGCTCGGTCGGCCATGCTCGTCCACTACGCCCCGGCTCGACGGCCGGACCTGGAGGCGCTATGCCGTGACGCTGGGTCGTGGGCGCGGGCCGCGGTCGATGGCATGATCGTCACGGTGGACCCGGCGTCGACGTCCGCACCGGCCGCAGTCAGCGCGGGCGGCGACTCGACGGACTGACCGGCTCCGAAGACCGCGCCTCGAGCTCGGCGGCTTGTCGCGCGTAGGCCGCCGCCTCCTCTGCCGCCCCGAGGGCAGCCGCGATCGTCGCCGCCTCACGCAGGAGCGGCAGCGCACGGGCGACATCCCCGGCGGCAGCGCGGTGTCGAGCCACGGCACCGACGGTGACGGTAGACGGGTCGCGCTCGAGGATGTCCGCCATTCGCGCGTGCAGGGAACGCCGCCGGCTCGCCAGCAGGCCCTCGTACGCCGCGTCGTGGATCAGCGCGTGGGCGAACCGCCAATCCCGGTCCTCACCGGGCACGATCAGCGCAGCCTCGGAGAGGCGCTCCAGGATCGCGGGCATGGGTGGGTCCGCGCCGAGCACGTCGCCGATCCTCCCCGCGTGAAAGCGGATGCCGATCACCGATGCGACACCGAGCACGTCCCGCGCCTCGGGATCGAGCGAATCGATCCGCGCCCCGAGGACCGCGCGCAGGGTCACGGGCAGGCGTGCCTCACCGCTGTCGGTGAGGGCAACCACGCCGTCCCGCCAAGCCAGGGTGCCGTCCTCGAGGTAGGCACGGACGGTCTCGCCCACGAACAACGGGTTGCCGCTCGTCCGCTCATGGATCCGGCGCGCACCGTCGGCATCCACGGCCGCGCGGGCGACCAGGGTGGCGAGATGGGCGGTGTCCGGCTCGCTGAGCCCACCGAGATCGATGCGGACGACGTCATCGCGGGCGGCCCAGACGGGCAGCTGCCCGGGCCGGCTCCCGACCAGCAGGGCCAGTGGGTACCGCGTCGTCACCTCCGCGAGCAACTCGACCATGCCGATGCTTGACGGGTCCAGCCAGTGCAGGTCGTCGATGACGACCACGCGTGGGCCATCGAGCAGCATCAGGTGTTCGATGTACCGGGTCGCCACCTCCATCAGGGTGGCCGTGACCTCGGCCGGGTCGGAGGGCATGTCCGGCGCCTCGGCCTCCCACCCGGAGAAGTCTGCATCCCGAGCGATCGCCGCGATCGAACCACCGAAGCGACGGACGTCCGCGGCGGGCAGATCGTCCGTGAAGAGGAGCTGTCGGGCGAACGTGCCCGAGTCCACGCCGTGCTCATCGGCGACGGTCTGGGCGAAGAGGCGCGCGAACCGGTACGGCTCACCGCGCCCATACGAGACGTTCTCGGTCCAGGTCCAGGCCGACCCGAGCTCGCGGGCGTCGGCTTCCATGGCCGCCAGGAGCCTGGTCTTGCCCATCCCTGCCTCGCCGACGACGATCACGATGCCGCCCCGGGGCACCTCGTCGTGCAGGCGCGCCAGGATCGCCCGCGATCGCACCGTCTCGGCCGCGCGGCCGATCATCGGTCCCCACGCCGCCGCCCGGTGCGGCGCCCAGGCCCCCATCCCCGCTTCCCCCAGGAGGGCGTGCAGTTCCACCGAAGAGGACTGGCCGCGCAGGACCACGGAACCTCGTCCGTCCGTCGCGAGTCGTCCACGGGCCGCCAAACGGGTGGGCTCGTCAAGGAGGATCTCGCCCGGCCGTGCGAGCGACTGGATCCGCGCCGCGGTCGTGATGGCCTCGCCCGTCAGCCCGAGATCACCGTCTCGGGCCGGGCTCGACGCGCTGGAGACGACCTCCCCGGTCGCCAGACCGATCCGCACCTCCATCGGTTCGAGACCGTCGCCGATCTCGTGGAGCCCCGCCCGGATGGCGAGGGCAGCGAGCGCCGCGCGAACAGCATCGTCGTCGTGCGCGAGCGGCCAACCGAAGACCGCGAAGAGAGCGTCACCGATGAACTTCTCGCGGGTCCCGCCAAACCTCGCAACGGCATCGGCCATCGTCGCGAGGGCGGCCGTCACCCGGGCTCGGACGACCTCCGGGTCATGCTCCGCCAGCATCCGGACGTAGTCGACGAGATCCGCGAACAGGGCCGTGACGACCCGCCGGTCGCCGCTGGTCGTCGACTGATCAGCAGCGAACGAACCCGCCACCAGGGCTGGATCGCGGCCGACGGCGAGCTCGGTCCCGCACTGGTCGCAGAACCGGGCAGCGTCGGTCGCGGGGGACCCACACGACGCGCAACGCATCGGTCGGGGTCCCGCGGCCGGTCAGGAGACCGTGAGCAACGGCCTGGCGTCGGCGGTGGCAGTGCGCACGCTCATCCGCGCCGCCACGAGCTGGGCCATCTCCGTCAACGCACGCGCCGCGGGTCCTGGCTCGCGCTGGGCCACAGCAGGCACCCCCACGTCGCCACCCTGGCGGACCGTGATGTCGAGGGGGATCCCGCCGAGGTACTCCAGCCCGTGCTGCGCCGCGAACCGCTCCCCGCCCCCGCGACCGAAGATCTCGGTCAGCTCGCCGCAATGCGGGCAGGCGAACGCCGTCATGTTCTCGACGATGCCCAGCACGGGCACGCTCATCCGCTGGAACATCGCGAGCGCCTTGGCCACGTCCGAGAGCGAGACCTCCTGCGGCGTCGTGACCAGCACCGCGCCGCTGATCGGCACGGCCTGCGCGAGCGTGAGCTGTGCATCCGAGGTCCCTGGCGGCAGGTCGATGACGAGATAGTCCAGGTCGCCCCACTCCACGTCGCGCAGGAACTGCTGGATGGCGCCACCCACGAGCGGACCGCGCCACACGATGGGCTGGCCCTCGGGCACGAAGAACTGGATCGAGATCATCTTGACGCCGTGGCGCTCGAGCGGCGTGATCTTGTTGTTCTCGCTCGCCTTGGGCTGCCCCTCGGCGCCCATCATCATGGGGATGTTCGGACCGGTGATGTCGCCATCGAGGAGGCCGACGGTGGCTCCCGCCTGGGCCAGCGCGACGGCGAGGTTGACGCTGACCGTGCTCTTGCCCACACCGCCCTTGCCGGACGCCACGGCGATGATGTTCTTCACGCCGGGAACGAGTTGCTCGGCCTGGCGCGGCTGCGCGCGGCGCACCATCGCGCCCCAGGTGATCTCGATCCCGGTGGCGCCGATCCCCGACAGCGCAGCACGGGCATTGCCCTCGATCTCGTCCTTGAGCGGACAGGCGGGCGTCGTGAGCTCGATGGTGAAGGCGACATCCGAACCGTCGATCGCGATCGACTTGACCATCTCGAGGGTGACGATGTCGCGCCCGAGCTCGGGCTCCTGGACGTGGCGCAGGGCGTCCAGGACGGCCCCTTCGGTGATGACGGTCATGCTGGTGGCGGACCTCGTTCTGGCACGTGAAGCGTCGATATCGTACCCCGCGCGAGCGGAGTGCCCTCTGGCAGGTCCTGGCAGCGTCGGCCGTACCCGTAACGCAGTACGCCCCCATCCGACCGGCGAACACACCCAGGTGTCGTTGGATCGCTTCGCGGGATGCCTTCGGTCGGGTGATACGCACGCCATCCCCGATCGACCCGTGGAGGAGAGGTGCGACGGTGCCGCTACTATCCCGGCGGTCCGACGGGTACGCCTGGCGCGCCACCCGGCGCCCGCGCCCGCCCCTCGAGGACCGACCCGCGCAACATCCGCCTCCGATCCGACGAAACGCGAGGCGTCGCCGACCCAAGCCGTGCGAGATTCGCATCCTGACCGGCTAGTGGCCGCGAACGTCGCTTTCTTGACACCCCGACGGACGCGACCATATCCTCGCGGCGACGGGCCCGCACCTTCGGAGCCGTCTGGACCCTGCGTCGTGGGAGGATCGAAGCAGGGTCGCGATTCGTCCGTGTGGACGCCCCGAAGCACGCCCCAGGAGTGCGAACGAACGTGCCCGCCGTCGACGTCAGGCTCGTTGATGTAGTCAAGCGGTACGGCGATGTCCTCGTCGTGGACCACATCAACCTCGAGGTCCAGTCCGGGGAGTTCTTCACGCTGCTCGGCCCATCCGGCTGCGGCAAGACGACCACCCTCCGCATGATCGGCGGCTTCGAGGAGCCCACGTCGGGCCTCATCGAGCTCAAGGGCGAGGACGTCACCTGGCTCCCGCCATTCAAGCGGCACGTCAACACGGTCTTCCAGAACTACGCCTTGTTCCCGCACCTGTCGATCTTCGAGAACGTGGCGTTCGGGCTGCGGCGTCAGAAGGTTGCCGACGCCGAGGTTCGGACCCGCGTCGGCGAGATGCTCGAGCTGGTCGAGCTGCCGGGCTTCGAGCGTCGCAAGCCGACGCAGATCTCCGGCGGGCAGGCCCAGCGCGTCGCCCTCGCGCGCGCCCTCATCAATCGGCCGGCCGTCCTGTTGCTCGACGAACCTCTGGGCGCCCTCGACCTCAAGCTGCGGAAGCAGATGCAGGTCGAACTGAAGCGGATCCAGCAGGAGGTGGGGATCACCTTCATCTTCGTCACCCACGATCAGGAAGAAGCGATGACGATGTCGGATCGCATCGCGGTGATGAACAAGGGCCGATACGAGCAGCTCGCTGACCCGGCCAGCCTGTACGAGCGGCCACGCACCCGCTTCGTGGCCGGCTTCCTGGGCGTGAGCAATCTGCTGCCCTCCACGCCCGGCGACACGGCGGACGGGTACGCGATCGCCAGGCTCGCGGACGGGACCAACGTCCGCGTCCCGGCCGCCCTGACCGAGGGACTGGAGCGCTACGAGGTCGGCGTGCGTCCGGAGAAGATCCGGATGCGCGAGTTGACCGAAGACGTTCCGGCATCGATGAACCAGCTGCTGGGGACCGTCACCGACGCCTCGTATCTTGGGGTCTCGACGAGCTATCAGGTCGAAACGCGCGGTGGTGGGTCGGTCACGGTCTACGAGCAGAACGTGGAGCGCGCCACCCGTGCCGAGCTGTGGGAGCCGGGCGAAGAGGTCCGGCTGACCTGGTCGCCCGACCACACGTTCGCGGTCGAGGCCGGTGGCGCGCCGCCACCTGACGTCGTCACGGTCGCGACCCTCGCGAGCGATGGTGCCGTGGTGCCCCCGCCGGTCGCCACCGGGACCTCGCGCCGGGCGTTCCTCATCGGTGGCGCGGTGGTCGCCGTCGGCGGGGTTGCCGCGTTCCTCGCCCTCACGAACGGCGGCTCCCAGGGTGGGTCGCCGGGCCCGAGCGTTGCCCCCTCGCAGGGTGCTGGACCGTCGCCTGGCGCCTCGGGTGTGCCCGGGTCGTCGGGGCCACAGGTGGCCACCGGGCCACTGAACTTCGCGAACTGGGACGCCTACATCGATCTGACCACGATCCCCGGCGATGACGGCGAGCTGGGCACTGACGATGATGAATACGACCTGCCCTCGCCGACCCTGGACGAATTCGCGGCCGCCTATGACGTCGAAGTCAACTACGCCAACGCCGAGATCGACGGCAACGAGTCGTTCATGGCCACGATCACGCCGCAACTCGAGGCCGGCGTTCCGACCGGTTGGGACCTCGTGGTCCTCACCGACTTCATGGCCGCGAAGGTGATCGCCGCCGGCTGGGCCGAACCCCTGGACCCGGCCGTGACGGCCACGGCGGCCGCGAACGTCCGCGACGAACTGCGCGGCATGCCCTGGGATCCAGACTTCGCCTACCACTACCCGTGGCAATCAGGCGCCACGGGCGTTGGCTACAACTCGGAATCGACCCAACGCCCACTCACCCGGCTCGCCGACCTGTTCGATCCGGCATTCGCCGGCAAGGTCACCCTGCTCGACGATGTCCACGACACGTTCCCGCTGATCCACACGATGCTCCAAGCCCAGGGACTTGCGTCGGCAACGCCGTCCGAAGAGATGACGATCGCCGATGCGCAGGTCGTTCACGACTACCTCAAGCCCTTCGTGGACAACAGCCATATCCGTGCCTTCCGGGGCAACGCCTACCTCCAGGACTTCGGCAGTGGCGACACGTGGGCCGCCATGGTCTGGTCGGGGGACCTCGCTTCCTCGGCTGGCCCCAGTGACGTGTTCGTCTACCCGGAAGAGGGTTCGAACCTCTTCACCGACAACATGCTCATCCCGAAGGCCGCCCAGAACAAGTACACCGCCGAGCTGATGATCGACTGGGTGTACGACGTGGATCGGGCGGCGCGCATCGCCAACTTCGTCTACTACATCTCACCCGTGAAGGGCGTCTCAGACGCCATCACGGCGCTGGACCCGGAGGCCGCCGGGAATCCGCTGCTGTTCCCGCCGCCGGAGGTCCTGGCCATCCAGCATCCGCAGCCGCAGTGGGACGATGAGACGGAGGCCGCCGTCAACGAGATGTACGCCGACCTGGCCGGCGTCTGAGTCGGCGGCGATGCGAGACCCCGGAGCCGGATCATGACCCGCAGGCGATGGCTGATCCCCTACCTGCTGCTCGTGCCCGGGCTGCTCTGGCTGGCCATCTTCTTCGTCCTCCCCAACATCCAGATGTTCCTGATGTCGCTGTCCGAGCGAGCCGGGGGTGCAGGACTGCAACGCGAGTACGAACTGACCTGGACGCTGGACAACTACGTCACGGCTCTGACGCAATTCCCCGATCAGTTCGCGAATTCGCTCGTCTACGGCGGTCTCGCGACGCTCCTGTGCCTGCTGATCGGCTATCCCCTCGCGTACGGCATCGCGTTCCGGGGCGGCCGGTACAAGAACCTGCTGCTGTTCCTGGTCATCGCGCCGTTCTTCACGAGCTTCCTCATCCGGACGATCTCGTGGCGGATCATCCTCGGGAATGACGGCGCGTTCCTCTCGATCATCCGGGATGGCCTCGGGATCGTGCCGCCGAACTTCAGCATCCTGGGCACACCGCTGGCGGTCGTGTCCGGCCTCACCTACCAGTTCCTGCCGTTCATGGTCCTGCCGCTGTACGTGTCGCTCGAGAAGATCGATCGTCGCCTGATCGAGGCCGCGAAGGACCTGTACGCCGGCCCGTGGCGACCGCGAGGGACCGTCGTGGGCGCGATCGGCGGGGCGGCCCTTGCCCTGGTGATCATGGCCGCGCTCGGCTACATGGACGTCAACGCCGGGAACCTGCCGGGGCTGGCTGCGACCGCGATCATCGGCGCCATCATCGGCGGGGTGATCGCGACGTATCTCGTCTCGGAGTCGTTCGTCCGGATCATCTTCCCGCTGAGCCTCGGCGGCGTCTTCGCGGGATCGATCCTGACACTGCATCCCAGCGATCGGTGACTACGTGAACGTCGAGCTGCTGGGCAATCCGCAAACCCAGATGATCGGGAACGTCATCCAGAACCGCTACCTCGCCCAGAACGACTATCCGACCGCGGCGGCGCTGTCGTTCCTGCTCATGGCCGGCATCCTGATCGCGATCTTCATCTACGCCCGCGCCCTCGGAACCGAGGAACTGACCGGAGGTCGGGGATGACCGACGTCGCCATGACCCAGGGCCAGGAGGTCGCCGTGCCGCGACCGGTCGGTGCAGGTCAGCGACTCCGCAAGTCGGTGGACCGATGGCTGATCCCGGTCTTCGTGGCCCTCGCGCTGTTCTATCTGATGCTGCCGATCCTGGTGATGATCGCCTTCTCGTTCAACGACCCGCCCGGCCGGTTCAACTTCGTGTGGGGCGAGTTCTCGCTCGACGCCTGGGCGAACCCGTTCGGCCGACCCGGCCTCCAAGCTGCGCTCGTCACCAGTCTCGTCGTCGCGACGCTCTCGACCATCGTCGCCACCATCCTCGGGACGCTCATCGCCCTGGCCCTGTCGCGGTACAACTTCACGCGGGCGCTCGAGCACCAGCCTCTTCATCTTCATCCCGATGGCGACGCCGGAGATCGTCCTTGGCGCGAGCCTCCTGACCCTCTTTGTCGGCACGGCCAACGAACCGTTCAAGACCCTGACGGGTGGGGCCCTCTTCCCGCTCGGCGTCCAGACCATCCTCCTGGCCCACATCATGTTCAACATCAGCTTCGTCGTGGTCACCGTGCGAGCCCGCATGCAGGGGTTCCCACATCACCTCGAGGAAGCGGCGATGGACCTCGGTGCCACGCCGTGGGCCACCTTCTGGAAGGTGACGTTCCCGCTCATCCTGCCCGGGATCATGGCCGCGCGCCCTGCTGGCCTTCTCGCTGTCGATCGACGACTTCATCATCACGAACTTCACGTCGGGGACGGCCTCGACCTTCCCGATCTGGGTCTGGGCCAGCATCAAGAACAACCTGCCGCCCCAGGTCCACGTCATCGGGACGATGATCTTCGTGGGCGCGGTCGGGCTGGTCGTCCTGAGCACCATGTGGGAACGGCGGAACGAGCGGCGTGATCGGGAGATCGCCGCACAGGAAGCCGCCAAGGCGGCCGCGGCGGCGGCCGCCCGAGCCTGAGCATGCGAACCCGAGGCCTGGGATGATCGAAACGTCGGCGAACGCGGCAACCGGCCCCCTTCCCGACCACGCCGTCGTCCCGCCCGTGTGGGGCCGCATCACCAACCTCGACGTGGATCGCGGCGAGGGATCGTGGCTGATCACCCGCGACGGAGACCGCTACCTCGACTACTCATCCGGGATCGGCGTGGCCAACACCGGGCACGCCCACCCGCGGGTCGCCGCGGCCGTGGCCGCCCAGGCCGCCAAGCTCCTGCACGGCCAGCAGAACATCCTGTATCACGAGCCTGGCCTGCGGCTGTACGAACGGCTGCCGGGCCTGCTGCCGGGTGGCCCGTACCAGGCGTTCCTGTCCAACTCGGGCGCCGAGGCCGTGGAGGCCGCCGTGAAGCTGGCCCGTGTCGCCACCGGCCGACCGGCGATCATGGCCTTCCGCTACGGATACCACGGTCGGACCGCGCAGACGATGGCCCTGACGACGGCGAAGGACGTCTACCGCGCGGCGTTCGAGCCCCTGCCGGGCTCCGTGTACCACACGGCCTACCCCTACTGCTATCGAGCGCCCGGCGCGCCACACCCGCCGCACGCGTGCACGTGCGACTGGGAGGCCCAGCTGGACCTGACCTTCCACCAGTTCATCTACCCGGACCGTGTCGCCGCGGTCATCGTGGAACCGATCCTGGGCGAGGGTGGCTACATCGTGCCGCCTTCCGGCTTCCTGCCCCGCCTGCGCGAGCTGACCGCCCAGCACGGGATCCTCCTCGTCGCCGACGAGGTACAGACCGGGTTCGGGCGGACCGGCGAGATGTTCGCGGTCCGGCACTGGAACGTGGAACCCGACATCCTGGTCATGGCCAAGGGCATCGCCTCGGGACTCCCGCTGTCCGGGATCCTTGCCAGGCAGGAGCTGATGGCGCACTGGAAACCCGGCACCCACGGCGGAACGTACGGCGGGAATGTCGTGTCGTGCGCCGCCGCGAACGCGACCCTCGACGTCATCGAGGACGAAGGCCTTGTCGCCAATGCCCGCGAACGAGGGACCCAGTTCCTCGGCGGTCTGCGCGCCCTCAAGTCGCGCTACCGGGCGATCGGCGACGCCCGCGGCCTGGGCCTGATGGTCGCGATCGAGCTCGTGAAGCCCGACGAGGGCGACGGTCGGGTCCCCGATCCCGACCTGACCAAGCGGATCCAGGCCGAGGCGCTGGCCCGCAAGCTGATCGTGCTGACGGCGGGGACGTACGTGAACGTCATCCGGATCATCCCTCCGCTCGTGACCACCGCCGATGAGGTGGACCAGGCCCTCTCCATCCTCGACGAGTCGCTGGCCGCCGCCGGGGCCTGATCACCGTGTCGCTCGAGATCGCGACGCCCGATGCCGTCGAGGCAGCCTCGATGCGTCGTTCGACCTGACCCGCGCGACAGCGCGGGCGGTCAGCGGTCGAGGACCGGCGCATCGGACGAGGGGATGGTCCATCGCGATCGTCGTCATCGCGGTGCTCGCAGCGGCCGTCGCCGGGTGGTGGCTGATCGCCGTGATCGTCGTCCTCGCGGCGGCCATCATCGGGAGATACCGGTCCCGAGAAGACGGTGAGTCGCCCACCGATTGATCCGGGGGCCGTGCAGGGCGCATCGGCCCGAGCCTTGGTGACGGATGGCCGTTGGGCCGCTGGGCCCGTGAGCGCATGCTGGATACGGTGCCGGCCCGCGGACGAACGGGGCGCCGGCCCGGATCGGAGGGTCACGATGCGGATCCTGCTTGCCCTCGACGGCTCACACGGCGCCGACTCGGCGCAGGCGCTGGTGCGCGTGCTCCCTTGGCCCGAACCGTCGCAGGTCTACGCCATCCGGGTCGTGGAGCCCCTCTGGGACCTCTTCGCGATGCCGCCGATGGAATTCCACGGCCCCATGGACGAGCTCCTGGGCATCGACGACGTCCGAGGCGCCCTCGAGGCCGACGTCGCCGGCATCGCCCGACCGAGCCTGTCCGTCGAGACCCACGTGATCGTGGGCCGCGCCGCGTCGATCATCGTCGAGACGGCAGCGAAGCTCCCGGCCGATCTCATCGTCATGGGGAGCCGCGGGCGTGGTCCGATCGGGTCCATGATCCTTGGCTCCGTCTCGGCCGAGGTCGCCGACCACGCTCCCTGCCCGGTCCTCGTGGCGCGACTCCCGACGTGTCGGCGCGCCATCGTCGCCCTCGACGGCACCCCGGTCGCGGACCGGATCGCGGACCGCCTCCCGGACCTCGGTTTCCTGCGTGACACCCACCTCGAGGTCGTCTCGGTGGGGCCGTCCTCGGTGGGGCCGGGCGTGATCCTGTCCGGAGCCTATGGCGCACCGATCGCCTGGTACGAGGACGCCGTCATCGCCGCGCGCGACTCGCTGGAGCACGTGGCATCGACCGCCGCCCAGCGGCTCCGTGCCAGCGGCCTGGACGCGAGCTGGTCGATCCACGAGGGCGATCCTGCCGCGACCCTGATCGAGGTCGGCAAGCACACGGGAGCCGAGCTGATCGTGGTGGGCACGCACGGGCGGACGGGGATGACCCGGCTCCTGCTCGGGAGCGTGGCGCGGAACGTCCTGCTCCATGCCCACACGTCGGTGCTGGTGCTCCGCGAGCCTACCCCGAGCTGACCGGCACCGGCCGGGCGAGGACCACCGCCGCGGCGATCACGAGATCCTCCCGGGCGCGCACACGGATCACCGCGGGCCGGGCTTCGGGCGCGCTCAGCACGACGTCGCCGCGTCGCGCCGCCCGGCTGATCGGCTCGATGCCCAGGACGGCGAGCCGCCGCACGACCGCGGCCCGGACCGCTCCGGCGCCTTCGCCGATCCCGCCGGTGAACACGACGGCGTCGAGTCGGGGCAGACGGCTGGCACCCGCGGCGATGGCGGCCGCAGCCCGGTCCACGAACATCTCGATGGCGAGGCGCGCGGCGTCGTCGCCCGCGGTGGATCGCTCCAGCAGCACCCGCAGGTCCCCGCTGCCGCCGATCCCGAGCAATCCACTTCGATGGACGAGATCCTCTTCGACCGATGCTGCTTCCTGACGACCACCGCGCAGGCGCTCGAAGATGATCCCGGGGTCGATGGACCCCGATCGGGTGGCCATCATCAGGCCCTCCAGCGGCGTGTAGCCCATCGAGGTGTGCACGGATCTGCCGCGGTCGACGGCCGTGACCGAGGCCCCGGCGCCGAGATGGGCGACGACAAGGCGGAGCGATCGGGGAGGGCTGCCCAGCAGGGTCGCGGCGCGACCGACGGACCACTCGACGGACAGCCCGTGAAAGCCAAACCGGCGGATGCCGTCTGATGTGAACCAGGCCGCCGGCACGGGATAGCGGCGGACCGCCTCGGGCATCCGCGCATGGAACGCGGTATCGAAGCAGGCCACCTGGCGCAGGTTCGGAGCGCGGGCCGTCATCGCGCGGATCACCGCCACCGCGGGCGGGACGTGGAGTGGGGCAAGGTCGGCGACGGCTTCGATGGCGGCGAGCGTGGCCGTGTCGATGACCACGGGAGCGACGAGGTCCGGTCCGCCGTGGACGACCCGGTGTCCGGCCCCGATCAGGCTGGCAGGATCGGGGTTGCCGAGTACCGCGAGCACGTGCTCGAGCGTCGCCGCGGCGGCCGCCTCCGGTGGGCCGTCCCAGTCGACGGTGGCGTCGGCCAGCGGTCGTTCCACGCCGCGTCGCAGCAGGCTCGCCTTGAGCGTGCTGGAGCCCGCGTTGAGGACGAGGATCCGGTCCGACCGCCGCGCCGATCGCCTATCGCGCGCGCTGGGGCTCACCCGGGCCAGGTCCAGTCGCGGATCTCCGGGTCGTCGTCACCGACCTCGCGTGTGTACTCGCGCGCCGCGAGCCGCCGGTCCACCATCCGCTGGCGCAGGTGCGCCGCGCGCTCGGCGAGTCCCGGGACCCGGTCGATGACGTCCATCACCAGGTGGAATCGGTCGAGGTCGTTGAGCATGACCATGTCGAACGGGGTCGTGGTCGTGCCCTCCTCCTTGTAGCCCCGCACGTGCATGTTGTCGTGGTTGGTGTGCCGGTAGGTCAGCCGGTGGATCAGCCACGGGTACCCGTGGTACGCAAAGACGATCGGCTTGTCGGTCGTGAACAGCCCGTCGAACTCCGTGCGGGACATCCCGTGGGGGTGCTCCTTCTCGTCCTGGAGCCGCATCAGGTCCACGACGTTGATGACGCGGACCTTGAGGTCGGGCAGGTGCTGGCGCAGGAGGTCCACGGCTGCGAGCGTTTCGAGCGTCGGGATGTCGCCGGCGCAGGCCATCACGACATCGGGCTCGCCTCCCTGGTCGCTGCTCGCCCAGGACCAGATACCGATCCCACGCGCGCAATGCGCGACCGCCTCGTCCATCGACAGCCAGTTGAGCGCCGGCTGCTTGCCGGCCACGATGACGTTGACGTAGTTGCGGCTGCGCAGGCAGTGGTCGCCGACCGACAGGAGCGTATTCGCATCGGGCGGCAGGTAGACCCGGATGTGTTCGGCCTTCTTGTTGACGACGAGGTCGATGAAGCCCGGGTCCTGGTGCGTGGAGCCGTTGTGGTCCTGGCGCCAGACGTGGCTGGACAGGACGTAGTTGAGCGAAGCGATCGGGCGGCGCCATGGGATCTCCGACGTCGCTTTCAGCCATTTGGCGTGCTGGTTGAACATCGAATCGACGATATGGATGAACGCTTCGTAGCAATTGAAGAGCCCGTGCCGCCCGGTCAGCAGGTAGCCCTCCAGCCAGCCCTGGCAGAGGTGCTCGGAAAGGACCTCCATGACGCGGCCATCGGGGGCGAGGTGGTCGTCGCTGGGGAACGTCTCGGCCATCCACGTCCGGTCCGTCGCCTCGAAGACGGACCCGAGGCGGTTGGACGCGGTCTCGTCCGGCCCCATGACGCGGAACGTCTCGGGGTTGAGTCGGATGACGTCGCGGAGCATCTCGCCGAGCTTGCGGGTGGCCTCGCTGAACGTGGTCCCGGGTGCCGGGACGTCGACCGCGTAGTCCCGGAAATCGGGCAGGCGCAGGTCGCGTAACAGCTCGCCGCCGTTGGTGACCGGGTTCGCACTCATGCGCCGAGTCCCGGTCGGGGCCAGCTCGGCCAGCTCGGGGACGAGACGACCGTCGTCGTCGAACAGCTCCTGCGGCCGATAGCTCTGCATCCAGGTCTCGAGGATCGCGAGGTGGTCCGGCTTGCCGCGCACGTCGCTCATGGGCACCTGGTGCGATCGCCAGGAACCCTCCGCCGGCAGGCCGTCGATCTCCTTGGGGCCGGTCCATCCCTTGGGCGTGCGCAGGATGATCATCGGCCAGCGCGGGCGCTCGAGGGGTGCATCGGCGGCCCCCGCACGCGCGGCGCGCTGGATCTCGGCGATCTGGTCCAGAGCGGTATCGAGCGTGGCCGCGAACTCGCGGTGAACCGTCGCCGGATCCTCGCCCGCGACCTCGTACACCGTGTGGCCGTACCCCTCCATCAGTGATCGCAACTCCGCATCCGGGATCCGCGCGAGGACCGTCGGGTTGGCGATCTTGTAGCCGTTGAGGTGGAGGATCGGGAGCACGGCGCCGTCACGCCGGGGATCGAGGAACTTGTTCGAGTGCCAGCTCGCCGCGAGCGGTCCGGTCTCGGCCTCGCCGTCGCCCACGACGCAGGCCACCAGCAGGTCCGGATCGTCGAAGGCCGCGCCGTACGCGTGGGCGAGCGAGTAGCCCAGCTCGCCGCCTTCGTGGATGGAGCCCGGCGTCTCGGGTGCGACGTGGCTCGGGATGCCGCCCGGAAAGCTGAACTGGCGGAACAGGCGTCGCATGCCGCCTTCGTCGCGGCTGATGCTCGGGTAGACCTCGCTGTAGGTCCCTTCGAGGTACGCGTTCGCGACGAGCCCGGGGCCACCGTGGCCCGGTCCGGTGATGTAGATGGCGTCGAGATCGCGCTCACGGATGACCCGGTTCATGTGGACGTAGATCAGGTTGAGCCCCGGCGTCGTGCCCCAGTGCCCCAGGAGCCGGGGCTTGACGTGTTCCGAGCGGAGCGGCTCGCGCAGCAGGGGTTGTCCAGCAGGTAGATCTGGCCGACAGACAGATAGTTGGCGGCGCGCCAGTAGGCGTCCATCCGCGCAAGGAGCGCGTCGTCGAGTCCAGGTCGGGTCGTTGTCGGGTCCGGATCCATCACGGGCTGCATGGCGTCCCTCCCTTACCAGAGCCCCAGGTCGTGGGCCTCCGACTTCAATCGATCGCGATGGTCGGGATGGGCGATCCCGATGAGCGCCGCAGCCCGCTCGCGCAAGCTACGCCCGAACAGTTCCGCCACACCGTACTCCGTCACGATGGTCCGGGCATGGGCTCGGGTCGTCACGACCCCCGCACCCTGTTTCAACGTCCCGGTGATCCGCGACATCGAACCGCCTGCAGCGGTGGCTGGCAGCGCGATGATGGCGCGGCCCTCGCTCGCGAGTGCGGCCCCACGGATGAAGTCCATCTGCCCGCCGACACCGCTGTAGACGCGCTGGCCGATCGAATTGGCGACGACCTGCCCGGTCAGGTCCACCTCGATCGCCGAGTTGATCGCCGTCATCCGGCTGAAGGACCGGATCACGTGCGTGTCGTTCGTGAAGTCCACCGGGCGCATCTCGATCATCGGGTTGTCGTTGACGAAGTCATAGAGTCGCCGGGTCCCCATCATGAACGCGGTCACGATCTTGTCGCGGTTGCGCTCCTTGCGAGCGCCGGTGATGACGCCCGCTTCCACGAGATCCACGATGCTGTCGGTGAACATCTCCGTGTGGACGCCCAGGTCGCGCCGGTCGGTCAGCGCGAGCGCGGTCGCGGCCGGGATGGCCCCGATCCCGAGCTGGAGGGTGGCCCCGTCGGGGACGAGCTCGGCGACGTACTCGCCGATCCGGCGCTCGATCGGGCCGATCGGCTCGCCCGGTCGCTCGGCGGGCGGGACGTCCACCTCGACCGCGAGATCGATGTCGTCCACATGGATGAAGCTCTCGCCCAGGGTGCGCGGCAGCGCCGGGTTGAGCTGGGCGATGACCGTCGTCGCCGCCCGGATGGCGCTGTGCATCGCCTCCACCGAGACATTGAGCGAGCAGAAGCCGTGCTTGTCCGGCGGCGTGACGTTGACGAGGACGACGTCGAGCGGGACCGCGCCGGAATCGAACAACCGCGGCACGTCCGACAGGAAGACCGGCACGTAGTCCGCGCGTCCCTCGGCGATCGCGGCGCGTGCATTCGGCCCGACGAACAGGGCTCGATGCCGAAAGTGCGGCGCCATCTCCGGGCGCCAGGTGCGGTCCCGGGCCTTCGGTGTGCAGATGGACCATCCCGACATCGGCGCAGGTCACCGGCGCGGGCGACGAGCGCGTCGAGCAGGACGGTCGGGACCGCGGCGGCACACTGGACGTAGACCTGTTCGCCCGAGCGGATCCCCGCGACGGCTTCCTCGGGGCTGACGATCCGCATGCGTCGATGATGCCCTACGCGCCGGTCAGCGGTGCCGTCGCCGCGCCGGGAAGTCGGCGACGTCGGTGGCGTCGATCCACGGCTCGACATCGATGATCCGATCCGGCCGATGCGTGACCGCGACGAGCGCGCGCTCGAACGACGTTCGTGCGAACGCGGGTCCAGAGACCGTCACCGTCCCGTAGTCGACCAGTTCGTCGACGGCGCGGGCCTCGAACGACGCCTCCGGCTCGAACGGACCGCGACCCAATCGCTCGACGAACGGCGATCCGTCGCCATGCCGGGTGGCGATGATGGCCTGCTGATGGTCGATCCAGATCATGGCATCCGCCGGGTGGCTGGGCGCGTCTGCTCGCTCGATCATCGGGCACCTCCGATCTGCCCCCAGCATGCGACCCGGGTGCGCCTCCGGCCGTACCGCCGGATGGCACCGTTCCACCCGGGCCGACCGGCACGTTTCGGGCGTGCGGCGGATGGGACTCGGAGTGTGCCAGGGCCCGGCCCTCGCCTCAGCCCCCGGACCGAGGCGGGGCCGGGAATTCGTGCCTCGTAGCGATCCGCGATCGACTGGGCACTCGACCAGATCGACCACGTCAGCAGGCCGAACATGATCGCGAACCCGACCAGGCCGGCGCCGATCCCGGCCGCGGCGTCGAACCCCAGGCCGAGGACGATCGATGCTGCCAGGGCGCCCGCGACGACGGCAATGACGACGCCGATCATCGCCGGAGCCGTTGTCAACCCGTGGACGAGCTCCGCGAACGGGCTCGAGTCGGCCGGACCGTAGGCCTGCAGGATGCTATCGACGTCGTCGTGGAACGGCGTGCTGAAGTAGGGCTCGATCCCGGGGACCATCTCGCGATAGGCGTGCCGGATCCGGTTCATCCCGGCGACGCAGTCCATCTCCTCCTCGGTCGCGGAAACGATCCTGCCAAGGGTCGGCGAGACCGATGAACAGATCGGTGGCCAGGATGATCGCTGCGACAAGGCCAGCGCCGCCGTGACGCCGGTCGTCGCGGCCACGAGACCGAGGGCGACGAGCGAGGCCCCGAGGAACGTCAGGAACATGCCGGCACGGGCGAAGGTCTCGTTGTACGAGAGCGATCGCGTCGCGAGCAGGCTCCAATGCTCGGTGCTCAGGATCTGGAGGGCTCGCGGATCGGCGAGAGCCGGGTTGCCACCGACCGTCGTCGCGGGATCGGCGATCGCTTCCGCATGGACCGGGATCTCCGTGGCCGGCATCTGTTCCTGCATCGGTGCGTTACCTCCCGGGGTCGATGGCTGATCCCGCGAGCAGCCGCGCGCGGATCGTCTCGTGGAGATGGCCGTTCGTCGCGAGGAACGTCCCCGTATCGATCGCCCGGCGGCCCTCGAAGTCGGTCACGCGTCCGCCGGCCTCTTCGACCAGCAGGAACGGCGCCGCCGCGTCGTACGCGTTGAGCCCGACTTCGATCATGGCCTCCGCCGCACCCTCGGCGAGCGAGGGTGTAGCCCCAGAAGTCGCCGAACCCGCGCTCGCGCCACGCGCTCGCCGAGCATCGTCGCGAAGCCGGGTGCCCGCCCGCCGGCCGTCAACTCGCGAATGCCCCCGTAGAGGACCTGGGCGTCGGCCAGGCTCGTGATGCCGCTGACGCCGATCCGCCGGGCGGTCGTCTCACCGCGGTTCCGGGCCCACGCTCCGCCGCCGCGATGCGCCCACCAGCGCTCGTCGAGGGCCGGGGCGGACAGCACCGCGGCCTGGAGTTCGCCATCCCGCTCGACCGCGATGAGGGTCGCGAAGATCGGGACGCCCCGGATGAAGTTGTGCGTCCCGTCGATCGGGTCGATGAACCAGCGGACCGACCGCCCCTCGCCCTTCCGTGCCGAACTCCTCGCCGATGATCCCGTGGTCGGGGAACGCGGTGCCGACGCGCTCGCGGACACGCTGCTCCACCTCGGTGTCCGCCTGGGTCACGAACGTCCGATCCGGCTTGGTATCCACCTGCAGGTCGCGGCGGAAGTAGCGACGGGCGATGGCGTCGGTCTCGTCGCAGGCGGCCTGGGCGACCTCCAGCCAGCCACGGATCTCGGCATCGCTGCCACGCCGGAGCGAGGCGGACCAGTCGACCCCGAACGTCTGGCCCCCGCCCACACCACCGCTCACGATCGGATCCGTTCGCCGGTCGGGTCGTACAGCGGTTCGCGCGCCACCTCGAACCCGACCTGCTGCCCGAAGACCTCGACCTCGCCGCGTGTCCCGAACGCGGCCATGTCCGGCGGCAGGTACGCATAGGCGATCGACCGCTCCACGGCGAAACCATACCCTCCGCTCGTGACGCGCCCGACGACCTGGCCGCCCACGCGGACCGGCTCGTTCCCCAGGCACACGGAGCGCGGGTCGTCGAGGACCAACGCCCGAAGCCGCTTTCGCGGGCCGGCGGCTTTCGCGGCCGTGAGCGCCTCGGCCGCCTGCGACGGGATCGCCTTGTCGAGCGCGACCGCGAACCCGAGACCGGCCTCGAAGGGCGTCTCGTCCGGCGTCACGTCGCTCGACCAGACCCGGTAGCCCTTCTCGATCCGCAACGCATCGATCGCCCGGTATCCGCCCGCCACCATCCCGTGTGCGCGGCCGGCCGTCCAGAGCGTGGTCCAGAGCGTCCGGCCGTACTCGGTGGGGGCATACAGCTCCCACCCGAGCTCCCCGACGTAGGTGACCCGCAGCGCAAGTAGCGGCACGGACCCCACCGTGATCTCGCGGGCGGTGAGGTACGGGAAGATGGCGTCCGAGATGTCGTCGGGGCTGGCCACGAGTGTCGTGAGGATGTCGCGCGCCCGCGGGCCCCACAGGCCGTAGCAGACGCGGGACGCCGTCACATCGCGCACCTCAACCGTCCCGTCATCGGGGACGTTCGTGCGGAGCCAGGCGGCGTCGTGGTTTCCGTACGCCGTTCCGGTGACCAGGAGGAACCGCTCGGGGCCCAGGCGGGTGATCGTGAGGTCCGCGTGGACCCCGCCCCGCCGGTCCAGGAGCTGCGTGTAGACGACGGACCCCACCGGTCGATCGATGTCGTTGCCGGCGACCCGCTGCAGCGCCGCGCAGGCGCCGGGGCCGGCCACTTCGAGCTTGGCGAAGGACGTCTCGTCGAACAGGGCCGCCGCGCTCCGCGTCGCGAGCGCCTCAGCGGCGATGGCCGGTGACCAGTGCTCCCCCGCCCACCCGCGCGGGCGCAGCGCCTCGAGCGTTTCGCGACCGCCGAACCGCGGGTCATCGGCGTTCGGTTCGAACCAGTTCGGGCGCTCCCAGCCCGACTTCTCGCCGAAGACCGCGCCGAGCCGGCCAAGGTCGTCGTACGCGGGCGCGGTCCGCAGCGGGCGGTCCGACTGGCGCTCCTCGTTCGGGTAGTGAATGTCGTAGTACGTCGCGTAGTTCTCCGTTGCGCGCGCCAGCGTGTGGCGCTGCGATCGGTAGGCCGCCCCGAACCGGCGGATGTCCATCTTCCAGAGGTCCAGTTCCGGCTCGCCTTCGGTGATCCATGCCGCCATCTGGCGTCCGATGCCGCCGGCCCCGGCGATCCCGTGCGCGGAGAACCCGGCCGCCACGAAGAAGCCGCGGACCTCGGATTCGCCCAGGATGAACTCGTTATCCGGCGTGAAGCCTTCGGGTCCGTTGATGATGCGGCTCACGCGCGCGTCGGCCATGGCTGGTACGCGCCGGATCGCGCCCTCCATGATCGGCTCGAACCGTGGCAGGTCCGGCGCGAGGAGCTTGCCGTTGAAGTCCGGAGGCACGCCGTCGAGCGACCACGGCGCCGGATCACGTTCGTACCCGCCCATGCACAACCCGCCGACCTCCTCGCGGAAGTACACGAGGTTATCCGGGTCCCGCAGCTGCGGGAGGCCCGGGTGGACGCCCTCGAGCGGCTCGGTGAACAGGTACTGGTGCGCCATCGGGATGAGCGGCACGGTGACCCCCACCATGCGGCCGATCTCCGGCGCGAACATCCCGCCGGCGTTCACGACGACCTCGGCCGCGATCTCCTCGCGCTCGCCCCGATGTTCCACGGTGACCCCGGTGACGCGCGGTGATCGTCGGGTCGGCGTGCCCGGGTCCACGCCGATCGCCACGACCCGCGTGTGCGGGCGGATCTGTGCTCCACGTTGGCGGGCCCCAGCGGCCAACGCGTTCGCGAGCCCGGACGGGTCGAGCCAGCCGTCGGTCGGCAACCACACGCCGCCGACGACACCGTCGGTGGACATGAGCGGGAAGCGGTCCTGCGCCTCGCCCTGGGGGTGATCGATTCCATCGGCAAGCCGAAGGTCGTGGCCCAGCCGAGCTGGCGTTCGAGCTCTTCCATCCGCGCGATCGAGGACGCCAGCCGGATGGACCCGACCTCGTGCCACGACGGGGTCGGTGCCGGTCTCGTCCCTGAGTCGGCGGTACAGGTCGGCGCCGTACATCATCATCCGGGTCAACGTGACGGACCCACGCAGCTGACCCACGAGGCCCGCGCTGTGGAAGGTGGATCCGCTCGTGAGCTCGGCACGGTCCACGAGCACGACGTCGGTCCAACCCGCGAGCGTCAGGTGGTAGGCGATGGACGTCCCACCGACGCCTCCACCGATGATCACGCACGCGCGCGTGCTGCATCCCGCGGCTTCCTCGCCTCGACACCGAACCGACCGAATGACCCGGGTAGCCTACCGGGTCGACCTGCCCTCGTCGCCTGGCCGCGATGGGCTAGGCTGGCGCGCGAATGGACAGGAACTCGGCCGTGCGGCAGGTCGTGCTTGGCGTGGTGGTATTCGCCGCCACGTTGATCGTGCTTGTCGGGCTGAGCGGGGTCATCGGACGCGCCCCGGCGGCCACGCCCCGCGGGACGGTGATCGCGGCGGCTTCCGCATCCGCCACGGCATCGCCGAGCGGCGCGAGCGCGGCGCCCGCCTCGCCATCGATCCCGGACCCGACGGCGCCCTCCATCGCCCCGCCGCCGATGGACGCACCGGTCCTGGTTGGCGCCGGGGACATCGCCAGCTGCGACTCGGACGGCGATGAGGCCACGGCCGCGCTCCTCGACGACATCGAGGGCATCGTCTTCACGGCCGGCGACAACGCCTACGACGACGGCACCGCGGAGGACTTCCAGGAGTGCTACGACCCGTCGTGGGGCCGGCACAAGGACCGGACGTGGCCGTCGGCCGGTAACCACGACTGGCACACCGCGACCTCGCCGGTTACCTCGAGTACTTCGGCGGCGCCGCGACCGGCCCTGGCGGCGTGTCGTGGTACGCCCGCGACCTCGGGACGTGGCGGGTCATCGTCCTGGACTCGGACTGCGACGAGGTCGGACGGCTGCGATCCCGACTCACCGCAGGGCCAGTGGCTCGCGACGGAACTCGCATCGTCCACGGCCACATGCACCGTCGCGATCTTCCATCACCCGCGCTTCAGCTCGGGCGACGAGCACGGGGACGATCCCTCCATGGACGTGCTCTGGCGCCCGCTGTACGCCGCAGGAGTGGACGTCATCCTCAACGGCCACGACCACGACTACGAGCGGTTCGCGCCGCAGGATCCGGACGGACGCGAGGATCGGGAACGCGGCATCCGCCAGTTCGTCGTGGGGACCGGCGGGCGGGAGTTGCGCGGCTTCGACGACATCCGCCCCAACAGCGAACTGGCCTCCAACCTGGCGCACGGGGTCCTCGCGTTGACGCTGCTCGACGGCTCGTACCGGTGGGAGTTCCACGCCGCCGCGAGCGACTTCTCCGACAGCGGCGCGGCCTTCTGCCACTGACCGCCAGCCGCTACGCTGGCGTCGAGGAGGGTCCATGCCGCCGAGCATCGAAGACGTCATCGCCGCGATCCCGGCGTGGGCCGGCGCCGAGGTCGGTGCCACGCCCATCGCCGCCGGGCTGACGAACCAGAACTGGCGCGTGACCGTGGACGGTGTGCCGCATTTCGTCCGGATCCCGGGCGCCGCGACGGAGCTCCTCGCCGTGGATCGGGCGAACGAACGTCACAACACGCGGGCCGCCGCGACGGCGGCGTCGGCCCAGCGATGCTCCACGAGCTCCCCGACTGGGACGTGTTCGTGCTGGCATGGGTCGACGCCGTCGACGATGTCGAACGAGGCGTTCGCGGCGGCCGGCGCGCCGTCGCGGGTTGCCGACGCCCTGCGCCGGCTCCACGCCGGGCCCACGGTTCCGCGACGACTTCGACATGTTCCGCCTGTCCGAGCGGTACCTGCGCGTCGTCGACGAGCGCGCCATCCAGATCCCGGACGGGTATCGCGAGCACCTGGACCGGCTGCCGGCGATCGAGGCCGCCCTGGCGCGTCCATCCGCTCCCGCACCGTCCCGTGCCACAACGACCTGCTGGCCGAGAACTACCTCGACGACGGCGAGCGCCTGTGGATCGTCGACTACGAGTACAGCGGCAACAACGACCCCACGTTCGAACTCGGGAACACGTGCCAGGAACTGGGCTGGGACGACGTGCGGGTGCGCGAGCTGTGCGCTGCCTACTTCGGCGAGGCGACCGACGCGCTCGTCGCCCGGATGCGCCTCCAGATGATCATGTCGGACGTCGGCTGGACGCTGTGGGCGGCCATCCAGGCCGCGATCTCGACGATCGACTTCGACTTCTACGGCTGGGCCGAGGAACGCTGGGCGCGCGCCCAGGCATCGATGGACGGTCCCGACTTCGATGGGCTGGCTCGCCGAAGTCCGGGCGTAACGGCTCGAGCGGCCGGCGTGCGAAGGCCCGGACGGTGTTCCGCCCGGGCCTCTCGTCATCGATCACAGGTGATCGCGCGGATCACTCCGGCGGGATCTCCTTGAACGCGTAGTCCACGTTGATGCCGCTGCGAGCGGCGCACGGTCTTGGCGACGAGGTACCACGCGGCGGAGAACAGCAGGACGCCGCCCACGACCGTGTAGGCCAGCTGGCTCGTGAGCCCGAGCTGCTCATTGGTCAGGAACAGGAAGAGGAAGACGACGCCGAACGCCGCGCCGAGCAGGCCGACGATCGTCACCGAGCGGGAACCCGCCGAGCGTGTACTTGGAGCCGGGGGAGGCGTCGTACGCGGCCTTGGCCCGGAACGGCAGGAGTGCCCCGGCGAGCGCCGTGACGACGAAGACATACCCGCAGGCGAACGTGACGCCGAGCGTCAGCGACGCCCAGGAGACCGAGTCATCGCCCTCGCCGTACGCGAAGTTGTTGTACAGCCAGATGACCGGGATGCTCGCGAGGAAGTAGACGACGTGGGCATTGACCGGCGTATGGAGCCGCTCGCTGACGCGGCTGATCCACTCCGGGCAGCAGCCGGTCGAACGACATCGCGACCATGACCCGGGTCATGCCGATGTAGCAGTTGTGGACGATCTGGTGGCCGTTGAGGATGAACCCGAACGCGATGAGCAACGTGACGATCACGTTGTTCGCGAGGGCCGTGGCGATGATGTTCGGCCACAGGTACGACCCGGCCAGGGTGGCCTCGCCGACGCCGCTCCAGTAGCCCGCGCCGGCGACGTACAGGAACTCGCGTCCCGACGGTGTTCTCCAGGACGAACGCCAGCAGCGCCAGCAGCAGGCCGGTCAGGATCAGCGAGCCGACGATGATGTACGCCTGGTCGCGGAACGAGCCGGCGCTCTTGATCTCGCCGTTCTGCTGGCTGCTGTACGTCGCCCACTGGAGCGAGGTCCAGGCGATCGGCGCGATGAGCAGCGTCGCGAGCAGGCTGAAGGCCGGGTTGAGCTCGATACCGGCCGCCGTCGCCGCCGCGGTCGCATCGGCGGTGAAGGTGGCCGAGCCACCGATCGCCACCGAGAAGGCGTCGAGCTTGCCGGGGACCTCGCTGCGCGGGTGTCAGGACGAGGACCAGCAGCATCGTGCCGAACGCCAGCGAGGATCGCGACCCACATCACCCGCTGGAGGCGGACGTAGTTCCGGAAGCCGGAGATCAGGATCAGCAGGGCCAGGCCGGCGTTGACGATGCTCGTGACGAGGATCCCGAACGGGCGTGGTGAACCAGGTCGAGATGCTCGACGAGGCGCGCGTTGCCGGTCGCGGCCGCCAGGCCCAGGAACAGTGGGGCGAACCCGAGCGTGGCCAGGAGCCAGCCCGAGAGGGCCACCCACTGCAGGATCCAGATCACGAACCCGGAGAAGACGATCGGTGAACGCGATGCCCGCCGCCGAAGACGCGGCTCTGGAAGACGTAGTCGCCGCCGGTCCGCGGGAACGCCGTGGACAGCCAGACGTAGGACAGGGCGATCGGGATCTCCAGGAGCATCGCCAGGAGGATCCCCCAGACCAGCTGCCCGCCGGGCAGGGCGCCCGGCGCCCACAGATAGGTCCACGGGAAGATGAGACCCATCGTCAGGACGTTGTAGACGAACGCCGACGACGGGGACATGACGCGGACGAGTCCGGACGACTTCCGAACGAAGACTTCGGGTGTCGCCGTTGCTGTCGCCATCCAAGTCACCTCGGTGCGGGATATCGATAGCGCCGAGGACCGCTCGGAGTACCCTCGACCGTCCACCTCCTCTGGCTCCCCGACTCCCTCGATCCGGCGGCCGGCCTCAGCCGGCCGTCATCTGGTAGCCCTTCACCTGTCCGTCCGCGATCGTGATCAGGCAGCCGCGGAGGACGCCCTCGCCGTACTCGCTGCCGGGGTTGACGCACAGCGTCCGACCCGACCTGCGCCGCCGCCTGCGACTCGTGGATGTGGCCGTGCAGGCCGAGCAACGGCTGGTAGCGCTCGATGGCGTCGCGGACGGCCGGCTGCCGGCGCCGTACAGGACCGGTTGGCCGCCGCGCACGATCTGCGACGGCGGGTCGGTGGTCCAGTCCAGCTGCGGACACGTGTCGAGCGTCGAGTCGATCGGCGGCGCGTGGAAGTTGAAGATCGCATGCGCGTAGTCCGGCAGGTCCCCGGCGACCCGCTCGATGCGCTCGGCCAGCTCCGGCTCGGGCGCCTCGCGCGGCGTGTGCCACGGCGTCGGGTTGACGTACGGCATGCTGACCATGATGTGGCGGTCGTCGAGCTGCACGGCGCGACCCTCGCAGCCGACGAACTGAGCGCGTGCCCGGTGCGGTCCATGACGCGCCATCACCTCGGTGACGTCGTCGTTGCCGCCCGTCGCGTAGCAGCGGATCCCGGGCCCGAGGCGTCCTCGGCCAGGTCGATCCAGCGGACCAGGCGCTCGCCCGCGAGCTCGATGAACAGGCGATCGACCGCGCCGGGGTCGGCCGCGGATCGCCGCGTACTCGTCCTCGTCCATCACCGTGTCGTAGAAGCCGAGGAAGCCGATCCGCTCCTCGCGGCCGTCGACGTCGGCCTGTGTCTCGAGCCGCTCGACGCGACCGTGGATGGTCGCCCGATAGCGGTCCCGCCGCGACTCGCGGATGATCGGGATCGTCAGCTTGCCCATGACGTCGCCGCCCATCACGAGCACATCGGCGTCGTAGAACGTCGCCGCGTTGAGGAACTTGCGCCACGTGCGCTCCGACCCGTGGACGTCGGTGGCGTAGAAGATCGTCGTCGCGCTTCGGCGCCGACCACTTCGGCCGAACAGCGGCATCGGGTCGCGCCCTCAGCCGCGCATCCGGTCGCCGCGCGGGTCCACACAGGACATCCGCTGCGACGACCGCCGGGACGCGTTCGTCGAAGACGTCCACCATGAGTCGCGCTCCCTCCTCGAGTCCTGACGCAAGATACACATACCCGATGGTGCGCGACACGGTCGTCCCGTAGGCCGACGCTGCGGAGCGCGGCCGACGACCGCGCCGTCGCGGCGGACGGCCTCGCCGCCGTAGATCGGGCGATAGCCCGGTCCCGTCGCCGATGAGGATCGTCCGCAGGCGACGCGACCCGTGCCGGTCGGCCCGGTCGGCTCCGCGCGCGCGCCGACGATGGCGCTCCCGACCGATGAAGTCCCCCTTGTCCGAGCCGCACGAAGGCGCCGAGACCGGCCTCATCGGCGTGTCGAGCATCGTCATGTCCGTGCCGAAGTAGCGATACCCCTTCTCCATGCGGAGGCGCGTCCAGGGCCCGGTAGCCGACGGGCTCGAGCCCGTGCGTCGCGCCGGCGGCCGAGCAGCGCGTCCCAGACCGACCGACCGCGGACGCCGGCATCGGTCGTCAGCTCCCAGCCCGAGCTCGCCGGCGTAGCTGATCCGCGACGCGAGGACCCGGGCGCGCCGCCGAGCGTGATCGTCGCGGGCCGGCGCGCAGCGGGCAGGGCCGCATCGTCGACGACGTCGTCCGTCCGGCCGCCGCCGCCAGGACGTCGCGAGCGCGCGGGCCCCACAGGCCGATCGTCGCGAGATCCCCGCTGACGTCGCGGAGTCGTCGACGTCGCTCCGCCGGATCGCGCTGCCAGCGCAGCCAGGCGAGGTCCGACGCGACGAACCCGGCGCCGGTCACGACCCGGAAGCGGTCGTCGGCGAGACGCGTGACGGTCACGTCCGCGACCATCCCGCCGCGGTCGTCGCACCACGGCGTGTAGACGACGCTGCCGACCGGGCGGTCGAGGTCGTTCGCGGCGACCCGCTGGAGCAGCGACAGCGCGCCCGGACCGCTGACGTCGATCTTGCCGAACGAGCTCAGATCGATGATCCCGACGCGCTCGCGGACCGCTCGGCCCTCGTCGCAGCACCCGGTCGAACCACGGCGGCGCGCGTCCAGCCCGTACGTCGCCTGGTCGCGGCCGGCTCGCCGCCACGGGCGCCCCGGCTCGTGGTGATCGGCGCGCTCCCAGCCGGCCTTCGTCCCGAACACGGCACCGGCTTCCTGGAGCCGCCCGTGCAGCGGCGAGAGCCGGCGCGGCCGGCCGGCGACGTCCGCGTCGAACGGGTAGCGCAGCCGGTAGTAGTCGCTGTAGGTCTCGCGACCCAGGGCCGGCGGCGAACGTCGGGTCGCGGTACGTCTCGCCGAACCGCCACGCCCGGTACGGCCCGATGTCGACGCCCGGGTCGCCGGCCGTGATCCAGCCGGCCAGCGCCCGGCCGATGCCGCCGCCGCCACCGAACCCGTTGAGCGACAGCCCCGCCGCGACCCAGAACCCGCGGACGTCCGGGCAGCGGCCCGAGCAGCGGGTTGGCGTCCGGGGTCATCGCGTCCGGGTGGCAGACGAGCCGGATCGACCTCGGCGTCGGCGAGGAACGGGAACCGGCGGACGGCGCCGGCCATGAGCGGCGCGAAGCGCTCGTAGTCGGGCGGGAGCGAGCGGGCGGCATGCTCCCAGGGCACGCCGTCCTCCCAGCGCGACGACCGGGTCGAGCTCGTACCCGCCGAAGACCATGCCGCCGCTCTCGCTCTTCCCGTACACGAGGTTGTCGGGGTCGCGGAAGCAGGGCATGTCGCGCGGCAGCTCATGCCCGGGCACCGCCTTGAGCGCGATGTGCTGGTGATCCACGGGCGTGGACGGGAGCCAGGCACCCGACCATGGCCGCGACCTGCGGCGCCCACATGCCGGCGGCGTCCACGACGACCTCCGTGTCGATGGGGCCGGCGTCGGTCAGCACCGCGGCGGATCGCGCGATCCGGCCGTCAGCTCGAACCCGGTGACCCGGACGCCCTGGCGGATGCGGACGCCGAGCGCCCGCGCGGCCTCGGCCACGGCATGCGTCGTCGTCGTGCGGGTCCAGGTGGCCGTCGGCCGCGAGATACACCGCGCCATAGCAACTCGTCGGGCGAGATGGCCGGCATGAGCGCGAGGGCTTCGGCCGGCCCGATGACCTCGGCATCGAGCCCGATGCCGCGCGCCCGGCTGGCTGTCCGCTGGAGTTCGCCGAGCTGGGCCTTCGATGACGCCAGCCGGAGGCTCCCGACGGTCTGGAAGGCGCCGAGCCGCTCGTACAGCTCGATGCTGTAGCGGCGGAACGCCATCATCGTGGACGACGGGTTGAACGCCGTGACGAGCCCGGCCGCCTGGCACGTGGACCCGGCGGTCAGCTGGTGCTTCTCGAGCAGGAGCACGTCCGTCCAGCCGGCGAGGGCCAGATGGTAGGCCACGTTGCAGCCGACGATGCCGCCCCCGATGACGACGACGCGGGCCTGCTCCACGCTCATGGGCGGCAACGGTACGTCGCCGCGCGGCGTCGCGTGCGACCGATGCGCGCCGGGTGATCCGCTCCGGTACGATCGCGCCCGTGACGCTGCCGCGGGACCAGACCTCGTTCGTCATCGACCGCGCGACCCTCGAGGCGGAGGTCGTCCGGATCGTGGATGCGACCGAGGCCGCCGGGATCCCCGTCCGCGTGCTCGGCTCCATCGGTGTCGCGCTCCACAGCCATGACGCGGCGAGTCATGCATCCCGAGCTTCGAGCGGACGTACGCCGACATCGACTTCGCCGCGTACAAGCGCGATGCGCGCGCCGTCGCGACCGTGTTCGCCGCGCTCGGCTATGTCGACGACCGCGAGGTCTACATCGGGTCGGAGGGCGCGCGCTCGATCTTCGACGATCCGGCTCGGCAGCATCCACGTCGACGTCTTCTACGACCGGCTCGAGTTCTGCCACGTCATCCCGCTCGCCGGGCGGCTGGAGGTCGACCGACCCACGATCCCCCTCGCGGAGCTGCTGCTCTCGAAGCTGCAGATCGTCAAGATCAACGAGAAGGACGTCGTCGACATCATCCTGCTGCTGCTCGACCACCCGCTCGGGCAGCGGCGACGCCGACACGGTCGACATGGACCGGATCGCGCGCCTGTGCGCGGACGATTGGGGCCTGTGGCGGACGCTGACGCAGAACCTCGAGAAGGTCGCGGCGCTGGCGATCACCTATCCGCAGCTGAGCGACGACCAGCGATCGCGCGTCTGACGGCCGGGCGCGCGTTCAAGGCGCGCGATCGACGCGGTGCCCAAGTCCGAGGCTGGAAGCATGCGCGACCGCGTCGGCGATCGACGGCAGTGGTGGACCGACGTCGACGAGGTGCGTCCCGCTAGTCGCCGGCCGTCTCGCGCAGTGCGCGTTCGAACGCGGTCGTCGAGGCGTTCGCGAGGAGTCGGTCGAAGTGTTCGCCCGCGTAGGCGACGAAGTCGACGTCGAGCGTGCTGATGCCCTGCTGGAGCACGCCCCACATCGCCTCGCGGAAGTCCGAGACGACGCGCATGAGCGATGAGGCGGGCGAGGCGCTCGGGCGCGGGCGACCCGCCGCGCCGTCGTACGCGGCGAGGAGCACGGCGTCCTCGTCCGGGGTGAGCTCATGGTTGATGCTGAAGTTGCCGAGATCGAAGAACGGGTCGCCCATCCCGGCGTACTCCCAGTCCACGATCCGGATGCGCACCCCGTCGTCGATGAAGTTGGCGTTGAGCAGGTCGTTGTGGCACGGCCGGGGTTCCAGCGGCGCGGCGAGGCAGGCAAGCTCGATGCGCCGACCGATCGCCGCCGCGAGCTCGTACTCGGCCGGGATCCGGACCCCGCGCGCCAGCGCCAGCGCCCGGTACGCCTCCACGATCCGGAGCGGGACGAAGATGCCCGGGATGGCCGGGCCGTCGTGGATCCGGCGCAGCGAATCGGCGACGCGGCGCAGGGTCTCGGGGCGACGCACGGCCTCGTCGCTGACCGGCGAGCCCTCGATGAACCGCGTGACGAGATAGCCCTCCGGGCGGATGAACGCGGTCACCTCCGGACCGACGCCCACGCCCGCCGCCGCCACCGTGGCCGCGTGCTCCACCTCGCGGCTGATGCCGAGCAGGTGCGTGTCGTTCCCGGCCAGGCGGATGACGTAGCGATCGTCCCGTCGGCCGCCGTGACCAGGAAGTTGCGGTTCGTGATCCCGCCCGATAGCGGCGTGCAGCGTCAGGTCGCGTCCCGCGAGATCCGGGATGCGGCCGCATCGCCTCGACCAGGTGGTCGCGCAGTTCGCCGCGCAGCGGTTCGCGCGGCTGCAGTCGGCCGGATCGGCCAGCGCCGTGCGACGACCTCGCGCAGGGCGTCCGGCAGCGGCCGATGGACCTCCGCCGGGCGGATGTAGGCCGCGATCATGTCGCGCGACCCGTTGACGCCCAGTTCGGTGAACAGGAACGAGATCTTGCGACGCTGGGCCGCGAGGATCTCGTCCTTCGTCGTCGAGGCTCCCAGAGCTGCCGCTTGAACGGCCCGATCGCCTTCTTGCGGGTCGTGTAGACGAACTGCTGGTCGGTCTGGTCGGCCTTGCGCTCGTCGGCGCGTTGGCGTAGCACCAGCCCTCGATCTCGCGCTGCAGCTCGTCCGGGAACGCCGGGTGCTCGTAGAGCGCGTTCTGGAACCCGGTCGCGAGGTGGATCTCGGCCGTCTCGACGGCCGGGAAGCGGTGGAACAGCTCGTCGGGCAGCGTGCGACGCGCCGTGCTGGACGGCGCCGGCGAGGCCGTACTCGCGCGCGACGACCGCCCAGCTCGCGCAGGACCTCGAAGTCGAGCTTGACCTCGGCGACGCCGCCGTCCGGGCAGCGGGACGCCGCCGTGGCTCGTGCCGGTCTGGACGCTCACCTTGCGAGACGCCGATCGGCGCCCGGGCGCGCGGGCGTCGAGCTCGCGGCGGTAGCCGTCGAGGTAGGCCCGCAGCTCCTCGACGGTCGAGTTCTTCTTGCCGACCTCGCCGATCTCGCCGCCGACGCTGATGGTCACGCCGTCGGGCTCGAGCGTCGCGGATGAGCGCGGTCAGCTCGGCGGCGCGCGTGTAGTTCTCGCGCTGCTGCTCGTCGACGTTCGGCTTGGACAGGTCGACGAGCGTCGAGCTGTCGATGTCGATGTTGCGGTAGCCGGCGTCGATCGCCAGCGCGGCAGGCTCGCGGATCTCCTCGGTCATCGCCTCGGGGTCGGCGGCGTACTTCTTGGCGTTGAACTGGTAGTGGTCGCCCTGGATGAAGACCGGGCCGACGCCAGCCGGCCGCGATGGCGCCGGCGAGGACGCTCGTCGCGTACTCGATCGGCGCGCTGGAACGTGTAGGTCTGCTCGCTCCGGGCGAGCTCGAGGATGACCGGCGCCGACATCCGCGCTGGCCGCCGTCTCGAAGACCGTCCGGGCCATGTCGAAGGTCTGCGGCGCGGATGTTGATGGCCGGGACGGTGAAGCCGCTCACCTCGCCGCGGGCGCGGGCGCGCGTAGAGGTCCTGGATGCTCGCGGAGCGGGCGCCGAGCGCCTGGCTCGCCTCCCAGACGAGCCAGCTGGCGGCCTCGATCGTGGCGTCGTCCGTCGGAGAAGGCGGCGGTCCAGGCGAGGTCGCGCGATCGCGCGTGCGCGGAAGGCGGCTTCGTCGTCGATGACGAGCCGGTCGCCGTCGAGGTGGGCGGCGGGTCGGATGGTCTCGAGCAGGTCGGTGGGGGACGTGGCGACGTGGGGCATCGGAGGGATCTCCTGGGTCAGAGTCGTTTCGCCCGTCCATGGTACGGCGGGCGAGCACTCGACGGAGGTGGCCGGCCCGCCCGGACCTCCCGTCGCTCCCTATCGCTCGACGCCCACCCGCTGGGCGTCGGCGAGCACGACGGCCACGGTTATGTCGGCCTGGACGCTCGGCTGGTGCACGACCCGATTCTGACCCCGGTGGGCGTCGCGCGATGCGCTCGCCGGACGCGACCGCCAACGCCACGCGACCAGCGCGCGGCCCGCGACAGGGCACGGACAGTCGGCCGGACGCTGCTAGGACGACCCGCTTCGTGCGTCGGCCGACGAAGTCCACGAGGACGTACTCGCCGAGGCGCTCCGGCGTCGCGTAGAACGCCCGGCCGCGGTTCAGCTTCGTCATCTGCGCGACGAACGCGGCGAGCGCGGGCGACCGCTCCAGCATGAACGTGTTGATGGTGATCCCCTCGCGCGTGCAGCGCTGGACCTCGCGGAGGGTCTCGCTGATCGTCCGGCGCGTCGGCGGATAGCTGAACTCGACCTGGCCGTCCTCGAAGTGGGCGGTCGGCTCGCCGTCGGTGATGACGACGATCTCCTTGTTCGCCGCCGCGCCTCGCGCGCGAGGATCCGGCGCGCCAGCAGCAGCCCGTGCTGGAGGTTCGTCCCGTACTCGTAGCCGTGCCAGGTCAGCTCGGCGAGCGCGCCCGGGCGGATCTCGCGGGCGTAGTACGAGAACCCGATGACCGACAGGTGGTCGCGCGGGTACTGCGTCCGGATCAGGGTGTCGAGCGCGACCGCGACCTTCTTGGCGGCCAGGAAGCAGCCGCGCAGCAGCATCGATCGGCTCATGTCCACGAGCAGGACCGTCGAGGTCCGCGTCAGCTGCTCGGTCCGGTAGACCTCGAAGTCGTCGGGGTGCAGGTCGGACGGGGACGCCGCGGCTCGCGCATCAGCGCATTCGAGAGCGTCCCGCGCAGGTCGAGGTGGAACGGGTCGCCGAACTCGTACGGCTTGGTCGTCTCGTCGCGCTCCCCTCCCCGGCCGGCCCGGTCCAGCCGATGTCCGCCGAACGCGTCGCGCTCGAGCCGCGCGAACAGGTCGTCGAGGACCCGCTGGCCGATCATCCGGCTGCCGCGCGGCGTCAGTTCGAGCCGCTCGCCGTCGCGGGTGAGGTAGCCGGCCTCCTCGAGCCGGCGGGCCAGTTCGTCGAGCGCCTCGAGGTCGCGCACGCTCGCGTCACCCAGCAGGTCGCGCACCTCGTCGCGGTCGATCGCGGCCAGGTCCGCCGGGCCGGTCGACATCGGCCAGGGCGTCCTCGAGCCGCTCCATCGCCTGCAGGCGGGCGATCTGCGCGAGCGCGCCATCGAGCGAGAGCGACTCGTCGCCGGTGAAGCGGACACGGTCGCCGAGCCCGCCGGGCAGCAGCAGGTCCAGGTTGGCGGCCAGCTCGGCGAGGTCCACGGCGAGCCGGTCGTCGCGCAGGAGCGCCTCCATCATCGATTCGAGCTCCGCGCGCTGCTCCGGCGTGAGCGAGCGCATCAGCGACTGCATCGCGGCCATCCGCTGGGCCAGCTGCTCGATGATGTCGTCGAACGACCGGGCCCCCGGGAAGAACCGGCCGTGCTTCGCCAGGAACTCGCGGACGTCCGGGTCGCGGCCGCCGATCCGTTCGCGGATGAGCGCGTTGAGGTCGCGGACCATGTCCCGGTTCGCCGCGAGGTCCTCCGGCGACATCGATCGGATCGCGTCGCCCATCCCCTGCGACGAACTGCTCGAGGACCTGCTGTCCGAGCCGCTCCACGAGGTCGTCGAATCGCTGCCGGGCCCCGGGCTCCATGAAGTCGTACTCGCGCAGCGCGCCGATCCGTTCCCCGACGTCGGGCGAGAGGCCGTCGAGCTGGTCGAGCCGGCGAGCGGTCAGGTCGCGGAGCATCCGCTGCAGGTCCGGGTCGGCGTCGTCAGCCCCGGACGCCGAGCTCTCCATCCGGCGCTGGAGGCCCTCGCGCTCCTCGGCCACGATCTCCTCGAGCTCGCGCCGGACGTCGCCGAGCACGTCCCCGAGCTGGTATCGCTCGCGAAGCTCCTGCCGACGCCGCATGAGCCGGTCCATCAGGTCCTGGAGGCCGGCGAGGTCCGGGCGCGTGGGGTCATCGCTCCGCCAGCCGCGTTCCATGAGGCGGCGGAGGGCCTCGGCGATATCGCCCTCGGCCATGACGTCGTCGGCGAGTTCCGCGAGGATCTCGTCCGCGTCGAGGTCCGGGAGCCGCTGGGTCCCGTCCCATCGCGAGAACCGGGCGATGCTCACCGGTGGCTCACCGCGAGGGTCCCGGTGATCGCGCCCGCCACCCGCTCCTTGTTGAGCCGGCGGGCGAGATGCAGGCCTTCGAGGAGGAACTCCACCGCGGAGGCCACCACGGCGGGTTCCTCGGCCCCGTCCGTCACGTCGAACGTCGCCGAGGCGCCGGACCGCGTCCGACAGTCCGGGGACCTCGCGCGACCAGGCCACGTACTCGCGCGACGCGGTGCGATCGCCGATCTCGACCGTGAAGCCCGTCATCGAACGCTTCCACGACCCCCTCGAGGTCGTCCACCGCGACGTGCCGGTTGAACGTCGCGTAGACCGCCTTCGTGATCAGGCGCTCGACGATCCGTTCCTCAGGCGCCTCGTCGCCGATCGATTCGAGCTCCACCTTGCCCGACGGTCGAGGCGATGACCGCGCCCAGGTCCGAGACGCGCGGCGATGCGAGCGGCTCGCCGAGACGGACGGCTCGCTTCAGGGCGGCGGCCTCGAGCACCTCCGTGTTCGCCACCGAGACGCGGACCGACACGCCGGAGCGCTGGCTGATCTCCGGGGAGCGGCGGGCGAGGTGCGTGAGTTCCGCCACGACCTCCTCCATGAACGGCGGCACGACGACGGTCGGGCCGTCGTCGTCCGCCGGGAACCGGACCTTCTCCTGGCGGACGATCGCCGTCTCGTGCTCCAGCGAGCGCGGGTAGTGCGTGCGGACCTGCGACCCGAGGCGGTCCTTGAGCGGCGTGATGATCCGGCCGCGTGACGTGTAGTCCTCCGGGTTCGCCGAGGCGACGACGTACAGGTCGAGTGGCAGGCGGACCGTGAACCCGCGGATCTGGACGTCCCGCTCCTCGAGCACGTTGAGCAGGCCCACCTGGATCCGCTCGGCGAGGTCGGGCAGCTCGTTGATCGCGACGATCCCGCGGTTCGCCCGCGGGATGAGGCCGTAGTGGAGCGTCAGCTCGTCGGAGAGGTAGCGGCCCTCGGCCACCTTGATCGGGTCCACCTCGCCGATCAGGTCCGCGATCGTGATGTCCGGCGTCGCGAGCTTCTCGGCGTATCGGCGGTCGCGCGGCAGCCAGTCGATGGCCGTGCCGTCGCCGTCGCGCTCGACGATCGCCCGCGCGGCGGGCGAGACCGGGGCATGCGGGTCGTCGTGGAGCTCGCCGCCGCGGACGATCGGCAGCCACTCGTCCAGCAACCCGACGAGCAGGCGGGCCATCCGCGTCTTGGCCTGGCCGCGCTCGCCGAGGAAGACGATGTCGTGCCCGGCGAGGATCGCGTTCTCGATCGCCGGCAGGACCGTCTCGTCGTAGCCGAGGACCGTCGGCAGGATCGGCTCGCCGCTGCGCGAGTCGCGCCATGAGGTTGGCGCGCAATTCCTGCTTGACGGTGCGCGATCGCCAGCCGCTGGCATCCAGCTCCGCGAGGGTCGACGGACGGGGTGCGATCGACATGCTGGCCTGACCTCAGTTCGTGGCGCGTGGATCGACGGGGGCGTCGATGCGCGTGCGCGCGGCGTGATCGGCGGCCTCGATCGCCGCCCGTGCGGCGATCGACCTCGATCTCGAAGTCGCCGGCCTTCCGACCGACGCGCAGCGCGAGCTCGGGCGTGATCCCCCAGCCGAAGTGCTCGAACCGTTCGCGCGCCGGATCCCAGGCGGCCAGCACCGCGGGGCCGAGGCGCTGGACGTGGCCGTGTTCATCGCGCGCGACGGGTCGCACGTAGTGGGCGACGGTGACCCTGGTCGTCGCCGTCGGCCGACCCGTGGCCCACGACGAGGACGACGCCGAGCCGCGACAGCTCGTCGTCGGTCACGGCGATCGGCGGCCGTCGAAGGGTCGCGAAGCACCGTCGTCGAGGCCGTCGGCGTCGACGATCGCGAGCAAGCCGTACCCGATCGACGCCGCGCGGATCGCGATGCGGGCCACTTCCCCTGCCTCGTGCGTCGACCGGTGCGGGTGCGAGGCTCCGGGCGACGATGACGACCGATCCGGGAGTCACGGGCGGCCCGGTCCGTGTCGGGCGCCGATGCCGTCGTCCGCCGCCAGCCGAGGTCCGGTGCCTGGGGCAGCCAGTCGAAGGTCTCGCTGTCGCCGCTGAGTTCGATCGCCGTGACGCTCGGGTCGACGAGCGCGAGGAGCGCGTCCAGGATCCGCGCGGTCGTGCGGGTCCGCGGGGTCGCCCGCGATGACGACCGGGACGCGGCCCTCGACCAGGACCCAGATGGTCGCCGCGAGCTCGGCATCCACGATCCCGGCACGAACCAGCTCGACGACGGAGCGGGGCGGCGACGGGGCGTCGGCGTACGGTTCGCGGACCGGCGGAGCTTGGGTCGGCCAATGGATCTCCGAACGTGCTGGCGGTCGGCTCGGGACCGGCAGCGTACGACCCGGTCCCGAGAGCGTCAAACGCGGCCCGGACCACCGGCGGGTCGCTCCGGTACGACCGGCGGGGATCGCGCAACGGGCTGGCGCCATAGCCTTTCGAAGAACGAAGCGGGAGCGACGGCGAGCAGTGACGTCCAGGAACGACGCAGCGGACGGATTGTCCATGTTCTGCGAGCAATGCGGAGCACACCACGACCAGATCGCCGCGGGTGCCGCGGCCGATTCGACGATGCGGACCTGCTCGTCGTGCGAGAAGACCGTCTGCCGGAACTGCTGGAACCTGACGGCCGGCGCGTGCCTCGCCTGCGTGCCGTTCGCCCTGCCCGACGCCGCGGCCAAGAAGCCGGCTCGACGCCGAAAGGCAGCCGGAGCCGGCCGTCGCGCGGCGCGCCGTCGACGGCCGCCCGGCCGGCGGCCGCCCCGGTCAAGGCGCCAACGATCCCAAGCGTGGCCGCAAGACGGCCGCGCCCAAGGTCGCCGCCGCCACGGTCGCCGTCGCGTCGGCCGCGGTCAGCGCTCCTGCGGACGTGGCGTGGCCCTCCGCCACGACGACGTCCCGCCGCGACGCCCGGTCCGACCTCGGCGGCCCAGGCGCCGGCCATCCCGTCGGTGGCGCTGGGTGCCGTCGATCGCCGAACGGATCTCCAGCCGAGCGACGACCGGTGGGTCACGGCGAGCCCGCCGCACCGGTCGGTTCGTCGCGGCAGTCGGCCTGGCCACCGTCGCGACGGCGCTCGTCGTCGCGGTGGCGTTCTCGTTCACCGTGCTGCGCTGGTCAGACGGTGGGTGCCGCCGGCGGCGCAGGAAGCAGGACCGGACGGCACGAACGACGCCCCGACCGGCACGCCGGACGGGACGAACCCGGGCTTCATCGGGACGGATGCCGGCAGGTGCGTCGCCGCGGGCGCCGCCGCGATGGCGACCCGACCGATCCCGCCGGCATCGACTCGACCGACCCCACCGACCCGACGATCCACCGCGGACCCGACCGCGACGTCATCGCCGGACGACTCGCCGACCGCCAGTGCGACGACTGGCGCCGACGAGCAGCCCGACCAACGAGCCGGGATCCACGCTGGTCCCGGTCCCGACGGCGTCGCCGACACCCGAACCCACGGCCGCGCCGACTGCGACCCCGATCGCCGACGCCCGAACCGACGCCGGAGCCGACGCCCGAGCCGACGCCGGAGCCGACGCCGGAACCGACGCCCGAACCCACGCCGGAGCCGACGCCCGAGCCGACGCCCGAACCGACGCCGACGCCGAGCCCCGTAGTCCGACAACCAGGTCGACGCGGTCCGGTCTGATCATGCCGTCGATCGGCCGGCCCGCGTCGTAGGCTGTCGACGTGCCGCTCGACATCCAGCCGCTCACCCCGGACCGGATCGCAGACCTCGCCGACCTCTTCGGCCAGGGTGGCGACCCGAAGTGGTGCTGGTGTGCGTACTTCCGGGTCCGCGGCCGCGACTGGACGAACTCGACCGCGGAGCGAGAACCGCGCCGTCCTCGAGGCGGCCGCTCGTGAGGGTGCGGCCGACGGCCGTGCGCCGGGCCTCGTCGCGTACGACGGCGCGGATGCCGTCGGCTGGGTGAGCGTCGGGCCGCGCGAGGACTACGAGCGACTGGCCTTCTCGAAGGTCCTCGCCCCGATCGACGACACGCCGGTCTGGTCGATCGTCTGCTTCGTCGTCGGTCGCCGGTCGCGCGGGCAGGGCGTGGCGTCGGCGCTCCTCGACGCCGCGATCGACTACGCCCGGGACGCACGGTGCGACGATGCTCGAGGCGTACCCGGTCGAGATCCCCGAGGGCGCGCGTGCCCGTCGGCGAACGTCTACCACGGCACGCTGTCGATGTTCGAGCGCGCCGGGTTCGAGGTCGTGGAGCGACGCCAGTACAACGCCGCGAGCCCGGTCCGGCCGATCGTCCGCCTCGCGCTGTGAGCCCGCGCTGCGACCCGTCGACACGTCAAATGCCCGTCCACGGAGCATTAGGCGGGCCTCGATCGCCGCCGAAGGGCCTGGATCCGGCCGATTCGACGTCGAACGCTCGCCCGGCGGGCATCTGACGCACTCCGGGGCCGAAGCCCCGCCTAACGCTCCGGTAGCGGGCATTTGTCGCCGCAGGAAGCGCCGCGAGAGCCGAGCCGGCGACGGGCCCGCACCGACCCGTCTACGTCATTCGTCGCGGTCCCGACGTCGTCGTCCGTCCAGGTTGACACGCGTCCGGGCCCCGGCCTAGACTGCCCACCGGCTCGCATGTCGCGTGCACAGCCCCTGGAACAGGAGGCGGCTCGAATGATGACGAAGACGTTCCTCCTCGACCGATGCGTTGCGCCCATCCCGCACGGCGCAAGCGGGAGATCTGTGCCCCACTCGAGCTAGCCGCAGGCGGCAGGACCGCCCTCCGGACAGACCACGAGCCGTGGGCCAGATCGGGCCCCCGGCTTTTTTGATGCCCTTCCCTGCCCCACCCGGCGGCACGGACCCAAGGCACACGAACGAGCCGCGAGGCCCACCCGACACCAGCGTCGGACGAGGCCCGCGGCTCGTTCCATGTCCAGCCCCTCCATCGCACCGAACCACGAACCTGGAGACACCTGAAGTGACCACCCTGATCGAACAACTGAAGACGACGTCGGTGGCCACCCCCGCCCTGCGACCGGTCGCCGACGCGGTCCCCGCCCTCCTGCTCGACGGCGTCAGCAAGTCCTTCGTCGTCGGCCGGAGCAAGAAGCCGGTCGCGGCGATCGTGGACGTCGACCTTCGCCTGGAGCGTGGGCGACATCCACGGGATCCTCGGCGCCAACGGCTCGGGCAAGTCCACGCTCATCCGCCTCATCAGCGGGCTCCTGACCCTCGACAAGGGTCGGGTCGAGGTCTTCGGCCTCGACATCGAGCGCGACGAGATGGCGGTCAAGCGCCTGATCAACCGGGTCAGCGTCGACGCCGCCTTCTTCAAGAAGCTCAGCCCGATGGAGAACCTGGTCTTCGCCGCGCGGCTGTACGGCCTCGATGGTCGTGTCGCCAAGCGCGACGCCCTGGCGATCCTGGCCCGGCTCGGCATCAGCGAGAAGCGCGTCGGGCGCCCGGTGGAGCAGATGAGTCGAGGGATGCAGCAGAAGGTCGCGATCGCGCGAGCCCTGCTGACGAGCCCGACGCTCCTGCTCCTCGACGAACCGACCACCGGCCTGGACCCGCGCAGCAAGCTCGATGTCCAGTCCTTCATCGAAGAGATCAACGAGACCCACGACGCCACGATCGTCCTGACGACCCACGACCTGGCCGAGGCCGAGCGCCTCTGCTCCCGGATCACGGTCCTCAACGACGGCCGGATCGTCACCGACGGCACGTCGGCGGAACTCAAGGCACAGACCGGTGAACGGCTGGGCCGCGAGGCAAGCCTCGAAGACGTGTTCATGACCTACACGGGTCGCTCCCTCGACGACGACGTCGAAGAGGACGAGGACCCGGACGACGAATGACGACAGAAAGGAGGTGATACCCATGCAGTCGCACGTCCTGTTCGCGCTCGACATCGCGCGCGAACGACGGGAGCAAGCGATCGAGCAGGCCTCGATCGATCGACGCTTCGCGCGTCCCCGTTCGTCCATCCGCCGATCCGTCGGCCGGCGCTTCATCGCGCTCGGTCACCGCATCGCGGCGGAGCCAACGCTCGAGCTGGCCCGGTCCCGCTAAGGGGCCGAGCCAGCTCCCCCGAACTTCGTAGGAGATCCTCTCGTGACCATCGTCGCCCATGAGCTGAAGGCCTCGTACGCCTTCATCGAGCGCAACTTCTTCCTGACTCGCCGCTACTGGGGCTGGGAACTCGCGTTCCTGGTCTATTCCGTCGCGGGTGCGCTGTCGATCTCGCTCATCGGTGCCGACCAGGGCAGCCCCGAGCTGCTGCTGACGCTGATGGTGGGTGCGATCTTCTGGAACTACCTGTCCGTCGTGTTCAGCTGGATCGCGGAGACGATCTCGGTCGAACGCTGGGAGGGCACCCTCGAGTACACGTTCATGGCGCCGGTCCATCGCTCGTCGCAGCTGCTGGGCTCGGTCGTGTACGCGATGCTCTACGGGCTGATCCACACGGCCGTGATCTTCATCGTGCTCGTGCTGTTCTTCCGGGAGCTCGACCTGTCGGGCGCCAACGCCCCGACGGCGGTCGTGTTCATGCTGCTGGGGTCGTTCAGCTTCGTCGGCATCGGGATGATCGCCGCGATCCTGCCGCTGCTGTACGTGGAGCGCGGGGCGCAGATGACGTTCGTCCTGCAGTCCTGCATCCTGCTCGTCAGCGGCGTGTACTACTCGATCGAGGTCCTGCCCGAGTGGATGCAGGTGCTGTCGCGCCTGTCGCCGGCGACGTATGTCCTCGCCGGCGTGCGCGCCGGACTCGTGGAGGGCACGCCCATCACCGAGCTGACCGAGTACATCTGGCCGCTGATCGTGGCCGGCGTCGTCCTCATCCCGTTCGGGCTGTGGGCGTTCGGTCGCGCGGAGCGCTACGCCAAGCGCACCGGCAAGCTCAAGCGAGTCGGATGATGACGTCGCTCGGGCTCGGCTGGGACGCGGGCTGGGCCGAGGCATTCGCGCCGTTCGCGGCGACGGGCGTCCGGCCCGCCCGGGTCATCGCGGTCCACAAGGAGACCTCCATCGTCCGCGACGGCGGCTCCGGCACGGACCGCACCGCGACCGTCACCGGCCGATTCCGCCACGACGCACTTGCCCCGTCGGACTACCCGGCCGTCGGCGATTGGGTGGTCCTGGAAGCCACCTCGCCGTCGGCCGGGCCCGACGATCCGGCCGTCATCGCGGCCGTGCTTCCCGCGACGGTCCGCGTTCAAGCGCCAGGCCGCCGACGCGAGTCGCCGCAGCGGTGGCGGACTCGCCGACGAGCAGGTGATGGCGGCCAATGTCGACGTCGCCTTCCTGGTGGCCGGCCTCGATCTCGACTTCAACCTGCGGCGCCTGGAGCGCTACCTCGCGGTCGCATGGTCCAGCAGCGTCACGCCCGTCATCGTCCTCAACAAGGCCGACGTCGCGGACGACCTCGAGGGACGCCTGGTCGCCGTGGAGTCCATCGCGCCCGGCGTCCCGCTCGTCGTCGTGTCAGCGCTGACCGGCGACAACCTGGCCGATCTCGGGGTGCATCTGCGGACCGGGCACGACCGCGGTCGTCCTGGGCTCATCGGGCGTCGGCAAGTCCACGCTGGTCAACGCCCTCCTCGGCGAGCAGCGACAGGCGACCGCGTCCGTTCGCGCGGCGGATTCGCGCGGGCGCCACACGACGACGCACCGCGAGCTGTTCGTGCTGCCCGGTGGCGCCCTGCTCATCGATACGCCCGGCATCCGCTCGCTCGAAGTGTCCGGGGCCGACGTCGGCGTGGACGCGGCCTTCGACGAGATCGCGGACCTCGCCGCGCAGTGTCGATTCAGCGACTGCCGGCACGCAGGCGAACCGGGCTGTGCCGTCCGCCGCGCCCTCGACGACGGGACGCTCACCGAGGATCGGCTGGCGAGTCACCAGAAGCTGGAGCGCGAGCTCGCCCACGCCGAGCGAAAGGGCGACCCGCGAGCGCAGGCCGAGGAACGGCGTCGCTGGAAGGTGATCAGCAAGTCCGTCGAGCGACACATGGACTCGAAGTACGGGGGTGAACGATGACGACCACGACCGACACCCGAACTCATGCTCGACGGCGCTCCCGACATCGCGGGGTTGCGCTTCCGCCGACTCCGCGTCGACGACGACACCGAGTACGCGGCCCTCGCCGAGATGGTCGGGGCCGGCGAACGCGGCCGACGGCGTCCCGTGGCGCCCGACGGCCCACCACCTTCGCGACGAGATGGCGGCCTCGGTCGGCATGGACATCGCGACCGATGTCGTCGTCGCCGAGGTCCACGGGCGCATGGTGGCGATCGGTGAGGTGGAGCGAGTCCTCCGCGACGGGATCGCCGTGTACCACACGTGGGGGAACGTCCACCCCGAGTACCGTCGGCGCGGCCTGGGTCGGGTCCTGCTGGACGTGAACATCCGTCGCGCCGAGGAGCGGGCGGGGCTCGAACCGGCGGACCAGCCGGTCGAGCTGGGCGCGTTCGTAGACGAGGGCGAAACCGGGCCATCGGCGCTCATGGCCGAGTTCGGGTTCGAGCCCATCCGCTGGTTCTTCCTGATGCGTCGGGACCTTACCGAGCCGATCCCGACCATGGACCTGCCAGCCGGCCTCGAGCTGCGGCCGGTCCTCCCGGAGCACCACCGGGCCGTCTTCGATGCCGAGGTCGAGGCGTTCCGCGACCACTGGGGGAGCCGCGAGAAGACCGACAACGACTTCGAGCTGACCCACAAGACCGAGGAGCTGGACACCTCGCTCTGGGTCGTCGCGTGGGACGGCGACGAGATCGCCGGCGTCGTCCAGAACTGGATCTGGCCGACGGAGAACGCCCAGCTCGGGGTCGAACGTGGCTGGCTCGAGCACATCAGCGTCCGGCGCCCGTGGCGACGGCGCGGCCTGGCGCGGGCGATCACCGCGGAATCGCTCCGCGATCCTGCGCGACCGCGGCATGACCGACGCCATGCTCGGCGTCGACGCGGACAACCCGAACGGTGCGCTCGGGCTGTACGAGGGTCTCGGGTTCGCGGTGGACAAGCGGTCCGCGGCGTACCGACGGGCGCTGCGCCGCGGGATAGGTCTCGCCGCTCAGGCGAACAGGCGACCACCGTCGCGGACGAGCTCGAGCCACGCCCGCTCGCGACCGATCGTCGTCGCGGGGCCGTGTCCCGGCTGGACGCCCACGCCGTCCTCGAGGCCGGACGAGTCGCGCGAGCGACGCGACCATCGCCTCCGCGTCGCCGCCGGGAAGGTCCACCCGGCCCCAGCCTCCGGCGAACAGCGTGTCGCCGCTGAACAGCACGCCCTCGTCGCGGGCGTACAGGCAGACCGAGCCTTCCGTGTGCCCGGGCGTGTGGAGGACGGTGAGCCGGATGTCGCCGAACCGGATCTCGCCACCCTCGGCAAGGTCCACCGCGGGGATGGACGGCACGATGTCGAAGGGAGCCCACAGCGGGCTGCGGGTCGGTCAGCCGGACCGCGATCGAGCGGATGGACCGCGATCTCGGCCGCCGTGTGCTCGGCGACGGCCGCGTTGTCACCGATGTGGTCCCAGTGGCCGTGCGTCGACACGATCAGCTTGAGCGTCCAGTCGCGCGCCGCCAGTTCGTCGGCGATCCACGCGACCGACGGCGTCGCGGTGTCGATCGCGATGGCCTCGCGGGTGCGGGGGTCGGCCAGGACGTGGACGTTGGTCGCCACGGGACCGATGACCCGATGCAGGTGTTCCACGTGCGGTTACCCGTCGCCGATCGAGCGTGCGCGACCAGCGCTCAGGTGGCGCCCTCGAGCGTGGACTTCATGCAGTCGAAGGTCTGGCCGATCATCTTGTTCGCCGTCCCCTCGATGAGCCGCGCGCCCACGCTCGCGAGAGTTCCCGCGATGTTGACGTCGGCCGACCAGTCCATGACGGTCCCGCCGTCCGCCCCGTCGGAGAGGTGCATCTGCGCCGTCGCGTCCACCGCGCTACCCGGTGCCTGGCCATGCGCCTTGATCGTGGCCGAATCCGGCGGATTCGTCTCCGCGAACTCCATGTTGACCACGAAGCGCGCGCTGATGAACCCGATCCCGACCTTGGCCGTCGCCTTGAAATGTGTGTCGTCGATGACCTCGATCGACTCCACGCCGGGGCCGCACTGACCGACCTGGTTGGGGTCGATCACGAACGCCCAGACACGATCACGAGGCGCGGCGATATCGACGGTGCCGGAGAACTGCATGGTGCCTCCCTGGTGCTCGAGGGGCTTGCCGGCTCGGGTCGGTCGGTGGGTCAGTCGAACGCGCGTCGCATGAACGCGGCCATCTGGCCGCGGGTGACGTTGGCGGTCGGGCAGTACGTCGTCGGACCGCAGCCCGTGGTGACGCCGGCCTGCGCGACGAGGTTGATCTTCGACTCGTGGGTGTTGCCGTTGTCATCGGTGAACGCGTCCGGCGCGGAACCCGTGAGGTCCAATGCCCGGGCGAGGAACGACGCCATCTCGTCGCGGCGGACGTTCGCGGTCGGGCAGTACAGCCCGGGGGCGCAGCCGCTCGTGAGGCCGTCGGCGGCGATCCGGTTGATGTTCTGCTCGTGGGTGTTCCCGTCGTCGTCAGTGAAAGCATCGACCCCTGCGCCGGCGGTCAGACCGAGCGCACGGGCGAGGAACGACGCCATCTCGTCGCGGCGGACGTTCGCGGTGGGGCAGAACTTGCCGGGGCGCAGCCCTTGGTGATGGCCTGCTCGGCCATCCAGATGACGTCCTCGCGGAACGACGACCCGAGGAGGTCGTCGAAGTAGTTCGCCCACGACGTCACGTAGACCGATGGCCTGGCCGGAGCGGAATCCGTCCGCCAGGAACCGCGACCTTGCTCATCGTGAAGTTGGGGCCGAAGTCGTTCGCGATGCCGACGATGAATGACGCCGAGCTGCCGGCCGCGATGGCACCGATGGGCTCATCCCACATGACCTCGCCCACGTTGCCAGCGCTGTCGTATGCCGTGAGGATCACGCGGACGGCGTCCACGGCGAACGTATTCGGGTTGTGGACTTCACCTTCGTAGTATCGGACCCCGGAATCGACGTAGCTCGGCTCTATGGTCAGGTCGAGCCCGCCGCCAGCCGGCGTGGTGGTCGTCGTGCTGGAGAGGATCTCGACCTGGAAGGCGCCGACGCCCGGTCGCACGATGGCGTCATAGAGGACGAACGGAGCGACGGCCCCGCGGGCCACGCTGTCCAGCGCGATGGTGTCGGTCGTGCTGCCCAACTGCGCAGCACCCGGATCGGTCGATTCGAAGTAGGTCACGCGGAGATTGACCGTCTTGCGCCGCGTCGTCGTGTTGTTGAGGACCTCACCGACGATCGCGATCGTGTCGTCGTCATAGACCCAGCCGATGTACGACTTGAACCCGATCGTGCCGTTGGGCACCGGGAACACGGCCGGCGTCCGGTCGGGGCCGACGTGCGGCAGGACCCGTCCGCCCTCACGCACCGGGTCGGCGGCGACCGCGGCCGGCGCGGCGATCGCGGTGAACAGCGCCATCACGGCGAGGGTGAGGACGAGGTAGCGGGGGCGGCGCGATCGGCGGGTCATGGGGCCTCCGACTCCGATGCGGTCACGGATCCTGTGGTACCCGCGGACCAAGGTACGCTGCCGGCTCCTTGATGAAGCGCGTTCGGCAACCGATGGAGCAGAAAGCGTAAACCACCCCGTCATTCTCGGCGAGATGGCGGGCATGGGCACGCTCCACGGTCATCCCGCAGACCGGGTCGAGAAGCACGATGTCATCGACCACGGGCTCGAGGCTGATCGACTCGGGGATCGCTCCCGCGGTCGTCGCAGGACCCGGACTCGCCACGAAATCGGCCCGGCCGCGACGGACCTGGACGAGCTCGGCCAGGATCGAGACGGCGATCTCGTCGGCCGTCTCGGCACCAAGGTCCATGCCCGCCGGGGCGCGCAACGCGGCGATCCGCTCGTCGCCCACGGTCGTCTCCTCGCGCAGCCAGTCGCGCACGACGCCGGCCCGGGTCGGCGACGCGACGAGGCCGACGTACGACGCCTCCCGGGTCAGCGACAGGCCGACCGCCTCCTCGTCCCAGATCCCCTGGCTCGCGACGACGATGTACGGCGACGCATCGGGATCCAGGCTGCGGATGTCGGCCGAGGCGTGGACGCGTTCCGCGGTCGGATAGGCGTCCGCCTCGGCGATGGGATCGATGACGGTGACGCGCCAACCCGCGGCGCTCCCGAGATTCGCGAGCGCACCGGCGATCGGCGTCGTCCCGATCACCCACAGCAGCGGCGCCGGCAGATGCGGTTCCACGTAGATCTCCAGCGTGCCCCCCGAATGGCAGGTCATGACGAGCTCGATGACGCCGTCGGCGCGACGTCCCTCCCCCGGTCCGTCGCGAGACAGCCGAAGCAGCCGCGGCTGGCCGTCCGAGATGGCGCGGAGCGCTTCGCGAACGACGACGGGCTGGGCGCAGCTGCCGCCGACCCAGCCCTCGATGGTGCCGTCCGGATGGACGATGCCGCTCGCCCCGGGACGAGCCGACGTCGGCCGCCGGACCGCCACGACCGTGGCGACCGCGAACGACCGACCGGCTGCCTCCAGCTCAGCGGCGCGCGCGAACGTGGACGCGGTCACCCGCGGCCCGCCGTCAGCTGATGCCCTTCTCGTGGAGGATCGCCCAGACCTTCTGGGGCGTGATCGGGATGTCGATATTCCGCACGCCGAGGTGCCACAGGGCATCCACGACCGCATTGGCGATGGCCGGCGGCGCGCCGACCGTGGCCGATTCGCCGACGCCCTTGGCGCCGATCGGGTGGTGCGGCGACGGCGTGACCGTCTTGCCGACCTCCCAGGCCGGGGTCTCGACCGCGGTCGGGACGAGATAGTCCATGAACGTGCCGGCCATGTTGTTGCCCAGCGCGTCGTAGGTGATCTCCTCGTACAGCGCCGGTGCGAGCCCCATCGTGAGGCCGCCGTGGATCTGGCCGTCCACGATCATCGGGTTGATGATGTTGCCGCAGTCGTCGATGGCGACGAAGCGGCGGACGTGGACCTTGCCGGTCCCCTTGTCGATATCGACCACGCAGATGTACGAACCGAACGGGAAGGTCAGGTTCGGCGGGTCGTAGTAGTCGACCGCCTCGAGGCCCGCCTCCATCCCGGCGGGATGGTTGGTGTAGGCCGCGAAGGCGATCTCCTGGATGGTCTTGAACCGGTCCGGGCGGCCCTTGACGCTGAACTTGCCGGGCTCCCATTCGAGGTCCTCCTCGGACGCCTCGAGCAGGTGCGCGGCGAGCGTGCGCGCCTTGGCCTTGATCTTCCGCGCCGCGATCGCGGTCGCGGCACCCGCCACCGGGGTCGAACGCGACGCGTACGTGCCGAGGCCGTACGGCGCCGTGTCCGTGTCGCCTTCCTCGATCTTGATGTCGGCGACCGGGAAGCCGAGCTCCTCGGCGATGATCTGGGCGAAGGTCGTCTCGTGGCCCTGGCCCTGGCTCTGGACGCCGAGTCGCGCGAGGACCTTGCCGGTCGGGTGGACGCGGATCTCGCAGCTGTCGAACATCTTGATGCCCAGGATGTCGAAGTCGTGCGAGGGCCCGGCGCCGACGATCTCGGTGAAGCTGCTGATGCCGATCCCCATGAGCTCGCCACGGGCGCGCTTCTCCGCCTGCTCCTTGCGCAGGTCGTCGTAGCCGATCGTGTCGAGCGCCTTCTGGAGCGCCCGCGGGTAGTCGCCCGAGTCGTATGACCAGCCGGTGGGCGTGGTGTACGGCATCTGCTCGGGCTGGATGAAGTTCTCCATCCGGAGCTGGGCCGGGTCCTTGCCGATCTCGTGCGCGAGGACGTCCACCATGCGCTCGACGGCATGGACGGCCTCGGTCACGCGGAACGAGCAGCGATAGGCGACGCCGCCGGGCGGCTTGTTGGTGTAGACGCCATCGACTTCGACGAACGCGTTGTCGAAGTCATACGAGCCGGTGATGACGTTGAACAGGCCGGCCGGGAACTTGGACGGGTCGGCGGCGGCGTCGGTGTAGCCATGGTCGGCGATGGTCTTGACCTTCATCGCCTGGATGCGGCCGTCCTTGTTCGCCCCGATCTCGATATCGATGTGGTAGTCCCGGGCGAACGAGTCCGCCTGGAGGTTCTCCGAGCGGTCCTCGATCCACTTGACCGGCTTTCCGATGAGGAACGACGCGGCCACGGCGAGGACGTAGCCCGGGTAGACGGGCACCTTCCCGCCGAACCCGCCGCCGATGTCGTGGGTCTTGACCCGGATGTTCTGCTCGGAGATGGGCAGACCGGCCCCGGCGGCCACGAGCGCCACGACCGTACGGATGGCGTGCGGCGCCTGCGTCGTCATGTGCATGGTCAGCTGGCTGCGGACGGGGTCCCAGTCGGCGACGATCCCGCACGTCTCGATGGAGGCGACGTGGATGCGCGGGATGTAGATGTGCTCCTTGATCCGGACCTCGGACGCCTCCAGGGCGGCATCCGTCTTGTCGGCGTCACCTGATTCCCAGTGCCAGATGTGGTTGGTCTGCTTCCCCTCGCCACGGTCCGGGCGCAGGACCGGCGCATCCGCCTCGAGCGCCTTGTACGGGTCCGTCACGACGGGCAGCGGTTCGTAGTCCACGAAGACCGCGGCGACGCCATCGGCGGCGGCGTACCGGGACGTCGCGATGACCGCCGCGACCTCCTGGCTCTGGTACATGACCGTGTCGGTCGGGAGGACCATCTGCATGTCGCCCGCGAGGGTCGGCATCCAGTGGAGCTTGTAGCCCTCGAGGGCCTTGCCGTCGATGACCGCGAGGACGCCCGGGACCTTCATGGCCTCGGTCGTGTCGATGCTCTTGATCGTGGCGTGCGCGTACGGGCTGCGCACGATGTCGAGCCAGAGCTGGCCCGGCAGGTTGACGTCGTCGATGTACTCGCCGGCCCCACGGATGAACCGCGGGTCCTCCTTGCGCTTGACCGAGTGGCCCATGCCACCGATCTCGGGGCTGGTGCGGAGCGGGCGTTCGGTTTCGGTCGTCATCTTCGTCGCCTTTCCCGCTCAGCCGGCCGCGGCCGGTTCGGCCGAGACTTCCTGGCCTTCGGTGGTCTCGGCGGCCACGACGGGCGCCGACTCGGCTGCGCTGAGCTCGCCGGCCGCCTGCTGGATGGCCTTGACGATGTTCACGTAGCCGGTACAGCGACACAGGTTGCCGCTGATCCCCTCGCGGATCTCCTCCTCGGACGGATCCGGGTTCTGGCCGAGCAGCCAGGCCGACTGCATGATCATGCCCGGAGTGCAGAACCCGCACTGCAGGCCGTGCTGGTCCCAGAACGCCTGCTGGAGCGGGTGGAGATCGGCGCCGTCGGCCATGCCCTCGATGGTCTTGACCTCGTGGCCGTCCGCCTGGACCGCGAGCATCGTGCACGACTTGGCGGTCTCGCCATCGACATGGACGGTGCAGGCGCCGCAGTGGCTCGTGTCGCACCCGATGTGCGTGCCGGTGAGGCCGAGATCGTCGCGCAGGAAGTGGACGAGCAGCCGCCGCGGTTCGACGTCCGCCTCGTGGACCTCCCCGTTGACGGTGACCGAGATGTGCTGGGTGGTCATCGTGGCTCCTCGTTCCGGCTACGCGTAGGAGAGGGCGCGGGCGACCGCGCTGCGCAGCGACCGGACGGTCAGCTCCGCGGCCATCGCGCGCTTGTAGTCGACGGGTCCGCGGACATCGGCGACGGGTCGCGACTGGGCGCCCGCAGCGGTGCCGGCCGCGCGGAAGAGGTCCTCGGATGGCGCCTGGCCCGCGAGGATGGCCTCGGCGTCCGTGGCCGCGAACGGGCATTCCGCGACGCCGGTGATGCCCGACGCCGGCACGGGCGAACTTGCCGTCGCCGTCGAGGGCGACGAAGACCGCGGCGCCTGCCGTGGCGAAGTCGCCGACCTTGCGCTCGAGCTTGGTGTACGCGCCGCCGGAGTGCTTCGGGCGACGAGGAAGGCGGACCTCGGTCAGGACCTCGGTCGGCTCGATGGCCGTCTGGAAGGTATCGAGGAAGAAGTCGCGCGCCTTGATCGAGACGCTCGCCGCCCTGGCTGCGGCAGACGACGGTCGCGTTCCCGGCGAGGAGGAGCGCCGGCCAGTCGCTGGCGGGATCGGCATGGGCGATCGAGCCGCCGATCGTCCCCCAGTTGCGGACCTGCGGATCGCCGACATGGCCCGCGAGATCGATGAGGCCCGGGTAGTGGTCGACGATGATCGGGTGCTCCATGATCTGGCGGTGCGTCGCGCGAGCCCCGATGCGGAGCTCGTCGTCCGTCTCCACGATGCCGTCGAGACCGGTGATGTCCTTGATGTCCACCAGCAGCGGCGGCTGGGCGAGCCGGAGCTTGATCAGCGGGATCAGGCTGTAGCCGCCGGAGAGGATCTTCGCCTCTCCTTCGCGGTCCTTGAGGATCCGCAGCGCTTCGTCCAGGCTTCCCGGACGGACGTAGTCGAACTGACCGGGGATCATCGCGCTGCTGTCCTCCTCTCCGCTCGCGCGGAGGCTGTCGGCCCGTCCAGCCCGGACAGGCACGTAGCTGCTGGCGACGGCTCGACGGCCGGTCGGTTGCAGGCGCGTCCCTCTTGCCTGGCCATCGGTCGCGACTCGGGAGTGTTGCGGGTGAGTATCGGGCGCGAGGGTGGCGGAGTCAACGCGGTTGCGGGACGGGAACGGCGCAGGGGAGCGGTGCGGACTCGGACCGCGACCCGGCATGGGGGCGCAGGACCCGCCTTGTGACGGGTCGGGCCGACGCGCCTGCGACAGATGCCCGCCACTGGAGCGTTCGGCGGTCATCCCACCAGCCCCAGGCCCCGCAGTGCGACAGATGCCCGCCAGGCGGGCGCATGACGCGATTCGAGACCGATTCGGGCGCGCGATGATGCCAGATCCGGCAGGATCGGACCGTTGGGCTCGCCCAATGCTCCGTGGGCGGGCGTATGACGCACCGGGCCGCCCCGCGGACCCGGCCGGGCCGTGGCCCGCCCCGGTGCACCCGCTCGCCCGCACCAGCCCGCCCGCGCCCGCGGCTCACGCCACGACGAGCGGCTGTCAAGTGACCCTTGACCGGCCCCCGCCGAATCCTGCATCGACCTATTGACATCCGATTGGAATCCATCGACTATCGATAGATGACTAGCCTCGCAAGTTGGCTCCTCCGTGTCGCACTTGTCATCCTCTTGCTCGGATCCGTGCTCGCACAGTTCCTGGTGCCCGTGTACGCGTCCCAGGTAGCCACGACCTTCCCCGAGGTCGAGTACCTCGTCTTCCCGTACTCGGTGGCCGCCATCCTCTTCATCGGATGCGGTCAGGTGGCGCTGCTGGCCGTCTGGCGGCTGCTGTCTCTCGTCGATGGGCAAGTCATCTTCACCCGCCGCGCCATGCGCTGGGTCGACGTCATCACGGCCTGTGCGGTGGTCGCCACGGTGCTCAGCGCAGGCGTCTTGATCCACATGATCGGCTTCGTCCCCGGCGGGGGCGGTCCGATGATCATCTACCTGGCGGCCTGCGTCACCAGCGGGCTCGCCTTCGTGCTCCTCATGGTCGTCATGCGAGGCTTGCTCGCCTCGGCGATCGCCGACCGGACCGAGCTCGACGAGGTGATCTGATGGCCGTCGTCATCGAGCTCGACGTCATGCTCGCCCGACGCAAGATGTCCGTGGGCGACTTTGCCGCCGCCGTCGGCATCACACCGGCGAATGTCGCCGTCTTGAAGAACGGGCGTGCCCGAGCCATCCGGTTTACCACCCTGGACTCGATCTGCCGGGTGCTCGATTGCCAGCCCGGCGACATCCTCCGCTGGACCGCCGACCCGCTCGTGTCGCGGCACCAGGACGGTCCCCACACCGGTGACCAAGACGCTTGACACGTCCGACCCTTCGGCGCACGTTTCGCCCATGGGTTTCCCAAATCCATCGATAGCCGGCGAGGCGGCGCGCAAGGCGATCTCTGGGGACGCGCCCCCATCGCACGCTGAGCGTCAGGCGCTCGATGACGAGGAACTACGCGAGCTCGAACACGCGTCGTACGCGAAGTTGGCGCCGCCAGCGGCTGCGGTCCAGTCCGCGCCGGAGGTGCCGCCCAAGACCTCGATCTGGCGCCGATTCCTGGATCGACTCCCTCGTCGCTGATCGCGGCGCGGACCCGCCGGGCCTGTGCCACCATCGCGGACATGCCGGCCAAGGATCCGATCCCGCCCGAAGCGCTGCTCGACCAATATCCAGGCCCGATGCGCGACATCGCCGAGCGACTCCGCGAGATCGTCCGCGCCACGTTCCCCGACGCCATCGAGCGGGCCCGGCCGGGCTGGCACCTCATCGGATACGACCTGCCGATGGGGCGGCGAACCGCGTACTTCGCTTACGTCGCCCCCGAGTACGAGCACGTCCACCTGGGGTTCGAGCACGGCTGGGCGATGCGCGACCCGGGCCGCCTCCTCCTGGGGGCCGGGATCACCAAGCAGGTCCGCTGGCTGACGTTCCGGCCCGGCGACGAGATCGACCCCGACCGCTGCGCCGAACTGCTTCGCGAGGCCGCCGCCGTCGCCTCGATGTCCCGCGGAGAGCGGATCCTCCGAGCGATGGACGCCGAGGAAGAACCCCGCGATATCGACCCTTAGCCCGACGCCTCCGGGCACGGCACGTCCAGTGGGAACCGCGGCGCCTCGAACCGGGCGATGACATCGGCGACCCGATAGGGCGACGTCCCGGTCCCGCGGACGTCGAGGGCGATGACCTCCACGCCATCGAGGGCGCGCAACAGGGCCAACGCCCCATCGCGGCGGGCCGCCGAACCAACCATCTGTCCACCGGCGCGGACCTGCCAGTGCGCCTCGGACGGGTCCAGATGCGCGCTCGGATCGTGGACCAGCGTCACGACCGTCCCGATCGGGACACCGATCCGCTCCGGGATCCAGTCCGGACGGACCTCGATCGGCGCGTGGACCAGTTCCCGCCGGGGCTCGCGACAGCGCGCACATCGGTCGGCGGTTGGTGGGTTCGTCGAAAGGCACGCGGCGCAATGCCAGATGCCGGGCGCCCATTCCGGACGGTCGGCGCCCCGCGCGCGGTTGATCTCGCGGCGCGTCAGGCGATCCGCGCGACCCAGGATCGTGAACAGCGCCCATGCCAGCACGATCCCGCCGAGCAACCCGCCGGCCACAAGCCCCATCTGCCCGAGCGCCCCATCCACGAGGCGAAGCCTAGCCGCCGTGCGCGCGCTCGATCACGCGGCCATCATGGAGCCACCAACCGGAGACCCGGATGACCGACTCGCCCCTCGTTCGATTGCGCGACGCGACCCTCGACGACGTCGACCTGCTCGATTCGTGGGAGACCCCCGAGATGCGCGGCGCCTTCAACGACTTCGACCTGCCACCCAGCCCCTCGCTCCACGATGCCCTGGCGAAGGGACCGCTTCGGAACGAACGCAACGGCACGCTGATCGTGGAACGGGTCGCCGACGGACGGGCCGTCGGCACGGTCAGCTGGCACCAGGTCGGGTACGGCCCCACCGAGGCCTCGAAGGCGTGGAACATCGGGATCGCGCTCATCCCCGATGCCCGCGGACAGGGTCTTGGGCCCGAGGCGCAGCGCCTGCTGGCGGCCGAGCTCTTCGCGACGACGGATGTCGATCGCGTCGAAGCCTCGACCGATGTCGAGAACGTCGCGGAGCAGCGGGCCCTCGAGAAGGCCGGCTTCGTGCGCGAAGGGATCCAGCGCGGGCGCCCAGTTCCGGGCCGGTGCCCGCCACGACCTCGTGACGTACTCGCGGCTGCGAACCGATCCCTAGGTCCGCTGGTCCGGCGGCACCCACTGATTGGCCTTCTCGTTCCTCGCGGCGAGCGTCACCGTCTCCGCGATCCGCTTCGCGCGCGTCTCGGGACGCTTCGCCTGGCGGATCCACTCCAGGGTCCCGCGCCGGCTGCTCTTGCTGAAGGCCTCCCAGTGCTCGCGGGCGGGCGGCGTGCGATCGAGCGCTGCCGCGAGGTCGTCCGGCACGACGAGGTTCTCGACGTCGTCGAGCATCGTCCACGTCCCGCGCCGCTTCGCCTCCTCCACCGCGGCGATGCCGGCCGGGAGCATCAGGCCGGCCGCCGTCAGCCGCTCGACCCGCTCCTTGTTCGTCGCGTGCCCAACCGCTGCGCGGCCGTCGCGGAGCGAACCACTGGATGGACCGCTCGTCATCGAGCCGGCGCTGGGTCGCATCGATCCAGCCGACGCACAGCGCTTCCTCCACCGCTTCCACGTACGGGACGCTGGTCCGGCCGGTCGCGCGGCGCCACGACGCGAGATAGACGCCGGTGGATGTCGCGTGGTGCTCGATGAGCCAGGCACGCCACGCCGCCCGGTCGAACGGGCCGACCCAGGGCTTGCCGTCGGGCGCGATGCCACCGACATCCACATCGACGGCCTCCGCGCGTTCATCGGTCATCGCCCACCTCCCGGCGTCCAGGCCACGATCCCGATAGGCAGCGGGCGCTGATCGCGCAACCCGACGCGCCCCTCGGCGTCCGTGACGATCATCGGTTCGAGCGCGGTCCGGAACCGGATGTCGGCGGCACTCCCCTCCTCCACCCAGAGCTGTCGGCGGAGGAAGCCTTCTAGCTCCTCCCGCGAGGCGAAATGGCGCGGTTCGCGTTCCAGCCGCTCGATCGACGGCTCCCGCCCGCGCGCCCGAAGCAGTTCGACGAACTGGGGCAGCGCTGGCAAGGCGATCCGTGCCTCGCCCCAGACCGGTGGCCAGCACACATCCGCGATCGATGAGGGCTGGCGCTCCATCAGCACGGCCACGCACAGGCGTCGCGGCGGCCGCCTCCATCGCGTCGAGGAACGGGCCGATCGCGGCGATGTCGTAGCTCACGTGCGCGATCAGGGCCACGTCCGCCGCGAACGGTGCGACGTCGCCGTCGGGCGGCGGCCACCGGGCCTCCACGGTTCGCACATTCGAGATCCCGTACTCCGCGGCGATCTCGTGCAAGCCCGCGAGCATCCCGGCCGACGGATCCACGGCGATGACCTCGCCTCCCGACGGCGCCACGGCCCGGGCGATCGGCAAGGCATAGCGGCCCGCGCCCGCCCCGATGTCCAGCCACGTGTCACCCGGCCGGACCATCGCGAGCAGCGAGGCCAGCGCCGGTTCATCGGTCCGGGTCGGGTCCGCGCGGAACAGACTCGTGACCGGCGCGTAGAAGTCCGCCGCGTCGGGGACCTCGCGGAATCGGTCCACCTGCTCGTTGTTGGCATGGACGCGGTCGGCCCATGACGTTTCGAGGAGTGCCACGAGGTCGTCCCGGGTGTCCACATCGGGATTGCCTCCGGCCGCCGATACGGGAATCTCGCGAACGAGGTCCGGGTGCGCGTCGAGGAGCGGCCCCAGGCCACGGTCGCCGGTGGCCTCGGCGACGAGGCCGAACGCGCTCCGGCCCAGCAGGACCGGGTTGCGGCCGCCGTCGGCCGGGTAGCGCGGGACGGTGATCGGCCGGTCCAGGTCGACCCCCGCGCCGATGAGCGCCGCGAGCGCTTCCGCCGGAACACGCGGCTGGTCTCCGAGCATGATGAGGGCCGCGCCGACCTCCGGCGCAAGAGCATCGATCCCGAGGCGCAGCGAGCTCGAGAGCCCGCGGCTCGGATCCGGATTCCGGACGCGGCGCTCGGTTCGCCAATCGATGTTGCCCTCGATCGCATCGGCATCGTCCCCCAGGACCACCACGACGTCGTCGATCCCCGCGTCGGCGATCCGATCCAGGACGTGCCCGAGCACCGCGCGGCCGTCCATCGTGGCAAGCAGCTTGCCGCCCCCGAACCGCGACCCGGCACCGGCCGCGAGGACGACGGCGGCGACCGATGGCGAGGTCGATCCTGGCACGCATCGATGCTACCGGGCTTGCGCCGCGGGAGTACGGTGGCGGCACGCGACGCCCCCCAGACCCGGCGTCGCGCGATGAGAGAGGGAACCTCGATGACCGAGCCCACGGCGTCGCCGCAGGACAGCCTGCCCTCGGAGGCGGACGAGGCTGCGGACGGCGGCGACCCGCCGGCCACTGCAGCACCTCCACCACCGGCGTTCGCGGCGTTCGATCCCGCAAGCCGGATCGTCATCATCGGGTCCGCGGTCATGCTCGTGGTCGCCGTGATCGGCCTGATCATCGGCGCGTGGCAGCTCAACCCCTTCGGGTTCATCCTGATCATCGCGGCCGTCATCGCTGCAGGCACGGCGTGGATCGGCGAGACCATGACGGTCCCCGACGCGGCGGAGTCGACGTTCCCCGTCGGTCAACTCGCCAGCGGTGCCGTCGCGACCTCGCTGAGCCTCCTCGCGGTCGTCGAGATGATCGGCGACCTCGATGACATGGAGGATTACGGCGGGCCGCTCGGCCTGCTGCTCGGGATCGTGATCCTGGGCGCCTCCACGGTCGTGCTGTGGGGTGCGATGCGCCGAACCGCCCCGGATCTGCGCGGGGCCGAGCGCGGCGCCATGCTCGCGGCGGTCGGTGCCGGGCTCGTCCTGCTGGCCTGGGTCCTGCACCTCACGATCGGCTTCTGGGCCCTGGGGCCGGCGTCGTGGGGACTGGCAGCGATCATCGTCGCCGCGGTCCTGCTGCTCGTGGCGCCGGATGTGCGCCTGCCGTCGTGGATCGGATGGGTGGCTGTCGCGCTGGCGTTGTTCGCGGGCTGGACCGCGTTCGGCCAGTGGGGCGCACTCATGGACGTCGGCGAGGACCAGGTCGTCCTCGGGTTGGAGGACTACCTGCCGTTCCTCGTGTACATCGCGGGGATCCTGCTCGTCCTGGGCGGCGCCGTGATGACCGCGATCCAGGCCACGCCCGCCGCGAGCGCCGCCCTGGCCGGCGTCCTGCGCTCCGATCCCAAGGACGCGGCCGTGGCGGATGCCGGGGCGGAGGGACCGGATGTCGAGGCGCCCGTCGTCGAGGGTCCGACGGCGGACAGCGAAACGCCCACCGCCGCGGCTCCACCGGTCGACATCGCGACCGCGTTGTCCGCGGAGCCGCCGGCGACGGACCCGCATGCCATGGCCCCGTCTTCCGTCGCTTCGTCTGCCCTTGACCCCGATCCTGATCGACCCGGATCGTCTGGCGCGGCCTGAGCTCGAACCACCCGCCTCAGGCGATCGCACGTTCCTTCATCGGCACGCCGGAGCCGCCGTACCGATCGGCGACGATCTCGGCCAGGATCGCGAGGGCGGTCTCGGCCGGTGCCCGGCCGCCCAGGTCCAGCCCGACCGGGCCGCGCAGGCGCGCGAGCTCATCCGGGGTCACGCCAGCATCCAGCAGGCGCTGGCGCCGGTCGCCCTGCGTCTTGCGCGACCCGACCGCCCCGACATAGCGACATCGGCGCCGTAGGGCCTCTACGATCGCCGGCTCATCGAACTTGACGTCGTGGGTGAGGACGGCCACCGCATCATTGGGCCCGAGGCCGATCTCGTCGGCCACCTCATCGGGCCAGCCCACGACGAGTCGATCGACGTCGGGGAAGCGTTCGGGCGTCGCGAAGGACGCCCGGCCATCGATGACGACGGTCTCGAAGCCGAGTTCGCGCGCAAGCCGGACGAGCGAGCGGGCCACCTCCACGGCGCCCACGACGACGAGCCGCGGGCGAACCGGGTAGACCTCGATGAACAGCGACCGACCACCGAGCTCCACGGTGCGGGACAGTCCTCGACGGAGGGCCTCCTGGGCCTGCTCCACGAGCTGCGCGTCCAGCGTCGCGTCGCCGAGCGTGCCGTCCAGTCGGCCGTCGTCGTGGACGACGAGTTCACTGGCCGGCGGGGCGCCCGGCGCCTGGGGTGTGCTGACCGAACGCGGCCGGCGGCGAGTCCCCGGGGAGTGGCGTGACGACGGCGGCGCCGTGTCCACCAGCGCCCAGCGACGCGATGGCGGCGCTAACGGCCGCGCCCGGAACCGTCGGCTCGACGAGGACATCGATCGTGCCGCCGCAGGCCAGCCCCACGTCCCACGCCTGCTCGTCGCTGATCCCGTAGCGGATGACCCGGGCGTTGCCGGTCGCACGGGCGCGCTCGATCTCCTCGGCCGCGGCGCCCTCCACGCAGCCACCGCTGACCGACCCCGCGATCCGGCCGTCGGCGGCGTACAGCAGCACGGCCCCCTCCGGTCGCGGCGCGGAGCCGAACGTGCGGACGACCACCGCCCGGCCCACATCCGCCCCCTCCTCCTGCCAGGCATGGAGCGTGTCGAGCAGTTCTTTCATCGGAGGGGCCTCGCGGTCTCGGGATCGGTGGACGGGCTGGACACGACGGCCGGCGGCGGCACGGCGCTGAGGTCAGTCGGCGGGGCCGGGATGGCGGCATGGGCCGCCGCCTCGGAGCCCCGGCGGGTATCGGCGGATCGGACGCCGCCCAGGATCTCGCCCAGGCGCTCCAGGCTGGCGACCGTCCCGGCGGGCAGGAAGTCGTCCACGTACGGGATCGCCGCGCGCATGCCGCCGGCGAGCGGCTGGTAGCCGGGCGTGCCGGCCAGCGGATTGAGCCACACGAGCCGATGGCAGTTCCGACGCAGCCGCGCGGTCTCGGCCGCCACGAGCGCCGGGTCGCCGCGGTCCCAGCCATCGCGACACGACGATCACGACGCCGCTGGTCCGCAGCGTCCGGCGGGCCCAGTGCTGATTGAACGTCCGGAAGCTCTCACCGATCCGCGTCCCGCCGGCCCAGTCGTTGACCGTATCGGCGACGCGGGCCAGCGCACGGTCACGGTCGCGATCCTTGAGGAGCCGCGTGACGCGGGTCAGCCGTGTCCCGAAGACGAACGACTCCGTCCGCACCTCGCTCGCGGCGCTCAGCGCCTGGACGAAACGCAGGAGCAGCCGCGAGTGGCGCTCCATCGAACCGCTGATGTCGCAGATGACCACGAGTGACCGCGGCTCCTTGATCTGGCGGCGCCACACCCAGCTCATCAGCTGGCCGCCGGTTCCGAGGTTCTGGCGGAACATCGCTCGCGGTGCGAGGCGGCGGCCATGCGAGTGGAGTTCGTATCGACGCGTCCGACGGCGTTCGAGCCGCGGGACCAGGAGGTCCACGAGCCGCTCGGCCTCGCGCAGCTCCGACGGGGTCATCCGGTCGAATTCGCGGTGGCGTAGCATCTCGCCGCGCGAATAGGCGTCGGGCGCGACCACGACGCCTTCGATGTCCGCGTCGTCGTCCGCGACATCTTCGCTGGCCGACGGCATCGGGATGCCCCGCTCGTCGGGATTGCCCTCGATCCGTTCTTCACCCGGCTGGGGCTGCGCCTGTCCGGCCGCCTCCTCGCCCGTCGTGCCGTCGTCCTCGGTCGGACGCTGGAGGGGCGGGGCCTGGAAGTCGCCCTGGCGGCGGTTGCGCTGGCGCCACCATCGATCGAACACCGCGTCGTACGTCGCCATGTCATCGCGGCGGTGGATGAAGATCGCCTCGCCGGCGGCGCGGACCTGCTCGCGCTCGCCGATGTCCACGAGCGGAAGGGCCCGGGCGTAGTCGACCGCGGCGCCGATATCGATGTGGAGCCCGGCCGCGCGCAAGGCCCGCCCAAACCCGACGGCCTCGTTCAGCAGGCGCCGGCCGTCCACCTCAGGGCCCCACGGGGCCTTGACCACGGCGGGATCGTCAGCGAGCGGCATGTGCGGACTGTGCCACGACTGGGTTGTGGACGTCAGGCGGGCAGTACCCGAAATCCCAGGGCCACGGCGTTCCGACGGACGCGATGATCGAGCGTGACCATGACGAGGTCGTCGATCGACACCCGGGCCGTGAGCGCCGTGGCGAGGTGGATCGCGTCCAATGCCCGGACGATGTCGTCCGGATAGCTTTCCCGAGCACGCGCGACCACCTCGGGGCTGATCGGGAGGATGTTCCAGGCCGACGAAGCAGAACGGAACTCCCCCCGCAACATCTCGGCTCGTGCCGCGGACATCTCTTGCGCCGCCTCTGACCGGCGAAGCGTCCGGTCGCACTCGACGAGTGTGAGGTCCGACGACACCACGCCATCAGCGCCCTGGATCACCTCGAACGCCGGCCAGCCACCCGGCTGGTCCAGCAGCCATGCGGTGATCGCACTCGACTCGACGTAGACCACCATCAGTCGCCGCAGAATCTCGTCCATGAGATCCTCGATGGTCTTCCCGCCCAGATCGACGTGCCGCATGCGCCGGTACAGCGAGGGATGGTTCGGCCGAGTCGCCAGTCGCACCAGGCCCTTGCGCTGCATCTCCAGCAGACCGGGGTGGATGTCGGTCCGTCCCTCACCGGGCCCCGGCGGCCGTAGCTCCGCGACGACGCGGCCACGATCCGTGACCAGGACGACATCACCCGCTTCGGCCTGCCTGACGTACCGGCTGAGGCTGTTCTTGAGCTCCCGGATGCCGACCTTGGTCTCCATGACCACAATGTAGCCTCATGTGGCTACATCGTCAAGACCTCAGCCGCGAGCGGCGACCTCGCTGAGCATCCGCTTGGTCTGTTCGCCGCGGAGCTGGCGGATGTCCTCCTCGTACTTGAGGACGACGCCCAGCGTCTCGTCGACGAGCTCAGGTGTGAGTTCGCGGGCGCCCAGCGACATGAGCGCGGCGGCCCAGTCGAGCGTCTCGGCGATGCCCGGGACCTTGGTGAGGTCCGTCTCGCGCAACCGGTGGACGAAACCCACGACTTCCCGCGCCAGCTGCTCGGGCGCGGCGGGGACGCGCGCGAGGACGATCTCGTACTCCTTCTGCGCCGTCGGGTAATCGATCCAGTGGTACAGGCAGCGGCGCTTGAGGGCGTCGTGGACCTCGCGGGTCCGGTTGCTCGTCAGGATCACCCGGGGCGGGAGCTCGGCCTTGATGGTGCCGATCTCCGGGACCGTGACCTGGAAATCCGACAGGATCTCGAGCAGGTAGGCCTCGAACTCCTCGTCCGCGCGGTCGATCTCGTCGATGAGCAGGACGGGCGCGATCCCGTCCTGGACCTCGAGGGCCTGGAGGAGCGGTCGGCGGATGAGGAAGTCGCTGCCGAAGATGTCGTGCGCCGTGGCGTGTTCCGCCTCACCACGGGCCTCGAGCAGTCGGATCTCTAGCATCTGGCGCGGGTAGTTCCACTCGTACACGGCGGTGTTGACGTCCAGGCCCTCGTAGCACTGCAGGCGGATCAGTCGGGCGCCGAGGCTCTGGGCCAGGACCTTGGCCAGTTCCGTCTTGCCGACACCGGCCTCGCCCTCGAGCAGCAACGGCCGCCCGAGTTCGAGGGCGAGGAAGACCGCGGTCATGAGCGAGCGGTCGGCGATGTAGTCGCGCCCGCGGAAGTCCTCGGTCAGCGCCTCGATGGATCGGGTGCCGGCGGGACGGTCATCGCGGCCGGGGGCGGTGGGTCGGTCGGTCATGGTCGGACTGTACACGGAAGGGCTGCGCATGCGGGCGGGCGGAGTCCGACTCAGGGTGCCAGCTCGACCTCGACGGCGACCGGGACAGCGCGCTTGATCGCGTCGCACACCGGACAGTGGGCGACACCCCAGGCGACGATCTCGCGAACGTCGTCGTCGGGCACGGATGCGGCCGCGACGTGGACGACGATGCGCATCGACAGCGGGCCGGACGGCACGCTCGGGTCAACGTCGAGGATGCCGGCGTCGTCGGATTCGCTATCGACGACCACCTCCAGCCCGTCCAGTCGAACGCCGAGCTCCGCGGCACGCATCGCGATGAGCGTGGCGATACATGAAGCATTGGCCGCTCTGAGCAGCCAGCCAGGCGACGGTGCGCTCGCTCCGCCGCCGATACCCTCGCTCATGTCGGTCACCACGGATGCACCGTCCGGCGCGGTGACCTTGGCGCGCAGCCCGGCCTCGATGACCGCGCTTGCTGCGCCATCGCGGTAGCGCGCCTCGGCCCGATTCGCGGTCACCCACGTGCGTGCTGCCGCGATCGCCGTCGCGATCTCTCGCTCTCCCATCGATCGTCTCCTTCCCGCGAACTGCGCCTAGCCGTCCGGTGCGTCGAGGTCCCGGGCGTACGGCGGGAAGCGGAACCGCTGCGACCGGGTCAGGATCCCGCCGTGGCCCAGCTTCGCCACGGTCTTCTCGGATGCGGGCTCCCCGCTGAGCAATCGCGGAAGCAGCAGGTCCGCGGCCGTCGCCTTCGAGTACGCCCCGCATGTCGGCAACCCCAGGATCGTCGTGTGGCCGATCCGGGCCAGCCAGAGCATCGATCCCGGGTGGGACGGCACGCCGCGCCGGACCAGCCGACCACCCAGCGTTTCGATCGCGACGAAGAACGCGTCGTGCGGATCCGTGCTGGCCGAACCCGCCGTCAGCACCAGGTCGGCCGTGTCCGCGCCTCGGACGAACCGGGCGACGGCCCCCTCCACGGCATCCGGGTCGTCATCCACGTAGACGATGTCGATGATGGCCGAGCCGAGACCCTCCACCTTGGCGCGGACGCTGGCCTCGAACCGCTCCCGCGCCGTCGCGCGCACCGATTCCTTGACCACGACCCCGACCCGGCGTGCCGTGAACGGGGCGACCCAGACGATGGGCTGCGAGCCGAACCCCGCGATCCGGGCACCGGCCTCCACGATCGAGGCGTCCACCACGTGCGGGGCCACCTTGACACTCGCGACGAGATCACCGGGCTCCACGATCTGCCCGTCGTAGACCGTGAACACCTCGAGCGGGTCCAGCCGATTGAGCCGCTCCAGCTCCGCCACGGCCACGTTGACGACGCCGGCCGCGGACGCCACGAGGTCCAGGCGACTCTGGTTGGGCCCGCGAACCTCCAGGTTGGGGCCCGCCACCGCCTGCGCGAGGCGGATCGCCGCGTCGTCCTCGTGCAGTTCGCCGGGCTCCGCGACGATGATCGTCACGTGGCGGTCCAGGGTCGGTCGCGGCGAGCGCGGCGAGGTCATCGGCCGACAGCCGGCGACCCTTGCTCCAGCGGCGCCCGCCGACCGTCAGGTCCCGGGCGAGGACGCCGCCGACCAGACGCCCGGGCACGCGTCGACCAGGAGTGACCCGCTCGACGCGCACCTGTGGGCGCTTCGGTTCGCGCTCGGTCAGCGGCCGAGCGCGGCCTCGATCGCGCGACGGGTGTAGACCACCGCCATGCGCGATCGATAGTCGCGGTCCGCGTGGATGTCGCCGTTGACGGTCTGCCCGTCCGTCGCGTGCTCGGCGGCGGCGGCCACCGCGGCCGGCGGAACCGTCACTCCCCAGGAGCGCCGCCTCCACGGCCTTGGCGCGATAGGCCACCTCCCCCACCCCGGTCAGCGCGACCCGGGCGTGGGAGATGCTCCCGCCGCTGGACGCGACGACGGCCGCCACGCCCGACGATCGAGTACCCGGACGCCGGGTGCTGCATCTTCTGGTAGGAACCCGCCGGCTCCGGCCGGCAGCGGCCCGCGGACCGCCTTGACGAGGATCTCGTCGGGCGCGATCGACGGTCTGGAAGGCACCGGTGAAGAACCCGTCGACCGGCAGCGTTCGCTCGCCGCGAGCCGACCGCAGGACGACCGAGTAGTCGAGCGCGAGCGCGAGCGCCGGCGCATCCGAGGCCGGATCGGCGTGGCTGATGGCCCCGCCGAGGGTCCCGCGGTTGCGCACCTGGATGTCGCCGATCCCCGACAGGCAGTCCCGGGCGAACCCGAGCGGCGTGTCCTCGAGGACCTCGGCATAGGTGGCGAGCGCCCCGAGCGAATAGCCGCCGTCGGGCGTGGGGCCGTGGCCCTTCAGCTCGGCGATCCGACCGATATCGATCAGGGTGTCGGCGTGGGCCAGCCGCAGCTTCATGAGCGGCAGCAGGCTCATCCCGCCCGCGATGACCTTGGCCGACCCGTTGGAGGCCGCCAGGGCCGCCAGCGCGTCGTCAAGCGTGGCGGCTCGCTGGTAGGAGAACTCCGCGGGGATCATGCCTGGCCTCCCTTCGCCGACTGGATCGCGGACCAGACCTTTTGCGACGTGTAGGGCATGTCGAGGTGCCGGATGCCGAGGCCGCTCAGACGCATCCACCACGGCGTTCGCGACGGCCGCGGTGGAGGCGATGGCCCCGGCCTCGCCGACGCCCTTGACGCCGAGCGGGTTGACCGGCGACGGCGTCACGGTCTCACCCAGCTCGAAGTTCGGCAGGCGCGCCGCCTTGGGCAGCGCGTAGTCGAGCATCGAGCCCGTCAGGAGCTGCCCCTCGTCGCTGTAGATCGCCCCTTCCCAGAGCGCCTGGCCGACGCCCTGGACGATGCCGCCGTGGAGCTGGCCATCGACGATCATCGGGTTGATCTTGTTGCCGACGTCATCGACGGCGACGTAGCGGACGAGGTCCACCTCGCCGGTCTCCTCGTCGATCTCGACGACCGCGATGTGCGTGCCGAACGGCCACGTGCAGTTCGGCGTGTCGTAGTAGGCCGTTTCGTCGAGATACGGCTCCATGCCCTCGGGCGCGTCGAACGCGAGATCGAGGGCGAAGGCGATCTCCTGGAACGTCTTCTTCTTGTCGGGGCTGCCCTTGACCCGGTACTCGGCGCCGTCGATCTCGATGTCCTCGACGTTCGCCTCCAGCATGTGCGCGGCGTAGCGGGCGGCCTTGGCCTTGATCTTCTCGGCCGCCTTGACCGCCGCGGTCATGCCGACCGACGACGTCCGCGACCCGTACGAGCCGTAGCCGAACGGCGTGCCCTGCGTATCCGAGTGCTGGACGATGACGTCCTCCATCGGGATGCCCAGCCGGTCCGCCATGACCTGGGCGTACGTCGTCTCGTGGCCCTGGCCCTGGGGCTGCGTGCCCATCGTGACCACGACCTTGCCGGTCAGGTGGACCTTGATGTTGGACGACTCCCACATCGCGGCGCCCCAGCCTTCGCCGACCGCGCCGATCCACTTGGACGGCGCGACGCCGCAGACCTCGATGTAGGTGGAGAGGCCCAGGCCGAGGAGCTTGCCCCGACCCTTGGCCTCGGCCTTCTTGGCGGCGAGGTCCTTGTAGCCGACGGTCGCGAGCGCCTGGTCCATCGCCGGTTCGTAGTTGCCCGAGTCGATGTAGATCTTGGCGCCACCGCTGGCCGTGCCAAGACCGGACGGGTTCTCGTACGGGAACTGGTCGGGCTGGATGAAGTTGCGGCGTCGCAGCTCGGCGCGGTCCATGCCGATCTCGGCGGCGAACAGGTCCATCGCCCGCTCGATGACGTAGGTCGCCTCGGGACGGCCGGCGCCGCGGTACGCGTCCACGAACGTGGTGTTCGTGTAGACCCCGGTCACTTCGGCGTAGACGTTGGGGATCTTGTAGCAGCCCGACAGGACGCGGGCGTAGAGGGTCGTCGGGATGCCGGGGCCGATCGTGGAGAGGCGCCCGCCGAGGTTGGCCAGCGTCTTGACGCGGAGACCGGTGACCTCGCCGTCGCGCGTGCCGGCGATCTCGAGATACGTGATGTGGTCGCGGCCGTGGATCGTGCTGCCGTAGCTCTCGCGACGACCCTCGATCCACTTGACCGGCCGGCCGCCGAGGGCCTTGCTGGCGAACAGCACCAGCGCGTAGTCGGGATAGCAGAAGATCTTGGTCCCGAACGCCCCACCGACGTCCGGGCTGATGCACCGGATCTTGTGCTCGGGGATGCCCATGACGAACGCCGCCAGCAGCAGTCGCTGGATGTGCGGCGTCTGGCTGGACATCCAGATCGTGTACTCGTCGGTGCCGGGGTTGTACCAGCCGATGTTCCCGCGGACCTCCATCGGGTTCGGGATGAGCCGCTGGTTGACGATCCGCTGGCGAACGACGACTTCGGCGCCGTCCACCGCGGCATCGGTGCCGGCCTTGTCGCCGACGTTCCACTCGAAGACCACGTTGTTGGGCGCGTTCTCATGGAGCTGGGGCGCACCCGGCGCCATGGCCTTCTCGGCGTCGACGACGGCCGGGAGCGGCTCCCAGTCGACGGCGATCGCGTCGAGCGCATCGAAGGCCTGGGCCTCCGTCTCGGCGACGACCGCCGCCACGCCCTCACCGGTCCACTTGACGCTGTCGGTGGCCAGCGTCCGGGGCGTGCTCACGTTGTTCTGGATGCCGGCACTCCCGCCGGCGGGCCAGGCCATCGGCATCGGGTTGTACGGGATGTCGGCGCCGACATAGACCGCCAGCACGCCGGGCATGGCCTTCGCCGCGCTCGTATCGATCGAGCGGATGTTGGCGTGGGCATACGGACTGCGCAGGATCGCCATGTGCGCCGTCGACTGGAGCTTGATGTCGTCGACGTAGCGGCCTTCGCCGGTGATGAAGCGCGGGTCCTCGGTCCGCTTGATGCGCTTGCCGAGGGGGCTGGTGGGGGCGTCGAGCACGTCAGTCATGGTCGTCTCCCCGTCCCTATGCGCTTGCCGGGGCGGCAGCCCCGTCACGCATCGCCGTCGCCGCGGCCTTCACCGCCGCCACGATGTTCTGGTAGCCGGTGCAGCGGCAGATGTTGCCTTCGAGCGCGTGGCGGATCTCGTCGTCGCTCGGGTCGCTGTTGCGCGACAGCAGGTCGGCCGCGGTCATGATCATGCCCGGCGTGCAGAACCCGCACTGGAGGCCGTGCTGCTCCCAGAACCCGGTCTGGAGCGGGTGGAGGGTGTCGCCGGTCGGCCATGCCCTCGATGGTGGTCACGCTCGCGCCGTCCGCCTGGACCGCGAGCATCGTGCAGCTCTTGACCGCCTTGCCGTCCACGTGGACCGTGCACGCGCCGCACTGGCTGGTGTCGCAGCCGACGTGCGTGCCGGTCAGGTCCATGTCCTCGCGGAGGGCCTGGACGAGCAGCCGTCTGGGCTCGACATCGAGCTCCCGTCGTGCTCCATTCACCGTCAGGGAGATGTGTTCACCCACGGGCCGGACCTCCTGCCACGACTGCCTGGCGCGACCGACCACCGGCCGCGGACGTTGACGTTGCGCTGTGTCTTCGGGAGCACTCGGGGCCTCTCGCCGGTCACGTCGCGCGGGCTGGGTGGCGTGGGTCGGTGGGAGGTCGTGCGATGGTGGCACCCCCGGGTGACGGAATCAAGTCGGCGAGGTTGCGGCCCGGTCCGCCGGGACACGGTCGATGGCGGGTCAGCTCGCCGCGGCGACGTCCTCCAGCGCGGCGCCCAAGCCCGTCCACGAGGACGTCCACTTCCTCCGGCGTGATCGTGAACGCCGGGGAGATCTGCAGCGCGTGGCCGCGGAGGACGCGCGTGGCGACCCCGTGGCGCAGCGCCGCGCCGACGACCGTGCCGGGATCGCCGGCGTCGGAGGCCAGCAGCTCCGGCTTGATCGCCACGGCCGCGGTCAGGCCCACGGTCCGGATCTCGCCGACGAGCGGCGCATCGGCCAGGCGCCGGATGGCGGTATCGAAGCTCGCTTCCATCCGCGGCGACCCGGGCGACGAGTCCCTCGCGCTCGATGATGTCGAGGTTGGCTATCGGCGGCGGCGCAGGCCGCGGCGTGCCCCGAGTACGTGTACCCGTGGACGAACATCGGGCCCGGCGCCGAGCCGTCCCAGAACGGGGCCGCGACGCGCGGATCGACGAGCACGCCGCCCAGCGGCTGGTAGCCCGGAGGTCACCACCTTGGCGAACGTGACCATGTCCGGCGCGATGCCGTAGCGCTGCGATCCCCACAGGACGCCGGTCCGCCCGAAGCCCGGTGATGACCTCGTCGGCGATCAGCAGGACGTCGTGGTCGCGGCACAGGCGCTGGACCTCGCCCCAGTACGCGGGCTCGGGCGGGTAGACGCCGCCGGCGCCGATCACCGGCTCGCCGATGAACGCCGCGATCTCGTGGCCCTGTCGCTCGAACAGCGCGCCGAGCGACTCGGTGTCGTCGACCCCGACGTGGACCACCTCGTCGATGAAGGCGCCGCCGTAGCCGGCCTTGTTGCCCGGGATGCCGGCGAGCGACGTGCCCCAGGCGTGCATCCCGTGGTAGCCGTGCTCGCGCGAGACGATGATCCGCTTCTCCGGTCGCCCGACCGCGTCCCAGTAGCGCCGGGCGAGCTTGGCGGCCGTGTCGACGGCGTCGGAGCCGCCCGAACCCAGGAAGACCACCGCGTCGTCCATCGGGGCGAGGCGCGCGAGTCGCTCGGCCAGCGCGACCGTCGGTTCGGTCGTGTACGCGCCGAACGATGAGTAGGCGGCAAGCCTCGTGAGCTGCTCGGCCACGGCGTCGGCGATCTCGCGCCGCCCGTAGCCCGACGGCGCAGTACCAGAGGGCGGCCGTCGCGTCGAGGTAGCGCTTCCCGTCGACCGATTCGAGCCAGACGCCCTCGGCCGAGCGGATCACCACCTCGGCGTCCTTGACGGTGTGCATGTCGGCGAAGCCGTGCCAGAACTTCGTGGATGTCATGACCGCGATGGTAGTCGGCGGCGGGATCGCGACCGGGACGCCTCGGCTGCCGGTCAGCGTTCGCGCCACGGCGGCCGCGGCCGCGGCTCGTATCGACCCAGCGCCGCGCTCCGGATGTCGATCGACCGAGGATCCAGCGCGGCGAGCCGCTCCTCGCGCGGCGCGGTGGCAAGTCTCGCGGCCTCCCCCAGGCGCCGGACCTTCTCGGCCGCCACGTCCCACGAGAGTCCCGCGAAGGACCCGGCCGTGCCCAGTCCGACCCGGTCTGCTCCCGCGCCCACCGGTGGACGCCGCGTAACCGGCGGCCCACAGCATGACTCTCCGGGCCGTCGTCGGAGCCCGCCCGCGGGGCCACGACCCCCGCGATGATCCCCCGGTCGCCGGGCGCAGCCACGGCGAGGTGCCAGTTGTCCGGTCCGGCGATCAGGTCCAGCGCCAGGCTGGCGTAGGCCCCAGCGAGGAGCGTCTCGATCCCGGCGTCGTTCGCTGCGCCGCCGGTGATCGCGAGCGACAGGTGGACACCGTCGAGATCGGCCGTCAGGGCGCGATGCAGATCGGCGAACCGCGTGCGCCGATGCGCGGATCGCTGCCGATCCGCACGGCGTCCGGCTCGTGGACCTCGATCCACCGGCAGCCGGCGTCGGCGAGGTCGCGGACGGCGCGACGCTCCGCCGTGCCGTCGCTCCCTCTCGAGTACGGGCCGGTCGACCACCGCCTTGACGAGCCGGTCCGCGCGTGCCGCGGTCGCCAGCCACGCCGCGACCGGATCCGTCGCCATGGGCCAACCACCGTCGGTCAGCGGCTCGAGCCCATGCTCCACCTGGAGCTCGAGGACGGCGTCCAGGACCGCCTCCGGGGGCGCGTCCCGGCAAGGGACGGGCGCGGCAGCGGGCCGAGGAGCGTGGCGAACATCGCGCCGGATGCTACTCCACCGGCCTGGCGGGCCTCCGCGCGAACATCCGGCGACGCGCGCGACGCGAATGGGAGGCATGGACGTTGCTGCCGCTCCAGCGCTACCGCGTGCCTTCGGGATCTCCGCCCGCGGCGGGTATCATCGCTCCCGCACGGCGGACCGGGTCGGGGACGTGACCGCCGACCGCGAGTCAGCGCAGACGGAGAGGCAGTTGCCGGACCAGGCCCAACTCGACCGCGAGGCTCGGCGTGCCGAGGAGGCGGCCCTCCTCGCCCGGATCGTCGAGCGCGACGAGCGGGCGGTCGAGGCCCTGTATGCGAAGTACAGCGGCCCGCTCTACTCGCTCGCCTACCAGGTGACCGGCGCCGACCGGTTCGCCCAGGACGTCGTCCAGGAGGTGTTCATCGCCGTCTGGAAGGATGCCGCCCGCTTCGATCCGGCGCGCGGCGCCGTCGGCCCGTGGCTGTTCAGCCTGGCCCGGCACAAGGCGATCGACCTCGTCCGCCGGGAGGCCAACGTCCGCAAGCGCACCGCCGACGTCGACATGGAGCTCGGAGACCGCGCCCGACGACGTGGACCACGAGGCCTGGCTGAACCTGCGTCGCGACCGCGTCCGTGGGCGCGTCGGCGCAGCTGACCGAGCCGCAGCGGACGGCGCTCGAACTCGCCTTCTTCGCCGGGCTGACCCACGTCGAGGTCGCCGAGCGGCTCGGCATCCCGCTCGGGACCGCCAAGACGCGGATCCGTACCGCGCTGCTCAAGCTGCGCGACGCCCTGGGGACGAGCCTGTCCGAGGACGAGGACGTCCTCGACGCGCCGACCGTGACGAGTTCGTGACCATGGATCACGCCGACGCTTCGCGAACTCGCCGCCGGCGCGGCGCTCGACGACCTCGAGGGCGACGAGCAGCGCGAGCTCGAGCGACACCTCGCGACCTGCGCGCGGTGCCGCCGACTCTCGTCCGACCTCGACGACGTCGTCGGCGAACTGGCGCTCGCGGCTCCCATGCTCTACCCGCCGGCAGATCTCCGCGGCAACGTCCTGGCCGCCCTGCGCGAGCCCGCTGGCGCGCACCTGACGCTGGTCCCGGACGCGCCGCGCGCAGCCCGCGCGCACCGCTCGGCCCGCGCGAGACGGTGGGTCGGATCGCGCGGTGGGGCAGCCTCGCGGCGGCGGCCGTCTTCGCGATCGTCGCGGTGGGCCTCGCGGCCCAGAACCAGCGCCTCGACGGAGAGGTCGCGGCCGCGAACGCGGCGCTGGCGGAGGCCCAGGTCCAGTTGCTCGCCCGGCAGGCGGCCGTCGCGGTCGCCGCCGACCCTGGGCACGTCACCGTCGCGCTGCATGCCGAGCCGGTCGCGCCGGCCGCGAGCGCGGTCGTGATGTTCCGGCCCGGCACGACCGAGGCGTACCTCCTGGCGAACGACCTGCCTGCGACGCCGGCCGGCCAGGTCTACCAGCTGTGGTTCGCCGACGCCGCCGGCGTCCACGCCCTCGGCACGTTCCACCACGACGGCGAAGGCCCGTTCGTCGCGCCGTTCGGCGTGGACCTCGCCTCGAGTGCTGCCGCGATGGTCACGCTGGAACCCGAGGGCGGCAGCGGTCGGCGACCCCGGGCCGCAGGTGGTCTTCGGCGAGTTCTGATCGCTAGGTCCGCAGGTCCGTCCCGACGATCAACCCGACGATCACCGCGATCGCGACGACCCCGAACCCGAGGGCCAGGACCGAGATGGGCACCCGCGCGAGGTGGCTCGTCCGCGACTCGTCGGGTCGCTGCCAGAGCGATGCCATCGTCTGCACGCGCGACGGTGGGATCACGGCCCCCAGCCACAGCCCCGCCGCCAGCCCGCCCAGGTGCGCGGCGTTGTCGATCCCGGTGCACGGCGAACCCGAACACGATGTTGATGAGGATGAGCATCCCCAGCTGGCTCACGAGGCCGCGGCTCTGGCGATCCACCGGGTGGTGGACCCGGCCAGCAGCGAGCAGGAGGCCGAACAGGCCGAAGATCGCGCCCGACGCGCCCACCGACGGCACGTCGCCACCGAACACGAAGCTCGCGACCGAGCCGGCCGCCGCACACGCGAGGTAGATCAGCAGGAACCGGATGGATCCGTACCAGCGCTCCACGATGGGTCCGGCGAGGTACAGGGCGTACATGTTGAAGGCGAGGTGGAGCGGGCTGCCATGGAGCAGGGTCACCGTCCAGAGGCGCCAGTACTCCCCAGCGGCGACCGCCGCCTTGTCAAGCTGGAGCGCTTCATACAGGAACTGTCCTTCCGCGGACAGCATGGCCGAGAGTGACACGATGACCGTGGCCGCGATGAGCACCATCGTCACGGACACGAGCGGGCCGTCGCCGCGGCCCTTGGCGAAGTACCTGCCGCGACGCCCGTTGATCGCCGGTCTCCTTGGTCAGCCAGCCGAGACGCGTCGCGATCTCGGCGCGGTCCTCGGGCGGGGCCCGCCGTTCCGCCTGCCGATAGGCGTCGATGGCCCCCGGCAGCAGGCCGGCCCGGACACGCGCCGCCGCCACGTTCCGCCACGCCAGGTAGCTCGACGGCGTCTCGCCGAGTTGTGTCGCGGCTTCCCAGGACGCCAGGGCGCCATCGTCGTCGTCCAGTCGATAGCGGGCCTCACCCTGACCCACGAGCGCGGCGGCCGTGACAGCCGGGTCGTCATAGCCGATCACCCGCGAGAACCGGAGCGCGGCCTCGCGGAACTCCCCGGTCTCGAGCGCGGTGTCGCCCGCGGCAAGGTGGGCCAGCGCGTCCTCGCGGGTCAGGCGGCCGGAACGGGCAGGGTCCGGCCCGCCGGAGGCGGGCGGCGGCGGGGCGGAGTCCATCGGCGCGACGATACTAGACTTGAGCGGATGTGCGGACGGTTCAGCCAGCAGCGCCCGGCCTCGGAGCTCGCCGAGATCTTCGCGGCCGAGCCCCTGGTCGAGGACCCAGGGGCCCGCTTCAACGTCGCGCCCACCGATGACGCCCTCGTGGTCGTCCAGCGCGAGGAGCGACGGGCGATCACCGCGTACCGCTGGGGCCTCGTCCCGCACTGGTCGAAGGACCTCAAGGGCGGCTCGCGGATGTTCAACGCCCGGTCTGAGACGCTGACGACGAGTCCGGCCTTCCGGGACGCGTTCAAGCGCCGGCGGTGCCTGGTCCCCGTCGATTCGTTCTACGAATGGAAACGGGAGGGCAGCATCCGCCAGCCATACAACATCGAACGGGCCGACGGCCGACCCCTCGCCCTTGCAGGGCTGTGGGCCGGATGGAAGGACGAGGAAGCCGACATCGTGCGGCGCACGTTCACGATCGTCACGACGACGCCGAACGAGGCGATGGCCGACCTGCACGACCGGATGCCGGTCCTCATCCCCGACGACGCCTGGGATCGCTGGCTGGACCCGACACCCGCGGAGCCCGGTGAGCTCATCGGGATGCTCCAGCCCACCGACGAGATCGCGCTGCGCATCTACGCGGTCAGTCGCGCTGTCAACGACGTCCGCCGGGATGGGCCCGACCTCGTCGAGCCGCTCATCGTGGCCGCGGACCCGGACACGCTCGGGATCTAGGCCGGCGCCTCGGCGGTCAGTTCCGCGTAGGCGATGCTGGGCTCCGTACCCGCGTCCACCGCGGCCGCATAGACCCCGAGTCGGGACCCGATCGACGACTCTTCGACCCGGTCGTCGGTCGCGGCCAGGACCATGGACCCGGGCGGCATCCCCGTCGGCGCCGGATCGCCGGGCCGCATGACGATCATGAGATGCGCGCTCCCCCACGCCGCGGCCGCGGCGGCCTCGGCCGCGATCCCGGGTGTCGGATGGATGGCGACCACGACGCGGAACTCCGTGAGATACCGCAGCGCCAGGCCCACGTCCTCGATGTCGAGTTCGGGCGCCTCCCCGGGCTCGACGGCCCATGGCGCCGTTTCGTCGCGAGCCAGCGCGTCGACATCGACGTCCACGTCGAGATCCTCGGGCGCGGGTCGCCGGGCTGTCCGATGCGTGGCGTCGCGCAGGACCGCCACGTGCCCCACACCGGAGCGGGCCAGAGCGATGAGCAGGGCGTCGCCGACCGGGTCGTCGCCGACCTTGGCGATCAGTTCGACAGCAGCGCCCGCGCGCGCGGCGGCCAGGGCGAGGCGGCCCGCGAGGCCATCGGGGCCCGCATCGGGACCGTCACCGCGGAGGTAGGTGGAGCCGATGACGACGATCACGCCACCAGCCTAGCGCCCGGGCGCGAGTGCTGTGGACTCCGCCTTAGTCGTCGTTCGAACCGGAACCGGATCCAGAGGAGTCGTCGTCGGTCGGCTCCGGCGTCTCGGACGGCTTCGGCGTCTCGTCGTCGTCGTCATCGGTCGGCTCGGGCGTCTCGTCGTCATCGTCATCGGTCGGCTCGGGCGTGTCGGTCGGATCGGGCGTGGGCCGGGGCGAGGCCGTGGGCCGCGGTGTCCCGCCCCCATCGTCGGTGCCATCCGGTGACTCGGATGGTTCTGACGACTCGCCGGGTTCATCGGTCTCGCCCGCGCTCGGCGAAGGCGACGTGGAGGGCGGCACGGAAGGAGCGATCGACGGCGTCGGGAAGCTTGACGTGGGCCGAGGGATCAAGGGATCGAGGCTTGGTGCCGTGATCGGGGGTGTCGTCGGATCGCCCGTCAGGATGCGCGAGACGCCGACCGCCGCGACGGTACCGAGCGACCCGAATGCGACAACGAGCAGCAGGACGAGCGCGAACGCCTGGGCGCGGACCGCGAGCGGTCGGCCGCCGCCGCCGCTCCACGTGATCCGCCACGCATCGCGGAGCACGACGGCGAACCCGGCGAGCCAGCCACCGGTGGCCACGGCCCGGGGCGGGGCCTCGGCCGCGATGGCGTTCATGACCCGATCCTCGAACCCGCTCGTCGGGGCGATGGACTCGGCCCGCGCGAACGTCTCGAGCTCTCGCGCCATGCTCAGCAACGCGGCCGACTCGGCGTCGGTCAGCGGGGCGCCGTCGGCGTCGTGCAGCTCGGAGGGGTCGAACCGGCGACCGGGGCCGGTCATCGCTCGGATCCCTCCATCTCGGCACGCAATCGACCAAGGCCGCGATGCAGGTGCGTCTTGACCGTGCCAAGGGGCCGGCCGGTCTCGGCGGCGATCTCCTCGAGGGAGGCCTCGCCGAAGAAGCGCATCGCGACGACTTCGCGATACGGCTCCGGCAGGGCCGTCACCGCGCGCCGGATCTCCGTCGCGCGCTCGGACCGCATCGACAGCATGGCCGGATCGGTCCACGGCGCGGCCGCGACCGAGTCGCGATCGGCTGCGCGGTCGGCGGCACTCGGGGCGGCATCGTCGACGACGCCGCGCGCCGGATCGGTCCAGGCCACGGTCTTGCGCCGCCCGGCCTGTCGAAGCGCGATCCGCACGGCGATGCGGGTGAGCCAGGCCCCGAACGGGCCCTCGGACCGCCAGGACGCCAGGGATCGGTAGGCGGTCACGAACGCCTCCTGGGCTGCGTCCTCGGCTTCGGCATGGTCGCCGAGGATGCGGTGGCAGGCGCGGATGACGGAAGCGGATTCTCGGTCCACGAGGCGGCGGAAGGCATCCCGGTCGCCATCGAGGACGGCCGCCACGATGGCGCGCTCGTCGAAGCTGCCATCCGCTGGGCGCATCGCCCCCGGGTCACCGCTGATCGCCGACCTCCCTGACGTTCCGATCCGTCCGTCGTCCGACGTGCTGGATCGGCCCAGCTCCATCGAACCATGGAGTGAGCCGGTCCATGCTCGCCCATCTGGGCGCTGCACGTCGGGGCGATGCGATCGATGACGTCAGTCGTCGTCGCTGCCGGACCCGCTGTCGTCGTCAGAGTCGTCGTCATCATCGTCGTCGCTGTCGTCGTCGTCGCTGTCGTCGTCGTCGCTGTCGTCGTCGTCGCTGTCGTCGTCGCGGTCGCCGTCATGGTCATCGGTGCCGTCGGGCGAGGCGCTCGGGTCGGCCGAGGCGTCGTCGTCGTCGTCGGATCCGTCATCGTCGTCGCGGTCGTCGTCGTCGTGATCGTCCGTGCCGTCAGGCGAGGCGCTCGGGCTGGCCGACGCGTCGTCGTCGTCGGACTCGTCATCGACGCGGTCGCCGCCGTGGTCATCGGTGCCATCGGGCGAGGCGCTCGGATCGGACGAGGCGTCATCGTCGTCGTCGAGGCTATCGGCGCCGTCCGGCGCGCTGGTCGGCGTCGACGTGGCGTCGTCGGTCGCCTCGAAGGTCTGATCGTCCGTGGCGTCGTCGGTCGACTCGGTGGTCTCGATCGAAGGAACCGAGGTCGGTACCGACGTTGCCTGGAGGCCATTGGCCGCGAACACCGCGCCACCGGCGAGGAAGAGGGTGATCACGCCGGTCCCGAGACCGCGCACCAACCGGGGATCCATCTGCATCGTCTTGTCGCTCCGTGGTGGCCGGTCGGGAGGTTGACCGGTCGCTACGTACCTGAGACGACGATGCTTCGAAAGGTTTCAGCCGTGGCGCGGGCGGCGCGGCGCTCAGCCCTCTTCGCTGGCAGTATCGGCGCTTGCCGGTTCGTCGGCCGTGCCCGGCAGGGACGGTTCCTCGGCGCCTGCCGTCGGTCCCGTATCGGGTTCGTCGTCGGCGGGGCCTGGCACCTCGGTGGCTTCGTCCACCGTGCGTCCGATGCCTGGATCGTCGTCGCGCTCGATGACGATGGTCCCCAGGCCCGCCGCCTCGAGCGCCGGCCCGAAGGCGTCCGCGTCGCCGACGAGGACGATCGCGGCGCGGTCCACGTGGAGGTGCGCGCGGGCAGCCGCAGCGACCGCATCGATGTCGACCGCTTCGATCCGCGCCCGGTACTCGACGATCTCCTCGAGCGGCAGGCCGTGGACGGCGAGCCCTGACAGGGCACCCGCGACCGCGCCCGGCGTCTCGAAGCGCAACGGGAATACGCCCACGAGGAAGTCGCGCGCCGCGTCCAGTTCCGAAGCAAGCACCGGCTCGCTCCGCATCCGTTCGAGCTCGGCGATGGTGTCGATGACGGCGGGTACCGTCACATCGGTGTTCACCGCCGCCCGGGCACTGAACGGCCCGGCGCCCCGGCGCAGGTCGAATCCGGCTCCGGCGCCATAGGTGTAGCCCTTGGCTTCGCGCAGGCTGCATGTTGAGTCGCGAGTTGAACAGCCCGCCGAGGATCGCGCTCATGACCGAGAGTGCGTGGAAATCGGGGATCCGACGCGGCAGGCCCGCGTGGCCGATGCGGATCTCCGTCTGGACGCTGCCGGGCCGGTGGACGACGCGGACGAGCCGACCCGTCGCAGCGGCCGTGTCGTCGATCGCGCGCGCGACGGCATCGTCAGACGGTCCTGCCCACTCGCCGAGGAGCCCCGACACGAGCCCGACGACGTCCTGGCCACCAAGGTCGCCCGCAACGATCAGGGTCGCCCGGCGGGGGTCGAGCGCTCGCCCATAGGCAGCGCGAACGACGTCGCGATCGAGCCCAGGAACGCTCTCCCTCGTCCCTGCCGCGGGCCGGTGGTAGGGGGAACCGGCGGCATAGATCGTCCCGATGAAGCTCTCGTCGGCCCGTCGTCGGGGATCGGCCTGCGCCTGGAGCAGGTCGTTGAGGCGCTCATCGCGCAGGCGCTCGATCTCACCCTCTGGGAAGGTCGGGTGGAGCAGGACGTCGGCGAGGAGCTCCAGCGCCGGTGCAAGCCGGCTCGCCGGCACATCGACGCCGACGCTCGTCGCGTCCCATCCGGCCTCCGCATGGAGCGAGGCGCCCAGTCGTTCCGACGCCTCGGTGAGGGCGATCGCGTCGTAGCGCTCCGTCCCCTCGGTCAGGGCGCGAGCCGCAAGCACGGCTGAACCGGCGGCGGTCGACGGCTCGTCGGCCGCGCCCGTGGGCAGGACCATCGTGGCGGTGATGAGTGGGCGCCCCGGCAGGTCTGCCACGAGGACGGACAAGCCGTTGTCGAGCCGCGTGGTGACGACGGCCGGGAACTCGTACGGCCGTGGCGTGCCCGCGGCGGGTCGCTCGGCCACGACGATGTCGCGGGCCCCGGAACCGGGCGTCGCGGTCACGCCGCCACCTCGTCGTCCGTGCCGGGCGCGCCATCGGCCGCCTCGGCATCAACGGTACCCGAGTCGGCCGGGGGGACCTCGGGTAGATACGTCAGGACGAGGCGGTTGTCACGGCGGAACGTCGCGGCCGCCACCTCCCGTATCGCGTCCGGTGTCACCGCCAGGTAGCGCGGCAGCATCCGGTTGATGAGGCCAGGATCGTCGAACAGCGTGGCGTACATGGACAGGCGATCCGCCCGTTCCTCCACTCGCTGGAGGGCCCCCAGTTCGTCCGCCTCGACGAGAGCGAACGCGCGCGCGAGCTCATCGTCGCTGACGGGTTCGGTCACGAGGCGATCGAGCTCCTCGAGCAGTGCCGCCTCCACGCGTTCCACCGTGACGCCCGGCCGGACCGTCGCCCACCCGGCGCAGACCGACGCACCGCCGATGAACCCGAGGGTGAAGATCGCGACGTCCTGCGCGAGGCGCTCGTCACGGACCAGGCGTCGATGAAGGCGACTCCCCTTGCCTCCCGCCAGGATCTGGCCGGCGACGTCGAGTGCGTCCAGGCGCGGATCCCCGTAGACCGGGGCCCGGAACCCGACGTAGATCCGTGGCAACGGCACGCGATCGAAGACCGTCTCTCGGATCTCGCCCCCGAGCGTCGGGGGGAGCGACAGGTCGGGCAGGGTCGGGATGGCAGGGTTCGCCGGGATCGCGCCGAAGTACCGCTCCACGCTCGCCCGGACCGCCGGGGCTTCGACATCACCGACGACCGAGAGCACCGCGTTGTTCGGCGCGTACCACGTCCGGAAGAACGCCTGCACGTCCTCGAGCGAGGCCGCGTCGAGGTCCTCCATGGAACCGATCGTCGAGTGGTGGTATGGGTGGCTCTCCGGAAAGAGGTGGCCCTGGAGCTTCTCTTGCCACGTTCCGTACGGCCGGTTGTCGTACGACCAGCGCTTCTCGTTCTTGACGACCTCGCGCTGGTTGTCGAGATTCTCCTGGCTCAGGGCATCGAGCAGGGTGGCCATGCGGTCCGCCTCGAGCCAGAGGCCCAGGTCGAGCTGGTGGGAGGGCAACGTCTCGAAGTAGTTGGTCCGGTCCAGCCAGGTCGTGCCATTCATCGTGCCGCCGGCGGCCTGGATGAGCGCGATGTGCTCCGCCTTCCCGACGTTCCGGCTGCCCTGGAACATGACGTGCTCGAACAGGTGCGCAAAGCCGGTCTTGCCAGCCTGCTCGTGCTTGGATCCCACGTCGTACCAGACGTTGATCGCCACGACCGGCGCCAGGTGATCTTCCACCACGATCAGGCGGAGGCCGTTGGGCAGGACCTCGTCGGTGAACTGGACGGCGGGGACGGTGATCGACACACAGGGCTCCAGGTGCGGACGATTGGTACGCGGCAGCGTGCGCGATCGTACCGCGTCGGATCGGGCCGCGGGTCAGACGCCGAGGGCGACGAACGCGAGCGTCAGGACCAGGGCGATCCCCGACATGTACGCGATCATCCGGAGGGCCGCGCGTCGATCGGCGGCCAACTCGGCGTCGTCCGTCACCCGGTCCTGGGCGCCGAGCGGACCGAAGTTGCGGAGGCCGGCCAGGGCGAACCCGACGCAGAACCGACGGCGTACCTGTTCGAGCGAGATGAGACCGCTGGCGAGTGGCGGGAAGACGGCCAGCCGGAGGACCGCGGGGGCATCGATGACGAGAAGCACGACAGCGACCGCGGCGGCGATCCCGATCGCGACGAGGCCGGCTCGTCGGCGCCGGGCGATCTCCTGCGGGCCGATGTTGCAGGCGCCGGCGCGATAGCCGGACTGGGCGTCGGCGGCGTAATGGATCTGCACAGGGTCTCCATGGGAACTGGTCACCTGTCCATTCGCCCCGGCAGGCCGCGCGGATGGCACCCGGCGATTCTGGCGCATCTTCCGTACACTCGCGCCCATGGCCATACGGAATGCCCTGGTCCGAACGGCGGCGGTGGCTGCGGCGCTTGCCCTTGCCCTCCTCGTACCCGCTCGCGGCCATCGCCCATGCCGAGCTCGTGGAGACGAGCCCGGCCGACGGCGTCGCCGTCGAAGGGACGCCGGCCGACATCTCGGCGACGTTCAGCGAGGCGCTGGAGGCAGAAGGGTCCGCGCTGTCGCTGCGCGATCCGGCTGGCGAGGAACTGGTCGACGGCGGTCTGGATCCCGACGACCCCGCGCGGCTGCTGATCGCCGATATCCCCGATCTCGCCCCCGGCGAGTACGAGGTGCGCTGGACGGTCGCGAGCGACGATGGGCACGTCGAGCGCGACACCTGGTCCTTCACGGTCGTCGCCGCGCCGACGCCAAGCCCCTCCCCCACGCCGGCACCGACCGCCACCGCAGCGCCCACGGCCGAACCGTCAGTAGCCGCCACCCCGACCCCGGCACCCAGCGCCTCGCCGGCACCGTCCGCCAGCGCCGGTCCCGACGAGGAACCGGCGGCGTCCACGACGGACGTGATCCTGCCGATCGTGGTGGTCCTCGTGATCGTCATCGGCGGCGGCGGAGTCCTGCTGTCGCGCCGTAGCCGCGCCGCCTGACACGCGCGTGAGACCCACGGCTCGCCGCTGGGGGACCATCGCGGCGCTCGCCGGCAGCGGAGCGCTCTTCTTCGCCGCCCCGGCTGCCGTCTTCGCTCATTCGCTCGACGCCACGTATGAGAGCCGCCTGCCGCTCGCCGTCTATCTCGCTGGCGCGGCAGTCACGGTGGCTCTCTCGTTCATCTTCGTCCTGGTCCGCGACGTCCGTGCCGAACGGCCGGCACCTATCGTCGATGGTCGCCTGCCACCGGCGTGGCTGCGCCACGGGCTCCGCGCGCTCGGGCTGTTCGCCTGGGCCTGGATCGTCCTCCAGGGGATCCTCGGCGGGTCCAGCGACGCAGAGGTCGCCTCGTTGTTCCTCTGGGTGTTCGGCTGGGTCGGCGTCGCCATGCTCAGCGCGCTGATCGGGCCCGTCTGGCAGTTCCTGGACCCGTTCTCGACACTCCACGACCTCGGAGCGGCCCTGGTGCGGCGTCTCCGCGTCGCGCCGTGGCAGCCGGCCGAGTACCCGGCCCGCCTGGGTCGATGGCCGGCCGCGATCGGATTCGTCGTCGTCGTCTGGCTCGAGCTGGTGCTCGACGCCGGGCCGGAGGTGCTGTTCATCGCTCTGGTTGGCTACACGACGCTGACGCTGGCGATGATGGCCCAGTTCGGCCGCGATGCATGGAGATCGCAGGCGCGAGGTCTTCACCGTCTGGTTCCGGCTGCTGGGCCGGCTCGCTCCATACGCGCTCGTCGACGAGGATGGCCGCGTCCATCGGCGCGGTTTCGCCAACGGCCTGCTGGAGCCCGGGTTCACCCTGGCGGATGTCGCGATCATCGCCCTCGCCGTCGGTTCCATCCTGTTCGACGGGCTGGAGCAGACGCAGATCTGGTTCGACTGGTTCGGCTTGCCCGGGATCGGCGTGCAGACCGTCCTGCTTGCCGGGTTCCTCGCCATCATCGTCGCGGCCGCGCTGGCGGTGACGCGGGCGGTGGGGATCGCGGCGACGGCCGCCGGACTCCTGCCGATCGCGGCAGGCTATCTGATCGCCCACTACCTGACGTACCTACTCATCGACGGCCAGCGGATCGTCATCGCGATCTCGGACCCGTTCCAGCGCGGCTGGGACATCTTCGGGACCGCGTTCTATGAGATCTCCGGCGCCTGGCTGCCAGCCGGGCTCGTCTGGACGCTTCAACTCGCGGCGGTCGTGGGTGGCCACATGCTCGGCGCGTGGGGCGGACATGTCGTTGCGGCCCTGGACGCGCCCCGTGATCTCTCGCCGAATGCGCTCCGAGCCCGGCAGGTCCCGCTCGCCGTCGTCATGGTCGCCCTGACGACGCTCACGTTGTGGTCGCTCGGACAGGCGATCGTGGTCTCGCCCGAGGAGGTGCCGGCCGCCATGTCAGCGCCGCCATCTGCCGGCGCGCTGCTTCAGGCGGGAACGGCCACCCGCGGCTGACCCGGATCCGGGACCCATTCACCCAGCGAGCGCACCTCGGACAGCCGGGCCGCGATGGCCGGGTCGAGCGCCTCGGCCGCGGCGACCGCGGTCTCCATGGCCGTCAGGCACAGGATCCCCTCGCTCGTCGCCGCATGTCGGATCTCGGCCGCGTCGCGCACCGCACCCGAGCGCGGCGTCGGCGTATTGACGACGAGCCGGACGGAACCACCCGCGATGAGGTCGAGGATCGGCACCTCGCCGATCGCGACGTCCGCCGCCTCGCCGAGCTTGGCCACGGGTCGCGCGTCGTACCCGGTCGCGGCCAGCGCCGTGCGCGTCCCGGGTGTGGCCGCGAGCCGGTATCCCGCCCCCGCAAGCCCGGCCGCCAGCCGCGGAAGCAGCGCCTTGTCGCGGTCCGCGATCGAGAGCAGGGCGAGCGGGCGGGCATCGCCGTCGAGATCGGTCGCGGAGCGAGGCGGCACGAGCGCCGCCCCGACCAGGGCCTTCGCGAGCGCGACCCGCGGATCCTCGTGGAGGCCGATGACTTCGCCGGTGGACTGCATGCCCGGACCGACGGACGGGTCCACGCCACGCAACTTGGCCGTGGAGAAGGCCGGCGCCTTGACGGCAACGAAGGGCGGGGGCGGCAACAGGCCACCCGGCCACCCCATCGCGTCGAGCGTTTCACCCAGCGAGATCCGCACCGCGAGCTCCACCATCGGGACACCGGTGACCTTGGACATGAACGGCACGGTCCGGCTCGCGCGCGGGTTGACCTCGATGAGGTAGACGCCGTCGTCGCGGACGATGAATTGCGCATTGACGAGGCCCTTGGCACCCAGGGCCAGCACGATCCGCTCCATCGTGGCGACGATCAGGTCCTGGTCGCCCTCGCTCACGGTCTGGGGCGGGAAGACCCCGACGCTGTCCCCGCTGTGGACCCCCGCCCGCTCCACGTGCTCCAGCAGCCCAGGGATGAGCACGCGGACACCGTCGGAGATCGCGTCGACATCGACTTCGACGCCCTCGAGGTAGCGATCGATCCTGACGGGGCGGTCGGGGTCGACCACGGCGGCGGCCGTCAGCTGGCGGGCCAGGTCGTCGGGCGAGTAGCAGAAATCGATCGCGAGGCCACCGATGACGAAGGACGGCCGAACGATCACCGGGTAGCCGATGCGCTCGGCGAGCGTCAGCGCCTCCTCGACGCTGTGGGCCATGCCGCCGTCCGGTTGCGGATCCCGAGGCGGTCCAACAGGGCGGAGAAGCGGACCCGTTCCTCCGCCTGGTCGATCGCCTCGAGGTCACTCCCCAGCAATGGGACACCGCCGGCGGCCAGCGGGGCGGCCAGGTTGAGCGGTGTCTGGCCACCGAACGCGACGACCGCCGGCAGGAGGTCTGTACCGTCGGGGCCCGGCGATTCGGCATCGATGACGCTGCGCACGCTCTCGGGGTCGAGCGGCTCGAAGTAGAGTCGCGTCGAGGCATCGAAGTCCGTCGACACGGTCTCCGGGTTCGAGTTGATCATCACCGCCGACCAACCGTTGCGACGCAGTGTGTCGGCCGCCTGGACGGCGCAATAGTCGAATTCGATGCCCTGGCCGATGCGGACCGGACCGCTACCGATGACGAGGGCCGCCGGCCGCATCACCGGCGGGGCCTCGGGCACGGACCCGGCCGCGGCGTAGGTCGCGTAGAAGTACGGGGTCTCGGCCGCGAACTCCGCGGCGCAGGTGTCCACCATCGCGTATCCCGGGACCAGGCCCAGGGTGAGCCGCGCGGCGCGGAGGGCGTCGGAGGTCGTGCCGGCCAGGCCCGCCAGTTCCTTGTCGCCGAACCCGGCCCGCTTGACCGTGGCGAGGAGCTCGGCGGCGGGAGCGTCGGACGGGTCGGCGAGGCGCTCGCCCATCCGGGTCGTCTCATGCTCCAGCGCGACGTTCCGCCCCATCTCGCCGAGGAACCACGGAGAGATCCCCGTCGCCTGCCCGATGACCGGTTCCGGGACGCCGCGGCGGAGCAGGCCGAGGAGCCGCCACAGCCGCGAGTCCGACGGCTCGAGGAACCGCCGCAGGACGATGGGGGCGGCGGTCCGCTGGGCGTGTCGCGTGCTCTCGCAGGCTTGACCCGACTCGTCGATCCAGCGGATCGGTTCGTCCGCGTCGGGGTCGCCCCCGTAGACACCGGCGAGATAGTCGAACGTGGGCGTCCACTCGGGGTCCTCGGCCAGCGGCCCCACGCCCGCCTGCTCCAGGCCGCGCAGGGCCTTGTTGAGCGCCGACCCGAAGGTCCGGTCGATGGCCATCACCTCGCCGGTGGCCTTCATCTGGCTACCCAGGCTGCGGTCCGCGGTCGGGAACTTGTCGAACGGGAACCGCGGCAGCTTGACGACGACGTAGTCGAGCGCGGGTTCGAACGCGGCCACGGTCGTGCCGGTCACGACGTTGGGGATCTCGGCCAGCCGCCGGCCGACCGCGATCTGGGCCGCGACCCGGGCGATCGGGTAGCCCGTGGCCTTGCTCGCGAGCGCCGATGAGCGCGAAACGCGTGGGTTGACCTCGATGACCGCGTACTCGGTGGAGTCCGGCGAGAGCGCGAACTGGACATTGCAGCCGCCCTCCACGCCGAGGGCTCGGATGATCGCGAGGGCCGCGCTGCGCAGGCGCTGGTGGACGGCATCGGTCAGGGTCTGGACCGGCGCGACGACGATTGAGTCGCCCGTGTGGACGCCGAGCGGGTCCACGTTCTCCATCGAGCACACGGCGATGCACGTGTCATCGGCGTCGCGCATGACCTCGTATTCGATCTCCTGCCAGCCCGTCAGGTAGCGCTCCACCATCACCTGGCCGATGGGACTGGCGCGCCGGCCGGCACGGATCCGCTCGCGATAGGCCGCTTCGCTGGCCACGATGCCGCCGCCGGTGCCCCCGAGTGTGAATGCCGGGCGGACGATCGCCGGAAGGCCCACTTCGGCGAGTGCGCGATCGACGTCGTCGTCGTTTTCGACGATCCAGCTGGGCGCGTACGGCTGGCCGATCCGGTCCAGGAGGTCACGGAACGCCTCGCGGTCCTCCGCCATGTGGATCGCCTCAAGGGGAGTGCCGAGGAGCCTGATGTCGTGGCGCTCGAAAACGCCCGCACGATCCAGGGCGGTCGCAAGGTTGAGCGCCGTCTGGCCTCCGAGCCCCGCCAGCAGGCCTTCCGGCTTCTCCTTCGCGATCACCGCCTCCACGGCTTCGACCGTCAGCGGCTCGAGGTAGATCGCGTCCGCGACCTGAGGGTCGGTCATGATCGTGGCCGGGTTGGAGTTCACGAGGATCGTCCGAACGCCCTCGGCGCGGAGGGCGCGGCAGGCCTGCGTGCCGGCGTAGTCGAACTCGGCGGCCTGTCCGATCACGACCGGGCCGCTGCCCAGGATCAGGACGGAGGCCGGCTTCGGGCCGGGCGGGGTCACGCTCCACCTCGGGGCGCCGCGCGCGTCGTCCACCCCGCGCATGACGTGCG
>CAVURB010000012.1:0-281342 GCA_963743815.1 uncultured Chloroflexia bacterium | reverse complement strand
CCCACGCCGAGCCCAAGCCCGTCTGCGTCGCCGACCGCCACCCCAAGCCCGACGCCGACGCCCACACCGAGTCCGACACCCACGCCGAGCCCAAGTCCGACACCAAGTCCGACACCAAGCCCCACGCCCAGCGCGACGCCGACCCTTTCGCCGACGGCCACGCCGACGCCGACGCCGATCCCGACGGCCACCCCGACGCCGATCGACCCCGAGCCCGCGGGCCTCTCGAACGTGGCGCTGGTCGGACTCCTGGTGCTCGCGATCGGCGGACTCGCCGCCGTCGGCGCATGGCTCGTCACGTGGTATCGCAACCGTCCGCCGCAGGCCTGATCGAGGGACCGTGCGCGACCGTTTCCGTTCGATGTTCGGCGCTCCGACCGAGCCTTCGAGCCAGGTCATGAGCGTCACCGGCGAGGAACCGTGCGAGGACTGCGGTGCGACGCCGGCGGATGACCTCGTCGGGGTCCGCTGGTTGTGTGGGGCGTGTGCCCCGGCGGCGCGGCGCGCGGAACGCGAAGACGCCGGAGCCCAGGAGGGCCCCGGCGTCGATCGGTAACGAAGCTCGCTTGACCGGGAGGCTTACGACTCAGCGGCCGGCCGGATGTTCTGGTTGAGGTGGAACAGGTTGGTCGGGTCGTAGCGGCGCTTGACGTGCGCCAGTCGCTGGCGGGTCAGACCCGGATACGCCTGCTCGATGCGGTCATCCCCCTCGGCCTCGAGGAAGTTGGAGTACACGCCCGTCGCATAGGGCAGAAGCGACTCCATGTATGCCTGTGACCAGGCATCGTGCGCCGGCTTGCTGGTCGGATCCTCGTATGGTGCGAGCGACATCCACATGACCTGGGCATCGCGATGGGCGAAGGCTGTCGCGGCGCTGGGGACCCGCGCCATCTGGCCGCCCAGGACGCGCAGCTGGGTCATCGCCATCGGCGTACTCGGGTCAGCCATGTGGTGGAGGATCGCATCCACGGCGCCGTCCGGCAGCCCCTCGAGGAACAGCGAACGATGAACGCTGGAGCCACGCTCGTCGGCGCCCTTGGTGAACTCGTAGATGCCGACGTACGGCATCGGCGCGACCATCTCGGCCACGGGCGTGGCCAAGGCTCGGAACGGTTCAAGCGCCGCGTGACCCTCATCGATCGGGCCGTCGAAGGCGAACATGACCGCGAGGATCGGTCGGAAGTGCAGGTGCTCCGGCACGAACGGCGCCGGCGGCGCCGGCATGATCATCGAGATCGTCGTCAGCCCCTCCGGCGCCGAAGCGGCGACGGGCACGAGGCCACGGAGCATGTCCCGGGTCGGCTCGAAGAAGAGCATGCCCCCGAGGATCATGTCGACCGGGAACAGGCGGAACTGGAATCGGGTGACGACGCCGAAGTTCCCGCCACCGCCGCGGATCGCCCAGAACAGGTCTGGGTGCTGGGTCTCGCTCGCGGTCAACAGACGGCCGTCTGCCGTGACGATGTCGATGGACACGAGTGCGTCGATCGTCAGGCCGTGCTTCCGCACGAGCCAGCCGATCCCGCCCCCCAGCGTCAGGCCGCCGATCCCCACGCTCGAGGTGTCGCCGAAGGGCGTGGCGAGTCCATGGGCCGCTGCGGCTCGGGTGTACTCCCCCGCGGTCAGTCCGGGCTCTGCCCACGCGAGCTGACGCTCCGGATCGATATGCAGGCCGCGCATGTTGCTGAGGTCCAGGACGATGCCGCCGTCGACCGTGCCGTACCCGGCGAGGCTATGCGAGCCGCCGCGGACCGCGAGGTCGAGACCGGCGTCGCCGGCGAACAGGACCGTTCGGGTCACGTCCGCGACGGTGGCCGCGCGAACGATCATCGCCGGATACCGATCCACGGCGGCATTCTTGACCTCCCGCGCGACGTCGTAGTCCGTGTCGCCGGGGAGGATGACCGTTCCGGCGATGCCGGCCGCGAAGGTGGCGATGTCGGGGCGCCGGGCGGGCTCCGGGAGCGGGAGGTAGGCCAATGCCATGCCGAGTCATCCTTTCGGGATTGGTGTGCGGAGGGGAGCGTTGCGCCGATACTCCCCCGCCACCCATTCCCGGCGGCACGGGCGCACGTCCCGTTCATGGCATAGCGGAACGACGAGCCGCGCTGGACGGATGACGATGTCCTGACGGCCCCTCAGGCGGGCGGCGGCGAGACCCCGTGGCGGTAGAACGGGATCGGCTCGCGAGCCAGCGGCGTGTCGCCGCGAATGAGGTCGGCGGCCTTCTCGGCGAGCATCATCACGGGCGCATAGATGTTGCCGTTGGTGACGTACGGCATCGCGGATGCGTCCACGACGCGGATGCCATCCAGCCCGTGGACGCGCATCGTGAGCGGGTCCAGCACGGACATCCCGTCGGTCCCCATCCGGGCCGTGCACGACGGATGCAGCGCGGTCTCGGCATCGCGGGCGACCCAGTCGAGGATCTCCTCGTCGGTCTCCACGGACGCACCCGGTGAGGTCTCGCCGCCGTTGAACGGCGCCATGGCCGGCTGGTTGAGGATGCCCCGCGCGACCCGGATCGACTCCACCCACTCGCGTCGATCCTGCTCGGTCGAGAGGTAGTTGAACCGGATCGCCGGGTGCTCGTGCGGATCCGTGCTCCGCAGGCTGATCGACCCCCGGGCGTCCGAGTACATCGGTCCCACGTGGACCTGGTAGCCGTGACCCTTCGCTCCGGCCGACCCGTCGTAGCGGATCGCCAGTGGGAGAAAGTGGAACATGAGGTTCGGGTAGGCGACCTCGTCGTTGGAGCGGACGAATCCACCGCCCTCGAAGTGGTTGGTCGCCCCGGGGCCGGACCGCAGGAACAGCCACTGGGCCCCGATGAACGGACGGCGCCAGAGCTGGGTCGCGGTCGGTTGCATCGAGACCGGCTGGAGACACTGGTACTGGATGTAGACCTCGAGGTGATCCTGGAGGTGCTGCCCCACTCCGGGCACGTCGGCGACGACGGGGATCCCGAGTGACTCGAGGTCGGCGGTGGGTCCCACGCCCGACAGGAGCAGCAGCTGCGGCGAGTTGATCGCGCCGCCGGCAAGGATCACCTCCCCGGCATCGATCGTCTCGGTCCCGCCCCCGTGGCGTTCGATCTCCACCCCGGTAGCCCGCCGGCCGTCGAAGTGGATCCGGGTCACGAGCGTGGACGTGCGGACCTTCAGGTTCCGGCGACGGCGCTTGATCGGGTGGAGATAGGCGCGTGCGGCCGATAGGCGACGCCCCTTGTGGATGTTGCGGTCGAACGGCGCGAACCCCTCCTGCCGATACCCATTGACGTCATCGGTCCGTGGGTAGCCCGCCTCCACGGTGGCGTCGAAGAACGCCTCGAACAGCGGGCTCGTCGCCGGCCCACGCTCCAGCACCAACGGCCCGTCGTGCCCACGCCACGGGTCGTCGTCCGCCGCCGCGAGACAGGTCTCCATCCGTTTGAAGTACGGCAGGCAGTCGGCGTAGCCCCACGTGGACATGCCCGGGTCGGCTGCCCAGCGCTCGTAGTCGAGTGGATTGCCGCGCTGGAAGATCTGGCCGTTGATGCTGGACGACCCACCCAGGACCTTGCCGCGCGCATGGTAGACCCGACGGCCGTGCATGAACGGCTCCGGCTCCGACTCGTACATCCAGTCGTAGAAGCGGCTGCCGATCGGGAAGGTCAGGGCGGCGGGCATGTGGATGAACGGATCGATCCGCCAGTCCGAGCGCCCGGCCTCGAGCACGAGGACCGTGGTGCCCGGGTCCTCCGTCAGCCGGTTCGCCAGGACGGAACCAGCCGACCCGCCGCCGACGATGATGATGTCGTACCGTGCTCGCGTCATCGTGGCGGGATGCTAGCAGCCTGCGGCCGCCCGATTCAGCTTCCGGCGAGCGCGACCGCGAAGCCGACGACGACCCAGATCCCGGCCTGGAGCTTTGCCCGCTCGAAGGCGTACGGGATCAGCGAATCGGTCAGCATCGCGATCAGGCCGCCTGCCGCGAAGGCGGCGACGGCGTCGCCGGTCAACCCGAAGGCTTCGGCGACGATGAACCCGACCGCCGCCGCGGCCCCGCACGCGACGACCACCAGGGACCACATTCCCGCGAGCTTGATCGGGCGCCATCCGGATGCGGCAAGGTCGGCGGAAGGAGCGAACGCCTGGGGGATGTTCGAGATGAAGACGGCCGCAAGGAACGCGACGCTGATCGGCTGCCCCGACGCGATCGTGATGCCGAAGATGATCGACTCGGGTACCCCATCCACCACGGACCCGACGACGATCCCCATCGGACTCGCGCCCTGGTGCGTCGCATCATCGCCGCCGAAGACCCGGTCGACGACCGAGTCCGCCACGACGAACACCCCGGCGCCGATGAGGAGCCAGACGGCCGAATCCCATCCCGGGAGCACGTCCGCCTGCGGCACGAGATCGAAGGTGATCGCGCCGAGCAGCGATCCCGCGCCGTACCCGGCCAGCGACCCGACGACCCATGTCGGCAGCTTGATGACGTAGGCCGCAAGGCCTGCAAGGACGAGGGAGACCTGGCCGACCGCCCCCAGGACGAACGCTTCCAGCATCTGCGTATCCAACCACGGCCGGCAAGCGTCTCGCGTCACCCGGTCGGGATGAGATATCCGCCCTTCAGCGAGGTCGCATCACTCCGGGTCGAGGTGGGTGAAGATCGTGAGCTGCATGCCGTCGGGGGCACGGACGCGGACGTTCTGGTCGCGCCATGACGTGACGACGACCTCGGCCTCGCGGATCGCGCCGTGCTCCACGAGCCGCTCAGCGGTCGCGATCGAATCATCGACCTCGAGCGCGAACCGGATCGTCCCGGACACCCGCCGGCCCACCTCGATGGCATCGAGCGACTCGGCCATCCGCGGATCGAACAACTCCAACGTCGCATGGCCGGCATCCAGGATCGTGCCACGACCATCCGGCCGGTCCCACGACTCGACCTCGGTCAACCCGAGCGCGTCGCGGTAGAACGCGACCGCCTCCTCATACTGCGCGACCGTCATCGCGACTACGCATCTCGTGGACGACGCGCGGTGTCGAGGGCATGTCCTCGTGGTTCATGGGCTACCTCCCGGGCTCGAGGGCGATGGCGCCAGGGTCACGCCGAGCCGGAAAGCGCACCCAGGCGTTCGGTGAGTCGCAAGTTCTCGGCATAGTCGATCGGCACCTCCACGAGTGACGGCCCATCGGTCGCGAGGGCGCGCATCAGCGTGGGATACAGGTCGGCGGCGCTCGACGGGCGGAATCCGGCGATGCCGAACGATCGCGCGTACGCGACGAAGTCCGGGTTGCCGAACTCGACGCCGAATGGCCGACCGAACTCGTTGCGCTGCTTCCAATCGATGAGGCCGTACCCGTCGTCGCGCCAGACCACGACCGTGATGTCCGCCCCGATCCGCTTGGCCGTCTCGAGCTCCTGGCTGTTCATGAGGAACCCGCCGTCGCCGCACAGCGCCACGACCTTGCGCTCGGGGTGCACGAGCTTGGCAGCGATCGCGCCAGGCACCGAGATCCCCATCGCCGCGAAGCCGTTGCTGATGATCACGGTGTTGGGCTCGTAGGCCTGGTACAGCCGCGCCACCCAGACCTTGTGCGCCCCGACGTCGCTGACGACGATGTCGTCGGGGGCCAGGGCACGGCGGAGGTCGGCGATGGCCCGCTGCGGAGTGATCGGCCAGGTGTCGTTCGCCTCGTGGGCACTCAGCTCGGCCAGCAACTGGGTCCGCAGGTCGGCATGGACAAGGATCTCCCGGGAGGCGTGGCGCTCTCCGGCATCCCGACCACCGATGCCGTGCGGTTCGACGGCTGCCAGGAGCCGGCGCAATGTCCCGTCGATGTCACCGACGAGTTCGACCTCGGGCTGGTAGGCGGCGTCGATCTCGGCGGGCTGGGTATCGATGTGGATGACCCGCTTGGCGCCCCCGGTGTTCCACGACGAGGGGGCGTACTCGACGAGGTCATAGCCGACGCAGATGACGAGATCCGCGCGATCGAACCCGGACAGGACGTGGTCGCGCGCCTGGAGGCCGACCGCCATGAGCGAGAGGTGCGAGCGGTCGTCCATCGCGCCCTTGCCCATGAACGTCGCCGCGACCGGGACGTGGAGCCCGCGGGCGAAGTCGCGGAGGTCCGCGGCAGCCCCCCGCCGAAGGACCCCGTTGCCGGCCAGGACGATCGGACGCTCGGCGCCGGCCAGGAGGCCCGCCGCGTGCGCGATCGCGTCGTCGGTGGGCTCGGGGAAGTACGTGCGACCCGGCGTCAGGGGCGACGGCCCACCGACGTCGGCGGGCGCGACGTCCATCGCCGCCACGTTCTCGGGGAACTCGATATGGGTAGGCCCGGGCTTCTCGAGCGTCGCCTGACGGAAGGCCTTGCGGACGATCTCGGGAATGGCCTCGACGCGCTCCACACGCGTGTTCCACTTCGTGACCGGCTCCATCATCCGGATGATGTCGACGACCTGGTGCGCCTCCTTGTGGAGCTTGTCCGAGCTCGCCTGTCCGGTGATGGCGACCATCGGGGCACGGTCAAGGTAGGCATCGGCGACGCCGGTCACGAGGTTCGTCGCACCGGGTCCGAGCGTCGCCATCGCCACGGCGGCCCGGCCGGTCAGCCGACCGTGGACATCGGCCATGAACGCCGCGCCCTGTTCGTGACGGGTGGTGATGTGTCGCACCGTCGGCCGACGCGACAGGGCATCGAGGACGTCCATCGTCTCCTCCCCGGGCACCGAGAAGACGTAATCGCATCCCTCGGCCGCGAGGCAGTCCACGAGCAGGTCAGCGGCGACGCGGCGTGGTTCCGGTCCGGACGTCATCGCGACCGAGGATACCGCGGATGACCCCCGATTCGAGCCCTTGGCCTACTCCACCCTCAGGGCCGCACGTCGAGACGCCGTAGGCGGAGCGAGTTCGTCACGACGCTGACCGATGACAGTGCCATCGCGCCAGCCGCCAGTGCGGGACTGATCGTGATCCCGAACCACGGGTACAGGACGCCCACCGCCACCGGGATCAGGACGACGTTGTAGGCGAACGCCCAGAACAGGTTCTGACGGATGACCGTCATCGTCCGCGCGGACAGGCGGATCGCGGATGCGACCAGCCGCGGATCCCCGCCGAGGAGCGTCACGTCGGACGCCTCGATCGCCACGTCCGTGCCCGTCCCGATCGCGACGCCGAGGTTCGCCTGGGCCAGGGCCGGCGCATCGTTGATGCCGTCGCCCACCATGGCGACCACGCGCCCGGCGGCCTGCAACTCGGCCACCTTCGCCGCCTTCTCCGCCGGCATCGTCTCGGCGAGCACCCGCTCCGGTGGGATCCCGACCTGTTGGGCAACGGCCTCGGCGGTTCGGCGGTGGTCGCCGGTGACCAGCCACGCCTCGATGCCCATCTCGTCGAGCATCCGGACGGCCGCATGCGACTCCACCTTCACCGGGTCCGCGATCGTGATCAGTCCGGCAGGCGCCCCGTCGATGGCGACATGGACCGGCGTCCGGCCGTTCGCCGAGGCGACGTCGGCATCCGCTGCGAGCGAATCGATGGCGACGCCGCGTTCCGCCAGCAGGCGCGCATTGCCGACGAGGATGTCGTGGCCGCCCGATCGCCCCACGACACCGAGGCCGGCCACGGCCTCGAATGACTCGGTCGGCTCGAAACCGAGCTCGTCGCGGCGCGCCTCGGCGACGATGGCGGCCGCCAGCGGGTGCTCGCTGCCGGATTCGATCGAAGCCACGAGGTCCAGCAGGCGATCGCGATCCCAGGGGCCAACGGCGACGATGTCGGCCACGGCGGGCTTGCCCAGCGTGAGCGTCCCGGTCTTGTCGAGGATGACGGTGTCCACGCGATGCGCGCCCTCGAGCGCTTCCCCGCCGCGGATGAGGACGCCGGCTTCGGCACCCTTCCCCGTCCCGACCATGATGGCCGTCGGAGTCGCGAGACCCATCGCACAGGGGCACGCGATGATGACCGTGGTGATGAACGCCGACAGTGCGAGCGTGAGCTGCGGCTCCGGCCCGAGCGTGAACCACAGTGCGAACGCCAGCGCGGCCGTCAGCAAGACCAGCGGCACGAAGACCCCGCTGATGCGGTCAGCCAGTCGCTGGATCGGCGCCTTCGAGCCCTGCGCGCGCTGGACGAGGTCCACGATCTGCGCGAGCGCCGTGTCGCGCCCGACCCGGGTCGCACGCATGACGAACGTGCCGGTGGTGTTCATGGTCGCCCCGATGACCTCATCACCCACGGACTTGGAGGAGGGGATGGGTTCGCCGGTCAGCATCGATTCATCGACCGATGACGCGCCGGTGACGAGGACGCCATCGACCGGGACCTTCTCGCCCGGACGGACCCGGAGCAGGTCGCCGACCTGGATCCGCTCGAGAGGGACTTCGATCTCCTCGTCGCCGCGGAGGAGGCGGGCGGTCTTTGCCTGCAAGCCGATGAGCCGTCGGATCGCGCCGGTCGTCTGGCCCTTGGCCCGCCCTTCCAGCCACCGGCCCAGGAGGATCAGGCCGATGATGATCGTGGACGAATCGAAGTACGTGGCGGGCTCCAGCCCGGCGTCCATCATCACGTGTGGGTACATCGTGACGAAGACGCTGTAGGCCCACGCGGCGGTCGTGCCGACCACCACCAGCGTGTCCATGGTCATCCCGCCGTGCCGGCCAGCGCGCCAGGCCGCCCGATAGAAGCGACCCCCGGCCCAGAACTGGATGAAGGTCGCGGGCCAGAGGACGAGCCGATTGATGTCCTCCATGGCGACGACGGTCTGCGGCCAGAACATCAGGGCCATGATCCCGAAGGCCGTGGCCGTGGCCGCGATCGATCGGATCAGCGTGGAGCGGAGGGCTCGAGCCTTCTCGGCGGTCTCCCTGTCCGCCGCATCTCCCATCGTCTCGGGCCCGGCGTCCGCGTCGGCGACGCGCTGCGGCCTGACCTGGTACCCGGCGGCCTCGATCGCGCTGACCAGGTCCGGCGTCGACGCGACATCCGGGAGGTAGCGGATCGTCGCGACTTCGGTCGCGAGGTTCACGCTCGCGTCCTCGACCCCCGGCGTCTTCGCCAGGAACCGCTCGATCCGGTTGACGCACGACGCGCACGTCATCCCGACGATCGGGAGTGAGACCTCGGTACTGGATGTCGGGTGGTCGGGGGGCACGCGGAGCCTCGTCGGTTTGATACTCCCTAGGAGTATACCACCTGCTCCCCGATCAACCCACGATCAGCGGCCGCCGCGCTCGTCAGGGCGACAGCGGACGGTGGGTCGGCCCGCGCGTCGCGACGAGGAGGGTCACGACGACGGCGAGGAGACCTCCGATCAACCCGCCGAGCAGTGCTTCGTCGAATGCAAGCCCGTCGATGATCGGCTGCAGCTCCTGCTCCGTCGCGTTCGAGAAGACGACCTCGCTCGCGAACAGGCCTCCAAGGAACCAACCGGTCGCGCCGATGAGCCACAACCAGTGCGTATGCGCCCGCGAGCCGACCAACAGCTGCGCGACGACGCCAAAGATCAGGGAGATGCCGATCAACACGCCGAGACCCTGCAATCCAAGATCGAACTGCATGGTGCCGACCTCCTTCCTGGGACGCGGCTACGTGCCCGACTGATGATCGTGTGCCCCCGTTCACGCGACCGCGAGGGCCGTCCGTCATGAAGTCGGCCCGAACGTCAGCGACCCTCGATCACTCCGTGACGGTGAACGGCGCCGAAGCCAGCGATTCGTACCCGTCATCGAGGAGGTAGTGGGCGTCGTACTCGCCCGGCTCCAGCGGCCACCCTCCCTCGCCGGCATCGTCAAGCACGACGGAACCCACGACGGTCTGGCCCGTGTACGCGTAGAACAGGTACGAGTCCACAAGGGGGTCTCCGCCGCGGTCGTAGATCCCGATCCAGTCCCAGCGTGACCCAGGCGCATCGCGCCAACTCGCGGAGATCGGGTCCCCGCTCGCGTAGGTGGCGGCGTCGAGCGTCAGGGTGACGGTCGCTCCCTCCGCGGCGACCGTGAACGACGCGGCGGCGAGCGCTACCCCATCGGCGCCGAGGAGCCGGACCTCGTAGTCGCCGACCCCGAGTTCGCCGGTCTCGACGGTCCACGTCCCGTCGCCGGCCGTGGCCGGGTCGATCGCGAGGGCCGGGTCGGTCGTGAACCCGACGGCGCCCAGCATGAGTTCCTCGGCCGAGCCACCGGGAGCGAAGAACCGGATCACGGCATCGTCGCCCGTGGTGACGAGGCGCGAGTCAACCGCCACGTACGGCGGCGGTTCACCCGGCGTCACCGTGAACGTGCCGAGGACGCCGCGATGGTCGGTCCCCCACGGATCCACCTCGATGTCGACCTGGGGCCCACCGGCCTCGCCGACGATCTTGACGTCATCGGTCGTGCTCGGGCCGGCGGCGTAGATGATGTCGATCCGGTCCTGCGGTTCGCTCGGGTCCGGGTACCCGTCGATGAGCGGCCGGCCCGCCCACCAGGTCAGCCCGGGGTCCGTGACCGGGTCCGGGTGCAACTCGCGATACGGATCGCGGAAGCCGGCGGCCTCGATGGCCGTGCTCACCGGCCACGGGACCGGGTACAGGATGTGCGGGCGGAGCCCGACGGTCGCCTCCGTCCAGTCCAGGTGCGACGGCGCGTTGAAATCGCCAGTCAGGAAGGTCGGGATGTCGAGCGCGATGAGCGCCGGCAGCACGTCGAGGCGTTCCTGCAGGGCCGGCATCCGCGTCGCGTTCTCGAGGGCGATCACTTCCTCGACCGTCTTGCCGTCACGGACGTCATACGGACCGTACGGATCGGACGGCAGGTGGACGTTGGAGACGGCCACCACGGCACCGGGAGCGAGCTCGACGTACTCGTAGCGACCGTCGGCGCCGGGTGGATCGATCAGCGGCAGCTGCGACACGAGCTGCGAACGGACGCTGAAGTATGGCCAGCCCAGCGCCTCGGCGACCTCCTGGGTGTTGCCCTCCGCCTCCTCGAGCGCCACGACGTGCGGATCGGCCTTCTGGATCGCCTCGATGACCTTCGAGAAGTCGACCTCATCGCCGCCGTACTCGATGTTGAAGTCCATGAGCCGGAACTCGGCGGTGGCGGGCGTGGGCACGGGCGTCGGCGTGGGTGCCGCGGTGCGCCGGCGCCTCGCTCGCGGGCGGACTGCTCGGGATGATGCTGCCGCTCGGGGTCGTCGAGCCGCACGCGGCCACGACGAGCACGACGATGACGAGGAGAGCTAGGGATCGCGATCGCAAACCGCCACCTTCCGTTCCGATCAGGGCGGCATCATAGGAGGCGGAGCGTGCGCTGGATCGGTCGAGACCGCCTGCCGCATCGGGACGAGTGACCCTGCGCGACCATCAAGCTGGCGAGCTGGTGTCCACCTCGGCCCTGGTCCCCTGTGCCCACATGAAGTACATCCCCGTCGGAAACGCGTCCACCGACCAACCGAGCGCCTCGAGGGCCCCCTCGAGCTCGTCCGGGCGCCACAAGACTTTCCAGACCCGATAGACGTTGCCATCCGGCGCCGGACGTAGAACAGTGACCTCGTCGTCGCCCGGGATCTCCGGGTCCAGGCGCGCCGCATGCGACGTCGCGATGTTGTCGATGAGGAAGACCCTGCCACCGGGCTTGAGGCACAGGGCGACACGCTCCCAGAAGGCCTCGAATCGCGCCGGCGGCACATGCGACAGCCAATACGAGAAGAAGACGACGTCATACCGCCGTGGCGGATCCCACTCGAAGAAGTCGGTCACCTGGTAGTCGACCCGGGCCGTATCCGGCCCAAGTCGGCGCCGATTGTGATCGATGGCCTCGGGGGCGGCGTCGACCACGGTGAGGGAATTGGCGTGTTGGACGAGTCGATGGGTCCACTGACCGGTGCCGCCAGCGATCTCGAGGATATCCCCTGCTGGATCGAAATCCCCGAGCGCGGCGATCAGTCGCTGCTTCTCAGCAAGCCAGCCGTGATTGAGGAGCCCGCGGTCGTAGGCGCCCTCGCGCTCCGCCCAGGCGTCGTACTCGGGCGCTCGAACCCGGTAGTAGCGGATCTGCTCGTCAAGATCGCGGTCGAGCGCCTCGGTCACAACGCCTCCAGGCTGGTTCACACCACCACGTCACGCAACGCGAAACGTCGGCGAACCCGATGGACCTCGCATCATCCGACGAACGGCCGTGGATTGCTAGAGCACATCGTCCGCAAATGCCCCGATAACCGTTCCTTAACTACCTGCGGACGCGTCTCGCGGCGCTCGTCGTCAGGACAGCGACTCGCGGCGGGGGTGTCTGAGCAGACGGTCGATGACGGATCGCCACCAGGATTCGACGCGCGCTCGCAGCCACGGCGGCGACTCCACGACGACGTAGTAGGCGACATAGGCATAGGCCGCGCCGGCGATGAGGTCGATGATCCAGTGGTCGCCGGTATAGACCACCGAGAACGCCACGAGCAGCGTGTAGCCCAGTGCCAGCCAGCCGATCCGCCCGAACGCCCGGCGCAGCGCCAGGAACGCGAGGAACGGGAAGGCGACGTGCAGCGACGGGAAGGCAGCGACCAGATTCGGGTTCACACCGCCGAAGGCGAACGAGTAGATGAACCGCCCGTCGAAGCCCAGCGCTTCCGCCAGCTGCTCGAACGCGACCGGCTTGAGGTAGTCGATGACCGGGGCGCCGTCGGGGCCGGCGAGCACGCCCTCGTTCGCGGCGTACCACGGCGGCGCTGCGGGGATGAGCAGGTACGTCACGAACCCGGCCATGCTCAGCAGGATGAGGCTGGCCACGTAGTCGTAGTACTGCGGGCGTCGCGCGACCCACAGGATGTAGCCGGTCACCAGCGGCAGCGCGAAATGGAGCATGTACACGACGGTCGCGCCGATCGCGATGAGGTCGAGCCCGGTCGCCGGGCGCAGCGCATCCTGGAGGACCTGCGTGGGGATGGCCCCGAACGCGAGGAGTCGCTCGGCGAGTGCGAGGTCCCCGACGTGCACGGCGATCCCTGTGTCGTCGGCCACCCCGCGCATGAGCTCGTAGGCGAGCAGCAGGGCAACGAACGGGATCCAGTCGCGCAGGAACAGCCGGCCACGACCCAGCACGACCGCCGAGAGCCCGAACGCCACGGCGAGCACGTCCGGCGTGAGCCCGACCCCGCGCTCGAACATCAGCCCGATGACGAGGACGACGTAGATGCCGAGGGCGACCATGAGGAGCCGTTCATTGCGCAGCCCGAGGCCCGGATCCCGCTCTTGATCGATGCCCGTCGTGGCTGACCTCCTCCACACGGCGTCGTCGCGCAGTGCCGCGGGATTCTAGCCGCGTCGCGACGAGTCCCCATGCACCCGGATTGACGTCGTGATACCGATCGGTATCATCCGTGCATGCCGATGACCCTTCGACTCAGCCCCGAGGAGACCGAGGCCCTGCGCGAGACCGCGCGGCGGGAGCATCGGTCGATGCAGGAAGTCGCGCGCACCGCGATCGATGAGTACGTCCGACGACGGGCACGACGTCGAGACACGCATCTCGCCGCGATCGTGCGCGAGGACGCGGAGCTGCTTCGTCGGCTCGGGGAGATGTGACGGAGCACGTCGACCTCGAGGACCTGCTCGTGGCCGCGGAGGCGGTCCTAGGACGACCGGCGGACGTTCGCGATATCGGGATCCTGGAGGCCGCGGCGGCGCGTCCCCGGGCGACGGTCTACGGCGAGGACGCATATCCCGACCTCCCCACCAAGGCCGCGGCGCTGCTCCACTCGATCGTCACCGGCCATGCCCTCGTCGATGGCAACAAGCGTCTGGGGTGGGTCAGCGCCCGACTGCTCTATCGACTCAACGGCCATGATCTGCGCGCCCCGGTCGATGAGGCGTTCGACCTGGTGGCTTCGATCGCGGCGGGTGGGCTCCGCGACGTCCGCGACATCGCTGAACGGCTGCGAGCGTGGTCGGTTCCACTTGACAACGTCGGACCCGAGGGTCCGGCGGCCTCGAGGGATCAGCGGTGAGCCCTCGCGGGCGGTTGGCCGCGGGTGCGGTCGGGGCCTTGACGCTCTTTGCGATCGGGTGGACCGGTCTGCTGCTGCCGTCGTTGATCCGCTCGATCAAGGAGACCTTCGACCAGACCGACGCGGGCATCGGAGTCGTATACCTCGTCTTCAGCCTCGCCTACGCGACCGGGTCGTTCGGTGGCGGGGCCCTCACGGAACGGCTGGGTCGACGTGCGGTGCTGGGTGGGGCCGTGCTCGTCCATGGCCTTGGCGTGGCCGGACTCGGCTTGGCGCCGGGTTGGGAGTGGTTCATCGTCGCGGCCGTCGTGGCCGGGGCGGCCGCCGGCTCCCTCGACGGCGGTGCGAACGGGCTCGTCCTCGACGTCTACCGCGAGGGGCGGGGCCGCGCGATGAACCTGCTCCACATGTCGTTCAGTGTCGGGGCGCTGACTGCGCCACTGCTGGTCGGCTCGCTCGTCGCGGGCGGTGTCCCGTGGCAGACCGTCGCGATCGGTGCCGGCCTGCTCGTGTCGACGCTGGCGATCCCGTACGCGCTCGTTCCGATGCCGAGCGGACGGCGACGGCGCGGGGTGTCGGGATCGGACGGTGGACCGGCCGTCGCCCCCGGTCGCGGCGACGGCCCACGCCTGCTCGCGGGGCCGCTGATCCTGCTCGGGATCGCGATCGCGACGTATGTCGGATCCGAGGTCGGCATCTCGAACTGGCTCGTCCGATTCCTTGAGCCCGCGCCGCTCACCACCGCGACCCTCGCGCTCTCGCTGTATTGGGCGGGGCTCGCGGTGGGTCGTCTGGTCTCGTCGGCGATCGCGGACCGATTCGACCACCTCCGATTCACCATCGCGAGCACCCTGATGATGGCCATCCTGGTCGCCGTCGCGGTGTTGGCACCGACCCTGCCGCTGTCGATCGCGGCGTTCGCGCTCGCGGGTGTGGCATCGGGGCCGGTCTTCCCGATGATCGTCGCCCTCGGTGGCGAGCGGTACCCAGAGCGCTCGGCCGCGGTCGGCGGGTCGTTGACCGGGCTCGCCATCGTCGGCTCCACGATCTATCCGCCGTTGATGGGGCTGCTGTCCGTCACCGTCGGCCTGACGGTCGCCATGCTGGGCAACGTCGTCCTCGCCCTGGCCAGCACCATTGCACTTGTCGCCTTCGGGCGAGCGACCCGGGCTCGAACCTGACTGACGGTCGCGCGATTCGGCCTGGGCGCTTACGACGCCGACGGCATCCCGGCGAACGGCGCATCGAGACTCGGGAGCGGCATGTCGGGCTCTTCGCCGACCTCCACACGACGGCGCGCGAGTTCCGCTTCGAGCTGCTCGTTGAGCAGCGCTCCGCTCGACGCCATCACCTGGTCGAGGAACGAGTCCATCTGCTGCATCACGGCCCGTTCCTTCGCCGACTTTGGCGCTCCCCATCGCCAGCGGATGATCGTGCCGTCCGGTGTCGGCTCGAACTCGGTCGTTTCTTGCAGGCGGATCACCCCCTGGCTATGGCGTCGTGCGAGGCGCCATGCTTCGACGCCGGCGATGCTGGTCGCCGTGCAGATGGATACCAGGGATCACATCGCCTTGGCTTCGTACAGCCGCACGCTCGAGGCATACGGACAGTCCGCGAGCAAGGCCTCCGCATCCTCGAAGCTGTCGGCCGAGATGATCGAGTACCCGCTCGCTGGGCCATCCGCCCTCAAGAGCGCGCGCGTGCCGTCACGGGTCACTTCGAAACCATCGCCGAGCGGGTTGCCGCTGTCGACGAACCGGTCCCCCACCCTCGCGAACCAGGCCTGCCAAGCGTCCTGGATCTCCGGCTTCGGCTCCCAGATGTCGTGGTACAGCACCAAGTACTTCTTCACGGTTCCTCCCTCGGGGTGATCGGGTTGCTGGACAGGGATCGCTCGTAGTTCTCGAGCGTTTCGCTCTCGGTCCCCCAGTACGCGTGGTATCTCGCGAGCCATGCCTGGAGGGCGCGGATCGCAGATCGATCGAGCGTCAGGAACGTCGTCCGACCGACCTTGCGGCGCGTCACCAGACCGGCGGATTCGAGGATCCTGACGTGCTTGTTCATCAACGGCAGCGAGAGCCCGTTCAGACTCGCGAGGTTGCTGATCGAGTACGGCTGGAGGCCCAGGAGATCCACCATCTGGCGCCGGTGCCGGTTGGCAAGGGCCGCGAACAGGCGGTCCATGTCGTCGGGCACCTCAGGCATCCTCGTTAATGGTTCACCGATCGGTGAACTTTACGGTTCTACCTGTCAGCCCGTCAAGGGCGGCGTAGCATGTCCGACGTGACGCGCTTGCCCGACGGGATGGACGTCGAGGGTCCGGTCCAGGGGGAGATCTTCGTGGTGTGGCTCCACGGGGACCACGTCGAGTTGACCGGGCCGTGCGGGGCCGCGCCATGGTTGATCGAGATCGGGGAGGCGGAGCATCCGGTCGAGGCCGTGGAGCGCCTCGTTCGTGGCGCCATCGGGCCACCGCTCCTGGTCCACTCGACGTCCTGGCGACGCGACCACGGTGGCGTGATCCTGAGCTTCCTCGTCGTGATCGATCCGTCGCTGGTCGGCGCCATGGACAGCGCGCCGATCGGCCGGACCGATCTCGCCCGGTCCGAGGCGACAGCCGCTCCGCAGGCGATCTCGTTCGCCCAGGTCGTCGAGCACGGCCTGCGGCACCTCGCCTGGCTGGCACAGGACGATCCGGTCGTTTCGGCGGAACTCGCATCGCCGTGGCGGGCCGCGTTCGTCGACTACGTCCCGGAGCCATTCAGGGCGCTGGGTTGATCGCACCGGAGGGACCGCGATGGACGAACAGATGACCGTGCGATGCGCCTGCGGCTGGGAGACCACGGGGTCCGAGGATGCGGTCGTGACCGCGACGCGCGAGCACGGCGAACGGCTGCACAACATGACCGCGACACGCGAGCAGGTGCTGGCGATGGCGATCCGCCCGGAGGGGGTTCCCGCCGGCGACCGACTTGAGCCCCCTCACGACCCGAGGACGTGACGATGCAGATGCCGAAGCCGACCGCCGCCGACATGGACCGATTCCGATCGGTCGTGCCGCACGATCCGCGCGTCCAGGTGAAGCCGATGTTCGGCAATCTCGGGGCGTTCGTGAATGGCCACATGTTCATGGGCCTCTTCGGAGCGGACATCGGGCTCAAGCTCGACGCCGCCGATGCGGAGGCGCTCCGGGCGATCGAGGGCGCCGGCCCGTTCGGCCCCGCCGAACGACCGATGGGCGGGTACGTCGCCCTGCCGCCCTCGCTCGTGGGCTCGCCCGATGGGGATCGGTGGGTCGCTCGGTCGCTGGCGTTCGTCGGGGCGCTGCCGCCGAAGGCCCGGTGAGGGCGGCGCGCGTCGCGGCCCAGCCCGAGACCTCCCTGTACGGACCGGTGAAGGTCCTGCTGGAGGCGCAGGGCTACGACGTGAAGGGGGAGATCATCGGCTGCGACGTCGTCGGGGTTCGGGGGGACGAACCGCCCGTCGTGGTGGAGCTGAAGCGCTCGTTCGGGCTCGCGCTGGTCCTGCAGGGCATCGACCGGCTCGCCCTGACCGATGTCGTCTACCTCGCGGTTGGTGCGTGGCCGCGCCAGACCGACGCCATCCGGCGGCTCTGCCGGCGCGTCGGTCTCGGCCTCATCGTGGTCGAGCACGGGCGGGCCGTTCCGGTGCTGGATCCCCTGCCCTATCAGCCGCGCAAGAACCGTCGACGGACGAACCGGCTGCTCGCGGAGCACCAGCGACGGGTCGGCGATCCGACGAGCGGAGGTTCCGTTCGAGCCCCGATCATGACGGCCTACCGGCAGGAAGCGCTGCGCTGTGCCGTACGACTCGAGGCCGGTCCGGCGACCCTCCGCGAGATCCGCGCCGGGGGCGACGTGCCGCGCGCAGGACCGATCCTGCAGACGAACGTGTATGGCTGGTTCGAGCGCGTCGGGCGGGGGGTCTACGCTCTGTCGCCACGCGGGCGAGCGGCCATGGAAGACGATCGAGCAGGCGCGATCCGCGAGCCCACGACACCCGATGCCCAGGAGGCGATATGACATCCGCCGATCTCCCGACCCTCGATGCGCTCCGCGACCAGGAGCGACGTCTCGTCCTCCCCTCGCTCGACGAGAACGACGCGGTGGCCCTTGGGCTCCTGCTCCTTGAGCGGGCGATGGAGCGCGATCTCCCCGTGACGATCGAGATCCGGCGAGCCGGTCGGGTCGTGTTTCGCGCGGCGCGGACCGGGACGAACGCGCACAACGACATGTTCGTCGCGGGCAAGGCGCGGATCGTCGAGCGCTTCGGGCACTCGACGCTGTATGAGCGACTCCGCTATGAGTCGGTCGGTACGACCTTCGCCGCGGAGACGTCCCTCGCGTTCCCGGAGTACGCCCCGCACGGCGGTGGCTTCCCGCTCGTCGTCGCGGGGACCGGACCCGTGGGCGTGGCGATCGTCTCGGGCCTGCCGCAGCTCGACGACCATGCCCTGGTGGTCGAGTGCCTGGAGGCGTTCATCGCGGGCCAGGGTGGGGAGTCGTCGACGTGACCGGATGGACGCCGGAGGAGCTCACGCAGATCGAGCGAGAACGACGAGATCCAGGTCGCCTCGCGACGGGACGATGGCAGCCTGCGCCCGTTCATCACGGTCTGGGTCGTTCGGTCGGGGGACGACCTGTACGTTCGCTCGGCCTACGGTCCGGAGAACGGCTGGTATCGGCGGGCGAAGGCCGCGGGAATCGGCCGGATCGGTGCCGGCGGCGAGGAGCGCGATGTCGCGTTCGAGGATCCCGGTCCCGACGTGGACCACTCGCTGCACGATGCATACCACGCCAAGTACGACCGCTACGGCCAGGGAATCGTGCGGACGGTGGTCTCGCCCGAAGCAGCGCGGACAACCCTGCGACTCATGCCTCGGTAGACAGGATCGGACGACGGCCGCGCCGCATGGACGATGGTCGATGCCACCGATGACGAACGACCACAAGTCGTGACGATCGGGTCAGAACCGGGAACCCGGGCACGCAGCGGAGACGTCGAGCGACGTGAACGGGCGCCCGTTCGACATCTATCGACCAACCTCCGAACGACAAGGAACCCCTGCCATGGACATCTCCTCCCGCCTCAACCTCCGCGCCGTGCGCGTCGCGCTCGCGCTGGCTGTGATGACGATCGCGCTGCTCGCGTCGGTCGCGTTCGCCAACGCCGGCTCGTCGAACCCGATCCCGGTCGAACCCGACGGCGGCATCGGCGGCGACGTCGTCGTCCTGCCGGTCGAACCCGACGGCGGCATCGGCGACTGACCTCGCCTCCTGGCCGCGCAACGAAGACCGCCACTCGACGCCGAGTCGGGGGCGGTCTTCGTCAGTCGTTCGGGCTGGCTAGGGACCCCGGCCGGCCATCGACACGTCCTTCCGAGTCAGCCGGCGAGGACGCTCTCCACGCGGATCACCGGCGGATGCTCGAAGTGCTTCTTCACCGCGCACTGCTCGGCGGATCGAACGACCGCGTCGGCGTACTTCGCCGGGAACCCCTCTGGCAGCTCGATCGTGACTTGCACGTCGTTGACCAGGTGGGTCGATGGGTCGACCTGCATCCGCTGCACCAGGCGAATGCCTTCCGCAGAGATCCCGCGCTGGCGGCAGAACCCCAGCACATAGATGCCGGCGCACGTCCCGATCGTCGACAGGAACGTCGCGAAGGGCGTCGGGGCCGAACTCTCGCCACCGCCCGAAGGCGGCTGATCGGTCGGTACGACGAAGGCCCCGAAGTGCGCGTCGACACGCGCACCACCCGGGAAGTCGATGGTCATCTCCATGGCATGAACCCCTTCTGCGGTGTCTATTCGAGCGGTGCGCCGGCCCCCACCAGGTCCTCGATGGCGCCGGCGTCGACGATGTCGCTGAATCCGGCCGCGGCCATCTGCTCAGCGGCGATCGCGCTCCGACGGCCCGAGCGGCAGTAGACGAGGACCGGAGCCGTCGCGTCGAGGCTGGCGATCCTCGATGAGAAGTCCGCGGCTTCGACGTCGATGTTCTGGGCCCCGGCGATGTGCCCGGCGGCGTACTCCGCGGCCGTGCGGACGTCGATGACGACCCGCGAGTCCAGCATGCTCACGGCCTCGCTCGCGTCGACCTTCTGGATGGCAGGCTGAGCCGAGGAACCGCCGCAGGCCGCCATGGCCATCGCCACCAGGACGATGAGAACGATGAAGACGGTGCGAGGAATGCGGTCGTTCATCTGGACTCTCCGAGTTCGTGTCCGTTCATCGGGGACAGGACCCTCCCTGGGCGCGCAGGCGAAATCGCCAGGCCAGCGTGCCGGCAAGGAGGATGAGTGAGGCCGCTCCGATGACAGGCTGGAGCGGCGCGAAGATGGTCATGGCCCCGCTGGACCCCAGGAGGACCAGGGCGACCTTGTTGCACACCGGGCAGCCGATCGCCAGGAACGCACCGAAGCTCGCGACGGCCCCGAGGGTCGTGCCGTCGCGATCCGGGACGGGCGTGGCGGTGGCCGGGGCGGGTGTGGCAGTGGCGAGGAGGAACGGGGCCGACTCGGCGCTGGTGGTCGTTCCGGGAGCCGTGTAGGTCGCCCCCAACAGGCCCATGAGCGGGGCCGACACGAGCCAGACGGCGATCGCGAACGCCTCGACGGGGATCTGCCGCCCGAAGATCGGGTTGGGGATGATAGCCGCGACCAGGCCGAAGGCGACGACCGCCGCGGCCGTCCAGAGCACGGCGTGCAGGACGAACCGGCGGTCGATCGTTGCCACGAAAGCCGCGGCCGGACAGCCGATCGGTAGCATGTTGCTCATCGCTGGCTGGCCGGGAAGGCGGGCTCGCTCGTGCGTCCGGCCGGACGGGGGGCGACCCGCTCCACGCGGCGCATCACGATGCCGTGGATGATGTCGCAGGCTTGGGTGATCGCCGGTTCAGCGAGTCGGTAGTTGACGGTCGTCCCGCTGCGCCTGCCATCCACGAGTCCGGCTGAGCGCAGGACGGCCAGGTGCTGGCTTGCATTCGGGAGGGTCACGCCGATCGCGACCGCCAGTTCGCCGACCGACCGTTCTCCGCCGCGCAGGGTGTCGAGGAGCATCAGCCGCTTCGGGTCCGTCAGGACCTTGCAGATGTCCGCATGCAGGCGGTAGCGCTCCAGGGTGTCGTCGTCGAGATCCACGGATCGAGCGTCCTCCAGGTGGTGTGTCTGGCACTCCGTGCCCACCACGATAGCACCTGCTTGCGTAGTTGCGCAACTAACGTACTTAGGCGACGACCGGTCGTTCTCCTCCGAAACGGCACGCAGTCTCCATCACGCCTTCACGTCGTCGGAACACGCTCTGGGCATCCACCCATCCACGGATGTGGGCCGGCGCACTGGTCTGGACCGGCAACACCGGACACCCGTCGCTGATCCATCGGAGGCCACGACATGAAGCGACGCTCCCTCTCTATCGGTGGAGCAGCCCTGGTGCTGCTCGTCCTCGCCGGCGCCGCAGTCGCCGCAGACCCGACCGCGGCCCCACCCGGGGCACAGGCTCGCGCCCGCGACACCATCCCGACGGTCCTTGGGCTCACCCAGGCCGAGGTGATGGCCCTTCGTCAGGACGGACTCTCGCTGGCGCAGATCGCCGAGCGCCAGAAGGTCGACCGACAGGAGCTCGTCGATGCGCTCATGGCGCGCTCGAGGAGCCGGGGCGCAGCGGCTGGTGACGGTACGGCGCCGTAGGCGGGAGGCCGTGTCGCCAAGCGGATCGGACGTTGCGGGACGGCGCTATGTGGCGGCAGATCGGCGCTGGCCACGCTCGACGAACAGGATGGCGATCCACACCCCGATCGCGCAGACGAACAGTCCGACGGTCGTCCCGAGATCGCTGAGCCGTTCCGGTGCAAACAGGAGCAGACCCCCGACACCGATCATGAGCAAGCCCGACAGGAGCTTGAGCCGACGCGCCTCATCGATCGAAAGACCGCGGGTCCCGAGCGTGATCGCGAACGCAGCCGACCATCGCGATCATCGGCAGGACATAGACCGCCACGTAGAGGCCGAGGTAGCCGTAGTAAGCGGTCGTCGGCAGGTCGGACAGCGTCAGCACGCGCGTGAACACGACCGGGAACCCGCCGGTGCAGAGCATCTCGTAGGCCGACGTCGTCGCGGCGACGAGGACGGTCGTCCCGAGCAGCACCGGCAGGGTCGCCGCCTGCGATAGATCGAGCATGCGCTCGAAGATCGACGGTCGCGCCGCCTGGGGGATGACGAGCGACGGCCCACGCCCGAACCACGCGAAGTCCTTCACGTTGATGAGGCCGGCGACGAGCGCCGCGGCTCCGGCGAGCGCTGTCACGACCCGCAGCTCGCCGAACCACAGGAAGGCGTTGAGCCACGCCGACATCAGCAGGAAGTAGATGACGCCCGTCGCCACCACGAATGTCCCGCCGACCAGCAGGATGCGACGCCTCGAGTGCGCCCCCACCAGCACGCTGACGAGGAAGAGCAGTACCGAAAGTGCGCAGGGGTTGAACGCGTCCAGGCCGCCGAGGACCACGGCGAGCAACGGGAGCGATACGGTCCGCGCGTCCACGGTCCCGACGAACGGCAGCGCGATCTCGGCGTTGCCTTCGACGGCGTCGGCGGCGCCGGAGGGGGAGCCGGCGTCACAGCCGCAAGGAGGGCGTCGTGGTGGGCGGTGAGATCAGCCTCGAGCTGCGCCCCCGTGGTTGCCGCCTCGTCGAACCCGGACTGTGCGCGCCCGTCGAACATGAAGATCGGCACCGCGCGCAGTTCCGCGTCGATGGTGGACGCGAGGGCCAAGCAGGCGATCGATGTTCGCGCTGGGATCCTCGCCATCCACCTGGAGCGAGTGCACCTCCAGCCATGGGGCGGTCGGCGCGAACTCCGACAGCCACGCCCGTGCCTTGGTGCAGTGCGGGCAGGTGCTGGACCAGCCGAACCAGAGGTCCACCACCGGCGCGCCGGTGGCGTCGACGTGATGCCATGGACTCGCCGGTTCCGGGGACGCCGCGGCCGATGACGCCGGCACCGCGAGGGCCAGCCACAGCGCGATCCCGAGCAACGCGATCAAGCGCCGCGGCCGGGCGCGAGGGTCATCCATAGTGTCGAGCGTCCATCACGGCGGTACGATCTCGCCAGAGTCCGATGGCGCTCGTGCACGGGTCGCTCGGCACGTCCTATTGACATTGGACCGACTCCAAGGTCTACGGTTCGCGCGATGTCAGCTCTGCCTGAGTCCGGTTTCCTGGTCATCGCCGACCTCACCGGCTACACCGCGTACCTGTCCGGCAGCGAGATCGAGCATGCGCCAGCCATCGCCGGCGACCTCCTTGAAACCATCGTCGGGCGTCTGGAGCCACCGTTCCGGCTGGCCAAGTTCGAAGGCGACGCAGCGTTCCTCTTCGTCGAGGACGGGCGCGCCGAGGGGTCGCTCCTCCTCGACGCGATCGAGGCCGCCTACCTCGCATTCCGGCGCCGGCTGCGGAGCATCGACCAGGCGACGACCTGCGACTGCAACTCGTGCCGACTGGCGCCCCGCCTGGACCTCAAGCTGTTCATCCACCACGGGACGTTCGTGCGCGGACGCATCGCCGGCCGAGACGAGCTCGCGGGGCCGGACGTCATCCTCGTCCACCGGTTGCTGAAGGGGGCGGGTGCCGTGGAGGCACGTGGCAGCGGCTTCGCCCTGTTCACCGCCGCCGCCGTCGCGGCCGTTGGGCTCGACCCCGATGCCCTTGGACTCCGATCCGGCGAGGAGTCGATCGAGCACCTCGGGCGTTTCCATACGTTCACTCTGGATCTCGAGGCCCGCTGGCAGTCGGAAAGCTGGAAGCGACGACTGGACATCACCGACGCCGACCTCGCCTTCGGCATCGATCGCACGCTGGCCGGTGAGCCATCGGTCGTCTGGGCGCATCTGACGTCACCCGCCCTTCGAGCGCGATGGGAGGGCCTGATCGTCACCGAGGAGCCGTCAGCTGGCGGCCGTCGTGGCGTTGGGACGACGGCTCAGTGTGTGACCGGCCGGCTGGCCACGCTCGAGGAGATCGTCGATTGGCGGCCCTATGACCGCGTGGCGTGGCGTTTGACGGTGCCAGGTCTCGGACCGATCGCCGCGTCGGCCGAACTGGATCCGACGGAGACCGGTACTCGGCTGCAGCTCCGCTGGGCCTATCAAGGCCGCTCCCCGGCGAACGCGAGCGCGATCGAACGGATGCGGGTTGACAAGGAGGCCGCGTACGCGCGCCTCGCAACCGTGGTCGCCGGCACCCTGCCGGCCGTCGAACAGGAGGAGGCTCGGTCATGAGCACGTTCGTCGCGGAGCAGACGATCGCGCGCGGTGATGGGACGCAGGCGAGGGCACGCGGGCGCGAGCGGCTGCGGTTCGGCCCGTTCGGCTGGGACTGTCGAGTTCGAGGTCGTCGACGCGAGCTACAGGGCGGAGGCGGCGCCAGCGATGGCTCCGGCGTTGCCATGACAGCGTTGAGCGAGTTCCCGATCAGCGCAAGGGCGGCGGCGGTCGACCTCGGCCGGGCGCGCCGTTGGTACGAGGAGAAGCTCGGCCTCGTGCCCGAGCACGAGGACCCGGGTGGTGTGTGGTATCGCTTCGGCGGCGAGACCTGGCTGTACCTGTACGCGACTCCGTCGGCCGGGACCGCCCAGAACACCATCGCCGGCTGGGCGGTCAAGGACATCGAGTCGGTGATGGCCGGCCTGCGCGAGCGCGGCGTGGCGTTCGAGGAGTACGACCTCGGCGCGATCTCGACGGTGAACGGACTGGCCGACTTCGGCGTCGCCAAGGCCGCCTGGTTCAAGGACAGCGAGGGCAACACCTACGAGTTGACGGAGGTCCTCCCGGGCTCTTGACATCCGAGCCACTCCAAGGTTTCCTGACCGGATGAGGATCGGCGAACTGGCCGGTGCGGTCGGCGTGTCGACGGACACCGTGCGCTTCTACGAGCGTTCCGGTTGGCTCCCGCGCGCGACCCGGCAGGACAATTCGTACCGGGAATACGGACCGTCGGATGTCGAGCACCTGCGCCTGATCATCGACCTGCGCCGCCTCGACCTGCCACTCGAGGATGCCGCCAGGATCGCGGGCTGGTGTCATTCCGGACATTGCGCGGATTCGACCGCCGAACTACCTCGCATGATCGAGGGACGACGCGCGGAGATCGCTGACCGGCTGGCCAGGCTGCAGGCCCTGGACGCCAAGCTGGCCGACCTGCTCGGACACCTCGAGCGCCCCCGCAGCTCCCTGGCCATCCTGGATGGTTCGTGCTGCGAGGCTGCGGACGCCGTCGTTGGTGCCGCCGAGGCCAGTTGCGCGTGCTGCACGACGGAGCCGGCCGCCACCGACTAGATCTCGTCGAGTCGGACGTCTCGCGACATGCGATCCACTCGAAGGTTCGGACCGGACCCGGGAGGAGAACCGGGTCCGGTCCGAAGGGAAAGGCGGTTCGAGCCCTACAACGCTCCCGCGAGGTGGTAGTAGAGGTCGTTCCAGCGGAGCTCGTTGCGGAACTGATCGATCGTCGTGTTCTCGTCGATCTGCAGGTACTCGACACGGGACATCGAGGCGAAGTCGGCAAGTTCCTCGGGCGTGATGCTGTACCCGAGACTCGTGTGGTGCGAGCCGCCGCCGTAGATCCAGGCAGCAGCGTTCGTCTTCAGGTCCGGCCGCGGGCGCCATAGCGCGCGCGCGACCGGAAGCCTCGGGAGCCGATGGTCGGGCGCGACGACATCGACCACGGTCGCCAGCATCCGGAATCGCTGACCCATATCGGAGATGGCGGCGATGACCGCGGTCCCCGGGTGGGCGTCGAAGACGAGACGGACAGGATCCGCCTTGCCTCCGATGGACAAGGGATGCACCTCGAGCGACGGGCGCCCGCCTGCGATGCTCTCGCAGACCTCGAGCATGTGCGCGCCGAGACTCAGGTCGCCGTTCGTCGGGTCGAGATGGTAGGTGTAGTCCTCCATGAACGAGACCCCGCCTGGTCGGCCCGACGACATCACCTTCATCGCCCGGACCATCGCGGCCGTCTTCCAGTCGCCCTCCGCCCCGAACCCATAGCCGTCGCGCATCAAGCGCTGGACGGCCAGCCCCGGCAGCTGGGTCAGACCGTGCAGGTCCTCGAAGGTCGTCGTGAAGGCGATGTAGGGTCCAGCGTCGAGGAACCGACGCAACCCGATCTCGATCCGCGCACCATCGCGCAGCGAGTCGGCACAGGGGGCTCCCGGCAGCAGGATCGGGTCGATCACGTATTCGTCCGCGTAGGTGGCGACGAGCTGGTCGACTTCGTCCGCGCCGACGGCATCGACCATCGCAACAAGGTCGCCGACCCCGAACGTATTGACGCTGAACCCAAGCCGTCGCTGGGCCTCCACCTTGTCGCCTTCGGTCACGGCGACGTCGCGCATGTTGTCGCCCAGACGGGCGATCCGACCGGTCTCCCAGTCGCGCTTTGCCGATGCCGCGCGCGCCCACGCGCCGATCCGCGCCTGGACCTCGGGGTCGGTCCAATGACCGACGACGACCTTGCGTTCCAGGCGCAGCCGCGCAGCGATGAACCCAAACTCGCGGTCGCCGTGCGCGGCCTGGTTGAGGTTCATGAAATCCATGTCGATCCGGTCCCACGGGATCTCGCTGTGGTACTGCGTGTGGAGATGCAGGAGTGGACGCCGCAGCGATTCGAGGCCAGCGATCCACATCTTGGCCGGCGAGAACGTGTGCATCCAGACGATGACGCCGACGCAAGTCGGGGTCGCGCTGGCCTCCGCACAGACCTGCTGGATCGCCTCCGCATCGGTGACGACCGGCTTCGAGACGATGCGGACCGGGATGTCGGACGCGTCGTTCAGCGCACCCGCGACCTCGGCGGCTTGGCGCGCGACGGTGGCGAGCGTATCGGGGCCATAGAGGTGCTGGCTGCCTGTGACGAACCAGACCTCGAGTTCAGCGAGGTCGGACATCGGTCGCTCCTGCTGGGACCGCGGACGGCTGTCCGTAGTCGGTGACATAGCGGTGATGAAGCCGCTCGACGACATCTGCTGGGAGGGACTCGGGGGTCCCGATCTGCATCGCGGCCCAGACGGTCGCCGCGATGTCCTCGACCATCACCGCGGCCTTGACAGCCGCCGCCGCGGTCGGCCCGATCGTGAACACCCCGTGGTTGCGGAGCAGGATGGCCGGCGACCGGCCGATCCCCTCGACCACGAGGGTGCCGATCGCCTCGTCTCCGATCGCCGCGAACCCGGCACAGGGGATGTCGCCGCCGAACTCGTCGGCCTGCGCCGTCAGGATCACCGGGATGGGGCGGCCGACCGCGGCGAACGCCGTCGCATAGCGCGAGTGGGTGTGGACGATCCCGCCGACGTCCTCGCGGTGCCGGTAGATGTAAAGGTGGCTGGCGGTATCCGAGGACGGCACGTGCGCGCCCTCGACGACACGGCCGTCGAGATCAAGCACGACCATCGAATTGGCCGTCAGGTCCTCGTAGCGGATCCCGGAGGGCTTGATGGCGATCAGGCCGGTTTCCGGATCCCTGGCGCTCACGTTCCCACTCGTCCACGCCACGAGCCCGGCGCGGGGCAGTTCGGCGTGCAGGGTCGCGAGCTGTTCACGAACCGCGGCGAGTCGCATCTCAGGCCTCCACCGGCACGGGATCGCCCGTCTCGGACCGTGCGTGATCGCGGATCTCGCGCAGGACCTTCATGACGTCGTTGCCGCCGCGACCGAAGGTGTCGTGGAGTCGGAGGTACTCGCGATACAGCACGTCATAGGTCGCGGCGTTGGCTGCGATCGGCACATACGCACCGTCACGGAGGCGAGCCATCTCGCGCGAGGCAGCCTCGATACTGGCGTGCCCACCGGCCGCGGGGCCGGCGGCGACCGACGCGAACATCGCCGCGCCCAGCGCCGGCGTCTGGTCCGACGCACTCACCCGGAATGGCTTTCGGGTGACGTCCGCGTAGATCTGCAGGATGAACGGGCTCTTCTCCGCCAGTCCGCCACAGGCCACGACCTCGTCGATGACGACACCGTTCTGCTCGAACGTCTCGATGATCACGCGGGTGCCGAAGGCAGTCGCTTCGACCAGCGCTCGATAGACGTCCTCCGGTCGCGTGGCCAGGGTCGCGCCGATGAGGAGGCCACTCAAGGCGGCGTCCACGAGCACGGAGCGATTGCCGTTCCACCAGTCGAGCGCGATCAGGCCGTGCTGCCCGACCCGTTGCCCGGCGGCCTTCTCCTGGAGGAGCGCGTGGGCGTCGATTCCGCGCGTCCTCGCTTCGTCCAGGTAGGTCGCGGGCAGGCCCTGGTCCACGAACCATTCGAAGTGGTCGCCCACGCACGATTGGCCGGCTTCATAGCCGAACAGGCCGGGGATGATGCCGTCCTCGACGCATCCGCACATGCCGGGAACGGCGCGCTCGTCGCGGGACAGGACCATGTGACAGGTGGAGGTGCCCATGATCATGACCATGCGTCCGGGCTCCGTCACCGTGGCAGCCGGAACGGCGACGTGGGCATCCACGTTCGCCACGGCCACGGCAGTCCCCGGCAGCAGGCCGGTCCAGGACGCGGCGCCCTCTGTCAGCCCTCCGGCCCGTGACCCGGCCGGGAGGAGATCGGTGCGCATCTTGTCCTGCACGACCGAGGCGAAGCGGGGATCGAGCGCCCCGAAGTACTCCGGCGATGGGAACCCGGCGCGCTTCGACCACATCGCCTTGTAGCCGGCGGTGCAGGCGTTCCGCGATTCGACGCCGGTCAACTGCCAGACGACCCAGTCCGCAGCTTCGATCAGTCGATCCCCGGCGGCGTAGATGGCCGGCGCCTCGTCCAGGATCTGCAGGGCCTTGGCGAAGAACCACTCCGAGGAGATGCGGCCGCCGTAGCGATCGAGCCACGGCTCGTCCATCGCCAGGGCCACGGCGTTGATCCGGTCCGCCTCGGGTTGCGCGGCGTGATGCTTCCACAGCTTGACCCACGCATGCGGGTCCGAGCGGAACTCCGGCAGCTGCGCGAGTGCCACCCCGTCAGCACGCGCCGGCAGCATGGTGCAGGCCGTGAAGTCGATCCCGATCCCGATGATGTCGCGGGGATCCACGCCGGCTTGGCGCACGACCTCCGGGACGGCGGTCCGCACGACCGAGAGGTAGTCGTCGGGATCCTGCAGGGCCCAATCCGGACCGAGCTCGATGTCGTCGTGCGGTTCGGGCAGCCGAGCGTCGATCACGCCGTTGCGATACGGCTCCACGGCCGTCGCTACCTGACGCCCATCGGCCACGTCGACCAGCGTCGCACGACCCGAGGTCGTTCCGAAGTCGATGCCGATGGTGTACTTCGCCGCCATGGCTGCCGCTAGACTCCTTGCGCGGCGACTGCCGCTCTCTGGCGCCCCCAGGGGCTCGGGACTTGCCGTCAGATCGTCGGACCGTTATCGTTCCCGATAACGTTCACGATGCACGATACGTTACCAGTCATGGATCCCTGAGACAACCCCCTTTCGGGCGATCCAAGGAGCGCCGCGTTGTTGCAGGATCAGGGTCGGATCACGATCAGGGAGATCGCCCGCATGTGCGGCGTCTCGACGCAGACGGTGTCGCGGGTCATCAACAAACGGCCGGACGTATCACCCGGTACGCGCGCCGCCGTGGAGGCCGCGATCGCGGAGACCGGCTTCCAGCCGAGCGCTGTCGCCCGAAGCCTGGTCCACCGGCGGTCCCAGACGCTTGGCGTGGTGGTGGCTGGCCTCCGCTACTTCGGCGTCGCGCAGACCCTCAACGGGATCACCGAGGAGGCACAGGCGTCCGGGTACGGTGTCCTGCTCAAGGAGATCGACAGCACCGAAGATGTCGACATCGTTCCCGTGATCGACTTCATGGTCGCCCACCGGGTGGATGGGCTGATCTTCGCCGCGCCACAGATCGGGGCCAATATCGCGACCTTCCGGGCGCAGCTGACGAGCGCGTCGCCGCCGGTCGTCTTCCTCAAGTCCGAGTCTTCCCCCGGGCACACGACGATCGTCATCGACAATCGCGGTGGGGCGATGCTCGCCACGCGACACCTCATCGCCCTCGGTCGCCGGCGGATCGCCCACGTCGCGGGCCCATCGCTCTGGCGCGAGGCCGCGGATCGCGAGGAAGGGTGGCGCGCGGCACTGGAGGACGCGGGCCTGGAACCGGGACCCATCGTCAGCGGGACCTGGTCCGCGGAGAGCGGGGCGATCGCCCTCGAGCCCATCCTGGAGCGCGACCCGGATGTCGACGGGGTCTTCGTCGCGAACGACCAGATGGCACTCGGCGTGCTGCGCGCGGCGAACGACCGCGGGATCGCCGTGCCGCTGGACCTGGCGGTCGTGGGCTTCGACGGCCTGGACGAGGGCGCCCACTTCACTCCCTCGCTGACCACGGTCGCGCAACCGCTCCGGGAGCTCGGAGAACTGGCCGTCCGCGAGGCGATCGCGGCCGCCAACGGCCCTGACGGCGATCCCGCCGACGGTACCGCGGTACGTGCCCACGTCCTGGCAACGACGCTCGTCGTTCGGGAGAGTGCTCCGGATCCGGCTACTCGGCGCTGATGTCCAGCGCGTAGTTCACGAACGTGCGCGCCTTCTTCGACTCCACCGAGAGCAGCATGACGAGGCCGGCCACGTCGTCCGGGACCGCGACCTCGGTCGTCCAGGACACGCTCTCCCCAGGGGGCGTGATCGGGACCGAGGCGAGATCGGGGCTCTCCCAGAACCCGTAGACGATCCCGTCGGATCCGATGACGGGAGGCTCACCGATATGGATCGAGCTTGGGTACTCCCCGGGGTTCTCGGCGATCCACGAGGACGTCAGGACCTCGCCACCACGCTCGATGCCTTCGAGGCGCAGGACGACGTCGTTGATCCCGGTCATGGGCGCGTCGGCGGCCTGGATGAGTCCCTCGATGGGCTCGGCGACCGGGTAGGTCAGGCCGGAGGCAGGGGCGTCGAGATCCACCTCCAGCGTCGCGTCGGTCTGGGTCGCTTCGGGATCGTAGTAGTCGTATTCGCCGGTCACGTACCGATACGGGATGGTCAGGCTGGCCCCGGATGCGTCCGTCGCGCCCGCGCACGAGACGGCGATGGCCGTGGTCTCGGGCGACGCCTTCGTGCCGCCGATGAATCCGCGCATCTGGAACCCCGGAGCGAGGCGATGCCCGCCAGTCCCCACGTCGACCGACTCGCACGGCACCGTGGCGCCGTCGCCGGCCGTCAGGGTCGTCGCCGAGCCCGGGACGACCGTCATCGCGCTCCAGTCGCCCGTTCGATTGACGATCGTCAAGTCGATGCGCAGGCCACCGGATGGGTCGGGCGCGATGGTCGTAGCCATCGCCGTCCAGCCCTCGGAGGGCTCACCGCCCGATCCGCCGTCGTCGGGTGGCACCACCACGTACTCGCACCCCGCGGCCAGACTCGCCGCAACCAGGATCAGGGTGAGGGCAACACCCGCGCCACGTGCGCCACCCCGCGGCGTCATGGGGCAGCCTCCGCCGCCGGTGGGTCGATCGAGGCCGGGGAGTGGGCCGGCGGGGTGCGTCCCCGGCCGCGGATCCGCCGTTCCTGGCTGGCGATCAGGCTCTGGACACCGATGAACATGAGCGTCAGCAGGCCCACGACGATGGGCGTCCACCACGAGCTGAGACTGCCGTTGAACTGGATCAACGTCTGGATCACGCCGATGATGAGCACACCGAACAGGGTGCCGAACACGTAACCGACGCCGCCGGTCAGCAGTGTCCCGCCGATCACGACGGCCCCGATCACGGTCAGCTCGAGTCCCATGGCGTACAGCCCGTGGCCCGACGAGAGGTAGATGCTCAGGGTGATCCCGGCGAGGGCGGAGCACAGGCCGTTGAACGTGTAGACCCCCATCTTGGTCCGGTTCACGCGCAGGCCCATCAGGCGCGCGGACGCCTCGCTCCCGCCGATGGCGTAGACCGATCGGCCGAACCCGGTCTGGTGCGCGATGAAGATGGCGACCGCCAGGAAGACCAGCTCGACCACGACGAGCAGCGAGATGAACGGTCCCTGCTTGGTCACGGGGTCGGCGAGGCCCGGGATCAGGATCCTGGTCTGGGCCAGGACGTCGTAGACCCGGTGATCGATGGCGATGGCGTTGTCGCTGATCCAGAAGCACAGGCCGCGCGCCACCCACATCCCGGCGAGCGTCGCGATGAACGGCTGGACCTTGAGGTACGTGATGAAGAACCCCATCACGAGACCGAAGGTCATGCCCATGACGAGGACGAGACCCATCACGAGATAGGGGTCCGTGCCGCCACGGATCAGCGCCGCGGACACGACGGTCGTCAGGGCCACGACCCCGCCGACGGACAGGTCGATCCCGCCCGAAAGGATCACGAACGTCATCCCGATCGCGCTGATCAGGAGGAACGGAGCGGCGCGGAACAGGTTGAGGAAGACCTGCGGGTCGCGCATGCCCTCGTACAGGGCGGCCCCGTAGCCGTACGCGAGGAAGAAGAGGGTGATCGTCGCCAGCATCGGCAGGAAGCGGCGGTTGCGCCACACGGCGTCGCGGGCGTTCATGCCGGCCGCTCCGTCGGTCGCGCGGCTCGCGCGGACGTCCGGGCCCGGACCCAGTCGCGGACCTGGGCGGAGAACAGCAGGATCACGACGATGACCACGAAGCCCTTGATCGCGAGGAGGGCGTTGGCCGGGACGCCCACCGCGTACATCGAGGTCGTGATGGCCTGGATCACGAGGGCGCCCACCAGGCTCGCGAACAGGGAGAACCGGCCACCGGCAAGCGCCGTGCCACCGATCACGACGGCAAGGATCGCGTCGAGCTCGTAATCGAGACCGATGTTGTTCGCGTCCGAGGTCCGGATGTTGGAGCTGGCGACGAGCCCCGCCATGCCCGCGCAGAAGCCACAGAACATGTAGGCGATGAGCTTCACGCGCTTCTCGTTGATGCCGCTGTAGTAGCTGGACCTCGCGTTGATCCCGACCGATTCGATGAACAGCCCGAGCGCGGTCCGACGTGTCCCGAGCCAGGCCACGATGAACACCGCCGCCACGACGAACAGCGATACCGGGACGATGACCCAGCCGTTGCCGAGGAATCCGAACGGCTCGTAGAAGATCTGGACCCGGATGCCGTTGGTGAGCAGCTGCGCGATGCCGCGCCCCGCGATCATCAGGATGAGGGTCGCGACCATCGGCTGGATGTTGCCGTAGGCCACGAGGAGACCGTTCCAGAGGCCGCACAGCGTGGCCACGATCAGGGTCACCAGGAAGACGATCGGCAACGGCGTGGCCGTGTAGGTGGGATCGTGCGCGACGGCGCCAAGCTCAGGATCGATGAGGATCGCCGCCACCGACGCGGAGATCGCCATCACGGCCCCCACCGACAGGTCCACGCCGCCGGTCGCGATGACCAGGGTCATCCCGAGGGCGAGGAGCATGATCGTGGCGCCATTGCGCGGGATGTCGATGAGATTGCCGAACAGGTGCCCGTCCACGATCTGCAGGTCGAAGAACCCCGGCTCGAACACCAGGTCGAACAGCAGGATCACTCCGAGGGCGATGAGCGGGAACAGGATCTTGCTCTCGGTGATCCGCCGGAGATCGGGTCGGCGTGGGGCGCCGGTCATGCTTCGACCCCGGCCATCGCCCGCATGATCGCCACGGCGTCCACGTCCCCGGACATCTCGGCGACCTTGCGGCGGTCGCGCATGACGACGATGCGGTGGCTCGTCCGCAGCACCTCGTCGAGCTCCGAGGAGATGAACACGCACGACGTGCCCTCCTCAGCGAGCTGCAGCACCAGGCGCTGGACCTCTGCCTTGGCCCCGATGTCGATCCCTCGTGTCGGCTCGTCCACGATCAGCACCTGGGGATGCGTCGCGAGCCAGCGTGCGAGGATGACCTTCTGCTGATTGCCGCCGCTCAGGTTGCCGACCAGCTGTTCCGCGTCCGGCGTCGCGATCCGCAGGAGGCGGATGTACTCGTCGGCGAGCGCTGATTGCCGTGCTGGGCTCAGGGCCCGCAGCCAGCCGCGGCCCGCCTGTACCGCCAGGATGATGTTCTCGCGGACGGTCAGTTCGTCGACGATCCCCTCCGCCTTGCGGTCCTCCGGACACAGCGCGATGCCGCGCGCGATCGACTCGACCGGCGAGTGGCGCCGGATCGGCACGCCATCGATCGACAAGGCGCCGACGTCCGGGCGATCGATCCCGAACAGCAGGCCCGCCACCTCCGTCCGCCCCGAGCCGAGCAGACCCGCCAGGCCGACGACCTCGCCGGCGTGGATCTCGAGGTCGAAGGGCTCCACCGATTCCCGCCGGCCGAGACCCTCGGCCACCAGCCGAGTCGCCCCGGCCCGCTGCTCACCGGTGGTGAGCTTGACCTTTTCCATCTCGTCGAGCTCGGTCAACTCCCGGCCGAGCATCTTGCGGATGAGTTCGAATCGTGTCAGCTCGCCGGTCGGGTACGTGCCGACCAGTCGGCCACCACGCAGGACGGTGATCCGGTCCGTGACCTCGTACACCTGGTCGAGAAAGTGCGTGATGAAGACGATGGCGATCCCGGACGCGCGGAGTTTGCGCATGACGCGGAAGAGCTGGTCGGTCTCATGGCGGTCCAGGCTGGATGTCGGCTCATCGAGGATGAGCACGCGGGCCGCGGAGATCTCCAGTGCCCGCGCGATCGCGGTCATCTGCTGGATGGCCACCGGGTACGACCCCACGGGTTGCGTGACATCGACATCGATGTCCAGGCCCGCGAGGAGCTCGCGCGTCCGGGTCCGCATCCGGCGCCCGTCGATCCGCCCCCACCGGCGCGGCTGGCGGCCGATGAAGACGTTCTCCGCGACGGACAGGTTGGGGCAGAGGTTGATCTCCTGGTAGACCGTGCTGATGCCAAGCGCCTGTGCGTGCTGGGGCGAGCGCACGGCCAGGGGTGTCCCGTCGAGCGAGATCGTCCCGGCATCGGGCCGTTCGACCCCGGTCAGGACCTTGATCAGGGTGGACTTGCCGGCCCCGTTCTCGCCGACGACTGCGTGGATCTCGCCTGGGGCGAGGTCGAAATCGACACCTTGCAGGGCCTGGACACCTGGGAACGCCTTGTCGATGCCGACCATGGAGACGATGGCGGTCGCGTCAGGCATCGACGGTCCCTCGGTGTGTCACCGGCCAGGTGGCCGGATCGGAAGAGCGGCGCGGCACCCGGGGGTTGCCTCGGGCGCCGCGCCAGGTGACGCCGTTAGTAGGTTCGCGTCGGCAGGATCTCCGCCGCGTCCTCCATGAAGAACACGCTCTCGATCGAGGGGACCCACTTCGGCAACGTCTCGCCGTTGGCGGCCTTGAGAGCCGCCTCGTAGACCTGCGGTGCCAGCAACGGGTTGCACTCGACGACGGTATTGACGGTGCCCGCGATCATCGCCTCGAACGCACCCCTGGTGGCGTCGACGGTGATGATCTTGACGTCCTCAGCCGGTGCGAGCCCGGCTTCCTGGAGCGCCTGCACGGCGCCAAGTCCCATCTCGTCATTCTGGGCGAACACGCCCTGGATGTCCTTGCTTTCCTTGAGGAACGCTTCCATGACCGACTTGCCCTCGGTCGCGTCCCAGTTTGCCGTCTGGCTCTGGGTGACCGTGATCCCACAATCTCCCATCTTCTCGCGGAAACCCTTGCCGCGGTCGATGGCGGCCGACGAACCGACGTTGCCGACGAGCTCGACGACGTTCTTGGATTCGCTGCCTTCGAGCAGGACGCACATCTCGGTCGCGGCCTTGCGGCCTTCCTCGGTGAAGTCCGACCCGATGTAGGTCGCGTACAGGTCTTCTGGTGCGTCGATCCGGCGATCCTGGAGCACGACGACCTTGCCCGCGTCCTTCGCCTCCTGGAGGACCTGCTCCCACCCGGCAGCTTCAAGCGCCGCAAGGATGATCACGTCCACTTCCGGGTCGGCGATGAAGTTGCGGAACGCCGACAGCTGGTTCTCCAGCTTGTTCTGCGCGTCGTAGAACTTCAGGTCGATTCCGAGCTTGACCGCTTCTTCCTGGAAGGACTGCGTGTTCGCTGCACGCCAGCCACCTTCGGATCCGGTCTGGATGAAGCCGACCGTCAGGTCCTCGTAGGTCAGCGGGACCGCCGCCTCGGACGGGGCCGCCTCGGACGGTGCCTCGGTAGCCGGGGCGGCGGAGGGTGCCTCGGCCGACGGAGCGGTCGACGCTCCGGAATTCGAGCAACCTGCGACCAGGATCAGGGCCACCGCCAGGATGGCCAATCTCGTGAGAAGCCGCGAAGACATCATGCTGGGTCTCCCTTGCATCCGTGTCTGATGGTAGGCGTCGCCATCGGGCCCGTCAGGACCGGATACGACGAGAGTGCGCGACAGCCGGGCATCTGCCCCTGTACCGACGCTCGAGCGGCTGGGTCAGACACCATCGGCACCTCCTGCGACGGGAGATCCGGCGTCGATCTCCCGGCCTTGCATCCCGCGACCATCGGTGCGGGCCGTTCCTCCATCGGTGCGGGCGAACGACAGGTCGCCGTTCGGTGGACGCCACGATTCGTTATCGTTTCCGTTACCGATAACGGGAACGATAACACCATAACCGCGGCCGTCAAGACACGTCAAGGGCTGCGAGGCCCGAAACGAGGGCCATTCGCACCGGAGCAGGGACGCTCCGGCTCCTGATGGTCAGCCCGGCAGGCGCTCCCGCAGGAGGGCGGCCAGGCGGGTCACCCCGGTCACGATCCGGTCGTCGGATACGCCCGAGAAGTTGAGTCGTGCGTGGTTCAGCTCCTGGGTCACCGGGAAGAACGTCGCGCCGGGCACGAATGCCACCTTGGCCCTCGGAACCGCCTCGTCGCGCAGGAACGCGGCGGCGTCGAAGTCAGCGGGGAATGTGAGCCACGTGAACAGGCCGCCGTCGGGACTCGTGTGGGCAACCGACGGCGGAAACAGCTCTGCGATGGCGTCGAGCATCAGGTCCCGCTTTCGACGGTATGCGGACCGGATGGTCGCGATGTGCGCGTCGATGTCGTGCCGGTCGAGGAATGCGGACACGGCCGCCATGTTGAGTGTGCTGCACTGGGTGTCCGCGGCCAGCTTGAGCAGGCCCAGGCGCGCGGTCAGGTCGTCGCTCGCCACCGACCAGCCAAGCCGCATCCCCGGCGCGAGGATCTTGGAGAAGCTCCCGAGGAACACGACTCGCCCCTCGGTGTCGAGGCTCTTGATCGTCGATACCGCTGCACCCGCGAAGCGCAACTCACGGTACGGACTGTCTTCGATGACCAGAACGTCATGGCGGTTCGCAAGCTCCACCAGTCGCCGCCGGCGTGGCAGCGACATGGTCACGCCCGTCGGGTTCTGGAAGTCGGGCACCGTGTAGATGAGCTTCGCCCGCGGGTTGGCGGCAAGGACGCGCTCCAGGTCGTCCGTGTCCATGCCTTCGGCGTCGGTCCGGACCGGGGCGTAGTCCGGCTGGTACGGGTTGAACGCGATGAGTGCGCCGAGGAAGGTCGGGTTCTCGGTGATGACCACGTCGCCAGGGTCAAGAACCAGCTTCGCGGCGAGATCCAGGCCCTGCTGCGCGCCATGGAGGATCAGCACGTTCGAGGCCGTGCACGCCACGCCGTCTCGAGCCATGCGATCGGCGACCTGCTCGCGCAGGCGCGGCATCCCGTCCGACAGGGTGTACTGGAGGACCGACGAGTCGCCGCGGAGAAGCTCGTCGAACACGGCGTGCATCTGGGTCATCGGGAAGTGATCCGGGTCGGGATATCCGCCGCCGAACGAGATCAGCTCAGGATCGGCGCCGAACCGAAGCAGGTCACGGATGGCCGACGGGCGGACCAGCTCCATGCGGTCCGCAAGGCGGATGGGCATCAGGGCTTCCCGGCGGGCCCCGTCAGGCCGCGCCGGAGCTCGTCGTACTCCTCGTCCTTCATCGAGAAGCTGTGCTCCGCGCCAGGGAACGTCCCAGCGTGGACTTCGTCGATGTAGGCGGCGAGGCCGTGGCGGATCAGCGCCCCAGCGTCCGCGAAGACCTTGGCCATGCGCGGCGTGAACCGCGGGTAGAGCCCGAAGGCGTCGTGGAAGATCTGGAGCTGCCCATGCGCGTCCGGCCCGGAGCCGAGACCCATGATGATGCAGCCCTCTGCACGCTCGGTGATCAGCCGGCACAGACGGTCCGGAACGAGCTCGAGCACGATCGAGAACGCACCGGCCTCCTCGAGCACCTTTGCGTCGTCGAGGATCCGGCGCGCCTGCGTCGCCCCCTTGCCCTGGAGTCGGAAGCCCCCGAGTGCGCTGGCGCTCTGGGGCGTCAGGCCGAGGTGGCCCATGATCGGGATCCCCGCGCGGGCGATGCCCGCGACGCGGTCGGCCATCTCCGCGCCGCCTTCGAGCTTGACCGCGTCGCACCCGGTCTCCGCCATCAGCCGGCCCGCATTGCGGATCGCCGTCTCCACGCTGGGCTGGTAGCTCATGTACGGCATGTCGCCGATGACCCAGGCGTTGGGCGCTCCCCGCCGGACAGCGGCCGTGTGGCGGACCATGTCGTCCATCGTCACCGGCAGCGTGCTATCGAACCCGAGCATCGTCATGCCCAGGCTGTCGCCGACCAGGATCATGTCCACGCCCGCCTGGTCCTGCAGCACGGCCGTCGGGTAGTCGTAGCAGGTCAGCCACGTGATCGGCGTCCCGGCTGCCACCATCGCGAACAGGGATGGCAGCGTGACCTTCTGGCGCTCGTTCATCCCATCAGCCGTTGGTGAACAGACTGGCGTAGGCGTTGATCGCCGGCTGGCCGCCGAGGTGCGCGTACAGCACGTTCGAGTCCTTCGCGATCTCGCCGCGTCCCACCAGGTCGATCAGGCCCGCCATCGACTTCCCCTCGTAGACCGGGTCCGTGATCATGCCCTCGAGACGCGCCGCGAGGCGCATCGCCTCGAGCGTCGCGCTCGTCCGGGATGCCGTAGATGCCGGCGTGGTAGCGGTCGTCGAGGACGATCTCGTCCTCGCGCAGATCCCGCCCAGGCCGATGGCGGCCGCCGTCCGCCGGGCGATCCGCGCGACCTGGTCGCGCGTCTCGAGCGGCGTGGCGGAGCCGTCGATGCCGATGACCCGGCGTGGGCGGCCGCCTGCGTCCTCCAGGACGGCGAACCCGGCGATCATCCCGGCCTGCGTGGACCCCGTGACCGAGCACACGACGATGGTGTCGAAGAACACGCCCAGCTCCGCGCTCCTGCTCCGCGACCTCCATCGCCCAGCCCGCGAAGCCGTGCCCGCCGAGCGGATGGTCCGAGGCGCCGGCCGGGATCGCGTAGGGCGTGCCGCCGGCTGCGTCGCACGTCCGCGAGCGCCTGCTCCCAGCTCGCCTTGAACCCGATCCCGAAGCCGGCCGGGTCGAGACGGACGTCCGCTCCCATGAGGCGGCTCATCAGGATGTTGCCCATGCGGTCGTAGGTCGACGTCCGGCCACTCCACCCAGTGCTCCTGGACGAGGACGCACCTGAGGCCCGCGTGGGCTGCGACGGCCGCGACCTGGCGGGTGTGGTTCGACTGGACGCCGCCGATCGACACGAGCGTGTCGCAGCCCTGGGCGAGCGCGTCCGCGAGGAGGTACTCCAGCTTGCGGACCTTGTTGCCACCGAATGCGAGGCCGCTGTTGCAGTCCTCGCGCTTGGCCCAGATCGTGGCGCCGCCGAGGTGCGTCGGTGAGGCGGTCCAGGCGCTGGATGGGCGACGGGCCGAACAGGAGCGGGGTCCGCGGGAAATCGGCAAGGGACACGGGCAGGCTCCGACGGTCAGGGAGAACGGCCACGCTACGGTAGGCGGTCACTCGAGCCTAGACAAGCGCGAGGCTACGTCGTTCGCCAGAGATCTCGAACGAGGCGAACCGTCGCCGCAGGCGCCTCGAGCGGCGTCAGGTATGCCGTGTCCGGGATGACGGCGACGGAGCCGTCTGCGAGGAGCCGGCTCTTCGCCTCGGCCAGATCGGGCACCCAGTCGGGGAGGTCGCTGCCCGTGACGAAGATCGTCGGGCAACGGACCGCCGCGAGTCGCGGGGTCAGGTCCGGGCGCCGCATGGAGATCGACACCATCGCGTTGGCGAGCGCCCGCCGCTCCATCGTGCGCAGGCAGTCGAGGACCAGTGCGACCGCCCCGGGATCGCCCGCGCGGGTCCTGGGTGACAGGAGTGCGTCGACGATCCCGCTCGAGAGGAAGTCGATCATGCCGACGACGCGGTAGAGGGCAAGCAGGACCCGGAAGGTCAGCCGCTCCGAGCGGCCATAGGACTCGATCGGCGTCCCGAGCGTGACCAGGCTCCGGCAGCGGTCTGGCCAGGTCGCCGCGAACACGACGCCCACGTGCCCGCCCCACGCATTGCCGACCCAGTCCACGGGCTCCGGCATCTCGAGCGCCGTGAGGACCTCCACAGCGGCCGCAGCACAGTCGTCGAGAGAGTACCGGCGTCCGGGATCGGAACTCGCACCATGCCCCGGTCCGGTGATGATCACCAGCCGCCGGTCGCGGGCGAGCTCCTCCTCGACGCGTGCCCAGGACCGCTCATCGACGAACAGGCTGTGCCAGAGCACCGCCGGACGTCCCTCACCGCGAACGCGCACGACCAGCGTTCCGACGGTCGTCGGGATCCGGTGTAGCTCATCGGTCACGGCACGCCTCCGGCCTCATCACCGGCTGGCGCCGGCGCTCGAAGCGCACGATACTCAAGCACGACCAGTGGGATCTGCCCGACGGCGTAGACGACATGTGCCCCGTAGTGGGGAGCGACTGCTCGAGGTAGGACGCCATCTCCTCCCTGGAGCCGAAGTAGTGCTACAGGCTCGCCGGGCTGAGAGTGCGTCACACGGTTAGCGTAGGTCAGGCAGCCGCAGCGACCCGTGGTGCCGGCGTGGGCCGATGTTGCTCTTCGCCCGTCTGGAACCCTTTGGCGAGGAGCCAGCCCGCAAACACCATCTCCTGGAACGCGATCGGCATCGCCAGGAGCATGTATGGCGAGCCCATGCCAGTGTCGAAGCCCAGGATGCCGAGCAGCCCGTACGTGAACACGCCGATGCCGCCGATCAGGCCCCAGATGGACAGCCAGTGGGGCACGAGCCGCGATCGGAAGAGCATGACATTGAGGGTCAGGCAGCCCAGACCGAAGAAGATCAGCGTCCCCATGACGACCGACCACGTCTGCAGGGCCGCCAGCATCGCCCCGAGCGCGACCACGTCCGTCGGCGCTGCAGCACCGACTGCGTCGTCCTGGCTCAGCGTCAGCATGACCAGGATGGCGACCGCGCCGGCCACGGAGAACACGTTCTCGAAAGCCCGCAGGCCGACGTAGCCAGCCGCGAGGCCCTCGCCATGGGGCCGCAGGATCGGGAACAACAGGAACGAGGTCGCAAAAGCACAGGTCGCCGCGACCAGGAAGCACAGCACGGCCGCAGTGACGCGACCGGCCTCGGCCGACAGGCCGAACAGGTAGTCCGATCCGTCGAGGGCCGAACCGAGGACCGCCGAACCCAGGATCGAACCCACGGTCGCGACGATGAACAAGACGCCGACGACGGCCGCTGTCCTTCTCTCCGAATGCATCCGATACCTCCATCGTTGAGGCTGCTACCGCGGCCGCCGCGAGGTCGGCGCCTACGAGTCTCGGGATACCGCATGACACCGACCCGACGCGAGAGCCACAGCGACCGAATCGCTGGGCCCCTGGGCAGGTCGTTCGAGTGGGGGGCGAGGGTCGACCGAGATCCGGCGATCCGCGTGTCGTGTCATGGGCCGGACCACCGCGTTGTCCGTCGGGCACCCAGGGCCGAGAATGCCCCGATGGAGATCGCAGAAGACCGACCCGAAGCCCCTGCGGTGGCCGACCCGCGGCCAAGACACGTGCGCCGAGCGCGCCAAGCCGCGTCGTCGGCACCGGCTCCGGCGGCGGTTCGGCCCGGGATGACCGGGGGCCTGTACCGGCCGCTGTCGACGTCCGACATCGAGCGCATCTACGGGACGGCACTGGACGTGCTCGCGAACATCGGGATCGGGGATCCCATCCCGGAGATCCTCCACTACACCCTGCCGAGGGGTTGCACGCTCGATCCGGATGGGCGGCTGCTGTTCCCGCGCGGCCTGGTCGAGGAGATGATCGGCGTCGCCGCCCGGAGCTACGTGCGATACGGGGTGGATCCCGCCAACGACATCGAGATCAGCGGGGAGCGCGTCTACTTCAGCACCTCGGGCGAGGCGGTGTCGGTCCTCGACTACGACACGCAGACGTACCGGCCGACGCGGCTCGTCGATCTTTATGACGCGGCCCGACTGGTCGATCGCCTCCCGAACATCCACTGCTACGGCCAGCCGTTCATCGCGGCGGAATACAGCGAAGACGTCTACGTCCACGACATCAACGTTGCGTACGCGGCGCTGGCTGGCACGAACAAGCCGTTCGCCTTCAGCAGCGCGACCGTCGCCTTCGTCGACGACCTCGTTGCGATGTTCGATCTCGTTGCCGGTGGTGATGGCGAATTCCTGAAGCGGCCCTTCTGCAGCATCGGCGGCTGCCCCATCGTCTCCCCGCTTCGGTTCGGGAAGGACAACGCGGAGGTCCTCGTCCGGACGGCGGAACTGGGACTCGCCACGGACATCGCGATCGCCCCGCAGGCCGGGGCGACCGCGCCCGCCGCGCTTGCCGGCGCCCTCGTCCAGAGCTTTGCAGAGACGCTCGCCTGTCTCGTCATCGTCAACATCGTCCGCCCGGGTAATCCGTTCGATTTCGGGATGTGGCCATTCGTCTCGGACCTGCGAACAGGCGGTTTCACCGGGGGCAGCGGCGAGGAAGCCCTGCTGATGGCCGCGAGCGCCCAGATCGCGAATCACTACGGGCTCGTCTCATCGGTTGCCTCCGGCATGACCGACGCCAAGACCATGGACGCCCAGGCGGGCTACGAGAAGGGCATCACCATCACGGCCGCGGCGCTCGCCGGGGGCAACCTCGTCTCCGCATACCCGGGGATCGTCGGCAGCCTGATGGGGCAGTCATTCGAGGGGCTCGTGATCGACAACGACCTGCTCGGCAACACCCAGCGATTGCTGCGGGGGATCGAAGTCACGGACGAGACCCTGTCGTACGAGACCATCGCCGCCGCGGTGAAGGGCGCCGGTCACTACCTCGGCGCCGACCAGACCTTGCAGCTCATGCGCAGCGAGTTCCACTACCCGGATCTCGCCGATCGCACCAGTCCGGGCGAATGGCAGGAGAGCGGCAGCCGGACGATCTACGACCAGGCCCACGATCGCGTCGGGGAGATCCTGGCCACCCACTACCCGGAGTACCTCGACCCGGGGGTCGACGCGCGGATCCGCGAGCGATTCCCGATCCGCCTCGACCCCGCTGACATGCGGGCGGGCAATGGCCGCTGGTAGTTCGGCCTCCAGGCCGCATACGGAGGCGAACCTTGACCAGCCCGACCAGCGCCGAGATCAAGCTGCGCCGCGTCCTCGAGCGGGCGGCGCGCCACCGCGATCTGGCCGGCATCGTGGTCCGGATCGACCGCGACGACACCTTCTCATGGACCGGATCGGTCGGTGAACTGAGCCCAGAGACGCCGTTTTTCATCGCGAGCACGACGAAGCTGTACACGACCGCGATCGTGCTGCGATTCGCCGAGCGCGGCCGGTTGACGCTCGAAGATCGGCTCGTCGACCACGTCGAGCCGGCTCTCGTCGCCGGGCTGCATGTTCGCGGCGGTGTCGACCACACCGGCGAGATCCGCATTCGCCATCTCCTCGCCCAGACGTCAGGACTGCCCGACTATTTCCAAGGCCGACGACCCGATGGCGGCACCCTCGAAGGCGCGATCCGCACAGGCAGCGACACGGCCTGGAGGCTCGACGATGTCCTCGACGCCACCCGCCGGATCGGGCCGGCCTTCGCGCCCGGCACACCCGGGAAGGCGCTCTACTCGGACTCGAACTTCCAGCTCCTCGGCCGGGTCATCGAGTCCGTGAGCGGGGGTTCGTATGCCGACGCGCTCCGAACCGAGATCGTCGAGCCGCTCGGGCTGGAGTGGACGTGGCTGTACGTCGATCCGGCCGACGACCGGCCGATGCCGCTCCGCGACGGCGACCACCAGCTGCGGATCCCGAGGGCGATGGCGAGCTTCGGGCCCGACGGGGGCATCGTCGCCACGGTCGATGACGTGATGCGGTTCCTGCGCGGCTTCTTCGAGGGCAAGCTGTTCGACCCGGCCATCCTGCCCAGCCTCCAGGTCTGGAATCGGATCTTCTTCCCGCTCCAGTACGGGGTCGGGCTCGCCCGGTTCAAGTGGCCCAGGCTCTTCTCGCCCTTCGCCGACCAGCCCGAGCTGCTCGGCCACTCGGGCCTGTCCGGGGCGTTCGCCTTCTACGCCCCGGCGCGGCGGACGTACCTGGCCGGCACGGTCAACAACATCGCGCATCCGGACCGATCCTTCCGCCTGATGCTGGCCCTCCTCGGCGCGCTGCGGTGACGTCTGGAGCCGGTGGAAGTCGGCCTGCCGCGGCTCAGGTCTTGCTTGGCGGACTACAGCACCGCGACGGCGTTGCGGAGCGCGTCGATCACGGCGTGCGCGATGCCCGGGGCCGCGAGGTTTCCGGTCCGGCGCCACGAGGTCACGAGGAAGTAGCCGAGGACGGTGTGGATGACGATGAGGTACGGGATCGTCAGGACGCCGAGCGTGATGAACGCCACCGGGAGATGCCAGATCCCCCACAGCGCTGAACCGTAGAGGGCGGAGGCGCGATCCGGGCCTGGTGTGGACCCGTGGAGATAGGGCTCCAGCGACCCGCGAAACAGGACCTCCTCCATCACGAAGACCACGGGAAGATAGGTCGCGAGCGAGATCAGGGCGGTGGTGATCGCCGCCGCGACATTCCCGTCGAACCCGCCAGTGGCAAGGCGGTAGGCGATCATGACGCCGCCCAGGACAGCTCCGGTGATCAGGGTCGTGCGGACCGTCGAGGACCATGCATCCCGATCCATGGCGCGCAGGGTGTAGACGGCTCCGACGGCGCCGAACATCGCGGCGAGCCCCCACCCGACCAGGCCGACATCGCCCTGGCGGATGCCGCCGACCGTGACGACGGCCGGCGCGATCGCGAGGACGACGATGGCCAGGCTCGACCGCACCGTGAACGTCAGCGGCGGTGCCGTGCGAAGCCACAACGACCGCAGCGGTCGCCGGACGATAAGGACCTGGAAGCCGACGGTGATCGGGATCCCCAGGAGCAGGTACTCCTCGGCGCCGAGCCCGAGCGCGGAACCGAGCGCCATGTAGCCACCGATCACCAACGTTGCGACGAGCGCGCGAGCGACGCGACCGTCGAGCGCGATCTCCGGGATGGACCGGGCCGCCTGTGCGAGACGGCCGACATACGGTGCGTTCATCGCAGGGCCGTCCCGGTCCTGATCGAGGCCACGAGGTCGAGGATCGCCTGGCCGGATGCGGGAGCGTCGACGCCGGTGATGAGCGAAGTAGTGCGTCGCCGCATCGACGACGCGATGGACACTCGAGGTCGAGAGGCCCGCCAGTTGGTCCTGCGCGGCGAGCCAGCCGGTCTGCTGTCCGGTCCCCGCCGTGACGACGATGAGCGGCCGGCCACCCAGGTCCGTCAACGCCTGGGCCTGCTCCAGCGCTACCGGCAATGCGACGATCTCGTCGCGTGCGCCGCGGGCGGCGGCCGGGCTGGACTGGTCTGCAGGCAGTCCCAGCAGCAGTCCCACGAGACCGATGCGAGCCAGCGAGGGGGATGCGGTCAGGACCCTCCGGTAGTTCTCGTAGAAGCTCGGGTAGTCGGGCAGCGCCGTGAACGCGTCGGCCGGCTGCGCGTCGAGGAGCACCATGCCGGTGACCTGGTCGGGATACTGGTCGGCGAAGACCCGCACGTAGGCACCTCCCGACGAGTGGCCGACGAGGACGTAGGGTCCGCTGATGGCCGCGCGCTCGAGCAGGGTGTGCAGGTCGTTCGCGAGGGCGATCCCATCCTGGGGCCCGCTCACTTCATCGCTCCGTCCATGACCCGCGCGATCGTAGGCGCAGACCGTGGTCGATGCGGCGACATCCGGCGCGATCCGCGACCACGACGCCGAAGACTCGCCGAGACCGGCCTGGAGCACGACGGTGGGGCTCCCCGAGCCCGTGCACTCGATGTAGAGCGAGCGTCCACCGACATCGATCATCTGGCCGGACGGCGCGGACGTCGTTCGAACCCGTCGCGGCGCCGAGGGTCGTGAGACCCCCGCCCACCGCGAAGACGAGGAGCGTCGCCGATCATCGGGGCCACGAGCCAGCGACCCCGGCCGCGCAGGTTTCGTCGTGCCTGCACGACCATCCAGATCGCGAGGACGGCCAGCGCCGGCGGCCAGATCCAGCCGAGGAGGTCCATCGCGACCGGGTCGGGCTGAACCAGGATGAGTCCGAGGCCGACGGAGCCGAGCACCATCGCTGGCACATACGTCCAGCCCTGTGGCTGGGCGCTGAAGCGGGTCGAGAGGTACGCCAGGAGGCCCCAGCCGAACCCGAAGGCGAGCAGGACGGAGCCGGTGACCACCGGCTCCGAGCCGCCCGATGCCGGGCCGAGCACCAGGGCGACGGCGAGGATGGCACCCGGCAGCGAGCGACGCGAGGATCGCGACGACCGGAGAACCGGTGCTCGTGCGTTGGGTGCTGACGTTCGCGGTGGAACCTCCGACGGATCAGCGTTCGAGGAGGACCGTGGTCGGCCTTCGTGAGGACCGTAGGGAATGGGCGGGCGACCGCCAATGGAGTCAGCCCATCCGTGTCCCCGGTGATTACTCGGGCATCGACACAGGGTCTGACACGGATATGCGGTCGCCGTACGATGCGGTTCGGCGCCGGATCAGCGCCGGCCCCATCCACCGTCCCTGCAGGGAGCGACCGTGAGCGATCAGCGCGCCGTCACGTGGGTTCGTGGGCTACTCCTGGTCGTCGCGGGCGTGCTTGGCCTGTTGATGCTGGTCGGCTACGCGCAACGGGGTCCGATCAGCGTGGGGACCGTGCTCCAGGTCCTCGTCGGGTGGTCGTTCGTGGCCTGCGGCGCGCTGCTCTGGTCACGCCGTCCGGCCAACCGACTCGGGCCGATGATGACGGCCGTCGGGATGGTGTGGCTGCTGGGGCGGACGCTCTACCTGGGCCAGCATCCGGTCGTGTTCACGGCGGGGATGTGGCTGTCCGACCTGTGGGCCGTCGGGTTCGCCTATCTCCTGTTGGCGTTCCCGACAGGGCACCTCAGCTCCCGCTTCGACCAGGTGATCGTCGGGATCTTCCTGTTCGTGAGCGTCCCGCTCGAATTCCTCTGGCTCCTCTTCTACGTGCCAGAGAACGGGCTGAATGCGCTGGCGATCGCCCCGAACGAGGATGCCGCCCGCGTGATGGACACGCTCCAGCGGATCTTGATCTCGCTGGGTGCCGTCCTGCTCGTCGCGGCCAACGGTCGGCGCTGGCTTCGATCGAGTGGTCCGGTCCGGCGCCAGATGCTGCCCGTCATCGTTGGTGCCGTCGCGATCCTCCTGCAATCGGCGAACTGGATCCTCGAAGCGTTCGGCATCTCGATCGAACAACTGTATAACCTGGCGCTCGTGGCCCAGATCGCGATCGCGATCGGCGTCCTGTACGTGATGCTCCAGGCCAGGATGGCACGCGGCGCGGTCGCCGATCTCGTCGTGGAACTCGGACAGACCCCGACCCCGGCCCGCCTTCGCGAGGCCCTTGCCAACGCGCTCGGCGACCCATCGTTGCAGGTGGCCTACTGGTCGCCGACCCAGGAGCGGTTCGTCGACGCGGCCGGCGAGGCGATGGAGCTCCCCGGCTACGAGACGGGCCAGGCCGTCACGATGCTGGAACGGGATGGCGTCCGCGAAGCCGCCATCATCCACGACGCGATCCTGCTCGAGGAGCCGGGCCTGATCGCCTCGGTGGCCAGCGCCATGCGCCTGGCGGTCGAGAACGATCGCCTGGCCGCTGAGGTGGAGGGGCAGCTCGCGGAGGTTCGAGCATCGCGCGCGCGGATCGTCGAGGCCGGGGATCTCGAGCGGCGGCGGGTGGAGCGTGATCTCCATGACGGCGCCCAGCAGCGCCTCGTCTCGCTGAGTCTTGAGCTGCAGGTCGCTCGACGCGCGCTAGGCGACGGCGGCGACCCGGCGGTCCAGCGCAGCCTGGATCGAGCAGCGGAGGAGGCCCTGGCCGCGCTCGCCGAACTCCGCGATCTCGCGATCGGGATCCATCCGCTCATCCTTACCGAAGCCGGCCTCGGTTCCGCTGTCGAGTCGCTCGCCGATCGAACACCCGTCGACGTCGCCGTGGACGTCGGCGCCGACCGCTATCCGCCGGCCGTGGAGGCGGCAGCCTACTTCGTCATCTCCGAGGCGTTGACCAACGTCACGAAGTACGCCCAGGCGACCAAGGCCGTGGTTCGCGTCCGCGGACTCGACGACCACCTGACCATCGAGGTCGACGACGATGGGATCGGTGGAGCCGACCCGCGCTCAGGGAGCGGCCTGCGTGGTCTCGCCGATCGCCTCGCTGCGCTCGATGGGTCGATCACGGTCGTCAGCCCGCCGGGTGGTGGGACGAGGATCTCGGCGCAGATCCCGACCAATCATCCTATGCCGAACCCCGTGTGAACCCTGTGGGCGACGTCCAGTTCGAATGGCACGATGGATCGCATGAACACGATCCTGATCATCGACGACGACCCGCGGTTTCGCTCCCAGGCGCGCGATCTCCTCGAAGCGGATGGGTTCGTGGTGGTCGGCCAGGCTGCTGACGGGGCGTCGGGCCTCGAAGCGGTGCGATCGCTGCTGCCCGAGTTCGTCCTGCTGGACGTCGGCCTGCCCGATGTCGAGGGCTTCGAGGTGGCCCGCGAACTTGCGATCGATGGACCGCCCCCGTTCGTGGTGCTGACCTCGACGCGGGATGCCCGAGCGTACGGGCGGCGTCTGACCGACGGACACGCACTGGGCTTCATCCCCAAGGAGCAGATCTCCGGGGCCGCGATCCGCGCATTGGTCGCCCGACGATGACCCTGCGGCTGGTCCTCGCCGACGATTCGATGCTCGTGCGGGAAGGGGTCGCTCGTCTCCTGGTCGATGCCGGATTCGAGGTGGTCGCGCAGGTCGGCGACGCGGATGCGCTCCTGCGGGCGACGCGCGAGCACCTTCCGGATGTGGTGATCGTCGACATCCGGATGCCACCGACCCACACGGATGAAGGATTGCGCGCCGCCGAGGCGATCCGCGCGGAGCATGGGACGGCGGTCGGAATCCTCGTCCTCTCCCAGCACGTCGAGCCGTCGTTCGCGATGCGGCTGGTGAGTGATGGCGCTGGCGGCGTCGGGTATCTGCTGAAGGACCGGGTGATGGATCTCGACGATCTCGCTGACGCCATCCGACGGATCGCCAAGGGCGGTTCCGTCATCGATCCCGCGGTCGTGGCCGTCCTCGTCGGTCGACGCTCGCGTGTCCCGCTCGATGACCTGACGGAGCGGGAGCGCGCCGTCCTGGCCTTGATGGCCGAAGGCCGATCGAATCAGGCGATCGGCGATCGACTGGAGATGGCGCGCAAGACCGTCGAGGCACACATCGCCAACATCTTCTCCAAGCTCGAACTCCCGCCCACCGCCGACGACCACCGTCGCGTCCTGGCCGTGCTGGCCCACCTGCGCGGGCCCGGCTAAGTCGGCCGGGCTTGACGCGCTGAAGATACTGGGGGGGAGTATTTTCACGAACCGCAGGGACGAGATGGATCACGCCGCACACAACCAACACCATGGATCGACGTCCACGGCGAGCCCGAAGGCGGCCGCAGGTGGGCATGATCGACACGAGGGCCACTCCGTCGCGATGTTCCGCGACAAGTTCTGGCTCAGCCTTGCCCTGACCATCCCGGTCATCCTCCTGAGCCACGACATCCAGGAGTGGGTCGGGTACGCGGTCCCGATGATCCCGGGCATCGAGTACGTGCCCGCGATCCTCGGCACGATCATCTTCCTGTACGGCGGGATGGTCTTCATCCGCGGCGCGCAGGGTGAGCTGGCCGATCGCAAGCCCGGGATGATGACCCTCATCTCGCTGGCGATCATCGTCGCCTTCGTGACGTCGTGGGCCGGGACGCTAGGCCTCTTCGAGGTCGAGATCTGGTGGGAGCTCGCCACCCTGATCACGATCATGCTCCTGGGTCACTGGCTGGAGATGCGCTCGATCGCCCAGGCGCGCGGTGCCCTCAACGCCCTGGCGGAACTCCTTCCCGACACGGCCGAGCGGGTCAGCGGCACCGGGACGGAGGAAGTGCCGATCGCCGCGCTCGCGCTCCGCGATGTCGTGCTGGTCCGCCCCGGAGCACGCGTCCCTGCCGACGGCGTCGTGGTCGAGGGGACGGCGGACGTGGACGAGTCGATGATCACCGGTGAGTCTCGCCCCGTCGCGAAGCAACCTGGCGAACCCGTCATCGCCGGCACGGTCGCAGCCGGCGGCTCCTTGCGGGTGGAGGTCACCGCCACGGGGGACCAGACGGCCCTGTCCGGGATCATGCGCATGGTCGCGCAGGCCCAGGCGTCGGCGTCGCGGGCCCAGGCGCTGGCGGACCGCGCGGCGGCGCTCCTGTTCTATGTCGCGCTGCTTGCCGGCGCCCTCACCCTCGTTGGCTGGTGGCTCCTCGGCGACCCGGAGGGTGCGCTGGTTCGCACGGCGACCGTGCTCGTCATCGCGTGCCCGCATGCCCTCGGCCTCGCGATCCCGCTGGTCATCGCCATCTCGACATCCCTCGGCGCTCGGAACGGGCTCCTGGTCAAGGACCGGCTGGCGCTGGAGCGCGCCCGAACGGTGGACACCGTGATCTTCGACAAGACCGGGACCCTGACCAAGGGCGAGCCGGTCCTGGTCGACGTGGGTGGCGACGCCGACGCGCTCCGCCTCGCCGCGGCCGTCGAGACCGATTCGGAGCATCCCCTGGCACGAGCCATCGTCGATGGCGCCAGGGCCCGCGGGCTGTCCATCCCGACCGCGACATCGTTCGAGCCGTTGCCCGGGCGGGGCGCCCGCGCGCAGGTCGATGGCCATTCGGTGGCGGTGGGCGGACCTCGTCTGCTTGCCGACGCGGCATTCGAGGCGCCGCCCATCGCGGCCGAATGGGACCGCGCTGGTCGGACCGTCCTGTACGTCATCGTCGACGACGAGGTCGCCGGGGTGCTCGCGGTCGAGGACGAGGTCCGCCCGGAGTCCAGGGAGGCGATCGACGCCCTCCACGCCCTTGGTGTTCGGGTGGCGATGATCACCGGCGACAGCCAGGCGGTGGCCGACTCGGTCGCGAGCCGGCTCGGGATCGATGACGTCGCCGCGCAGGTCCTGCCGGCCGACAAGGCCGCGGCGGTGCAGCGCTTCCAGGAGGGCGGGCGGAAGGTCGCCATGGTCGGGGATGGGGTGAACGACGCGCCCGCGCTCGCCACCGCGGATGTCGGGATCGCCATCGGTGCCGGAACGGACGTCGCGGTCGAGTCAGCGGGCATCGTGCTCATCCGAAGCGACCCACGTGACGTGGTCGGGGCGATCGCGCTGTCCCGTGCGAGCTACCGCAAGATGGTCCAGAACCTGATCTGGGCGACCGGCTACAACCTCGTCGCGATCCCGGTCGCGATGGGCCTCTTCGTGCCGTGGGGGATCGACCTTCCGATGGCTGTCGGGGCGATCCTGATGAGCGCGTCGACCATCATCGTCGCGGCGAACGCCCAACTGCTGCGCCGCGTCCGCATCCGACCGATCGGTCCCTCCGTGTAGACCCTGCCCCTCGTCCCGGGCAAACACCGCGCGCACGACTGGGCTGGCTCCGTTGGAGATCGGCCGCGCGGAGCCTACGGTCGATCCAGCACCCGCCGCGATGGCGTAGCGGGACAGGCCCTCGAGGCCACGCAGTTGCTGGAGGCAAGGGACGATGAAGGCAGTCACGCAGAGCGGGTACGGTGGACCCGAGATCCTCGAGCTCCGGGATGTCGAGCGGCCTGAGATCGGGGCCGGTGACGTCTTGGTCCGCGTCCACGCGGCGTCGATCCATGTTGGTGATTGGATCCTCATGACAGGTTCGCCCTTCGTGATGCGCTTCGCCACGGGACTGCGGACGCCCAAGAACCCGATCCCTGGGACGGACCTGGCCGGAGTCGTCGAGGCTGTCGGCGCAGACGTCACGACCCTGCGAGCGGGCGACGAGGTGTTCGGATGGTGCGCAGGTGCGTTCGCCGAATACGCCAGTGCGCCCGAGGCCCAGTTCGTCAAGAAGCCGGCCAACCTCACCTTCGAACAGGCGGCCGGCCGTGGGCGTATCCGCATCGACCGCGCTCCAGCTGCTGCGTGACGAACGCCGAGGTCCAGCCCGGGCAGAAGGTCCTGATCAACGGGGCGTCAGGCGGCGTCGGCACGTTCGCGGTCCAGATCGCCAAGGCTCTCGGGGCCGAAGTCACCGGGGTCACCAGTACCAAGAACGTAGAACTGGTGCGCTCCATCGGTGCCGACCACGTCATCGACTACACGAAGGAGGATTTCACGTCGGGCGGTCCACGCTTCGACTTGATCCTCGACAACGTGGGCAATCACTCGATGGCTCGGACCAGGCGCGCTCTGACGCCGACTGGGAGCCTGATCTCGAACGGTGGAGGACACGCCGGCGGCAAGCTCGGCCGAACGATACGGGCGACACTCGCGTCGATGTTCGTGAAGCAGCAGGCCGCTCCTTCACTGAAGACCCAGAACCACGACGACCTGGTCGCATCGAGAGATCTCGTCGAAGCCGGCGCTATCAGGCCGATCATCGACAGCACGTATCCGCTCGATCAGACGGCGCTCGCCGTTGATCGCGTCGCATCCGGCCGCACACGCGGGACTGTCGTCATCTCGATCACCACTCGAGCGAGTGATCAGGCTGAGCAGATCCGCTCGGCGACGGCGAGCCCGGTTGCTGTGCCGGCTACGTGACGCGAGCGGTCAGGTGTCGGCGGCCCGGCGGAGGCGCTCGAACTCGCGCCGCCGGCGCTTGCTCGGCCGGCCCTCACCACGTACGAGCATCACCGCTGGCCTGGCCTCCGTCACGACCGGCGGGCTGTGGTCCACGTAGCACGTCGCGGCGACGGCAGCCCCGACACGGGACTCGATCGGCCGCACGACCTCGACGATGCGCTCGCGATCGGCGATGAGCGCTTCCACCCGAGCGCCCGTGCGAACCTTCGTCGACGGCTTCGCCGGCGAACCATTCACGAGGACGTGGCCGCCCTCGCACAGCCGCGTCGCGAGCGGGCGAGTCTTCACGAGGCGCACCGCGCACAACCAGCGGTCGATACGCGTCTCGTCGGCAGCGAGGGGATCGGTCACGCGTCCTAGGATGGCACGGCTCAAGACGGCATCGCGGCGGTCGACGAGCGGGGTGGGTCGACACGTATGGAATTCGACACCTCGTGTCGCGTCGCTCGAGGTCCATACTCCGGGCATCGGAGGGAGGCACGGGAACCCGCGGGTTCCCACCCGCGCGGCGTCCCCACACGGTCGCCAAGACCGTCGCGCAGGGCCAATGGCGAGCCCCGCCCGCCGTCGCCGGGCGCGCACGTGTCCGCGGAGGTTTCCAATGCCGTTGATGGCTGTCGCTTTCCCCATCCTTCCCGGCAAGACACCGGAGTGGCGCACCTGGATGGAGGAGCTGAACGGCGCGCGTCGAGAGGACTTCGTCGCCTCGCGTCGAGCGGCCGGCGTTCACGAGCGCACCTTCCTGCAGTCGACACCCATGGGCGATCTCGTGATCGTGACCCTTGAGGGTGACGATCCGGGGCGTGCGTTCGGCAAGATGATGGGCGCGGACGACGAGTTCACGCGGTGGTTCACTGGGCGAGCACAGGAGATCCACGGCATCGACCTTTCGGTTCGGCCGACAAGCGCTCCCTCCGAGCTCATCGTCGACACCCACCCGGTGGCCGTCCTCGCGAGCTGACCGAGCTACATTTGCGCCGGCACGACGGCCGAACAGCAACCGCGGCGGTGGCCCTGGACGTCCTCCTCGGGCTCATTCACGCGTTCAGCGCGGCCCTCGAGGCTGGTGCTCGCTTGCCCGAAGGTCGAGGCCGGAGCGCCAGCTCCCGTCGCGGTGATCAGGCATGTGGGACGACGACCGCGCGCCCCTCGATCGCTCCCGCCTGGAGGCGGCGGTAGGCGTCGAGGCCTTGATCGAGGGTGTATCGCTCGATGATCAGCGGCGTCGAGACGCTCATCCCGGCTGACCGCAGGATCGACGGGGTCGCCGAGGTCACGTTCACGAACCTTCTCTCGCCGCTGCGGGGCCGCACGCAGACCAGGCTCGCCTACAAGGATGAGGTGAATGTGTTCCGGTGCACCCTGCTCTACGCGGGGCCACCGTCCTCGGCCCGCTGGTACGACGTGGCCGGTCCCGGGCAGAAGGTTGGAGCGCGAAGCCTGATCTACCTTCGCAGGCGCGGCGGCGTCAGGACCGGTGCGTTCCGGAGGTTCGTCTCGGATGAGCTCGTTCCTGCGCTCTGAGACCGGGGCGCTGCGGGAGCTCCGAACGCAGGCCTTCATGCCCTGGATCCAACGACTGTGGGATACACCGGACGTCGCGCACGACAATCCCACCGACCAGCGGTTCCACGCCTCACTGGTCCTCGGCTTCGCCGATCCACCTGACGTAACGGTGCCGCGTCCCGGCGATCTAGCTTGAACGCCTCGCAGGCGTTGGTGTCTGGTGGCCAGTCACCTGGGGTCTGGCATCGAAGGGATCGAACTCCGGCGCGACCGGAGCACCGGTCCGCTCGACCAGCTCCTTGAACCGCTCCAGGTCGCCCTTCACGCGCCGCTGCAGGAAGCCGAGCGCGTCGCCGAGAGCGCAGCGCCGAAGCGTGCCCCCTACTGTGGCCCGATGGGCGGGCGGGACGAGAGGCCATGACCCGAGTCGGCCGGTTCCGCCATTCCTCGCGCCAGCAGCCGCACCGCGGAGCTGATCCGGTCCTTCGCGACAGCGGTCCCCTGCGCGGATGCCGTCATGGCCAGCCCGAAGAGCGTGGCCAGCAGGACGAGCGCGGCCTCGGCGGGTTTCACGTCCGGGCGGACACGCCCCAAGTCCCGCTCTGCCGTGAGGTAGGCGGCGATCGCCTCGGGCGGCCCGCCCGGGAGTGGACCGTCGGCGGATAGCGTGGAACGACGCAGAGCGGCAAGATCGGGGTCTGCCTGGATGGCCACCTCGAGCGGGAACACCCGCTCCTGGAGTTCAGCCAGACGGCTGAGGACATCGACGAGGTTCTCCTCCACGGTCCTTGTCCCGGCTCGCGCCGGGAGCCCGCTGACCCATTCCAGCATCGCGGCGTTGGGCTCGAGGGCCGCTGCGAAGAACAAGGCCGTCTTGTCCGGGAAGTGGCGGTAGATCGTCCCTTCTGCGACGCCGGCCCGCTCTGCGATGGCACGGGTGGACGCGCGTGCATAACCGCCCTCCCCGACGACGGCGAGGGTCGCCTCGATGAGCCGCGCGCGCGTCCGATCCCCGCGCTGGGTCACGGGCATCCTCCTCAGTCGGTCACGTCCCGCCGGGTGAGCACTGCTCCGGCGAGGACCAGTCCCACGATGACATACGCGGCAGCCAGCGCGAGGGCACTTCCGAACGACACAGCCGTGGTGCCGCCACTGGCGATCGCGTTCAGGGTCGTGCCCAGCATCCAGTCGGACGGGGTGCCACCGATCATCTTGATGAGCGACTCGACCACCAGGACATAGCCGACGCCGATCGCCACGGCAACCATCGCGGAGCGGGTGAGGACGGCGATCACAAGACCCAGGACACCCCAGACCACGAGCGACGTGTACAGGTTGATCCAGGCTTCGCCGACCACCGACACCACGTCGGTCCCCCACGCCGCGGTCGAGATCCCGCTCGCTCCGACCAAGGGCGCCGCCATCACGTTGGCCACCGCCGCGACGGTCGTAGCGAGGGCCGTCACACCGAGCAGGGCCACGACCTTCCCTGCGAGCAGCCGCCAGCGCCTGGGCTCGCCTGCAACGAGGAGGCGGATCAGCCCGCTCGAGTAGTCCTGGGCGGTGAACATGGCCCAGAACGACAGGGTCACGATCCCGAGCATGTTGGAGGCAGCGGACAAGCCGGCCATGACGCCCGACGGTGCCTCGAGCTCCGCGCGGGTCGGGAACGTCACGCCGGGGCTCGGCAGATTGGCAGCGCTGTCGTCCCCGACCACGGTGGCCATGACCGTGTTGACCATGACGGCGAACAGGGCCATCAGGCCGAACCAGATCAGCAACGTTCGACGCTGACCGAGACGGGTCAGCTCGCTGCGCACGACGTGCAGCATCAGGCGACCTTCCGGCCGGACTCGGCCCTCGCCGATGCGAGTTCGCCGTCGGTGCGACCGGTCATCTCGAGGAAGAGCTCCTCGAGCGAGTCCTGGACGACGACGAGCCGGCTGAGGGTCACCCCTGCGGTCATCGCCGCACGGTTGAGCTCGGCGGCCCGGTCGGCACCGGCCGCGACGCGGATGCCGCCGTCAGCTTCCGTCACCTGCCAGCCCGCGGAGATGAGGGCCTCCGCCAGCAGCCCGGTATCCCCCGGGTGTTCCGCCGAGACGTCGATGTGGGCACGGGTCCGTTTGAGCATCTCGCTCATGGGCCCGGAGAACAGGATCTCGCCGAAGCGGATGATCACCAGGTGGTCGCAGATCGCCTCGACCTCCGAGAGCAGGTGCGACGAGACGATCACGGTTCGTCCGGCGGCGGCCAGGCGCCGTAGCAGCTCACGGATCTCCACGATGCCGGCGGGATCCAGGCCATTCGTGGGCTCGTCGAGGATGAGCAGGTTCGGGCCGGTGAGCAGCGCGGCAGCGATTCCAAGGCGCTGCTTCATCCCTAGCGAATAGCGGCGGACGGGCTCCCTGTCCCGCCCGAGCAGCCCGACCTGGCGAATGACTTCGTCCACTCGGGCCTGTGGAGCCCTGTGCAGATGTGCGAGCGACACCAGGTTGGCGCGCGCCGACAGGTTGGCGATGAAGGCCGGACTCTCGATCAGCACGCCGACATCGGAGGCGTACTGCTTCGGGCTCCGGATCGACTGGCCGAGGACCGTGGCGTCGCCGCTGGTCGGACGGATGAGGCCCAGCAGCGTGCGGATCAGGGTCGACTTCCCGGACCCGTTGGGGCCCACGAGCCCGATGACACCGCCCGGAGGCAGATCGAGCGTGACGGCGTCCAGGGCGGTGATGGACCCGAAGCGCCGCGTGAGCGCCGATGTCGTGACGACGGACATGCCGTAACCCTTCGTTATGTGAGTGAACGCTCACACACTACGGCTTCTTGTGTCCGCACGTCAATCCGACGCTAGCGAGGCAAGACGAACGGTGCCCGTCCGACATAGGTCTCGTCCCCGAGGCTATCGACCATCGCCTGGGCGACGTCCGCTCTCGTGACCCGTGCCCCGGGCCGTAGCTGCTCGGAAAGTCGGTAACCGCGTGGCTCTCCGTCGGTGACGATCGCCGGTCGGAGGGCGGTCCACGCCAGCGGCGACCCCGAGAGGATGTCGAATTCGCGCTGCTTGGCCTCGACGACGTGGCGCGTGGCCAGTCGCACGACTCGTGATGCGACCCGGTCGAACAACGGCTTGTCGTCTCCGGGCACGTCGACGGCCGCCCCGGAGAGGGCGACCAGCCGGCTGACGCCGGCGGCTGCCATCGCATCAACGAGCGCTCGCATGCCTTCCACGAGCGCATCGGCGGCAGCCTGCTCGTTCGCGCGGGGACCCACGGCGGCGATGACGGCGTCGCTCTGGGCGACGGCGTCGTTGAGCGCTGGGCCGTCGCTCAGCGAGCCGACCACGGTGGTCACACCAGGTGGGAAGGGAGCATCAAGCGGCCGCCGGACGAAGGCAACGACCTCGTGATCGGCCGCCAGGGCGGCCTTGAGCGCCTGGCTCCCGAGTCGACCGGTGGCGCCCAGGATGGTCACTCGCACAGTCGATCCTCCAATCGTGATGGCTGCCGAGCTCCATCGTGTCCTACCGTTGGACACCCCGCTCCGTGCCGGCCAGAAACGCCAAGTCTGCTGGCTCGGGCATCCCCTCGTAGTCGCCCTGGACCGTCACCGCGTGGGCGCTTGCGAGGACGGCCGTCTGCAAGCAGTCGCCGGGCGGTGCCCCGCTTGCCATCCGTGACAGGAAGCCCGCGACGAAGGCATCGCCAGCCCCCACGGGGTCGACCACGGGAACGTCGATGCCGGGCTCATCGATCGTGCCGGACGCCTCGGTCAGCCGGGCGCCAAGGCGGCCTCGCTTCACCACCACGGTCTGCACGCCGGCTTCGATCAGGCTTGCGACGACGTCATCGGCCGGCATTCGCGCTTCGGCGGACCGCAGGGCTTCTTGCGCCGAGGCTCGCATCACTCACCCAGCGCGACCGGCTGGCCATTTGCCGCCGTCAGCAGTATTAGGAGCGCTACGGCGGATCCTTCCTTCTGCCGCCGAGGCCAACCTGGCGGCGCCTCACGGCGAGGGAATCAACCAATCCGCCATGCCGCGAGTCATGTCTAACGTGGGCAGCACAGAAGCCGAACCAGTCCTGTACGGAGGCGTCGCATTGGCAGCGGCATCCTCAGTCGAGCGTGCGCTCGTCGAACGCGCGCGTCGAGGCGATCACGACGCCTTCACCGCGCTCGTCGAGCGGCGCCTCGCGCCGACGTTCCGAACCGTGCTCGCCGTCATGGGCAACGAGGCCGACGCGCGTGACGTAACCCAGTCCATCTTCGTCCGCGTCTGGACCGGGCTTCCGGGCCTAACGGACCCCGATCGGTTCGCCGCATGGTTCGGCCGCATCCTCGTCAACACCTGTCGGACCTCCATGCGAGGCCGACGCCAGCGGATCGTCCGCGAGATCGCCCTGAGTGGACTCCCCGATGCGGGCGAGTCGCTCGCCGACGGGAGCCCCGGCGCCGACGCCGAAACCGCGGCGGCCGACCGCCTCGACCGCGCGATCGACCGGCTCTCGGTGGCCGAGCGAACAATTCTCGCCCTTCACCACCACGACGGCCTGTCGCTCCTCGAGCTCAGCGAGCGTCTCGGCGTCCCGCCGAAAACCTGCAAGTCGCGGTTGTTCACGGCCCGGCGCGCCCTCGAGCGCGCCCTGGCGGCGGAGGATGTATGAAGCACCTCGAGGAGCTGACCGACGAGCGGATCCGGGTCGCCTTCGAGCGGCGTGCCGCTCGCGCCACGCCCCGCGACCTGGGCGAGGCGGTCAGAGGGTCGACGGTCGGGGTCCGCCAGCGGCGGCGCGTGCTCGGGCTCGCCCCCCGCTGGCGGTGGGGACGAATGGCTCCGATCGTCGCGGTTGTCCTAACGGCCGGAGCGCTGGCAGTCGCCTCACTCGGTGTGGGTCGGCACCAGCTGCCGGCCGTCACCCCGACCCCATCGTCGACAGCCGCCGTGGCGAGCCCAACTCCCTCTCTTACTCCCGCGGGGACGGGCCGCGCGGGCGACTTCGTCCGGCCGTTCTCGTACACGATCCCCGCAGGGTCGTCCCTGACGCTGCCCGCGTTCGACGACCGCATCTATCCGTTCGTCGAGGCAGGCGGGGACCCGGGCTCGGGCCCGAGCGGGGGCGGCCCCGCTGTGGGAGGTGGGGTCACCGTCGTGTCTGCGCAGGAACCCACGGTTCACGGCGTAACTCAGAGCGGCGGTCGAACTGCGATCTCAACTGATCCCGCCCAGTTCATCGAGGACCTGCGGACCATGGCCCACACGGATCTCGGCGAGGCGACGCCCACGACGCTCGATGGACGACCGGCGCTGTCCGTGGAGGTTCGCGCCTCCAGCGTCGGCGACTTCCACTACCGGCCCGGGCTCAGCAGCGACGTTCCATTGACGAATCCCGGGCGTCTGATCGTCGCCGACGTCAACGGCATCACTGTCGTCGTCCTGATCTGGGCAGCGACTCCGGCCTACCTCGACGGATGGCTGCCCATCGGCACCGCCTTCGTGAACTCCATCCGCTTCGACCCGTGACCGCACTCTGTGCCTCCCCAGGCCTCAAGAGGAGAGCTGATGAGACGATCGGTCGTCCCATCCGCAGGTCGAGGCGAACCGCCGGCGCAACTAGTCCCCGTGGACCGGCCGGGGGTTCTTTACGCACGCGAGGTCGCGGGCAGACGGCTCGCGATCCTGGTCTGGGCAGACAGCGAGGAGCGGCTCAGCGCCTTCAAGCCCACAGCCGACGCGCTCCCCGCGTCGATCATGTTGGAGGATGGACTATGCGGCGAAACCACGCGGTGCTCCTGGTGTTCCTGCTCGTCGCGGGGTGCGCGTCGCCTGCGCCGGCCGGCTCACAACGTGCTTCGTCAGTGGGCCCGGGATCGAGTGGACCGACGGGTGCCGCGACCCCCCTGGCGACTCCCGCTGTCCCGCCGCCGGCCGCCTCGACAACGCCCCGATGTCCCAACCCGAACGATGGCGGCTCATGCCTCGGCGCGCTGAAGGCCGGAACCTATCGCACGACGGTCTTCGAGCTCCCGATCACGTACACGGTTCCAGATGGCTGGCAGAACTTTGAGGACCTGCCGGGGAACTTCCTCCTGATCCCTCCGGGCAAGAACGTCGGCGGCGTTGACCCGGACACCACGGACTATGTGTCGGTGGGGTTGCACGCGGTCCCCGCCAGCCGTGACTGCTCAACCGAAGCGATGGCGGCGCGACCAGAGCCGGGCGTCGCCGAGACCCCCGCCGCGATCTCAGCCGAGCTCCGGACCCGGCCGGGGCTCCTGGTCACGAAGGCCCGGACGGTGGCTGTCGGGGGCCTGACGGGCGTCGTTATCGATGTGCGCCTGGATCCCAAGTGGTCTGGGACTTGCTTCTACTCGAACGGGGCTCCCGCGGTGCCGACGATGCGATCACTGCCACCGTCGGACTTTGAGTTCGCCATGATCCCCGGCATCGTCGACCGCCTCTACCTGCTCGCGAACGGGGATACGACCCTACAGGTCGCACTCGAGACGATGGACCCGGAGCGCCTCCCGGAGCTCGACGCCATCGCGCAGCGCTTCTTGTTCGGGACGGGCTCCTAGCGCGTCATCAACGCGCCAGTGCACCTTGCGCCCGGGGTGGAACGGGGGTATGTCTCGGGCTGCGACGCCTTAATCGGGGCTAAGGACGCCACACGCAATCGGCCGCGGCCTAGCCGAAGTCATCCGGGGAAGCTCCATCTCTCGCAGAGGATGAGATGGGTCTGGTCGGGGCGAGAGGATCTGACCCCGTGGAACCTACCCCATCGACAATCGCCGGGGCCACGCAATCGGGCTCAGCCGATCGGGACTCGATTTCGCTATCGCCGGCGCCGGCGAAGGTGGATCAGCGGGAGAGCCAGCGCGAGGAGCGTCATGAAGAGGTACACCCCTACCGCGGCGAGCGGCGCCACCACAGCGAGGGCGATAGCGGCGACGTTCAGCCCGATCACGACCCACCGCTGCCGGACCTTAGCCTCCAGGGTCGCGTCCGCGACCCCGTCGATGACGAGCGACCGCTCGCTGGCGATGTAGAACATCAACAGACTGAGGCAGAGCGACACCAGGAGAACGTTGACCCCGTAGATGATGACCGCGGCCTCGACGTCCGGACCGGATAGGTGGGTGACCATCAGATTGGTCGAAAACGGAAGGAGAGCGACGAAGAGGAGCATCAGGAGGTCGATTCCGTAGGCCAACGTGTCAGCGTGCCGCATCAGTTTCGTCATCCCGGCATGGCTGACCCAGATCCCCCCGACGAACGCGAAGCTGATCAGATACCCGAGGAACTCCTGCCACTGCTCTGCCAGCGCGGGCAGCAGGGGCTCGTCCGCAACCGGAATGGAGAGCTCGAGGACGAGCAGCGTGATGGCGATGGCGAAGACGCCGTCGGAGAACGCGTTGAAACGGTCGAGCGGCATGACATCGGCCGACTTCGACGTGCCGCGGCCGTTCGCCAGTCGCAGGTCATCGTCGTCCATCTTGGTCTCGCCGGTGGTTCGATTCGTCTCCATCCATGACCCCTGCTACGTCGTCGCAGGTGCGACGCCCTCGGGCGTGGCGGTACCGTCGCCTTGCGCCGACCCAGTGATCGGCACGGTCCCTGGCAGGCCTCTGGTGAACGCGAGCGAGACGAGCGCGAGGAGCGCTGCTACCAGCAATCCCGCCTTGAGCGAGCGGAGCTGCGCCTCCTCCTAGTCGTCCACGATCGCGGCCGTGGTTTCGGCGTCGAGCCCGGCTGCGCGCGCGGCATTCTCGATGTCGGCAGAGGAAACGAAGTCGACTCCGGAGTCTACAGCGGTCCCGACCCGTGCGGCGACCTCGGCGCTGATGCGCGGGTCGTCTTGGATCGTCGAGACGAAGGTCGTCGTCAGGCCGGCCAGCACGATCGCGCCGATGAGGGCGACCCCCAGCGACGACCCGAGTTGCTGCCGATGCGGACCAGCGCCGGGCCGATGTCTACAGCTCGGCCCGAATCGGCGCGGCTGCCGCGCTCACGCTCGTCCTCGTCGTCCTCCTCGTCCTCGACGTCGCCGTCCCCGACTACGACATCAACCCCGGGATCCTCCTGCCCCTCCTGGGCGCGATCCTCGCGCTCCTGGGCCTCGAGGCGTCCGCGGTCTGGCGGGGCGTGAGGCGAAGGTCGTCACGGCCCTGCTCACGAACAAGGCCTCGTCCCCGAGGCGGCGGTGCTAGTCGGCATCCGGCCTAGTACTGCAACGCGGCACCTCGCGGACCTGCGCGCCCGATCAGGCCTCACAACCGAGCAGCTGATCTACGCCGGATGTCTAGAGGGATAGCTCGTCGTTCCGTCCCTCGAGCGAGATGGGCCGCTGGATCTGTCGGTCCGTGCAGACTCGGTGGTCCCAACGATCACGGGCGGTGGCCAGATGCCACCGCCCGTGAGATGACAGCGCAACAGGACTTCAGGGCCTGACGGGCACGAGGCCGGCCACGGGCGCGGGATCGGCCTGGCGTCCGGACTTCACACCCTTCACCAGCAAGTACACGACCATCCAGATCTCGCCGACAAGGGGCGCGATGATCAGGAAGGGCTTGATCTGGAGCTCGAGGTCGGGGACCAGGAACGCCGCGAGCGAGTCCGCCAGGTACGAGACGGTGGCCAGGACGAGCACGACCCCAAGGGCCTTCGGGAACAGCCCGGATCGGTAGGCGAGATACCCGAGCGGCGCCAGCCAGAGGCCGAAGAAGACTTGAGCGGCCAGCGTGCCGTAGTGCTGGATGTCCAGCAGAATCATCACGAGCGCGCTCGATCCGGCCACCCCGAAGGCGGTCACGTAGGACGGGTCGGTTGCGACCTGCATGCCCTCGAACAGGAAGACGGCGTTGAGGCAGATCATGCCGACCGCGATCACCACGAAGATCACCATCGACCTGGCTGCGTTCTTGTGAACGTGGTTCAGCAACAGGTACAGGGCCATCGCGGTCAGGGCGAAGAAGACCCCGTCCACCAGGTGGGCGACGACGCCCATGCGGACGAGTTCGGCGTTCGCGGCGACGTTCCCGGCTGTGGCCACGGCATTGCCAGCGACGTGCAGCTTGGGGTCTACGAAGCCTTCGGCAAAGCCGCCGAAGATGCCGACCAGTAGATAGAAGACACCGGCGATTCTCGCCAGCTGCTTGGGTGAGGACATGCTGTCTCCTGCGTGCGGCGACCGTCTCGGGCGAGGTCGCGGTTGCTTCGAGCCATCAAGTACGAATTCGGTGAAGGGCCCCGGAGGCGAGCTCCGGGGCCCTTCCCATCACGTGGCGGATACCGCCGGAGCGACGCCTACGCGGTGACTCCGGCACCGGTGCGAGGCTCGAGCACGACGATCGCGGTCTTCCCGGAACGGAGCGCCGCCCAGCCGTCGTACTGGTCGCTGAACTCGACCCACCGAGCCCAGAGCCGATCACGCTCGTCGCCTTCCGCAGCGCGACCACGGACGTAACGCACGCCGTCATCCAACGCGGCGACGGTGTCCGGGTGCGCCTGCAGGTTCAGCCACCACGCGGGGTCGGCCTCGGCCCAGCCGTTCATCGCCAACGTGACCAGGTTCGGGCCGTCCTCGTAGTACCCAACGATCGCGACTCGTGGCTGACCCGAGCGGCGCCCAACCGTCGTCAGGCGCAGCAGCCCGAACTTGTCGCCCGGAGCCCGCAGCCCGACCCGTCCCCCGCTGAACCGAAGGAGTGCGCGGTGCAGCAGCCAGACAACACGGATGACCACTCGCGGCGGGACACGAGTCGGCCGCGCCTCGGTGGCGGTCACGCTGCACCCGCCGTCGTCGCGACGGCGATCGGTGACAGGACTGCCGGTGCCGATCCGTGCGGGCTCTCCGCCTCGGCCGCGGCCTCGACCATCAGCGGCGCTTCCTTGCGGAACCCCTTGAAGGTCATCCACAGGCCGAGCGACAGCTCCCAGAGAAAGATCGGGAGGAGCGCGATGAGAGACCACACCGAGATCTTCTCGTTGATGCCGAGGATCTGTCCGATCACGGAAGACGTCATCAAGACGCCGCCGACGAGTCCGATCGCGGGAATGAGTCGCGGCACGAGGCTGGATCGGTACATCAGGTACCCGAGCAGGAGGGCATTCATCGCGGGCATGAGGGTCCCGCCGATCAGGAACGCCGCGTTGTACGTCCCGACGAACGAGGCGCCACTGGTGAGAAGCGCGGTCGAGTCGGCGCCGGCCGCGGCGCCCACCTGGTGCAGGGACGCGAGCGAGAGAAGGCTCACGACACCCGTGAGGAGCATCGCGCCCTCGATGACGCGCGAGGTGACGAATCCGAGCGCGACGGCCTCGTTCTGGCGCCTGACGACCGGGTACAGCGTGATGGCGGTGCCGATGCCGGCGAGCGCGACGATCACCTCGATGAGGGCGCCCCAGCGCAGGCCGGTGTCGCTTCCGGAGCTCAGGATGTAGGCCGGGTCCTTCAGCACCGGGCTGTAGAGGGTCAGTGTCGCGACCGAAATGAAGGTGATCAGGTAGAGGATGCCCGCGACGAGCGCGGTCTTCCGCATCGAATCCATCGGGGGTCGTTTCGTTGCGGCGGTTCGAACGGCGGTTGTCATGTCGGTTTCCCTTTCGTGCGTTCGTATTGGGCTATCGAGGCTCGGTGCCGGGCGTCCCGGTCGGGTCGGCGTCGACGTGCGTCACCGAGACCAGTGGCAATCCGGTGTCGCGCACCTTCTGGAGCAGGCCATGGAGCGCCGCCTGATCGGGTACGCCGCCACGGATGACGGTGACGCCCTCGCTCTCGTGGCTGAGGCTCAGGCCGTCAAACCAGGCAGCCCATCGGCCATCCAGATGTCCCTTGAGGCGAATCTCGTAGCGGCCGTCCTCGTGGCGGTCGCGGTCGATGCGTGTCGTTCCGCTCATCTGCTCCCTTCCGCCGGTCCTGCGATCTGTCTGCCGGCGTGGTCCCGAGCATCGGAGCGGACGTGGGGAGCGAGCATCCCCACATGTGGGGATTTGACGTGATGAATCTTCGATCGAGCCGCGAGGCGACTTGCGGGCGGCCGACCGGGGCTTCGCGCCTCTGCTACGGTCGGTTGCGGGCTCGCGACAGGAGGTCGAGTTCCTCGGCCCGGGTCACGGCGGACCGGCGGTTGTTCACGCCGAGCTTTGCGTAGATGCTCTTGGTGTGACTCCGCACCGTGCTCAGCGACACCACGAGTTCGCGGGCGATTTCCGGCCCGGCCAGATCGGTCCCAAGCAGCCGCAGCACGTCAAGCTCACGGTCGCTCAGCGGCTCGATGAGCGCCTCCTTGTTCCCGGCGTTGTCCTCGGGGCGGACAGCGGCCGTCAGAAGGCGGCGAACGTAGTCCGGGGCGATTCCCCGGTTCGCGGCGTCCTGCAGCAGGGCCGCCATGGGTGGGCCCTCATCGAGGAAGACGCGAACATAGCCTTCCGGTTCGCCGAGCGCCAGGGCACGTCCGAGGGCGGCAAGAGCGGCAGGCATGTCGCCTCGCACCTGGTGGGCAAGCGCCAGCAGGACAAGGATTTCGATGACATTGCCCGTCCGCTGACCGTCCTCCGCTGCTCGCAGCAGGCGACCCAGTAGCGCGAAGGCGTCACGGGCAGACCCGTCCGAACGGTCCAGCGTGGATTGGGCCAGGAGCACCCTCGCAAGCGTGACGTGCTCGAACTCGCGCAGATACGTCAGGTCGTCCTGAGGCGACAGGCCTCGCGCCCGAGCCCACGCATTCGCTTCGGCCAACCGCCCCTGCCTGAGCAGGATTCGCGCCTCTTGCGCCGGCAAGGGACGGACGTCCGGGATGAAGTCCGGCATGTACAGGCGCTGTGCCTCGTGGAGTGCATCGAGCGCGCCATCGAGGTCCCCTTCAGCCTGCCGGATGCGGGCCGTCACGACATGCAGCCGATAGCGGTTCTGCGGGTAGCCCATGTGCTCGCCCAGGTCCTTGCTCGCCTGGAGATGCCGTGTGGCGGCCTGGAGGTCGCCCTGCTCACGGGCGAGGTCGCTCAGTCCCACGTACATGTCCGCCGTGGCCCGCAGGACTGGCTCGCCATGCTTTGCCGACAGTTGCAATGCCTGCTCGTACGTCCGGATCGCGTCACGCAGCCGTCCCTGGGTGATCCGGATGTCCGCCAGGGCGATCGCAGCACCGAGCGCATCAGAGAGGCTGCCAGACCGCTGCACCCGCGCCATCCCAGCGCCGTAGATTCGATGCGCGGTCTCGAGGTCCCCGCTCGCCCATGTGGCCAATCCCAAGAGCGCCTCCGCTGCCCCGCGGAGGAGATCGTCGTCCTCGGGAGCCAGATTCAGTGCCTCGCGAGCGTGCCGGACGGTCGTCGCGACGTCGCCTCGGATCTGGGCAAGCACGGCTCGGTAGACCGCGATCAGCGCAGCCAGGAGGCTGAACTCGCGCCGGTCTACGACAACCATCTCCGGCCGCCCGGCTCCGGCTTCATCTGGCACACCGTGGGGCGCCGTGAGCCAGCGCTCGCCGTCTCCCAGACGGCGCTCGACGTCCTCGAGCTCGCCGATGGACAACAGCGCCCAGGCGTAGGCGACGCTCAGGACCGGTCTTCGCCCGATGACCTCATCCGGTAGCGCCCTAAGCCACCGGAGCGCCGTCACCTCCTGATGACCCTGCCGCAGCGCCGGCACCGCCAACTCAATCAGGCTGGCGGCTCGGTCGAAGTCTTCGCCCGCCAGCGCGTGCCGGATTGCCTCGGAGCGGTCACCGTTGTGCTCGTACCAGTCGCTGGCACGACGGTGCAGGTCGGGCACCCACGCTGGCTGCTCATCGAAGAGGCGCGTGCGCAGCACGTCGGCAAAGAGCTGGTGGTAGCGATACCAGCGCCGGCGGTCATCAAGCGGGACGAGGAAGAGGTTCCCGCGATCGAGCGCCTCCAGCATCGCCGTGCCGCCCTCATGACCAGTAACGGCATCGCAGAGAGGGCCAGTCAGCCGACCCAGGATCGAGGTCTGCAGTAGGAACTGGCGGACATGTTCGGGTTGACGGTGCAAGACCTCGTCGGCCAGGTAGTCGACGATGTAGCGGTCGTCCCCGGCGAATCCCGCGATGAAGCCCGCGACGTCGTCTCGGCCCTGGATCGAGAGCGCTGCCAGCTGGAGGGCGGCGATCCACCCTTCGGTCCGCGCCTCCAACGCGACAACCTCGCTCGCCCCGAGATCCAGCCCCATCACCTCGTTGAGGTACGCGGCGGCCTCCTCCGGCGTGAAGCGCAGGTCGGCCGCACGGATCTCGACGAGTTCGCCACGCGCCCGCAGGCGAGCCAGCGGCAGCGCAGGGTCGGCGCGGGTAGTGATCACGAGGTGCAGCCGCGGCGGCAGGTGCTCCAGCAGGAACGACATCCCGTCCTGGATGTCGTGCGCGTCGATCACGTGGTAGTCGTCGAGCACCAGCACGACGTCGTTCGGCAGAGCGCTGAGCTCGTTGAGCAGCGTCGCGAAGACCGTCTCGATCGGCGGTGGCTGGGGCGCCCTGCAGGAGGGAGAGAGCAGTTGCGCCGATCCCAGGCGCCGCCGTCTGCAACGCAGCGATCACATAGGGCCAGAAGGGTGCGGCCTCGTTGTCGCTTGGGTCGAGCGAGAGCCACGCCGTCTGCTTCTCGACCGGAGTGGATGCCAGCCACTCGGCCAGCAGGGTGGTCTTGCCGAAGCCGGCGGGCGCGGAGACCAGGGTCAGCTTCGACTCGCCACCGCGGTTCAGCCGCTCACTCAGTCTCGGACGTGTCACCAGACCGCGTCGCAGCGTGGGGACGTAGAGCTTGGTCTCGAGCAGCGGGGATGGCACGACCATGTGACCCCCACGATACGGGTCACGGGCGTCGACCGGTAGGCGATCGGCTCTTTGCAGCGCGGCGACGGTAAGAAAGACGCGGCTGCGAGTGTCGGCGTCCGACCGAGTACGGCGAAGCGGCACCTGGCGGACCTGCGGGCGCGCTCGGGCCGCACCACCCAGCAGCTGATCTACCGCGGACGAGCCGAGGGGTGGCTGGTGGTCGAAGGCTTGGAGCCCAGCTGAAGGGCCGCGGCCCTTCAGCACCGTGGAGGGCCGCGGGCTGGATCCGGGACCGTTAGCTCGCCAGCCGCCGCGGGTCCGCCGCCTCCACGTCGCGAAGCTGCGGCAGGACGTCGCGACCGAGCCGCTCGAGCGCGGCCGGATCGTGGGCATCGGCGGTGCTGACGATCACGTGCTGCACGCCCGCTTCGGCGAGGCGCCCGAAGCGCTCGACGATCTGGTCGGTCGTCTCGGCCGGCCGGCCCCAGGCGCTCGCGTCCGAGAGCGAGACGCCCTGCAGATTGGACCGCTCGATCTCGGTGAAGTCGCGCCCGACCGCCTCGCAGTGCTCGGCCAGGATCGCGTACTTCGGCAGGAGCTCGGCCGGCCCTCCGAACATGTTCGACGCGTCGGCGTACTGGGCGACAAGCCGAAGCGTCTTCTTCTCGCCACCGCCGCCGATCATGATCGGCACGCGCGGGCGGGAGATCGACTGGGGCACGTTCAGCAGCCGCGTGGCCCGGAACTGGCGGCCCTGGAACTCCTCCTCGGAGCCGCGCTCGCCCTGCCACATCCCATACGCGATCTGGAGGGTGTCCTCGAGCATCTCGAAGCGGTCGTGCTGACTCGGCCAGGGAAAGCCAAGGCCCTCGGACTCGGCCTGGTTCCAGGCGGCGCCGATGCCGAGCCAGGCCCGGCCACCGGACAGCACATCGAGCGTCGTCGCGGCCTTGACCCACAGTCCGGGGTTCCGGTAGTGGACGCCGCCGACCATCAGTCCCAGGCGCGCATGCTCGCTGTTGGCGGCCATGAAGCCGAGCGTCGTCCAGCCCTCGAGCATCGGCTGGAGCTCGGAGTCGGGCCCACCGATCTGCCAGAAGTGGTCCATGACCCAGATCGAGTCGAAGCCGACGTCGTCGGCGGTGCGCACGGCGCGGGCAAGCGTCGGGCCGATCGCCTCGGGTCCGCCGGGCCAGGTGAACGAGTAGATCTGGAGTCCGAACTTCATCGCGCAAGACCTCGTGCTGTATTCGATCCAGCGCCTAGCGCCAGGCCAGCGTTGCGTGGTTGAGCTGCCTCGATCTCGTCGGCGGTCAGGGCGAACGACAGGGCCTCGGCGTTGGCGGCCGCCTGGCGGCCGTTCTTCGCTCCCGGGATGGGGATGACATCGCCCTGCTCGATCAACCAGCGCAGGGCGACCTGGGCCGGCGTCTTGTCGTGGCGGTTGCTGATCTCGCGCAGCAACGCGATGACCGGGGCCGCGGCCTCACGGCCCGAGCCGCGGAAGTGACGGACCATCAAGCGCCGCAGTCCCGTCGGCCGCCTACCGTCGGCGTACTTGCCGGTCAGCGCGCCGCTGGCCAGCGGCTGATAGGCGATGAGCGTGATCCCCAGCTCGCGGCAGGCGTCGAGGACGCCGTTCGTCTCGACCCGTCGATCGAGGAGCGAGTAGCCGTTCTCGATCGACGCGAGCGGGATCCCGCGCTCGGCGAGCGCCGCGTGTGCCTGGCGTAGCTGCTCGGCCGAGTAGTTGCTGACCCCGACCGCCCGGACCTTGCCGGCCTCGACCGCGTCGGCCATCAGGTCCATGAGGCGGGGGATCGACACCCGGCCAGACGGGTAGTGGTGCATGTACAGGTCGACCGAGGTGCGGCCCAGGCGGGCGAGGCTGGCCTCGAGAGCAGCCGGCAGGTCGTCCGCTCGGGCGCGCATGCCGGGCGGGAACTTGGTGGCAATCTGGAGCTCGCGCCCGCGGCTCAGCTCACCGAGTCGCCGCTCGGCGGCGCCGAACGAGTACATCGCCGCCGTGTCGAACAGCGTCACCCCGGCCGCCAGGCTCGCCTGCAGCGCCGCTCGCTCGTCCTCGATGCCGGTTGGCCCGCCGTAGGCCAGCTTGGCCGGGTGAAGACGGGCGCGGCCCGACGGGTCGCCCCAGGTCATGGCGCCAACGCCGAGGCGCGACACGTGGACGTCGCTGCGACCGAGCGTCGTCGTGATCTCGGGGTCGGTTCGCGGACCATCGACCTTCGGGCTCGTGTCGACGAGATCGGTTCGTTCAGCCGTGGCGTGCATCGTCGAGCTCCTTGGCTTGGTGCCTGTGGTACATTCACTGTGATAGACAGGTCTGTATCGCAGTAGGCTACTAGACAGGTCTGTATCGCGCAAGAGGTGAGCTACATGGCGACGGTCGCGCCGGCAGAGCGCTCGGCCCGGGATCGGATCCTCGATACGGCCAGCCAGCTCTTCTACCGGGACGGCTACCACGCGGTCGGGATCGACACGATCGTCGCGCGCTCCGGTGTGGCGAAGATGACGCTCTATCGCCACTTCCCATCGAAGGACGACCTGATCGCCGCCTACCTCGAGCGGGCGAACGCCGAGTTCTGGGACTGGCTCGAGGCCGAGATCGCCGCCGTCGACCATCCGAAGGCGAAGCTCCTGGCGGCCTTCGCGGCGACGGCCAAGCTGGCAACGAGTCCCCAGTGCCTGGGCTGCACGTTCCAGGCCGCCGCGTCCGAGTTCCCCGAGCTCGAGCATCCCGGGCACGAGGTGGCGCTGGCGCACAAGCGCCGGGTGCTCGAGCGCCTGGCCGAGCTGGCGCGCGACGCTGGCCTTGCCGATCCCGATGGCCTGGCAGCCCAGCTGCTCCTGCTCATGGATGGCGCCTGGGTCGCCGCCCGCATGTTCGGGCCTGACAACCACGCAACCACCGTCGCCGAGGCGGCGCGGGCGCTGATCGACGCCCACACGAGCTCGCCCTCGGCGGCAGCCTGAGTCACGCAGGAGCGGGGAGCATCGCGTGACGCTTGCGCCCGAGCTCGCCCGCCGCTCGGTCTGCGAGCTGGAGACGATCGGCCGCCGGACCGGCCGGCCGCGGCCGATCGAGATCTGGTTCGCTGCCGACCCGGCGCGCGACCGGATCTACCTGCTCTCAGGCGGACGTGATCAGGCCCACTGGGTACGCAACATCCGCGCCGACCCCAGGGTGCGCGTCCGGCTCGGCGAGCGCTGGTTCGACGGAGCGGCGGCCGAGATCGAGGGCGGGCCCGACGACGGCCTCGCCCGCCGGCTTCTGGCGGCGAAGTACCAGGGATGGATCGACGGGGAATCGCTGAGTTCGTGGGCCTGCGACTCGCTGCCGGTTGCGATCGACCTGCGCGTCGCCGGGGTGCCCTGAGGAGCGCGTCGCATCCGCTACACCAGACCCCCCCAACTCCAAGGCGTAGCACCGGAGGCGACTCGTCTCGACGCCGAGGCGGCGGCTACGGTCGTCCGGCCATCACGCATCCCGACTGCCGCCGAGGCACGCACGTACCTCGAGTCGCTGCCGGACCTGTGGGCCAAGACCTCGGACGCCGGGCGGCACGCGATCGCGGAGGCCGTGTTCGAGCGGATCGACGTCCTGGGGGCGAACGACTTCACGTTCGCGCTGACCGCTCACGCCAAGGCGCGAGGCTGGGACGCGGCCTTCGGGGCCGGCGTCGTCCGCGTCAAACAAGGTCGATCTGGTCGGGGCGAGAGGGATAGCCCCGCGACCACCGACCTTCCGATCACGATGCGGCTCGCCGAGCCTCCCGAGCCCTTCGACTGGCTCCGGAGCGCATGACGCGCCGGTCATCCCGACCCGCCGAGCGCGCCACCGACCGCGAGGTCGGAGTCGTCGCGGCCGTGCTGGTCGCCGGGTCGGAGAAGGCGGCCGCCCACCGCCTCGGTCTGTCGCACTCGACCGTGAAGCACCACCTGGCGAACGCCCGGTCCAAGGTGGGGGCGACGACGACGGCGCAGCTGGTGTGGATCCTGGCACCGCGGCTGCCGGAGCCGAGGGACGTCGCCCAGTCCGACGAATGACAGCGCCGCGGTCGTACCCGGAGCGCCTCGTTCCCCGGGCAAGGAGGGCCTCGACCGAGCAGGCCCTGCCGTCAGATGGTCGGTGGGACCGGCTTGCCCGGGAACAGCTGCTGGAACTGCTTCGCGTACTGGCGCTTGCCCACGAGGCGCCAGAGCACCTTCACGGAGAGGGGCATGCCCGCGTAGAACTGCTTGCGGTCCGCGGGCGTGGAGTTCGCAAGCAGCATCCCGAGCTGCGGCAGCAGGCGGCTCTTCGGGATCGCCCCGACGCTGTGGTCGGCCATCGCCTCCCACTCCTCGGCCGTGACCACCCGCTCCGCGACCGGGACGACCTCCACCACCTCGCGGCGCAGGTGCACCTTGAGCACGTCGAGCATCCGCTCGTAGGCATCGGCCAGCTGTTCGCCGACCGCCGGGTCGGCCGTCGTGCGCCATCGGGCGAGGAGCGGACTCGCCTCCTCGAGCAGCGCCGCGACCTGCGCGTGGTGCGCGCGCATCTGGCCGACGTGCAGCGCGCAGGCGGGAGCGCGCTGCTCGAGCTTGGCCCACAGGAGTTCGTCCTCGCTCTCGTGATGCGTGTGCAGCGTCGCGTCGAGATCGGCGAGCCACTGGCCGACGAACTCGCTGCGCGCCGTGTCGCCGGCGGGAGCGCCGCGCACCAGTCCGGGCGCCTGCTTCGTACGCCAACAGGAACGCGTTGTGCAGGATGCGCATGTCGTCGCCGCTGCACAGCTTCGGCCCGTCAGGAACGGGCGGAGCGGTCTCACCGGGCAGGGAGACGTACTCCATGGTCATGGATGGACCTCCTGGGGGCGCGGGGACGGCTGGTCATCTCAAGCCTAGGGGCCACGACCGCTTGCCACGAGCAGCGCCTCGTGTTCCGATGCCGGCAGGTCGTCGTGGTCTGGACCCCGACGACGCCGCGCACGTCATGTGCGTTCAAGCTGCGGGGCTCCGAAGCCAGAGCGCCACGCCGATCCAGGCGAACCCGAGCGCAAGCAGGACCCCGAAGATGGCCGTCCCAAGTTGTCCGGCCGCAGGGGGCAGGAACTCGGCGACGAAGAAGACGAACAGGAATCCGGCCATCGCGCCCAGCAGGAGGACCGCCGCGGGACGCGGGAAGACGTCCGCCTGGAACGTCGCGATCCCAGTCAGCAGGAGTCCGAGGGTGAGCGCGATGCCGAGGAGGAAGACGAGAGGATGCTCGCCGATCGGGCCGTTGACGGACGGCTGGAGAAGGGGCGTCGCCGCGACCAGGACCAGGAGGAGCAGCCCCACGGATAGCAGGGTGTGTGCCACCAGCCCGAGGGCACCGGTGGCGTCCGCCTGGACGACGTACATCGCTGGCAGGGACAGGAGCAGCAATGCGGCCGAGCCAAGAAGGAGCGAGGCGACGTCCGGCGGGATGGTCGCTCCGATGACGGGCCTCGACGCGATGAGCAAGGCCGTCAGGCCGAAGAGGAGTGCCCCGCCGACGAGGACCGGGCCGCTCAGATGGATGGCCGTGCTCATCGGGCGACCGCCGGCCACTGCCGATCGATATCCGTCATCCCGTACCCTCCCGTAAGCGCCATCGCCTGGCGTGAGGGTGGTAGTATTTCGTTGACGTATCCAGAAAGTCAATAGACATCGGAGAGGTGTGCTGCCTTGCCACGACCCTACCGCCTCGGTCGACGGGCCGAGCAGCAGGCGGAGACGAGGGACCGGATCCTCGGCGCGGCGGTCGAGCTGTATCGGACGCTGGGATACGCGGGCACCACGACCAAGGCGGTCGCCCACGCTGCCGACGTGGCCCCGGCGACCGTCCGGAATCACTTCGCGACCCCGGAGGCGCTTGCCGTCGCGGCCGGGGCACGGATCCTGGACGACCTGCGGCCGCCCGATCCCTCGATCGTCGACGGGGACCCTTCGCTTGCGTCTCGCGTCGAGCGGCTCGCGGTGGAGCTGGTCGCATACTTCGAGCGCGGTGATCCGTGGTGGCCCGTCCTGCAGCGGGACCCCGAGCTGGCAGGGGCCTGGGCCGGGGTTGCCGAGGCCGCCGAGCTCGGGCTCGTGCGTCTCTTCCGGGCGGCGCTGGGACCGCTCGCGGACGACCCCGTGGCGATGGCCGTCACCCGCACGACGATCGGCCCGCCGCTCCACTACATGCTCCTCATGACCGGCCTGTCGCGCTCGGATGCCGTCGAGGCGCAGCTCGACGTGGTGATCCCGTGGCTGGAGCGTCGGCTGGCGATGAGGGACCACGCGGCGCCGCAGGGATGAAGGTCGCCGCTCGCGACCTCGAGCGCATGGCGCGCCCGACAGGTGTTGGGCGCGCGTTAGCAACCTACGAGATCCCGATCGAGGCGGGAGCCGTCGCCGCACCGATCGAACCTCAACGTCGACCGATTCAGGCGATGCCCGGAGCGACCCAGCGTGGTCTCCTCAACATGGACCGGGTCCCCGTGCGCAAGCCGCTCGACGTGATCCGCGGCTGACCACGGTTCGAAACCCGACCCCGGGACGCCGTTTCCGGACTGTCAACTACGGAGGCGCCGCACGATGGCTACTTCCACCGGCACCCGGATGCAGCAGCTCGGCTACCGCGCACCCGACGCTGTCCCGGAGCCCGAGCAGCTCGTGCTCGTCGACTACGTCTCAGAGGGTCGGATCGCGGTCATCACCCTCAACCGGCCGCACTCCCTCAACGCCGTCACGACGGCCCTCGCAGCACAGCTGATCGAGATCCTCGAGACGATCAGCGCCCGCGCCTCGGTCCGGGTGGCCATCCTCACGAGCGCGGGCGACGAGGCGTTCTCAGTGGGCGGGGACCTGTACGAGCGCAAGTCGATGACCCAGGAGCAGTGGCTCCGCCAGCGCCAGGTGTTCGACCGGGTGCTGCTCGAGCTGCGCCAGTCCCGTCGCCCGATCTTCACCGCGGTCCACGGGATGGCCTACGGGGGCGGCTGCGAGATGGCGATCAGCACCGACTTCATCATCGCCAGCGACGACGCGGTGTTCGGCCAGCCGGAGGCGATGGTCGGGCTGTCGGCAGGCGGCGGCTCGCCGGTCTTCCTGCCGCGCTTCCTCCCGCCCGGCAGGGCGATGCAGATGCTGATGACCGGCCTCCCGATCACGGCGCAAGAGGCGTACCGGCTGGGCATGGTCAACGAGGTCCACCCGAGGGCCGAGCTCATGGATGCCGCGCTACGGATCGCCGAGCAGATCGCCATCAACTCACCGACGGCGGTGCAGTCGGTCAAGCGGGCCGTGCAGATGGGCCAGGGCGAGCCCGTCGAGCAGGCGGTCGCCATCATGATGGAGGAGCACTGGCGCTCGGTCGTCCATCCCGACCGCATGGAAGGCATCCGCGCGTTCGTCGAGGAGCGGGAGCCGGTCTTCGCCGACCCCGCCGTGTGATCTGCGCCGGGGGAACTGACGACATGGCGCGATCGGCCAACTAGGAACCGCGACCGGCCGCCGTCACGCTTAAGGGCATGACGGCGCGCTGGTCCGATCAAGGTCGACGCCAGGTTTCCCCCACCCGGTACGTCCGCGCCGTCAACTCCGCCCACGCGAAGGCCCACGGATGGGATGCAGCCTTCGGGGCTGGGGACCAATCAATCTCGATTGGTCAGTCTGGTCGGCGCGAGAGGATCTGACCCAGCGGAACCTACGTCATCGATCTCGCATCGCGCGACGGATCAGCTGGCCACGCATTGATGTCGTTGTCAGACGTGTGGGACAACCACCGCGCGCCCCTCGATCGCTCCCGCCTGCAGACGCCGGTAGGCCTCGAGGCCGTCATCGAGGGTGTATCGCTCGATAAGGGGTCGAATGTGGCCGGCGCGGTACATCGCCGCCACCTCGTGCAGTTCCTCGATCGTGCCCCAATACGTATTCGTGAGTTCGGCCTCGTAGGGGTTCGTGAAGAAGCTCCACGAGTAGGAGCCGCCCGCGATCCCGACGATCGTGACCCTCCCGCGCTGCGCCACGGACGCCATCGCAAGTTCGATCGTCGGGCTCGCGCCGACGATGTCAAAGACGGCATCGACTCCACGCCCACTCGTCAGGTCACGGATCTGCGCGAGCTGGTCGGGTCCGCCGGCCACCGTCACAGCGCCGTCGGCAGCGGCACGTTCCATGGCGCTGTCCCGCATGTCGGTCGCGATGACCTTCGCGCCCGTCATCGCGGTGAGGATCTGGACCGCGACCTGCCCGAGGCCACCGAGCCCGATCACCAGCGCCGATCGACCACCGCCGGCGAGCCGGGGAAGGGCGAGTTTGATCGCGTGATAGGGCGTGAGACCTGCGTCGGCCAGGGGCGCCGCGTCGACCGGGTCGGACGTACCGAGGGGGACGAGGTTCCGCGCCGGAACCGCGACGTACTCCGCCATGCCACCGTCACGACCGATCCCGCTGGCGAGGTAGTCCATGCTGGCCACGTTCTCGCAGTACGTGTCCTGGCCGCGGGAGCAGGCAACACAGCGGCCGCATCCGATCGGGCCGTAGACCAGGAAGGCGTCGCCTTTCTCGAAGCCCCTGACGCCAGGCCCGAGTTCCTCGACCCAGCCGGAGGTTTCGTGGCCTAGCGTGAACGGCGGAACGATCGACGGCACTTGGCCCCGCTCGAAGTCATGGAAGATCCCGATGTCCGAGTGGCAGGCTCCCGCGCCTGCGACCTTGAGCAGCACCTCGCCCGGGCCGGGGATGGGACGCGGCACGTCCTCGAGCGTCGGAAAGGTCTTGAATTCGTTGAAGCGGATCGCGCGCATGTCATTCCTCCCGAGCGATCGGCCGGATGACCAAGCGTGGCCGAGCAGGGCAGCAGCGTACTCCCGCCCGGATCCTGCAGCCACAGGGCGCCGTATCGCGCGCTGCTCGGCACCTCTTGCGCAAGCGACGACGATAGGCTCCCGCGCCCGCCGTTCCCGCGGCCGAACCGAAAGGACGATCGACCATGCACACGTCGCCGCCGCCCATGCCGGCCGATGCCGGGCTGGTTCGCTACTTGGTGTTCTCCGCATCACTGCGCACCGGGTCGCTGAACACTCGTCTGGCGCACCTGGCCGCGGAGACCATCGAGGAGCGAGGCGGCGAAGTGGACTTCGCGTCGATGGCCGATTTCGATTCGCCGTCGTTCGATCAGGACGCCCAAACGGAGAGCGGACTCCCCTCAGGAGCGCTCGCGTTCCGCCGCCGTCTGGAGGCCGCCGATGCCCTTGTGATCGCCGCACCGGAATACAACGCATCGATGCCGGGGGTGCTCAAGAACGCGATCGACTGGGTGTCGCGCGTTCGGCCGCAGCCCTTCAACGAGCGCCACTGCCTGCTCATGTCGGCATCGCCCTCGATGGTCGGCGGGAACAGGGGTCTGTGGGCGCTCCGCGTGCCCCTCGAGCACCTTGGCAGCCGCGTCTACCCCGATATGTTCTCGCTCGCCCAGGCGCACACGGCGCTCGACGACAGCGGCCGGATCATCAGTGACTCGCTGCGTGATCGTTTCGCGGCCACCATCGTGAACTTCATGAACCTCGCCGAGGCATCCAAGCACTACCCGTGCATCAAGAGCGCGTGGATCGAATTCCTTGGCGAGCAGCCCGACCCTTCGTTCGACGATGCGGCGATCCCTGCGCCGCCACACGCCGCCGGGAGGTAACTGTCGCCATGGTGGTCGATCGTGGGGCGGGCGAGCCGAGTCGATCGTCTCGAGCGATCGATGTGGCAGGACTTGTGACGCAAGGGCGACGAGCGGAAGGACATGTTGCCGTCCCGAATTCACGGATCGTTCATTCGGTTTCGCGCGATCCGTATCCCCGTAACCGCGAGAGTGAGGGTCGGGGCACGCCGGCTCTCGTGGCAGCGTGCTCCGGCCACGAACATCGATCGCAGAATGTTCGGACCAGCACAAGAGGAGGCCAAGCGATGCGTCGACGACCACGCCGGATCAACCCCGTGCAGCGTCTGATCTCGCCGGCCGCAACCAGGACCAAGCGGCAGTTACCGCGGATCCGCCGCCGCGTTACGGCGATCCCACCGCGCTGGGCGTTCGGTCGGCGGTTCAGCGGTCTGGTCAAGGTCCAACGGAGGTCGAGATGAACCGCATCCTCGTCGGGTTTGACGGATCGGACGACGCGAACACCGCTGTCGAGCTCGTCGGCGCATTGGCGAGTGCGTCGGATGTGCCGGTACTCCTGCTGACCGTGGTCCCGGACATCCGAGCCATTCGCAGTGCGTGGGGCCCGCTCGTCCTGGGTTCAACGGCTGAGATCGATCGCGACCTTGCCACCCGGGCCGAGACGACGCTCGCGGCACCGCTGGCTCGACTGCGCGGCCTGGGCGTGCCGTGTGACTCTCTCGTGGGCCGCGGCCGTGCCCCACAGGTCATCGTCGAGGAGGCGTCACGGGTCGCGGCCGGATTGGTGGTGGTCGGCTCTCGTGGGCTCGGTCCGATTCGATCGTCGGTGCTTGGGTCGGTCTCCCAGGAGGTCGTCGATCTGGCTCGCTGCCCCGTCCTGGTCGCGCGCGGCTCGCGGATCGCGCGGATCGTCCTCGGCACGGACGGCTCGCCGAGTGCGGAAGCGGCCGAGCGGGTCCTGACCTCGTTGCCCATCGCGGGCCAAGTCCCGGTCAACGTCGTCAGCGTCGCCGAGATCATTCGCCCACTGGCGATCGGCATGGCGCCGACGCTCTACGCCGATGCGTTCGCTTGGCAGGGCGAGTACGAGGCCGAGGCTGCGCGGCAGCACCTCCAGATCGCCGAGGATGCCGCCGAGCGGCTCAGGGCCAGTGGTGTCGAGGCGCAGGCCTCGGTGCGCACCGGTGACCCCGCCGTAGAGTTGCTGGCCGTCGCTGACGCCTCGACAGATCTGATCATCGTGGGCACACGTGGTCAGACTGGTATGAAGCGGCTCGTGCTCGGTAGCGTGGCTCGCCGCGTCCTCCACCATGCCGAGGCGTCCGTGCTCGTGACCAGATCGCCGATGCCGGCTTCTCCATCGCGCTGACGGCAGTCCGCGAGTGCGCTGCGCGGCTCCCATGCCCGATCAACCAGGTGATCACCACGATGCCCGCGATCCCGAAGACGCTCCCCGGGAGTGGGCGACGACAGCATCGAGGCGATGGCCGAGACCGATAGAGGCTCGCGGGTCTGAGGCCGCAGGCATGGGCGAGGGGCTTGATCGTCGCCCCGCGGTACGCGTCACGGCGGAAGACCGGCGCGGCCAGCGCGAACAACTCGAGGCGTCGCCCGTCGAGGTGACCACCACCGTGGAACCGCCACGGGCGGAAGCCGGGAGGCTCACTCGTCGCACGCTCCATCACGGACGTAGGGTAGAGGCGGCCGCCAACCATGGCATGGCCCGATCGGCCGACGAGTCGCTGAAGCACGCCGGCCGCACGCGTCGGGTGTGATGGCGAGGCTGCGCGGGCGAGGGCCCTGAGCGAACCGCGACCAGGACTCCGCTCACTCGCGGCCGAGACCGGCCAGCGATGTGAGCACCTGGAAGAGGAGCTCGAGGCCCAACCACGCGGGCCACGCGAGGAGGACGCCGAACGCGAGGCTGGCCAGCCGGGCAGCCGACGTCCGTGCCAGCAGGAGCCATATCGCCGCGATGATCGGGAGCTGGATGGCGGCGCTGAGCAGGGCGGCTGCGCGATCCGACGGATCCTGGGCCTGGGTAGACACGATCGCGTAGACGGCCAACTGGAGGAACGGGAGGCTGAGCATCGCGCCGATCACGACCCATCCCAAGAGGCGGTGACGACTGGTCGCTGCCGGGTCGTTCGCCGTGTCGCACGCCCACAGAACGATGCCGATCAGGACCGGGACCACGCCGACCGCAGCAACCAGCCAGAAGGCGACAAGCCCCACGCCGCTGAATCCGAGCACCAGCTCGGAGTAGGCGTAGTACCCGAGGCCCAGGCCGATGAAGTACACCGCGCCGCGCAGGGCCGCGAGCCGTTTCGATCGGCGCTCCAGCCTGGCGATTCCGACGACGACGAGCAGCCAGAACGCCGGCGCCGATCCCAGGGCGCTGAGCACGGCCCCCGCCACGGAGTCCGTGCGGGCGGCGATGTCGTCGACGGCTTTGGTGGCCACGCCGCCGGCAAGGCCAGCGACGAGGTACCCGATCGATCGTCGCGTCATGCGGCTAGCCGCCGACCCGCCCCGGAGGCTGCCGCGGCAGCCTGTGCGGGACGCCATCGATCGCCCAGTGGCTCCCGGCCCGATGCGCCACCGCGACGTCGTCGAATGAACGCATCGGGATCACCGAGTGCAGGTTGGTCCGGGCAGACCGCGGACCCTGACCTGGACACTATCGCTCGGCTGGCGACGGCCGGTGACGCCCCAACACCATCCACAGTGCGACCCCCAGGAGTGCCTCACCGATCCACATGGCGAGGTTGAGCGGGTCGATGGCGTATCCGTTGGTCGGGAAGACGCGCGTCTCGAGGCGGAGTACGTAGACGACTGGCTCCACGACGAAGGGCAGCACCGGGATCGCGGCCGCAATGCGGCTGCCGGTACTTCGCCAGTACCGGCCGATGAGGCCCATCAACCCGCCGGCGACGATCGCGATGGTCAGCCACGGGATGCCGCCGGGCTGACCGAGGACGAACGTCCCGAGCCATCGGCCATACGCAGTGGCGATCCGGGTCGCGTCCGGGGTGTCAAGCGGCAGGTCCATCATCAAGTTGGTGTTGCCGGCGACGGCCATGACGTCGTAGAACCCTGCGATGAGCGCGGCGCCGGCGAGACCACCGGCCACCATCGAGCCAGGGGGGCCGAAGCGCCACGCGCCGGCGAGGAACGGCAGGAGCAGATATGGCGCACCGAAATTTCCGAGCCAGAACCTCGACGGATCCACTGGCGCGGGTAGCTCGGCACTGATCCGGCCGTAGGCGAAGGCGGCAAGTGCAATCAGGAGCAGTCGTGCAGGCGGAAGGAGCGTCGGCACAGGCTCCATCATGCCGTGGCGCGCGGAGTTCCTGCAGCCGGGCTGACGCTCGCCATTTCGGTTACAGTATTGGCCCGTATCGTTTCTGTGGAGTACCCGTGGCCGAGACGCAAGCGTTCACCGACAGCCGCCAGTTCAAGATCATGCAGCGCGTCATCGGCGCGACGAACCCGCTGACGAAGCGGCTGCTCGACTCCCGGTTCGCCGGGCCGATGGCGAAGGCCCTCCTCTTGCTCCGCTATCGGGGGCGCAAGTCCGGGCGGACCTTTACCACGCCAGTCGGGTACGTGCGCGAGGGCGACCGGGTCGTGATGGTCACCTCGCCGACGTATCGGTGGTGGCCGAACCTCCTCGGTGGGGCGGACGTGGAGCTGCGTCTGCCCGACGGCTGGCGGCGCGGTCGCGGCGAGATCGTCATGCCCGACGACCCGCGCTACGACCAGACGCTCGCGTTCCAGGTCGCCAAGCGCGATCCCGCCATGTTGCGCGGCTTCGGGCTCGATGTCGACGACCAAGGCCGGCTCGCTCCCGAGTCGCGCGCCACCGCGGCGACGACGGCGCACCTCGTGCTCGTGACGCTCGAGCCCGCGGGGCGGCCATGATCGGTCCAGCTGGGGGCGCCGCAGCCGCCTCCGGCCCTGACGCTTCGGCTCCGTCCCGCGGCCGACCGCGCGACACCCGGATCGACGACGCGGTCCTCGACGCCACCCTGCGCCTCCTGGGTGATGTCGGCTACCAGGCGATGTCCATCTCAGCGATCGCCGAGGCCGCAGGCGTTGGCCGCCCAGCCATCTACCGCCGCTTCCATTCCAAGGCGGACCTCGTCGTCGCCGCCGTGCTCCGCCTCAACGTCGGCCCTGACCCGGTGCTTCCTGCTCACCCGCGCGACGCGCTGCGCACGCTGCTGGGGCGAACGGCCGAGGCACTCACGTCGCCTGGCGGTCTCGCCACCCTCGGCTCGCTACTGGCACAGGAACGGCGCGATCCGGAGCTCCTCGCGGCCTTCCGGCGCCGCGTCTTCGATCCGCGGCACGCCGTCGTCCATCACGTCCTGCGGCATGGCGTCGAGCGCGGTGTCTTCGCGGCGGACGCCGACTTCGAAGCCGTGGACGCGAGCCTCTTCGGGGCCGTCCTCGCCCGAGCGGTCCTCGGTGAACCGGTGGACGACGCCTGGATCGACCGGGTCATCACGCAGGCCTGGCGGGGCATCGCTGCTCCCCCTACCACCAAGGACACCGCTTCATGACCTCGCCCATCCTGTCACCGGGGCGCCCGGCAACGTCGGCACGCCGCTGGTCAACGAACTGCTTCGGCTCGGCGCGCCGGTTCGGGTCGCCGCGTGGGATGTCGAGGTTGCCCGCGGCGCCTTCGGCGATTTGGTCGAGAGCGTCCCATTCGACTTCGCGGATCCGGCGACCTTCGGCGCGTTCGATGGCGTCGATCGGCTGTTCCTCCTCCGTCCGCCGGCAGTCGCCGACGTGGACGGGGTCTTCGTGCCCGCCCTTCGCGCAGCCGCCGAGCGCGGCGTACGCCACGTCGTGTTCCTGTCCATCCAGGGCGCTGAGAAGAACCGCGTCGTGCCCCACCGCAAGATCGAGGACCGTCTCCGGACATCGGGCATGGCCTGGACGTTCGTGCGCGCGGCCTATTACATGCAGAACCTCTCGACGACCCATGCCCCCGAGATCCGCGAGCTCGACGAGATCCGGGTGCCGGCGGGACGCGGTACGACGAGATCGCGGCAATGCTCACAGACGAGCTCGGGCGGCCGATCCGGTTCGCGGACCCGCGCTACTGGCGCCGGATGTGACGCCGGGGCGTGGCCACGGACGCGACCGACCGCAAGCGCGCCCAGGCTGGACTACGGCGTCGGCCGCGCGCTCCGTGCCGGGCCGACGATCCCCCCTTCGCAGGCCGCAAGCAGGTCGAGCCACGGCCTCGGACCGGAGGAGCAGCGGCCCGATCGCCTCGATTCCGCCCAACGCACGACGAGACCCCGGCCGATGGCCGGGGTCTCCAGCGACTTACTGACTCACATGTCCCGACTCATGTGACTCATATGTCGCGACTCATGACAATGGTCGGGGCGAGAGGATTTGAACCTCCGACCTCATCGTCCCGAACGATGCGCGCTACCAAGCTGCGCCACGCCCCGACCGAGGGTGCTCGTTTGACAGAGCCTGCGGATGATACCAAAGGCCCGGCGAAGGGACCGTCATCCCCTCGCCGGGCCGAACCCGTTGACGCTCAGCCGGCGGGCTGCAGCCAGATCGGGTAGTCGCGGACGTCCTCCGGCAGTCCGTCGCGGGCGGAGCTGACCCAGACCCGCAGCGTCCCCCACTGCGACGTGCCGACGGTGTACTCGACCTCCTCGCTGAAGGTGCCGCGGCAACCGGTGCCGCAGGTGGCCATCGTGTTCTCCTCGGCGATCACCCTCCCGGACCCGTCCAGGATGGTGATCATGAACGCGGCCTCGAAGACGTTCGCGCTGCCGCTGACGCGCACGACGCCGCCGCCGGCAGCCGCCGCGAACGCCGGCCGGTCCACGAACACGGACGGGAGCTGGTCCTCGAAATCGGCACGCGCCTGCGGTCCGTCGAGGATGACGCCCTCGCTGCCGAACGTCGTAACCGTGCGGCCCTCGACCTGGAACGTGACGGCGTCGATGGTGTCGAACTGGGTCAGCGTGTACACGACCTGGCCGAGCCGGTAGAAGGTGGACGCACTCCCGCCGCCGGACTCGAACTCGCGCGACAGGTCGACGGTGGCGATGCCGTCCTTGACGGACAGGCCCAGCAGGCGGGTCCCCGCCGGGATGGCGGTGGACAGCACGTCATAGTCGTCGAGGATCTCACCGGCGAGGAGCACCTCCATCGCCGCCCGGGCGACGGCCACGGACTGTCGGCACGTCGCGCAGGGTCGGGACGAGGCCCTCCACGCCGACCTCGCCGTCGAGGACGAAGTACGCCCGGACGACCATCGTGGTGACCGGGGCGGTCGTGGGGGTCGGCGCGGGTGTGCCGGCCGGGACGGACGGGGACGGCGATGCCGTCGGCGCGGACGACGGCGCGGGCGTCAGATCGGGCGCGCTGGGTCCGGCGGACGGGACTGGCGTGATGGGAGGGGTCGGAACGGGACCGAGGCCGCCGCTGGGCGTGCAGGCCGCGGCGGCGACGATGAGGCCGGTCAACACGAGGCCGACCAGCAGGTGGGATCGGATACGGGATGGATGGATGGTGGTTCGCTCGCGGATCATCGGAGTGGCTCCCTGGTGCGGGAAGGTGGACCTTCATCGTCGAGTCCTCGCATCACGAACCCATCGCCGGCGGGTAACGATCCGGCAACAGCCACCGGGAGCACCAACGTGACGCGGAGCCCGCCCGGGTCGTGCAGCGACGCCACGAGGTGCCCGCCAAGGACCGCGGCATGCTCGGCGGCGATGGCCAGGCCGAGGCCACTGCTCCCCCGGCTTCGCGAGGGGTCCAGCTTGCTGAATCGCTCGAAGATCCGGTCCAGGCGGTCGGCGGGGACCCCCGGGCCGCGGTCCGCGACGGACAGGACGACCTCGGCGGGGCGCGCCTCCAGCGTGACCTCGACATCGGCCCCCGCTGCGTGCTCGCGGGCGTTGTCGAGGAGATTGCCCAGGATCCGCTCCACCCGCCGCGGGTCCGTGTCCACGACGAGCGTTGGTGCGGGCGGCTCGAACCGGGCCGATGGCAGGCGAACCCTGACCACGGAACGGATCAGCCGCACGAGGTCGACAGGCTCGAGCGTCACCGTCTCCGCGGCGGCATCGAATCGCGACAGCTCCATGAGGTCATCGACGAGGGCGCGCAGCCGCCGCACATCCGCGATGAGCAGCTCGCCGGCGCGGCGGAACTCCGGCGGCAATCCGTCGAGGTGGCCGTCGAGGACGGAGGCCTCGGCGACGAGCGCTGCGACCGGCGTCCGGAGCTCGTGCGACACGTCGGCCACGAACCTGCGGTTCTGCTCCTCGGCGGCCTCCAGCCGCGTGATCGTGTCCGCCAGCGTGTCCGCCATCCGGTTGAACCGCGCCGCCCACTCGCCGAACTCGTCTTGCGAGGTGACAGGCACGCGCGCGGACAGGTCGCCGGCCGCGATCCGGTCGGCCGCCCGGCTGGCCTCGTCCACGGGCGCCAGGACGCCCCGGGCGATCGAGCGGGCCGTCACGAGCGCGAGGCCGATGAGGACGGCGGCCGCGACCAGCAAGCCCAGGCGCAATTGATCGACCGCCCCCTGGATCTCGCCGACGGGGCGGACGAAGTAGAACGCCGGGCCGCCACCGGCCGGCCGCCCGCCGACGACCAGCGCCGGCTCCTCGCCGATGGACGTCCACGCGTAGGCCAGCTGGCCGTCGTCCACGAGCCCGCGCATCGTGGCCGGGAGCGCCTCCAGCAGGCCGCCGAGGTCGGCCCGCGAGAGGAACGTCCCCTGCTCGCCGAGATCCACGACCACCTGGGTCCCTCGCTGCGCGAAGGTCTCGGCGAGGCGACTCCGGACGACGTCGTCGAGCGTCGGATCAGCCGGCAGCTGGCGCTCCGGCACCGTCACGGAGAGATCGAAGCCGGCCTGCGACTCCGCGTCGCGCAGCGCTTGCTCGTGCAACCGACTCTCGACGAAGACCGAGCCCCCGACCCCCAGGACGAGCGCGGCCACGACGACGAGTCCGATCAGGGCCGCGGTCAGTCGGGCTCGGACGCCGCGCGGTCCGGCCATCGCGCTACCGGGCCGCCTTGTAGCCCACGCCGCGGACGGTGAGGATCAACGCAGGGTTGGCCGGATCGGCCTCGACCTTGGCCCGTAGTCGGCCGACAGCAACGTCGACGAGCCGTGAATCCCCCAGGTAGTCGTACCCCCAGATCCGGTCGAGGAGCGTGTCGCGGTCGAGGACCTGCCCGGGGTGCCGCGCCAGGTCGGCGAGCAGATCGAACTCGGTCCGGGTGAGCGGGATCTCGTGCTCGTCACGCGTCACGGTCCGCCCCGCGACGTCGATGACGAGCGGGCCCAGGCGCAGCTGGCCGGACGCATCGGCGCCTTCGCCTTCAGACGGCTTCGCACCGACCCGACGAAGCGCCGCCCGGACACGAGCCACGAGCTCGGGAACCTCGAAGGGCTTGCGGACGTAGTCGTCCGCGCCGGCCTCGAGGCCGACCACGACATCGGTCGTGTCCGCTCGTGCCGTCAGCATGACGATCGGGACGGTGGACGTTCGGCGCACGGCCCGGGCGACGTCCAGACCGTCGACCCTCGGCAGCATGACGTCCAGCAGGATCAGGTCGAACGGCTCCGCCGCGAAGCGCTCAAGCGCCGCCTGGCCGTCGTCACACGTCACGACGGTGAAGCCCGCACCGCGCAGGCCGATCGCGGTCACTTCCCGGATCGACGGGTCATCCTCGACGAGCAGGATCCTGGCGTCCACGCCCGGCAGTATGGCAGCGGCTGCGTCCGCCCCTAGACGTGCGCATCGTCCACGACGGTCGATCGCGGTTCCGCATGGATCGGCAGCGTGGCCAGGGCCGCGGCGATGAACGAGATCCCCATCAACGCGAAGACCGCCGGGATGCCGGTCGCCTCCCCCATCGTGTCGATGATCACGCCGTACAGCGCGACCCACAGTGAGCCCACGCCGAACGCCAGCGTGAAGTACAGCGCGTAGGAGGCGTCGCGCGTCGCCGGCGGCGCGATGTCCGCGAGCAGGGCCTGGAGCTGCGGCGACTCGGCGAACGAGAAGAAGCCCCATGAGGACGATCCCGACCCACAGCCAGACCATCGACGAGCCCGCGAGGATGAAGACCGCGAAGCCGACGGCGCCGCCGAGGTAGGCGCCGATGATCAGCGGCTTGCGTCCGAGCCGGTCGGACAGCCAGCCCGCGATGAGCGGCATCGGCACGCTGAACACGATGAGCGCGCCGTACATCAGGCCGGCGGTGGCAGTGTCGAGACCGATCACGAGCGTGAGATAGAAGAGCACGAACACGTTCACGACGCCGAGGCCACGACCACCGCCGCCGAGCACGGAGGTCAGGAACAGCCAGCGCAGGTCACGATCGCCGATCGACCCGCCGCAGGGCATCGCGGGACGAGCCACCCGCGACGGCCGCCGCCCGGTCCGTGCCGCGCTCGCGCACCAGCCACAGGATGAGCAGCGCGATCGCGGCGGCCGCGAGACCGAACGTCACCGAGGTCCCACGCCAGCCGATCAACGCGATCAGCGGGACGCCGACGATCGCCACCACCACCGTGCCCATGTTCCCGCCGGCGATATGGGCGCTGATCGCGAAGCCGCGTCGCGACTCCGGGAACTGTTCGGCGAGCAGGCCGTTCCCCACCGGGTGCTGGGGCGAACCACCGATCCGCGCCACGACGTTGGGGATGGCGAACGTGACGAAGTTCACGGCCATGGCCTGGAGCGCGAAGCCGAGCCCGAAGAGCAGCCCGCCGATCCCGAGCAACCGACGCCGCGAGACGCGACGCGTCAGCTCCGCGTACGAGAGCTGGACCGCCCCCGAGGCGAACGCACCCGCAGCAGCCAGGATCGCCACGGTCCCGACGCCAACCTCGAACTCGTCGATGATCGCGAGGAAGATCAGGGGCAGCAGGACCGCGAACGAGTGGTTGACGGCGTGCGCCACCGACAGCAGCAACAACGAGACGATTAGGGCGGACCTCGACGTCGGGCACGGCGGCAATGGTGACCTATCGGTGCCGTATCCTTGCCTCCGTCCCGCCCGTCAGCCCTGGAGGCGCCCGATGCCGACCGTCCTCATCGTCGACGACGAGCAGCACATCCGCCTGCTCATCGAACAGACGCTCGAGGAGCTCGAGGACGACGGCGTGGAGCTGCTGACCGCGCGCGACGGCGACGAGGCGCTCGATGTCATCGCCAACCAGCACCCGGACCTCGTGCTCCTCGACGTGATGATGCCGCGCAAGAACGGGTTCGAGGTCTGCCGGGCGATCCGTGCCGACCCGGCGACGGCCGGCGCCACGGTCATCCTGCTGACCGCCAAGGGCCAGGCTGACGACCGCGAGCAAGGCTTCGAGGCCGGCGCGAACCAGTACCTGACCAAGCCGTTCGATCCCGATGACCTCCTCCGTCGGGCACGGGTAGCGCTGGGCCTGGCGGAGTCGAGGCCCGAAGGCGGCGGCGATGGCGCGGGCGGCGCGGGCGGCGGGTTCTGATGGAGGCCGCCGAGCTCCGTCGTCTCATCGTCCGGCACCGACACGTCGCGCCGATGCTCTCCGTGCTGCTCGCAAGCACGGATGCTCGCGTCCGGATCACGAGCACCTCCGGCGAGGTCATCCTGGATCGACACGTAGGCCCGGCACCCGACGGCGTCTCCGACGAACACCACCCCATCCAGGTGGAAGGCCACACGATCGGCTGGGTAGACGGGCCGCGGCCGTCGGGCGGGATCGCGGCCGCACTGTCGTATGCGTGCTCGCGCGAGACCGACAAGCGTGCCCTCGCGCGCGAAGCACTCGATCGCTATCGCGAGCTCAACGTCATCTACGAGTTGGCGGACCGCATCGGCGGCAACCTCGAGGTGGATGCCGTGGCGACGATCGCCGCCGAAGAAGCGGGTCGGTTGCCGAGCGGCGGGGAGGGCTTCGTCGTCCTCCGTGGCCGACCGGGGTCGGACGCGCTCCGCACCGGGATCCTCGCGGCCGTGGACGCCGGAGAGGCGGAGATCGTCAACGACGTCGCCGCCGACTCGCGGGCCGGTACGGCCGACCGCGCGTTCGCCTCGATGGTCGTCGTTCCCTTGCTCGTTCGTGGGGAGCGACTTGGCGTCGTCGGGACGCGGTCGACCACGCCGGTCGAATACCACGCCTCCGATCTCAAGGTGCTCATCGCCATCGCGTCCCTGGCGGCCCCGACGTTGCGGCAGGCCGCCGACCACGAGGCCGCACTGCGCGACGCATGAGCACCGATCCGGCCGCGCTCGCGGAGCAACGGCTGGCGGCGCTCGTCACCCTCAACGAGCTCGCGATCGCCGCGGGGTCCACGCTCGATCGCGACGAGGTCATCGATCGATCGCTCGCGGCCCTGACGCGGAACCTCCGGTTCGACCGTGCCCTCGTCCTGCTGCTCGACGAGGAGCGCCGGGTGCTGTCCGACGGGCGGTCGGTCGGCGGCAGCCCGGAGATGGCGACCGAAGTGGCGGCGCTCGAGATCCCGATCGACCTCGAGGAGGCGCTCCTCGCCCGGATCGCTCGCGCCGACGGTCCCCTCCTCTTCCGCGATGTGGATCGCGATCCCGACGAGGGCAACCGCGAGTTCGCCAGGCTGCTGGAGGTCACCTCGTTCCTCGGGACGCCGCTCGTGACCAAGGGGAGGACGCTGGGGATCCTCGCGGTGGACAACCGGCTGACCGGACGCGCCGTGCTCCCCGGGGATGGGCCACTCCTCTTCACGGTCGGGAACCTGATCGCGGGCGCGATCGAGAACGCCCGACTCTACGCCGAGGTCGAAGAGCAGAAGGCGGTCCTCGAACGACGCGTCGCCGAGCGGACCGCCGATCTCGTGGAAGCCCGGGCCGTGGCCGAGGCGGCGACGGCGGCCAAGAGCACGTTCCTGTCCAACGTGAGCCATGAGCTGCGGACGCCGCTGACGTCCGTGGTCGGGTTCTCCAGGCTCATCTCGAAGCGTCTCGGCGACGTCGTCTTCCCGGTCGTGCCGTCGGGTGATCCGAAGGTGGAACGCGCGATGCGCCAGGTGTCGGAGAACCTCGCCATCATCGTCGAGGAGGGCGACCGGCTGACGACGCTCATCAACGACACGCTCGACCTCGCCAAGATCGAGGCCGGGCGGATGGAGTGGCGAACCGATCCCGTCGCGATCGATGAGGTCATCGACCGAGCCGTCGCCGCGACCGCGTCGCTCCTCGCGGACGGCACCGGTCCGCGGCTCGTCGTCGACGTCCAACCCGACCTGCCGGTGGTGACCGGCGACCGCGATCGGCTGATCCAGGTCGTGATCAACCTCGTGTCGAACGCCGTCAAGTTCACCCCGACCGGCACGATCACGGTCACGGCTCGGCCGGACGCAGGCGGCATCGAGGTCGCCGTGGCCGACACCGGGATCGGCATCGCTCCCGAGGATCAGGACAAGGTCTTCGACCCGTTCGGCCAGGCCGGCGATACCCTGGCCGACACGCCGCGGGGGACCGGTCTCGGGCTGCCGATCTGCCGTGAGATCGTCGAGCACCACGGCGGCCGACTCTGGCTCGAGTCCGCGGTGGGTGCTGGCTCCACGTTCCGCTTCACCCTGCCAGCAGCCAGTTCGTCCCTCGAGCCGCCAGCCAGACCACCCCTCGATACGGCGGCATCCGCACCTCCGATGAGCGAAGCGCCGGGATCCAGCCCATCGAGCTGAGGCGCTGGGTGGGCCGCGCCCGACGCCGGTTGTTCGTCGATCGCGGGACGACGATGAGACCCTCCACGACCAGACCATGCGGTGTCGACTCGAACGACGCTCGTACGGCTGCCACGATCCGGTCCACTTCGACCTGCAAGTCCGTCACGGTCGGCACGATCCGGACGAGAACGCGCTCCTGTGGATCCTGGACGTGCCGGAAATGCCGGTTCGGGCGAGCGGGGCGGTCGAACCAGGTGCCGTCTGCGCCGCGGCCGCCCGGGGTCCAGCCACCGATCGCCATCAGGTTGGTGACGGCGGCGAGGTAGACGTCGGCGTCGTCACGTGCCGGCCGGAACAGGTCCACGCCGACCGTCTCGGCGACGGCGAGCCAGGTGGTCAGCGGGGCTGTGGTTCCCTTCCCGAGTTCCAGGCGGCTCATCGCCGACGTTGACAAGCCGCACTCGGTCGCCACCTCCGCCAGCGTCATCCCGCGCCGAAGTCGCGCATCGCGAACCCTCCGGCCCAGATCGAACGCGACCTCATCCGCCTGACCCATGAAGATCGATGATGGCGGTATGTCCTCATCCCGGGCTTATCCAGCTCTCACCGGCTCGCCTGCCCGGCGGGCTGATCATGAGTACCCACCCACCGGGGCCTGACCCGAAAACCTATCGCGCGACGCCCGTCCGGTGGGAATCGCTGCGCTGAGGGACTGGATTCCGCGGACATAACCCGTCGCTTCGAGCACGACGGCGCCCATGGGGTGGGAATCGCGCGATTGGTGCGGCGGGCGGGCGGCGGGCGTGCGGCGGGCTGTGCCTGGCGCTACTTCCGCGGCTTCTGGTAGAGGGCGGCCTGCGGGTCGTCTCGTTCCTTGCCGTGGCCGGGAAGCGCGGGCTTCTTGGGGAGCACGTACAGGATCATCAGGGCGATCGGCCCAAGGATGATGCCGAGGATCCCCCAGGTCCAGGCGCCGCGCCCGAACCCCGGTGCCATCCGATAGGCGTAGATCGCGCAGACGACCCACACGACCGCCCCAAGGACGACGAGACCAGTTCCGATCAGCGTCGGCGTGTCCATATGTACTCTCCTCTAGCCACTGACTGCCACGGTATCAGTACTGGAAGAGGAGCTCCCGGTACTTCGGCAGCGGCCAGAGGTCGTCGGCCACCAGGGTCTCGAGCTCGTCGGCGACCGCGCGGAGAGCGTCCTGCGCCGGGATGACCCTGGTCACGAAGACCTTCGCCTCGGCTTCGACGGACGTCGCCTCGTGGGCCTTGTGCTGGGCCTGCTCGAGCGCCGCGATCCCGTCGACGAGCGCATCGGCAAGGGCCGAGACCCGTTCGCACACACTGTTGATCCCCCGCGAGGAGGTCGCAGCCGCGAGCAGGCCAAGGTACTTCGCGGTCGCGGGCAGGATCATCGTCGAGGCGATGTCCCTGGCGCACGAGGCCTCGATGTTCTGGACCTTGACGTAGCGCTCCCAGTTGATCTCCACGCGCGCCGACAGTTCCCGCTCGGAAAGCACGCCGTAGTTGGCGAAGAGGTCCTTCGCCTTCTTGGTCGTGAGCGACGGAAGCGCATCCACGGTGGTGCGGTTGTTCGGCAGCCCTCGCTTGGCGGCCTCGGCATGCCACTCCTCGGAGTAGCCGTTGCCCTCGAACAGCACCTGCTTGTTCGCCTTCACCACCGCGGAGAGGATCGTCGTGAGGCCGTCGAAATCGCCATGGTCCAGCTTGTCGAGATCGTCGGCGAGCTGCGAGAGCGAATCCGCAACGGCGGTGTTGAGGACGGTCTGCGGCCAGTAGATCGGGGCGGACGATCCCACGGCGCGGAACTCGAACTTGTTGCCCGTGAAGGCGAACGGCGAGGTGCGGTTGCGGTCCGTCGCATCCTTCGGCAGGACCGGCAGCGACGTGACGCCGAGCTCGACGTGTCCGCCGCGCTTGGACGCGGACGCGGCTCCCTGCTCGAGCTGGTTGATCACGTCCTCGAGCTGTGAGCCAAGGAACACCGACATGATCGCCGGCGGCGCCTCGTTGGCCCCGAGCCGATGATCCTGGCCAGCGTCCGCGATGCTCGCGCGGAGGATGTCGGCATGGACGTTCACCCCGCGGATGACCGCCAGCAGGAACGCGAGGAACTGCGCGTTGGCGTGCGGATCGTTGCCGGGATCGAGGAGATTCTCGCCTTCATCGGTCGCCATCGACCAGTTGTTGTGCTTGCCCGACCCGTTGATTCCCGCGAACGGCTTCTCGTGGATCAACAGCATCAGCTCGTGCTGGGGGGCGAGCCGACGCATCGTGCTCAGCACGATCATGTTGTGGTCGGACCCGACCGAGGTCGGCTCGAACACCGGCGCCATCTCGAACTGGCCAGGAGCCACCTCGTTGTGCCGGGTCTTGGCCGGGATCCCGAGCCGCCACAGCTCGCGGTCGAGGTCCATCATGAATGCGAGGATCCGCTCTCTGATCGACCCGAAGTACTGATCCTCGAGCTCCTGGCCCTTGGGCGACGGTGCCCCGAAGAGCGTCCGCCCCGTCAGCACGAGGTCGGGACGCTGCTCCGCGAGCCGCCGGTCCACGAGGAAGTACTCCTGCTCGGGCCCGATGTTGGTGAACACGCGGGTGGCGGTCGTGTTGTCGAACCAGCGCAGGACGCGCAGCGCCTGCTTGCCGAGCGCCTCCTGCGAGCGCAACAGCGGGATCTTGTGGTCCAGCGCCTCGCCCGTGAACGAGACATAGGCGGTCGGGATCGTGAGGGTGACGCCGTTGGGTTCGACCTGGAGGAAGATCGGGCTCGTGACGTCCCACGCGGTATACCCGCGGGCCTCGAACGTGGCACGGATCCCGCCCGACGGGAACGAGCTCGCATCGGGCTCGCCCTGGACGAGGTTCTTGCCGGAGAACTCGGCGATCGTCCGGCCGTCACCGGTCGGCGTCAGGAACGAATCGTGCTTCTCGGCCGTGGCGCCGGTCATCGGCACGAACCAGTGCGTGTAGTGCGTGGCGCCATGGGCCAGCGCCCACTCCTTCACGCCGTGGGCGACCGCATCGACGATCGCCGGGTCGAACGGCTCGTGGCCATCGATCGTGCGGCGGAGCTTGTGGAAGATCGGCTTGGCGAGGTACTGCCGCTGCGCGTCCTCGTGGAAGACGTACTGGCCGTAGACGTCCGCCCCGGCCTGTTCGAGGTAGTCCTGGGTCTTCGCGACGCGGTGGGCTGCGATGCTCGCGATCGCATGTTGTCGGGCGATCATGGATCTCCTGCTGGTGCAAGCCACGGGTCTGGGGACGACCCGGGAAATGTTGTGTAGCTCGCACGGTAGCAGGGGGCCGAGTTGCGATTCAGTACCCGTTCCAGCCTTTAGGGTTGTGGTCCGGGAAGGTCACGTCGACCCGTGCGGGGACCGGCGGACGGCGACCAGATCGTCGAGCAATCGACCGAACTCGCGCTCCACGTCCACGTATCGATCGGACCGCCAGACGAGACCGAGCCGGCCGTCCGGCGCGAGCCGAGCCCACACCCGCCGACGCGGCAGGTAGAACGTGATCGTGATCCCCGCGATGAGGCTGAGGAACGCCAGCCACACGAGGCCCTGCCCGGGGTCCGCCTTCGCGATGAGCAGCGTGTACTCGCCGAAATCGGTCAGCGTGATCGAGATCCCGAGGTCGTCGGACACCTTCGTGTCGCCGCGGAGCAGCGTGACCGGGGCGAAGTTCTCCGGGATCGGGTTGCCGTCGGCGTCGGTGCCGACCACCCGGTACGGGAGCACCAGGACGACGCCCGTCCCGTCCTCGGTGCGACTCAGCAGCAGCTGCAGGCCGAGATCGCGCCCCGGGACGGCGAGGATCCCGTACGGCGATCCCGCGGCCTCATCGACGAGCGGGACCTGGGCGTCCCACAGCGGTTTGCCCTCGGCATCACGGACGACGAGATGCGGAGCGGCCCCGAACCCGTTCTGGTGGAACGTGTAGCCACCGATCGACAGCGGGTCGTTCACCCGGATCGTCTTGCGCGCGATCTCCTCGCCGTCGCGGATAGACCGCGAGATCCGTGGTGAAGTCGGACGGCATGCCGGTCTCGAACCCCGGCGCCTCGAACGCGAGGTTCTTCACGAGCAGGAGTCCCGGTGTGCCGATCGGCTGGACCGTCAGCGATTCGCCCTCCGGGACGACGAGTCCCTGCTCGTCACCGAACCGCGAGGTCACGGCCGCGGCGACCAGGAACAGGATCAGGCCGAGGTGGGTCAGCAGCGTCGCCATCTTCGTGTACTGGTGGCGGTCGCCATACACGTGGACCGACCCGTCGGCATCGGTGGCCTGGCGTACCCGGAACCCACGCCGTCGCACCGCGGCGGCGACGTCCGCTGCCGCCACCCCGTCCATCGCCGCGCGGTCCGGGAGCTTGGGATCGTAGAACGGCTCCGGCTGGACGACCCGCACGTCCGACACGCCCCGCCAGAGTCGTGGCGTGCGGTCCAGCGTGCAGATGACGATCGAGATCACGAGGACCAGCAGTCCGAGGCTGAACCACGGGGAGCGGAACATCGCGAAGACCCCGAGCCGCTCCAGGACGTCCACGATGCCTGTCCCGAGCAGCGCGTCGTAGCGGACGTGGATGCCGTCCATCGCCGCCGCGTAGTCCCCGGCGGACCGGAACGCCGAATCGGGCAACTGCTGGATCGTCATCCCGATGACGGCCAGGAGCGCCAGCAGGATGATCTGGATCACGGCGAAGTCGACCGAGGTGAACAGGCGCCACAGCGCCCTCCCGGCGCGGGCGAGGATGTTGGGAGGCGCGGTGCCCGCGGTCGGGGCGCGGAGCGTCGCCGGCGTCGCGATAGCGAAGACTCCTTACGCGCCGACGGGCGTCGTGGCGACCCGGCGAGCGGCGGCGAGCGCCGCGGAGAAGTCGTCCTGCAGGTCCTCGAGGTCCTCGAGCCCGACGGACACGCGCAGCAGGCCGGGCACGATCCCGGCGGCCAGCAGCTCCGGCTCCGACATCTGCCGCTGGGACGTGGACGGCGGGTGGACCACCATCGTGTGGACGCTCCCGAGCGAGGCGGTCAGCTCGGTCAGGGTGAGCGCATCGATGATCGCCCGGCCGGCCGCGCGGCCCCCGGCGACCTCGACCGACAGCATCCCGCCCGCGACCCCCGGCCGGAACTGGCGCAGGGCGACGTCATGCTGGGGGTGGCTGGGGAGGCCGGGGTAGATGACGCGCTGCACGCCGTCCTGACGCTCGAGCCACGCCGCCAGTGCCGCCGCCGTCGTCGCGTGCCGTTCCGCACGCACGGCGAGGGTCAGGATCCCGCGCAGGACGAGGAAGGCATCGAACGGACCGAGGGTCGCGCCGGTATCGATCTGGACCTTCTCGACGCGCCGGATCAGGTCGAGGCGGCCGGCCACCACCCCGGCGATGACGTCGCTGTGCCCGGACAGGAACTTGGTCGCCGACTCGACGACGAGGTCCGCGCCGAAGTCGAGCGGCCGGCAGACGTAGGGTGAGGCGAACGTGTTGTCGACGATGTACGTCGCACCGTGGTCGTGGGCGAGGCGGGCGAGGGTCGCGTGGTCCGACACCACGGCCGTGGGGTTCGCGATGGTCTCGGCATAGACCACGCGCGTGGGCGCGGCCGCGATCGCCTCGGCGGCCGCGTCGTTGTCGGTCAGGTCGGCGAAATCGACCCTGACGCCGAAGCGCGTGAACGTATCGACGAGCTGCGTCCGCGTGGACCCGTAGGCCACGAGGGGTGCCACCACGCGGTCGCCTGCCTGGAGCTGCGATGCGAGCGCGGCATGGATGGCGCCCATCCCCGAAGCGAGGGCGACCCCGGCTTCTCCACCGGCGAGCTCGGCGTACGCGGCGCCGAGCGCGGACGTGGTCGGGTTCGACAGCCGCGAATACGCGTACCCCGCGCGCCCGTCCGCTGCGACATCACCGAGTTCCTCGGCATCGGCCGAGGTGAACGTGGCCGTCTGGTAGATCGGAACCGAGCTGGGTCGCTGGTCCACACGGGGGACGCGCGAGGCGGCTCGGATCGCCCGCGTGGAAAAGCCGCGGGCGAATCGCGGCACGTCGTGTGGCAGGTCGTCGTCAGGCACGGACGGATGCTACACCGGACCCCGGTGCGACAGGTCCGGGAAGCCTAGCGGGACAGCGGCAGCCCCGAGCTCGGTACCGGACGGTCCGGGTTGACGGGGATCCCCGTGACCCGGTTCTTGCCGGCGCGCTTCGAGCGGTACATCGCGCCGTCTGCGCTGATCATCAACTCGTCCGCGGTGGAGCCATCGTCGGGGAAGCTCACGACGCCGACGGAGAGCGACGGGCGGGGCGCCTCTGCGGGCAATTCGAGCGTCAGGTCCTGGACGCCGATGCGGATCTTCTCCGCCAGCACGAAGGCACCGGTGGGATCCGTTTCGGGGAGGAGCACGACGAACTCGTCACCGCCGTAGCGGGCGGCCGTGTCGATCCGGCGGACGCCCGGCCGCCACCACCTGGCCGACGGCCCGCAGCACGCGATCGCCGTGGAAGTGCCCGGACCGGTCGTTGATGGCCTTGAGCTCGTCGAGATCCATCATCAGCAGGCAGAACCCGCGTCCGGACCGCGCGCTGCGCGCGATCTCGCGTTCCAGCGCGGCGAAGAAGAACCCACGGTTGAACAGGTTCGTCAGCGGGTCGATCGTGGAGAGGCGGATCGCCGCGTCGCGCGACCGGCGCTGTTCGCGGGCGATGACCATCGCCACGTACGCGAGCAGGATCATCGCCGTCAGGTTCACCCCGACCACGGCGATGGTGGTAGGCGTCGCGATCGCATCGGGCGACCCGAGGGCCACGGCCAGCAGGTAGGCCAGCGTGGCGATGGCGGCCAGGGTGATGGTGATCGGCGGACTCACGACGAGCGCGGCCCCGCCGACGATCAGCGGGAACGTGAAGAAGAACGGGCTCGCGACGCCACCCGTGAGGGCCACGAGCATCGTCGCGACCGTGATCGCGACCGACCCCTCCAGGGCGAACTTGGCAGGACCGAGCGCGTTGGCCGGCAACAGGTCGTGGACGATGAGCACGAAGACGCCGGCGAGCACCATCAGCATGAGGATCGCGGGCTGGTTCTCGGCCCAGAGCCCCGAGACCGCGACGATCGTCGTGGTCGCCAGGAGGAAGACCCAGGTGACGATACGGACGACGCGGTCGTAGGCCCGGGTCGGCACGCCGTCGTCGGTCATGCCATCGTCGTCATCCATGCCACCGACCACGGCGGCCGCCGCCATCTCCCGTTCTGCCGCGGGACCTCCCTCACCATCGACCGAGCCCGATCGTGCGCGCCCGATGATGGGCGACGCGACCAGCACGGCCATCACCACGAGGTTGGCGATGACCGCGACGACGATCAGGGCGAGGATGAGATCGACGGGCACCTCGTCATCTTAGACCGTCGCCGATCGAGGTCTAGCGGGTCCCCCACTGGTACGTCTGCTTGACCATCCGCAGGTACACGAACGTCTCGGTCTCGCGAACGCCCTCCAGGGCGCGCAGCTTGTCGGTGAGGAACCGCAGGAGCGCTTCGTTGTCCTCGCAGACGGTCTCGATGAGCAGGTCGTACGTCCCGGCGGTGATGACCACGTAATCCACCTCAGGCATCTCCGCAACCTGCTCGGCGACCGTCACGAGCTGGTCGCTCTCGCACCGGATCCCGATCATCGCCATCTGGTGGAACCCGAGCTTGAGCGGATCGGTGACACCCACGATCTGGAGGATGCCGCGATCGATGAGCCGGTTCGTCCGTGCCCGAACGGCGGCTTCCGACACCCCGAGCTCCGAGGCGATCTGGGTGAACGGCCGGCGGCCGTCGGCCTGGAGGTGCTCGATGATGCGCTTGTCCAGCTCCGACACGTCATCGCCGGGCCGGCCCGAGTTGTTGCGCGGTCGAGGGCGTCCGTCGAGCGTCACCGCTGCAGGGTACGACCTCAGGGCTTCGGCGTCGCCTCTTCTTCGGCAGTCGTCGCGTCGGATGCGCTCGTCGGCGGTTCGCTTGCCCCGGCGACCTCCACGGCGACCACGGTCCGCGCGCGCAATGGCGAGAGCAGTCGATCGAGGGCCGCCACGAGCGCCTCGAGGCCCTCCACCTGACGGTCGTCCGGCTTCAACGGCTTCTTGCCGGTCTGCGGTCCCCAGGTCACGAGGATGTTCGCCCCGGCGATCGAGATCGGCGCCTCGCCCCGCCCGGGCTTGTCGCCGGGCTTCCAGTCGGTCTCCTCGGCGAGCGCCTCGGATTCGCGGTACTCGGTGAGGGCGAGCGGCCAACCGAGGTAGGTGGCATTGATCCGCATCACCAGGTTCGAGTCATCGCCGCCGGTCGTCGCATTGTTGGCGGTCATCCGTAGGCCGGCCGCGCCGAGGCCGCGCCACACGTCCTCGGCGGTCGTGGGGTCGGAGAGATGCGGATCGGGCGTGGCGGTGGGGGTCGGGCGGACGGTGGGCGGGGCACTCGATGGTGCCGCCTCTCCGCATGCAACGAGCGCGAACACCGCCACCGCGACGATCGCGATGAACCCGGTCCGCGTGCCGCTCCCCCGTTCGGACGGCGTGCGCATGGCCTGCGAAGGCTACGGGCCCGGACCGCGGATGGCGACCCTTACGGAAGTACCGGTGCGGCGGGTCGATCGCGGTCGAGGACCGCCAGCGCGAGTGCGACGGCCTCGATGCTCTCGCGCGTGATCGGATCAAGGACGAGCTGGACGTGCGCGATCCCTTCACGCGCATAGGCGCGGAGTTCATCCGCGATGCGTTCCGGTGATCCTTCGAGGGGGACCGGACCGCTCTCCGCGTATCCGCCCTGGACCCGACCCGACCCACCGGGCAGCCTCACCTGGACCGCAACAGTGCGCTCCACGTCGTCCGGATCGCGGCCGGCGGCACGGCATGCGTCGTCCACGAGGGCCCGGAGCGGAGGGACGCCGGCCGGCTCGTTCCTCGTGTCGGAGAACCACACGTTCCAGGCGCCCACGTACGGCATCGTCATGGCCAGCATCCGTGGACCCCTGGAGCCGATCATCAGGGGCGGGCCTCCGGCCCGTGGACCGCGCGGCAGCAGTTCGCAGTCCCGGGCCTGGTAGAAGCGCCCGTCGAAATCGATCGCGCCGTCGCGCAATAGCGTACGGATGATCGTGAATGCTTCCTCGAAGCGGTCGATCCGGTGGTCAAACGGGTAGCCGAAGGCCCGGAACTCCGTCTCGTTCCAGCCGGCTCCCAGGCCCAGGATGAACCGCCCTCCGCCGATCTCATCGATCGTCGCCGCCTGCTTGGCGAGCAGTGCCGGGTTGTGGAAGTTGGTGCAGGCCACGAGCGGGCCGAACGCGACCCGGGTCGTGCTCGCGGCGATCGCCGCCATGAGCGTCCAGGCTTCCCATGGGCCGCGCGGCGGGCGATCCGCCCAGCGATAGAGAAGGTGCTCGCCGACCCAGACGGAATCGAAGCCGAGGTCCTCGATGGCGCGGACCATGTCGAGCAGCTCCGGCCAGCGGACCTCGCGTTCGACCTCGGGGAGCTGGACGCCGACCTTGAGCGGTCTGCCCACCGACGGTCAGCCGGCCGCTGCAGCCACGAGCGCCGACGACATCGCGCGCAGGTGGTCGGGCGTGCTCCCGCAGCACGCTCCCACGATCCGGGCGCCCGCGTCGCGCATCTCGATGGCGGTCCCCGCCATGAGCTCCGGGCTTGCCCGATAGACGGCCTGCATGTCGACGAGCTCCGGCATCCCCGCATTCGATTTGGCGACGAGGACGACGTCGGGCGCGGCCGCGTGCATCTTCGCCACGACCGGGGTGAGTTCGTCGGGGCCGTTCCCGCAGTTGCCGCCGACGGCGTCGGCGCCCCACGCGGCGAGGCTCGCCACGGCGTCCTCGGGGGAGACGCCCATCATCGTGTGGCCGCGCGTGTCGAAGGTCATCGTCGCGACCAGGGCGATACCCGGCGCCGCCTGACGCACGCCCTGGATCGCGGCCTTGATCTCATTGAGGTCGGACATGGTCTCGATCCAGATCAGGTCCGCCCCACCCGCCACGAGCGAGGCAGCCTGCTCGCGGAAGACGTCCACGGCCTCGTGGTAGTCGAGGGTCCCGAGTGGAGCGATGATCTCGCCGCTCGGTCCGATGTCACCCGCCACGAGCGCGGTCCCACCGGCCGCGTTGACCTCGGCGCGCAGCAGGATGGCGGCGGTGCGGTTGAGCTCGTCGACGCGATCCTGGTTGCCGTGCATCCCGAGGCGCAGGCGGTTGCCACCGAACGTGTTGGTCATGAGGATCCGCGAGCCCGCCTCGAGATAGCCGCGATGGATGCGCCGCACGACGTCCGGGTGGGCCAGGTTCCACAACTCCGGCGGATCGCCGAACTGGAGTCCCGCGGAGAAGAGCATCGTGCCCATGGCCCCGTCGGCAAGGATCGGGCCGCCTTCGTCGAGCACCGCGCGGAATCGGGCGCTCGCTGCGCCGCCGTCGATGGCGAGGCGAGTCGCACGATCCGGGAAGTGCTCGTGATCCACCGGGCCGGGCCCGACGGGGACGCCGGCGGCATCGCCGTCCGTCGTGCCCGGGACCGAACGGCCGGTGCCGCGTCGTCGGGTGCGTTCCATGGGTCGCATCATACGCACACGACCATGGATACCGAACTCTTCACCCGCGGCCTCATCCTCGGATTCACGATCGCCGCCGCCGTGGGGCCGATCAGCCTGCTGTGCATCCGCCGCACGCTCGCCGAGGGACGCGTCGTGGGGCTCGCATCCGGCATGGGGGTCGCGACCGCGGACGCGACGTATGGGGCGATCGCCGCCTTCGGCCTGACGGCGATCACGGACCTGCTGGTGGACTGGCGCCGCGCGTTGGGTCTCATCGGTGGCGCCTTCCTGCTGTGGCTCGCCTGGCGAACGTTCAACGCGGTGCCCGGTGAGGCGGCGCACGAGGTGGAGCGTCCACGGCGCGGCCTTCCCGGTGCGTACCTGTCCACGCTGGCCCTGACCCTGACGAACCCGATGACGATCCTCTCGTTCGCGGCGCTGTTCGTCGGCCTGGGGATCACCGGCGATGACGCGGCCGGCGCCGCGGTCCTGACGCTCGGCGTGTTCGCCGGATCCGCGGCATGGTGGGTCGTGCTCGTGGGCGTCGTCGGCGCGCTTCGATCGCGGATCACCCCGATATGGTTGCGCCGCGTCAACATCGTTTCTGGCCTGCTCATCGGCGCGTTCGCCTTGGTCGCGATCGGGTCGTCGCTCATGGCCTGAGGCCCGCTACCCTGTATCGCCATGTCAGCATTGCTTCGACTCGCCGCGTTCACGCTCGATCCCGCGGGTGGCAACCCTGCCGGGGTGTGGATCGGCGAGCGCCTGCCGGATGCCGCGGAGATGCAGCGGATCGCGATCGAGGTCGGCTACTCCGAGACCGCGTTCCTCGCCCCGGACGGCAGCGGGCGCGCCGGGGACTACCGGATTCGCTACTTCAGCGTGGCCGCCGAGGTGCCGTTCTGCGGCCACGCCACCATCGCGAGCGGCGTGGTCCTCGCGGAACGCGACGGACCCGGGACGTTCCGGCTGACGACGAACGACGGTGTCGTGGAGGTGGACGCGGGTCCGGGACCCGATGGGCAGGCGCGCGCGACGCTGACCTCGGTGCCGCCGCGTGTCCAGCCGGCATCGCCGGACCTGCTCGCCGATGCCCTCAGCGCCCTGGAATGGACGCCCGACCTGCTCGACCCGGCGCTGCCGCCAGCCGTCGGCTACGCGGGGGCTTCGCACCTCATCATCGCGGCGGCCTCCTACGACACGCTCCGCGACATGACCTACGACTACGACCGCCTGCGAGCGACGATGCTCGCCGCCGACCTCACCACGTTGCAGCTGATCTGGCGCGAAGCGGGTGACCGATTCCGGGCGCGTGATCCATTCCCGGTCGGCAACGTCGTGGAGGATCCCGCCACGGGTGCCGCCGCCGCCGCGCTCGGCGCGTACTTGCGCTGGCGCGGAGCGCTGACGCCGCCGGCGCGCTTCACGATCGCTCAGGGGGTCGAGATGGGCCGACCCAGCCAGATCGCGGTGGAGATCCCCGACGCCGACGGCGGCATCCGCGTGACCGGGAGCGCGGTCCGCCTGCCCGCCGGCGTGGCATGATCGCGACCGTGGACGAGGCGACGCTCCAGACCCACGCGTCAGGGCGATCGCGGGCGGTCCTTGCCGTTGCGTTCGGGCTCGGGGCGGCCATCCTGTTGGCGGCCATCCTCATCCCGGCGCAGCTCCCGTTCGTCGACTTCCCCCAGCACGTCGCGCTGCTCTCCCGCTGGACGCATGCCGGCCAGGCGGCCTGGGGCCTGCCGCCGATCTTCGAACTCAACCTCGCGACCCCATACGTCCTCGCGTACGCCATCGCGTACGTCCTGTCCCCGATCCTGGGCGATGAACTGGCGATCCGCGTCGTGCTTGCCGCGGGCCTCGTGGGCCTGCCGGCCGCGACCTGGCTGCTGCTCCGCGCGTTCGGCCGTCCGACGGAACTGTGCCTCGCAGTCTTCCCCGTCGCGCTGTCGTGGCTGGTCTATCGGGGCTGGTTCCCGTTCGTCGTCGGGTTGCCGCTTGTGGTCGCGGGGCTCGCGACGGCGCGCTACGTCACGGTCAACGGACGCGCACGTGACGTCGTCATCCTGGCCGCGATCGCCCTCGCCACGCTTGCCACCCATGCCCTCGCGTTCGCACTGCTCGCGGCCGGGGCCGTGCTCGTGGCCGTCTGGGGTCCCGGTCGCCTCACGGCGCTCGCCCGGATCGCGGTGGGGCTGGCTCCGGCGGTCGTCCTGGCCCTGGCGTGGGTCGTCCTGCGCGGCGATCCGCTCCATCCCGAGCCTCGACCGATCCTGTTCGGTCCGCTCACGCGTCGGCTCGACTTCGCGAGGATCCTGTTCGGTGCCTCGAGCGACGACCCGCGGGTGATCGCGGTGGTGGTCGCCCTGGTCGCGGTCCTCGTCGCGGCCCTCGTCCTCACCGTCCTCGAAGCTCCGTGGCGACCGGCCACGCGACATCATGCGTCGATGGTTCGCATCGCGAGGCCCGCTCCTCCCCGTCTTCGCCGGTGCGGCGCTCGCGTCGCTGCTGCTCCCTGAGACGCTGTTCGATGTCTACGGCATCTGGCCGCGCGCCGTCCCGATCGCCTTCATCCTTGGGCTCGGGCTGCTGCCGTGGCCTGGCGGCGATCGCATTCGGACGGGGCTGACCGTGGGGCTCGCCGCCGTGGCCGTCATCGCCACGGGGACCGGGCTCGCCCAGGCATTGACGTTCTCCCAGGAATTGACCGGGATCCGCGAGATCATCAAGGCGTTCCCGCCGGGGGCGCGGATCTTCGCCGAGGCCCCCACCGATGCCTCGAACGTCGGCGGGCTGCGCGTGTATCGGCACATCGCCGGGTACTACGTCGCGGCGCAGGGCGGCGAGATGAACGACGACTTCTCGCTGTATCCCTACCAGATCGTCACCCGCGTGGAGCCCGGATCCACGCGCTATCCGATGCGTGACTTCGAGGTCTACCTGTTCCGGGCATCGCCGGAATGTCCCGTCCCGCCGCCGGATCGCCCGATCGGGCGCGAGATCACGACGATCGGCGAGTGGTCCGCCTACGAGATCATCGATGACCCCGCGCGCCCGGGCCCGACGGCGTGGGATCTGCCGTGCTACGACCGACCGGACGGAGGCTCGGCGCCCAGCGATCCCTGAGCCCCGAGAGTCAGGCCGACATGGCGACCGCGGGCTCCTTCGCCTCCACGCTGGGCTGCCGAAGGATGAGCAGGATGGCGCCAAGAACGACCGCTGCACCGACCCACTGGTGGGGCTGCAGGCGCTCGCCGAGGAAGAGGGCACCCGCGGCGACGCCGATGATCGGGATCAGGTAGAAAGCGACCGCCGCGAGCGAGGCCGGGACGTGGCGCAAGGCGCCCAGGTAGAACCAGTACGCGGCGGCGTAGTACAGGACGCCGGAGCCGACGGCGCTGGCGAGTCCGAGCGGTGATAGCGAGGTCGGGGCGATCTGGCCGCCCGCGAGGCCCACGACGATGACGACGACGAGGGCGAGCACGAGCGCATGGGCTTGCTGGGAGAGGGCGACCTGGCTCGTCTCCTTCGCGTCCGGGATGAAGCGCCGGGTCGCCACCGAGTAGACCGCGCAGCAGGCGATTCCCGCCAGCGTCAGGGCGATGCCGATGAACGCCGCCGCGCCGGCCGAGGGGTCAAAGACGACGACGCCCATGCCGGCGAACGCAACGAGCGAGAGGGCGACGAAGGGCGGGGTGATCCGCTCGTGCAGGAACCAGGCCGCGAGGAAGAGGATCATCAGGGGCTCCAGCGCCCAGAGGAGGACGGACAGGCTGGCGGTGATCGTGGTCAGCCCGACCAGGCTGAGTGCGTAGGCGATCCCAGGGTTGAGGAGCCCGAGGCGGCCGAGCAGCGGCGAGCCCTCGGTCCGGAACGAGATGCCCTTGCTCCGCATCAGGACGGCGAGGACGACGAGGCTGGCGGTGAGCTGCAAGGGCAACAGCGTGAGCGGCGGAACCTCAGCGAGCGCGGCCTTGCTGATGACGGTCCCGACGCCCCAACAGGTGGCGGCGAGGACCAGCGCGGCGAGGTCACGCCGGGCGACGGATGAGTGAGTGATGCGGACCACGGTCGCACCACTATATCGATACTTGTCGAGATAGCGGCTCGTCGACACGGGCCGACTCGGTGTCAGTTGGGGTGGTCGGGGAGGCGGGATTCGAACCCGCGATCTCGTGCTCCCAAAGCACGTGCGTTGCCAGGCTACGCTACTCCCCGAGGCGACCGCATCGTACCGCGTAACGCGGCCGGGCCATCGTGCGTCAAAGACCCAGACGCCGGGCGGTCACTGGCAGGCTGATCGATCGCCCGGCGTCCCCATGTCCGGTGTTCGCGCTAGACTCGGGCCCGGAAGCATCGCTCGCGTTGAGCGCCAGAACCCGCAAGAGGACCATCGCCCGTCGTGCACGCCCGTCGGATCCGGCCGGATACCGGTTACCTCGACCGTCGCCGCCTCACCGCAGCGGGACTCTCGGCAGTGCTCCCCGGGCTTGGTCAACTCTTCAACGGCCGCGCGCCAGCTGGCGGTCATCTTCCTCGTCCCGTCCCTCGTCCTGCTGGCGGTCGCCCTGCTGCTCTTCGCGACGCAGTCGCCGGCGCGACTGGCGGCGTGGGTCGCCAACCCCGCCGTGCTCGGCACCGTCCTGACGCTCAACCTGCTGATGCTTGTCTGGCGCCTGCTGTCGGTCGGCTCAGGCCTTCCTTGACACGCGTTGGCACGGGTCCCACCGGGCGGACCGGGATCATCGGGCTCGCGCTGATCGTGCTCCTGGTGATCATCCCGCACGGGATGGCGTACCGGTACGGGACGGCGTTCGGCGACACCTTCGCACGGGTCTTCTCGGGCGCAGCCCTGGGGTCGACCAGCGTGCCGGATGACGGACGCGGCGGCGAGGGTCCCGTCGGCGACGAGCGGATCAACGTGCTGCTCGTCGGCGTGGACAAGCTGCCGTGGCGAACGGCCACCCTGACCGACGGGATGATGGTCGTGTCCATGGACCCGGTCGGGCAAGACGGTGTCGATGCTGTCCCTGCCGCGCGACCTCATCAACGTCCCGCTCGGCAACGGCGATGTCTACGGGCCCAAGCTCAACTCGCTCATGTCGTACGCCGATCGGAACGAGGACGAGTTCCCCGAAGGGGGCTTGGCGACGCTCCAGATCGGCCATCGGTGCGCTGCTCGGGATCGACATCCACTACTACGCCCGCATCGACTTCTACGGGTTCGTCGACATCGTCGACGCGGTCGGCGGGGTCGACATCACGGTGAAGGACGGCTTCTCCGATCCCGACTACACGAGCTTCGGCCACCCGGACCCCGGCTGGAGCATCGAGGCCGGGGAGCACCACCTCGGTGGGATCGATGCCCTCGCCTATGCGCGAGCCCGCAAGGGCACGGGCGAGAGCGACTTCACCCGGGCCGGCCGACAGCAGCAGGTCCTGCTCGCGCTGCGCGATGCCGTGACCAAGGATGGGTCGCTGCTGTGGGAGCTGCCCGAACTGCTGGAGCTCGTGGGCGACCTCGTCACCACCGACATCCCGGTGCAGCGGCTCCCGGACCTCGCCGCGATCGTCGACGAGATCGATGACGATGTCGATCGTTCGCGCGGTGATCCGCCATCCGCTCGTCAAGTCGAGGAACACGCGAGTACGGGTCGTCGCTCATCCCGGACGTCGAGGCGATCCAGGAGGTGGCCGCCAAGCTGTTCCCGCCGCCCGGCGGCGATCCGCAGCCGTGGCCGACACCCAAGCCGACGGCGACCCCGAAACCCGCGTCGACCCCGACCGACTGACGCCGTCAGGCGGGTCAGGCGAGCTCCACGTCCCATCGGCCGGCGGTCGGTGTCCAGCGGGCGAACGCCGCCAGCAGACCGTCCAGGTCCGTGGCATCCAGGAGCAGCCCGCGGTGGGTCGGCGCGATGAACCCCTCCCCGACCGCGTGATCCAGCCACGCCGAGCAGCGAGTGCCAGTAGTCGTCCACGGCGAGCAGGCCGATGGGCTTGGCGTGGAGCTGGAGCTGCGCCCACGACGCGACCTCGGCGAGTTCCTCCAGCGTGCCGAGTCCGCCGGGCAGCGCGATGAACGCGTCGGCGAGCTCGGCCATGGCGGCCTTGCGCTCGTGGAGGGTCTCGACGATCGCGCAGTTCCGTCAGCGCCGGGATGGGCCAGCTCGCGCGCGACGAGCCGTTGCGGGATGACGCCGATGACCTCGCCGCCGGCCTCCAGGGCGGCATCAGCCACGGCGCCCATCAGCCCGACCCGACCGCCGCCGTAGACCACGCCGATGCCGCGCTCGGCCAGGCCGCGGCCGACGACGCGAGCCAGCTCGAGGTAGGCAGGCCCGACCCCGGGGCTGGCCCCGCAGAAGACGCAGATCCGTCGCGGCTGTCGTCACGTTCAGGGCCGGAACCGCGCGAGGTGCGGGCGCATGCGGCGCGCCGCGTTCGCCCGGTGCGAGATCTCGTGCTTCGCTTCGGCGGTCCATTCGCCCAGCGTGCTGCCCGCCCGGTGGCTCGGACCAGGGTTCGAAGATCGGGTCGTACCCGAAGCCACCCGATCCGCGCGGCCGCTCGGCGATCCGGCCGCGGAGCGTGCCGCGGCTGAAGGTCAGTGCCGACACCGCCGCGCGGCCCGACGTCGGTCGGCAAGGCGAGCGCGAGGACGCAGACGTAGCGGGCGCCCCGGCGCTCCGGGCGGCAGACCCGCGAGCTCGGTCAGCAGCTTCGCGTTGTTGTCCTCGTCGGTCGCGTCCTCACCCGCGTACCGCCGCGTCCGCACGCCAGGCCCACCGCCGAGCGCGTCAACCTCGATCCCCGAGTCGTCGGCAAGCGTCGGCAAGCCCGTCGCGCGAACGCCGAACCGTGCCTTGATCGCGGCGTTGGTCCGGAACGTCTCGCCGTCCTCGATCGGGTCGCCCTCCACGCCCAGGTCGTCGAGCGAGACGAGGACGCCGTCCGGGCAGCCGCAACAACTCGCGCAGTTCGCGCAGCTTGTGCGTGGAGCGGGTCGCGAGGAGCAGCCGAGGGCGCTCCGCCACGGCCGTCGTCACCGGCGGACCGTCGCCAGGACCTCCGCCTGGGCCGCGAACAGGCGGGCGAGCCCTTCATCGGCGAGGTCGAGCATCCCGTCGGCGGCGGCGCGATCGAACGGCTTGCCCTCGGCCGTCCCCTGGAGCTCGACGTACGTCCCCGCATCGGTGCCGACGACGTTGAAGTCCACCTCGGCCCGCGAATCCTCGCCGTAATCGAGGTCCAGGTGGGCCAGGCCGTTCACGATCCCGACGGAGACCGCCGCGACATGACCGGTCAGGTGGCGCTCCATCCCGAAGGTGATCAGGGCCGCCGCGAGCGCGACGTAGCCGCCGGTGATCGATGCCGTGCGCGTTCCGCCGTCGGCCTGGAGCACGTCGCAGTCCACGGTGATGGTCCGCTCGCCGATCCGGGCGAGGTCCACGACCCCGCGCAGCGACCGCCCGATCAGGCGCTGGATCTCGTGCGTCCGGCCACCGATCCGGCCCTTCGCCGATTCGCGGTCCGTGCGTTCGGCGGTGGCCCGCGGCAGCATCGAGTACTCCGCGGTCACCCAGCCGGTGCCCTTGCCGCGCAGGTGTGGCGGGACGCGGTCCGCGATGGTCGCGGCACACAGCACCTGGGTGTCCCCGAACCGGACGAGGCACGAGCCCTCGGCCCATTTCTGGACCCCGAGCTGGAAGCTGACGGGGCGCAGGTCGCGCGGACCGCGACCGTCGGCGCGGGCGCTGGGCGGTCGATTGCCGAGGGTCATGTCGTCATCCTCTCTTCCGCCTTGGCGGTGTCCCAGAGCGCATCGAGCGCATCGAAATCGAGATCGCGCAGGGCGACGCCGCGCTCGGCGGCCTGGCGCTCCACGCTGGCGAACCGTCGCCGGAACTTGGCATTGGCTGCTCGGACGGCGGCCTCGGCGTCCACGTCGCGCTTGCGAGCGACGTTCACGAGCACGAACAGCAGGTCGCCGAACTCCTCGACCCAGGCCGCCGGGTCGCCCCCGGCCGCGGCGTCGCGCAATTCGTTCGTCTCCTCGACCACCTTGTCCAGCACACCGTCGATGACTTGGCCAGTCGTAGCCGAGGTGGGCGGCGCGGTCCTGCATCTCCTGGCTGGCCGCGAGCGCCGGCATGGACCGGGAGATGCCGTCGAGCGCGCTCTTCGGGGGCTCCGGCGCCGACGCATCGGCGCGTTCGGTCGCATCGGCGCGCTCCTGCGCCTTGATGCGTTCCCACTGGCGGTTCACGTCCGACGCCGTCCGCGCCTCGGCCTCGCCGAAGACGTGCGGGTGTCGGCGGACGATCTTCGTGGCGATCGCGGCCTGGACGTCGGCGAGGTCGAACACCCCCGCCTCGGCGGCGAGCTGGGCATGGAGCACGACCTGGAGCAAGAGGTCGCCGAGTTCGCCCGCCAGTTCCGGCGTCGCCCCGGCCTCCAGCGCGTCGTACACCTCGTACGCCTCTTCGAGCAGGTGATTGCGCAAGCGACTCGTGGGTCTGCTCGCGATCCCACGGACAGCCGTCCGGCGCTCGAAGGCGATCGCTGATCCACGGCATGGCCCACGGACCGGCACGCCGCCAGCTCCGGAGCGACCGGCGCGAGGTACAGGGGCGCTGCGAGATCGGTGGATGCCAGGGCACCAACGGTGGTCGCGGCCTCCATGCCGAACCGGCCCACCGCATGGTCGGCCGGGTAGAGCCGGGCGAGCAGCGACAGCGGGTCGTGTCCGCGCGGACCATGGCGGCCCGGCAAGGCCGGCGGCGGCTCCGTGGCGGCACCGGCCGGCGACTCCGACGACTCCGCCGGCCCCGACGGCACCGACGGCACCGACGGCCGGAGCAGCGTGAGGGGGATCAGGAGGGCCGGACGCGACGCCTCGAGGGGCGTCGCGGTGAGTCGTTCCGTGGCGATGATCTGCAGGCCGGCCGCGGGATCGAGGCCGAACCGCAGTCGTGCTTCGGTGACGAGCGCGTCGAGCACCGGTCCTGGCGCCTAGCCGGTCGGGGCCACGATGGTCTCGTCGCGCTCGATCGTGACCGCTTCCTTCAGGGGGTCATACCAGTCCGACCAGGCACTCGCCCGGATCTCGTCGGCCTGGCGTCCCGTGGGCGTGCGCTCCTCCTCGGCCCGCACGTGATACAGGTACTTGCCGTCCTCCTCGACCGCGACGATGTCGGACGTCTTGCCGACGCCCGCGGCGAAGATAGCGGCGATGAGGCGCTCGTCGAGCTGGCCGCGTGCGACCCAGCCGAGGTCGCCACCGGCACTGGCCTCCGCGCCCTCGGAGAGGTCGCGGGCCATCTGGGCGAAGTCCTCGCCCCCGTCGGCGCGGGCTTTGAGGTCCTCCATCGTGGGACGGTGATCGAGAACCTGGACGATGTGCCAACCGAACTCGGTCTTGATGGGGGCCAGGATCTGGCCGTCCGTGGCGTTGGCCGCGAGGATGGGCGCGGAGAAGGACTCGACGTACCCGCTGTCCGCCGATACCCACCCGCTCAGGACGCCGCCGGTGCCCGCGTCGCCCCGAGCGCTCTCCTCGTCGCTCTCTTCGCGAGCGATCGCATCGAACGCATCCGGGTCCTCCTGCAGCCGCGTGTAGGCGGCCTTGGCATCCAGTTCCGCCTGGCCCCAGGCGGGATCGTCTTCCGCGATGTCGCCACTCTGGGCGCCGGCAGGATCGTCGTTGGGCGAGAACAGGATGTGGCGGACGCGGACCGCTTCGGGAGGAAGGTCGAGGGTGGCCTGCGACAGGTAGATCTCGGACGCCTGCCGCTGCGGACCCGGCTGGAGCGCGTCGGCCACGACGGCATCCTCGAGGCGCTCGCGGATGACGTCGCCGCGCACGACTTCGCGGTACTTGGCAAGGTCGATCCCGTCGTTGACGAGCTTGTCCTGGTACGCCTCGTCGACGGTCTCGGGGGCGATCTCCGTCACCCGGCCGATCCGGAAGATGCCGTCCTCGCCCTCGATGACGGCGGTGGGCGTATCCACGGACGCGGCATAGAGCGCCGCGAGGAATGCCTCGTCGGTCTGGTTGTCGTCGTCCTGGATCCAGCCGAGATCACCGGCCTGCGCAGCGGTGGCGCTGTCGGTGGAGACCGTCTTGGCGATCTCGTCCCAGGTCTTGCCGCTCTGGATGTCGCGCAGCGCGGCCTCGGCCTTCGCACGCGCGGCCGCGACCTGCTCGGCGGTGGGCTCGGACGCTCCCGCGTCCGTCTCGGGCTCCACCTCGATCACCCAGGCGTGGCGTGACGCCGCGGTCGTCGCCTCGTCGATGAGGCGGGCATCGATGTCCTCCTCGGAGGTGCTGACACCCTGCTCGACCGCGAGGTCCGCCTGGATCCGATTGTCGATGATCCGCTCGAGTGAGATCGCGACCGCCTGCTGCTTCTGCTGCTCGATGATCTGGTTCTGCAGCTCCGCCTGCGCCTCGGTCAGGCGCCCCGCCACCGTCAGCGTACGGATGCGCCGCTCAGCCTCGGTCAGTCGCCAGTTCTCGATGAGCGTGCGATCGCGGAGTTCGCCGACGGTGATGGACTCGCCATCGACGCTGCCGACCGGCGCGAGGTTCTCGTTGTAGTACGTCACGGCGACCGCGATCACGAGGATCGCGACGGCGGCGACGACGACAAGGCCGAAGCCCAGGTTGAGGTAGAAGTTGCGCCGGTCGCGGCTTTCCCAGGAGTGTTTCTGGGTGCGCTTGACGACGGGCTTGGCACGGAAAGTCATCGGCGGTCGTGGTTCCTGTGACAGGGTGGACGAGGCCGGTTGGGCTGACCGGACCGGGACGGGAAGGGCGGTATCGTACAACGACCTCGGGCAAGGGCTCGCGCGCGCGTCATCATCGGCCGAGCGCCGGCCGGACCATCTGCTCGATGAACCGCTCCGTCGCGCGGCCATCCGCGACGTCGAACGCCCAGTCACGGAACCGATCGATCCGCTCCAGATCGGCCGTCCCGGCCCGCAGGTAGTCGGCGATCTCGGCGGTCGTCGTGAAGACCGGGCCCGGGACCCCGGATCGGTAGTCGAAGTAGAACCCGCGCTCTCCCTCGTAGTCGTCGAGGTCGGGGGCGAAGAACACCATCGGTCGGCGCAGCAGGGCGAACTCGAAGATGACGCTCGAGTAGTCGGTCACGAGGACATCGCTCGCGAGCAGCAGGTCGTTGATCTCGGGGTGGTCGCTCGCATCGATGGCGAAGTCGGCGACGTCCGGCGGGATCGTCAGACCGGCCCGCACGAACGGATGGAGGCGCAGCAGGAGGACGTGGTCCGCGCCGAGGGACGCGCGCAGCACGGCGAGATCCAGCATCGGTCCGGCGACGGCGCTGCCGATGCTGTCGCCGCGGAACGTCGGGGCGTAGAGGACGACGCGACGGTCGGGCGCGATCCCGTATCGGTCGCGAACGGCGGCGCGCGTCCGGGCGATCGCCTCGACATCGAACAGGGCGTCGGTCCGCGGGATCCCGAGGTCGCTCCGGAATCGCTCCACGGGCTGGCCGAACGCCTCCGCGTAGAACGGGACGCAGGCCCGGGAGCTGACCAGGCAGATGTCGTAGTTCGCGTGGATCCGGACGCGGCGGGTCAGTGCCTCGGTCGCCCCGAACGACTTGTCCAGCACGCTCAGGCCGAACTTCTTGAACGCTCCGGATGCGTGCCACGTCTGCACGATCGTCGTGCCGGGACGCGGGCGGATCACGTAGACCGGGAAGAAGTAGTCGTCGACGATGAACAGGCGGGCGGTCGCAAGGTGGTAGCCGGCGAGCGCGGCGCTCCACAACGCCCGGATCCGTCCCGCGAAGGTCGCCACGCGAGGCGTGAGCGAGGACCGAGACCGAGACCGGCGGATCGGCGGCGCGCAACGCGTCGTGGATGACCCGGAGGTTGCCGCGGAGGGCCGCGTCGTGGGCCGTCGCCAGGACGACACGACGGCGCAGCGGTAGATGGCGCGCGAGCGCGAAGGTGACGCGGACCACCAGGGCCCGCAGGCGGACCACGAGGTCGCTCATCGGCCGATCACGAGCTCGTCGATGACCCGGTCGGTGGCCCCGGCGTCGAGGTGGGCGAAGTGGGCGCGCACGAACGTGTCCACCTTCTCTACCTCGTAGTCCTCGCGCCGGATCGCGTCCAGCAGCTCCGGCGAACGTGCGCACGATCCGCCCCGGGACGAACTCCTCGAACGGGACGTAGAAGTCGCGCTCCGCGATGTACTCGTCGAGGTCGTACGCGAAGAAGAGCATCGGCCGGTCCAGCGTGGAGAACTCGAAGACGATCGACGAGTAGTCGGTGACCAGCAGGTCCACGACGAACAGCAGGTCGTTGACGTCGATCGTTCGACCTCGACCCGTCGATGAGGCGGTCGCGATACGCGTCGGGGATCGGGCACGGGATCGAGCACGAACGGGTGCATCTTGAAGATGACCACGGCGTCCCTGGCCTCGGCGAGGGCGTGGAGGCCGGCGAAGTCGATACGACCGCAGTCGTAGGTCGCCGCGTGCGAGTCACCACGGAACGTGGGGGCGAACAGCCAGACCGTCTTGCCCTCGACGACCGGGAACGCCGCGACGGCGGCTGACCGACCTGCCGCGCGCGCCCCCTCGTCGAAGAAGCGGTCCATGCGCGGGATACCGATCGGCACCACGCGAGCCTCCGGGATGGCGAACGCCTCCGCGTAGAACGGCACGTCGTGATCCGAGCTGACGATCGCGTGCGTGTAGCTCTTGTGCTTCAGCTCGTACGGGCTCGGCGCCAGGGCCTTGCCGACACGGCTGTACCCGACCGTCTTGAACGCCCCCGACGCGTGCCACAGCTGGATGAACCGCACGTCCGGGTCGTAGGCGATGCCATAGACCGCCCGCTGACGGGAGCCGGCCACCAGGATGGCGTCGGCTCCGAGCAACAGGCGGACCTGCCGCCACCGGGCCAGCCAACGACGGAGGCCGGTCGCCGGCGCTGGTTGGTGCAGCGTGATCAGGTCGTAGTCAGCCCCGAACCCCCGCTCGATCATGCGATCGCGGACGACCTTCAGGTTCCCGTGCAGGCCGGATCGTGCCGCAGAGGCGAAGACGATCCGACGGCCGGTGCGCCGGATCCCAAGCCGGGCGGCGGCTCCGAACAGGCGGCGTGACAACCGACGCGCGGCGGCCAGGATGGCGTGCGCGCGAGGGCGTCCCACGTGCCAGCGAGGCCATCGGACGGGGTCACGTCCACCGAACGGATCTACCGTGATGGTCAGCTCAAGGATCCCGTGGCCAGGGGCGGCCACGGCCTTGGCGTCGTAGCGGGAATGCGGTAGCCGGAACGATCGTGCCGCCTCGACGCCGCCTGGCTCGGCGATCCGCAGCCGGATCGCGTCCCGCTCAGACCCATTGGCACTCGTGAGCACCCAAGCGCCCGGGTCCAGCGGCTGTCGTCGAGGTCCGGCCATGACGTTGAACCGGACCACGAGACCATCGTCGACATGTGTTGCATTCGTCGCCGCCATGGTCTCCGCGGAGCGTCCGATCCGGGTCAGCCCGAGCCCGGTCACCGTGGCGACCTCGCTGACCGTCCCGCGCAGCTGGATCATCAGCTGGACCCGTTGCCACTCCAACCCGACGAGGTCCAGGGCGCCGACGCTCATCGGCCGATCACGAGCTCGTCGATGACCCGATCCGTTGACGTACCGTCGAGGTGGTCGAAGTGGCGCCGGGCGAACTCGCCGACCTTCTCCGCCTCGTAGTCCTCGCGCCGGATCGCGTCCAGCAACTCCGGGAACGTCCGCACGATCCGCCCCGGGACGAACTCCTCGAACGGGACGTAGAAGTCGCGCTCCGCGATGTACTCGTCGAGGTCGTACGCGAAGAAGAGCATCGGTCGGTCCAGCGTGGAGAACTCGAAGACGATCGACGAGTAGTCCGTGACCAGCAGGTCCACGACGAACAGGAGATCGTTGACGTCGATCGGGGCAGACGTGCCATCGAGCAGGCGATCCGCGTAGGCCGCCGGGATGTGGAGCGGATCGCGGACGAACGGGTGCATCTTGAAGATCACGACCGCGTCCTTCTCCACGGCGAGGGCATGGAGCCTTGCGTAGTCCAGCTGGTCCGTGCCGTACGACGCCGTCCGGGTGTCGCCGCGGAACGTGGGGGCGAACAGGATCGTGGTCCGGCCGCGTGCCGCCGGGAACAGCTCCAGCGCCGCGGCGCGGCCGGCGGCTCGCGCATCCTCGTCGAAGAACCGGTCCATCCGCGGGATCCCCGTGGGGACGACCCGCGACTCGGGGAGCCCGAACGCCTCGGCGTAGAACGGGACGTCGTGGTCCGAGCTGACGATGGCGTACCCGTAGTTCTTGTGGACCCGCGAGTACGGGCTGGGCCCGCCGGCCTTGCCGACCCGGCTGTAGCCGACGGTCTTGAACGCCCCCGACGCGTGCCACAGCTGGACGATCCGAACGTCCGGGTCGTCGATGCGGTAGATGATCGGCTGGTAATCGTCAACGAGGATGACGTCCGCCGTCGCGAGGAGCCAGGGCATCCGCAGCCGGTCGCGGATGCTGCGCCGGTCGGCGATGCTGGACTTGAAGAGCGTGTGCATGTCGTACTCGCGGTCCAGGCCCCGCTCCACCATCCGCTCCCAGACCACCTGGAGGTTCCCACCGAGCTCAGCCCGGGAATCCGAGCTGAAGAGGACTCGCCGGCCGGTCCGCCGGGTGAGCCGCCGAGCGACCCGATAGGCGCCACGGAAGAGCATCTTGCGGACGCGACTGACGATCCGACGCGCGCGCCGCGCCGGTCCTCCCTCTGTACGGCGCTGCGCGACGTCGGCCGGGTCGGCCAGCGCCAGCGTGACGGTGAGCCAGAACGTCGCCTCCGACCCTGCCACCGGCGTCTCCACGCTTGGTACCGCAACGTACTCGCCTCGGGCGAGGGCGAACCGCCCGGCGTTCGCGCCAGGATCCTGCGCTCCCATCTCAGCGCGGACCGGGACCGGACGGCCGTCCGCTTCCAGGCACCATCGGCCCGGCTCCAACGGCATCTGCTCGGGGCCGGCCATCACGTTGAAGCGGATCACGACCTCCGGACCGTCACGGCGCACGCCGGTGGGCGGCATGGGAGGCATCTGGTCAGCCGGGGGAGCGGATTCGCGAGCGGGCGGGCCGGCCTCGACGAGGCGGAGCCTGACCGCGGCGGGATCGATGTCGTCGGCCTCCGCGCGAATGACCAGCTGCACTCGCTCCCAAACGAGCGACCGGATCGCGAGCATGCCGGGACGCCGGCTATCCGCGCGGGAAGCAGCGTCGCTCGGTGTCAGCGCGGGGTTCGGTGCGTCCGTTGGATCCTCCTCCTGTCGGGCCGCGCGCCATCATAGGGTCTGACCGGCCCGCGTGCGGTCGCCGGCGATGCCGCGCCGCGGCGGCCGCCCGCTGGTGACAGCCGGGTATGCTGACCATCGATGCGAATCCACGCGCTCCTGCTCGCCGGCGGCGAAGGCGATCGGTTCGGAGCGGACATCCCCAAGCAGTTCGTGCGACTCGCCGGCGAGCAGATCCTCGTCCGCAGCGTGCGCGGGGTGGCCGCGGCCGGCGTGGACCGCCTGGTCGTCGTCTCGCACCCAGGCTGGGTCGCGGAGACGGAAGCGACGCTCGCGCGCGCTGGACTGGCCATCCCGACGTCGGTCGTCGCCGGCGGGGCGACCCGCAACGAGAGCACCCGCAACGGACTCGGCAGCCTCGACGCAGCAGACGACGATGTCGTGCTGGTTCACGACGCCGTGCGACCGCTCGTCCCGGTCGAGGTGGTACGCCGGTCCATCGCCCCCATCGTCGCCGGCGACGCGGACGCCACCGACACCGTCATCCCGAGTGCCGACACGCTCGTGATCGTCGACGGGGACCGGGTCGTCGAGATCCCGGACCGTTCCCGCTATCGCCGCGGGCAGACGCCACAGGTCTTCCGCGTCGGAGTCCTGCGGGCGGCCTACGCGGCCGCTGAGGCCGCCGGCGACCTGTCCGCCACCGATGACTGCAGCCTGGTCCTGCGCTACGTGCCCGGCGTCCGCCTCGCCGCCGTGGCGGGTGACGAGGTCAATCTCAAGATCACGACACGCATCGACATGGTGATGGCGGACCGGATGCTCCAGATGCGCATGCTCGAGTCAGGTCCCGATGCCGCGGCCCCAGCGCCGGCGCGCACGCTCGCCGGGTCGCGCATCCTGGTCGTCGGCGGGACACACGGCATCGGATCGGCCATCGCGACCGTGGCGCGAGCCCAGGGCGCCCGCGTCGCCGTGGACGGGCGATCCATCGGTCTCGACGTGCGCGACGTGGAGGTCGTTCGATCGCACGTGGCGACGGCGGCGGCCACGCTCGGCGGCCTCGACCACGTCATCTGCACGGCCGGCGTGCTGCGGATCGGTGCCGTCGCGACGGCCGACGCCGCCGACATCGCCGAGGTGATCGACGTCAATGTCACCGGGACCCTCAACGTGGCCCGCGCGGCGCACGAGCACCTGTCCCGAACCCGGGGCTCATTCACGGCCTTCGCCTCGAGTTCCTTCACCGTGGGCCGGCCGGGCTACGTCGCGTACTCGGCGAGCAAGGCCGCGGTGGTCAACCTCGTCCAGGGCCTGGCCGAGGAATGGAGCGACGACGGGATCCGCGTCAACGCGATCAGTCCGGAACGGACGGACACCCCGATGCGCCGCCGGCGTTCCCCGACGAATCACGCGATGGGCTGTTGTCGTCGGAGGAGGTCGCGACCGCGACGCTGCGCCTCCTGACCACGGACCTGACCGGTCAGGTCCTCGACGTTCGCCGCCACGACCCCGCCTGACCTGCCCGGCGCTGGCATGATGGGCGAGAACGGCCGCTGCAACGGGGTCAACGACGCGTGAACAGGAGGGTTGCATGAGCACCGGCATGGTCGTGCTCGCCGGTGGGATCGGGAAGCGCATCGGGCGCCCGTTCCCCAAGCAATTCCTGCTGCTCGGCGGCAAGCCGTTGATCATCCACGTGCTGGAGAAGGCACGGGCGCTGCCCGGAGATCGAACGCGTCGTCATCACCTGCCCGGAGGCGCACCTCGAACCCACGCGTGAGCTCATCTCCAACCATGGGCTCGGGCCCAAGTTCGAGTGCATCCTGGGCGGTGCGTCGCGCCAGGAATCGGTCTACAACGGGCTCGTGGCCCTCGGCGGGATCGACTCGGTGATCATCCACGAGGCGGTGCGACCGCTGATCACGGTGGACACGTTCCGGACGCTGATCGATGCCCCCGACGAGAACGTGATGTACGGCATCCCGATCTCCTTCACGGTCATCAAGGGCCACGAGTACGTAGAGGGCCTGCTGGACCGCGATGAGCTCGTGAACGTCCAGCTGCCGCAGAAGTTCGATCGGGCCAAGCTCCTTGCCGCGCACGAATCCGCCCGTCGCGAGGACGTGTTCTTCACCGAGGACGCCGGCCTGTTCTTCCACTACGCGGGCGAGCCCGTCCGGATCCTCCCCGGCTCGGACGAGAACATCAAGATCACCGTCCCCACCGACACCGTCACCGCCGAGGCGATCTACGCGGACATCATCGGCCGAGGGTCCTGAGCCCATGGGCAAGACCGTCATCATCACCGGTGCCAGCCAGGGCATCGGGCGGGCCGCCGCCATCCGGATGTGCCACGAGCCCGACGTCACCACGATCGTGCTGATCGCCCGAAGTCGCCGCCGGTCTCGAGGAGACCGCGGCCGCCATGGTGACGCGCGCCGATCAGGTCGTGCGCTGCATCCCGTACGACCTCGCGGACCTCGACGGGATCCCGGATCTCGTGCAGCGCATCCACGACGAGACCGGCTCGCTGGACGTCCTGCTGAACATCGCGGGCTACGCGGAGCCCAAGTCGCTGCTGGACACGACCGCTGACAACCTCGTCACGACCTTCACGATCAACGTCTTCGCGATGCTGCTGCTGACCCGCGAGTTCGTGCGCCACGTCCAGGGGCGGCCAGCCAAGATCCTCAACATCGCCTCCACCGCCGGGATCACCTCCCGACCGGGCTGGGTGGCCTACGCGGCATCCAAGGCGGCGGTCGTCTCGCTGTCCGGCACGCTCGCGGACGAGCTGGCCGGGACCGGCATCAAGGTCTACAGCATCTCGCCCGGGCGGACCGCCACGGAACTGCGTCGCATCCTGGCGCCCGACGAGGACCCGTCCAAGATCATGCAGCCGAGTGCCGTGGCGGACGTCATCGCCAACCTGATGCGCGACGACGAGCGGACGCTGGACGGCCAGAACATCATCGTCCGCCAGCAGGCCTGAGCCCGGGCGTGGGCCGTCTCGAGTACGTGCTCTCCAGTGTCGTCCTGCGGGTCGTGGGCGCCGCTTTCGGTCTGCTCCCGCTCCGCCGCGACCGGATCGTGCTCGCGACGGCCCGGGTGCCGATCCTCGAGGGCAATCTCGCCCACATCTATGCGGCCATCCGCGCGCGACATCCCGACCGTCGCGTGGTGCTGCTCCTGGAGCCCTACAGCTACGGGTTCGCGGGCAAGGTCCGCTACCTGGTCCGCCTGATCCGTGGGATGTACCACCTGCGCACGGCGGGGCTGTTCGTCGTGGACAACGCCTACCTCCCGGTCCATGTCGCGCCGCACCGGGCGGGGACGACCGTCGTCCAGGTGTGGCACGCGGTCGCCGCGCTCAAGCGGTTCGGGCTGGACGCGCATGACCCCGCCCGGCGGACCCGGAGCGACGGTTCCTCCATCGCCACTACGACTACGTGGTCTGCACGGCCGAGCGTTCGCGCGAGCCGTGGGCGGCGGCGTTCGGGACCGCCGATCGCGTCGCGTCCTGCCGCTGGGAACGCCCCGGACGGACTTCTTCGCCGACACCGCGGCCATCGCGACGGCGCGCAACCACGTCCTGGCGCGCCACCCGGAGTTCCGCGAGCGGCGTGTCGTGCTGTACGCGCCGACGTTCCGCGGGCGCGGCGCGGACAAGACGGCCGCGACCGGCCTGGACGGCCGTGCGCTCCGTGCCGCGCTCCCGGCTGATCACCTGCTCGTCCTCAAGACGCACCCGAACCTCGACCCGATCGGCGACGGACACCGCCGGGTTCGACGTCGTCATCGACCCGACGACCGAGATCAACGACCTCCTGACCGCCACGGACGTCCTCGTCACCGACTACTCGTCGTCGATCTTCGAGTGGGCGCTCCTGCGGCGGCCGCTCGTGCTGCTGGTGCCGGACCTCGAGGCGTACGAGGCGGACCCCGGGCTGTACGTCGATTACCGCACCGAGATGATCGGGACGCAGGTCGCGGACACGGCCGGCGTCGCCGAGGCCGTGCGGACGGCGACGGTGGACGATGCGGCCTGGGATGCGTTCATCGAACGCCACCTGGCGAAGCGACGTGGGCCACGCCAGCGAGCGCTTCGTCGAGCGATTCCTGGGTCCGGGCGGGGCAGGCCCAGGCGGGGTCCGGGACGACCGAAGTGGTACCCTTCCGCCCGATGTCCGCCACGAGTGAAGTACCGGCCGCGTACCGGAACACGGCCGGTGATCCTGGTGCGATCCGACTGATTCGCGAGGGCATCGACGACGTCCGGTCGCGACGTCGACTGGTCCGCTACCTGGTGGTCGCGGACATGCGCAAGCGTGGCGCCGACACGCTCCTGGGCAACTTCTGGTGGGTCCTCGACCCGCTGCTCCAGATGATCGTGTACGTCGTCCTCGTCACGCTCATCGCGCGCGGCCACGGCATCGAGGACTACCCGCTCTTCATCTTCGCGGCCATCCTGCCGTGGAAGTGGTTCACGGCGTCGGTCGTGGACGCGACGACGTCCGTCGCGACGCAGGACCGGCTGATCAAGCAGATCGCCTTCCCGAAGATCGTCCTGCCCGTCGCGGCCACGACGGCCGGCGTGGTGGGGTTTCGCCTTCGGCCTCATCCCGCTCGCCGGCCTGATGCTCTTCTCGATCGAGCGCATCACGCCGTTCCTGTTGCTCATCCCGGTCATCGCCGTGGTCCAGTTCATCTTCACACTGGCGATGGCGCTGGTCGTGTCAGCCGGGCAACGTGTTCTTCCGGGACCTCGGCAACGTGGCGCGACACGTCCTCCGGCTCTGGTTCTACCTGTCGCCCGGGCTGTACAGCCTGGCCCTGCTCGAGGAGGTGAACCTGCTCGATGAATGGCCGATCCTGCGGATCCTCCTCGAGATCAACCCGTTCGCGATCCTGTTCGAGGCCTACCGGGTCGTCATCTGGGGCACGCCCGACGGCGGGCCTCCCACCTTCCCGGACTGGGGCGCACTCGCCGCCCTCGCGGTCGCCAGCACGATCTTCCTGGCGCTCGCCACGGTGATGTTCAAGCGGCTCGAGCCCAACTTCGCGAAGGTGCTGTGATGGCGACCGAGCCGGGAGCGCCCTCGACGCCGCGACCGTGCCTGAGACCCTCGACGAGGTCGACCCGCCGCCGCCGGTCCGCCGCGGCGCCGAACATGCGATCCGCGCCGACGACCTGGGCGTCCGCTACGACCTGCGCTTCACGAAGAAGACGACGATCCGCCGGTCGACTGGGCCAGATGCTGGGACGCGGCACCCACGAGCAGTTCTGGGCCCTCCGGCACGTGTCCCTGCGACTGGTCCACGGCGAGTCGCTGGCCGTCATCGGGCCCAACGGCGCGGGCAAGAGCACGTTGCTCCAGGTCCTCGCCGGGATCATCCGCCCGTCGGAGGGTTCGGTGGATGTCCAGGGCCACGTCTCCGGCCTGCTGACCCTGGGCGCGGGCTTCGACAAGGAGCTCAGCGGCCGCGACAACATCCTGCTGGGCGGCGCCTTCCTCGGGCTCGATGACACGGTCACCCGCGAGCTCCTGCCATCGATCATCGACTACGCCGAGCTCGGCGAGTTCATCGATGCCCCGCTCAAGACCTACTCGTCGGGGATGCGCGCACGGCTGGGGTTCGCGATCGCGACCTCGATCAACCCGGACATCCTGCTCCTCGACGAGGTGCTCGCCACGGGCGATGCCTCATTCCGGGCGAAGTCGAAGGCACGCGTCATCGAGATCGTCCGAGCCGCGAAGGCGGTCGTGCTGGTCACCCACGACATGTCGTGGGTGACCGAGTACTGCAATCGCGCGCTGCTCATCGAGAAGGGCCAGGTCGTCATGGAAGGTGACCCGGCCGAGGTCGTCGCGCTGCACCAGGCGCACACCGAGGAGGCCCGGGCGGCCAAGGTCGCCGCAGCCGAGAAGGCCGGCGTGGATCCGCGGATCGTCCAGACGCGCTAGGGACCGGTGACGCGCCGCGACCGCAACGGGGATCAGCGGCCGGGATCAGCGGCGGCGGAGGATCCCGAGGATCAGTCCAAGGCTCGCGCCCAGCGCCAGGGCGCCACGCCAATCGAGCAGCGGTCGGACGGACCCATCGACCTGCTTCGCGATCAGGATGCCGACGGCGGTCGTCCGCTCGATCGTGACGTGTGCCGCGGCCATCGTGCCCACGGCGGCCTGCTCGACATGGGCGTCGCGGGCGAACAGGTTCCGCGTGAACGCCTGCGTGATCCGGGCTTCGCGAGCGACCCCGATCCCGAGCACGCCCATCTCCACCGACACGCGGTCGCCGCGCGCCAGCCCGACGGCTCCCTGCGACACGGCGATGTCCTTCGCCTGGGCTTGTCCGATGGCACCCTTCGCGACATCGATCGCGTCCGCGGTCGCCTGATTGATCCCGCCTTGCGTGAGCGAGATCCGTTCGGCGGTCGCCGAGTCGAGGCCGCCCTGGGTGATCGTCAGGTCCCGGATCGGCCCGTCGACGGTCGTGTCGGCCGCGTTGGCCGTGTCGGCCGTTCCGGAAGCGGCAGCTGGTTCCGCCACCGCCATCACGGGCACGGGCGGCGACGTCGGTGGCCCCTGCGGCGCCGCCTTGCGCGGCCGCCGGGTCGTCGGACTGGTCGCCGCGCCGGACGTCGTGGATGGGGCGCGAGGGGCCTTGGACGGCTTCGGTCCCGGGTCGACTATCGGGATCCTGATCGTGTCGTCGAGGGTCGGGTCGTCGCTCATGGTCCGGCTAGCCTACTCCTCGACGGCGGACGCGACGCGCGCGCTGTATCCTGCGCCGGGCATTCGACCGATCACGGCGTCACCTGGGGTCCGGTCAGAGCCGTCGAACACCGGCCGTGCAGGGGAGTTTCGTTCGTGCGTCGTCCGTCGCGATGGGGTGTGGTCCGGGCCGCGATCGCGGGCGGACTCGTTGCTGTCGCGCTGGCTGCGTGCTCGCCGTCGGGCCCCACCGAGGCGCCGTCCATCGCCGTCGTCCCGGCAACGCCGTCGCCCTCGCCGACACCGTCACCGACTCCCTCCCCCACGCCCGACCCGACGCCGACCCCGGTCCCGACACCCACGCCCACGCCGACCCCGACGCCCACCCCGACCCCGGTCGCCGCCCCGCTGACCGGCGCCCTCGTGCCACCGAACGTGGCGGCGCGCCACCCGATCGCGGTCATGATCGATGACATCCGGGCCGCCCGACCACAGTCGGGGCTGAACCTTGCCGACGTCGTCTGGCATGCCCCCGCGGAGGGCGGCATCCCGCGCTACATGGCGATCTTCCAGTCGCGGCTGCCGGAATCGATCGGGCCGGTGCGCAGCGCGCGCGTCGTACTACATCGCCTGGGCCGCGGAATGGAAGGCGGTCTACGCGCATTCGGGTGGATCGCCCCAGGCGCTCGCCCAGCTGCGTGCCAATGGGCAGGGCAAATGGGTCTACAACGCGGACGAGTACCGCTACGGCGGTCGGTACTTCGAACGCACCAGGGACCGGCGCGCCCCGCACAACGTCTACACGGACGGTGCGACCCTGCGCAAACTCGCGAAGCGCCTCGAGGCACAGGATGGCGAGTACGCGCCGGTCTGGCAGTTCGCGCCCGGTGTGCCCCTGGAGCAGCGACCCTACGGCGGATCGATATCGGTCGCGTATCCGGCCAACAAGATCACCTACCGATACGCCCGATCCACCAACACCTACCGCCGCTCCGTGAGCGGCGAGGGCAAGCAGTACGACGCGGCGGACGGCGAACGCATCGAACCCGATAACGTCGTCGTGATGTTCGTGTCGTTCGCCCAGACAGGGGACCGCAAGCGCCGGCTCGAGGCGGACCTCATCGGGAGCGGCAAGGCGATCATCTTCACGAATGGGCGCCGCGTAGATGGGACCTGGAAGAAGACCGGGACGACCAAGCCCACGCTCTTCTTCGACGCCGCCGGCGATCCGGTCACGCTGACGGTCGGCCAGACGTTCGTCCAGGTCCTGCCGCGCGGATCCAAGGTCACGGTCGTGCCGAGCTCGGACGAGCCGCCGGCCACGCCCTCGCCGTCCCCGGGGGCCTCGGCCGGGCCATCGGCCAGCACCGCTACGGGGGGCTGAGCCGGCCTGTCGGCCGACCGGTCCGGCTCGTCACAGCCTGGCGCGAACACCCGCGTCGGCGTAGACGCGCCGGGTCTCGTCGGCGACATCGGCCCAGCTCCGGCGGTCCCAGGTCGCGCGCTCGCGGGCCACGGCCGCGATCCGATCATGGACGCGGTCCTCCGTCCAGATCGTCCGCAGCGCGATCGCCAGGCGATCCGGATCGCGCGGCTCCACGAGCAGCCCGGCGGGTCCGATCGATCTCCGGGCAGCGCGCCCACCGCTGACGCGATGACCGGCGTGCCGGTCGCGATCGATTTCGACCGCCGCGAGTCCGGCCGCCTCGGAGACCACGGGGAGCAGTGATGCACGCGCGGCGCGCAAGAGGATGGCAAGTCGCTCGGGGGCCATCGGTGGCGCGTAGGCGAGCGCGTCGCCGACCCCGTCGCGCGCGGCGGCCCGGGCCAGGGACGCGCGGTCGTCCGGCGTCGCGCCGGCGAGCAGCACGCGCGGCGGCCATGGGGCGGCAGCGGGGAGATCCGTCGGGCGGCCCGCGGCGGCCAGTCGTGCCAGCGCTCGCAGGAGCGTCGCGAGGTCCTGGCGGACGTCGTAGCGACCCGAATAGACGAGGAACCAACCCGGGACCAGCCCGAGGTTCGCCACGTCGTCTCCGGCACCGTCAGGTGTGCCCTGGCCCGACTCCAGGGCCGGCACCACCGGTGACGGTGCGAACCCCGGGCGCGGGGCCAGCGGCACCACCCGCAGTCGATCCAGGCGGATGTGCAGCAGCCGACGCGCCGCTTTCGCGGCTGCGTCCGTACCGACGATGACCGCTGCGGCATCGCGGAGCTGCTGCGCCCGCAAGCGACGACCGAACCGTGCCGCGGCGCCGGCCGTGAAGGCGTCCGGGAATCTCCCAGGGTGCGAGATCCAACAGCGTCACGACCACCGGCAGCCCGGGAGCGATCGGGAGCGAACCCGCGCCCACCGCGTGGTACACGGCGCCACTGGCTCCGCCACGTTCCGCGCGCCACGCCGCCCCGAGGGAGGCGCCGCGTAGCAGGAACGGGTCCACGGTCTGCGAGGCCGATCGCAGCATTCCTGTGGGTGGCAGCAGGCGGCGGCCGACCACATCGAGACCGGTCAGATCCGTCGGTCGGATCGTCGAGGTCGGAGCGCAGGAGGAGCGCGAACGATTCCCCGGCGAGCGGCTGCGCGTCGAAGGCAGCGAGCAGTGATCCGAGATAGGCCGCCGTCACCGGCGCACGGGCCGGGTCCTGGAGTGGCCGGGCATCGAGCACCACGCGGACCCCCGGTGGCGCGGGCCGTGGCTCGGCCGCAGCGCCGAGCGTCACGACGCCTCGACGTCCTCTTGGGCAGCGGTCGGGGTCGATCCCGTTGCCGCGCCCCCGATGCCGGCATCGAGCTGGGCGCGGCGTCGCCCGCGCACTCGACCCGCGAGTTCTTCGACGCGAAGCTGGACCACGACGACCAGCGCCTCGACCACGATCCGGCGCGACATCTTGCTCTGCCCGACGCGCCGGTCGCGGAAGGTGATCGGGACCTCGCGGATCCGCGCGCGCGCACGGTTCGCCCGGAACGTCATCTCGATCTGGAACACGTAGCCGCCGGCGTGGACGCCGTCGAACGGGATCGCGGCGAGGGTGGCCGCCCGCCAGCCCTTGAACCCGCCGGTCAGGTCGTTCGCCGGCAGGTTGAGCACGATCCGGGCGAACAGGCTACCGCCACGCGAGATGACCCGCCGACCGATCCCCCAGTCCACCACACCGCCGCCGGTCGTATAGCGCGACCCGATGACGAGGTCCGCTTCGCCACGCTCGAGTGGTGCGAGCAGGGTCGGCAGGACGGCCGGGTCGTGGCTGAAGTCGGCATCCATCTGGACGATACGTTCGGCACCACCGTCGAGTGCGATCCGGAAGCCGTCGAGATAGGCACGCCCGAGTCCCTGCTTGGCGGGTCGGTGGCGCACACGGATGCGCGGGTCGGCGACGGCCAGGACGTCAGCAAGCTCGCCGGTCCCGTCGGGTGACCCGTCGTCCACGACGAGCAGCGTCGCTCCAGGGAGGGACTCGAGGATCGCAGCCGAGATCGGTCCGACGTTCTCGGCCTCGTCGTAGGTCGGCAGGATCACCCACGTGCCGGTCCCGGCCTTCGCCTCGACAGTCATGGCTGGCAGTGTAGGGCCGGTGCCGCGCTCAGTGAGCCTGGACCGTGACCGACTTCGTCCAACTCGTCGAGCCGAACTGGCTCTTCGCCGTGACGACCATGCGGTACTTGCCGGGCTTCACGTACGTGCCGGCGGCTGTCTTGCCATTCCAGTTCCAGGTATGGGTCCCGCTCGCGAGCGACTTGGCGGCCCACGGGCGCCGGATCAACGTGTCGCCGAGATAGATCGACACGGTGACCGATGCCGTGCGCCGCAGCTCGACCGTCAAACGCGACGTGGCGCCATCGCGCGGATCGAACGACGCCGCCGACCAGGTATGCCGCTTGATCGTGTCGTCGATGAGGACCGCCCGGTCGACGATCCGCAGGTTGCCCGCGCGGTCGCGGCCGTTGACCCGGTAGGTGTAGGTCCCGTTCGGGAGCATCGCGCCCGCGTCATCGCGACCATCCCACTCGGCCTTCCAGGATCGGCTGTCGTCGTAGCGCCAGAGCCGGCGCGAGGTCCCGCCGGCATCGAGGATGCGTACGGTGCCGTGGATGTCCTGTGACGACGCCCAGGTCAGGGTCATGTGGTCATCGAACCCGTTGCCATCCGGCGAGAAGTCGCCTTCCTCCGCCGTCGTCGTGATCGTGGGGCGCTTCGTGTCCACCGTCACCGCCCAGGCGCGGTTCGACTGGTTGCCGGAGGCGTCAGCGACCCACAGCGTCAACCGGTAGCGGCCGTCCGCGACCACCTTGCCCTTGCCGTCGGTGCCGTTCCAGATGAAGCTCGGCGTCTTGTTGCTGACGGTCCCGCTGCGAACGGCGGCCCCCGCGGTGTCTCCGTTCATGGGCTGGATCCGGTAGCCCCACTTGATGAAGGCGCTGGCCCCGAGCGTTGCCGTCGTCGACTCGAACCGGTCGTCACCCGTCGGCGAGATGATCGGCGAACTGAGCGATGCGCTGGCGATCACCGGCGGGACGCTGTCGGTGATGAACTTGTCCTTGATGGCCTGGTACAGCTCAGGGCGCGTGCCGTCGTATCCGAGAGCCCAGATGCCGATGCCGCGCAGGCCATGCCCGTTGACCAGGTCGTACTTGGCCTTGAGGGCCTTGGTGTCGTCGTAGTACAGCTGCCGCCAGGACGTCACGCACCCGTGCGTCGTCGTGCAGGTCTCGCGCCGGTAGGCCGTCCAGGCGACCCCTTCGGTCGCGTTGTAGCGCTTCCCATGCTCGGCGGCGAGCTCCCTCGCCGTGGTGTACACGGCCGTGGACGACGAGCCGAACTTGGCGCCCGAGATGTTCTCGGAATGGAACGCATCGCTCTTCGTGGACCAGGCGCGCCCGTAGTACGGCACCCCGAGGATCAGCTTGGAGGCGGGGACGCGCGCGAGGTAGGCATCGAGCGTCTCGGTGATGTCGTAGATGCCGCTCGTGAGCGGCGCGATGGAGCCGGCGACGGACGCACCTGACGATCGATAGTCGTAGCCCATGATCATGATCGCGTCGGCGCCGCCTGGCGCCGTGGCGTCCTCGATCGGGTAGTTCCCGATCCAGCCGGTGGTGTCGAACGTGAGCTGGTACCCGGGCGCGACCGCGTTGAGCGACGCGCGGATCTTTCGAACGAGCGCGGTGAACTCTTCCGCGTAGCCCGACGCGAGCGGTTCGAAGTCCAGGTTGACGCCGTCCGCGCCGCGGTCGCGGACCGCCTTGGCGATCTCCGTGGCGAGCTTTGCTCGGGCGGTCGCGCTGCCGAGGAGCGACTTCTGCCGCGCGAGGCCTGCCGACGACCAGCCGAACGACTGGACGGTCAGGACGACTCGGGCACCGCTGGTGTGCGCGGCGTTGATGACACTCGTCATCTTGGCGCTCGTCCAGCCACTCCAGCCGACCGTGGTCGAGCCATCGCTGGCGCGCTTCTGGAGGCTGCCGTCCGCGGCCGCGCCCACGCCGAAGTAGGCCACGGTCGAGATCTTCTCCCAGTCGAGTCGGGTCGAGCTGTCGCTCACCTCCCAGTACGGCAGGAACCCGAAGACCTCGCGGCGCAGGGCACCGGGATCGACAGCAGCGGTGAGCTCGATCGATGCGTCCGCGTCGGCGCCGTCCCAGGAGGCGTTCGTGGCGGACGTTGTCTCCGCCGGCTCGGTCGCCGGCTGGTCCAGCGCCCCGATGGGCTCGAGGGCGCGCATCGCCCGGCCGCTGATCCTTCCGGCCGGCAGGACGCGGGGGGCGCGGCCGTCCACCTTCCACCGATCGGTCGCCCGCGGCCGGAACGGGACGGTGACACGCCCCCCCGGAGCGAATTCGATCTTGTCGTCCGCGTGCGCGACCGCTTCTTCGTACTGGATCGTCGGCTGGAGGCCAGCGCCTCCGTCCGGCGATGCGGCCGAGACGCCGGCGGCCGGCAGAAGGCCGATGCCGATCACGAAGCCCAGGCCCAGACCGAAGTGTCGAGCCGTGGTCGGGCGGAGTGACGGGCGGGCGGACAGGCGGGCGGACGGGCGGCGGGACAACAGGGGCACGACGATCCTCTCGCGGTGTCAGGTCGGACGTTCGACGATAGGGAGCACTCCATGGGGGGACAACGACACGATGGTCCCGGTCGCGACCGGTACGGTGCGGTCCGGGTGGGTGTGGTGCGGTCGTACCAGCGTACGGCGCGCTGGCAACCCCGCCGCCGACCCGGCGCCGATCAGGAGCGGAGGCGTGCCACCAGGTCGGCGAGGGCCGGGTTCGCCCGATCGCGGTCGGACAGGATCGGTCCTCCGCCCTCGCGCTCGTCCACGCCAGGCCACGGCACGGCGGCGACCGGGTCGTCCCAGGCGAATCCGAGCTCGTCCGACCCGTCGTACTCGTTGGTGACGAAGTAGACGAGGTCCAGGGGCTCCAGCGCGAGGAACCCATGGGCGACCCCGACCGGGATCTCGACCCAGTCATCGGTCCGTAGCTCCCGGGTCTCGACGAGCGGCGCGTCGGCGGGTGCGTGCACACGGAGCATCGGCCGCACGTCAACGAGCCCCACGAAGGCGCGTCCGGACGCCACCACCCACCGGTCCACCTGTCGCTGGTGCAGGTGCAGCCCGCGTAGCACACCCGCGGCGGAGCTCGACAGGTTGGCCTGGACGAAGGGCGCGTCGGAAGGAGACGTGCTGGCGCGCCACAGCTCACGGAACGCGCCGCGCGGATCGCTGGACCGTTGCACGCTCCCGTACCGGACGTCCTGGATCGAGGATGCCGCGCTGCCGGACGTCATCGGGCGATCGCCCGCCGGAGTGCCGGCGCGTAGTCGGCCATCGCAAGCGGCCACGGGCGGATCGGCTCGCCACTCGGGCAGCGGGGTCGGAGCCAGGACGCCCCACCGCGGGGCGACCGATGACCGCCTCCAGGTAGAGGCCGGGACGTCCTCCACGGCCACCGCGACACCCAGCCTCGCGACGACGTCGCGCGCCCAGTCCGCCCGCGAGGCGACGCCGCCGTTCACCAGGTGGTGGATGCCGGCGACCGCATCCTCGGCAAGCAGTTCGCAGATGGCCTCCGCCACGTCCGCGGCGTAGGTCGGGGTCCCCCATTCGTCACCGACGACCCGCAGCGCTTCGCCGGCAGCGACCGCGCGATCCGCGGCATCGAGGATCTTGCGCGGGAAGTCGTGACCCGGTGGTCCGAACAGCCACGCTGTGCGCGCGATGCCCACGGACCCGGCGCGGGACGACCCGGCGCTCCTCGCGGCATACGCCTCTCTCGCGGCCCGCTCGCCCGCCAACTTCGAGGCGCCGTACGGGTTGGGCGGCGACGGTGTGTCGTCGGGGGCGTACCCGACACCGTCGGTGCGCGCGCCATCGAAGACCTCGTTCGTGGAGATGACCAGCAGATCCAGGCCGCGGTCCGCACACGCCCGCGCCAGGACACCGGTCGCTGTCCCGTTCCGCCGCTGCGCGAGCTCGGGGTCGGCAGCACAGCCGTCGACATCGGTCCACGCCGCCGTATGGACGACGACCTCCGGCCGATCACGGTCCAGCGCGACGGCCACCCCCTCGGGCGCGTCCAGGTCGAAGTCGGCGCGTCCCCAGGCGGTCGGGCCGAGCGGACCGGTGAACGGGGCGTCCTCGAGCGCCTGCACCAGCGCCCGCCCGAGCCGACCGGTGGAACCGGTCACGGCGACGCGCATCAGCCGGCGGGATCCGTGGCCGCGGTCGGGGCCGACCCGGCGGACGTCGAGCCCGCCAGTCGAGCGCCGTACTGGCGAGCGTAGTACGCATCCCAGTCGCCCGATCGAGCGGCTCGCCACCAGGCCTCGTTCGCGACGAACCAGTCGACCGTCGCCGCGAGGCCCGCCTCGAACGACATCCGCGGCTGCCAGCCGAGCGCCGCGACCCGGCTGCCGTCCATCGCGTACCGGCGATCGTGACCGGGCCGGTCCTCCACGTGGCGGACGAGCGACCACGGCTTGCCGAGACGCCGCAGCAGCAGTTCCACGGTCTCGCGATTCGTCCGCTCCTCGCCACCTGGCAGGTTGTACGTCTCGCCGCTCACCCCGTGTCGGAGGACGAAGTCGACGCCGTCGGCATGGTCGCTCACGTACAGCCAGTCGCGACGCTGCAGGCCGTCGCCGTAAAGCGGGAGCGGCTGGTCGTCGATGGCGTTCGTGATGAAGAGCGGGATGAGCTTCTCGGGGTGGTGGTACGGGCCGTAGGTGTTGGAGCCGCGGGTCACGACGGCATCGAGGCCGTGCGTGACGACGTAGCTGCGGACCAGCAGCTCCCCGGCCGCCTTCGCGGCCGCGTACGGCGATCGCGGCGCGAACGGCGCGTCCTCGCGGGCGTGGCCCACATCGACCGAGCCGTAGACCTCGTCGGTGGAGACCTGGAGGAAACGGGGCCGCGCGGGCGCCGTGCGGCAGGCCTCCAGCAGGACGTGGACGCCGATCACGCCGGTCACGAGGAACGCCTCGGGGTCAAGGATGGACCGGTCCACGTGGGATTCGGCGGCGAAGTTGACGACGGCATCGATGGCGCGGCCTCAGCGTCGGCGATGAGCGGCCGCACGACGTCGGGGTCGGCGATGTCGCCGCGGACGAACCGGAAGCGAGCAGCCTGTTCGGGGTCGCGCGCGAACGGGAGCGAGGTTCGCCTCGTTGCCGGCATAGGTCAGCTTGTCGAGGACGGTGATCCGGGTCCCGTCGCGGCGAGCCAGGACGTCGCGGACGTAGGCCGAACCGATGAACCCGGCGCCCCCGGTCACGAGCAGGTGGCGGTACGAGCGACCGCCGGGTGCGACGCGGTGATCAGCCACCGGGCCGCTCCAGCGGCGGCGCCAGGCGGCCGGCCTCATCGTCGTCGCGCGCGAGTTCGGCGGCGCGCAGCAGGCTCGGGACCGTGCCGGCATCGGTCCAGTGACCCTCGTAGATCCGCGTGAACAGGCGGCCGTCGGGGATGTAGTGGTTGAGCACGTCGGTGATCTCGAACTCGCCGCGGCCCGACGGCGCCAGTCGCTCGATCACGTCGAACGCGTCCGGACGCAGGAAGTAGACGCCGATCGGGATGAGGTCGGACTTGGGATGGGCCGGCTTCTCCTCGAAGCCGACGACGTTCCCGTCCGGCGTCCAGCTCCGCGACGCCGAACCGCTCGGGATCGGAGACCCGGTACAGCAGCGTGCCGGCGCCGTTGGGACTCGCCTCGAACTCGCGCGCGACGTCGGCCAGCGCTGGCCCCCGCAGGATGTTGTCGCCCAGGATGCAGCAGAACGCGTCGTCGCCGACGAAGTCCCGGGCCAGCCCGATGGCGTGGGCGATGCCCTTGGCCCCTTCCTGGTAGCGATACGTCAGGTCCAGCCCGAAGTGCTGGCCGTCCCCGAGAAGTTCCACCACGTCGCCGACGCTCTTGCCGCCGACGATGACCATCACCTCGCGGATGCCCATCGCGGCCAGCGTCTCGATCGGGTAGTAGATCATCGGCCGGTCGTAGATCGGCAGCAGGTGCTTGTTGGTCACGATCGTGAGCGGGAACAGCCGGGTCGCGGTTCCGCCTGCGAGCACGATGCCCTTCACGCGTGGTCCCTCATCGCCGGGAAGCGTAGCAGGGCGACAGGCCGCAGCGACTACGGGGCCGACGCTCGGAGCGCCGCTCGCGGACGGGACCGGCGTCTCCGCGAGGCAGGGCTGCTCGCCCTCGGGCAGCGTGCCGTCGTCGCCCTCGGCGGTGCAGTCGACGGGCTGCTCCTCGAGCGGCGGCAGGCCGCCCTCATAGTCGAGGATGACGAGGACGTACTCCAGCCGATCCAGCTCGGCGGTCGGCTGCAGGTAGGCGGTCTGCACGACGCTGTTGGCATCTCGCCGGACGTCGATGACCTGGCCGATGAGCAGACCCTTGGGATACGGCGACCGCACGCCGCCACCCAGCTCGATCCCCGCGGTGACGACCTCGACGCCGAGGTCGATCCGCTCGCTCGAGTCGATCTGGTCCATCACCAGAACGCCGCCGAGCTGCCCGACCACGGTCCCGGTCGCCGCCGATGTCACCAGCTGACCGATCACGGTCGATGTCGCGTCCGTGAGCAGCACGACGGTCGCCGAGTCCGGTCCGACATCCGTGACCCGCCCCGCGAGCGCACCACCGGCAGCGATCACGACGTCCCCCAGCGCGATCCCGGCCCGCGTGCCCTTGTCCAGCCCGATCACGCGCCGGAACTCGGACGACTCGCGGGAGATGACGCTCGTCGCAACGGTCTCGTAGTCGAAACCGGCGCGCAGCTGCAGCAGTGCCGTCAGCTGCTCATTCTCGCGCCGGATCTCCTCGAGCCGGGCGTTCTCGACCTCGAGCCGGTCGTTCTCCGATCGCAACGACTCGTTATCGACGCGCAGGGCGTCGATCTCCGCGATCGCGGCACCGATCGACGCGACACCGCCGGCGACGGAATCGAGCGCCCCCTGGATCGGCCGGAACGCGAACCCGATCCCGCTCTGCACGTCGCGAACGACCGGATTTGCCGAGAAGGCCATGAGCACGAGCGTCACGGCGACCAGCACGGTGAAGGCGATCGTGCGACGGCGGGCGCTGCGGGTGGCGAGCATCGTGGTCATCGGCGGTCATCCATCGCCGGCGTCTCCGGCACGTGTCAGCGCGGCGGGCGCGAGTACGTCTCAGCGACGAGGACGCGATCCATGTTGTCGAGCTCCTGGAGGACCATGCCCGTCCCGCGCGCCACGCAGGTCAGGGGATCGTCCGCCACGTGGACCGGCATCTGGGTGGCCTCGGCCACGCGACGATCGAGCCCGGCGAGCAGCGCGCCGCCACCGGCGAGCACGATGCCCTGGTCCATGATGTCGGCCACGAGCTCCGGCGGTGTCTCCTCGATCGTGTCCTTCACGGTGTCGACGATCTGCGCGACGGACGGCTCGATCGCCTCGCGGATCTGGTCCGCCCCGACCTCCACGCTCCGCGGCAGGCCGGTCAGCAGGTCACGACCGCGCAGGGTGACGCGCTGCGCATCCCAGTCGCCGGGATACGCGGAACCGATCGCGATCTTGATGTCCTCGGCCGTCCGCTCGCCGAGGAACAGGTTGTACTCGCGCCGGGCGAACGTGACGATGTCCTGGTCCATCTCGTCGCCACCGATGCGGATCGACCGCGACACGACGATCCCGCCGAGCGAGATGACCGCGACTTCCGTGGTCCCGCCACCGATGTCGACGATGAGCGAACCCGACGGCTCGCTGACGGGGAGACCGGCGCCGATCGCCGCGGCCATCGGTTCCTCGATGAGGCGAGCCCAACGCGCTCCGGCGTTGAGCGCTGCGTCGCGAACGGCGCGCTTCTCGACCTCCGTCACGCCCGACGGGATGCCGAGGAGCATCCGCGGGCGAGGGATGAGCCCGATGCGGTCGTGAACGCGGTTCACGAAGTACTTGAGCATCTGCTCGGTGACATCGAAGTCGCTGATGACGCCGTCGCGGAGCGGGCGGACAGCGATGATGTTCGCCGGCGTCCGACCCACCATCCGCTTGGCCTCCGCACCGATGGCCAGCACCCGCTTGGTCTTGGCGTCGATGGCGACGACGGACGGCTCGCTCATCACGATCCCGCGGTCGCGAACGTGGACCAGGGTGTTGGCCGTACCGAGATCGATGCCGATGTCGCGGGAGAAGAGGCCGAGCAGGCGGTCGAGCATGATGGGAGCGGGATCCTCGTCGTTCGCGGGTCGTCGCGGGGCGGAAGGGCCGGGCCGGGTTGGTGGCCGGTTCGCGCCGAGATGCAGTCGGGGTGGCCGTGAGGCCCGCGCAGTATACCCGAGGGCCCGAACGGACCCGCCCGGAGCTTCCGGACCCTGCCCGATCAGGCCGACGACTGCGGCGATCGGTCAGCTGCGCGGCCGAGTGACGACGGCACGGTCCGATCGAACACGACGCCGCGGTCGCGCAGTGAGACGTAGGCGTCGTGGCCGATCACGAGGTGGTCGAGCAGGCCGATATCCAGGAGTCGGCCCGCCGCAAGCGCCTCGGCGGTGAGGTGCAGATCGTCGGGTGACGGCGTAGGGTCGCCCGAAGGATGGTTGTGCACGAGGATCACGCTCGCCGCATTGAGTCGGACGGCATCGCGGAAGAGCTCCCCGACGCGCACCAGCGACGACGAGACGTTGCCCTGGTACACGGTCTGGACCCGCAGGACGTGGTTCTTCGTGTCCAGGATGACGACGCGCAGCTCCTCGCGCTCGAGTCGGCCCATCTGCAGGATCAGTCGGTCCGCCACATCGCCCGGGCCGCGGATCGACCACCGGCCCGACGGCCAGTCCGCCATCAGCCGCCGACCCAGCTCGAACGCGGCGACGAGCTGTGCCGCCTTCGCGACGCCGACGCCCGGCAGGGCGGCAAGCTCGAGTTCCGTCGCGCTCGCGAGCGAGCCGTGAGGCCGTCGTGGGACGAGAGCGCGTCCGTGGCGAGGTCCACCGCGGATCGCCCGCGGGTGCCGCTACCCCAGAGCAACGCGATGAGTTCGGCCGCGGTCAGGCCGCCGGGCCCGCGCTGGGCGAGTCGCTCGCGCGGCCGTTCCGCGACCGGGATCTCACGGATCGCGTGACCGCGAACGACGGCCGGGCCTTGCCGATCAACGGGCACAGCGGGACCTCCTGGGTGGCACGGCGGGTCGAAGGCGCCCCCGGGACCCGGACGACGGGAGCCCGCCGATTCCCCCCGCCATCCGGACCCCGAGGACAGGACGGAGCGTATCGGGCAGGGCTCACCGGGCACTCATCCGCCGCTTCGTCCGGACTCACCCGGCTCCGCTGCGCAGCGCGATCTCGCCAAGGGTCAGCAGGATGGCGTTGAACGTCGCGTGGAGCCCGATCGGCGCCCAGATGGAGCCGCCACGGAGGAACAGCCAGCCCAGCGCGAGCGCGACGGGAACGCGCGAGGCGAACCCGATCGCGACCAGGGCCAGCGCCTCGCCGAACGTGCCCCCGGAGATCGTCAGCACGTGGGCGATGGCGAAGAACAACGCTCCGCGAACCAGGGCGCGCCTCGGTCCAAGGTCCGCGGCCCAGGCGCGTCGTCGCGAAGCCGCGGAACAGGATCTCCTCCGCGACAGGGGCGACGATCGCGCCCGCCAGCAGGTTGATCGAGGAACCCCGTCGTCTCCCCGGCCGGAGGGAGCGGGCTGACCGGCGTGACCGGGAACAGGGCCGAGAGCAATGCGGCGACCGGGATCGTGATGAGGATCACCGGTGCCGCCCAGATCGCCCCTCCTGCAAGCTCGCGCAGCGCTGCGCCATCGGGTCGGCGGATGCCCATCGCTCGCCACGACAGTGCGCCGGTGTCGACGACGAGCAACCGGATCAGCCCGATGTAGATGAGCGCCTGGACCGCGACGGACGCGAGCCGGCCGGCCGGTCCGTCGACCTCGAGCCCGATGATCGCCATCGGGATCCCGACAGCGACGATGGCGACCACTGAGCAGCGGGATGGACGCTGCGAAGACGAGGAGCGGCGACGGGCCGGTGTAGACGCGCGCCGCCGCGCGCCCGGCGTTCGACGGCCTGCGAGCCCGCCCCCGCGATGAGCCCGACGCCGAGCGCGAGCAGCCCGACGACGAGCAGGATCGGTGCGGCGCCGCCGCCGCCGGCCAGGAGCGCGACCGCGATCGTGCCAGCCACCGATGAGGGTCGCGAGCCAGCCGACGACGAACAGGGCCGGTGCCTGGCGGCCCTCGATGGTGAACGTCCCGGCGCCCGGGCGGGCTGGCGTCGGTGGACGCGGCGCTTGCGTCGCGCGGCGTCGATCGTCCGTCCGGACCCGGAGTCGCCGGGCCGGGTGGGATCAACGCTCGGGGAGCGGGTCCTGCGCGGTGGCCGACCGGCTGCTGCCTCGCGAGGAGGCACGACCCGTGCGGACCGTCGTCGGGATGCTGGCCGGGATCGCGCTCGCCGCGGGGGCCGCGATGCGGCCGGTCGGCTCCAGGCCGGACGGCAGCGGCTCGATCGTCGCCGCCGCGGCGACGTCACGCCGCTCGAAGTCCTTGCCGCACCACGCGCACAGCGACCAGTCGAGCCCGACGAGGCGCGAGCAGTTGGGGCAGACCCGGTTGAGCCGCGTCCGGCACGACGGGCAGATGATCCATTCCTCGTCGACGCGCCGCTCGCACGTCGGGCAGTGGCGGATCGCCTCGACCTCGGCGAGCAGCGCCTCCTCCGCGAGGTTCCGCTCCCAGACCTCGCCGATCTTCTCGTGCGGTCGGACGATCTTGTAGACCCACACCGCGAAGATGAAGAAGACGGGGGTGAACAGGATGATGCTGGCGGCGACGAGGTACGGCAGGATCGCGTTGTCCGACCGCTGCTGCATGTCGCGGAAGGCCCAGTACGCCGTGGCGATCCACAGGATCACGAGGTAGATCCCGATCATCCGGAGTCCGAACTGGACGACGGGGCTCCCGATGATGTCGCCGATCGTGTCGCCGATCCCGGCGAGGATCTGATCCATGCGCTGGTGGTTGCCTCCGTGGGAGTCGTGTTCGCGTCAGCCGCTCGTGTCTCACCCCATGGCGGGCGGCGTCGGGCGCAGTGTAGCAGGGGACCTTGCGGGCCCTGCCCGCGCGACGGCACGTGCCGACCCGGCTCAGACGAGCTCGTCGGCCTCGGCGTGACGGTCGACGATGAGCGCGGCGATCCCGGCGACGACCAGCATCACGGCCCCGAGCGCCACCGCGATCGCCCCGAGCTGTGCCCCGAGCGGACCGAACAGGTACGGCCAGACGAGACCCACGAGCAGGGCGCCGAGACCCAGGCCCGGCAGCCCGATCCCGAGCCAGATCGGCACGCGATCACGCAGGATGGCTGCAGCGAGGACCCCGAGCAGGCCAACGACCACGACGACGTGGCCCGGGCCGGCGAACCCCCATCGATCGAAGTAGCCGACCCCGTTCGCGCCGATGACGCTCACCGACCACGGCAGGAGGAACCCGGCCGTCGCAAGCGCAGCGCCAGCGATCGCGAGCCAGCCGACGAACTCGAACGCCGCAGCGGCATCGATGAGCGAGGACCCCGGCTCGGGTGCGTCCGTCGGCGTCCGACGACCGCCGCCGACGCGACGGCTGCGGCGCCACTGCCGTTCAGGCCGTCGGCCCCGGCCTCGCCGGCGTGCCCGGCCCACGCTCGTGCCGGCGCGACGGGTCCGGCCGGCTGGAGGACCGGGGGGACGTAGGCGCCGGGTGAGGTGTAGGAGGCTGGAGCCACGCCCGCCGTGGCCGCCACCGCGGGGCCTGCAGCGGCCGCGGCCGGCATCGACCCGACCGTGACGGTCGGGGCATCGATCTGACGAGCGGGAAGACCGTCGTCGTCGTCGAACTCGAGGCCGTCCGAGAGCTCGTCGACGGGGGTCGGCCACGAGGACGGCGGGAGTTCGGCGACCGCCACTTCGGTGTCCGCCAGGCCGTTCGTGGAGGCGCGACGGCCGGCACCGGCCACGGATGCGAGCAGCTCGCCACACTCGGGGCAGGACAGCCGCCCGAACGGCACCACGTTCCCGCACTCACCGCAGACGATCGGCTGCGCCATCGGTCACCTCGTGTCCCGCATGCTCCCCGCGGGGTCGCGGGTCGTGCAGCGTGCCAGACGCAGGGTCGGCGTTCCAATCCCCCTCTCGGCCGTACGGGTTGCCCCGAACGTCCCGGCCACGTCTACGGTCCAGACGGCCGCCCGCCACGCGGACACGACCGCCGCGAGGAGCAGTCCGCCGAGCCACAGACCCGACGAACAGGGCGACGAGGACGAGGCTGGCGACCACGCTCCCGCCGGTCGACAAGGGACGCGCGGACGGCGTCCCACGCGGTCACCGCGGCGGCCCCGATGGCACCAGGACGAGGACGAGCGTCATCGAGCGGCAACACCTGGAAGCAGAGCGCCCGGACGGGATGCCGAAGCAGGCGCCCGAACCCCGTCGGCCAGCGCCGATCGAACGCGATGCGCCGCCGAGCACCACCTGTCGGGCGGCCGAGCGCCCCGATCGCCTGGCCCAGCAACCAGGCGACGACCACGAGCGCCACGACCTCCGGGACGCTGGCCAGGACGCGCACGACGATGGGGACCGCCGTGTCCGACGGCACGGTCAACTCGCGATAGGACGCCGTCGACGACCCGGACGGAACCCCACACGAGCGACGAGCCCGAGCGGCAGGAACGCGATGAGACGGACGGCCAGGATGCGGCCCGCCACCCCGGCGGCGCGATCGCGGGCGGCATCGCCGTGTTCGTGACGCACCCCGACGACCGCGACGACCTCCTCATCGTCGGCGACGATCCGCGTGAGTTCCGCCTCGGCGGCGGCAGCGATCAGGCCGCGACCACGACGACGAGCAGGCACCCCAGGGTCGACGCCCGCGACCAGGATGACTTCCGCGGTCGACACCTGGCCGAGGCGATGGCCGTGATGCCGGGCGCCAGCGCATTCCCGACAGCCGATGACGCTCGGGATCGCGACGACCGGGGCGAGCACGATGACGATCCCGCCGCGCAGCAGGAAGGCGGCCAGCGCGAGCGGCCAGGTGGCCGGGCGGACGAGCGTGACCAGGAACGACGCCGTCAGCGTCGTCCCGAGGCTCACGGGGCCGGGCTGGTCGACGCTCCGGGCGACGCCGAGGGGATGCCCAGCCCCGGAGCGAGCTCGTCGAGCCGCTGCAGGGCGAGTTCCACCTTGGCGATCTCCTCGCCGTACGTGGCGAAGTCACCGTCACGGAGCGCGGCCTGGGCGAGTTCGAAGTGCGTGTTCGCGTAGGCGATGAGGCCCGCCACGTCGGCCGGCAGCGGCTCGTCGGGTCCAGGCGTCGCGCTGGGTCCGGGTGTCGGGGTGGGTCCCGGTCCCGGCGACGGGCTGGGGCTGGGTGCTGCGTTGCCCTCGGCGTCCAGCAGCAGCGACAGCGCCTCACCGAGCGTCTCGGCCCACACGACCTGGCGCGGCGAGGCGACGATGATCCGCTGGAACTCCGGGAACGCCGACTGCTGCGACTGCAGGTAGACCGGCTGCAGGTACAGCAGCGACGTCGCCCGACCGGGACCACGATGAGGTTGCCCTGGATGACCGTGCTGCCGCCCTGGCTCCACAGCGTGAACTGCTGGCTGATCTGCGGGTCCTGGACGATCCGCGCCTCGATCTGGGCCGGACCGAAGATCGTGGTGTCGGCCGGGAACCGGTAGACCCGCGTCGCGCCGTAATTCGGCGGATCCATGCGGGCCGCGACCCACGCGATCATGTTCGGGCGGTTGATGGGGACCATCGGCTGGAGCAGCAGGAACTCGGCCTCGGGCTCACCCGGCATCCGCATGATCACGTAGTAGGCCTCGGACGGCAGGCTCTGCGTGCTTCCCTGTGACTGCGGCACCGTCCAGAGGTCGTCGCTCTGGAAGAACCGCAGCGGGTTGGTCACGTGGTAGCGCCCGAACATCCGCGTCTGGACGTTGAACAGCTCCTCGGGCACGCGCACGTGCGGGACGAGATCCTCGGGGATCTGGTCGAGCGGCTGGAAGAGGGTCGGGAAGATCCCGGACCACGCCCGCAGGATCGGATCGGATGGATCCGCCGCGTAGAACTGCATGGTCCCGTCGTAGGCGTCCATCGTGATCTTGACGCTGTTGCGGATGTAGTTGAACGGGCGGGAACCCAGCGCCGTGCCATTCCAGCGTGCTCGGGTCGAACCACTGGGCGTGCGGGAACCGGTCGGAGACCGTGTAGGCGTCCTGGACGTAGACGAGGCGCCCGCCGTCGTCGATGACGAGGTACGGGTCCTTGTCGTACAGCAGGAACGGCGCGATGCGCTGCAGGCGGTCGCTCAGCGATCGATGGAACACGAGCTGGCTCTCGGCGGTGATCTGGTCGCTGATCATGAGGTCCAGGTCGCGGAAGCGCAGGGCGAACAGGAGCCGGTTCAGCGTGCTTCCGATCGGGATGCCGGTGTTCCCGGTCCAGCGCGTCTCGGTCCCCGGATCGCCGCCACCTTCGCCCTCGCCCGTCGGGAAGTCGAACTCGGCCTGCCGGGCGCCGGTCACGATGTACTCGCTGGCGCGCTCGCCGAAGTAGATCCGCGGCTCGGTGATCTCCGGTGCGCCATTGGTGGACACCGGCGGCAGGTTCTGGATGAACAGCCGCGGCTGGCCCTCGTTCGCGACCTCGTTGACCGGCACCATCGCGGCGCCGATGCCGTGGGTGTAGACGATGTGCTGGTTCACGAACCCGGTCGCGCCCGGGTTCTGGTCGAGCGCCAGCTCGCGGGCGGACAACATCACCTGGCGCTGGACGCCCTCGATCTGGTAGCGATCGGTGTCGACGTCGACGAAGTCGTAGTAGCGACGGACCCGCTGGAGCTGATCGAGGGTGTCACCGAGCGGTCGGTAGTCCCACAGGCGGGCATTGCGGAAGGTCGCGCCCTCGTCTTCGATCTGGGCGGCGTCCAGCCGGTCCTCGCCCTCGAACGAGCGGTCCTCCCAGGCATCCAGCCCGAAGGCCTTGCGGGTCATCGCGATGTTGTTGGTGATGTACCGCTCTTCCTGGGCGTACTGGTTGGGCTCGACGGTGAAGCGCTGGATGGCCTCCGGGTACAGGCGGCCGATGATGAGCGAGGCGAGGACCCAGATCGCCGATCGTCAGCGCGAGCGGCCAGATCATCCGGGTGAACGCGCCGCCCACCAGGAACGCGGCGGCCAGGCCGGAGATCACGGTCAGGAGGTCGTACGCGAAGAACTGGGCGTTCTGGTCCGTGAAGCTCACGCCGGCGACGAACCCGCGCGTGCTGTAGACGAGCTCGAACTTGTCGAGCTGGTAGCCGAACGCGACCGACAGCAGGAACAGGCCGCCCAGGACCCCGAGGTGGACCCGGACCGGCGTCGTGAAGATCAGGCTCGCCGCGCGACGCGCCCACGAGGTAGCGCGCGAGGACGATCGACCAGCGTCGCGACGACGACCCCGTTGAAGAGCGCCTGGACGAAGCGCAGGAACGGCAGCTCGAACAGGAAGTAGCCGATGTCGCGACCGAAGATCGGGTCGGTGACGGCGCTGGCGGTATCCGGCGAGAACGGCACCTGGTTGCGCCAGAGCAGGATCGTCTCCCAGGACGAGGCGACCGACCCCGCGACGGTGAGGGCGATCAGGACGCTGACGACGATCAGCGACCATCCGCGCGATGCGGCGTCAGGTCCGGGATGTCGTCGGCGTCGAAGGCTGATCGGCCCTCGGCTCCTCGGCGCCGTAGCGGCGACCGCGGACCACGGCCGCTGATCGGCCTGCGGCGGCTTCGTTCAGGCGCTCGAAGAGCGAGCGGAACGAGCCGCCCGGACGCGACAGGTCCGGAGGGGGCATGAGCCGACCGGCGAGCCAGAGGTTGCCGAGCAGGACGACGAGGGTGACGATCCCGGCCGCGACGAACAGGCCGGCCTGGGCGCTGAGCCGGGTCCAGAAGACGGCATCGAAGCCGACGCTCCCGTACCAGAGCGCATCGGTCCAGAGGTCGAGCCCGAAGCTGAACACCGAGAAGAGGACCAGGAGCGCCACGCCCATGACGACCCAGCCGAGCTGCCGGCCACGACCGCCGCCCCGATCCTCGTCGTCCGAGGACGCGTGGGCGGCGCGGCGGCGACGGTTCGCGTGGCGGCGCCGATCGGCGCTCGGTCTCGTCCTGCGCGTCGCCCTCATCGTCCGCGCGGTCGCCGTCGGGTTCGTCGGGGTCGTCGGGGCCAACCGGTTTCGCACGCTTCGCGCCGGCGGCGTCGGGGTCCTCGCCGCGTGCGAGCATCTCCCGGCGTCGGAGCTCCTCGAGGAAATCGTCGAACAGGTCGCGCATCAGTCGGGCGAGTCTAGCGGGTCTGAGGGCCGGTGGTCCCGGACGACCCGGGGGACCGACGCGGTCAGGGCGCGAGAGGCCCTCGACGGCCCGGCGGAACGCGGCGAGCACGGTCTCGGCGAGCTCGTTCGGACGCATCGTCGCGGCGCGGGCCGGCTCGAACCGGAAGGCCGCCCGGACGGCGAGCGGCGCACGCCACGGCCGCGCCGGATCCTCGGGCGGCACCAGGCCGCCCACCCGCAGCTGGAGCCGGCCGGCGTCCTCGAGGATCAGGCCACTCAGGGCGCCTGCGAGGGACGGGCCGAGGCGGGCGAGCGGTGGGTCGGCGGCGGACCAGCGGCGGGGGCGACGTCGCGGAACGGGATGACGCCCTCGTCGTCGACGACCCACAGGAGGGTGAGCCACCAACCGTCCGGCGCGTCGGACGGTCGGGCCATCCCGGCGCGGTACGTCCGGTCGCCGATGCGGACCTCGTGCTCGCGCAGGAACGATGGGCCGGGCGGTGGAAGTCGGTCGGGCACCGACGAAGGATAGCGGCGAGGCGGGTCAGGCCGGCCTGGGACCCTCGGTCGCGTCGGCTTCGGGCTCGGCTTCGGTGACCTCGACCGCAGCAAGGGTGGCGTCTGCCGCGGGATCGGCTGCGTCGGCCGGGACGGCTCCACCAAGTGGATGCGTATCGAGCGTCGCGTCCAAGCGCCCCAGACCCGCCGTCACGGCGTCGATCTCGGCGATGACGGCCGCGGCAGCCGCCGCGTCCTCCGGCGAGACGCCTTCGAGGCTCCCTTCGACCGTCGCTTCGGCGCGCAGCGCTTCGGCCTCGGCCTGGAGGTTGGCGACTTCCGCCTCGAGCTCGATGCGCAGCATCTCGCGTCGGACGTCGAGGTCGGGCGGGGCAAGCGCGCCCAGGGCGTCGGGAGTCTGCGCCTCGTCGGGGTAGTCGCCGCTGATCCAGGTCAGGAGTCGACTGCGTGATCGCTTGACCTGATCCTTGGCCCGATTGATCGCGTTGGCATCGATGGCGGTGAGCCCGGGCAACGACGGATCGGCCGCGGCTTCACCGGTGAGCGTGGCCCCGCACGACGGACAGTTCGACGGGGTCGCCGGAGTACGTCGCGGAGCACCATGGGCAGATCGGGGCGCTCGACTCGCCCCCGGACAGCGTTTCTTCGACCATGGGCGGAATGCTACCGCGCCGCACATGGTCCGGAATACCCCACAGGTCCGGGGTACTGGTACCGCTCGGGCTACGCGGCGCTCACTCCCACTCGATCGTCGCGGGCGGCTTCGAACTGATGTCGTAGACGACCCGGTTGACGCCCGGGACCTCGTTGACGATGCGGGACGAGATCTTGCCCAGGACGTCGTACGGGAGCTTGGCCCAATCCGCCGTCATGCCGTCCTCGCTCGTGACCGCGCGGATGGCGACGACATTCGCGTACGTTCGTCCGTCGCCCATGACGCCGACGGAGCGGACCGGCGTGAGGATGGCGAACGACTGCCACAGCGACCGATACAGACCGGCGCCCTTGATCTCGTCGATGACGATCCAGTCCGCCTCCCGGAGCGTGTCGAGCCGCTCCGCCGTGACCTCGCCGATGATCCGGATGGCGAGGCCGGGCCCCGGGAACGGCTGGCGCAGGACCATCGCATCGGGGAGGCCGAGCTCCAGTCCGACCTTGCGGACCTCGTCCTTGAACAGGTAGCGCAACGGCTCGATGAGCTGGAAGCGCAGGTCCGCCGGCAGGCCGCCCACGTTGTGGTGGGTCTTGATCTTCTGTGCGGCCTTCGTCTCCGAGGTCGCGCTCTCGATGACGTCGGGGTAGAGGGTGCCCTGGGTCAGGAAGTCGATCGCGCCGATCTTCCCGGCTTCCTCCTCGAAGACGCGGATGAACTCGTCGCCGATGATCTTGCGCTTCTGCTCCGGGTCCTCGACGCCGGCGAGCCGGGCAAGGAACCGCTCGCGAGCATCCACCATGACCAGGTTCATCCCCAGGTCGCGCTCGAATGTGACGCGCAGGAGTTCCGATTCCTTCTTGCGCATCAGTCCGTGGTCCACGTAGATGCAGGTGAGTCGGTCGCCCACCGCGCGATGGACCAGCGCCGCCGCCACGGCCGAATCGACGCCGCCCGACAGCGCGCAGATGACCTTGCCGTCCGACCCGGTGTCGGCGGCGTGGCGGTCCACCCGCTCGCGGATGCCGGCCACTGTCGAGTCGATGAAGTTGCTGGCCGTCCACGACGGCGTCACGCCGGCGATGCCCACGACGAAATTGCGCAGGACGTCCCGGCCACGCGGCGTGTGCACGACCTCCGGGTGGAACTGGATCCCGTAGAGGTTCCGCTCGGGGGCCTGGAGGCCGGCGAACGGCGTGGAATCGGTCTGCGCGGTGGAGCGGAACCCTTCCGGCAGGCGCGTGATGGAATCGCCGTGACTCATCCAGACAGGCTGGTCGCGATCCAGGCCCTCGAAGAGCGTCGCATCCCCCGCCGTGATCGTGACGCTGGCGGGTCCGTATTCGCGCTTGCCAGCCGGAAGGACGTCGCCACCCAGTTCGCGGGCCATCAGCTGGGCGCCATAGCAGATGCCAAGGACGGGGATGCGGCCACTCCACACGGCGGGGTCCGGCATCGGCGCGCCCTCGTCGTAGACGGACATGGGGCCGCCGGAGAGGATGATGGCCCGCGTGCCGCGCCGCTCAAGATCCTCGTACGGCGTGTCGTGCGGGAGCAGTTCCGAATAGACGTCCAGTTCGCGGACACGCCGCGCGATCAGCTGCGCGAACTGGCTTCCGAAATCGAGGACGACAACGGGGCCGTCCGTGGTCGTCGATGGACCCGACCCGCCGGGTCGATCATCGGGAGATCGCTGCGGCGCCGGCGCCTTGAGCGCGGTCTCGAGGTAGGCCTCCACCTCGGCGTCGTCGGGGGCGAGGACCCGGTGCCCGGCATTCGCCGCCTCGCCGTGCACGGTCTTGCCCCGCTGGACCGGGGTGTTCGTTGACTCCTCGGTGTCCGCCAATGCCGCCCTCCGTCGCCTGCCGCCCGTCGGACACCAGTGTACCGGCCGACGAGGTCGCGATCAGAGGCGGTGCCAGCACCGGTCGCGCCGTGGGATGGCACCCGTGCTGGCACCGTTCCCGCCGGCTCGCTCGAGGGTCAGCATCATCGTCATGGACCGACCCACCGTCCTCATCGTCGACGATCACGCCGGCTTCCGGGCGTTCGCTCGCGACCTGCTCGTGCTCGCCGACTTCGAGGTCGTCGCTGAGGCCGCCGACGGTGCGTCGGCGCTCGAGGCGATGGAACGGTCCGCCCCGGCGGTCGTCCTCCTGGACATCCGGCTGCCGGACATGGACGGGTTCGCCGTCGCCAAGGTCCTCGCAGAGCGGGCCGATCCGCCGACCGTGATCCTGGTCTCGAGCCGGGATGCGATCGACTTCGGTCGCCGGATCGAGGCATCTGGCGTGGCGGGCTTCATCTCGAAATCGCGTCTCTCACCGGATACGCTGCACGCGATCCTGGCGAGGACGCAGGAGGAGCAAGCACCATGACGCCAGATCCGATCCGACGGTCCGCCTCCCTGCTCGCCGGGGCGATGCTGGTCGCCGCGGTCCTCACCGCCTGTGGGAGCAGCGCCTCGCCGGCCGCATCGACAGCGGCTTCCCTGGCTCCGGCATCGGGACCGGCGATCGAGGTGCCCGCTGGCTTCCCCATCGGCTCCTGGGCCGTGACCATCACCGACGACGACATGACCGCGGGCGGTGTCACGGATGCCGGGCTGATCGCCGAGAACACCGGCGTGTTCACCACCACCTTCGGTGCCGATGGCACCTGGACCACGGTCCAGGAGACGGACGCATCCGTGCGGTGGCCGGTCTTCCGCGGCACCTTCACACCGGTCGGGACCGATGCGATCGATCAGGTGACGACGTTCCCGCCGGACTTCGCGGGGGACGTCGTCCGATTCACCTGGCGGCTCGAGGACGGACAGTTGCACCTCGCCGTGCCGGAGCCACCGGACGAGTTCCTCCCGATCGTCGTGGAGACGCATCCGTGGGAGCCGACCTCCTGACGGTGACCAAGATCCCGGATCGACGAGCCGCGGCGCCTCGCGCCGCGGCGATCGTCGTCGTCGTCGGGATCGTCTGGGCGCTCGTTGCCGAAGGGATCCGCCTGCGGGCCGGGTGGTCGGTGCCGTGGGTCCTTGGTGACTTCATCCCCGGGGTCGCATTCCTGGCGTGCGGGTACGTGGCCTGGGTGCGCCGCCCGGACGTCCGCATCGGGCCATTGATGATCGCCGTTGGCTACGCCTGGTACATCGGGACCGCGTCCACGACCGGCGAACACGTGCCGGACCGGGTGATGCATGGCTTCCAGGGCTGGTACGACGCGCTCCTCGCCTGGCTGATCCTCGCATGGCCGACCGGTCGGCTTCGGTGGTGGGCGTCGCGGATCGTCGTGGGGACCTTCCTCGCCGTGCTCGCGGCGCGGACGGTCTTCCGTCTCGTGATCTTCCGCTGGACCGGGGACCTGGACACGAGCGACGCCGCGGCGGTCGAGCGGTACATCGCGGACGTGACCCTGAGCGACCAGGGCGAAGCGGGTTTCCGGATCCTGATCGCCATCCTGGCGATCGCGGTCATCATCCTCGTCATCGCGAGGTGGCGAGCCGAATCGCCGGCTGGGCGATCGATCGCAGCCCCCATCCTGGTCGGTGGCCTGGGTTTCGCGACCGGGATCATCGTGGAGACGGTCGCGCTGGTGGGACCGGACTCGTTCGCCGAGCGTTCGGTGGCGTGGGATGTCGGCCACTGGCTTACGGTCGGCACGGCCGCCGCCATCCCGCTCGCGTTCCTCTTGGGACTCCGAAACGATCGCGTCGCTCGGACGCGCGTCGCCGATCTCGTCGACGACCTGGCCGGTGGCGCATCCGGCGGCTCCGATCTGCGCGACGTGCTCGCGACGACCCTGGGCGATCCGAGCCTGACCATCGCCGACGGCCCCGGTGTCCCCGATGTGGGGCCGGATCGGGCGATCACCCCGCTGGTGCGGGGCGGCGCGACCATCGCGTACCTCGTCCACGATCCAGCGCTTGCTGAACGACCGGGACTCATGCGCTCGGTGGCGGGAGCCGCCGCGCTCGCCCTCGAGAACGAACGACTCCAGGCAGAAGTCATCGCCAGACTCGAGGAGGTCGAGGCCTCGCGCGCCAGGATCGTCGCGGCGGGCGACGCCGAGCGGCGGCGAGTCGAGCGCGACCTGCACGATGGCGCGCAGCAACGACTCGTCACGCTGGCCCTGGCGCTCCAGATCGCCCGGACGCGCGCGAGTGCCGCGGATCCGTCGCTCGGCGAGACCCTCGACCGGGCATCCCAGGAACTCGAACTGGCGCTCGCCGAGCTCCGCGAACTCGCTCGGGGCATCCATCCGACCGCCTTGATCGAGGACGGCCTCCGTGCCGCGATCCGGGGGCTCGCGGAGCGCTGTCCGGTCCCGGTCATGGTGGACGTTCCCGATCGGCGCTACCCGGCAGCCGCCGAATCGGCGGCGTACTTCGTCGTCGCGGAAGGGCTCACCAACATCGCCAAGTACGCACAGGCCGCATCCGCGTCCGTGACCGCGCGCGACGACGGGATCACCCTCGAGGTCGAGATCCGCGACGATGGGGTGGGTGGAGCTGACCCGCGACGTGGGTCGGGCCTGCAGGGCCTCGCCGACCGTGTCTCGGCGATCGGCGGCGAGATCCATGTGGACAGCCCAGGCGGGAGCGGAACGGTCATCGGCGCGAGGATCCCGTGCGCCTGATCTTGGCCGACGACGCCGTCTTCTTCCGCGAATCGCTCGCCGGCGCCTTGACCGCTGTCGGACACGACGTCGTGGGCCAGGCTGGCGACGTCGCCGGTCTGCTGGAGCTGGTGACGACCGTCCGTCCCGACGTGGCCATCATCGACATCCGCATGCCGCCGACCGGAACGACCGAGGGACTCGATGCGACCGTCCGTATCCGAGCGCTCGACGAGCGGATCGGCATCGTCCTCCTGTCGAACGCCATCGAGACCCGACACGTCGATCGATTGCTGCGCGACGCCCCGGGAGGGATCGGGTACCTGCTCAAGGACCGGGTCGGGCGATCTGGCCGAATTCCCGACGCCGTCCGTCGCGTCGCCGCCGGCGGGTCGGTGGTGGACCCGGAGGTCGTCGCGACGTTGCTCGGGCGAGCCCGGCCGCACGGGCCACTCGACGAGCTGACCCCGCGCGAACGCGATGTCCTGTGCCTGATGGCTGAGGGTCGATCCAATCTCGCGATCGCCGAGCGCCTCGGGCTCACCGAAAGACCGTCGAGAGCCATGTGCGCCAGTCATCCTGAGAAGCTCGGACTGGAGCCCGCGGACGAGGACATCGTCGCGTGCTGGCGGTGCTACATGGATACGTGACGGGCCGGGATCGCTAGGCGACCGCCAGCGCCACGCGGCCGGTCAGTCCCGGTTGCGCATCGCCTCGGCGGCCATCTCGAAGTAGCGGTCGAGCTCGGCCGCGACATCGTCCGGCGGTGCGACCTCGGCCATCGCGGCGCGCATGTGGACGAGCCAGCGATCGCGGGCGACGGCATCGATCGCGAACGGGAAGTGGCGTTGTCGAAGCCGCGGGTGACCGCGCTCCTCGTCGTAGGTGCGGGGGCCGCCCCAGTACTGGACGAGGAAGAGCGTCAGGCGGCGCGTGGCGGGCGCGAGATCGGCCTCGGGGTAGAGCGGGCGGAGGACCGCGTCCGTCGCGACGCCCTCGTAGAACCGTCCGACGAGGGCCTCGAAGAACGGCATGCCGCCGGCTCGTTCGTACAGGGTCGTCTGCTCGATCACCGTTCGAGGATATGCGGTTCGAGCGCCCCCGGCGTGGCCCGGCGCGACTACCGGCGCGCGCGCCTCGTGGAGCGGTCGTCGCCGCGCAGGTTGATGGCGGCGAGGTCGAGGAACGCGAGGGATCCGATCGCGATGATCAGCAGGCTGAGCGTGTCCATGTCGGGAGCATCGCCGATGGCCGGACGCCACGACATCCGGCGAAGGTCCTCTTCGGACCTGGCCGGATGACGTAGACGGGACGAGGAGGAAGGGCCGTCAGGCGGCCGCGGCCGTCAGGCTCACGACCCGCCGGTGCGTCGCGACCGGCGGGACGACCCGGGGCGTGGGCAGCGCCACGGCGGTCGAGCGAGCGACGACCGTCGGGGCCCGGAACGCCTTGAGCGCGAAGCGGGCGGCGACCAGCCACGAGCCGATCATCCAGATGAAGTACCCGATGGCGCTGGCGTCGGCGGCGCCCAGGACGGACTCGCCGGCGCGGGCGATGAGCAGGATGGCGAAGACCGCGGCACCGATCCCGGCGGCCGCGAGGTACGCAACGAGCGTCGCGCTCCACGCGCGGCCACGAACGAGGCCGTAGACGGCGACGAGGTGCGCGATGCCCGCAGCGATGCCGGCGATCGCGAGCCACGCGTCGAGCGGGCTGCCGACACCGGACAGCGGCGCGACGACGGCGCCGAACGCAAGGACGGCGAGGCCGTTGATGATCGTCAGGAACGCGGCGAACCCGCGGGTCCCGCGCTGGAAGCGGACGGGATCCCAGGTCCGGTCGGGGGCGGCGGCGAGGGCGGTCATGCGTCGACTCCAGTCGTGGGGAGGGTCCAGGCCCAGTCCGCTTCCGGGGCGATGACCCGGTCCGCGGTCTCGCCGGTGCGGCGAGCGATGGCGGCGAAGAAGGCGGCTCGTCGATGCGACACGATCCGGGCGTCCTTGCACGGGCAGCCATCGACGAGGCAGCCGCGATCCCCGGTGGTGACGATGACCGGTGCCATCGTGGCGTCGATCTGGGCGTTGATCTGGTCCGGGTGGAACATCGCGGGACCTCCTTCCACCGCAGGATGCCCCGGGGCGCGGACCGACGGCATCGACGCCTGGCGCGAAACCGCATGGACGGATGTCAGTCCGTCGGGGCCGACTCCAGGCGACGCTTGAACGCCTCCACGTCGAGGGCGGCCGCGCGCTGGACCTGCGGCGCGACCATCGATTCGAAGATGCGGTAGCGGAACGGCACCTCGATCCGGGCGGACCAGCGCAACCGAGTCCCACCATCGATCGGGCGCCAGCGCGGCATCGAGCGACGTCGTCACGCCGTCCGCATCGCGACCCCCGATCGCGAACCGGTGCGGGGCATCCATCGCGCTGACGGTGGCGTCCACGGTGCTCGAGCGGCCGGCCGCGCGCTGGTCGATGGTCAGGCGCTCGCCCGCGGAGGGCGGCCCGTCGCCGTCGCGCGTGATGCCGACGATCCCGGTCGCGATGAGCCACGCCGGCCAGGTGGCGAGATCCGTCAACGCCGCGAAGACGACCTCGGGCGGTCGGGCGATGTCGGTCTCGATCGTCACGGAGATCGCCATCAGCCGGCGGCCTCGTCGCCGCTCGTCTGACGGATCCGGAAGCTGGGTCCGCGCCCGAGCCCCTCGGACGGGGTTCCGTAGCGGAGGATCAGCCCCGCGACCGCCCGCGCGTGATCGGCGGCGTCCAGGGGCTCCGCGGTCGCCGCGTATCGAAGCTCGCCCAGGCGGACCAGGCAGGCCGGATCGTCCAGGAGGTTCAGCGCCCACGACGTCGTGTCCCCCTGCGCCGCGACGAGCAGGCTGCCGTCCGGCTCCTCCACGTACCCCACGACGACCGGACGGGGCAGGCCGGTGATCCGCCCGCGGGTCTCGAGCCCCACGACGCGTCGGTCGCGGATCAGGTCCGCCTCCATCACCGGTCGATCGGAGGTCAGGCGGCCTCCTCGAGGTCCATCGCCTCATCCTCGTACGTGCCGCTGACCGACGTGTTGCCATCGGCATCGCGCTCGTACTGCAGGTCGTCGTCGCCGGACGTGACGTCGAGTTCGAACGTGCCTGCCTCGTCATCCGCGGACGCGGTCCCGGACAGCGGCAGGCCATCGGTGAACTCGCAGGCCGTCGAGCGTGACGTCCGTGCCGACGTCGGTCGCCGTGTAGGTCATCGACCCGCCGAAGTCGCAGCCGACCGGCAGATCGTCCACCGCGTCCCACGAGAGGTAGTCGTCGGTGTTGAGGAGCTGGTCGTCCATCGACTGCATGAGCTCGAGCGCGTCGTCGTAGTCGGACGGCCGATCCGGCCGCGGTCGGGACGTAGGTCGTGGTGACGCTCCCCTCGCAGGTCGTGATCCGGCTGGGCGGCAGCTCGTCGTCGGCGAGGTACGCCGCGATCTCCGTGTCGGGACAGGCCTCGCCCCAGCCGAAGATGATGTGGGGGCCGCCCACGGTCTGGAAGAACCACGCGTCATCGAGCCGCGAGTAGATCCGATAGCCGTTGACGATCGGCGTCGCCGGATCCGTGGTGGAGGTCAGGACGAAGACCGGGTAGGGCACGTCCACCAGCGGCTCCGGCCGATCCGCGGTCGTCCGCGCCCCCGGCCAGTAGAGACACGGGACGTCGCCGTAGAAGCTCGTCCCGAGGCGCAGGTCGTCGATCCCGGCCGCGGCGCCCGGCCTCGAGCCACGCGGTCAGCCGCGCTTCCGGGTCGCCGGCATCGGGGAGGAACGCGTAGTCCTGGCACTCCACCGCGAAGTACATCGCGTCGGACCAGCGTGGGGTCTTCCTCCGCGTCCGTGGTCTCCGGGTCCACGCCGACCGAGCTGTACGCCATCCGCGCGATCGGCACGTAGTTGCCGTTGGAGGCGGCCGCGACCCCGCGCAGGAGCGAGGCCCGGTCCGCCGGGCTGTACAGGTACCCGAAGGCGGCGTTCTCGAGGTCGGCGGCGGACAGGCTGCGACGACTCGGTCGTCCCGTCGGCCTTCGGGAAGTCGAACGCGATCGGCGCCGTCGCGAGCTGGGCGGCGAGGGCGTCGTACGCGGCCAGCGCGTCACCGCCGTCGATGTTCGCGGCGCAGGTCTCGTCGGCCGTGCACGACCGCAGCACGGCGACCAGGGTGTCCTCGGCACCGCGCGTGGACTCGATGTAGTAGTCGATGCCGTCGACCGTCAGGTCCACCGGTCCGTCCACGAACAGCGTCGCGATCCGGTCCGGGTGGGCGGCCGCGTACGTCTGGACGAACTGCGTCCCGTAGCTCTCGCCGAACAGGTGGAGCTGGTCCGCGTCGAGGTAGTCGCGGATCGCCTCGAGATCCTCGATGGCCTGGCTGGTCGCGTACAACGGCAGGTCCGCTTCGGCGATCCCGGCCTCGGCGATGCAGTCGGTGGCGAAGCGCTCGGCGGCGGCGGCGGCGGCCGGTCGCTCGGCCGGGACCTGGAGGCGGTTCGGGTCGCGGTAGTAGGTCGCCGCCGCGTCGATGCACTGGATGGGCTGCGACAGGCCGATCCCGCGCTGGTCCACGTAGACGATGTCGTAGGCCTCGGCGATGGAGGGATCGAAGTAGTCCGTGTAGCTGTCCGCGACGCTGATCCCGCTGCCGCCGGGTCCGCCGACGATGTACACGAACGTGCCCTTGCGCTCGCCCGTGGCGCGCTGGATGGCGAAGGTCACGTCCCAGGTGGGGCCGCCCGGCGCCGCGCGATGATCCTTTGGCACCGCGAGCGTGATGCACTCGAAGCGGCTCTCATCCGGACAGGGTTCCGCGCGTACGAACGTGTAGGTCGGCGTCACCGGCGCCGGCCGAGGCCGATGGGGCAGCGGACGGCGCCGCCGATGACGGGGTCGTGGTCTGCCGAGGGCGTGGCGCCTGGCACGGCACTCTCGGTCGACTCCGGACGACCCCGGGGCGAATGTCCAGCGTCTGGGCGGTGGGCGCGCATCCGGCCACGATCGCCACGATCGCCAGGAGCGCGGCGGCGAGCGTCGGGCGCGCGGCGGTGCGAGTCCTCATGGCCCCTCGGTCGGCGTCGTTCGCGTTGTCAGCGGGCCCGCTGCCAGGACTTGCCCTCGGTCTGGGTCGAGGGGGCGTAGACCATCTCGACGGCCTGCATCTCGCGGATCGTCCGGGCGCCAAGGGCGGCCATCGACTGGCGCAGCGCGCCGACGAGGTTCTCGCTGCCGTCCGTCACGTGGGCGGGGCCGAGGAGGATCCGTTCCAGGCTCCCGGTCGTGCCCACCTTGATGCGGGTCCCGCGCGGGAGCGTGGGCGACGGCGCGGCCATGCCCCAGTTCGTGCCGCGGCCCGGGGCTTCCTCCGCCTTGGCCAGCGGCGAGCCCACCATGAGCGCGTCCGCGCCGGCGGCGATCGCCTTGGCGAGCTCGCCACCGCGGCGCATCCCGCCGTCGGCGACGACCGGGACGTATCGGCCGGTCTCGTTGAAGTACGCGTCGCGTGCCGCGGCCACGTCGCTGATGGCGGTGACCTGCGGGACGCCGATGCCGAGGACCTCGCGGGTCGTGCAGGCGGCCCCCGGGCCGACGCCCACGAACACGGCAGCGGCTCCCTGCTCCATCAGCGCGAACGCCGCCTCGGCATTGGTCGTGTTGCCGACCGCGACCGGGATCGGCATGTAGCGCGTGAACTCCTCGAGGGAGAGCGGGTCGTAGCCGGTCGCGAGGTGGCGGGCGCTGCTGACCTGGCTCTGGACGAGGAACAGGTCCGCGCCGTGCTCGGCACAGAACGGACCGAATCGGCGGGCCGCGGCCGGCGTGGCCGCCACGGCCGCCTTGCTGCCCGCGGCGTGGATCGCCTCGAGTCGGGCGGCGATGAGGTCCTCGCGGATGGGCTGCTGGTAGACCTCGGCCAGGATCGCCTGGACCTCGCCATCGGGTGCGGTGGCGATGCGCTCCAGCACGGCGTCGGGATCGTCGTAGCGCGCCTGGACGCCCTCGAGGTTGAGGATCGCGAGGCCGCCGAGACGTGCCAGCTCGCCCGCCATGCGCACGTCCACGACCGCGTCCATCGCCGCGGCGAGGATCGGGATGCCGAGATCGATCCCGCAGAAGGTCTGCGACAGGTCCACGTCGGCCGGCTCGACGGTGTCGGTGCCGGGTGCGAGCGAGACGTCCTCGAAGCCATAGGTCGGGTCGGATCGTGTCGACCTTCGAATGGAAGACGCGGCGCGCTGCCGCGGGGGACGCCTCGGTTCGCTCGATCACGTGGCCCTCCTGCGCCGCCTCACGGTGGGCTGCCCTACAGGCCCGAGTCTACCAGCGGGGCGCCGGGACACGGGTCGCGGTTCCGGGTCGGACCGCTGGGGCCGCGGCACGGTCGGCGCCGCGCCGCGCGCCGCTACGGGCCTACGCCGCGCGGACCACCGCAACGTCCCTCCTAGTCTCCATGCGAATCCTGTGGACGAGGAGGCGGCGGAATCGGGCCAGCGGCGTCCGTGTCAGTCGGCCTCGGCTGCCGCGGACGTCCGCGAGCCGGTTGGCGGGACGTGAAACGATGGGAGATTCACCAGCACACTAGGCGGGACGTTGTGATCGTCCTGAGGGCTCCGTGTCGATCCGGGTCGGGCACCGATCGTCACCCCGACTACCGCGGTCGCCGGTCCCCCTCGAGTGTCAGCTCGAACCAGGCGGCCCGCTCGGGCTCGGAGAGGTCGTCGCGGATCCGCTCGATGGCCGTCCGATAGCCGGGCCAGATGACCTCGGCGTGCGCATCCTCCACGGACATCCAGCGTGCCTCGTCGTGTTCCGCCGACAGTCGTGGCTCGGCGTGCGACGGGAGGCGGACCGCGAAGACAGCCGCACTGACGATGGCATCGAACGACGGCTCGTGGAACTGGTTGACGAGGTCGAGGTCGTAGAACGCCTCGATGTCCGCGCCGCTGAAGCCGGTCTCCTCGGCGAGCTCGCGCAAGGCGCCGATCGCGATCCGCTCGCCGGGCTCCAGCGAACCGGACACGCACTGCCAGAGTCCGGGCAGGATCCGGCCCGGCGCACGGCGGATGAGCAGGATCTCCAGGTGCTGCACGCCACGAGCGGTCAGCGGGATGCGGAACATCCAGCAATCGACGAGATCTGGTCGGAATGGGCTCATGGCGTCCTCAACGGGCGGCACCGGCCGGGTCTGGAGGCGGATCGGTTGCCGTGCCGCGACGGTCCACGATGCCATGGAGTTGCTCGAGATGCATCAGGTCGTGGACTCCCGCGAAGAACAGCCACTCGCCGCACCGAAGACGGCCGACCACAGGATGCTCCAGCGGGCAGGGCTCGGTCTCGTGCCCGGCCACGGTCCGAGCCGAGCGCTCGACGAAGCGCTGGCTCTGGGCGATCCGTCGAAGCAGGGCCGCGCGGTCCGTGTCGGCCGGACCCGGGACGCCGGGAACGACGCGGGCGGCATCGGCCGGGAAGGTGCCGGCGGCCGCGCGGGCAGCAGCGAGGCTCAGGCCCGCCCGCGCCTCGCACGCATGGCCCACCGCCTGGGCCACGTTCCAGTCCCCCTCCCCGCCCGGCTGCCGCAGGTCGTCATCGGTGAGCTCCTCGACGATCGAGGTCAACGCGGCAGCGAGGACCGCGAGCTGCGCTGCGACCCCGTCCGCCGTCCCCGGCCCGCCGCGCCGGCGGACCTCGCGCCGGACGGACAGGAAGCGGCCGTCTCCGACGCCGCGCCATGCGGCCACGATGTCGGGCGCGCCGGACTCGAGGTCGTCGACCCACGTCGTCATCGATGCGCCGGGGCGATGCCCGCGAGGGGTGTGTCGGCGCCAGCGCCGCTCAAAGCCGTTCGAACCGATCGACGGCGACGACGAACACCGTCGCACCACCGACCTCGACCTCCAACGGATACGGCATGAAGAACTCGCCCGGCTCCATGATCGGTGGCATCGGGTTGACGACCTGGGTTCGCGAGGTGCAATTCTCGCGGACGATGCCCATGACCTCTTCGACCTCGGCGTCCTCGACGCCCAGGATGATGGTGGCGTTCGATTGCTTGAGGAAGCCGCCCGAACTGTGCAGACGGGTCGCGCGGAACTCCTTGTCGAGCAGCGCATCGACGAGGGCGGAGGCGTCCTCGTTGTGGACGATCGCGACGACGAGTTTCATCGCGCGGAGTATCGGTGCCGCGGACCTGCCCGGTCAACGGATGTTCGCAGCGAATTGCGGGGTGTACGATGCGCGCTCCGAAGTCAATGAGCGTGCAGGAGTCGACCCGTGACCAGCGACGGTCCGTCCCGCGATCCCCGATCCAGCCTGTCCGCCGCGATCGCCGCGGCCTCGATGGGTGGTGAACTCGACATGGCGCTGCAGGGCATCCTCGATGCCGGCGTCGCCGGGCTCAGGGCATCCATGGCGGCGATCTTCGTCCAGGACCCCGACCGCGCCGGTCTGACCCTGGCGGCCGCCGTCGGGATGCCCGACGCATCGCTCCTCGAGGCCGAGGTCAAGGACCCGTCCCACCCGTTCACCCAGGCGGCGACCTCGCGCACGGCGACGTTCGACCGCGTGGCGCTCCTGCCGTCCGGCGGCGAGTTCGTCGGCGCCTACCTGCCACTCGTGGTCGCGAGCGGCGGCGTCGAGATCACGCTCGGATCGATCGGGATGGGCTGGCCGGCGCCACGCGCGCTCGACGACGCCGAGCGCGAGGTCCTGACCGCGCTGGCCGTCGCTGGCCGCCCTGGTCGCCGATCGCGCACGGCTCGCCTCGACCGCCGCCGAGCGATCCGAGTGGTTCGAGCGGATGGCCCACACCGATCCGCTGACGGGACTCGCCAACGAGCGGACGGTCGGGCGGATCCTCGAGCTGGAGCTCGCCCGCGCCGGCCGCCAGGGCTCCGAGGTGTCGCTCGCGCTGTTCGATATCGATGACTTCCGCGCGGCGAACTCGTCCGATGGACACGAGGTCGGCGACGACATCCTGCGCCGCGTGGCCGCGGTCCTCGCCGAATCGGTCCGCCTCGTGGACACGGTCGGACGGATCGGTGGCGACGAGTTCGTGCTGGTCGCCCCGGGCTCCGCGGGCGCCATGGTCGCCCGGCGCGTCACGGACGGGATCGCGGCACTCCCCGCCGTCGCCGGTCGGTCCGTGTCCGTCTCCGCGGGCGTGGTCCGCTTCCCGACGGATGGGACGGACTCGGAGTCGCTGATCGCGGCCGCGACGGCCACGCTCGAGCGGGCCAAGACCGAAGGCGCCGGGACCGTCGCCGAAGCGGAGGCCGCCGCCGGCGCCTGATCCCCGGCCCTGGTCGTCAGCCGGCGGCGGTCGCCGTCCCGGCCGAGACGATCGGCATCGTCGGCGTGGTCGCGCCGGGACCGGCTCCAGCGTGAGGGCCAGGACGATGCCCGGTTCCGCGGGCGAGCCCGGTCGCCGCGAACGACGCGGTGCCGTCGCTGTCCCACCTGCGAAGCTGCCGAGCGGGACCGGCACGCCGTCGCCGCCGATCACCCACGCCTCGTAGACCTGGGCGCCGCTCGTCGGAGCGAGGTCGCTGCATCGCGAGCGTCACCTCGCCGGCCGCGCTCACCGCGGCGAGGCCCGCGGGCCCGTCGCCGCCCTCCGGCGGACAGCACCGCCGTCAGCGACCCTGGCTGGCCGGCCACGTCCAGGACGGCGGCCACGTTCTGCTCGTAGGCCTGCGCGGCGGACAGCTGGCCCTGGAGCAGCAGGTTCCAGCCGCCGAGCAGCGACGATGGCGAGGACCGCGGCGATGCGCAGCACCCAGCTGCCGCGTCGAGCCCGCGCGGGACCGAGGACTCGGCGGCTCGGTGTCCGGCCGGCGAGCGGGACCGGATGCGCGCCGGCTGCGCGCCGCGACCGTCGCCGGGGCCGCCTCGAGATCCTGCGGCGGCCGCCGCCATGATCCGTCCCTTGAGCGCCGCCGGCGGCTCGACGACCGGCACGCTCGGCATCCAGCACCGGCACGACCGACGCCGAGCTCCGCGATCTCGGCATGCGCGTCGGCGCACGTCGGCCAGGTGCGCCCGGACCGCCGTCGGCCTCGTCGGCGTCCAGGGCGCCCAGCACGAAGGCGGCGGCGAGATCGCGGACCTCGTCGCAGGTCAGGCCGGAGTCGCCCGGAGCGGCGGTGCGTCGGTGCGATCGGTCATGTCGCTCGCTCCTCCGAGGACACGCCGCATGGCCAGCAGACCCAGGCGCATCCGGCTCTTGACCGTCCCGAGCGGCGTGCCGGTCCGCTGCCGCGATCTCGAGCTGGGTCAGACCCGCCGAAGTACGCGAGTTCGATCGCCTCGCGCTGGGCGTCGGACAGGACCACGAGCGCGCGCCGCACGGTGTCGGCATCCAGGCTCGGCGGAAACCTCGCCCCAGACATCGGGCATCTGGAGCTGGGGCGGCGGCACATCCTCGTGCTCGGGGAGCTCGGTCGTCGGCCGGCGCCGGCGCACGGCATCGATCGCCCGGTGGTGGACGATCGAGAGCAGCCACGTCTTCACGCTGCCCCGGCCCTCGACGTAGCGGGACGCGTTCCGCCACGCACCGAGGAACGCGTCCTGGACGACGTCCTCGGCGAGGGTCGGGTCATTCGTGATGCGGTAGGCGATCGAGTAGGCCATCGTCTTGTAGCGGTCGTACAGCTCGTCGAGTGCGTGCAGTTCCCCGGCCGCGACCCGGACCAGGATCGCCCGATCGGCATCGTCGGACGACGGTCGCGACGCGCAGCGGCAGCGGACTGGTCGGTTCGCTCATCCGATAGTGCGTGAGAACGGCGTCCGCGGTTCACCCGATCCGGTGCGTCCGCTCCACCGCAGTCGACGATCGCGGCCGTCACGTCGGCGACCGACGCGGTCGCGTCGACCACGACGAATCGGTCCGGTTCAGTCCGCGCGCAAGCGCCAGGAAGCCGTCGCGGACCCGCCGATGGAAGTCGAGGTCGAACTCGGCCTCGAACCGCGTGACGTCGGCTGGCGCCTTGCGGGCCAGGCCGGCCTCGACGGGCAGGTCCAGCAGGATCGTCAGGTCGGGCGTGAGGCCGTCCGTCGCGACGTCGGCAAGCGCCCGGAGCGCATCGAGCGGGACACCCGGCGCCGTACCCCTGGTAGGCGAGGGTCGAATCGGCGAACCGCGCGCAGATGACGTCGTCCCGGCCGTCGAGCGCCGGTCGGATGACCTCTTCGACGAGCTGCCGACGCGCCGCGTTGAACAGGAGCGCATCGGTGAGCGGGTCGGTCGGGCGTCGGCCGGCGCCCGTCCGGCCCAGCAGGACCTCGCGGATCCGCTCGCCGAGCCACGTCCCGCCGGGCTCGCGGGTCAGGTGGACGGCGTCCGCCCGCGGCCGTCAGCCGCGCGGCGAGGGCCTCGGCCTGGGTCGTCTTGCCGCCGCCGTCGGGGCCTTCGATCGTGATGAATCGGCCGCGCGCGGCGGGCGTCGGGGAGCCTGACATCGCGGCCGAGTGTAGCCGAGGCCATCGGCGATTGATCCGGATCCCGGTCGACCGCGTACCCGTTGCACATCGCACCGCAACGGCGCCCCGCCCAGGGGCCGAGGAGGGCCCATCGAACCCCAATGCACCTGAATGCCACGGCGCCCGCCGGCGCCCGTCCCCTTCCGCCGATGGCGACATCGACGGGAACCACTCGGAGGTCCCTGGACCCATGACCCCATCCCGCCGGAAGACGTCCGGCCTCGCGCTCCTTGGACGCCGCGACCCTCGTCGCGACCCTCGGCACCGGCTCGCTCTTCGTGAGCGCCGCCGACCACCTCGACGCCCCGACCGCCAAGTCCGACGCGCGCATCGACGTCACCGACATCTACGCCTTCAAGTCGGCCGGCGGCACCACCCTCGTCATGAACGTCAATCCGCTGACCAGCCCGGCCGACACCAAGTCCGCACGGTTCCGCGGCGACACCCTGTACGAGTTCAAGATCGACACCAACGGCGACGCTTGGGCGGACATCGCCTACCGCGTCCGGTTCTGCAACCATCGCACGGCGGCCAACGGCGCGACCGTCCAGGACTACGTCATCAAGCGCGCCACCGGCGCCGACGCTCGCGCCAATCGCTGGAACGGCACGATCGTCGACACCGGCCGCACCTCCGCCTACGGCGGCGCGGCCAGCGATCGCGTCCATCAGCGGCGGCGGCAAGTCGTTCGTCGGCCCGCGCGACGACCCGTTCTTCTTCGACCTCCCGGGCTTCGTCGAGTTCAAGAAGCAGCTGGTCGGCGGCTCGACCGACCTCGACGTCCTGCTCGGTGGATTCACCGGCGCGGACACGTTCGCCGGCACCAACGTCAGCACCATCGCCATCGAGGTCCCGAACAGCCAGCTCGGCGGCACCGGCAAGACCGTCGGCGTCTGGGCCGCGATGTCGCGCAAGCTGAGCCTGGGCAGCTACGAGCAGGTCGAGCGCATGGGTCGCCCGGCGATCAACACCGTGTTCAACCACACCGACGCCGAGAAGGAAGCCGCCAACCGGCTTCGCCCGTCCGATGACCGCGCGTTCGACCTGGACAACGTCGTCGGCGTCCTCGACGCCATCGACAACGTCCTCGACGTCGAACGCGCTCCCGTCCTACTACGCGCCGCGCCAGAGTCGATGGCATCGCCAAGGTGCTCCTGCCGGACACCCTCACCGTGAAGCTCGGCGACCCCGCCGGGTTCCTCAACGGCCGACAGCCGGCTGACGACGTCATCGACGCCGAGTTCTGCGCTCCTCACCAACGGTGCACGTCACCAGCGACGGCGTCGATGCCAACGACAAGTCGTTCCCGCTCGACGTTCCCGTACCTGGCCACGCCGCACTGACCCGGGCGATCGGCCGCGGGGTCGGCCTCCGGTCGGCCCGCGGCCCACACTCACCGTTCATCGCCACCGACATCGGATGGGACGACGACTACGATCATGACCAGCCTCTTGCGCCGCGACTGCCGCCCTCCCGCGGGTCCCGCTCGCCATCCTGGGCCTGCGATCCCTGGTCGCTCGTCATCGGCCCGCGGATCGCCGGCTGCGCGTCCCGACGCCGACGCACGCCCATGGCCGCGCGACCGGCCGCCGTCGAGCGGGGTCGGCGTCGACGACGGCATCGCCGACCCGCTCGCGGCGCCGGTGGTCGACACATCCACGGATGAACTCGGACCGGATCCGCGCCAACGTCACGTTCTGGGGCGACCGGCTTGCCGCGAACCCACGCGACTTCGTGAGCGCCACACGCGTCGCCGCATCGCTAGATCGACCTCGCGCGTGCCACCGGCGACGTCTCGGCATACATCGCCGCCGACGACGCCGTCGAGCGGGCGCTTGCGATCAACCCCGACTATCCGCCGCGGCCCGCGGCTATCGCGGCGTCGTCCTCGTCGCCCTCCATCGATTCGTGGACGCGCGCGATCATGCCGCGGCCGTCCTGGCGCGACCAGCCAGCGACCCGACCGCGCTCGCCACGCTCGGCGATGCCGCGCTCGAGCTCGGCGATCTCGCCGCCGCGGCCGATGCCTACGCGACGCTTCGTGAGGTCGCCGCCTTCGGCCGCGGCCGATGTCCGCCTGAGTCGTCTCGCCTTCATCCAGGGACGCACGGTCGATGCCGTCGCCGCGTCCCGTGCCGCGGTCGACGTCGCCGTCGATGAAGGAGCATCCGGCAGCGCGCTCGCGTGGTACCGCTACCAGCTCGGCGACGTTGCTCCTCGCTACCGGTGATCGCGCCGGTGCCGCCGCGGCCTTCGACGCGGCGCTCGCCGACGACCCTCGGTCACATCTGGCGCTTGCCGGCCGCGCCCGGATCGCCGCGGCCGAGGGCCGGCTGGACGACGCGATCCCCGATCTCGATGCGGCCATCGCGGCCGTCCCGCTCCCCGAGTTCCTGGCACGACGCGCGGACCTGCTCGAGCTGCGTGCAGCGCCTGGCGATGCCGCGCGCGGCGCCGATGACCGAGCGACCGTCCTCGCCATCGCCCAGCTGTCCGGCGCCGCGGCGTCTACGACCGGACCCTGTCGCTGTACCTGCGCCACCACCGGGATCGATCCAGCACGCGCCCTCGCGACTCGCCGAGTCCGAGATCGTGGATCGCAAGGATGTCTACGGCTACGACGCGCTCGGATGGGCGTTGCTCGCGAACGACCGCGCGGCCGACGCCGACGCGGCCCTCACCACCGCCCTCGCGGTCGGGACGCGGGACGCGTCGATCCTGTACCACGCCGGGATGGCGGCCGCCGCTGTGGGGGACGAGTCTCGAGCGCGGGGGTTGCTCGAGCGACGCGCTTGCGCTCGATCCGACGTTCGACCCGGTCGGCGTGGCGCGTGCGCGGCCGACCCTGGAGCGGCTGCCAGTGAACCGCTCGCTGCGATGCCGAGCGGCGTTCCTTGGTGCGACGTCGCCGTGCTGCTCCTGCCGGCGATCGCCCTGCGCATCCGCTCGGCAACTTCACCATCAACCACTACGCGGCGTTGCGGGTCGAGCCGGACCGGGTCCTCCTCGACGTCGTCATCGACCAGGCCGAGGTGCCCGCGTTCCAGGCCCGCCTGGCATTCGATACTGACGAGGACGGCGCGGTGTCCGACGCCGAGTCCGATGCCGGGCGGGCCGCGGCCTGCGGCGACCTCGCCGGTCTCTGCGACTCACGGCGGATGGGGCCGCCCTCGAGCCGCGACTCACGGCGGCGGGCCTTTCGTTCCCGCTGGGATCGGGTGGGCTCTCCACCCTCCGACTCGTCTGCGAGTTCGAGGCGATGCTCCCCGCAGGGCTCTCGAACGATGCACCGACCCGGCTCGCGTTCGCCGATGCGAGCTACGAGGACCGGCTTGGCTGGCGCGAGATCGTCGTCGCCGGGTTCCGGGCACGACCGTGACCGTCGTCGATGGCAGTGCACGCGACTCGAGCCTGTCCGAGCGGCTGACCTCGTACCCCGAAGCGCTCATCGCCCAGCCGTTGACCGACGCGTCCGTGACGATGGATGCTGTCGCGGGCGGACCAGTCCTGGTCGCCATGGACCCGCCCGATGCGGCCGTGGTGCCCGCAACCGGGGCGGGCCGACCGGCGACTCCGACCACCGCGCCGGACACGGCGGAGGGAACGGTGGTCGCGGCCATCCCTGGCGGGATCGAGGGCGACCTGCCGTCGATCTTCCGGGCAGCCGACGTCACGCCGCTCGTCCTGCTGCTGTCGCTCGCGACGGCCGGCGTCCTCGGCGCAGGACATGCCCTGACACCCGGACACGGGAAGACCCTGATGGCCGCGTATCTCGTCGGCACCCGAGGGACGCCACTCCACGCACTTGGACTCGGATTGTCGGTGAGCGTGTCGCACACGGTCGGGATCTTCGTGCTGGCAGCCATCGTCATCGGTGCCGCGGACGTGCTACCCCCGGACCTCGTCGTCCGCGGCGCCCCGGTCGTGGCCGCCATCTCGATCCTCGCCATCGGCGCGTGGATGCTCGCGGCGGAGCTGCGCCGTCGCCGTTCCGTCGCCGCCAGGGAGCAGGACCACGCGGAGGCGCACGCCCACGGCCATGTGCACGAGCACGAACGCGAGCATGCCCACGGTCACGAGCATAGGCACGCGGACGATCACGGCACCGGCGAGCACAGCCACGGCGGCGTGACCCACAACCACCTTCCGCCCGCAGGATCCTCAATCACCTGGCGCAGCCTGTTCGTGCTCGGCCTGGCCGGTGGGCTCATCCCGTCCACGAGCGCGCTGCTGATCCTGCTCGGATCCATCGCGGCCGGGCGGCCGGGGTTCGGATTCGTTCTGGTCGTGGCCTTTGGTCTGGGCATGGCCGCAGTCATGGCTGGAATCGGCCTCCTGGTCGTGGCCGCCCGCGACCGCGCCGACCGTCTGCCCGGAGGCGGAACCCTGGGTCGCGTCCGCGAATTCGTTCCCCTGACCGCCGCGATGCTCGTCTTCGGCTTTGGGCTCTACCTGACGACGCAGGCGTTGATGAGCCCGCCGACGCTCTGAGCATCGGCCGGCGCGGCGACGCCGTGCCGGTGGGGATCGGGAGCGTGCCAGTCCTCGTCCCGGAAGAGCGCGTGGCGATGCCACGCACTCATCGGATACGGCATCTGCCGCAATGACCGCCGCAGGCCGATGCGATAGGCTGCGCCGCGCATGCGAGAGTTGACCGACCGCGCCCTCGATACCGCCACGATCCTGGGCGCTGGCTATGCCGACGCGCGGGTCGTGCGCCGCCTCGACGAGTCCATCTCCATCAAGACCGGTCGCGTCGAGGGCGTCGCGTCGGGGGAGAGCGAGGGTTTCGGGGTCCGCGTGCTCGTCGATGGCGCCTGGGGCTTCGCGAGCTCGCACGTCCTCACCACGGAGGAAGCGGACCGCGTCGCCGCCGAGGCCGTCCGGATCGCCCGCGCCAGTGCTACGGCCCTGCGCGATCCCGCCGTCCTGGATGATCGCCCGCCCGCCCACGGCACGTACGAGACGCCCATCCTGGAGGACCCGTTCGCCGTCCCGCTCGAGCGCAAGATCGCCGATCTCCTCGCCGCGGACGAAGCCGCGAGTCGCGTCAAGGGCATCGCGTTCACCGAATCGATGTATGCGGCGCAGCGCGAGTGGAAGACCTTCGCGGCGACCGACGGCAGTTTCACCGAACAGACGATCACCCACGTCGGGTCCGCCGTGGAGGCGAACGCCATCGATGGCGACGAGCACCAGCGACGCAGCTACCCGGACTCGGGCGGCGGCTGGAACGCTGCGGGCTACGAGTACATCCGCTCGCTTCGTCTCGCGGAGCGCGCCGAGCCCCTGGCCGACGAGGCCGTCGCGCTGCTGACCGCGCCGCAATGCCCCAGCGGCCGGTTCACGATCGTCCTGGACCCGAGTCAGCTCTACCTCCAGGTCCACGAATCGTGCGGCCATCCGACGGAACTGGACCGGGTGTTCGGGACGGAGGCGAGCTATGCCGGCACGAGCTTCCTCACGACGGACAAGCTGGACGAGGGTTTCCGCTACGGCTCGGATCTCGTCACGATCGTCGCCGATGCGACGGCGCCCGGCGGGATGGGCACGTTCGGGTGGGACGACGAAGGCGTCGCCGCCCAGGCGGTGCCCGCTCGTCCAGGACGGGATCTTCACCGGGCTATCTCAGCTCGCGCGAGACGGCACCGCGCATCGGACGGCAGAGTGGCGGCGCCATGCGTGCGGACGGCTGGAACCGGATCCCGCTCATCCGCATGACCAACATCAACCTCCTTCCCCGCCCCGGGATGAGCCTGGACGAGATCGTCGCCGATACGGACGACGGGCTCTATCTCTCCAGCAACCGGTCGTGGTCCATCGATGACCGTCGCCTCAACTTCCAGTTCGCGACGGAGGTCGCCTACGAGATCAAGGGCGGCAAGAAGGGCCGGCTCTTCAAGAACCCGACCTACACCGGCATCACCTACGAGTTCTGGCGATCGTGCGACGCGGTCGGCGACGAGCGCAGCTACGTGATGCTCGGGACACCCAACTGCGGCAAGGGCGAGCCCGGCCAGACCGGCCACGTGGGCCATGCCGTCCCGGGGGCGCGCTTCCGCGATGTCCAGGTCGGGGTGGGCAAGTGGTAGCCGATCGATGAACGACGAGCGCGCGCACGACGCCCTCACCCTGGCCGAGCGAGCCCTGGAGCACGCGATGGCCGAGGGTGCGAGCGAGGCCGAAGCGCTGGTCATGGCCGATGACGCCGCTCTGACCCGCTTCGCCAACAGCCAGATCCACCAGAACGTGGCCGAGACCAACGTCGGCGTGAACCTGCGGTTCGTCATCGGCAAACGGGTCGGCGTCGCCTCCAGCGGGCGGACCGACGAAGAGGGCCTCCGGCGCCTCGCCGCCAATGCGGCCGCGATCGCCCGGGTCGTGGAGGAGCTCGACGACTGGGCGGGCCTGCCCGAGCCGACGCCGATCGAGGAAGTCGCCGCAGCCTACGCACCGGCGACCGCGGCCGCTTCGCCGGAACTCCGCGCCGATGGCGTCCGGGCCGTCATCGACGCCGCCGATGCCGCAGATGTCACCGCCTATGGATCCTTCTCCACCGGCACCGAGACGATCGCCGTCGCGAACTCCAAGGGGATCCGTGCCGGCGGGACCCGGACCGTCGCCCAGCTGCTGACCGTGTCGATGGGTCCGGGTGGCGGCACCGGGTACGCCGAGCAGGCCGCCGTTGACGCGACCACCATCGACGCCGCGGCGATCGGCCGCGAATCGGCCGAGAAGGCCGGCGCCACGGCGAACGCCGTCGCGATCGATGCCGGTGACTATCCCGTCGTCCTCGAGGAATACGCCGTCGTCGACCTGCTCGACATGCTCGGCTACCTCGGGTTCAGTGCGCTCGCCGTCCAGGAGGAGCGCAGCTTCGTCGAGATCGGGAAGCGGATCGGTTCGGACCTCGTGTCCGTCGTCGACGACGGGCGCGATGGCGCCGGCCTGCCGATGGCGTTCGACTACGAGGGTGTCGCCAAGCAGCGCGTGACGCTGCTCGACGCCGGTGTGTGTCGAGGGGTCGTCCACGACGCCCAGACCGCAGCGCGCGACGGCGTCACCTCCACCGGGCACGGCCTCCCGGCACCGAACCCCTACGGCCCGTTCCCGCTCAACCAGGTCATGGCGGCGGGCACGACCCCGCGCGATGAGCTGATCGCCGGCCTGGATCGCGGCCTGCTCGTGACCCGCTTCCACTACACGAACCCGGTCCACCCCAAGCTCGCGATCGTCACCGGCATGACCCGCGACGGCACGTTCCTCGTCGAGGGCGGGCGGATCGTGGGGCCGGTGAAGAACCTGCGATTCACGCAGAGCTACCTCGACGCGATCGCCGGGGTCGTCGCGGTCTCGGCCGAGCGGCGGACGCTCAAGGGGTTCCTGGGCGGCGTCGTCGTCCCGGCACTGCGACTCGAGGGCTGGACGTTCACCGGCACCACCGAGCACTGACGGGAGCGGAAGAAGAGCGATGACCGACATCTGGGTCTGCTCGACGTGCAGCTCCATCAATCGCCAACGCAACGACCGCTGCTACAAGTGCGGCGCGAAACAGTCGGAGGCGACCGGTGCCCTCGCCGACACCCGGACGACGAGCGCGATCCAGTCGCGGGCCGTCGTCCGCTACCGGGGCTCGCTCCTCAGGGCGATCGTCGCGGCGGCATTCATCGTTGCGGTGGCTGTCCTGAGCGTGATCGTCCTGAACGAAAGCCTCGACGCCGTGCGCTACCTGCGCGACCAGATCCCGGACATCCTGCAGACCGGCGTCATCGACGAGGCCGAGCTCGCTCGCCGGTCGGCAGGCGCCGTCGTACCGGCGGCCGCACAGGCGATCAGCGCTGTCGGCGCGCTCCTGTTCTTCGCCGCGTGGCTCAGCCGCGTCATCGCCAACATCCCCGCGCTTGGTGGCGGGACGCCGGGCACGACCCCGACCCGCGCGTTCATCTACCCGCTCATCCCCATCTGGAACCTGTTCAAGGTCCCGCCGATGATCCAGGACGCGTTGTACCGCCTCGATCCGAAGGCCGGCGGCTTCTTCATGATCCTCATCGCGTGGGTCGGGCTGGTCGGCAGCTGGATCGTCGGGTACGTCGTGGGCGTCTGGGTGAACCTGCGCGTCTCGTCGGTGATGACGAACGCGCAGACGCTCGGCGAGGCGATCGACGGGATCCAGCAGGCGTACGACATCCAGGTCATCGTCGACATCGTCACGACCCTGATGGTGGCGGGCGGCGCCATCGTGCTGGTGCTCGTGATGTTCCGGATCGAATCGAGGGCACGGGCCCGCGACCGCGAGGTGCGCGAGGCGTTCGCGGCGGCGATGGCGAACGCTGATGCACCGGTCACGCTCACCCGCACCACCGCAGCGCAGCCGGCGCCACCGGTGGCGCCCGCAGTGTCCGCCGCGGCCGCACCGGGCACCGTCGTCGGCGCAACCGCCTTGGGCGCCAGCCCGCTTCTCTCCGGACCGCGCCTCCACGTGATCGTTACCGCGAGCGGGATCACGGCGGGCGTGGATGGCTCCACGCCCGAGCCCGTGACCGTCGAGGAGCTACAGAGCGCCGCGTCCGCCTTGGCCGCAGCCGGCGGCACCGCGCAGGTCGTCACCGGCGATGCTGGCCCTTCCTCGGCCGCCGATGCCGAGACGATCACGGCCGCCCTCCGCGCGGCTGGGGTCCCGACGACCTGAACCGAACGGTTCTACCACGATGGTAGACTTCTACCATGCCAGATCTGAACATCAAGAACGCGGAGACCTATCGGCTGGTGAAGGAGCTCGCTGATCGCACCGGCGAGTCGATGACCGAGGCGGTGACGGTCGCCGTGCGCGAGCGGCTCGAGCGCATCGCCCCGACTCGGAGCGAGGAGGAGATCGAGGCCGAAGCCCAGCGGATCCTGAAGATCGCCGCGGACTTCGGGAGTCGCTTCCCTCCTGGATATCTCGAGAGGGCGTTCGACGACCTCTACGACGATGACGGGTTGCCGAAGTGATCATCGATCCGTCCGCGTTCGTCGCGATCGTCCTTCGAGAGCCGGAAGCGATGGTGATCGCCCGTCTGATCGCGGCGGCTCCCGTGGTGCGCATCTCGGCGGCCAGCTATGTCGAGTTGGGAATCGTCGTGGATCGGCGCGGTGACCCGGCGATGACGGGCGCGCTCGATTCACTCCTCGAGGACTTTCGAGTCCAGGTCGAACCCGTCACGGAACGTCAGGCTAGGATCGCCCGAACCGCTTCGCAGCGGTACGGGAAGGGCAGCGGGCACCCGGCCCGCCTGAACATGGGTGACTGCTTCTCCTATGCCCTCGCTCGTGACCTGGGCGAACCGCTCCTGTTCAAGGGCGACGACTTCGCACAGACCGACATCGAGCTGGTGACGACCCCCTACCGGCAGCGGCGCCTGAGCGAGGTCGTCGCGAGCTACGGCGATCGGCCGGCTTGACGTCCCGCCATCGAGTACGCTCGGCTCGATGACGACGACACCCGCATTCGACGTCGAAGCCCTTCGGGCCGAGTTCCCGTCCCTCGAGCGCCGCGGCGCCGACGGCCGACCCGTCGCCTTCCTCGACGGTCCCGGCGGCACGCAGGTCCCGCAGCGGGTCATCGACGCGGTCAGCGACTACTACACGAACACCAACGCGAACGCCGGCGGCGCGTTCGTCACGAGCGAGCGCAGCGACGCGATGACCGAGGAAGCGCACGCGGCCGTCGCCGACTTCCTGGGCGCGGCGAGTCCCGAGGAGATCAAGTTCGGCTACAACATGTCCACGCTCACGCTCCACATCGGGCGGAGCATCGGCGCGACCCTGCGGCCCGGCGACGAGATCGTCGTCACGACCCTGGACCACGAGGCGAACGTCAGCACCTGGGAGGCGATGGCCCAGGATCGGGGCGTGACCGTCCGCAAGGTGGACATCCGCGAGGACGACGTGACGCTCGACCTCGAGGACCTCGAATCGAAGCTCTCGTCGCGGACGAAGCTCGTCGCCGTGGGCCTCGCCAGCAACGCGGTCGGGCACGATCAACCCGGTCGCGGCCATCATCGAACGCGCCCACGAGGTGGGCGCCCTGACCTACATCGATGCCGTCGCGTACGCGCCGCACGGCCCGATCGACGTCCGGGCGCTCGACACCGACTTCCTCGTGTGCAGCGCCTACAAGTGGTTCGGGCCGCACCTCGGGGCGCTGTACGGCAAGGCCGAGGCCTTCGATCGTCTGCCGGCGTTCAAGGTCCGCCCGGCGCACGACCGGTTCGAGACCGGCACGGCCTCGTTCGAAATCGATCGCCGGGACGCTCGCCGCCACGGACTACCTGCGCGACGTCGGGCGCTCGTACGGCGACGTCGCCGGAGCCGCCGGGCGCGGCCGATGCCAGCGAGCGGCGTCGCGAGCTGGTCGCCGGGATGACCGCGATCGTCGACTACGAGCGAGCCCTCGTCGGCCGGCTCATCGCCGGGCTGCGGAGCGATCCCGCGGCGTCACCATCCACGGCATCACGGACCCGGCACGTCGCGGCCGAGCGCGTCCCGACCGTCTCGGTCAGCCTGGACGGGGTCGCGCCACGCGCCGCCGCGGAGGCCCTCGGTCGCGACGGCATCTTCGTCTGGGACGGCGACTTCTACGCCACCGGCCTCATCGAGCGCCTCGGGCAAGGCCGAGAGCGGCGGCGTCCTGCGCCTCGGGCCTCGTCCACTACAACACCGCCGCCGAGGTGGACCGCACGCTCGAGGCGCTGGAGCGCGTGCTCGCCGCGTGACCGCGACGCCCGCGCCGGACCCGGGTCGATCCAGGCTCGGCTCGCGCGCGGCTTCGACCCCGACGAGCTGCGGCGGATCAAGCGGCTGTGGGTGCGCCACTCCATCGCCGAGGACCGGCGCGACATCGACGGGCTGATCGCGACCCTGAGCCCGGCGTGCACCTACGAGATCGTCGTCACGGGGCAGCGCTGGGACGGCCACGACGGCGCACGGGCCTTCTACACGGAGCTGTTCGCCGCCTTCCCGGACAACGCCTTCGCCCTGTCCGAGATCGTCGTCGGCCCGCAGGGCGTGTTCGAGGTCGCGACGCTGACCGGCACGAACCAGGGACCGTGGGCGGGCGTCCCGGCGTCCGGCCTGGCGGTCGCGCTCGAGGTCATCATCTTCTTCCCGTGGGATCCCGGCACGGAACGGTTCACCGGCGAGCGCATCTGGTTCGACCGTGGGGCCGTTCCGGGCGATAGGCCCCTTGCGCGGATCGGGCGACCCGCCCATCATCGGCGCGGCCACCGGACGACGACGTCGGTCCCGGCCCTTCACGCCACGCACCGGGGAACCTTGAGCACCATGCACATCTACACGACGAGCCGGCCTCGCCGGTGTCCTGACCATCGCCGCGCTGACGCTCGCCGCCTGTGGCGGCGGGACGGCGACCACGAACCCGGACGGCACGGCGGCACCGACCGCGACGCCCGACGGCGCCACGCCCGCCCCGCACGACCGCGCCGGACCCGAATGCGACCCCGGTCGTCGAGCTGCCGTCGTTCGATCCGAGCGCGCTGCTCGAGAACCTCGAGGGCATCGACTCCTACCGGGTCGCGGTCTCGACCGACGGCGAGCTGGGGTACCAGGCCGCCGTCGTGACCAAGCCCGTCCTGGCCCGCGACATCCTGCTCGGCGCGGACGACGATGCCCAGCGCATCGTGGTCATCGGCGATGAGGCGTGGTCCGGGACCGGTGACGAGCTCACGCCGATGCCGTCGGAGCTGGCGACCGGCATGCTGGCGGCCTTCGATCCGATGCTGCTGTTCGGCGGGTTCGCCCAGGCCGGCGCCTGGCAGAGCGCGACCGACCAGGGCGTCGAAGAGCGCAACGGTGTCCAGACCCGGCACTTCCGGATCGACGACGCGCAGCTTCCTCGGGGCGGCCGCCGGCATGCCCGACGGGGCGTCGATCGACGCGTGGATCGCCGAGGACGGTGGCTACCTCGTCGCGCTCGAGATCCTCGACGACGAGGGCACCGGCTACGTCGTCAACGTGACCGACGTCAACGACCCGACCATCACCGTCGAGCGCCCGGACTGACGCGTCCGGGCCTGATCCGCGAGCGGTAACCATCTCGTGACGGCATGGGCGCATCCTCCGCCCATGCATCGTCACCGCGCGCCCATCCGCCATCGCCCTCAGCCTCGTCGCCATGCTGGTCGGCGGGTGCTTCGCGTCCGAAGAGCCGAGTCCGACCCCGGCCCCGACCGGGGAGCCGGCACCGGAGCGCCGGCCGATCATCATCGATGCCGACCAGGACGCGAGCGACCTGGCGGCGATCATGGTCCTGCTCCGCGATCCCGAGGTGGACGTGCGCGCGATCGCCATCGATGGCACCGGGCTCGTCCACTGCCAGGGTGGCCGCCTCGTCACCCGCTACCTGCTGGACGAGTTCGGGGTCCCGGACATCCCGTTCGGCTGCGGCCGCGAGAACGGCGGCCCGGATGCGCGACCGTTCCCGGACGAATGGCGCGTCACGGCCGACGACGCCTACGGGCTCGACATCACGCCCCGGGTAGAAGCGGGCACGCCGCGAACCGCCGTCGACGTGATCCGCGAGGCCGTGGACACGAGTCCCAGCGCACCGACGATCGTGGCCCTCGGTCCGCTCACCAACCTCGAAGACGCGTTCGCCGCAGACCCGACGCTCCCCGATCGCATCGCCGGGATCCACGCGATGCTCGGGACGATCGACGCGCCGGGCAACGTCTTCGTGGACGGCTACGACGGGAGCGACCCGTTCGAATGGAACGCATTCGCCGATCCCTCCGCGGTCGAGGCCGTCTTCGCCACGGACGTGCCGATCGTCCTCGTGCCGCTGGACGCCACCGACGACGTGCCGGTCCCCTCCGATCTCGCCGAGCGCCTCGCCACCGATCACGCGGCGGCCGGCGCCGACCTCTTCTACGAGCTCCTCTACGCGGTTCCCGGCCCGGATGGCCGGCGATGAGGGCCAACAGCTGTGGGACGAGCTCGCGGCGCTCACGCTCTCATCCCCGACCCTCGCGACCTGGGACGAGGTCGAACGTGGTCGTCGGCCCGACACGGCGAGCTGGTGCGCGACGATGCCGCCGGCCGATCGGTCGGCTATCGCGACCGGTGCCGATCGTCCAGCCGTGGAAGCGGCCCTCCTCGAGGCGCTTCGTCGCGGCGGCCCCCGGGCGACGCCGTTCGTGCTCGCCGGGACCCTGACCGGTGCGTTCGACGGCACGTCGTGCACGTCTGCGCTCGATGCGACCACCGCGGCCGGCTACGTACGAGTTGCGCTACACCGGCCCGACCGACGTCGCGAGCCAGCTCATCGTCGTCAACGTCCTTGCGCCGAACACCTGGGCGGACCTCGGGACCTTCCTCGAGACCGTAGACCTGGAGGCCATCGAGACGATGCCCGAGTGGTTCACGCTCGCGGGCGAGGCCTCGGACAGTGGCGGTGGCGTGCCTGGTCCGCCGGTCCGCATCGATGTCCCGGCGGGCACGGTGGGACCTGTCTGCGTGACGGGCGCATGGCCCGACCTGGTCTTCACGCCCGGCGACCCCATCGAGTTCAGCCGAGTAGCAACCCTACGACGCGGACAGCATCCAGATCCCCGGATCCGGATCGGCCGGGTCACCGCCCACCTCGGCGAACGCCTCCGCCGCGCGTCGCTGATGGGGCATCGCGTCGGCATCGCGGCCGGCAGCGTGCAGGATGTCCGCCAGATGATCCTCGACGGCCGCCTCCAGATGCCGATCACCGATGCGCCGGCACGCCGCCACCGCCTCCTCACCGTAGCGGAGCGACGCGTCCAGCGATCCCGTCGGACGCTGTCGCGATCGCGAGACCGGCGAGTGTCGCGATCCGGGCGGTCGGGTCGGGATCCGTCGCGGAGGCGTCCAGGGCGATCTTGAGCTCCGTGGTCGCGCCGCTCGGATCGCCGGCGTCCAGGGCCGCGAGGCCGAGCATCCGATGCGCCGCGCCTGCGGCGACCGGGTCGTTCGCACGCTCGGCGACGACCAAGGCCTCGTGCGCCGCGAACCTGGCTCCCGAGACGTCCCGCGATCGACGGTGCATCACGCTGCGGTCCACCCATACCCGCGCGAGGAGGGCGTCATCGCGCGCTCCGGCCTCGGCCGCATCGAGATGATGCGCGGCTGCGCCCAGGTCGCCACGTCGAAGATGCGCCCGCGCGAGCTCCCATTCGAGGGCCGGGAGCTCCTCGACGCCCGCGACCGACGCTGCGGCCTCATAGGCCGCGATCGCTCCGGCGTAGTCACCCAGCCGTGTCCGAAGGCGACCGATCCCGGCGTGCAACTCGGCGACGTCGGGGTGGCCGAGGGCGAGCGCGGTGCCAAAGAGGTCGATCGCGTCGCGATTCGCGTAGAGCTCGGCAGCTCGCCGGCCCGCGACGACGTAGGCTTCCGCCGCGGCGGCATCGCGCCCGGCCGCCCGTTCGTGCGTCGCGACCAGGACGAGGCGACCCAGGTCGTCGCGCCCGGAGCTGGCCAGGTCCAGACGAAGCGCCTCCGCGGCCCGCCGATGCAGCAGGCGACGACGGGTCGCGCTCATCGCCTCTTCGCTGAGGTCGCGCACGGCGGCGTGGACGAAATCGAAGCCGGCCGGGGCCTCGCGGATGAGCCCGCGGCGGAGCGCCTCGTCGAGCGCATCGACGGTCTCTTCCTCCGAGCGACCACTCGCGTGGCGGACCGTCGCGAGATCGAACGAGCGTCCGATCACCGATGCCGCAGCCAGGACCTGGGTCGTCGTCTCTCCCACCGACGCGAGTCGGCCGCGGAGCACCGCGCGCACCCCGCTCGGCAGCGACCCCGGCGCGAGTCGGCCGCCGGATGCCAGCACCTCCACGACGTAGAGAGGCAGGCCCTCGGACGCCTCCAGGAGGTCGTCCACCGCGATCGCGTCCTCATCGGCGCGTCGTCCAGCGGATCCGACGAGGGCCGCGACGTCGTCCCGGTCGAACCGCCCCAGCTCGACCGTTCGGGCGGTCCCCAGCGCCCGCACGCGTTGCGCGAAAGCCAGTCCGTCGGTGTCGAGGTCCTCTGGTCGCCAGGAAAGGCCCAGCACGACGGGGTGACCCTCGAGGCGGCGGATGAGGAAGTCGAGCGCCTCCCGCGACGCCGCGTCCAGCCACTGGACGTCATCGATCCAGATCAGGCCCGGGCGAGGGCCGGCGACAAGGCTCGTCAAGTCCGTCGGCGATCGCCCCGACCAGCCGCGCATGGGCGCCCGGACCGTCCGGCGGGAGCGTCGACGCTGGCCGATCGTCGATCGCCGGGAGGAGCCGCGCAAGTTCGCCGCGGACAGCGGACGGCATCCGCGCGAGCCGCGGCGCGGCGTCCGGCCGGTCCTGGGCGACCCGCAGCAGCTCCACGATCAAGCCGTAGGCGATGGCGCGCTCTGCCGGATACGCCGTTGCGATGAGCGCGATCCCGCCGCGGACGGAGACCGAACGAGCGGCCTCGGCAGCGATCCGGGACTTCCCGATGCCGGCCTCGCCGACGACCGCCACGATGCTGCCCCGTCCAGACTCCGCCATCGACGTGGCTTCGGTGAGGGTCGACAGCGCCGCGGCACGGCCGACCAGCGGAAACGCCTGGGCGTCGAGGGTCGTCGTCGCCGCGTCCTCCGATGACGGCGTCCCGCGGTGGCCCACCGTCCGTCCCGTCGCGGATCGCCTCGTACCGCGCGGTCGTGGTGGCGAGTGGCGGGACCCCGAGCTCGCGCTCCAGCGTCGCGACGCACGCGCGGTACTGGCGCAGCGCGGCGGACCGATCGCCGCCGGCGACGAGCAGGTCCATCAGCCGGACGTGGCTGCCCTCGTCGAGCGGGTCCAGGTCCAGGCGCCGCGATGCGGCATCGATGGCCGCCGGCAGGTCGCCCTCGGTCGCTGCGACGCTGGCGAGCCGGTCGAGGACCGCCAGCATCGCCCGTTCCGCGGCAACGGCGCGGCCCGCGCGCCAGTCGTCGAACTCCGGACTGTCGCGGAGATTGAATCCGGCGAGGAAGGTCCCGCGCCCCAGCGTGGCAGCCGCCTGGAGGGTCGCCCGATCCGAGGCACGCGCCGCGGCCTCCACCGCCCAGAGGTCCACCCACACGCGGGGCGGTCCAGGTCCACGCGCGTCCGCTCGATCACGAGCGCACCGTCGCCGATCGCCGCTCGCAGCGTCGAGAGCGTCCGCCGCAGGGCCCCGCGCGCGGCCGTGTCATCCGAGTCGGGCCAGAGCAGCGCGGCGAGCTCGTCACGTGCATATGGACGCCCATCCGCGGCGAGCATCGCGAGGATCGCAACGGCCTTGCGGGTGTCGACGACCAGGGGTCGATCGTCCACCAGCACCTCGGGGGGACCGAGGAGCCGGATCCGGAGGCGCGGCGCGGATCTCGAGGGAGGGCGAGTCATTGACGCGTAACGGTACAGACTCAGCCCCGTATCCCGTAACGTTCCGGTGACGCCGACCACCGAGGATGCCGCCCATGCAGCACCCAGGCCCCGAGCGGACGAGCCTTGACCGAGGGCGGATCGGTTTGGTTCTCGCGGCCGTCATCGCCGGCTCGAGCCTGGCGATCGCGGCCCTGCGCAGCGCCGATCGGGTCGATGAGAGCGGCCTGACCGGCCTGATCCTCATGCTGTACGGCGCCGGGGTGTACACGGGCGTCGGCATCCTGATCCTGTGGCGCCGTCCCGGCCATGGCGTGGGACGGCTGGCGCTGGTCCTGGGAATGGCGTTCAGCATCGCGATCCTCCTCGAGGCTGTCCTCGCACTGTTCACCCTCGAGGGGACGGTGCAGCCGGTCATCACCGGCTGGCTGGTGGTGGTCCGCGACATCGCCCAGAGCGCAACGATGGCGCTGCCGGCCGTCGCCATCGCCTTCGGGATGATCCTGCTCGTCGCCTGGTTCCCGGACGGCCACGCGACAGGTCGGAGAGGACGGGCGGTCCACTGGCTGTTGGCCGTCACGGTGTTCGGGCTCGTCCTGAACACGGCTCGAGAACCGATCCTGCGATCGGTCGGGTGGTCCGTGTGGTGGGATCGCCTGTTCACCGTCGCGGCGATCTCGGCGGCCGCGGCACTCCTCCTGGCCCTCGCGGTCGCGGTGATCGACCTTGGGCTCCGGTATCGCCGGAGCGACTCGGTTCGCAAGGCGCAGATCCGGTGGGTGTTTGCTGCGGCTGGACTCTGCACGACCCTGACCATCCTTGTCATGATCTCGGCGAGCGGATCCATCGCTGAGATCCCAGGCCTCTGGGACCTCTGGATCGCCAGCACCATGCTCCCGGTCCTCGCCATCGGGATCGCCGTCACGCGCTATCACCTCTACGACATCGACCGCATCGTCAGCCAGGGGATCGCCTACACGATCATCACCGTCGCGCTGTTCGGGGTCGTCGCCATCGGCGTCGTGGCCCTGCCGGTCGTCCTGACGCCGCAGCTCGGGGGGGATGGCCTTGCCGTCGCGGCATCCACCCTGTTCGCCGCGATCCTGTTCCAGCCCCTTCGGACACGAGTGCAGCGGGCCGTTGACCGCCGCTTCCATCGATCGCGCTACGACGCCGAACGCACGGTCGACGGCTTCGCGGCCCGGCTCCGCGATCAGCTGGATCTGCCGACACTCACGCACGACCTCCGGCGGACCGCGAACGAGGCCGTCGAACCGGCCACGACTGGCGTCTGGCTCCGCGCGTCGGGCGAAGCGGGATGACGGCTCGCAACGTCATCGCCGGTGTGGTGGCGGCTACCTCGATCGCGCTGCCCGTTGCCGTCGTCGTTGCCGATGCCGCTCTCGGATGGTCGAGCGCGGGCTTCTACCTGGCGTTCGTGCCCACGGTCATCGCGTTCGTCGTCGTCGGCTGGCTCGATCAGCGTGCGACGACCCGACAACATCATCGGGCCACTCCTGCTGGCGTTCGGATTCGTCTTCGCAATCTACTTCCCGATCGACCTGCTCGTTCGGCTCGGGTCACCATCGCATCTCGTCCAGGTGGCCGCAGCGTTCTCGGCGGCGAGCGACGCCCCGGGATTCATCATCGTCGCGATGATCCTCATCCTCTTCCCGGACGGTCGGCTGCCCGGTCCGGGCTGGCGCTGGGTGCCCGTGGTGGCGATCGTCGGGATCGTCAGCGCCTTGATCGGCTTCACACTGAACGAGGGCCCGCTCGCAGCGTTCCCGTCGGTGGAGAACCCGCTCGGGATTCCCGGGTTCCCTGGCGAGATCGTCGGCGAGCTCGGTTACGTCTGCCTCGTCGTCCTGCTCGTGACTGCAGTCGCTGCGCTGATCGCCCGGTGGCGGCGGGGCCGCGTGGTCGAGCGCGCTCAGGTGAAATGGGTCGGCGCGGCGGCCCTTGTCCTGCTGGTCGCAGAGGCGATCAACCTGGCGACGTTCGACGCGAGCGATCCGTTCGGATCGCCGGTCGCCGTGGTCCTCGCCACGGTCGCAACGGCGCTGGTGCCGCTGTCGATCGGCATCGCCATCCTGCGCTACCGCCTGTACGAGATCGACCGGATCATCAGCCGGACGATCGGCTGGGCGGTCGTGAGCGGCCTGCTGGTCGCGGTCTTCATCGGCGGCGTCTTCGCGCTCCAGGCGGTCCTCGCCGGCTTCACCCAGGGCGAGACCCTGGCTGTGGCCGCATCGACCCTCGTGGCGTTCGCGCTGTTCCAGCCGGTGCGTCGGCGTGTCCAGCGCGCCGTGGATCATCGCTTCGACCGCGCCCGCTACGACGCGGAACGCATCGCCGCCGCCTTCGCCGGACGTCTGCGCGACGAAGTCGATCTGGACACGCTCGCCGCCGAGTTGCAGGGCACCGCGATCCGCGCCGTCCGCCCCACCTCCGCCTCGATCTGGCTCCCGTCGCGAGGACCCCGATGACGGCGTCGATGCCTCGAACCCTTGGCATCCTCGGCGCAGTGCTTGCCTGCCTGACCGCGGGCGCCGCGTTCAGCCTTGCCGTCGCCGACCCGACCGGCGTTCTGTTCTTCCTCGCCTTCGGTGGCGTCGGTGCGTACCTCGTCGTCCGACGTCCGGCGAACAGCATCGGCTGGCTCCTCATCCTGACGGCCTGGGGCCTGGCGATCGGCAGCGTGCGCGTGTACGCGACGCCAGCGGCCCTTTCGAGCGGCGACCTGGATACAGCGTCGGCACTGGCCGCCTGGTTCAACGCCTGGGGCTGGGCCGTGGCATTCATCGGCTTCCTGGGCCTCACCCTGGTCTTCCCGACCGGGCACCTGCCCGGCGGACGCGCTCGATGGCCGAGCCGGATCGCGCTCGGCGCCGAAGTCGTGCTTGCCGTCGCGATGGCCACGGCTCCTGTCATCAGCGTGACGCCGGTCAGCAGCACGGGCGCGGTCGACGTTCCGAATCCGTTCGCGATCGTGCCAGAGGCTGCGCTCTGGGGCGTCGTCCCCGCGCCGACCGCGCTGTTCGTCACGATGTTCGTCGTGTTCATCCTGGGAGTCGTCGGTCTCCTGATCCGCTGGCGCCGCTCCGTCGGACTCGCCCGGCTCCAGTACCGCTGGCTGGTCGCTGCGCTCGTCCTCGTCGCCATGGTGAACTCGATCTGGGCGGTGGCGACCCTGGGTTTGAGCATGGATGCGAGCGGACCGGCGTTCGTGCTGGTCGTGCTGGCGTATCCGTGCGTGCCGCTCGCGATCGGGATCGCGGTCGTTCGCTATCGGCTGTACGACATCGACCGACTCATCAGCAGGACGATCGGCTGGGCGCTCGTGACGGGTCTGCTCGTGGCCGTGTTGGTCATCGGCGTCGTTGGGCTGCAGGCCCTCCTTGGCGACGTCACCCAGGGCGAGACACTGGCGGTCGCCGCATCCACGCTCGTCGCGTTCGCGCTTTTCCAGCCGGTGCGTCGTCGCGTCCAGCGCGCTGTCGACCGACGATTCGACCGTGCACGCTACGACGGGGAACGGACTGCCGCGGCCTTCGCCGAGCGGCTGCGCCACGAAGTCGATCTGGAAACCCTGGCGACCGAGCTCGAGCAGACTGCGGTCCACGCGGTCCGTCCCACGGCCTCGTCACTCTGGCTGCGAGAGAGCGCATGACGATCGCACCGACGCGCCTGTCCGGTGTCCGCCGCCGTCGGCTCGCCCTGCTTCTCGGGCTCGCGGGCGTCCTCGTGAGCAGCGCGACCGTGATCATCGTCGGGACGGCGATCCTCCCCGACGAAAGCCTGGACCCCGGGTTCTCGATCCTGCTGCTCGTCGGACTGGCGATCTACTTCGCTCTCGGCGCGATCGTCGTCCTGCGAGCGGACGGCCACCGCGTCGGCTGGCTCTTTGCGACCGCGGCATCGATGACAGCGGCTGTCTTCGCCTGCTGGGCCGGCAGCGCCATCGTGCCGGACCATGTGGCTGGCTGGCTCGTCCTTGCCGGTGCACTCCTGTTCACGCCTGCCTTGATCCTGCTCCTCCCGGCGGTGATGCTCGTCTTCCCGACCGGCGAGCTCCCCGGACCGCGTTGGCGCGGGCCCGTCATCGTGGTCGTCGTCCTCGCCGCTGCCTCGATGATCGCCGTCACGCTGGTCCCGGTGTCCCTGGGTTTCGACGTCGTGAACCCGATCGGCCAGTGGTTCACCTGGCTCCCGGAGCCTGCCGTGGCCGTGCTCGGGATCGTCTCCGGGTTCGGCACCTTCGCGATGCTGCTCGCGGCGATCCTCGGTATCGCTGCGATCGCGACCCGGTTCCGGCGGGCGATCGGCGTTGAGCGTGCCCAGTTGAAGTGGCTGTTGGCGACCGCCATCCCGGCTGCCGTGCTCGTCCCGCTGAGCCTGAGTGACGTGGGGTCATCACTGCCGTTCATCGATCTCATCAGCGTCGTGACGCTGCCGTTGATGGCGCTGGCGATCGCGCTCGCCATCCTGCGGTACCGCCTCTACGACATCGACCGGATCGTCTCGCGGACCGTCTCGTGGACCCTGGTGACCGGCTTGCTCGTGGCGGTGTTCGCCGGCGGGGTCCTGGGGCTGCAAGCCCTGCTCACCGGCGTCACCCAGGGCGAGACGCTCGCCGTGGCCGCCGCCACGCTTGTCGCGTCCGCGCTGTTCCAGCCGGTCCGCCGTTGGGTCCAGCACGCCGTCGACCGCAGGTTCGACCGTGCCCGCTACGACGGCCAGATGACGGCCGACGCGTTCGCCCGTGAGATCCGCAACGAAGTGGACCTTCCACGCCTTCGCGAGGCGCTGGCGGCCTCCGCCGACGACGCCGTTCGCCCACAGGCGACCGCCGTCTGGCTGCGCGAGTCGAAGACGTGACGACATGGACCCGGACCCCCGGCCCGTAACGATTTCCGGACGACCATCGCCCAACATGAGGCCCGAGATGACAGAACTGACTCGCCCCATCCGCCGCCTCCTGGGTCGTGGTGACCGGCCAGAGCCCACGCCGGCCGTGGCAGCGTCAGCGAATGCCTCGATGGACGTCCCGGCGATGCCGACATCCGCCTCGATCGCCGTCGACATCCCGGAGAGCGACCCACTCCTCGCGTACCTCCAGTCCGCGGCGGGGCCTGTGGATGTCGCGAAGCTCGAGTTGGACTCCCCCGCGGTTCGTGCCCTGCGCGAGGCGGGCGTCGCACTGGTCGTCCCCTTGGTATCGCAGGGCGAACTCATCGGCACGCTGAACCTCGGCCCGCGCCTCAGCGAGCAGGACTACTCCACCGATGACCGCCGCCTACTGACGACCCTCGCCGCGCAGGCCGCGCCCGCGATCCGCGTCGCCCAACTCGTGCGCGAGCAGGCGAACGAGGCCGCGGAGAAGGAACGCCTCGCCCAGGAGCTGCGCGTCGCCACCCTCATCCAGCAGCAGTTCCTGCCGCGCCAGCTCCCGCAGCTGCCGCAGTGGCAGGTGGCCGCGTACTACGGCCCCGCACGCGCGGTCGGTGGCGACTTCTACGACTTCGTCGAGATGCCCGACGGGCGCATCGGGATCGCGGTCGGCGACGTGACCGACAAGGGCGTGCCGGCGGCGCTGGTCATGGCCCGGACCCACAGCATCCTCCGCGCCGAGGCGTCGCGAAGCTCCTCCCCGGGCGAGATCCTGTCACGCGCCAACGACCTCCTGGTCCCGGAGATGCCAGCCAAGATGTTCGTGACCTGCCTGTTCGCGGTCCTGGATCCCGCGACCGGCCACATCGTCCTTGCGAACGCCGGCCACAACCTGCCGTTCGTTCGGAGCGGCGACGAGATCACCGAGCTGCGCGCCACGGGCATGCCGCTGGGCCTGATGCCGGGGATCCGCTACGAGGAGACCCAGGGCGACATCGCCCCCGACAGCAACGTCCTGCTGTACAGCGACGGCCTGATCGAAGCGCATGACGGGGCTCGCGAGATGTTCGGCTTCGACCGATTGCGCACCGCGCTTGCCATCGACGACGCCGGCAGCGAGCTGCTGGACCGCTTGCTTGAGACGCTCAACACGTTCACCGGTCCCGACCACGAGCAGGAGGACGACATCACGCTCGTGACCCTGCGTCGGTCGGCCGGGGTCGCAGACGACGCCGCGGTAGCCGGCTCCACGGCCCTCACCGCCTTCAGCCTGCCGGGCACGACCGGCAACGAGCGCGAGGCGATGGACCGGGTGGCGGCCGCCGTCGCCGACCTGGGCCTGCCCGACGGACCGTCTGGAGCGCCTCAAGACCGCGGTCAGCGAGGCCGCGATGAACGCCATCGAATACGGCAGCCAGGGCCATGACGACGTCCCGTTCGACGTGGAGGTCGCGGTCACCGCGAGCGACGTCGTCGTCCGCGTGACGGACCGGGCCCTGTCCGGGGCAGTCCCGACCGATGCCGAGACTCCCGACATCGAGCGCAAGCTCGCCGGCGAACAGAAGCCGCGCGGGTGGGGCCTCTTCCTGATCGAGCACATGGTCGACGCGATGGACGTGACGACCGACGACGAGGCGGGCACGCAGACGGTGACGTTGCGCCTGGCCCGCGAGGAGACCAGCCATGGATGACCGACGGTTCGGTGCCCAGGTCGTGGAAGTCCCCGACGAGGTCCGGGTCCGGATGCGGGGCGATCTCGACAGTCGCGCCGACGACCAGCTGACCGCCGCGTACGGCGAGGTCGCGGCGCTCGGCTCGAACCGCGTGACGCTCGACTTCGGCGACGTCGGCTACATCAACAGCACGGGGATCGCGCTCGTGGTGCGGCTCCTCGCCGATGCGCGCCGCGACGGTCGCGGCGTCCGGGCCGTGGGGCTGACCCCGCACTACCGCGAGATCTTCCGGATCACCCGGCTGTCCGACTTCATGGACATCGTCGAAGGAGACGCCGCATGAGCGCCACGACCATCGGGCTCGACCGCGTCGGGTCCGTCGCGATCCTCCGCATCGCGGGTGACGTCACGTCCGGCAGCGAAGGCGACCTGATGGCGGGGTTCACCCGGGCCATCGATGACGGCGCCGACGCCGTGGTCCTCGACTTCTCCGGGATGGAGTACATGAACTCGGGCGGGATCGGCCTGCTCGTGACGCTGCTCGTCCGCGCCCAGCGCGGCGGCGCCCGACTCCTGGCGACCGGCCTGTCGGACCACTACCGCCAGATCCTGTCGCTGACCCGCCTCGACGAGGCGATCGAGATCCACGACGACGAAGCGGCCGCGCATCGCGGCCGCGGGAGGTTGAACGCCATGACCGTCACCGAGCCGACCCCGACCACCTCCGCGGTCGACGCGCCGACGCGCGACGCCGCCAACTGGGCCAAGCCCGTCGATCGACTGTCCGCGGCCGGCGTCGCCGGCGCCAAGGTGGATTCCGTCAGCGGCAAGCGCGTGTCAGGGCCGCTCCAGGGCTTCGGCCAGCTGTGGCAGAAGACGTTCCGGGTGGAACTCGACGGAGCGCTGACGCCGCAGGAGGTCATCGCGACCTGGAAGGAGCGCTTCCCGACCTTCTGGCCGAAGGGCTCGCGGTTCTACGCGCCGCTGGCCGGCATCGCGCCGGGCGAAGTCGCCCTCCTCGACATCGCGCCCGTGCCCGGGTCGCCGGTCAAGCTCTCGACCGGCGTGATGGTCCTCTACGCCGACGACGAGTCGTTCACGTTCATGACGCCCGAAGGCCATACCCTGTCCGCGTGGATCACCTTCTCCGCGTACCGCGACGGCGAGGCCACCGTGGCCCAGGCGCAGGCGCTCGAACGCACGTCCGACCCGTTCGACGAGCTCGCCTACATGCTGGGCGGCAACAAGATGAACGATCGATTCTGGCGCGAGACGCTGGCCAACGTCGCGACGACGATGGGCGCAGCGGACCCGAAGGTGGACGTCCAGGTCGTGTGCATCGACAAGCACCGCCAGTGGCGCCACGCGCGCAACGTCCGCAACAGCGCGACGCTGCGGACCGCCCGCCACACGCTGACCGCACCGTTCCGCTGGATCACCCGGCGGGGGTGAAGCGCTCGCTCACGGGCAGCGACGGCGAGGGTCCATGACCGGAAGGGGGGCGACGGTCGCCCGAAGCGCGCTCGTGGCGGTGGCCCTCGTCACCGCCATCGTCCTCGTCCTGCCCGACATCCTCCGTGCCTCGCTGGATCGCCGCCTACGGCGTAGCCGGCGGGATCCTGATCGTTCGGCGACCGCGGAACGGGATCGGCTGGCTGCTGGCCCTCATCGCCCTGAGTTTCACGGGGATCACCGACCTTACGAACGACCAGGTCGCGGCGATCCGACAGGGCGAGGCGGCGCCGGTCGAGACCGCCCGGATCTGGGTGGGGGCGATGTCAGGGGCGTGGGCATTCCTCGGGTACGCGCTCCTCGGCCTCGTCTTTCCTACCGGTCGACTCCCGCACGGGCGCTGGCGCCGGCCACTCCTCCTGGTCATCGCGCTGGCGATGGCCGTCGTCGGGATGTCGATGATCCATCCCCAGATCAGCGTCACCGTGGACGGCGGCGCGACGACGATGTTCGTGCCGAACCCCTATGCGGTCGCGCCTGACAGTGCCGATCTGGACCGTCCTCCCCAACGCCGACCTCGCGTTCGTCCCGGTATTGGTGCTGCTCGTCGTCAGCGTTGCGTCCGTCGTCGTCCGGGCGCGGCGATCGACGGGGATCATGCGGCTCCAGATGCGCTGGCTGGCGACGGCCATGGCGTTCCTGCTCGTCGCCGTCGGGACGGGGGCCGCCCTCATCGTCATGGTCGGATCGAGCATCGGCGATCTCGTCTGGCTCCCGGCGTCGATCGCGTTCCTCGCCGTCCCGGTCGCCATCCTCGTCGCGGTCCTGCGGTACCGCCTCCTGGAGATCGACCGGATCGTCAGCCGGACGATCAGCTGGGGACTCGCGACGGCGATCCTCGCGACGGTCTTCATCGGAGCGGTCGCCGCATTGCAGTCGCTCCTCGCCGATGTGACCCAGGGCGAGACGGTCGCCGTCGCAGCCTCCACCCTCCTTACCGCCGCGATCTTCCAACCGGTTCGCCGTCGACTCCAGGCCGCGGTGGATCGGCGATTTCGATCGCGCCCACGCTGATCGTGACCGGGTCCTTGCGTCGGTCAGTGCTCGGCTCCGCGACGAGGTCGACCTGGCGACCATCCAGGGCGAGATCCTCGGGTCGGTGTCGGACGTGGTCCGGCCCACGGCGACGGCGATCTGGCTCCGCCCGCGAGCGATGCAGTGAACGGACGAGCGGACGTCGACGCCGTCGTCATCGGGGCCGGACCCAACGGCCTCGCCGCGGCGCTGACGCTGGTCCGGGCCGGTCGCTCCGTGCAGGTCGTTGAGGCGGCTCGGACGATCGGTGGCGGGACACGGACCCAGGAACTGACGCTCCCCGGGTTTCGGCACGACGTCTGTTCCACGATCCTGCCGCTTACGGCCGCCTCACCGTTCTTCCGGACCGTGGACCTCGCCGCACACGGCGTGGAACTCGTCCATCCGGATGCGCCGGTCGCGCATGCGTTGGACGGTGGGCGTGCCGCGGTGCTGGAGCGGTCGGTCAGCGCGACCGCGGCCGGCCTGGGCGATCCGCACGACGCCCGAGCGTGGCGGTCGTTGTTCGGACCGCTGGCGCGCGACGCGGGCAAGCTCTCGGGTGAGCTGCTCCGGCCGGTGGTCCACGTGCCGCGGCACCCGCTGGCGCTCATGCGGTTCGGACTGCCGGCGCTGCGCTCGGCGGGTGGGCTCGCCCGCGGCCGCTTCCGCGACGACGCCGCGCGGGCGCTGTTTGCGGGGCTTGCCGCGCACTCGATGCTGCCACTGGACCGCCCGCTCTCGGCGTCATTCGGCCTCGTCCTGGGCACCTATGCCCACGCCGTCGGCTGGCCGATGATCCGCGGCGGGTCGGCGGCCGTGTCGGACGCGCTCGCCGCGGAGATCCGGAGGCTCGGCGGCGAGATCGTGGTCGATCGGCGGATCACGTCGCTCGAGGAGCTGCCGGCCGCGCGCGTGGTCATCTTCGATACGACACCGGCCGCGCTTGCCGCCATCGCCGGCGATCGATTGCCCGAGCGGACCCGTCGCCGATACGCGGCGTTCCGGTATGGGCCGGGCGTATTCAAGGTGGACTGGGCGCTCGACGGGCCGATCCCGTGGACCGCCGACGGCCTCCGGCGCGCGGCCACGGTCCACCTGGGCGGGACGCTGGATGAGGTCGCGGCGTCCGAGGCGGACGTGGCGGCCGGCCGGCACGCGGAGCGGCCGTTCACGCTGCTCGTCCAGTACCACCCGTGGGATCCTTCGCGCGCGCCCGACGGTCGGACCACGGCCTGGGCGTACTGCCACGTGCCCAACGGCTCGGACGTGGACATGACCGACCGGATCGAGGCCCAGGTGGAACGGTTCGCACCGGGCTTCCGCGATCGCGTGCTCGCGCGCTCCACGCATTCGACCGCGCAGATGGAGGCGCACGACGCCAACTACGTGGGCGGCGACATCAATGCCGGCATCTCCGACATCCGCCAGCTGCTGTTCCGACCGACGCCATCGTTGGACCCGTACCACGCCGGACCGGGGCTCTACCTGGCCTCGTCCTCCACACCACCCGGCGGCGGCGTCCACGGGATGGGCGGCTACCTCGCCGCGCGCTCCGCGCTCCGGCGCGACCTCCGCTAGGCCGGGGGCGCTGCCGGCGCCAGTTCTCGGCGCAGCCACGAACCGAGGAACAGCGCCCCGATCGCCGGCACCGCGGTCCAGATCACGAACATGAGGCCCAGCAGCGTGGCGATGAACTGGACGTCGGCCAGGCTGTCCTGGACCACGCCCTCGCGCAGTTCGTCGGCGACCGTCGCGAGCCGGAGCCCGAGCGCATCGAGCGATTCCGCGTTCGTCAGGAGCTTGTCCTGGTTGTCACCGAGGTCCGCGGCGACCGTGGAGAGCGCGGTGTCGAGGCCCTCGAGACCGTCGGCGATCGAACCGAAGATCGTCGCTACGCCACTCAGCGGGTTGGCGCCCAGGATGGAGAAGAGCCCGAGCTGTGACGACACCGATTCGAGCTGCGACCGCACGCCGCCGATCGTGTCGGCCGCCGACTGGATCGTGGATGGGGTGCGCTCCAGGGTCCCGGCGAACGAACGCGCGGTGGCCGCCGCGTCGGTCAGGACGACCGACGTGTCGTCGAGGGTCGCGATGATCGTCTCGACCTGCGCCGAGGTGCGCTCGGCGAGGCTCCCGATGCGATTGCCCACGTAGAGCATCGCGAGCAGGCTCACGATCGCCAGGATCAGGCCGATCGTGCCGTAGACGAGGAGCCCGGTCCCGAGGCGCCGGAACGCGGGCCGAAGCTCGGACGTCGTGGCTGCCGGCGCGGGACCCGACGGCGCGGGCTGACCGGGCGGTACCTGGGGCGTCGGTCGGAGCGCCGTGTCGTCGATCTCAGACATGGTGCGAAGTCTGCCACGGCATCCCTGGTTCAGAGTGCGAGGTGCACGCGGATCGCTTCGTCGACCTCCCGCATGCTGGCGGTCGCGACCGCTCCGATCCGCTCGCCGACACGCTGGACATCGATCGATCGGATCTGCTCGGCCTGGGCTTTCGCGTCACGATCCAACCCCGAGTCGGACGCCGTCAGGAAGACCTGGAACGGATAGACGCGCTCGACGTTGGAGGTGATCGGGACCACGGTCACGACCCCTCGCCCGAGCCGGGACGCCGTGACGTTCGCTGCGTCGTTGCTCACGACGATGGCCGGCCTTGACTTGTTCGACTCCGATCCGAACGCGGGATCGAACGTCGACCAGGTGGACGGCGCCGCGAACGATCATGACGACAGCCCGTCCGCGGCCGTCCGGTCCCACAGGTCCGCGTCGTCGCCGGACGTCCATTCCTCCCACGCCGCCTCGTACGCTGCGCCGAGTTCGGCGGAGCGAAGCAGGCGCACCGCCCGCTGGACGGCGGCAGAACGTGACTCCATGCCGCGCGTGGCGGCGTACGCATCGAGGAACCGGACGTCGTCGTCCGTGAGGCTGATGCTGACCTTCATACGCCGAATACTACCGGAGGGGCTACCAAGGTAGTAAGACTTTTCGGCGGGCGCCGGGATGTTTGGGTGCCTTGATACGACACAATTGGGTGCCCAACGCTTGGATCGTGGCGACCGGCTCGAGCCTTAGAGCTGAACTCGACCTCGCGCGGATCCGCCGGTTCTGCGCTATCCGTGTGCCGGCAAATCGCACATTTCGTCCGTCTTGAAGTCGACGTCAACGGCCGATCCGTGACGGTCCTCGAGTGTCGGCCGCCTTGGTCGTCGCATATGGGTCCCGAGTGGACCCGCGCTCCCATCGCACGGCTTCGATTCATTGCATCCCAGCGTGTGTGGACCCTGTACTCGCGCGACCGCCATCACGGATTTCACACCGGTATCTGTTCGTCGACCCGACCCGGACGTCGAGACCCTCCCGACGTGGATCGACGACGATCCGACGAGCACCTTCTGGGGCCGATCGGCTGGACCTCGCCGCTCGCAGCTCGCCTGACGGAACAGGTCGCCCGCTTCTGGAACGCCTCGAGGCTCCACGGGGCCGCGGCGACGTGCCGCCCTCCCAGTTCGATACTCGAAATCAGACCCTGGTGGTGGCCTGATCTCCAGGTCTCCGACTCCACGCGGCCGGGGGTGGGCCAGAGCTCTCCACGGAACCCCGACGGTTCAGCCCTCCTGGCGGAGATCGACGACGATCCTACGAGCACCTTCTGGGGCTGATTTGATTCGACCGTTGCGGCTCGCTCAGGAGGGTTACGGAGTCTCCACTCAACCGGGCCAACGCCAGGTTCTGCCTATCGGGGCCATTGAGCATCACGGACGAGCTACTGTGGCGGATGCATGGCGGCCCTGCGGATTGTCATCGTTCGCTCCCCTCGGATCTTCGATCGCGTCGGCGTGAGTCATATGCCAGGTCTCGGCAGTGGCAAGGACGTGAGAGATCTGTCCGTCGACAAGAGAATCCTGATCGTCGCACGGGCGAGTCGGAGTGCCCGGCTCCGAAAAGGAGACGCCTTCACTATCGGAATCGAACACAAAGAGGACTTCCACCGCACGGCATGGTGTCACAAGGGTTGCGCGCTCCCGGGCCGGCACGTCGAGAGCCAGGGTGTAAGTGCCATCCGGGACTTCAGTGTCGCCCACTTGGACGATCTCCCAATTCGAGGGACCGTCGTATTCCCGGGCAGGACTGTTGGAACATCCGTAGAGGACGAGACAAAGGCTGATGGCGATCCGCAGAGGTGTCATCGATTCGAATTCCTTGGATATCGATCTCCATCCGAGTACTCGATGCGGCCGTTACGAACGGTGAGCAACCTTCCGTCTCTCCACGCACGGTCGCAAAGCTGCCAAGCCATGCTCAAAGCGCCGGCCCAGGCCTTCGTCCCCAAAGATCTTCCAACGCCGTTGTTGTGCAGGTCGACCTTTCGGTCGGTCGATCCTGCACCAATCTCATGAACATATGCCCACTTTGCCGCCTTTGTTCCGCTGCGGAGAGAATTGGTCAGCAGACATTGCCAGATGCAATGACGGAAGGCGTTCTCCGTCCAGATATTCTGGAGAGGCTTCGTCGATGCAATCGCGAGCGCCGACGCCGACGCCCACGCTGCGCATTCAATTGGCCCGACCCGCCAGCAGTGGCTCCACTCGGCATCGGTTGGCAACCAACTTTCATGCCCAATCGGATCGACCCTCGAGACCGGCGAGTTCCTGGCGTAGCCGTAGGCGTTCGCCTCGAGGCGGCTAGGGTCGGGCTGGAGGAATTGGCCGAGCGCCGGGACGTAGTGCCGAGCCGACATCAAGTGCATCGCAAGGCCGGTCCCGAAGTCGTCCCACTGCACCCCGTAGCGGCCGACGTAGAGGTATCGGAAGCCGAGGTCGGCGATGCTGTTGTGGGTCGTCGTGTGACTCGGTGACCCATCGTCGCACCCTCCACCTGAGGCTCGCGTCTCGGGTCGACGGGACGGGTCGAGTCTCTTGGGCCGACCGTTTGCGCGGATCGACGTGACGCAAGGGCGACCTTCCGATGGGTGGTCGAGGCGTTGGTCCGCAGTCGGCCTACGTCAAAGAGCGGATGTGTTCTTCAGAAGCGCCAACGACAATCTAGAGCGCGACGGAATCCCCGACCGCCGTCGGCAGCGTCCGCACGTCCGGGGCGAGCTCCGCGGCGTACTCCGCGAAGGCTGCCGGCGGCTCCACGAGGCGCTCCGGGAAGACGCGGCCCAGGGCGTGCGGCCAGTACGTGCCCCAGTGGATCGGCACGGCGGCGCGTGGTCGGATGCGGCGCAACGCCTCGGCGGCCTTGAGCGGATCGAGATGCAGGCCGCGACCCAGCGTGGGACCCCAACCCCAGACGGGGATGAGCGCGAGATCGATCTCGCCGAGCGACCACATCGATTCGCACAGGTCGGTGTCACCGGCGAAGTAGACCGAGCGCGAACCGCGCATGACGAAGCCGATGGCCGGGGCCGTCGGCCCGAGGGGCGGCCGGAACCCGGAATGCAGCGCCTCGACGGCCTGGACCTGGACGCCGCCGATGTCCATCGACGACCCCGCCGCGATCTCCTGGACGTGCGCGAACCCGGCCGAGCGCATCCACGCGCCGGAGCCCGCGGGCACGATGATCGGGACGCGGGCACCCAGCGCCCGCAGCGACGGCACGTCGAGATGATCCCAGTGCAGGTGCGAGATCAGCACCGCATCCACGCCGGCGAGCCGTCGCCGATCCGGCACGGGTTCCACGCGGCGGAGAGGCCCGACGCGCGCCCGGGTCACGGGATCGGTCAGCAGCCGGATGCCATCCAGCTCGACCAGCAGCGTGGAATGCCCGATGAAGTCGACCTCGAGGGTCACGTGGCGCCCGTGCGGCGCCTCAGCGCCAGGAACTCCGAGCCGCATCCGGGTAGAGCCGCACGCGCCGATACGGCTCGCGGCCGCGCGATCGCGACACGAGGTTGGCCCGCTCCGCCATCTGGTGCTGGAGCCGGCGGATGTACGCGTTCTGCGGCGAGAGCTCGACCGCCTCGGACGACGAGAGGACGGCCTCGATGGCGTCCTCGGTCTCGCGCATCGCGGCCTCGCGCGGATCGATCTCGAGCGAGAAGATCGAGGTCAGGCTCGACTGCATCTGCGGGATCGTGTTGCTCTTGAGGACGTAGATCGGCATCGCCCGCTCCTCCGCCTCGCGGAGCAGCGGCGTCTTCTGCTTGTACTCGTTCTTGAGCGTCATCACGACGTCGGCCTCGTCCACGTCGCGGGCGATCACGACGGGCAGCCCCAGGTCGCGGACCGCCTGCTCCAGGCGCTTGCGGCTGATGCCCTGCGGCAGGACGCGGAGCGTGGGCAGCGGCGAGCCACCGGGGACGAGGATCGTCTCGCCGTGGGCGCCCTCCTCGGCCCCCAGCGGCAGCCGGTCCAGGTCGTCGTCCGCGTCGAGGTCATCGGCGTTGACGGGCGCCGTGCCCTCCTCCGCCTTGAACGATTGCAGGGCCTTGGCCGCCTGGTCACGCCACGCCTTCTGGCGCTCCAGCTCCCGGGCTTCTCGCGCGCGCGTCTCCAAGGCGGTCTGGGCGGCGCCGCGCTCCAGCGGTCCGCGATCCGCGATGTCCCCGACGACGAACGGCGCATCGCCGGGCCGCGCGGCGAACCGCTCGCCCGGCATCGTGCCCGGTGCGCCACCCTCCGAGACAGGCCCGCGCGGGGCACTCTCGCGTCCGGATCCGCCACGGGTCTGACGCCAGCCACCGGACGCGCCGGGGCGGTATCCCGGTCGGAACCCGCCGCGCTCCGCCTCGCGGAACCCGCCGGCGGTCCGGGCGGATCCGTCACCGCGCCAGCCGGGCTCCATCCGCCACGGCGACCCCGCCCCGACGAGCCCGGTGAACCGCTCGGTCCCCAGCTGCTCGCGCGGCGACGGCCGCGGCCGGCCCTGCGATCGATGCACGCCTTCCTCGTCGCGCCAGCGCAGCTCGGGCGCGACCGCATCGCCGCGCAGGAGGGCATCGATGGTCTCGGCGACGTCGCTGTGGACGGCGACCCGCTCGCGATCCTGGATCTCGACGATGACGTCGAAGGTGGGCGGCGCCTTGCGCTCCAGCACGCTCTTCTGGGTCCGCCGCCGTCGGGCCTCCTCGTCGCCCAGGGTGACGCTCTGGATCCCGCCGATGAGGTCGGAGAGCGTCGGGTTGAGCATCAGGTTGTCGAGGTTGTTGCCGTGCGCGGTCCCGATGAGCTGGACGCCGCGCTCGGCGATGGTCCGCGCCGCCTGCGCCTCGAGCTCCGTCCCGATCTCGTCGATGACGATGACCTGCGGCATGTGGTTCTCGACCGCCTCGATCATGACCTCGTGCTGCAGCGACGGCGTGCGGACCTGCATCCGGCGGGCCTTGCCGATCGCCGGGTGCGGGATGTCGCCGTCGCCCGCGATCTCGTTGGACGTGTCCACGACGACCACGCGCTTGCCCATGTCGTCGGCGAGGACGCGCGCGGCCTCGCGCAGCATCGTGGTCTTGCCGATGCCCGGGCGACCCATGATGAGGATCGACTTCCCGGTCTCGACGAAGTCGTTGATGATCTCGATGGTGCCGTAGACGGCGCGTCCGATCCGGCAGGTCAGCCCGACGACCTTGCCGTTGCGGTTGCGGATGGCGCTGATGCGATGGAGCGTCCGCTCGATGCCGGCGCGGTTGTCGTCACCGAACGAGCCGATGTGCTCGACCACGAACGCGATGTCGGCGTCGGTGATCTCGCGCTCCAGCAGCGAGACCTCGGCATCCGGGAAGCGCGCCTCGGGGCGGCGACCCAGGTCCATGACGACCTCGATGAGCGCCTCGCGATCGGGGAGGGCGTGCACGGCGGCGACGATCTCCGGGGGCAGCGACGTGAGCAGGGCGTCGAGGTCGTCGATCGATTCGCGCTGTCGATCCTCGGATCCCACGCTGACCTCCATCAACTACGGCTAGCGGACGCCGGCCGGCACGAGGGCCGGTTCGGCGACGCGGACGAGTGTTTCCTTCATGAGCAGCGTGACGGTCGCGATCGATGCGAACCCTGCGTCCTCCAGTCGCCGGTCGATCGGTGACTCGTAGGTTCGCACGGGCGCGATGACGCCGTGATCGTGGCGATGGTCGCCCCCGCGCTCCGTGTGCGCTGCGATGGTCCCCAGACCGTACTCGATGAGCGCCGAAACGTCCGCGTCGGGCTGGGCCACGACCTTGACGTAGTGCGGCTGGTCCTCCTTGGCGACCCCGACCTGGATGAGGCCGTCGAGCTGCGTGCCGTCCTTGCCGCCGGTCGTGATCTGGACGTAGGCCTCCACGTCGGCGAAGCGCAGGATGGGGGCGAGGCTGGAGCGCGGGCACGCGCCAATGCGTCCCCTGCCGCTCCCAGTCGGGGAGGCGGATCGCCTCGAGCCGCACGACCGGACTCGGCGTGACCGTGTTGTACAGCCGATGGAGCGCCACCGAATCGACGGGCTGGACCTCGCGGATGCCGGCCTTCGCGGCGCGCTCGTCCGTCCATGGCTTGGGCAGCTGGGGCACCGGCCGTTCGGAACATGACCTGTTCCTCGCCGTAGCGGATGAACCCGGCCTGCATGAGCAGTTCCACGTTGCCGTCCGTGTCCGCGCAGGCCACGTGGAACCGGGCGGCGCCGCGTTTCGCGCCGTCGCGGAGCAGCTGCTGGACGAGCCGGTAGCGGATGTCGCCGGCGTCCGCGAGCCCGACGCCGTCCAGCTCCACGATGGTCCACTCGTCCCGTGAGGCCTCGCGCTCCACGCGGACGAGTCCGGCGAGGCGGCCGTCCTGCTCGTACACGTACATGAGGTCGTTGGGCCGGAAGGCGCCCAGCGGCAGGCGGAACAGGCTGAAGACGCCGATCGGCGGGCCGCTGACCGGCAGGCCCAGCGAACGGGTCGCCGGATCGTCCGACTGGCACAGCCGGGACAGCTCGCCCAGTGCCGCGAGGTCCGTGAGGCGCGCGGCGCGGACCTTGCCCGGGCGGCGCGGCGACCGCGTGGCGGTCATGGGTGCGGGGTCATCGGGTCTGGGTCCGGCGGGTCGGGTGCGGGCCGCCGGCCGGACCCCTCGCCGGGATCGGCGTGCTCGGACGCCATGGCGGCCACGAGTCGGTGGAAGCGCGTCTCCCCGGCGAGCTCGGGATGGAACGCGGTGGCGAGGACGTTGCGCTCGCGGACGGCGACGATCCGGCCGTCGTCGAGCGTCGCGAGGACGTCCACGCCGGGCCCGGTCCGCTCGATGATCGGGGCGCGGATGAAGACCGCGTGGACGGGCGTGTCGCCCAGGACCGGCACGCTCAACTCCGCCTCGAAGGACTCGAGCTGGCGGCCGAACGCATTGCGCTCCACGGTCACGTCGAGCAGCGGCAGGATGGGCGGCTCGTCGCCGGCGATCTCGCGCGCGAGGACGATCATCCCGGCACACGTCCCGTAGATGGGCGCGCCCGCGGCGGCGAGGCGCAGGATCGGCTCGCGCAGGCCCCAGCGCTCGATGAGCTGGCGCATCGTCGTGCTCTCGCCACCGGGCAGGATGAGGCCGCTCACGTCCTCGAGGTCGGCGGGCTCGCGCACGCGAACGCCCTCGACGCCGATCGGCGGCGAGCGTGTCGAGATGCTCGCGGAACGCGCCCTGGAGCGCGAGTACGCCGATCTTCATGCGCGGTCCCGGTGGGCGTTCGTCGCCGTGGTCGTGAACGCCGCCTACCAGCCGCGGACGGCGAGTCGCTCCTGGTCGGGGATCTCCTCGAGCGCGATGCCGCGCATCGGGGCTCCCAGGCCCTTGGAGACCTCGGCGATCTTCGCCGCGTCGTCGAAGAAGGTCGTCGCCTGGACGATGGCATTGGCCATCCGGGCCGGATCCTCGCTCTTGAAGATGCCGGAGCCGACGAACACACCCTCCGCGCCGAGCTGCATGACGAGCGCGGCGTCCGACGGGGTGCTGATGCCGCCGGCGACGAAGTTCACCACGGGGAGCTTCCCGTTCGCGGCGACGTCCTTGACGAGCTCGTACGGCGCCTGGAGGTCCTTCGCGGCCACGAACAGTTCGTCGTCACGCATCCCCTGGAGCCGGCGGATCTCGGCGAGCACGTCACGCAGCTGGTGAACGGCCTCCACGATGTTGCCGGTCCCGGCCTCGCCCTTGGTCCGCATCATCGCGGCACCCTCGTTGATCCGTCGCAGGGCCTCACCGAGGTTCCGGCAGCCGCACACGAACGGGACCTTGAAGGCGTGCTTGTCGATGTGGTTGTACTCGTCGGCCGGCGTGAGGACCTCGGACTCGTCGATGTAATCGACGCCGAGCGCCTCGAGCACCTGGGCTTCGACGAAGTGGCCGATGCGCGCCTTGGCCATGACCGGGATGGTCACGGCGTCCATGATCCCGACGATCATCTCGGGATCGGACATGCGCGCGACACCGCCGGCCTTGCGGATGTCGGCCGGGACGCGTTCGAGCGCCATGACGGCGACCGCGCCGGCGTCCTCGGCGATCTTGGCCTGATCGGGCGTGACGACGTCCATGATGACGCCGCCCTTGAGCATCTGGGCGAGGCCCTTCTTGGTCGCCCAGGTGGAGGTCTCGACGGTCATGTGGGCTCTGTTTCCTCAGGTGGCTCGCGCGCTGGTTCGCCGGCTGGATCTGGCCCCGGGGTCGTCGCCCGTTCGAGTCGGCCAGGCCCCATCGCGCCCGCGGATTATCGCACGAGGCTTTACGGAGCCCAAGTGGCTGTGCCGGAAGGTGCGCACCTCAGCCTGCCGCGAGGTCCTCCGCGTCCTCCAGCACGAGGAGCGTCGCGAGTCCCGGTGCGATCTCGCGCAGGTTCCGGCCGGCGGCGCGCATCGCATCCGACGCGAGTCCCGCGTCCAGCGCCGCGCGATCGTCGAACCGCATCGACGTGATCATCACGAGGTCGGTCTCCCCACCCAGGGCCCCAGCCACTCGCTGCACCCGCGTCTCGCGCAGACCGGGCGTGCCCGCCACGAGCGGCAGATGCTCACCCGCGTACCGTCCGCTCGAACTCGGCGAGCGCCTCCGGCCCGCCCTCCGGGCCGCCGATAGAGCGCGAGCAACGTGGTCACGGGTGCACCTCCTGCGGATTGGCCTCGGCGCGGCGGCGCGCCACGTCGGCCGTGGATCGATAGAACGCCCCGAGCGCATCCGTCGCGATCGATGGCTGCTCGGCGAACGCCTCGTGACCGGCCTCGGGGAGCACCAGCAGCCGGCCGTCCAGGACGGATCGGGACAGCCGCCACGCATGATCCACCGGCACGAACGGGTCACGATCCCCCACGGCAACGAGTGTCGGCGGGTCGATCGTGCGGATCTGCCGCGGCGTGAGCAGTGGCTGCACGGCGACATCGGCCGCGATCGCCGACAGCAATCGGCGCCAGGCGCCCTCGCCCTGGACGTGGTCGTGTCGCTGGGCGAGATCCGCAGCCCAGGTCGGATCGTCGCGATCGATGCGGATCGGGTCCATCAGGCGCCGCGCGACGCTGGCGCGTGGGTCGCGTTCGGTCGAGATCCCCACGACGACGAGCGTCCGCAGCCGAGCGGGCGCGCGCACCGCCACGCCCAGGGCCGCCATCGCCCCCAGCGAGAACCCGAGGAGGTGGAACGTCGCGAGCCCCAGCGCATCCGCGAAGCCGATGACGTCGTCCACCAGCCAGCCAGCCTCGAACCCGCCAGCCGCCACGTCCCACTTCGTCCGGCCGTGGCCCGCGCGCGTCCGGCGTGTAGCAGCGGAAGGCCCTGCGGAGGCTGGGCAGCTGGCCGCGGAGATCGCGCGACGCGACGGACGTGGCACCGTGGAGCAGGATGAGGGGCGGTCCGGCACCGGCCACGTCATAGCCGATGCGCAGCCCGTTCGCGTCGATCGTCGGCATCAGGTGACGATGCTACGACCGCAACAACTCGCCCGGGTATCCGTCCGACCCGCATGACCGAGCCGGACTTCGAGTTCCTGGAGGTGCGACCGATGCCCGTGTTGCAGCGGGTGGCGACATCCGACGACCGTGACGAAGTGGTCCGTCGGGCGGTCCTCGCGCTGTACGACGCGCACCACCGGGAGATCGCCACCTTCGCCCGGGCCATCGAGCGGGATCCGCAAGCCGCCGAGGACGTGGCCTCCGAGACGTTCGTCCGGCTTGTCGAGGAGATCCGACGTGGCCGCACCCCGGAACAGCCACGGGCCTGGCTGCATCGGGTGGCCGCCAATCTCGTCGTGGACCACGGCCGTCGGCGACAGGTCTTCCAGCGGTTCGCCGGCCGGCTCCTGGACCGCGGCACCGCCGAGCCCGCCGATGCCCGGATCCTCGGCTCCGAGACGCGGCAGGAACTGCTCGATGCCCTCGCGTCGCTGCCCGCCGATGCGCGCGTGGCCCTGATGCTGGCCGCCCACGGTTTCACCGGTCGCGAGGTGGCGGAGGCGCTCGGGCGCTCCGAGCTCGCAACGCGTTCGCTGATGTGGCGGGCTCGAGCGTCGCTCCGGGAGCGACTCGGCGCCGGGGAGGAACTCCGATGATCGATCACGGAACGGCCCGCCGGGCGAGTGCGACCGCACTCGATTTCGACCTGGACGCCGAGGAGCGAATGAACCTCGAGGACCACCTCCGCACGTGTGCCGCGTGTCGAGGTTTCTCGACCGGTCTCGTGGCGGATGCAGCGGCGATGCGCGACCTCGACCTTGGTCCGGTGCCGATCACGATCCGAGCCGACATCGCGATCGTCGCCGAGCGTCGGGACCGCGGTCGGCGTGGTTCAGGGCCTGTCCTGCTTGCCGCGGCCGCCCTCCTCATCGTGGCGGTCGTCGGCGGCGTGGCGGCGGGAGCCGGGGCGCTGTCGGGCGACCGTGGTGGCGCCGTGGAGCGCATCGGGCGCGCGGTCCACTGGACGACCGAGGTCGTGGACCTTGCGGCCGAGGATCTGTGGCTCCAGGTCGGCGGCCAGGTCGTGGTGCCGCCGGACGATGGCCAGATCGAGGTCCACTCCGATCCCGGCGACGCCACGTACTGGACCCTCGAGATCACCTGGGCGAAGGGGCCAGTCAAGCAGAGGATCAACCTGTACTTCGCCGCGGATGACGCGGGATGGCGGATCACTGAGGCTCGGATCCGTGACGGGCGCGTTCCTGACGATTGGCTCGAACTGCACGGTGACATCGCGGGCGCACCGCTCGGAGCCGCCTTCTCGGGTGACATCGACCTCGTGCTCCAGGATCGGACGGGGCCCGATACGGGTCCAGGTCGCCTGGTCATGCGCGGCGTCCAGCTCGCGACACGGGCCGGCGGTCTCCTTCAGCCCGTGCCCGCGAACCCGCGCGATCCGAACGGTGGCCCGCTCCCGCCGCTGCCGGCGCCGGCTCTGGAATGCCGGACCGTCACGAAGGCCGAGTGCGCGGCGCGGGCGAAGGAGCTGGAAGCGGACGTTGCCACGTCACACCCAGGACGAACCGTGGTCTCGATCGAGGTTTGGGAGGACGGGTCGTCCACCGTCACGCTCGATGACGGGTCGGTGATCACTACCGTGGACGCGACAGCGCCCTGACTTCGCGCGGCCCCCAGACCGCTCGCAGCGTATCCTCGGGTGCGTGCTGACCCACCGACCCGCCGCGACCACGGACGACCTCGTGCTCGCCGGCGAATTGATGTCCCGAGCCTGGCGTTCGGGCTCGCCGAGCTGCGTCGCAACGCCCGCCGCGATCGAGTGGTGGCACGCCTCGTCGTGGCCGGATCCGCTCGAAGCGAACCTGCGCCTCTGGTTCGACGGCTCGACGGTCGCGGGCTGGACATGGCATGACGACGGGGAGTTGGAGTGGCACGTCTGGACCGGGGACACGACCCGTGACCGGGCAGTCCTGGGCGAGATCATGGAGACCGTCAGCGCCGAGACGCGCGGTCCGCTCGCGGTGTGGGCCGCGGACGACGATCCCGATTCGATGACGCTGTTCGAGAGCCTCGGGTTCATCCGCGCGGACCGCCGGCTCTCGCAATGGCAGCGCGCCGCGTCCGAAGGCGCGCCACCACCCGTCCCGCTCGTCGACGGTTACACCATCCGGCCGCTTCGAGGTCCCGAGGAGATCGAGACCCGCGTGGACGTCCACCGGTCCGCCTTCCCGACGTCCCGCCTCAACGTCCAGAAGTACGAGCGACTCGCGACCCTTCCGCACTACCGGTTCGAAGACGACCTGATCGTCGAGGCCCCCGACGGCAGCTTCGCCGCGTTCGCCATGGCCTGGTGGGACCCGGACGGACGCGTCGGCGAGTTCGAGCCGGTCGGGACGCATCCCGTGCACCAGCGACGCGGCCTTGCGCGCGCGCTCCTGACCTTCGGGCTTGGCCGGTACTTCGAACGGGGCGCGCAGGTCGTCCAGGTCTACGCCGACGCCGCCGAGGTGGGTCCCGAGGCGTTGTACGAAGCCGTCGGCTTCCACCGTCGCGCCTTCCACCTTCGATTCGAGCGCCCCGGCGCGGACCTACAATCGACGCCATGACGGACCCGACGCGCGCGACCCGCATCGAGCGCGACTCGATGGGCGAGATGGCTGTCCCGGCCGACGCGCTCTACGGCGCCTCGACCCAGCGGGCAGTCCTCAACTTCCCGATCTCCGGGCAGCGCTTCCCGCGTCGGTTCATCCGGGCGCTTGCCCTCATCAAGCTGGCCGCGGCCGATGCGAACGCCGACCTGGGGCTGCTCGATCTCGATATCGCGACCGCCATCGCGGTCGCCGCCGCCGACGTCGCAGACGGCCGTTACGACGACCAGTTCCCGATCGACATCTACCAGACGGGCTCAGGTACGTCCACGAACACGAACATGAACGAGGTCATCGCGCACCTCGCCACCGAGCGCCTGGGCGACGGCCGTACCGTCCACCCCAACGATCACGTCAATCGATGCCAGAGCTCCAACGACACCATCCCGACGGCGCTCCAGCTGAGCGCCGCGATGGCGATCGAGGAAGCGCTGATCCCGGCGCTCGTCGAGCTCCAGACGACGCTCGCGGCGAAGGCCGATGAGTTCTGGCCGGTGGTCAAGACGGGGAGGACGCACCTCCAGGACGCCACGCCGATCCGCCTCGGGCAGGAGTTCCGCGGCTACGCCGGACAGGTGGAGGAGGCGATCCGCCGGGCGCAGGCGGCACGGGACGAGCTGCTGACCGTGCCGCTCGGTGGGACCGCCGTCGGGACCGGGATCAACGCCCACCCCGAGTACGCGGCCCGCGCCTGCGCCCGGCTCACCGAACTGCTGACGCTGCCCGTCCGCGAAGCCCCCAACCACTTCCATGCGCAGGCCTCGCTGGACGTGGCCATCGCGGCGCATGGCGCCATCCGCACCATTGCTCTCGGCCTCTGGAAGATCGCCTCGGACATCCGGTTGATGGGCATGGGGCCGCGCGCCGGTCTCGCCGAGCTGGCCCTCCCCGAGACACAGCCCGGATCGTCGATCATGCCGGGCAAGGTGAACCCGGTCATCGTCGAGTCACTGACCATGGTCGTGGCACGGGTGGTCGGCAACGACGCGACGGTGGCCTTCGGGCAGACCGGGTCGTTCCTGGAACTCAACGTGATGCTGCCGGTCACAGCGGCCGCGATGCTCGAATCGATCGAACTGCTCGCTGCGGCTGCGGCCAACTTCTCGCGACGGACCGTGGACGGCCTCGCCGCGACGGACCGTGGCCCAGCGCTGGTGGAGCAGGGGCTGATGCTCGCCACGGCCCTCGCCCCGGTCATCGGCTACGACGAGGCGGCGAAGCTCGCGAAGGAGGCGTTCAAGTCGGGCCGGACGATCCGCGAGCTTGCGCTGGAGCGCGGGATGGTCCGCGGACGACCTCGACCGGCTGCTGGATCCGGCCGCGATGACCGAGCCCGGTCTCGGTGCTGGACCCGCCGGAGGCTGACGCGCCGGGTGATCGATGCCCGGCGGTGGCGTCGCGAGATGCGTCGCCCTTAGCCGCCCACGGTCAGGTCGACGGTCATCGTCGGGTGGATGACGCACGTGAACCGGTAGGCACCGGGGATGAGACCAGGGACCACGAGGTCCTGGACGGCCGGCCCGACGACGATCTTGGCTTCGGCGAGTTTCGTGGAGAACTGCGCGTCGGCCATCAGGGCGATGTTGTGCGGGACGCCGGCGTCCCGATTGTCGAACCGGACGTGAAGCTCGGTCCCCGATGGCACCGAGATCGTTTCGGGCGTCAGGGCGATGTTCTCGGCCACGATCTCGATCGCCTGCGGGTCCACAGGAGCCACGGCCGGGCTCGGGACCGCTTCGCCACAGGCCCCGCCGGCGATGCCGATCGCGCCCATGAGCACGATCAAGGTCGTTCGCCTCACGGCACGCCCCGGGGAGCGGCGACCTCGGTCTCGGTGGCGATCCGGAGACCGATCCCCGTCCACGCAACGGCCGCGATGACCCACGCCAATGGTGGAGGCAGCAGCAACGCGACGCCCACGACGACGAGCCCCTCACCATATGGGTGCTGTTCCCGTCGGACGAGGACGAGACCCAGCAGGATCGTCGAGATGGCCGCCGCGGTCCCGATCGCGGCTGTCGCCACGCCGTAGCCCGCCCCGATCATCGCGATAGCAGCACGACGGCCCAGGCGCCGTGGGTGAGGACCAGCGCCGAGCAGCGTCGACGCCGGCCGAACAGGCCCGGCCCGTCACCGAGCCGGAGCGCGAGGCCGATCGACGCGACGAGGCCGGCGGCCGCCCCGATGAAGCCCGGGACGAGGGTCCACGCCAGGAACCCCGGCCAGTCCGGCGGGACCGGCTCGGCCAGGACGGCAAGGGCGACCACCGTCCACGCGGCGCCGGCGAGGATGGCGGCGAACGCCGGCAGGCGCGACCTCGACGGTGGGTGCAGGTGGGCGTCGAGCGCACCCCGGACGAGGTCGATCGCATCCCGCCACGTCGGTGGCCGCTCATCGAGAAGATCCAGCATCTCGGTGCCGTAGCGCGCGCGCCATGCAGCGGGGTAGAGCCGCAACAGGTTTCGGCTCCGCGATCGACCCGGGCGATCATCCATCAGACGCATCCACCCTCGACAAGCGGCGGGATGAGCCCTGGTTCACCGAGCGCGATCGGAAGCGGACCCAGGACCACCTTCGACGTATCCACGAACAGTACGCCGTCGCCGTCAACCTCGACCGCGAAACGATCCATACCTCGCGACGCCGGCCCGTAGGCAGCGCCATCTGCCTTGATGCCCAGGCGGTCATACCGCGATTGGTGGCACGGACAGTGGAACCACAGGTCCTCCAGGCACGGATTGGGCCGACAACCCAGATGTGGGCAGCGCTGCGAGAGCGCTCGAACATTGAGCGCCGTGCCGTCCCCGGTCAGGTCAGCGCCGGTGGTCCATCCCTGCCGCGTCGGGTCCACGATCACGATGAAGGAGCGCGCCTCCGGCACGTAGGCCGGGAAGCCGTCCCCGATCGGCAGGTTGCCGTGGGTGGCGAGCAACTGGCTGAACGTGCCGATGCGGATCCGGCCGACCGCACCCGATACCGATGACCACACGAAACCGAGCGTGCCCGCCGACATCTCGACGACCCAGAGCGCGACCGCGCCACCCAGTGCCCGTCGGAGCAGGTCACGCCGGGACAGTCCGGCCACCTGCGTCGCTCGACGTGCCCGAAGGGACGGACCCGTCAGCGCCTCGATGGGTGGCTCCGATCCCGGAGCGATCGCGGTCATGTCCGTTCGTCGTCGAGGCGCTGCAGTCCGGTCCGGGTGAAGCCCTCGAGGTGTTCGAGACGCGCGCGAAGCGTGTCTACGCCAAGGCCGGTCAACCGATACGGCCGGCGGCGATCGTCGGCTTCCAGCGCCTCGATGAGGCCGCGCCGTTCGAGTCGTGCCAACGCCGCGTAGAGCGTTCCGGGGCCGAGCGGCGAACCCGAGAACTCCTCGACGTCGGTCATGATCGCGTACCCGTGCTTCGGCCCGGAGCTGAGCGAGACCAGGATGTACAGCGACGGTTCCGCGAACCGTCCGAGTTCGTTGATGCCTCCACTCATCGGATGGGACCTCCGTTCGCGTGCGGTGTATGTCGCTCAGTGCTATATCGTCGTGCGATATATACCTCACCCACCTCGGCTCGTCAAGGGCATCCGGACGGCTACAATCGGCCGGCGATGACCACCACACGTCTCTGGGACCGCGCCGCCCTCCCCGTCCCGACGGACGGGCGCCGATTCCCCGAAGTCGCCGCGCTCCCGACGGGTCTCCCGACGGTGCCCGAGCTCTTCGACTTCATGCGCGACGCGGAGCTGCGCTTCGGGACCCTTCGGATGCGGATCCTGGAGCGCGTCGCGAACGCGCGCGGCGACGACGAAGTCGAGATCGACGTCGTCCTCCGCCATCCCGGCCAGGCCAAGGTCACGACGAGCCGGCCCGGCGAACTGCTCGGCGGCCAGTACGAGATCTGGATCTCGGACGGTGACCTCGTCCGGACCTATGCCGCGGCGCACAAGCTGGGCACGCAGCGACCCATCCGGAACCGGCCGCGCGGCCTGGCCGATCCCGACTTCCCGGGCACGGCCCGCGTCTACGAGCCCGTCACGGCACTCCCGATGGAGACGCTCCCCGACACCTTCGTCCATCCCGCGGGCTACTGCCAGAACGTCCTCGCGACCGGTCGGTGCGCCGTCATCGGCACGGAGCTGCTCATCGAGCGTGAGGCCATCCTCCTGACCTGCGATCACCCGCGTACGATCGAGATCGCCGGAGATCGGCCGGACCATGCGATCGAACTCGCGGTCGATCGCGCGACCGGGGTCATCCTCCGGCTCGTGGAGACGATCGGCGGGGTCGTCACCCGTCACGCCGAGGTGACCGAACTCACACCGGACGCCTCGCTCCCACCGTCGGCCTTCGAGTTCGTCTTCCCGACCGGGACGACGATGCTCTACTGACCGGGACGACCTTCCCCGCGCTGGACGCGGCGCGTATAGTCGGCCCCATCGTGTCGGCGGACGCTCGGAAAGGAGGCCTTCCAGCGACCCACCGCGCGCCGTAGCCCGCGGCGCCGGATCGCGGCTCAGCCGCTCCCCATCCCCGCGTCATCAGCGCACATCCCGCGTCTCGCGCGGCGCCCCGTCACGGACGGGCTGCAGCCGCGATCTCGGTCGGACCATGGAGGGATCGGTCCGACGACCGGGCGACCGTCGACCACCGTGGCGCCGACGGCACCGCCGAGTGAGGGAGGTATCGATGACCCAGCAACGCTCTCGCGAAGATGTCATCCAGCAGGACATCAAGGACCTGCACCAGCTCGGCTACGCGCAGGAGCTCTTCCGCTCGATGGGCGGGTTCAGCAACTTCGCGATCAGCTTCAGCATCATCAGCATCCTGACCGGCGCGGTCATCCTCTACGACTACGGCCTCGCCTGGGCGGGCACGGCCGCGGTCATGATCGGTTGGCCGCTCATCACCGTCTTCGTCCTCGCGATCGCCGCGTCCATGGGCGAGATCGCGTCCGCGTACCCGACCGCCGGTGGCCTGTACTACTGGGCCAGCCGGATGAAGAACAAGAACTGGGGTTGGTGGACGGCCTGGCTGAACCTGATCGGACAGTTCGCCATCGTCGCCGGCATCAACTTCGCGGCGGCTGCATTCCTCAACGCGACGATCATCACGCCGCTGCTCGACAACATCGGGATCGCGTACGACAACACGACGGTCCTGCTCAGCTTTGGTGAGACGGCGGTCCTGACCGGGCAGCTCGTGACGATGGGCGTGATCATGCTCATCCAGCTGGCCCTCAACATCGGCGGCATCAACCTCGTCGCGATGCTCAACCAGGTCAGCGTGTGGTGGCATATCGCGATCGTCGCGGCCGTCGTCATCCTCATCTTCCTGGCCGGCAAGCCGGACGAGTCGGGGCTGACGTTGTTCGCCATCGAGCCGCAGGACGTTGCTGGCAGCTGGAACAACAACCTCGGCTTCGTCAACCTGCAGTACGGACCAGCAGTCAGCTACCCGCTGATCCTGGCGTTCTTCTTCTCGCTCCTCCAGGCCAACTGGACGTACACGGGCTATGACGCCTCGGCGCACGTCGCCGAGGAGACCGTGGGCGCCCGGGTCGCAAGCGCATGGGGCATCTTCCTGTCCGTGGCCGTCAGCGCCGTGGTCGGGTTCGTGTTCTTGCTCGCGCTCTCGACGCACCTGCCGGACCTGTCCACGCTGTTCCCGGCGGTGCTTGACGACACGACCCTGCCGGCGTCCAGCCAGTACTACTTCGGTGGCGGCGTCGCCGTCATCGCGATCCTCGAGCACAACCTCGGCCAGCTCGGCGACGTCCTCGCGGCAGGCATCGCCATCGCGATGTGGTTCTGCGGTCTGTCGTCCGTCGCCTCGGCCGGGCGCATGCTCTATGCCTTCAGCCGCGACGACGGTCTGCCCGGCTCGGGCTGGCTCAAGAAGGTGTCGCATCGCTACCGCACCCCAGCGAACTCGCTGACGGCGATCGTCGTCGTGGCCTGGGTCTTCTCGGTGCTCGCCGGCGTGGTGGGTGGCGGGACGGCGATCGTGATCGTCACGGCGATCAGCACGATCTTCCTGTACGCAGCGTACGGGATCGTCATCTTCCTGGGCGCCACGACGCAGGAATGGCTCAGCGAACGCGTCTGGAGTCTGGGTCGGTTCTCCAAGCCGATCGCGTGGTTCTCCGTGTTCTGGGTCATCGTCCTGATGATCCTGTTCAGCTTCCCGACGTCGGGCAACATCAGCTGGCCGTTCATGGCCGCGACGGTCCTGTTCCTGATCGTCTACTACTTCGCCTTCGCGAAGCGCAACTTCAAGGGTCCGCATCGCCAAGGCGACAGCGCCGAGTTGACCGAGATCGAACGCGAGTTCGAGGCGGCGGCCGGCGAGGTCACCTGACCCGACCCGCAAGCGCCTGTCGAGGGCCGGTCCGGCATCCACCGACCGGCCCTCGATCCATCCCCGACCCCAAGCGAGGAGCCCGATGAGCGACCACGACACCGATCACGCCACCAAGCACCCGCGTCTCGCCGAGCTCGAGACGATGGTCCGCGACGGGCGGATCGACACGATCGTCGTCGCGTTCGCGGATATGCAGGGCCGGCTCATGGGCAAACGCGTCCATGGGCAAGCCTTCCTCGATGGCGTCATCGACCACGGGGCGCACTTCTGTACGTACCTGCTGGGTACGGACATGGAGATGAACACGCCCGAAGGCTTCCAGCTCATGAACTGGGAGACCGGGTACGGCGACTGGATCGCCGACCCGATCTGGGACCAGCTGCGAGAGCTCCCCTGGCTTCCCGGAACCGCCATGGTCCTCGCCGACACCATCGACGAGGAGACCGGAGCCGAGATCCCCGTCTCACCCAGGACCATCCTCAAGCGTCAGGTCGCGCGGGCGGCCGACGCCGGATTCGCGGTCAAGGCCGGCTCCGAGTTCGAGTTCTACGTCCTCAAGGATTCTTGGGAGCAACTGGCGGACGGCGGCTGGCCCGTCCCGCGCACGTTCGGCTACTACAACGAGGACTACCACCTGCTCCAGGCCACCAAGGCGGAGCCGCTGCATCGCCTGCTCCGGACCCAGATGAGCGCCGCCAACGTGCCGATCGAATTCAGCAAGGGCGAGGCGGCCAACGGCCAGCACGAGGTCAACATCCGCTACGACCACGTCCTCGAGAGCGCCGACCGCAGCGTCGTGTTCAAGCACGGGGCCAAGGAGATCGCCTACCTCAACGGCTGGGGCATCACCTTCATGGCCAAGCCCGATCATCGATGGACAGGTTCATCGGGACACCTCCACATGAGCGTCTGGGACCTCGCCAAGGACGTGCCGCTCATGCACGCGACCGGCCGCGAAAAGCCCGGACCCTACGGCCTCTCGAAGGTCGGCCAGCAGTTCATGGCCGGGATGATGGCGCTCTCGCGCGAGCTCGCCGTGTTCGTGGCGCCGTTCATCAACTCGTACAAGCGCTACGCGTCGCTCTCGTGGGCGCCGGTCAACGTGGTCTGGGGCCGGGACAACCGGACGACCGGCTTCCGGCTGGTGGGTCACGGCAAGACGCTCCATGTCGAGAACCGTTTCCCCGGTGGCGACATGAACGCCTACTTGACGTACGCGGCGATGGTTGGCGCCGGCCTCTACGGCATCGAGCACGGCCTCAAGCTGGAGGACGAGTTCAAGGGCAACGGGTATCTCGCGACCGGTCACGACCGGATGCCGCGCGCGCTCTACGAGGCGATCCGCGAACTCGAGGGGTCGTCCGCGGCGCGCGAGATCTTCGGTGACGACGTCGTCGAGCACTACCTCAATGCCGCCCGCGTCGAGCAAGAGACCTACGACTCGATCGTCCACCCCTGGGACCGCGAGCGCTACCTCGAACGAGGCTGATCGCCGCCCGGCATCGATACGGGTCGCACCCCGGTCCACCTGAGCGACCGACCGGCGTGACGACGACCAGCTAGGGTTCGCGCCATGGTCGACGACCTCGAAGACGACATGCGTGCTCGCATCGATGCGCTGGAGGCCGAGACTCGCCAGCGCAACGCCGAGCTCGCCGTCGTCAACGAGATCGGCACCGCCCTCGCCTCGCAGCTCGACTTCGACGCGATCCTCGAACTCGTCGGCGAGCGGATCCGCACGATCTTCGCGTCGAGGAGCGTCTCTATCGGGACGCTCGACGCGGCGACCGACGTCGTGACCTGGCGGTACGAGATCGACGAGGCCGAGCGCATCCATACGGATCCCAGCCCGGCGGGCCAGGGCCTGACGTCGCACGTCCTGCGGAGTGGCCGACCCCTTCGGATCGGGACCGAGGCAGAGCTCGACGCGCTCGGCGCGATCGAAGCGGGGATCTCGAAGTCCGCCTCGTGGCTTGGCGCTCCGATCCGCGTCGGCGACGACGTCGCGGGCATCGTGATCCTCGAAAGCCTTGAGGAGCACGCGTACGACGAGGCGGATGAACGGCTGCTCGTGACCCTGGCCACGAGCATGGGCGTCGCGCTCGAGAATGCGCGCCTATTCGACGAGACCAAGCGACTCCTCGCTGATGCCGACCAGCGCGCCGCGGAACTCGCGGTCATCAACGAGATCGGCGGCGCACTGGCGAAGCAGCTCGAGTTCCAGGTGATCGTCGACCTCGTCGGTGAGCGCGTGCGCACGTTGTTCAAGAGCCAGTCGATGTACATCGCGATCTACGACGAGCGCGCGGGCATCATCTCGTTCCCCTACGAGATCGACGACGGCGTCCGGATCGAGAGCGAGGACCTCACCCTCGGCCAGGGTTTGACCTCGATCGTCATCGAGCGGCGCGTCCCGCTGCGGATCGGGACCGCACGTGAGGCCGAAGCGCTGGGTGCCATCAACCTGGGCGCCGATTCGGATTCGTGGCTCGGCGTCCCGATCATGACCGGAGAGCGGGTCGTCGGGGCCTTGGTCGTCGAGGACGAGCGCCCGGACGCGTTCGACGCTTCGGACGAGCGGATCCTGGCCACCCTGGCCACGAGCATGGGCGTCGCGCTGGACAATGCCCGGCTGTTCGACGAGACCAAGCGGCTCCTCGCCGAGGCCGATCAGCGGGCCGCGGAACTGGCGGTCGTCAACCAGATCGGGCAGGCACTGGCACAGCAGCTCGATTTCGATGCGGTCATCGAGCTCGTCGGGGAACGCATTCGGTCGATCTTCAAGGCGAACTCGATCTTCATCGCGCTCTACGACGCGACGACGAACGAGATCCGGTTCCCGTACGACCTCGACGAGGGCGAACGCTTCGAGCGCGGCTCATTTCCTCTCGGACCGGGGATCACGTCGACCGTCATCCGCACCGGTCGGCCTCTCAGGATCGGGAGTGTCGAGGAACAGGAGGCCGCCGGCGCCATCTCGGTCGGGGGTTCGGACACGCAATCCTGGCTCGGGGTGCCGATCCCGGCGGGCGACCGGGTGATCGGCGTCGTCGGGTTGGAGAACATGCAGCGTGATGCGTACAGCGACGCCGACGAGCGCCTGCTCGTGACCCTCGCCGCGAGCATGGGTGTGGCGCTCGAGAATGCGCGCCTGTTCGACGAGACCAAGCGCCTGCTGACCGAGACCGATGAGCGCGCCGCCGAGCTCGCCATCATCAACAGCGTCCAGGCAGGGCTCGCAAGCAACCTCGACATGCAGGCGATGTACGACCTCGTCGGCGACAAGATCCAGGAGGTGTTCGACGCGCAGGTCGTGGACATCGGGATCGTCGACCGCGATGACGGACTCATCCACTTCCCGTACACGAAGGAGCGGGGGGTTCGTTTTCCCGACGAGCCGATCCCGGTCGCCGGCTTCCGCGGGCGGGTCATGGAGCAGCGCGAACCGCTCCTGATGAACGACCGGGTCACCGAACTCGCGGCCGAGGCCGGGCAACCGGATGTCATCCAGGGCGAAGCGCCCCAGTCGATCCTGTTCGCGCCGCTGGTGGTCGGCGGAAGGTCGTTCGGGGTGATCTCGCTCCAGAACCTGGACCGCGAGGGAGCCTTTAGCGAGGCGGACGTCCGTCTCCTCTCGACCGTCTCGTCCAACCTCAGTGTCGCGCTCGAGAACGCCCGGCTGTTCGAGGAGACGCGTCGCCAGGCCGCTGAACTCGAGATCATCAACCGGGTCGGCCAGGCCTTGTCCGGGCAGCTCGATCTCGATTCCCTCATCTCGGATCTCGGCGATCAGATGATCGTGACCTTCGACGCCGACCTTGTGTACGTCGCGCTCCACGACCGAGAGGCCGACCGGATCGATTTCGCCTACTACAGCGAGGGCGGCATCCGGCGCGACCAACCATCGATGCCGTACGGGCAGGGGCTCACATCGCGGATCCTGCAGACGCGCGAGCCACTGCTCCTCAACCGCGATGACCAGTTCGAGGGCTACGCGCAAGTCGGGACGCCCGCAGCGTCCTATCTCGGCGTCCCCATCGTTGCCGGGGACGAAGCGATCGGCGTCGTCAGCGTCCAGCACACGACGGAGGGCGGTCGGTTCGGCGATGACGAGAGGCGACTCCTGATGACCCTGGCTACGAACGTCGGCGTCGCCATCCAGAACGCGCGGCTGTACCGGGCCGCCCGTCGGCAGGCGGCGGAGCAATCGGCCCTCGCCGAGGTGGCCGCGGAGATCTCCGCCATGCTCGATCTGGGACCTGTCATGGAGCGCATCACCGACCGGGCGCAGACGTTGCTCGCCGCGGACACGAGCGCGGTGTTCCTCGCCGAGGCGAGCGGCTCGATCTTCCGGCCGTTCGTCGCGATCGGCTCCTTCGCCGAGGCGGTCCTCGCGGACACGATCCGACGCGGGGAGGGGATCATCGGTGATGCCGCGCTCCGCGGCCAGGCGGAGGTCGTCAACGACGTCGCGGCGGACCCACGCACGATCGACATCCCCGGCACCGAGGGTGACGCTGTCGAGTACCGGCTGATGGCCGCGCCCCTGCGGGCGCGCAACGAGATCATCGGGATGATGGCCATCTGGCGGTCCGCGCCGGGCGAGCCGTTCACCGGCGCAGACCTGGCCTTCCTCGAGGGCCTGGCCCAGCAGGCGGCCATCGCGATCGAGAACGCGCGCCTGTTCGAGGAGGCCCGGGCGTCACAGGAGACGGCCGAGCAGGCGAACCAGGCCAAGTCCACCTTCCTCGCGGCGATGAGCCACGAGATCCGAACGCCGATGAACGCGATCATCGGCATGAGCGGCCTGCTCCTCGACACGACGCTCTCCGACGAGCAGCGGGACTACGCCGACACGATCCGGACGAGCGGCGACGCGCTGCTCACGATCATCAACGACATCCTCGATTTCTCGAAGATCGAGGCCGGCAGGGTGGAACTCGAGCGTCGGCCCTTCGCGCTCGCCCCGTGCATCGAGGGTGCCCTGGACGTCCTCGCACCCGCGGCGGCCGAGCGGCACCTCGAGCTCGCCTACGCCACGGACCAGGGGCTGCCGCGGACGATCCTTGGCGACCAGGGGCGGCTGCGGCAGATCGTCCTCAACCTGCTCTCGAACGCGGTGAAGTTCACGGAACGGGGCGAGGTGGAACTCACCGTCTCCGGTCGGCCGCTCGACGGGGAGACGGATGCCGGACCCGGACGCTGGGAGATCGTCGTCGCCGTCCGTGACACGGGCATCGGGATCCCCACGGACCGGATGGAGCGGCTGTTCACATCGTTCAGCCAGGCCGACGCCTCCATCTCGCGTCGCTACGGCGGGACCGGTCTCGGGCTCGCCATCAGCCGGCGACTGGCCGAGCTCATGGACGGCTCACTCGTCGCGGCGAGCGCGGGGGTCGCGGGTGACGGCAGCACGTTCACGTTGACGATCCGGGTCGATGCTGCGGAAGACGCCGTCACGACGCCGCTGGTCGGAGCGGACATCACAGGCCGAGATGTGCTCGTCGTGGACGACAACGCCACGAACCGGCGGATCCTCGTGACGCTGCTCGAGCGATGGGGAACGACGAGTCGCGCGACCGGCAGCGCGCGCGAGGCTCTCGCCTGGGTGGCCGATGGCGCCCACTTCGACATCGCCATCCTGGACCTGCACATGCCGGAGCTCGACGGCCTCGCATTGGCGACCGCGTTGCGCGCGACCGAGGCCGGGGGCCGGATGCCCGTCGTCATCCTCTCGTCGCTCGGTGTTCGCGACCGACCGACCGACGAGGTCGCCGCGTTCCTGGTCAAGCCGATCAAGCCGTCCGCCCTCCACGACACCCTGGCCACGGTCCTGGCCGGGCAGGCAGCGTCTGTCCCGGTTCGGTCCGCCGGCCCGGGAATCGACCACGAGCTCGGCGCCAGGCATCCGCTGCGCATCCTGCTGGCCGAGGACAACGCCGTGAACCAGAAGATCGCCCTGCGACTGCTGGAGCGGATGGGGTACCGGGCGACCGTGGCGAACGATGGACTCGAGGCGATCGCCGCCCTGGAGGCCTCGCCTTTCGATGTCATCCTGATGGACGTGCAGATGCCCGATGTCGACGGCCTCGAGGCGACCCGCCGGATCCGGGAACGGTGGCCGGGCGACGCGGGGCCGCGCATCGTGGCCATGACCGCCAACGCGATGGAGGGCGACCGCGAGCTCTGCTTGGCGGCGGGCATGGACGACTACATCGCCAAGCCGATCCGGCCGGAGCTGCTCGCGGCCGCGTTGCAGGCGGCCGGTCCATTGCAGGGATCGACGTGACCGGGCCTGCCGGACACGTACTCGTCGTCGACGACGCGGCCTTCAATCGACGCCTGCTCACACGGATGCTGACCGGGCTGGGGCATGAGGCGAGCGAGGCCGCCGATGGCCAGCAGGCGCTCGACCTTCTGCGGGCACCCCTCGATCCCGGCGCGGCAGCCGTTGACGTCGTCCTGCTCGACATCATCATGCCGGTGCTGGATGGCTACGAGACACTGGCCGCCCTCAAGTCGGACGAGCGGCTGCGCGACCTGCCGGTCATCGTCATCTCCGACGTCGATGAGCTCTCGAGCGTGGTCCGCTGCATTCGGATGGGCGCGACCGACTACTTGCCCAAGTCCGTGTCGCCGGAGATCCTCCGCGCGCGGCTGGAGGCCTCACTCGCCCAGAAGCGCTACCACGACCTCGAGCGCGCGACGATGGAAGCGCAGGCTCGACTCCTCGCCACGATCGATCGCCAGCGCTCGGAGCTCGCGCGGTTCCTGTCTCCACAGGTCGCGGCTCTGGTCTCGAGCGACGACGGGGAGGCGCTGCTGGCCGGTCACCGACGCGAGATCACGGCGATGTTCTGCGATCTCCGGAACTTCACCGGGTTCTCGGAGCAGGCCGCACCCGAGGACGTGCTCGGATTCCTGCGCGCCTACCACACCGCGATGGGCCGGCTCATCGTCGCCCACGAGGGCACCCTTGAACACTTCGCCGGCGACGGGTTCATGACGTTCTTCAACGACCCGGCGCTCCAGCCGGACCACGCCGACCGCGCGGTCCGCCTCGCGCTCGCGATGCGGGCGAGCTTCGCGGATCTCTCGGCGGAGTGGCGTGCGCGCGGGTTCGTCCTGGAGATCGGGATCGGTATCGCGACCGGATACGCGACGCTGGGGCGGATCGGGTTCGACGGACGGTACGACTACGGGGCCGTGGGACGCGTCATCATCGAGGCCGCTCGCCTGAGCGGCGAGGCGGCTCCGGGGAGATCCTCGTGTCGGCACGGACGATCGAGGCGGCCGGGCCGTCGGTTGAGGCGACTGACGCCGGCGAGCGTCAGCTCAAGGGCTTCAGCCATGCCCTGCCGACCTTTGCCGTCACGGGCATGCGCGTCCAGGAGGCAGGATGAGTGACGGGATCGATCGCGAAACCTACGACCGACTGCTCGAGGTGACCGGGGGCGACCTCGCATTCCTGGACGACCTGGTGGATACGTACCTCGCCGACGCCGACGAGCAACTCGAGGCGATGCGGTCGGCTGCGGCGAACGACGATCCGGAGACGCTGCTGCGTCCTGCCCACACGCTCAAGTCGAGCAGCGCCAATGTCGGCGCCCTGGAACTCGCCGAGCAGTGCCGGTCGCTGGAGATGGACGCTAGAGCCGGGTCGGTGCCGGAGATGGCGGCCAGGGTGGACGCATGTGCCGCCACCTTCTCGGCCATCCGCAGCGAGTTGCTGGAGCTGCGCGTGAGCCGCTGACCGCCGATCCCCCGGCTCGGCCGGTTCAGCGCGCTTCGGCGATCCCCCGAAGTCGCTGGGCCAGATCAAGGTGCCCGGCCGCCTCGGCCACAGCTGCCGCCGTCGCGCCCGCGGCCGTCGTCATCGTCGGGTCGGCGCCCGCGGACAGGAACAACTCGGACAGCTCCACGTCCCCGCTCTGCGCTGAGGCGTGCAGCGGGGTGAACCCGCCGTGCTGGGTCGCGTTCACGTCCGCCCCCGCGGCGAGCAGCACGCGACACACCTCGATGTGGCGGCCCGCAGCGGCCGAATGCAGCGGCTGGTTCGCGAGATCGTTGCGTCCGTATGTGTCCACCGATGCCCCTGCGGTCAACAGCACGCGTGCCGCCTCCGCCTTGCCGAAGAACGCGGCCAGGTGCAGGGCCGTGAAGCCGTCGCCGGCGAACGCGGTCGCGCGTCCCGGATCCTCGTCCAGTCGGTGACGCAGGCGATCGATGTGCCCGAGCGCCGCCGCGTCGAACACGTCCATGTCGGGGTCCGCGGCCACGAGGGCGTCAAGGACCGGCCGATCATTGCGATACCGCGCGAGGAGCAGGGCCGAGACACCGGTCTCGTCCCGCGCGTTCGCCAGCGCGGGATCGTCCGCCAGCAGGTCCGTGACCCGCGCAACGTCTCCGGCGATCACGGCGGCGATCAGTTCGGCGGGATCGGGCATGGCCAGAGGGTACATCGGGCCCTCGCGCGCAGGTACGATGCGCGTACGCGGAGGCAGTTGATCGGGTCGCGGCCCAGCCCCCCGCGGGATACGAGATCACGAGGGCTTCGATGCGACTCGCCGACAAGGTCACGATCATCACCGGTGGCGGCGGCGGCATGGGCCGCGTGGCCGCTCGCATGTTCGCCGCGCAGGGCGCGAAGGTCGTCGTCGCCGAGTATGGCGAGGCGGCCGGCCAGGAGACCGTCGAGCTGATCAAGGCCGATGGTGGCCAGGCCACGTTCGTCAAGGCGGACGTCAGCAAGGAAGCGGATGCGAAGGCGATGATCGATCACGCCGTCGCGACCTACGGCCGACTGGACTGCCTGTACAACAACGCCGGTGTGATGCCCGAAGCGGACCACTCCGTGACCGACACCGACGTCGACGTCTGGGACCAGGTCATGGCCGTCAACGTGCGCGGCGTCTTCCTCGGCTGCAAGTACGCGATCCCGGCGATGCAGGCCGCCGGTGGCGGCTCGATCATCAACATCGCGAGCTTCGTGGCGATCCTCGGGTGCTCGGTGCCCCAGGACGCGTACACCGCCTCCAAGGGCGCCGTCCTCTCGCTGACCCGGAGCCTTGCCGTACAGTTCGGGCCGGTCGGGATCCGCACCAATGCCATCTGTCCCGGGTCCGGTCGAGACGCCGCTGCTCATGGACTGGCTGGTCAAGGACGAGGCGGCCAAGCGACTGCGTCTGGCCCGGAACCCGACCGGTCGATTCGGGAAGCCCGAGGAGATCGTCCACATGGCCGTGTACCTGGCGTCAGACGAGTCCCGCTGGACCAATGGCGCCTCGCTCGTGGTCGATGGCGGGATCACGGTGAACTACTTCTGAGACGGGACGCATGACGGCACCGCAACAGGTGGAGACGGACATGGTCAGCGGACGGATCGCGATCGGCGTGGATGTCGGTGGCAGCGGGATCAAGGCAGCCGTCGTCGACACCGAGTCCGGCCGGTTCCGCTCCGACCGGCTCCGCGTCGCCACGCCGAAGCCCTCGACACCCGATCGCATCAGTGCCTCGATCTCCCGGCTCGTCAAGCGCCTCGCTGCGTCGTCGGGGATCTCGGAGGCAGCCCCGGTCGGGGTCGGGCTGCCGGGCGTCGCGATGCACGGCAAGCTGGTCACGGCGGCCAACATCGATCCCGCGTGGGTGGACTATCCGGTCGCCGAGAACCTGACCAAGGTGCTCAAGCGGCCGGTCAGCATCGTCAACGATGCCGATGCCGCGGGGATCGCCGAGATGCGCTTCGGCGTTGGCGCCGGCAAGCGCGGCGTGGTCATCTTCCTGACCCTTGGCACAGGGCGTCGGGTCCGGCACGTTCGTGGACGGGGTGCTCGTCCCGAACACGGAGTTCGGCCAGATGGAGATCCGCGGCCGGGCCGCCGAGCGTCGTTCGGCGTCGGCCGCGCGAACCCGCAAGGGCCTCTCGTGGAAGGCCTGGGCGATGGACCTCGATGAGCACCTCCAGCGCATCGAGGACCTGATGTGGCCGGACCTGATGATCCTGGGTGGCGGCGTCAGCAAGAACGGCGACAAGTTCATCCCGCGCCTGAGCCGGCGAACGCCGGTCGTCGCTGCCGAACTTCGCAACGATGCGGGGATCATCGGGGCGGCGATCGTCGCGGCGGAGGGGCTCGCCGATGCCTCGACGACGTTCGACGACCTGCCGGGTGCCGAGGTCGTCGCGCCGCCACCGCCGACGCGTCGAGGATAGCGCCCCCGACCGCGAAGCCGTGGCGCCCACAGCGCCGCGTAGGCTGCGGACCCGACGGTCGTATCATCGAGGTCCTCTCGACCCCGATCCGCAACCCATCCCGAGGTCACTCCGATGACGATCGAATTGCAGCCCGCGGCAACGGCCGCCTCCCCGACGACGATGCGCATGGTGATCGGCGGCGAATTCGTCGATGCCGCCGACGGCCAGACCTTCGATATCGTCAACCCCGCGGACGGGCAGGTCATCGCGACGGCGCCGATGGGCGGCCGCGCGGACGTCGACCGGGCGGTGGCCGCGGCACGCGCGGCGTTCGATGATCGCAAGGGCTGGGCGAACTGGGCGGCCGGCAAGCGCGGCCGGACGCTGGCCAAGTTCGCCGCCCTCCTCAAGGAGCACACCGAGGAACTCGCCCAGCTGGAGAGCCGCAACGTCGGCAAGCCGATCAGCGGCGCTCGCGGCGAGGTGACGGGCGCCTCGCTCGTCTTCGACTACTACGCCGGGGCCGCCAACAAGATCTTCGGCCAGACGATCCCGGTGTCCAAGCCCGGCCTCGACCTCACCCTGCGCGAGCCGATCGGCGTCGTGGGCCTCATCGTGCCGTGGAACTTCCCGATCCTCGATGGCTTCCTGGAAGGTGGCCCCGGCGCTGGCGGCCGGCAACACCGCGATCCTCAAGCCCGCCTCGTACTCCCCGATGACGGCCATCCGGCTCGGCGAGCTGGCGCTGGAGGCGGGGATCCCGCCCGGCGTCCTCAACGTCATCACCGGCCCCGGCGGGACGGCCGGCGCGTCGCTCGCGGCGCACGAGGGCGTCGGCAAGGTCGCGTTCACCGGCGAGACCACGACCGGGCAGGAGATCATGCGGCTGGCCGCCGGCAACATCAAGAAGGTGAGCCTCGAGCTCGGCGGCAAGAGCCCCAACATCGTGTTCGCCGACGCGGACCTCGAGAAGTTCGCGCGCGAATCGCCGTACAGCGTGTTCGACAACACCGGGCAGGATTGCTGCGCGCGCAGCCGGATCCTCGTGGAGCGCAGCGTCCACGAACGGGTCGTCGAGCTGTTCGCCGAGGCGACGCGCAAGGTCGTCGTCGGCGACCCGGCGGACGAGAAGACCGAGGTCGGGACGCTCGTCTGCTTCAAGCAGCGCGACCGGGTCAAGGACTACATCGAGATCGGACTCGGCGAGGGCGCGAACCTCGTCGTCGGCGGGGAGGCACCCGACGACCCGGCCCTGGCCGGCGGCGCGTACCTGATGCCGACCGTCTTCGACGGCGTGGACAACGACATGCGCATCGCCCGCGAGGAGATCTTCGGTCCGGTGGTGAGCGTCATCCCGTTCGACACGGAAGAGGAAGCGCTGCGCCTCGCGAACGCGACGCCGTACGGGCTGTCCGGATCGATCTGGAGCCGCGACATCGGCAAGGCGCTCCGGGCGGCCAAGGCGCTGCAATCGGGCGTCATCAGCGTCAACTCCAACAGCTCGGTCCACACCGAGGCGCCGTTCGGTGGCTACAAGATGTCCGGCATCGGGCGCGAGCTCGGGATGGGCGCCCTCGACCTGTACACCGAGACCAAGAACGTCTTCATCGACATCAGCTGAGCCGCCGGCGGGCGCCAGGCCGCGCCCGCTGGTCAGCGGCCGTGCATCACGTCCGGCCAGGTGAGGTCGGGCCGGCGGCGATCGATCCAGTCGCGCAACGCCCACGTCGTCGTCTTGAACGCGATGCCCGACCACGGGATGGCCTCCGGCGCGAAGGTCGCGATCTCGAGCGCCTCGGGGGTCGTGGTGGCGGTCCCGCCCACGATGCGCGCCTCGAACGCGATCGTCACGACGGCCGCCTCCAGCCGGGTATAGAGGCCCACGATCTCGCCCGGCTCCACGATGAGTCGCGTCTCCTCCCAGGTCTCGCGGATGGCCGCCTGGTTGACCGTCTCATCGACCTCGAGGAAGCCGCCGGGCTGCGCCCATGACCCGAGACCCGGCTCGATCCCGCGGCGGAGCAGGACGATCTCCCCGGCATCGGTGATGGGCAGCGTGGTCACGACGAGCCGCGGGTTGACGTAGGCGATGTGCCCGCACGACGGGCACGACAGGCGATGCCGGTCTTCGCCCGGGATCTCGCCGAACCGCAGCGACGCCCCGCAGCTCGAGCAGAAGTTGAGATGGTGGGCCATCCAGTCGGGGACGCCGCCGCCCGAATCGAGGTCGGTGGAGCGGCCGTCGGGACCTCGCTCGAATGCGTCCATCGTCGTCGCGCGCCGCCCGCGTCAGGCCAGCAGGACGGCGATCGAGGCGGCGACCAGCGCCGCGAGCCCGATCACGCTGACGGCCACCCAGGCGAGGCGGAACCAGCCCTTGCCGCGATCGACCGGCATCCACGCCCAGGCCGAACGCCAGATCCGCAGGATCGCATCGGCCGTGGTGACGACGAGGAGCGGCGCGGCGATGAGGACGCACAGCTTGATGAGCGGATCGCCCAGCTTCGCCCCCAGGTTGAGGGCCGTGATCGCGATCGCGCCGCAGATCAGCACGACCACCGACAGGTTGATGTAGTGCCGCTGGAGCGGTGTCGGTGCGACCTCGGGGACCGAGCGTGGTGGCAGGCCCTGGAGGCTCGGCGGCAGGTTCGGACTCGTCGCCGGGTGGCGCTCGGGCACGGCCTGGCGGTCCAGCACCGGCATCCCCGGTTCCCAGCGTTCGTCGTCCATCGTCACGCCCGCGAGTGTAGTCCGATGCCGACCGGCTAGAGGAATTCGGTCCCCGGGGGCGTCGGCATCGTCCACGACGGAGGCGCACGTCGGGCAGAACCAGCGGGCCTCCAGCGGGGTCCCGCAGGTCGCGTGCCGGATCGGTTCGGCATCGGCGGAGCGACGCGACCCCCAGTCGGCGAGCAGGCGGAGGGCGGACGCGAGGTCGCGGCCGTCCGCGGTGAGATCGTAGGCGAGCCGGGTCGGCCGCTCCTGGTAGGGCGTCGAGCGGACGATCCCGCTCCGTTCGAGCCGGCGGAGCCGGTCGGTCAGGATGTTCGGCGCGATGCCCGGGAGGGCCTCGCCGAGCTCGCCGAAGCGTCGCGGTCCGTCGAGCAGGGCTTCGACGACGAGCAGGCTCCATCGATCGCCGACGCGATCGAGGGCGGCTTCGAGCGGGAGGATCGGTCGGTCGGAGGCGTGGTCGGTCATCGCGGAGTCGATGGTAGCGGGCCGCGGGACTTGCCAGCAGGCGAGGTCAGTAGTAACTTGCATCTCACAAGTAACTCCCCATCCCCAGCGCGAGGCCCTATCTCATGAGCGTCATCGACGAACTCGGCGCCGCCGTCAACGCCGTCGCCATCCGCGACCGGCACCTCCATCGTCGGCATCGGGCGCAACGCCCGCGGGTTCCGGCGTCGTCATCGGCGACGGCCAGGTCGTGACCAATGCCCACAACCTGCGTGGCGGCGAGGTCACCGTCACCTTCGCCGACGGACGGTCCGTCCGCGGATCCGTCACCGGCGTCGACGCCGACGGCGACCTGGCGGTGGTCTCGGTCGATACCGCCGGCGCGAAGCCCATCACCTGGGGTGACGGTGCCTCGCTGGCACGATCGGCTCGGCCGTGTTCGGCGTGGCGGCAACCGTCAACGGCGCCCCACGCGTCACGTTCGGGCTCGTGTCGGCGGTCGCGCGGGCGTTCCGCGGTCCGGGTGGCCGGCGCATCTCGGGAAGTGTCGAGCACACCGCTCCCCTCGCGCCGGGCTCATCGGGTGGTGCGCTCGTGGACGCGGCCGGCGCGCTCGTCGGGCTCAACACGAACCGGATCGGCGAGGGCTTCTATCTGGCGCTGCCGGCCGATGACGAGCTCAAGGCCCGGATCGCGGCCCTGGGTCGCGGCGAGTCCCCGTCGCGGGTTCGCCTGGGGATCGCCATCGCCCCGAACCATGTCGCACGACGGCTGCGGCGATCGGTCGGGCTGCCGGAACGTGCCGGCATCCTCGTCCGCGGCGTGGAGGACGGCTCGCTCGCGGATGACGCCGGCGTGGAAGCCGGGGACCTCATCGTGTCGGCGGGTGGCCGCGAGATCCGGGACGCGGACGATCTCCACGAGGCGCTGGGGACGCTGAGCCAGCCGTTCGACCTGGGCGTCGTCCGCGGCGCGGACGAGCGGACCGTGGCCGTCGGCGCGGCGAAGGAGCGAACACCCGGCGACGCGTGACCGTCACGCGGTAGCATCCGCGCGTGGATCGGATCGTCGCCTGGTACCGCGTGACGTCGTCGGTCGGCGCGGTCGTGGCGCTGATCGTCGCCAACCTCATCCCGCTGGTCGGGGTGCTGTTCTTCGGCTGGAACGTCTGGATGATCCTGATCGTGTACTGGCTGGAGAACGGCGTCGTCGGCGTGTTCAACATCTTCAAGATGCTCGAAGGCCGAGGGCGCCCCGGTGATTCGTCGGCGAACTGGACGATGAACGGCCGGCCCGTCAACGACGTTGCCAAGGCCGGGCTGATCCCCTTCTTCGTCGTCCACTACGGCATCTTCTGGGTCGTTCACGGCGTGTTCGTGTTCATGCTGCCGGTGTTCGGCTCGATGGAGACGGGTGCGGTGGACATGACCACCGGCTTCGAACCGCTGACGATCCCGTTCGCCGTCCTCGCCCTCGCGATCAGCCACGGCGTCTCGTACTGGTTCAACTTCGTCAAGGGCGGCGAGTACCGACGCGTGTCCGCGGCGCAGCAGATGTTCGCGCCCTACGGCCGGCTGGTGGTCCTGCACATCACGATCATCATCGGAGGCATTCGGCGATCGCGTTCTTCGGCGCCCCGGCCGCGGTGGTCGCGATCCTCGTCGGGCTGAAGACCGCCCTCGACGTGGGCTTCCACCTCGCCGAACACCGCAAGGTGGAGGCACCGGTGGGAACGACGATCACGCTGGGGTAGCAGGTGGTCGCCCGTCGCTCGGACGGTCACCGTGATGACAATCGGCCGCATATCGATGGGTCCGCGCGGAGCGAATGGCGCCCCCTCGATCGCGCACCCGGTCGGCGTTATCAGTCAGTGGCCGGATCGCGGCGTCGCGAGCGGCGCGAGCCCGGCGCGCGGGTCGAGCCGCGCATATGCGGCCGATTGTCGTCAGCACGGTCCTGGCTTCCGCGCGGCGAGCCTGCGCGTCGAGCCGCGCCATATGCGGCCGATTGTCATCAGCAACAGGTCCCGGCTTCCGCGCTGAGCGCGCCGGCGGCCGCCCCGCGCCCTCAGGCGTTCGACGGATCGTCCAGTACGCCCTGCGTCTGCGCGGCGCGCCACGCCTCCAGCCGCGCCGCCAGGCGTCGTCGCCCAGTGCCAGGATCTGCGCCGCGAGCAGTCCGGCGTTCGTCGCGTTCCCGATCGCCACGGTCGCGACCGGGATCCCCCGTGGCATCTGGACGATCGAGAGCAGTGAATCCATGCCGCCCAGGTGCTGGGTCGGGATCGGCACCCCGATGACCGGTAGCGTGGTCTTCGAGGCGAGCATCCCCGGCAGGTGCGCCGCGCCGCCGGCCCCGGCGATGATCACGCGAATGCCGCGAGCACGAGCCTCCTCGGCGTAGCGGAACAGATGGTCTGGCGTGCGATGGGCGGACACGACGCGCAGCTCGGACGGGACGTCGAGCTCCATCGAGCACCGCGCAGGCCGCCTCGAGCACCGGGAAATCGGACCGGCTCCCGCCGATGACGCCGACGATCGGCAGCGCCGTCGTCCCGCCTACCCCGCCCGTCATCGATCGTCCTCCTCGTCGTCGAGCCAGCGCAATCGATCGCGAGCGCTGCGTGCGGTCGCGAGCGCGTCGTCCACGGTCGACGCCGTCGCCGTCACGTGGCCCATCTTGCGGCGTTCGAACACGCGCCGCTTGTCGTACAGGTGCAGGTGGACGCTCGGATCGGCCAGCGCGCGTCGGACGGAGATCGGCTCGAGACGCGCATCACGCAACCGTCCGGTGCCCCACAGGTTGACCATCGCGGTGGGCGTGAGCGCACGCGGATCGCCGAGATCGAGGCCGCAGATCGCCCGGATGTGTTGCTCGAACTGCGATGTCGCCGCGCCATCCACCGTCCAGTGGCCGCTGTTGTGGACCCGCGGCGCGAGCTCGTTGACGACGAGCCGTCCGTCCGGCATGAGGAACAGCTCGGCGGTGAGCGTGCCGGTCAGGCCCATCGCCAAGTGCCAGGCGCTCCCCGATGGCGGCCGCCCGCTCGGCGACCTCGGTCGGGATGGGTGCCGGGGCGACGCTTTCGGCAAGGATCCCCTGGTCGTGGACGTTGCGGGAGATCGGGAAGGTGCGCATCCGGCCGTCCAAGCTGCGCGCGACGATGACCGACACCTCCGCCTCGAACGCCATCTCGGCCTCGGCCAGGAGCGGGTCGTCGGCCGAGCCCCCGAGGCGCTCGATCGCCGTCTCGACGTCGGCCGTCGTCGTGAGCCGCAACTGGCTGCGTCCGTCATAGCCACCCGTCGCCGACTTGAGTCGGAGCGGCAGGCCGAGGGCATCGGCCGCGGCGCGCAGTTCGGCGGTCGGTCCGCACCTCGCGCCACGGCGCGACCTCGACCCCGGCCGATTCCGCAAACCTGCGTTCGGCGAGGCGATCCTGGGTGACCGTGAGTGGCAACCGTCCGGGCCGAACCGGCACGATCGCGTCCACGGCGACCACGACCCCCCGGGCGACATGCTCCAGCTCATACGTCACGACGTCACTGATCTCGGCCAGCCGGAGCGCGGCCCCGACGTCGTCGTAGCCGGCGATGATCAGCCGATCCGCGAGCGATGCCGTCGGGCATTCCGGGTCGGGGTCCAGGACCGCGACCCGGTAACCCATCGTGCGAGCAGCGAGCGCCAGCATCCGGCCGAGTTGCCCACCACCAAGCAATCCGATCGTCGCGGGAGGGGCGATCGGTGGCCGATCCACGCCAAGCCGATGCTGGACATCGGCGATCCATGCCTGTTTGCGGTACGTGTACTGGTGGCCCTCGGTGACGCCGCCCCCGACGATCTCCGTCTTGAGCGCCGCGTACGTCCGCATGAGCTCGGGGTCGGCCCGCAGCGCGTCGCGGAACGCGACATCGCGGCGCAGCTCCTCTGGCTCGGGCTGGACGTGGAGGTGGATACGGAACGTGGTGTCGCCACGGACCATGGAACCCACGAGCAACGGCCTCGTCGGTGGAAACGGATCCGGTCCCTGTTGCGGCCCGAACCCGAGTTCCGTGAGCATCGCGACGATCCCAGGGATGGCAGCTGGTTCGGTGGAGATGGCGAGGTCCACGATGCCCTTGCCGGGCAGTCCGGGCACGGCGGTACTACCGATGTGCACGACATCGATATCGGGGCGCCGCTCCCGGACCAGATCGGCCACGATCCCGGCGATCTCGGAAGTCCGCGGATCCCACTCCACGACCTCGGCGGGCTGGCGGACATAGGGTTCGATCGGCGGCAGGCTCACGGCCCGAGTGTAGACTGCGGCCCATGCGCCAGGTCATCGGGCGTCGTTCCTTCGAGGTCGACGTCGGCTAGGTCACCAGCCTGATCGCCCGCGCCGAGCGGGTGGTCGTGGATCTCGGCACCGGCGACGGCCGAGCCGTTCTTGCGCGAGCCGCGGCTGAGCCCGCGACGCTCGTGATCGGTGTTGACGCGTCAGCGGCGGCGATGGCCGAAGCGTCCCGACGCGCCGACCGCGCCCGGACGGCGGACGTCCTGTTCCTGGTGGCCGGCGTGGAGGAGCTGGCCGGCACGTTCCTCTCGGGTGTCGCCGATCTCGTCACGGTCACCTTCCCGTGGGGATCGCTGCTGCGCGGCGTCCTGGGACTCGACGGGGCCGCGCTCGCAGGCGTGGCATCCGTCGCGCGGCGCGGTGGTCGCATCGAGGTCCTTGCCTCGGTCGTGCCCGGGGACGGCGTCGAAGGATTCGAGACCCTGGATGATGCGGCCGAGCTGTCGGTCGCGGCAGCGTGGGAATCGGCCGGTCTACGCCTTGAGGCGATGTGTCCGGCCACGCCCGCGGAGATCGCGGCGACCCATTCGACATGGGCACGTCGACTCGGAGCGGGGCCGGCCGTGCCGATCGCCCGGTCTGGTGCCTGACGGCTACCCGCGTGGACGTGCTCGGAGCACATCCTCGGCGCCGTCCTCGGCTAGCATCGCAGCCATGTCCGAGCGCATGCCGCTGATCCTCGATGTCGACACCGGGATCGACGACAGCCTCGCGCTCCTGTACGCCGCCGCGTCACCCGAGGGGGACCTCCTCGCCGTGACCTGTGTGTCCGGCAACGTGGATGCGCAGCAGGTCGGCATCAACACGCGGGCGATCCTCGAGCTCGCGGGCCGCGACGACGTCGAAGTCGCGATCGGTCGCGAGGTCCCGCTGGAGCGACCGCTCGAGACGACCCCGGAGACGCACGGCCCACTCGGCCTCGGTTACGCCTCGCTCCCGCCCCCGGGACGACCGCTGAGTGAACGGCCACGCCGTGGACCTCATCGTCGACGAAGCTCGACGACGTCCCGGCGAGATCACGCTCGTCACCCTGGGGCCGCTGACGAATCTCGCCGTCGCGCTCGAGCGCGAGCCCCGCCTTCCCGGCCTGCTGCGCGGCGTCGCGATCATGGGTGGCGCGTTCGGTGCGCCCGGCAACACGACACCCACGACCGAGTGGAACGTCCACTGCGATCCCGAGGCGGCCCAGCAGGTCTTCCGCGGCTGGAGCGCGGCGATCGCGACAGACGCCGGCCACGCCGCGCCTCCTCGCGCTCGGCCTCAACGTCACGGAACGGGCGCGCATCACGACCGACGAGGTCGTCCGACTCGCCCGACGGGCCGGCAGCCGGCCGGACGACTCGATCGCGCTCGCCCGCGGGAGGATCCGATGCGACCGGTGCACTCCGTCGCGAGCGACCCGATCATCCGCACGGTGGCCGACGCCCTCCGCTTCTACTTCGAGTTCCACGAGCGCTATGACGGGTTCTACGGCGCGTTCATCCACGATCCGCTGGCCGTCGCGGTCGCGCTGGACCGATCCCTCGCGCGGACGGAGCCGCTGTTCGTCGATGTCGAGACCCGCGGCGAGATCACGACCGGGATGACGGTGGCCGACACGCGGCACCTCACCGGGAACGCACCCAACACCGATGTCGTCACCGATGCCGACATCGCGACCTTCCTCGATCGACTCATCGAGCGCGTCGGCGGGCTGGCGGCGGACCGGGCGGTCGTGGCACGCTAGACGGCGAGGGAGGGCGCGCACACCGATGGACTGGTTGACGATCTGCGCGGCGGATCAAGTCGACGGCTGCATCCCCGCGGACAAGGTCCCGTACTTCATCGCCATCGTCGTCGGGGCGGTGCTCCTCGCGGTCATGGCGCGGCGGACGCGCGATCTCTCGACGGCAACGCTGTCGCTCATGGCGGTCGCGATCGCCATCAACGTGGTCCTGGGCTCGCTCACGGTCGCGCTGCGGCTGCCGCTCTACCTCGACTCGATCGGAACGATCCTGGTCGGTGCGCTCGCTGGACCGTGGGCCGGCGCCCTGACCGGTGTGCTGTCCAACCTCCTCTGGTCGTTCCTTCCGATCCCGGGCGGGGCCGGTCCCGTCGCTGCCTTCTTCGCTCCCGTCGCGGCGGTCATCGGCCTGATGGCCGGCTTCTGGGCGTCGCGGGGCGTCTTCCAGTCCGCTCGGGCGACGGTCGGATCGGCGGCTTCCTTGCGCTCGCGACCGGCCTGGGCGTGGCCCTGCTCGGCATCGTGGTGGCGGCCAATACGGTCGGCTACGGCGTCGCCGAGGATGACCCGACGTCGGGCGACCGGTTCCTCGTCGCGACGGCGGTCATCGCGCTGCTGGGCCTCGTCGCCGCGGTCGCCAGCGGCCGGACCCTCTTCCGGCTCGAGGGCCGACCAGAGACGGCGCGCCGATACCTCGTCGTCGCGGCGACCCTGACGGCCAGCGTCCTCGTGATCGCCGTCCTTCGACTCCTCTTCTCCCCCACCGGCTACTTCTCCCGGGTGGACGGCTCCGACCCCGAAGGCCCGGACGGACCCCTCTTCGGTGGGGCGGACCTGTCCGGCCTCGCCCTCGACGATCCGCTCGGGCTGTGGGCCGCGATCGCCGTCGGGCTGCTCGTGGGTGCGCTCGTCTACCTCTGGGCGCGACGTGGGGAGAACGTCCGGTTCTTCCCGGTCTGGGTAGGCGGCATCACCACGGCCCTCGTGGGAACGACGATCGCCACACCGATCGCCGCCTATGTCTTCGGCGGCGTGACCGGCGGCGGCACCGACGCCCTCGTCGCGGTCTTCCGCGCGCTCGGGCTCGACGTCCTGCAGGCCGTCTTCCTGCAGAGCCTCCTGTCCGACCCACTCGACAAGGCGATCAGCTTCACGGTCGTCTTCTTGATCCTTGGCGCCCTGCCGATCACGGTCCGGACCATGTACAGCCGGGGCGAGACCACGGTCGCGGACGAAATGCCCGCCGCGACCGGTACTCCCTGCCCGGCGAGAGCTGGCTGCACCGCCGCAATCCGCTGACCAAGCTCCTGGGACTCGGGTTCGTCCTGCTGGCGGCGTTCCTCCTGCCGCCGGTCGCCCTTGTGCCGCTCATCGTCGCGCTTGCCATCATCGGCTGGACCACGGGCCTGCTCAGACCGATGCTCCGGGCCCTTCGGTCCCCGGCGGTCCTCCTTGTCTCGATCGTCGTCATCAACGCGCTGCTGTTCCCGGGCGCGTCGGAGCGGTGGCTCGAATTCGGGCCGTTCGCCGTGACGCGCGAAGGCGTCACCTTCGGGCTGGTGTCGGCCGGGCGATTGCTCGCCGTGTTCCTCGCCTCGGTCCTGTTCCTGTTCACGACCCTCGCGGACGACCTGCTGGAGGCGCTGGTCGGGCGCGGCGTCAGCCACCGGCTCGCGTTCGTCCTGCTCTCCGCGGTCCAGCTCGTCCCGCGGCTGCAGGCGCGGGCCGGGTCCGATCCTCGAGGCCCAGCAGGCGCGCGGCCTCCAGGTCGAGGGCTCGATCGCCCGCCGCCTGCGAGCGCTCGTCCCGCTCATCGGGCCGGTCGTCCTGGGGTCGCTGGTCGACGTCCGTGAGCGGACGTTCGCGCTGGAGGCGCGTGGGTTCGGGGCGCGCCGCGACCGGACGGCCTATCGCCTCGTGGCGGACCCACCGATGGACCGATGGATCCGGCTCGCCCTGCTCCTGGCGAGCGCCCTCGTCGTGGTCGCGGCGCTGACCGGCACGGTCCGGTGACGACCGAGCGGCGCGAGCCTCGGCTTCGACTGCAGGGCGCCGGCGTCCGGTACGCGGGGCGCTCCACCCCCGCGCTCGCCGACGTCGATCTCACGGTCGCGGCCGGGGAGCGCGTCGGGGTCACCGGGCGGACCGGCGCGGGCAAGTCCACCCTCGCGCTCCTGGCCGCGGGGTTCATCCCGCGCGTCGTCCGCGCCACGATCAGCGGGACGACGACGGTCGACGGCATCGACGCGTCCGGCGCGACGGATACCGCGGCGCTGCTCGGCCGCGTTGGGATCGTGTTCGGCACGCCGGCGAACCAGCTCTCGGCCTCGAAGCCGACGGTCCGCGACGAGCTCGCGTTCGGGCTCGAGAACCTCGGCGTGCCCCGCGGCGAGATGGACGCGCGCATCGATGGCGTCCTGGAGCGCCTGGGGATCGCGCACCTCGCGGAACGCGAACCGTTCGCCCTTTCCGGCGGCGAACAGCAGCGCGTCGCGATCGCGAGCATCGTGGTCATGGGGCACACGGCCTGCTCGTCCTGACGAACCGACCGCCCAACTCGATCCGGACGGGACGCGCGGTGGTCGGAGCACTGCTCGAGGAGCTGTCGAGCCGGTGGCCGGCGATCCTGTGCACGGAACACGACCCGAAGTGCTCGACGGGATGGACCGTGGCGTCGTGCTCGACGCGGGCACTGGTCGACGCACAGTCCCCGGTGCGGCGCTCGCCACGGCCGAGGGGGTCGTGGGGCTCGCACCGCCGACGCTCGTCCGCCTCGCCCGGGCGGCCGGGGTCGATCTCGCGCGTGCCTTCGACGAGGCGGCGGTAGCTGCCGGGTTGCGGGCTGTCGCGATGGCGGGCGACGCGTCTCACGCCGCCGCGACCACGCCCCGACCTCCCTCGACGGACCTGCCGTGGAGGCCGCGGTCCGACCGCGCTCCCGTCCGCGTCGAGATCGACGGGCTCGTGCATCGGTACCCCGACCATCGAGGCCGTCCGCGGCGTGTCGCTGACCATCGAGCCGGGCGAGGCGGTCGCGATCATCGGTCAGAACGGGCGGGCAAGACGACGCTGGTCGGCACCTCAACGGGCTGCTGCGACCGACCGAGGGCCGTGTCCTGACGACGGAGCGGCGACGCGGCGGTGATCCGTCGCGTCCGCGCGGACGGTCGGCCTCGTCTTCCAGGACCCCGACGCCAGATCTTCGCCGCACGGGTCGGGCCGAGGTCGCGTTCGGCCCGCGCAACCTCGGCCTTCGCCCCCGCTCGTACGGCGGCCATGGGGGACGCGCCGCCTGGCGGCGGTCGGCCTGGCCGGCGGGGCGCGCCACCAACCCGTACGACCTCGGCCTCTCGCGACGCAAGCTCCTGGCGCTCGCCGGCGATCCTCGCGATGCGGACGCCGTCCTCGTCCTCGACGAACCGACGACCGGCCAGGACGTGCGACGGCGTGGCGCGGGTCGGGTGCATCATCGAGGCGTGTACCGCGCCGATCGGACGCCGGTGATCGCGATCACCCACGACATGGGTTTCGCGCGCGAGCCGCTTCGACCGCATCGTCGATGCGCGCCGGGCGCGTCATCCCCGACGGGCCGCCGGGTACGGTCTTCGCCCCAGGCAACCGGGATCTCCTGGCATCGACCGGACTGAACCCGCCCCCGGCCGCGCGGATCGCCGCGCTGCTGGGGCTTGCGACGGTCCCCCTCGACGGCGCGGCGCTGCTGGCAGCGCTGCGTTCCTGAAACTCCGCCGATCGCCTGACGTTTTCGGGCCATACGGCTCGTGTCCCGGCCCCGGACGGGCGCACGCTGACCGCGAAGGAGGTACGTGCGATGCGAATCTGCTCGCTGTCGATGGTTCCCGCCCAGCCGACCGAGCCCGAGACCTCGTCGCGGCGATGCCGTGGCGAGAAGGCGGCCTGGTCCGCATCGTCAGTGTCGCCACCAACCAGCTCCTCGGCGTGCCGTGGGCCATCGCGGTCCCGCCCGATGCCGACGAGCTCGAGGACGAGGTGTTGCGGATCCACCGCGACGCCCTCGACGCGGCCGACAAACGCGAGATCCCGATCCGCTCGATCCCGATCTCGTCATCCAGCCGGTCCTGATCCGGGGTCGCGCCGCGACGGCGATCGTCGACCAGGCGCGCGAGATGGACGCCGACCTCGTCGTCGTCGGTCATCGGGGCATGGGTCGCTGGGAGGCCATGCTCCTCGGTCGGTCTCCGCCGAGGTCGTCGACCATTCGCCGTGCCCGGTGCTCGTCGCGCGGGACGACCAGTCGGACCGGTCATCCTCGCCGACGACGGATCCCCGAACGCGCGCACCGCCGAGTGCGTGGTGACGGCGTGGCCGCTCTTCACCGGGCTGCCGATCACGGTCGTGACCGTGACCGAGGACGGGTTCCCGTACGCCGCGGCCGTCGCGCCGCTGCTCTACACGGACACGATGACCGGCTACTCCGAATTGGTGGAGGTCGAGCGACTGGCGAGGCTGGCCCAGAACGAGAAGGCTGCCGGACGGTTGCGTGAGGCGGGCCTCACCGCCGTCGGCCAGGTCCGCGAGGGCGATCCCGCCCACCAGATCGTCGCCTGCGCCCTGCGACCTGCTCGATGCGGGCCTCATCGTCGTCGGGAGCCGTGGCCAGACCGGGCTTCGCCGACTGATCCTCGGAAGCGTGGCCCGGAACGTGCTGCTCCACGCGCCGTGCTCGGTCCTCATCGTCCACGAGGGGGCGAAGATCGACGGGAAACCGATCGACCGTCGGGGCGAGGACCGCGAGGTCGTCAGCGCGTTCGGCTGACCGGGACGATCGCCACCTCGTCGACCGCGCCGGCGACGATTTGCCAGGCACGCACGCTCGGGTCGCCGGTCACGCGATCCGCTTCGTCGTCGCTGAGCGACACCAGCAGGTAGAGCGCATCGGGATAGAAGGCGAGGCCCACGTCGGTCGGCGACGGAACGGCCGGGGTGTGGGTGTGCGAGTGGACGATGCCCCAGAAGACCTCGTCGGCGTCGTCGGTCTCGATCGTCAGCCGGAGAAGGTCGGCGGGGTCGATCTCGTAGCGGTACGGCGATGCCGCCTTGTTGCGGGTCGGGGCATAGCGAAGGGCCCGGCCGCCATCAGGCTGCCGGACGATCGCCGACGATCAGGCCGCACGCCTCGTTCGGGTACTCGGCGCGGGCCTGTGCGACGATCGCGTCACGGATGGCAGCGGGCAGGTTGACGCTCCGGGGGGATGCGCTGCGGCTACCACCAGTTGACGGCGCCCTCGAGCGCGTCCTCCATCTCGTCGAAGTCCGTCGATGAACGTCCCGGCCGAGAGGTACTTCCAGCCGCCGTCGGGGAGCAGCGCGACGATCGTCCCGGACGACATCGCCCGGGCCTCGCGGGCCGCGGCGACGAGCACGGCCCCGCACGACGGCCCGGCGAAGATCCCCTCGCGGAACACGAGCTCGCGCAAGGCGGCGATCGCATCGCGGTTGGAGACCAGGTACTTCGCGTCGATCAGGGACGGGTCCAGGATCTCGGGGATGAACCCCTCGTCGAGTGATCGCAAGCCCTGGACGTGCTCACCCGGGAGTGGCTCGGCGGCCACGATCCGGACGCCCGGCTTGTGCTCGCGCAGGTAGCGCGCGACGCCCATCAGCGTCCCGCCCGTCCCGAGGCCGGCGACGAAGACATCGATCTCCGGGCAGTCGGCGAGGATCTCCGGACCGGTCGTCTCGTAGTGCGCCTGCGGGTTCGCCTCGTTCCCGTACTGATACGGCATCACGAATCGCTCGTCCTTGGCGACCAGGTGCTTCGCCAGCGCGATCGCGCCGTTCGATCCGAGCGCGCCGGGGGAATCGAACACCTCCGCGCCAAACAGCGCCGCCATCTGGCGACGCTCGTTGGTGACGTTGTCCGGCATCACGAGCGCGACGCGATACCCCTTGCGCCGACCGATCATCGCGAGCGCGATCCCGTGTTGCCCGATGTCGGCTCCAGGATGATCGAGCCCTCGTGGAGCAGCTCGCGCCGCTCGAGGTCCTCGATCAGGTACTTCGCGATGCGGTCCTTGACCGAGCCCGTCGGGTTGAGCATCTCGAGCTTGGCGAAGAGGTGCACCTCGGGGTCGGGGGGCATGCGCGGATCTCGACGATCGGCGTGTGGCCGATCGCCTCGAGGATGTCGGCGAACCGGCCGCCGTGCCGCGCGAGATCCTCATGGGCATGGGCGTGATCGTGGTCGCCCAGCCGCTTCGGTAGGGCCATCGGCGCGGCCGTCAACCGCCCGCCATCGCCGGGAGCAGCCGGACCTCGTCGCCCGCGGCGACCGGCGTGTCGAGCCCGGCCAGGTACCGGACGTCCTGGCCGTTCACGTAGACGTTGACGAATCGATTGAGATCACCGTCCTCGGTGAGGAGCTGGCCGCCGAGCGTCGGGTGCCGCTCGACGAGCCCGCTGACGACCGTGCGGATCGAAATCGCCATCGATCTCGAGCGACTTCACGCCACCCACGTTGGCCCGAAGGACGGACGGGATGAAGACCGTGCTCATGCGCGCGCCTCCGGCGAGACCGTGCCGGCGAGACCGGTCGTGGTCAGGAGGAACGGCGCGTCGGCGCCCACCGCGGTCGTCGCGAGCGGTCGGCCGGCCGCCCGGCCTCGACGGCCTCGTCCGAGCAGACGGGGCACTTCGGATCGCGGCGCAGCTGGAGCTCGGTGAACTCGGTCTCGAGGGCGTCGAAGAGCAGCAGCCGACCGGCGAGCGTGTTCCCGATCCCAAGCAGGACCTTGAGCGCTTCGTTCGTCTGGAGCAGGCCGAGGATGCCCGGGACGACGCCCAGGACACCGGCGACGGAGCAGCCCGGGGCGAGCTCCGGCGGCGGTGGGGTCGGGTAGAGGCAGCGATAGCACGGCCCCTCGTACGGGACGAAGGTCGTGAGCTGGCCCTCGAAGCGGAACACGCTCGCGTGGATGACCGGGATGCCGGCCGCGACCGCGGCGTCGTTGAGGATGTAGCGGGTCTCGAACGTGTCGGTCCCGTCGAGGATCACGTCGTAGCCCGGCGATGATCCGCTCGACGTTGGTCGCGACGAGCATCTCCTCGTGGGCGACCACGTTGACGTCGGGGTTGAGCGCGTTGATGGCGATCTTGGCGGACTCGACCTTGCGCTCGCCGATGCGGGCGGTCGTGTGGACGATCTGGCGCTGAAGGTTGCTCAGGTCCACGACATCGAAGTCGACGAGGCCGATGGTCCCGACGCCCGCGGCAGCGAGATAGAGCGCGGCCGGGCTGCCGAGCCCGCCCGCCCCGATGAGGAGCGCCTTGCTGCCGAGCAGCTTCGCCTGGCCGGTGGAGCCGACCTCGGGGATCAGCAAGTGCCGGCTGTAGCGCTGCTTCTGCTCGTTGTCGAGGACCACCGGCTTGTCGAAGTCGAAGCCGGCGCCCTTCCAGCCCTGGAAGCCCTGGGACATCGACGCGACGTCCGAGTAGCCCATCTCCTGGAGGGTCTGGGCGGCGAACAACGAGCGGATGCCGCCCGCGCAGTACAGGATCACCGGCTGGTCGCGGTCGGGGGCGACGGCCTCGATCTGCTGCTCGATGTAGCTCTTGGAGACGTGATGGGCGCCAGGGATGTACCCCTGTTCCCACTCGGAGTCTTCGCGGACGTCGACGACGGTCGCGGCGCCCGGCGGGAGGGCATCCACCTCCTGTGGGGAGACTTCTCGGATCTGGGCGCGGGCCTCGCGAAGGAGGTCCGCATAGGACTTCGGCATGGGGCTGGTGGGCTCCGGTTGGTCGACGGGCTGGTCCGCGGCGCGTGGCTCGCGGTCAGGGCGGTGAGGACGATCCCCCAGGACCGTCCTCGTAGAACGTTCGTTGGACCGGGGGTCGCTGGATGCGCCGGCGGTCAGGCCGGCTCGCTACACCTGCAGCGGCCCATCACGATGCGCGCGCGCTCGTCCCCCGTCTCCTGGGGCTGGGCCACGCCCAGGTCACCCAGCACGTGCTGGAGGCTTTCGTGGCTGAGCATGGCGCACTTCAAGCGGGCGGGGCTGATCTCGATGCCGAGGAGGTCGAGCAGGTCGTCGGCACGGATGCCCGCGACATCGCTTACCGGCTTGCCCTTGATCTCGTCCGTCAGGAGGCTCGCGCTGGCCTGGCTGATGGCACAGCCGCGACCCGTGAACCCGACCCGATCCACGACCCCGTCCTTGACGCCGATCATCAGCGTGATGCGGTCGCCGCACAGCGGGTTGGCGCCCTCGTAGGACGCGTCGGCATCCTCGATGACCCCGAAATTGTGGGGCCGTCGGTAGTGCTCGAGGATGTAGTCCCGGTACAGGTCGTCCATGCGACTTCCGACTATATCGCGAATGTCCAATCCCGACCACCGGGGTCGGGATTAGGGGTGTCCTCTTCCGAGCCGATGCGGGGGGCCGCCCGCTCCCAACTTGTCGGGCTCAGTGGACAATGTCGGGCTCAATGGACAAGTCGGCCACCAATGAGCGTGCGCGCCCCGCCCCGACCGCGGTTCGCTTCGATCTGGGGACCGGGCGCACGCTCTTCGATCCTCGGGGCGTTCGTCCACTCAGGCCGACAATGTCGCCTCACAACGACCGAGGTGACCCGGCCTCACGTCGCGCCCTTGCCGGAGCGACCTGCATTCGGCGTATGCTGCCGACATGCGTTCAGCCATCGGCCGGCTGGACGCGTCGAGGGGGCTTCGGGGGCCCGAGGACAAAGAGGCGGACGGGGTCGCGATCGCGCTCGGTGCATCGTGGCCGGGCCGGCCCGGGCCCTCGCGATCAGCCGCTTGCAGTGGCGCCGTCCGGCGCGAACTCCGCAGCAATCGCATGGCCCCACCTGTGGTGAGCAGACCACGCCCGCCGGGGTCGAAGGGATCTCGGCGGTCGTGCTCCTCGCGATCCTTGTCGCCTTCGGCACCGTGCTGCGCGTGCAACGCACGAGGGCGCGAAGTACTCGCCGCCAATCACCGTGCGTCTGATGGCGATCGCCGAGGAGCGACGCCGCTAACTGCCGGTGGTCGGGCGACGATCGAGGTTCGGGACAGCGGTCCCATGACATTGGGGCTTGGACGGATCGATACTCGTGTCGTGGACCGAAGCGTCGGCGACATCGGCGTCCCCGCATCCGCCCGCTGGGCGGCAATCGTCTGCTGGGCCTATGCGGCGGGTTTCGGGCTGCCGGCCATCCCGGTGGGCGCCTACCTGCTGCGCGAGGGCCACCTGCCATGGTTCGCCGGCATGTTCCCGATGTACGGCGGTCCGTGGTCGGATCGGATGACGCCGACCGAGTTCGCCGGTACGACCTTCGCGTTCACCGCCGTGGCGGTTGTCGTCGCCGGTGGGGCGTATCGCCTGTGGGGTGGCCACCGGGATGGCGCCGTCCTCGTCCTGGTCACGCTCCCGGTCGAGGCGGTCTTCTGGTACGGGTACGCCCTCCCGATCCCGCCCCTGCTCGCCGTCCTTCGGGTCGCCCTGATCGGGGCCGCGTGGTCGCGCCTCCGCCCCCGCGGCGCCCGCTCCTAACCGACAGCGCACGCTGGAGATTTCGGGACGCCGGTCCCATGACACCGGGACGGGCCGTCGTCCACCATCCACGGCATGAGCGGTGCGGTCATCGAGATCCGGGACGTCGACATCAGCGGGCGGACGCTGACGACGGTCGGGTGGCTCTGCCTGGTCGTCGCCGTCGTCGCCGGGGTGAGCTTCGTCTGTCTCGTCCTCATGTTCACCATGTTCGCCGTGGGGGATCAGGTTCGCGGCGAGCTGTTCGGGCGGACGAACGACTGGCTCGGACTCATCTCATCGGTCATGGCCATCCCGATCGTCGTCGTCCTTGGACGGCTGCTGTATCCGTCGCGTCCCCTGACCGGGCTGTTGATCACGGCCGTCGGCATCGGTGCATTCGCGGCCATCGTGATCCTGTCGTGGCTGCTCGTCAGCGACACGTGGACGTTCGAGCAGCAGATCGGCCCCGTATCGGCGGCATACATCGTGCTGATGGGCTGGTTCGTGGTGACCGGTCGCCGAATGGCTACGACCGGGTTCCACCGCCGCGGCCTGCCGCTGGGCATCGGCGCCGCGCTCTATGCCGGCTTCCCGGTCTGGGCGTTGGCGGTCGGTCGGCGTCTGATCCGCCTGGGGCGCGTGGACGGGCAGCCCTAGACTGACGCCACCGAGATCCGCGAGGGTGGAGTGGCCGTGACGCGAGTTGATCGTGCGGGGGGGTCCGGCTCGTGGCGACGTGGCTGCTGCTGGTCGGATCCGTGCTGGCGGCGGCCGCCTTCACGGTCGATCGCCTGGCGAGCGCGTCGGACGGCGGCGGGATCGGCTTCTACGACGAGGCGTGGTCCGACGACGGCGTGCGTGTGACCTCGCTCGACCCCGGGGCGGCTGGCCCGGGCGGGCTTGAGGTGGACGACCTCGTCCGATCCATCGACGGCCACGATCGATGGACGAGTGGCTGGCGCTCGTCGCCGACCCCGGCGCAGCGCGACCGGACGGCGTCGAAGTCCCTTACGTCGTCGATCGAGGCGACTGCCGACGCTCCGCCCGACGATCTCGTGGGGCGAACCGGATGTCGGTGTCGCCATCGCCGCGACGTGGCCCGTCGCGCTGCTGTCGATCGCGATCGCCGCGATCGCCGGGTACGTCTTCGCGCGACGTCCCGACCTTCCGGCCTCGACCGCGCTCGTCATCGGCGCGGTCGGGATCGCCGGAAGCAGTGTGCCGTGGGCGCTGGGCACGACGACCAGCGGCATCACGCTCGGCGGTCCGTTCGTCCTGCTGGTGGTGCTGACCGTCGGCCTGTACATGGTCACGTGGCCCGCGGCCATCCACATGGCCCTCGTCTTCCCGCGGCCGCTCCGGGTGGTGGGGCGGCATACGGCCCTCGTCCCGGCGGTCTATGTCATCGCCCTTGGAGGGTACGGGCTGGGCCTGGCCGCAAGCCTGGCCACCTCGACGAGCACGCTGGCCTGGATCGGATCATGGCCGCGCATCCAGCTGGTCGTCCTCATCCCGTGTCTTGCCGCGTTCCTGGGCCTGTTCGCCTGGCGGTATCGAAACGAAGACGAGCCGGAGGAGCGGCGGCGAAGTCGCTGGGCGGCCGGCGCCGCCCTGCTGAGCGTGATCCTTGGCCTGGTCTTCTTCCAGATCCCCGAGCTCGTGCTCGGGCGGTCGCTCCTGCCCGCGAGCTGGATCGGCCTCGTGGCCCTGCCCATCCCGATCGGCCTCGCGATGGCCATCCTGCGCGACCACCTGTTCGGGATCGATGTCGTCGTCAATCGGACGCTCGTGTACGGCATGCTCACGGCGGGCGTGTTCGCCATCTACCTCACCGCCAGCGCGGTGCTGCGCTGGATCGTCGGCGACGACGCCGGTTATGGCGGCATCCTGCTTGCCACCGGTGCGGCCGTTCTGCTGGCCCTGCCCGTGCGGGACCGACTCCAGCGAGCGGTCGATCGACTGATGTACGGCGATCCGCGACACGCCGAACTCGTCCGGCAGCGCGAATCGCTGGTCGTCGCCCGGGAGGAGGAGCGACGGCGCCTGCGACGCGACCTGCACGATGGACTGGGCCCGACCCTCGCCGCGGTCGGGCTGCGGGCCGAGACCGCTGCCGCGCAACTCGACTCGGGCTCCGTGGCGGACGCCCAGGCGTCGCTGACCGAGCTGAGCCGCGAGGTGGAGATGGCCATGACCGACGTGCGCCGCCTCGTCGATGGCCTGCGCCCGCCGGCCCTTGACGAGCTCGGCCTCGTCGGCGCGATCGATCAACAGGTCCGCCGGCTTGAAGGCCCGCGTCAGGACGGACGGGCGCTGCGGATCTCCGTCGCGAGCTCGGGGAGCGACGGGTTGCGATCGCTCCCCGCCGCGATCGAGGTTGCCGCCTATCGCATCGCCGTCGAGGCCGTGACCAATGCCGTCCGGCATGCCGACGCCGATCGATGCGACGTCCGCATCGATGCCGGCGACACCCTGCGCATCGAGGTCTCCGACGATGGACGAGGGCTCGCGGGCGATACCCGCGCCGGCACCGGGCTCGAGTCCATGACCGCCCGTGCCACCGAGGTCGGTGGGCACCTCGACCTGGAGCGCGCCCCAGGGGGTGGAACGCGGGTGATCGCCGTGCTTGCCACTGGCACCAGGAGGCAGCGCATGAGCGACAGCGGTGCGGGCGAGCCGATCCGGGTCCTGATCGCCGACGACCACGCCGCGTTCCGTGCGAGCCTGGAGGCGCTCCTGGCGACGGCCGGGGACCTGGTCGTCGTGGGTTCGGCGACCGACGGAGCGAGCGCCGTTCGACTGGCGCGTTCGGCCGGTCCCGATGTCGTGCTCATGGACCTGGACATGCCCGGAGGCGGCGGACTCGAGGCCACGCGAGCGATCGTCGATGCGGCCCCGCACGTGGCCGTCCTCGTCCTGACGATGTCCGACGACGACGACTCGATCTTCGCGGCCGTCCGCTCCGGTGCGCGGGGCTACGTGATCAAGGGTGCCCGGCGGGGTGAGTTGCTCCGGGCGATCCGGGCGGTCGCGGCCGGAGAGGCGATCTTCGGACCGGGTGTCGCGCGGCGGATGCTCGCCTGGTTCGCGCGGCCGCGTCCAGGGGTCGATGCGACGCCGTTCCCCGAGCTGACCGACCGCGAGCGCGAGATCCTCGACCTCGTCGCGGGCGGCGCCTCGAACGCGGACATCACGAACCGGCTGGTCCTCTCGCCAAAGACGGTCCGCAACCACATCACGAACATCTTCTCCAAGCTCCAGGTGCGCGACCGTGCCGACGCGATCGTCCGCGCGCGCGAGGCCGGGATGGGCGGAGCCGAGCAGGGGCGCTGATCGGGACACCGGTCGGGACCGCGGTCCCATGACGGCGGGACACGTTGCGGCGGAGGCTGGCCGGGCCAGCCCGGACCGTGGACCGGGCCGCTGCAACGGAGGTGCGGATCGGTGGCTCGGGACATCGCGCGGCGGGCCCTGCCGCTCATCAGCGGGGTCTTCCTGATCTGCCTGCTCGGGCAGGTCTTCCTGGCCGGACTCGGGGTGTTCGACAGCCCGTCGTCGTTCGTCACCCATCGCAACGTCGGCTACCTGCTGGGCTTCGGCACCCTGCTCATCCTTGGTGTCGCGATCGTGGCCCGCTCCGAGCGGCTGGTGCTGGCCCTGAGCGTGCTGCTGCTCGTGCAGTTCGCGCTGCAGTCGGTCTTCGTGGCGATGCGCATCGATGCCCCCGTCGTCGCGGCGTTCCACCCGGTCAACGGGGTCCTGATCATCCTCGTGGTCGCCGCGATCGTCGTCCTGTCCGCGCCACGACGGACCGACCGATCGCGGGTGTCGACGAGTCCCGTGCCATGAGCACGGTCTATCCCTGGCTCGTGTTCGCCCATATCGCCGGTGTCGTGCTCTTCGTCGCGGCGCATGGCGTGTCGATGTTCGCCGCATTCAGCATCCGTGGACAGCGCGACCCTCGCGCCGTCGCGGTGCTCCTGACAGCCAGCAAGCGAGCCGTCGCGCTGGCGTACCTCGGGTTGTTGCTGCTGGTGGTCGGCGGCGTCGGAGCGGCCATCACGACAGGGGTCATGGATCGGCTCTGGACCATCGGATCGATCGTGATCCTCGTCGTGGTGATGTCGGCGATGTACGGCATGGCGACGACCTACTACATCGGTATCCGCAGCCTCGTCGGCGACGGGCTGGAGCAGGGCGGCGAGCACTCGCCGGTGGTCGATCGCGCCACCCTGGATGCGCGACTCGACTCGCGCCGTCCCGAACTCCTCGTCGTGGTGGGTGGCAGCGGGCTCGCGATCCTCGTCTGGCTGATGGTCTTCAAGCCGGGTTGACCTCGGGGCCGTCTGGCCGGGAGCCGGAGCCGGTGCGAACCCGCAACGGACTGTTGGGTGTTGCGCGCCGGTACGAAGCGGCAGGCCGATTCGCCACCCGCCGGCGCTATCGTCCGGAACGGTGGCAACGACGGTCGGGGATCGGCTCGGAGCGAACGTCGGCGGGCAGGCGCACAAGCGGGGGCTCATCCCGCGTACGCCCGCCGGTGACCGGCTGCTCGCCGATGCCGCGGTCTGGTTCGCGGCCGACTACCCCGACGCCGTCCGCTCCACGCGGCAGCGCACGCTGGCCTCCGGCGAGGCCGAGCTCGCGATCGACCTCCACCCGGCGACCCCGCCCCTGCGCATCACCGCCTCCGATGAGGGGCGGATCGTCGTCGCCAGTGACACCGCCCTGGCCGGCCCGGGCTACCACCGGTTCGTCGGTCGCGTCCTGGAGCGCCTCGGCGCCGAGGTCGGGCATCGAATGGACCGACGGCGACGGCGCCATGACGTTCGCGGACCGACAGGCCGTCGAGCGCGCCTATCTCGGGTGGCTCGGGCCGCAACTCGCGCGGGCCCGGGTCGCGGTACGACGCGGCGAGCGCCGGGTCCATCTCGGGATGCCGGCGGGAACGCGCTACCTGACGGATGGGGCCCTGCTCACCGCGCTCGGCCCACGCGACGAGGCGTGGCTGGAGTCGGCCATCGCCGATCCGCGGGTCGCGCTCGAGATCACGCCGTGGTGGGCCGACGCCACGGACGGTCGGTACCTGCTCAATCGGGCGCTGGTCCTCATGTGGTCGCAGGTCCGCTGGCGCCCGCCCGCCGTCGAGGGCGAGGCCGACCTGCTCGACGAGGTCCATCGATTGCTGTCGCGCGCCTACCCGATGGAGCCCGGCGCGGCGTTCCCGTGGCGCGCCTGGGCGCAGCTCGTCGCCTATCGCGGCATCGAGGACCAGATGGCCCGCCAGGCCGTGCAGCGGGCGGGGAGCGAACCCGATCCGGAGACGCCGGTCGGCTATCGCCGGGGCGACGTCCACGTCGCGCATGAGGGATGGGGCCTCGACGTGCCGGGCACCTATGCCGAGCGGCGGACACCCGAGGAATGGTGGGGTGGAGGAGCCGGCCGAAGCATCACGCTCGCCGCGACGCCGACGGCGACCCACGGTGGCGCCCCGATGCCCGCCGAGATGTTCATCGAGCAGTTCGCGACCGACCTCGGACGCGATGCCCTCAGCCATCGGGCCGGTGCGGTGGTCGGCCGGGCGCGCCTGACCACCGATGCCTCGTCCGGCGTGGAGGTGGGCGTCCTCGAGGGATACAGCGCGGTGCTGGGCTCCGGCGCCGCGATCAGGATCGAGTTCAACGACGCCGGCGACTGGCAGTGGGCCGTCGAGACCTGGCGGTCGCTCGCGCCAGGTTGATCGCCGGGCGCGCCTCTGGACGAAAGCCCCGTGAGCGACCGGACACGCGGGACGCCATCCGTGCACACTTTGCCCGCATGGAGCGTCCGGATCACGACCTCGAACCCCGAGCGACGTTGACGCGCGACGACCTCGCAGCCCTGACCGGCACGACCGCTGAACGGATCGGCCGGCTCACGGACGTCGGTGTCCTCGAGCCGCTTCCGGACGGCCGGCACGACCTCGGCGACGTCCATCGGGTGCGTCTGCTGGGAGCCTTCGAGGAGGCAGGGATCCCGCTCGAGGCACTCGCCGCCGGCGCACGGACCGGACGAGTCGATTTCGCGGGCTACCACCAGCTGCACGGGGATCGCGGCCGGCATCCGCGACGACCTACGCGATGCTTCGACGAGAGGCGGGCCCCGATGCCGACGCCATGCCGGCGATGTTCGCGGCCTTCGGGCTCGCCGAGCCGCTGCCCGAGGCTCGCCTCGACGAGCACGACGAGCGATCCCTGCGCGCCGTCGCTCGGCCTGCTCGCCGAGATCGAGGATCGCGACCTCGCGTTGCGAGTGCTGCGGCTCTTCGGCGAGGCCGCCCGTCGGTCGACCGCAGCATCCCTTGGTATCTACGAGGACGCCGCAAGCCGCCTGGGACCGATCCCGCGTCCATCCCGCCCGACGCCTATGCCCGCCTCCTCACGCCCTGGGCGCGGCTCGCCCGCAGCCTGCCGGCCCTCGCAGCCTGGCTCACGGAACGCCACCTGACCTACGCCATCGACGCCTTCAGCGTCGCGACCACGGAACAGCTCCTGGCGGCCGACGGCTTCGTCCCCGAGCCGCGCGCGATCACGCCCGCGATCGCGTTCATCGACCTGACCGGGTTCACGCGCCTGACCCAGGAACTCGGCGACGAGGCGGCCGCCGGCCTGTCGCTGCGGCTCGGCGACATCGCCAGGACCGTGGCCGATCGCCATGACGGGCGGCTGATCAAGCTCCTGGGCGACGGGGCGCTGCTATGGCTGCCGGATGCCGGCCGCGCCGTGGCCGCCACGGCCGAGGTCATGGCCACGCTCGCGTCGGCGGGTCTCCCCAACGGCCATGCCGGCATCCACCACGGTCCGGTCATCGAGCGCGAGGGCGATGTCTTCGGGCGGACGGTCAACATGGCAGCGCGGCTATCGGACCGCGCCCCGACGGCGAGATCTACGTGACGGCCGAGGTGGTCACGGCCATCGAGGGCAGCGGCGCCGTCGCGATCGACGTGGGCGAGGCGGACCTGCAGGGTATCGGCTCGGTCCGCGTGTTCCGGCTGGAGCCGGGTCCGGTCAGCCGTTGAAGACGCGCTGGACCTCCACGAGGCCGCGCGCGAGCGCATCGATGTCGTCGGTCGTCGTGTAGACGCTGAACGACGCGCGCGCCGTGGCCGCGAGGTCCAGCCGCTCGTGGAGCGGCATCGTGCAGTGGTGGCCGGCACGGACCGCGATCCCGAAGCGGTCCAGCACCTGGGCGACGTCGTGCGGGTGGATCCCGGGCAGGTTGAACGGCACGACGCCGCCGCGGAGATCCGGGTCCAGCGGGCCGTACAGCTCGATGCCCGGCACCTCGCGCGGCAGGACCTCGAGGGCGTAGGCGACGAGCTGGCGCTCGTGCTCGCGGACCGCGTCCATGCCGATGTCCATGAGGTACTCGGCGGCGACGCCCAGGCCGATCGCGTCGCCCACGGCCGGGGTCCCCGCCTCGAACTTCCAGGGGATCTCGTTGAAGTCGCTCCGGCGCAGGTGGACCTCGCGGATCATCTCGCCGCCGGCCAGGAACGGCGGCATCGCCTCCAGCAGCTCGCTGCGCGCCCAGAGCGCGCCCGACCCCATCGGGGCCAGCATCTTGTGCCCGCTGAACGCGTAGAAGTCCGCACCGAGCGCCTGGACGTCCACCGGCACGTGGGGCACGGCCTGCGCCCCGTCCACGAGGACCAGCGCGCCCGCGGCGTGCGCCATGTCCACGATCTCGCGGACCGGGTTGATGGTCCCGAGCGTGTTCGACACGTGGGTGAAGGCGACGAGCTTGGGCTTGAGCCGCAGCAGCACCTCGAAGACATCGAGGCGGAGGATCCCGTCGTCGGTGATCGGGATGAACTCGAGGTCGCCGTCCACTTCCTGGACCAGGAGCTGCCACGGGACGAGGTTCGCGTGGTGCTCCATCTCGGTCAGGATGATCTGGTCGCCCCGGCCCACGTTGCGGCGGCCCCAGCTGTACGCGACGAGGTTGATGGCCTCGGTCGCGTTGCGGGTGAAGACGATCTCGCGGCTGTGGGGCGCGTTGATGAATCGCGCGACGTGCCCGCGGGCCGCCTCGTAGGCCGCGGTCGCCTGCTCGCCGATCTCGTAGATCCCGCGATGGACGTTGGCGTTGTAGGTGCGGTAGTAGTCGGCGACGGCATCGATGACGACGCGCGGCTTCTGGCTCGTCGACGCCGAATCGAGGAACGTCAGCGGATGCCCGTGGATCTCGCGCTCCAGGATCGGGAAGTCGGCCCGGAGGGCGACCGGGTCCAGGGCGCGGGCGGGGCTCGGCGTCGTCTCGATGGCCATCGCGGGGCTCGGTGTCGCCCGCCGGCTAGCGGGCGGCCTCCACGGGCTCGAGGTCGAGCTCCGGACCCTTGGGCACGAACAGCGCCTCGTCGGGGAGGTCCGGCGACAGGCCCGCCTCGCGCAGGATCGGGCCGTAGCCCTCGTCCTCGAGCCGCAGGGCCAGGTCCTTGCCGCCGCTCTTGACGATGCGGCCCTGGGCGAGGACGTGGACGAAGTCGGGCTGGATGTAGTTGAGCAGCCGCTGGTAGTGGGTGATCAGCAGGACGCCCAGGTTCGGGTTGAGCATCGCGTTGACGCCCTCGGCGACGATCCGCAGGGCATCGATGTCGAGACCCGAGTCGGTCTCGTCGAGGATCGCCATCTCCGGCTCCAGCACCGCCATCTGGAGCATCTCGAGGCGCTTCTTCTCGCCGCCCGAGAACCCCTCGTTGACGTAGCGGGTCGCGAAGCCCTCGTCCATCCGCAGGAGCGCCATCTTCTCGCGCATCTTGTTGCGGAAGTCGCGCATCGAGACGCCGCCCTTGACCGGGTCGGTCGGGTCGATGTCGGCGTCCTTGTCGATGCCCTGGAGCTTGGCGTTGAGCGCGCTCCGGATGAACGACGCGACGCTGAGACCGGGGATCGCGGTGGGGTACTGGAAGGCGAGGAACATGCCCAGGCGCGAACGCTTGTCCGGCGAGAGCGCGAGGATGTCGCGGCCCTTCCAGAGGACCTCGCCACCGGTGACCGTGTAGGCCGGGTGACCCATGAGGGCGTAGGCGAGCGTGGTCTTGCCGGAGCCGTTGGGACCCATGATCGCGTGGACCTCGCCCTGGCCGACGGTCAGGTCGATGCCCTGGAGGATCTCGTGCTCGGGCTTCGCGGCGGGGGCCACCCGCAGGCCGCGGATGACGAGATGCTGGTCGGTGGTGGGCTTGGCGGTCACAGTGCGTCAGCGCTCCGTCGTGGTGGGGGCGACCTGGCGCGGCGGCGCGAGGTCGGCCAGGGTCAGGGAATCGAGGGCGCCCGTGACGGCGTCACGGACGCGGACCCACAGCACGTTGACCGTGCAGCGGGCGGATCGGTCGCAAAGGGTGGCGTGTTCGGGGTCGTCGCTCGCGCAGATCATCGGGGCGATGGGGCCCTCGAGGGCGCGCAGGACTTCGCCCATCGTGATGTCGTCGGGACGGCGCGCGAGTTCGTAGCCGCCGTGCGCGCCACGGGTGGAGACGACGAGGCCGGATTCGCGCAGGTTCACGACGAGCTGCTCCAGGTACGCGCGGGGCAGGTCTTCCTCGGCGGCGATGCCCGCGAGCGAGGCGGGTCCGGTCCCGTAGTGCCGGGCGAGCTGGACCATCAGCCGCACGCCGTACTCCCCCTTGGTGGAGAACGCGACGGCACCCGAACCGTGGTAGGTCGGGCGTGGTGCGACAGTGATGGTGGAAGCGGTCAGCGTCGTGGCCTCGATATCCGAGTGGATTGGTAAGGATTGTACGGCGGCCCTCCGACGGGCGTCAACGAACGCTACGCTGGCGACGACCAGCAAGCCGGCATGACGGAGCCAGACCGATGACGACCGACGAGCGCACCACCCTCCTCGACCGCTACGCGACCGGGGCCGATGACGTGACGGACGCCCTGGCCGGCGCGACCGACGAGGACCTGGTCCGACGACCGGCACCCGACGAGTGGTCGCCGCGCGAGATCGTCCATCACCTCGCCGACAGCGAGACGATGGCGTACATCCGCCTGCGGCGGCTCATCGCCGAGGACGACCCGCTCATCCAGGGCTACGACGAACCGACCTGGGCGCTCCGCTTGCACTACGACCGCCCGATCGGACCTTCGTTGACCGTCCTGGCCGGCGTCCGCGCGTCCAGCCTGGACCTGCTGCGGTCGCTCAGCGCCGACGAGTGGGAGCGCACCGGGCACGCACAGCGAATCGGGCACGTACACGGTCGACAAGTGGCTCGGGATCTACGCGGAGCACAGCCACGAGCACGCCGACCAGATCCGGCGTGCTCGACGCGGCGAGGTCTGACGGGAGCAAACAGAACCGGGGCACTCACCGTTGCCGGCAAGTGCCCCGGTCCGGGTCGGCGTCGCTCGGGGAAACGACGCCGGAGACGGGAAAGGCGATGGAAGGGAACTGGACCGGCCGCCCGAGCCCGTGAGGCCAGGCGGCCGGTCGATTCGCGGGGAGTCTTACCGGCGGTGCAGCCGACGGCGGGAGACCCTCGCGGGTGTCGACGGTGAGGATGCTGGCGACGGCAGCGACGCCGACCAGGAAGAGGATCGCGAGCGCCAGGCCGATCCCGCTCGAGCCGGTCCCCTCGTCCCCACCGACAGCGTCGGTCGGGGGAAGGGTCGGTCGGAAGGTCTCGCCCTCGACGCCGCCGGGCGGCACGACCTGCGTGTCCGCGTCGTCGTCGTCGGGCTCGGTCTCATCCGAGTCGATCGTCGCGATGTTCTCGAGCGGCTGCTCGAGCTTGTCGGCCCCGACGGCGACGACCACGTCATAGGTGACGGTGCCGTTCTCGTCGACGGTGCCCAGGTTCCAGGTGAGGGTGCGCGTGGCGGCGTCGTACGTCCCGCCATCGCTGATGTTCGTGGGCGTGCCCAGGCCAGCCGGGAGCACGTCCGTGATGACCACGCCATGGAGCGGACCGTTGGTCAGCGTGTAGGCGAGGGTGTAGGTGAGCGTGTCGCCGGGCGTGGCCACGACGGCGCCGTCCTCGGTGCCGCGATCACGTGTCGCGTTCACCACGGACTTGTCGATGAGCAGCTCGGCCACGGTGACCGTGGCGTCGTCGTCATCGGTGCCCTCGTTCTCTTCGTTGTCGATCACGGTCGCCTCGACCACGTCGGTCTCGGTCTCGTTCACGACCGCGCTGAAGGCGCAGATGTAGGTGGCGTCCGGGGCGATGGCCACGGAGCCATCGGCCACGCAGCTGCCCATGCCGTTGAGATCGCCATGGATGCTGTCGACGAGTTCGGTCAGCCAGACCGTCTCATCGGAGGTGTTGGTGACCTTGACCGTGAAGGTGACGGTGGTCCCGGCCTCGACCTTCTCGGGGTTGGCCGTCTTGTCCACCACGATGGTCGGCGGCGCGTCGGTCAGGCTGACCGTCGCGTCGTCGAAGTTGGATCGTTCGGTCTGCTCGTCGTCGACGACGGTCGCGATGACGATGTCCGTCTGCTGGTCCCCGGCGTCGCCGAGGAATGATGCCGCCGAAGGAGCAGCTGTAGCTGCCGCCGTTGGCCGCGAGGATCTGGGACTCGACAACGCACGTGCCCTCGCCGTCGAGGTCGCCGTAGATGTCGTCCGTCAGGCTGATGAGCCAGACGTCCTCGTTGGAGTCGTTGATGACCGTGACGTCGAACCGGAAGCTGCCACCCGGCTCCGGCATGGAGAGCGGCGTGGCCTCCTTGATGACGCGGATGCTCGGGTCGACGTTCACGATCGTGACCGTGGCGTCGTCGCTGTCCTCGTCCTCGCTGCCTTCGTCATCGGAGACGACGGCGGTGACGATGTCGGTCTCGAAGTCGCCGGCGTTGCCGGAGACATTCGCGGTGAAGGAGCACTCGTAGGTCGCGCCAGGGGCGATCTCGCCACCCGTGTCGCACGAGCCGCGGCCGTTGAGATCGCCGTGGATGTCGTCCACGAGCGAGTCCAGCGTCACGGTCTCGAACGAGGTGTTGGTCACGGTGACGTCGAACGTCACCTCGCCACCCGGCTCGTCGAGGATCGTGGGATCGGCCGTCTTGTCCACGACGACGGTCGGCGGGACGTCCGTCAGGCTGACGGTCGCGTCGTCGGTATCCGTGTCGCGTGGTCCCGTCGTTGTCGACGGCGATGGCCGTGACGGTGTCGGTCTCACTGTCGCCGGCATTCCCGAAGAAGTCGGCGGCGAAGAAGCAGGAGTACGTCCCACCGTTGGCCGCGATCGAGCCACCCGTGGCGCAGGTGCCCTGCCCGTTGAGGTTGCCATGGACGTTATCGACCAGGGACGTGAGCGTCACGGCCTCGAACGAATGATTCGTGACGACGACCGTGAAGGTGAATGAGCCACCCGGCTCCGGTCGCGTCAGCTGCGAGACGGTCTTGTCGACCGAGATGTCCGGACGGACGTTGACCAGCGTGACGGTCGCGTCGTCGCTGTTCGTCGCCTCACTGCCCTCGTCGTCCTCGGCGATGGCGGTGACGGTGTTCGTGTGGCTCGCGCCGGCGTTGCCGGTGAACGTGCCGGGGAAGGTGCAGGTGTAGGTCTCGTCGGGATCGAGCTCTTCGCCCAGATCGCAGGTGCCCTTGTTGTTGAGGTTGCCGAACTTGTCGTCGGTCAGCGAGGTGATCGTCACGACCTCATCGGAGGTGTTGGTCACCTTGACCGTGAACGTGAACTGGCCACCCGGCTCGTTCATCGAGAGGGGCGCAGCCGTCTTCTCGACGAGGATCGTCGGAGCGACGTCCGTGATCTCGAAGGAGGCGTCGTCCGCGTCGGAGTCCTCGTTGTCCTCGTTGTCCGAGACGAAGACCTCAGCCGTGTTGTCGTACATGCCCGCGTTCGTCCGGTTCACGGTGTACTGGCAGGACGTGCTGGCGTCGGGGCCAAGGCTCAGGCCGATGAGACCCAGGCACTGGGCGCTGAGCGGATAGTCGTCCGTGAGGTCATCGATGACGAACGTCTCGTCGGAGATGTTGGTGATCTTGAGGGTGAAGGTGAACGTGCCACCCGGCTCCGGGCGGCTGCCCGGGACGACGGACTTCTCGAGGAGGACCTCCGGCAGGAGGTCGATGACCTCGACGGTCTCGTCGTCGGTGTCGGTCGCGGTGCCGCCGTCCTCATTCTCGACGGTGACGGAGGCTTCGTTCTCGTGCTCGCCGATCTGCGAGTGGTTGACGGTGTAGGTGCAGGAGACGATCTCGCCCGGATCGAGCCATTCGTCGACGAGGGCCTCGCACGCAGGGCTGAGGTCATGGTCGTCGGTCAGCTCGGTGATCTGCACATCGTGGTCGGACGTGTTCTTGATGGTCAGGGTGTAGGTGAACGTGCCACCCGGCTCCGGGCAGGCTGCTGGGCGTGGCGGACTTCGTCAGCTCGACGGTGGGCGGCGGCGCGCACTTGAGCGCCTCGAGGAGATCGTCGGCGAAGTTCTTGAAGTCGGCGTCGAGGAAGGAGCCGCCGCCGATCTCGGTCATGACCTTGGTGGCCCACTGGGCGTCACCGGCATTCGAGAACGGAAGCGTGGTGTCGCCGGGGTCGTTGGCGGTGCTGAGGTAGACGGCCTTGACGATGTAGCCGCCCGAGCGCGCCGCGTCGGCGGCATCGATCGCCGCGTTGGCGGCCTGCAGCCAGGTCGGCGGATTGCCGAGGTCACCGCCGGGCACGTTGGGCGAACCGTCCGTGACGACGAACATGATGTTCGGCACGCTGCCGCGATCGTTGGCGTCGTTGTCGGCGCCCGTGTCGATGCCGGCGGCGGTCGGGGTCGTGCCCGTCGGGCCGCTCAGATCGTCGATCTCGCCCTTGAAGGAATCCGCGGAGACGTAGCCGTTGGTCAGCTCGTTCGCGGACGAACCGTTGAAGCGGGTGCCGGAGTAGCGGCCACTGCCGCCCTGGCCCTCGAAGGCATCGACGAACTCGGTGATGCCGTCCTGGAGGTCGCCGAGGTTCGACGGGCGCCCGTCCTGCGCGGCGATGGAGCCGGACATGTCGATGACGAAGTTGAAGTCGGCCTCGTTGCAGACGCCCTTGGAGAGGTCGGCGTTGGCCGTGCCGTTGTCCATCGTCCGGTAGGTCACGGTGACCTTGACCCAGTCGATAGAGCTCGTTTGGCGTGCCGCTGCAACCATTGGGCGCGTCGTGCCGCAGGACGACGACGAAATTGTCGTTCGTCAGCTGCGTCGGATCCCAGACGCGGCCCCACGTGTCGTTCGCCGCGCCGAAGGTCAGCGTGTCGAACGAGCCGTCGATGGAGGTGTCGGTCTTGGTGCTGGTCGCGTTCGATCCGTTCGCGCCCGAAAGCCAGGCCTGGAGCTCGGCAGTCGTTGTCCGACGTGAGTGCGCGGACCTGGACGGTGATCCCGTCGATGATCGATCCGGCCGGGACCCCGAAGCCGAAGCTCGAGAAGCCCTGGTCGTCATCGTCGCCCTGGGCGGTCGCGACGGCCGAGGAATCGGTATCGCTGCGGGCGTTGGTGGGATTGGCCCATTCGTCGGGGCTGTGCGTCGCACCCGGCAACTTGGCGCCGGTATCGGCCGCGATCGCGACCGATGCGCCGGCACTGAGCATCAGTGTCGAAAGGATGAGGAACGTTCCGGCGATGGCGCCGAACCTCCCCCAGAAACGGTGACGTCGAAGCCCCCGAGACATGTCGACCTACCTCCGTGGTGTGCCTGCGATCCCCGATGGATCCCCCGATTCGGGCACTATCGGCCCGTCGGTTTCGAGCATGCGAGGTGGTCCCATGGAGGTCCAGTACCATCGGCGGGGCGGCGACGACAGCGGACCGAACCGCACCGATACGGACCGCACAGGGCCCCGGAGAATCAGGTGCGGAGGGTCAACGAATTGGTACCAGTCCGGGCAGGACGGAGGTCCCGGCGGCGACTCAGGACGCGGAGGTCGCGAGCCCCTCGAGCATCGACTGACGCCACGTTTCGGTGGCCTCGACGGCGTTGAACGTGTAGAGGTGGAACCCGGTCACGCCGGCCGTCGGATCGGCCAGGAGCGGTGCGATCCCTTCGACGAATCCGGTCGGCTTGTAGAAGCCGCCGGACTTGGCCAGACCCGTCACGAAGCGCAGGTTCTTGACGAGGAACCGCTTCGCATCCTTGACCCCGATGCGAGCCGCGATGTTGAGCAGCTTCTGGGGGTCGGCGACGCCGGGCACGCCCACGATGACGGACGGCGCGAAGCCGTCGGCCCGCCGGGCGCGGACCCAGCGTTCGATGGCCTTCGTGTCGAAGTCCATCTGCGTCGTGACGTGGTCCACGTAGGGCGCCTTGTCGATGAGGGCCCGGGCCAGCGCATCGTCGGGGATGTCCGGGTGGCCCTGCGGATAGGCCGGGCAGCCCAAGCGTCGCGAACGGATGGCCCAGCTCCGTCATGGCCCGGATCAGCGACAACCCGTCGAGGTACTCCCCCGGCTCGTCGGCATCGCCGCCGACGACGAAGGCCTGGTCGAGCCCGGCCTCGCGCGCGCGCGCCAGCAACTCCGCCAGCTTCGCGCGGTCCGGGATCATCCGCGCGGACAGGTGCGGGATGGCCCGGAAGCCGTCAGCCTGCAGCCGCGCCGCCCAGTCGAGGGTCGCGTCGATCCCCTTGGCCGGCGAGGCGGTCACGGACACGCGGGCGCCGGCCGGGAGGTGCGGGATCTGCTCGGGCAGGTTCTTGAGCGGGAGGAGCTCGAAGATCGGGTCCGCGAGCGCGGCGGTCAGGGCCGGCGCGCGCACCGTCGTCGAGACCGCCGCGGCGGCGGAGGAGCGTCGCCATCAGACCTCCGAGTCGGGCATCGAGGCCTTGCGCCGGATGATGAACTCCATGAGTTCCTCGTCGATCGCGGGGTCCAGCGGCGGCGCCTCGTACTCGCGGAGCATCCGCTTCCAGACGGCGTTGGCGCGCTGGGCGGCGTCGAGCGAGCCGTCCTCCTGCCACTGCTCGAAGCTGTTGTTGTCGGCGATCTCGCTGCGGTAGAAGGCGGTCTCGAAGTTGGCCAGCGTGTGCGCGGTGCCCAGGAAGTGCTGGCCCGGGCCGTTCTGGCGGATCGCGTCCAGCGCCTGGCCGTTCTCGCTCATGTCGACGCCATTGACGAAGACGGCCATCATCCCGCACTGGTCCGCGTCGAGGATGAACTTCTCGTACCCGACGGCGAGCCCGCCTTCCAGCCAGCCGGCGGCGTGGAGGACGAAGTTGACGCCGCGCGAGGACGGTGGGCTGCAGGGTCGCGGCGCTCTCGTAGGCGGCCTGCGCATCGGCGATCTTGGAGGCGCACAGCGAGCCACCGGAGCGGAACGGCACGCCCAGCCGGCGGGCCAGCGACGCCATCACGTACAGGACCAGCGCCGGTTCCGGCGTCCCGAACGTCGGGGCGCCCGACTGCATGGACATCGAGCTCGCGAAGCTGCCCAGGACGACGGGCGCGCCGGGTCGGACGAGCTGCACGAACGTCATCCCGGCCAGGGCCTCGGCGAGGGTCTGGGCGGCGACCCCGGCCGCCGTGACCGGGGCCATCGCGCCGGCCAGGATGAACGGGGTCAGCAGGGTCGCCTGGTTGGCCTCCGCGTACGCCCGGGCCGCGCCCAGCATCACCGAATCCCAGACCAGCGGCGAGTTCGCGTTGATGAGGCTCAGCGTGACCGGATGCGTCTCGAGGTAGTCCGCCCCGAACAGGATCCGCGTCATCTCGACCGTGTCGCGCGCGCGCTCCGGCGCCGTGACCGAGCCCATGAACGGCTTGTCGCTGTAGCGGATGTGGCTGTAGACCATGTCCAGGTGGCGCTTGTTGACGGGGACGTCCACCGGCTCGCAGACCGTGCCGCCGCTGTGGTGGAGGTGCGGCGAGAGGTACGTCAGCTTCACGAGGTTGCGGAAGTCCTCGATCGTGCCGTAGCGGCGGCCGCCGTCCAGGTCGCGGACGAACGGCGACCCGTAGTTGGGCGCGAACACCGTGTGCGGTCCGCCGATCTCGACGTTGTTCGCCTCGTTGCGCGCGTACTGCGTGAACTGTCGTGGCGCGGTCGCCTGGACGATCTGGCGACACATCCCGCGCGGGAACCGGACCCGCTCGCCCTGGACGTCGGCGCCGGCGTCGGCGAGCAGCCGCAAGCGCGTCCGCGTCGCCACGGAACTCGACGCCGACCTCCTGGAGGATGGTGTCGGCGTTCTCCTCGATGATCGAGAGGCCCTCGTCGCCCGAGGACCTCGAACGGAGCGAGCGTGCGGGTGAGGTACGGCAGCCGCTCCACCTGGTGGCTGAGGCGCGCCGCCCGACGTCCCTCGCGACCGCCGGTGCGACGCTGACCCACGATCTCGGTCATCGATCTTCTCCCGTGCCGGTGCCCGCGCTGATGACGGCGCGACGTCGGCGTCGCTCCGCCCGGGGATCCGCGCCGCGATCCGCGGAGCCGGCTTCGCGGCGTGCCGGCAGCGTCACCGCCCGCTCCAGATGGGGATTGCCCGCCGTCCGGTGCGGGATGGCCATCGCTTCCACGAAGTGCTCCTGGAACCGCGGTTCGACCGCCGTCTCGATCTTCTCCACGCGACGGACGACGGCCTCGATCTCGCGCCGCGCCGCCCCGGAGAGCAGCGCGATCAGCGCACCCGTCCCGGCGGCGTTGCCGGCACCGCGGACGCGGGCGAGGTCGCAGTCGGGGACGAGGCCCAGCACCATGGCGTGGAGCGGGTCGATCTGGCTCCCGAACGCGCCGGCGAGCCGGACCTCGTCCACGGCATCGACGCCCAGCTGGTCCATCAGCAGCCGGACGCCCGCGTACAGCGCGGCCTTGGCGAGCTGGATCGCGCGGACGTCGTTCTGGGTGACGAGGATCCGCAGGCCGAGGGCGTCGCCGGTGGCCGCCCCCGCCCGGCCGCGGCCGGATCGTGGAGCACGTAGCTGAAGGTGCGACCGTCGGCCTCGACGCGCGGCGTCCGCGCCGCCATCGCGCCATCGATGACGCCGTCGGCCGTGATGACGCCCGCGAGGTACAGCTCGGCGACGACCTCGATGATCCCGGAGCCGCAGATGCCGGTGACGCCGACGTCGGCCGCAGCGAGCAGCGCGGCGAAGTCCGGGGCATCGGACCAGGCGTCCACGCCGATGACCCGGAACCGCGGCTCGAGCGTCTCGCGGTCGATCCGGACGCGCTCGATGGCGCCGGGCGCGGCGCGCTGCCCGGCGCTGATCTGGGCGCCCTCGAACGCCGGGCCCGTCGGCGACGAGGCGGCCAGCAGCCGGCGCTTGTCGCCCAGGACGATCTCGGCGTTCGTGCCGACGTCCACGACGAGGGTCAGGTCGTCGGCCGAGATGCGGTTCCTCGGCGAGGATCACGCCGGCCGTGTCCGCCCCGACGTGGCCCGCGATGCACGGCAGGACGTAGACCCGGGCGCCCGGATGGGTCCGCAGACCGAGCTCGGCGGCGGGCAGCTCCACGGCCGTGTCCACCGCCAGCGCGAACGGCGCCGAGCCGAGCGGCGTGGGATCGATGCCCAGCAGCAGGTGATGCATGATCGGGTTGCCGACGAGCGCGAGCTCCAGGATCTCGACGCGCTTGATCCCGGCGCGGTTCGCGAGCGTCGCGAGCAACCCGTCGAGGGCCTTGCGGACCGCCTCGGTGAGTTCGCGGTCGCCGCCCTCGTGCATCATCACGTAGCTGACCCGGCTCATCAGGTCCTCGCCGAAGCGGATCTGCGGGTTCATCACCCCGGCGCTCGCGAGGATCGAGCCATCGGTCAGGTTCGCGAGGTGCCCGGCGATCGTCGTGGAGCCGATGTCGATGGCGACCCCGAAGGCACGGTCGTGGAACCCGGGCCAGACCGCGATCACGTCCCGCCCGCCGTGGACCGCCACGGTCACCCGGTAGTCGCCCTTCGTCAGCGCCGGCTGGAGGGCCCGGATCACCGCGAGGTCGGCGCGCAGGTCGTGCAGGTCCCACTCGGTCGCGAGGGCGTCGAACAGGCGGCCCAGGTCGCCGGTCGGCGTGGCGAGGTCCGGCGGCACGACATCCACCGTGTGGAGCCGGACGACGGGATCCAGCACGAACGGGCGCGCGTCGAGGTCCTTGCGCACGACCTGGCGGTGGACCTGGCTCTCGGGCGGGACGTCGACGACGGCGTCGCCCAGGACGTGCGCGGTACACGAGAGTCGCCGGTCCGCGGCGAGGCCGTGCTCCGCCCGGTAGGCCGCCTCGACCTCACCCGCCTCCGAGAGGTGCCCCGGCGCCGAGGTGATGCCGTGCTTCGCGAACTCGCCGAATGCCGGCGTCACCGCGCAGCGACCGCAGATCCCGCGTCCGCCGCAGACCGAATCGATGTCCACCCCGAGCGACCGGGCGGCATCCAGCACGGTCGTCCCCGCGGCGACGCGGCCGCGCCGACCCGACGGCGTGAAGATGACCTGCGGATCGGCGGGCGCGGTCATCGCCGCGGTCACAGCCCCGTCGCGGTCGCGAGCCCGCCGCGACGACGGTTGACGCGGCGACCGCCGGCCTCGCCATCCGGCGGGGCGACGCGGAACTGCCGGATCCAGCGGGCGGCATCCTGGTCGTTGCCCATCAGGACGTCGCTCGCCATCACGGCGTGGCGGACGCCTTCCGCGACCGGGTTCGTGATCGCGGACGTGAGCCCGGAGGCGATGGCCATGTTGAGGAACGCGGCGTTGATGCCCTCGCGGTTCGGGCAGACCGAAGCTCACGTTGGACGCCCCGCACGTCGAGTTGACGCCCAGCTCGTCGCGCAGGCGGCCCAGGATGCGGAAGACCTGGCGGCCGGCCCCGCTCAGCGCGCCGATCGGCATGAGCAACGGGTCCACGATGATGTCCTCGCGGGGGATGCCATGATCCGCCGCTCGCTCCACGATCCGCTTGGCGACCGCGAACCGGACGTCCGGGTCCATCGAGATGCCCGGTCTCGTCGTTGCTGATGGCGACGACGGCACAGCCGTACTTCTTGACGAGCGGCAGCACGCGCTCCAGCCGCTCCTCCTCGCCGGTGACGCTGTTGAGCAGCGCCTTGCCCTGGTAGACCGCGAGCCCCGCCTCGAGCGCCTCGACGATCGAGGAATCGATGGACAGCGGGAGGTCCGTCAGCGACTGCACGAGCTGGATGGTCTTCGCCAGGATCGCCGGCTCGTCGGCCAGCGGGATGCCGGCGTTGACATCGAGCATGTGGGCGCCGGCTTCGACCTGGGCGATCGTGTCGCGCTCGACCCGCGAGAAGTCGCCGGCCTTCATCTCCTCGGCGAGGAGCTTGCGACCGGTCGGGTTGATGCGCTCGCCGATGACGACGAACGGCCGGTCGTCACCGATGACGACCTCGCGCGTCGCGGAGCTGATGACGGTGTGCGTGGCGCGGCTCATGCCGGCTCCGTGGTCGTCGGCGCCGCGCCGGCCTTGCCGGGCGTCTCGTCGTGCGCCGGCGCGAAGGCCGGGCCGCCCTCCACGCCACCCGACGTGATGAGGAGCGCCAGGCGGTGCTTGTCGTACTCGGTCTCGAGGCGCTCCACCTCGGCGGCGACCTCGGCGTCCACGTCCTCGCCGCAGTCGCGGGCGGTCTTGCGCCACTCCTCGATGTAGTCGTCGTACGAGCGCTTGCCGGCACGGCTCGCGGCCTTGTCGATGGCGACCTGGAAGCGCGGGTGGAGGACGATCTTGCTGGACTTGCGACCGTCGCGCGCCGTCACCTGGGCGGGGATGTCGCGCCACCAGATCACCGTCAGTGTTGCCATGGCGTGTTCAGGAACCTCCAGCGATCGCGTGGTGGATGGTCGGGGCGAGGTCGCCGTACCCGGTGGATCGGCGTTCGAAGGTGAGACCCAGCCGGTCCGCGGCGGCCTGTGCGCGCGCGGTCAGGTCCGGGTCGTCGGTCTGGGCGAGGTAGACGAGCCGCCGGTAGCTGCCGAAGTAGTCATCGATCAGTTCGGGATGGCGGTCCAGGCCCAGCCCGACGAGCACGAGGCTCTCGAACTGGCGGGCGAGGAAGTCGGTCAGGTAGAACGTGCCGAGCTCCTCGTCCTGGAGCGCGGCGTAGGCCGCCGACCCGGCGTAGAACTCGTAGCAGTGGGCGCCCGTGATGCGCTCGATCCCTTCGCCGTCGAGGACGGCATCCAGCGCGCCGCCGGTCCCGCAATCGGCGTACGCCACGAAGATCCGGACGTCGTCACCGTAGGCCGCCCGGGTCTTCGCGATCCGGTCCGCGACGGCGCCGGCGATCTTGCCGGGTCGCATGTGGAGCCGCGCATCGACGCAGTGGACCTTGACGCCGGGGATGCCCTTCGTCAGCGCGAGCAGCTCGCGCGCGAGCGCGCCGCAACCGATGACGACGAGCGCGCCGCGGGGTCGCGCGACCTCAGGCGGGGACGCGAGCACGGCGCTCGTCGATGAGGCGACGTGCCGTCTCGGCGGCCACGCCCGCATCGCGGCAGTAGGCGTCCGCGCCGACGGCCATGCCGAACTCTTCGTTGAGCGGCGCGCCACCCACGAGGACGATGTAGTCGTCGCGGATGCCGCGATCGCGCAGCGTCTGGATGACGACCTTCATGTACGGCATCGTCGTCGTGAGCAGCGCGGACATGCCCAGGATGTCCGGCTGGTGCGCTTCGAGCGCGTTGATGAACTTGTCCGCATCGGTGTTGATGCCGAGGTCCACGACCTCGAAGCCCGGCGCCCTCGAGCATCATCCCGACGAGGTTCTTGCCGATGTCGTGGATGTCGCCCTTGACCGTCCCGATGACGACCTTGCCGACCGGCTCCGCGCCGGTCTCCGCGAGCAGCGGGCGCAGGATCGCCATCCCGGCCTTCATCGCGTTGGCGGCGAGGAGGACCTCGGGCACGAACAGGATGCCGTCGCGGAAGTCGATCCCGACGATCTTCATGCCCGCGACGAGCGCGTCGTCGAGCACCTTCGTGGCGCTGAACCCGCGCTCGAGCAGGATGTTCGTCCCCTCGACGATCTCGTCCTTCATGCCGTCGTAGAGGTCGTTGTGCATCTGCTCGACGAGCTCGTCGTCGGAGAGGGCGTTGAGGTCGATGTCCTGGTAGTCGTCGGTCATCGGGTCGTGCGCTCCGGGTGGGTTGTGGGGTTCCACGATGTGGAACCGTGCCGTATGATGGAACCCGCGGTCGCGAATCTAGCCGACGAAGGGGTCCATGTCCAGCGTCCAGTCCATCCGGCGGGCCTTCGACGTGCTCGGCGCCCTGGCCGACGGGCCGCTCGGCGTCACCGACGTCGCCGAGCGTTCCGGTCTGCCGAAGTCCACGGCGGCGCGGTTGCTGGCCACGCTCGCCGGTGAAGGCGCCGTGGAACAGGTGCCCGGCGACACGCTGTACCGGCTCGGGCCGCGGCTCGTGACGCTGTCGGCCGGGCTGACGCCGACGCGCTCGATCGCCGCGATCGCGCGGCCCACGCTGGAAGAACTGGCGGCGGTATCGGGCGAGGCGGCCGGGCTGTCCGTGCCCGACGGCGACCTCGTCCACTACATCGACCAGGTCGCGACGCCGAACCCGGTGTCGCGTTCGCGACTGGACGGGCGCCCGGGCGCCGCTCCACGCCGTCTCATCCGGGCAGGTCCTGCTCGCGTTCCGGATGCCGGCGGCCGTGAACCACTACCTGGCGAAGCCGCTCGAGGGCTTCACGCCGCGAACCCTCACCGATCCGGACGCCGTCCGCGAGCGACTCCACGCGATCCGGCGGGTCGGCTACGCGTGGGCGATCGAGGAGTTCGACGCGGGGATCTCGTCGGTGGCGGCACCGATCGCGGACGCCTCCGGTGAGGTCGTCGCGGCACTGCACGTGCACGGACCGTCGTACCGATTCCCACCGGCGGGGCAAGAGGGAACGCTCGCGGCGCTCGTGGTCGCAGCGGCCGCCCGCATCGCGGACGGCCTGCGCCAAAGCTGACGGCCTCGGGTGGAAGTCGGGCCCGGCTACTCGGCGGCCGGTGCCGCGGCGGTCGGGGCCTGGGCTGACGGTCCGGAGGCCTGGGTTCCCGGCGCGACGGGTTCGAGGTCGATCGTGCGGACCTGGCGGGTCTTGCCGGCCTCGGTGCGGACGACGGCCTGCGGGATCACGCCGGTGACGAGCTTCTCGATGACGGCGATCTCACCGGCGTAGAGGCCGGTGCCGGCGATCCGGACGCGTCCACCGACGGTGAGACCTGCGCGGCCCTTGCCGGCATTGAGGTCGATCGTCGCGACGGTGGGGCGGACATACGGGGTGTCCGTGGGGAGGCCCGACGCGGGAGCGGGCCGATTGGCGGTCTTGGGCGGCGGATACGTGACCTTGCGTTTTCGCACTGGCTCTCCTGTGGCGCTGGTTCCGTGCCGCCTCGTTCGGGACGAGGTCCGGCCGTGCGAACCATCGCACATCCGCGCAAGACCGGCGGGCGTCGACCGCCGGTCAGCTCAGGCTGAGCCCGTTCGCGTGACCTAGCTGGTGGCGTCCTTCGCGGCCTTCTTGACCTTCGTCGTCATGGCCTCGGCCTCGGCCTGCACCTCGGCCGCGGCCTCGGCCGCGGTGCGGTCGTCGAGAGCCTCGCCCGCGCCGTGGCCGTTCGTCGAAGCGGCGGACTCGACGGCGTCGGTCGCCTCCTGGCCCTTCGACCGCATCTCGGCGAGCTGGGCGTTGACGGTGCCCTGGATGTCGCGCGTGCGCGCCTCGAGCTGGTCGCCGATCTCGCCGAGTCGCTGCTCGAACTGGTACTGCTCGCGGACCTTCGCCCCGGATCGGGACATGTACCAGGCGGCCGCTCCGGCCGCGACGGCGACGCCGGTGATCACTCCACTCAGGAAGCCCATGGTGTCTGCTCCTCGTACCGATTCGTGTCGGCCCACCAGTCTACGCCCGTGCGCGACGCACTCCGCGGCCCGGGACGAGCAAGCCGCGAGTGTCGAGCCGCCGTAGGAGGCCCGATGCGCCTACGCTCCCCGCTCGTTCGGCGGATCTCCGCGCTGATCGCCGGGACGACCTGGTGGACGTCGCCGATGACCGCGTAGGCGGCGCGGCTGAAGATCGGGGCGTCCGGGTCGGTGTTGATGACGAGGATCCGCTTGGCCGACTTGCAGCCGACGATGTGCTGGATGGCGCCGCTGATCCCGCACGCGATGTAGAGGTCCGGGGCGATCCGCGTCCCGGTCTGGCCCGACCTGCTGGGCGTGCGGTCGCCAGCCCAGGCTGGTCGCCACGCGCGACACGCCGACGGCTCCGCCGAGCAGACCGGCGAGCTCGTCGAGGATCGCGAACGCCTCTGCGCTGCCGAGTCCGCGACCGCCGCCGACCACGACCTTCGCCTCGGCGAGCGAGACCTTGTCCGACCCGGTCGACTCGATGCCGACCACCTGCGCCCGAAGGTCCGCGTCCGAGATCGCGGCGGTCACGGCGACCACGGCCGCCGGCGCCGCACCGGCCGCGGGCTCCAGCGCCGGGACCGCGTGCGCGGCCACGGTCAGCAGCCGCGGCTCGCCATCGAGCCACGCGTCCTCGAGCAGGCTGCCGGCCCACCGCTGGCGCGTGACCTTCCAGCGATCGCCGGGCGTCGGCCGCGACGACGTTGGCGGCCATCGGCGCATCCGTCCGGGCGGCGACGTGGGCGAGCACCTCGGTCCCGCGCTCGCTGCCGGGCGCGATCACGGCCGCGAACGAACCCGCGGCCATGACCGCCGCCAGTCCCGACGCGACCGCCGCCGCGCTGTAGTCCGCCAGCCGCGCGTCCTCGACGACGTGCGCCGTCGTGACGCCGAAGGCGCCCAAGTCCGGCCGCGGCCGCGCCGACACCGGGAGCCCCGATGACGGCCGCCTCGACCTGGCCGAGGCCCAGCGACCCGCGCGAAACCCAGCGCCTCGAGCGAGAGGCGATCGGGCGCCCCGTCGACGAGCTCGACGAGGACCAGCACGGCGCTCACAGGACACCGATCTCGCGGAGGATCTCGACGACGCGCGGCGCGGCCTCGGGACCGCGACCGAGGATCTCGACCTCCTGCGCCTGCTCGACGGGGAGTGCCAGGCTGATGAGTTCCGGGCCCGCCGCCGGACGTCGCTCCGGGACGATGCGGTCGATCTCCTTGCGCTTCGCCCGCAGGCGTCCCGGGACCGAGGGATAGCGCGGCAGGTTGATGCCCTCGCGCACGCCGACGACCGCGGGGAGTGGCACCTCGTAGACCTCCCAGCCACCCGGCGCCTGGCGACGCGACGGTGGCGACGCCGTCGCCGACCTCGAGCGGCCTTTGCCCCGTTGACGATCGGTCGCCCGAGGGCGACCGCGACCCGGATCCCGACCTGGTACCCGCCCGAGTCGGCCGATTCGTTGCCGGCGAGGATCAGGTCGAAGGCCCGCCGTCCGCCTCGAGGGCGCGGATCGCGTCGACGAGCGCCGCGGCGGTGGCCACGGGATCCCAGTCGCTGCCGTCGGTCTCGAGGTGCACGGCCCGCTCCACGCCGATCGCGAGCGCGTCGCGCAGCTGGTCGGCGGCCTCGACCGGGCCGAGGGTCATGACGACGACCTCGCCGCCGTGGGCCTCGACCAGCCGGACGGCCTCCTCCACCGCGCACTCCTCGTGCGGGCTGACGACGAAGCCGAGGTACGCGGTATCGATGCTGCGGCCGTCGGCCGCGAGGTTGATCCGGCCGCCGGTCGCCGGGACGCGCTTGACGAGGGCGAGGATGCGCATCGGTCGGTCAGCTCCGGACGCGCTCGTTCTCGGGGTCGAAGAGCGGCGTCGCGCCGGCGACCGCCACGGTCACCGGATACCGCTCGCCCATGTACTCGACGAGCAGCTTCGTCCCGACCACGGCCTGGGCCGGCGGCAGGTACGACATCAGCAGATGCTTGCCGACCGACGGGCCCGCCCCGGCGCTCGTCACGTACGAGCGCCGGCCCTTGGCGTCGATGAGCGACGACCCGTCGGGCGCCAGGATCGGCTCGCGCCCGAGCATGTAGCGGTTCACGCCGCGTCGACGACCGCGGGTCATCGAGGGTGAGGGTGCACAGGATGGCGACGGGCGGCCTGGCAGCGCTGCCGAGGTACGGCCGCCTTGCCGACGAAGTCGGCCGCCTTGACCTTGGGTCGCTGCATGCCGGCCTCGACGAGGTCGTAGTCGGTCTCGAGCTCCGCGCCGTGCGCGCGATAGCCCTTCTCGATGCGGCCGGTCGTGCCGTACACGCCGATCCCGGCCGCGATCACGCCGTGCGCCTGGCCCGCCTCCCAGAGCGTGTCCCACAGGCGCAGGCCCTGCTTCCATCGGGACGTAGATCTCCCAGCCGAGTTCGCCGACATACGAGATGCGCGACGCGAGCGCCCGCACCGAGCCGATCTCGATGACCCGGCACGTCCCGAACGGGAACCCCTCGTTGGAGACGTCGTCGGGCGTGACCGCGGCGAGGATGTCGCGCGCTCGCGGACCCCAGATCCCGAGCGTGTACAGCGCCGACGTGGCGTCGAACAGCTGCGCCGTCCCGTCGCTTGGCAGGTGGTCGACGAACCACTTCTTGTCGCGCATCCCCATGCCGCCGCCGGTGACGACGCGGAAGGTGTCATGCGCAAGCCGCATGATCGTGAGGTCGGCGAAGATCCCGCCGTTCTCGGCGAGGAGCGGCGTGTAGACGACGCGCCCGACCGGCACGTCCACCTGCGCGACGCACAGGTGCTGGAGCGCATCGAGGGCGCCCGGTCCGGTGACATCGAAGATGGCGAAGGCCGCGAGATCGACCATGGCCGCGCGCTCGCGCATGGCGAGGTGCTCGGCGGTGATGATCGGCGACCACCAGCGCGACTCCCACTCGGCCTCGCGGGGCGCGACCCGGTCGCCGTACTCGGCGAGCAGCGCCTCGTTGGCGCCGTACCAGAACGGGCGCTCCCAGCCGGCCGCCTCGAAGAAGACCGCGCCGAGCTCGACCTGGCGCTTGTGCACCGGCGACAGCCGCACGTCGCGATTGGTGGCCCACTGCTCCATCGGGTGGACGATGCCGTAGGTCTTGTTGAAGCCCTCGGCGGTCCGCGCGCGGATGTGGGTCCCGGTCTTGTGGTGGTCGTAGAAGCGCGCGATGTCGGAGCCGTGGAGGTCGATCTCCGACCAGCCGTGGGTCATCCACTCGGCGACGGCACGGGCGATCCCGGGCGCTTCCTTGATCCAGACCGCGGCCGCGGACCAGAGGCCCTTGACCTCCGGCGTCTCGCCCAGGATCGGCATGCCGTCCGGCGTCAGCGACGAGCAGGCCGTTGATCGCGTAGCGGATGCCGACCCGCTCGTCGCCGAGGATGTCCGGGACGAGCTCGAGCGCCTGCTCCAGCTGGAGCTCGAAGTCCTCCTGGGTGAACGGCAGCTCCGTCGGCGACAGGGCCGATGCCTCGATCGAGGGGATGTCGTCGGCGTCCATGAGGATCGGCCGGTGGGCGTACGAGCCGACCTCGAGGTCGCCGCCGTGCTGGCGCTCGTACATGTTGGTGTCCATGTCGCGCACGATCGGGAACGAGATCTCGCCGACCGTGTCGGCGAACTGCGGCACCGGCCCGACGCTGATCATCTGGTGGACCGCCGGGCTGAGCGGGATCGACGCCCCGGCCATCCGCGCGATCCGCGGGCTCCAGACGCCACAGGCGATGACGACGACCTCGGCCTCGATGTCGCCCTTGGTGGTCCGCACCGTCCGGATGCGGCCGTCGACCACGTCGAGGCCGGTGACCTCGGTGCCGGCGGCGATCGTGAGCGCACCCATCTCGACCGCGCGCTCGCGCATGATCGTGCCCGCGCGCAGCGAATCGACGACGCCGACCGACGGCGTGTGGAAGCCACCCAGGATCACGCTCTCGTCGAGGTACGGGACCAGCGCCTTGACGCCGGCCGGGTCGAGCAGCTCCGATTCGATGCCCCACGACCGCGACGACGCCATCCGGCGGGTCAGCTCCTGCATCCGCTCGGTCGTCCGCGCGACCTCGATGCCGCCGCTCTGCGTGAAGACGCCGAGCTCCTGGTACTGGACGACGCTGTCGAGCGTGAGCGCCGTCATCTCCTTGGAGTGGTCCGTCGGGAAGATGAAGTTCGACGCGTGACCGGTGGAGCCGCCGGGGTTCGGCAGCGTGCCCTTGTCGAGCTGGACGATGTCGGTCCAGCCGAGCTTGGCCAGGTGGTACGCGAGGCTGTTGCCGACGATGCCGGCCCCGATGACGACGACCTTCGCCCGGGTCGGGAACGCGCTCATGCTCAGCCCCTTCCGTCCATCACGCTCGCTGTTGCATCATTTGCAATAGCGTTGCCGCATCTGCGACACTGTGGCGATGGTACACGACCGCGCGCAACCCATCGAGCGTGGCCCCGGATCGCCGGCCGGCGCTCGACGTCGTGGCCGCCCAGCGGCTGGATCAGTGCGGCCGACCTGGCTGCCGCGCTGGGCGTCGACCGAAGCACCGGCTGGCGCCTCGCGCGGTCGCTCGAGCGGGTCGGCTGGCTGCATCACGACCCCGTCAGCCATCGGTACCGGCTGGGGATGCCGCTGTTCGAGCTCGGGACGCGCGTCCTCGACACCATCGACGTCCGCGACGAGGCCCGCCGGGTCATGACCGAGCTCGTCGCGTCGACCGGCGAGAGCGTCGACCTCGCGATCCGCGACGGCGACAGCGTCGTCTTCATCGACAAGATCGACGGCACCGCAGGAGGTCCGCGCGTTCACCCGGACCGGCCAGCGGGCCCGGCTCCACGCGACCGCCGCCGGCAAGGTCTTCCTCGCCGCGATGGGTCCGGCCGAGCTGGCCGCGTATCTCGCCGGCCCGCTGCCCGCCTACACGCCGGCGACCATCACGGATGCCGGCGGTCCTCGCGGCCGTCGTCGACGAGACGCGACGCCAGGGCTGGGCGATCAATCGCGGCGAACTGTTCGTCGAGGCCGGCGCGCTGGCCGTCCCGGTGCTCGATGCCGCGGGGCGCTGCGTCGCCGCCCTCGGGCTGAACATCCCGCTGTCGCGGCTCACCGACGACCGGGTGCAGGTCCTCGTGGCCGAGCTCCGGCCGCGACCGACCGGATCGCCACGCCGGCCGCCAGCGTCGGCTGACCCGCCCGACCGGCCGCTCCGCGGCGACCGACCCAGCCGCGCACCTGGACGCCGTCGCCCAGCCGTCCGGGCGCGACCGTCGCGCACGTCGCCGCACGACGCCCGTGGAGCCGACGCCGGACGCGTCGACCCGTCGTCGCGCGATGACCGCGACGCGTTCGACCGCGACGCGGCCCGGTGGCGCGCACCGCCCGCGACGTGCCGTTGACCCGGGCCGGGCGGGCGCGCATCCTCCGCGATCCGGCCCGAGACGCCGATGCATCCGAGGTGCGTGCCAGCCTGTTCATCGATGGCCAGTGGGTCGCGTCCGGCGACGGGACGTGCAGCTCGCGTCGTCAACCCGTCCGACGGGACGATCGTCACCGAGGTCGACGTCGCGACCGACGACCAGGTCCAGGCCGCCATCGCGGCCGCGCGCCGCGCCTTCGACACGACGGACTGGCCGCGCACCCCGACCGGCGAGCGCGCCGCGCTCCTCGATCGCGTCGCCGGCCTCATCGACCGCGACCAGGAGGAGCTGGCCCGCCTCGAGACGCCAGACACCGGCAAGGCGATGCGCGAGAGCCGCTGGGACATGGCCGACGTCGCGCGCGTGCTTCCGCTACTACGCCGACCTCGCCGACAAGGACGCCGGTCGGCTGGTCGACGCGAGCAACCCGACCGTCGTCGCCGCATCGTCTACGAGCCGGTCGGGGTGTGCGGGCTCATCGCGCCGTGGAACTACCCGCTCCTCCAGCTCGAGCTGGAAGGTCGCGCCGGCGCTCGCCGCCGGCAACACCGTCGTCATGAAGCCGGCCTCGGTCACGCCGCTGACGGCGATCCACCTGACCCGGCTGCTCGAGGAGGCCGGCGCGCCGGCCGGGGTCGTCAACCTCATCCTCGGCCCGGGCGAGCGCGTCGGCCAGGCCCTCGCCGACAGCCCGGACGTGGACCTGATCTCGCTGACCGGCGGCATCGACGCCGGCCGCGTGGCCTCGTGCGTGGCGCGGCCGTCAACATGAAGAAGATCGCGATGGAGCTCGGCGGCAAGAGCCCCAACATCGTCTTCGCCGACGCCGACTTCGAGACGGCCGTGGACAACGCCCTGACCGCGCGCCTTCACCCACAGCGGCCAGGTCTGCTCGGCCGGCTGCCGGGCGATCGTCCAGGACGAGATCTACGATCGATTCGTGGAGGAGATCGGCCGCCGCGCGGACCGGATCCACCTGGGCCACGGCAGCGACGACGCGACCGAGACCGGCGCGCTCATCAGCGCCGAGCATCGGGCCAAGGTGGAGGCGCTACGTCGCCGAGCGCGATCGCCGAGGGCGCGCGCCTGGTCGCCGGCGGCCGCCGCCCGACCGAGCCCGAGCTCCAGGCCGGCTTCTTCTACCGACCGACCGTCTTCGCCGACGTGCACGACCGCGACATGCGCATCGTCCGCGAGGAGGTCTTCGGGCCGGTCCTGACCGATCGAGCGCTTCTCCACCGAGGACGAGGCGATCGCGCTCGGCCAACGACACGACCTACGGCCTGGCCGGCGCCGTCTGGACGGCGGACGCCTGGCGCGCCCAGCGCGTCGCCGCGCCGGCTCCGCCACGGGACCGTGTGGATCAACGACTACAACACCTACCTGCCGCAGGCAGAATGGGGCGGCTTCAAGCAGTCCGGGATCGGGCGGGAGCTTGGCCCGAGCGGTCTCGACGAGTACCGTGAGGCCAAGCACATCTGGCAGAACACGGCACCGGGGCCAACGGGCTGGTTCGGAGGGTAGAGACCAGGGTGACGCGCGACGCACGGACCGACCCACGCGCGACGGCGGGCACGGGCATGCCGACCCTCGCGGTCAAGCAGCTGTGGAAGGTCTTCGGGCCGGCCGAGCACAAGGTCATCGGGACGCCCGACGCGGACCTGCCGCGCGACGAGCTGCGCGGCCAAGACCGGGTCCACGATCGCCCTCCGCGACGTCTCCTTCGACGTCTGGCCCGGCGAGGTCTTCGTGGTCATGGGCCTGTCCGGGCAGCGGCAAGTCCACGCTCGTCCGCTGCATGACCCGGCTCATCGAGCCGACGGTCGGGCGAGGTCCTGCTCGACGGCGAGGACATCCGCAAGGCGGACGCCGGCCAAGCTGCGCGAGCTGCGCCGGCGCCGCTTCAGCATGGTGTTCCAGCACTTCGGCCTGCTGCCGCACCGCAAGGTCATCGACAACGTCGCCTATCGGCCTGGAGATCCGCGGCGAGTCGCGAGGCGTCGCGCCACGAGCGGGCGCGCGAGATGATCGACCTGGTCGGCCTGACCGGGCCACGCCGACAGCTACCCGGACCAGCTGTCGGGCGGGATGCAGCAGCGGGTCGGCCTGGCCCGCGCGCTCGCCGTGGACCCCGAGGTCATGTTCTTCGACGAGCCGTTCAGCGCCCTGGACCCGCTCATCCGCCGCGACATGCAGAACGAGGTCCTGCGCCTCCACCACGAGGTCGGCAAGACGATGGTGTTCATCACCCACGACCTCGTCCGAGGCGCTCAAGCTGGGCGACCACATCGTGATCATGCGCGACGGCGAGGTCGTCCAGGCCGGCCGCCCGGAGGAGCTCGTCGGCGCCCCGGCGGACGACTACGTGGCCGACTTCGTCCGCGACGTCCCCAAGTCCCACGTCCTGACGCTGCGCTGGATCATGCGCGCCGTGCACCGACGACGACCCGCTCGACGGCCCGGAGTTCCCGGCCGACGCCCTCATCCGCACGGCGCTCCACGCCGCGACCGAGACCGAGAAGCCGCTCCGGGTCATGGAGGACGGCCAGCTGGTCGGCGTCGTGGATCGCGCCCAGATCCTCGGCGCGATGGCCGGGGTCATCGCCCGACTGATGCGGGCGCCGAGGCGATGACCGCGGTCAGCATCCCCGCCACGGGGCGCCTGGAGGCGAAGACGCTCCGGCGGCTCGTCTGCGTCGTGCTTCGCGATCGTCGCGGCCGTGCTCTACGCCCTGTTCATGGGCATGTGGACGCTGCCGCATGACGAGACGCTACCCGCTCTTCCTGGCGCTCAACGAGGTCCGCGACTGGGTGGAAGCGAACCGGCGACGCGCTCGTGATCGTCGATGCCATCCGGGATCCGCGGCATCGGCGGCGCTGGTCGGCGCCTTCGACGCCTTCCTCGCGACCATCGGCTGGCCGGGGACGCTCGGCGTCGTCGGGGCGCTCGGCGCCATCTTCGGTGGCTGGCGCCTGGCCATCGCTCGCCGTCGCCGGGTTCGCCGCGCTCGGCCTCCTCGGGCTGTGGGAATCGAGCATGGAGACGCTCGGCCCAGATCCTGGCCGCGGTCGTCCTCGCGCTGATCGTCGGGATCCCGCTCGGGATCGTCGGCGGCCGGAGCAAGCGCGTTCGGCGGCGTTCCTCACGCCGATCCTCGACGTGATGCAGATCATGCCGACGTTCGCCTACCTGGCGCCGATGACGCTGCTGTTCGGGATCGGCGGCCCGGCGGCCACGATCGTGACGCTCATCTACGCGATCCCGCCGGCGATCCGCATCACGGCGCTCGGGCATCCGCGGGCGTGGCGGCCACCACGGTGGAGGCGGCCCGGTCGCTCGGCTCCACCCGCTGGCAGGTCCTGACGCAAGGTCCAGCTGCCGCTGGCCCGCGCGGACGATCGGGATCGGCGTCAACCAGACGATCATGATGGCCCTCTCGATGGTCGTCATCACCGCGCTCATCGGCGCGCCCGGCCTGGGCGCGGACGTCGCTCCGCGCCGCTCCAGCAGTCGACGTCGGGCGCCGCCTTCGACGCCGGCCTGGCGATCGTCATCCTGGCCATCGTCCTGGACCGCCTGACCGACCGGGCCGGCGAGTGGATGGACCCGCGCTTCCGCCGATCCGATGCATCGAAGCGCCGCCAGCGCGTCCGCTACCTCGCGGCGCGGTGGCGTGGTCGCTCGCGACCATCCTGTACGCCCGCACCCTGGCCGACCCGACGGCCTTCCCCGACGCGATCGTCATCGACCTCGCCGAGCCGGTCAACGCGGTCGTGGACTGGATGCGCGTCCACGTTCGCGACCGTGACCGCGGCGATCAAGGACGGCTTCACGCTACGCTGATCCTCAACCCGCTCGAGGAGTTCCTGACCGAGGCGCCGTGGTGGCTGGTGATCGGCGTCGTCGCGGTCATCGGCTGGTCGTGTCGGCGGCGTCCGGGCGGCGATCATCGCCGGGCCGTGCCTCGGGCTGGTCGCCCTGGTCGGGCTGTGGGAGCACGGCATGCAGACCCTCGCCACGTGCTCGTGGCGACCGCCTCACCCTGGCGATCGGCATCCTGCTCGGGATCCTGTCGGCGCGGAGCGACCGGTTCCGGACGTCCTGCGGCCGGGCCTGGACATCGCCCAGACGATGCCGGCGTTCGTGTACCTGATCCCGGCGATCGCGCTGTTCGGCGCCGAGCCGGTTCACGGCGATCGTGGCGTCGGTCATCTACGCCGTCCCGCCGGTCATCCGGCTCGTCGACGCCGGGATCCGCGGCGTCTCCAGCACGACCATCGAAGCGGCGATCGCCGCCGGCTCCACGAGCGACAGCTGCTCTGGAAGGTCCAGCTGCCGCTGTCGCGGCGCGCGCTCCTGCTGGCCGCCAACCAGGGCATCGTCCTGGTCCTCGCGATGGTCGTCGTCGGCGGCCTCGTCGGCGCCGGGGCGCTGGGCTTCGACGTCGTCGCCGGGTTCGCCCAGCGCGAGGACTTCGGCAAGGGCCTGGCGGCCGGCATCGCGATCGTCCTGCTGGGCATCATGCTGGACCGGATCACGCAGGGCGCCGGGGGGCGCCCATCGACGGAAGGGGTCCGAGGGGGCTAGCATTCGTCGCCCGCCGACGCGCACAGGGGCGGGCGACCAGTCGGGTATCGGGAACCGTCCCGGACCGGTCGTGAGGAGGAGTCACTACCGATGCAGCGAACACGACTGGCGCGATTGGGCGCCGGTGTCGTCACCCTCAGCCTGGTCCTGGCCGCCTGCTCGCGGCGGTTCGGGCTCGAGCGCCGCCGCCCGACGGCGAGCGCGGCACCCAGCGCGAAGCGCGGGCACCGTCAAGATCGCGGTCAACCCGTGGGTCGGCGCGGCGGCGAACGTCGCCGTCGTCGAAGTCGATCTGCTCGAGAACGAGCTCGGCTACACGGTCGAGACGACCGAGCCTGGCCGAGGAGATCGCCTGGCAGGGCTTCGAGACCGGCGAGGTCGACGTCATCCTCGAGAACTGGGGCCACCCGGACCTCGAGGCCAGCGCTACGTCACCGAGAAGGGCGTGGCGCAGGACGCCGGCCGCAACGGGGTCGACCGGCATCATCGGCTGGTACGTCCCGCCATGGATGGTCGACGGAGTACCCGGACATCACGGACTGGGAGAACCTCAACAAGTACGCCGAGCTGTTCAAGACGTCCGAGTCCGGCGACAAGGGCCAGTTCCTGGCCGGCGACCCGTCGTTCGTGACCAACGACGAGGCGCTCATCGACAACCTCGACCTCGACTTCAAGGTCGTCTACTCGCGGCAGCGAGGCCGCGCTGCATCGACGGCCTTCCAGCAGGCGCGACCGAGCAGAAGACGCCGCTCATCGGCTACTTCTACGACGCCGCAGTGGGTGCTCAGCCGAGATCCAGCTCGTCAAGGTCGACCTCCCGCCGTAGACCGAGGGCTGCGACGCGGACCCGAAGGAGGTCGCCTGCGACTACCCGCCGTACGCCCTGAACAAGATCATCAGCAACGAACGTTCGCCGAGACAAGGCGGCGCCGCGCTACGCAGTGCATCAAGAACTTCAGCTGGACCAACGAGCGACCAGAACACGGTGGCCGACTACATCACCAACCAGGGCATGACCGCGCGACGAGGCCGCCGAGAAGTGGGTCGCCGAGAACGAGGCCACCTGGACAGGCCTGGATGCCGGCCGGCTACCTGACCGACCCACGCAGCGCAACAGCGCGAAGCGGCGACGGGCTCCGGCCCGTCGCCGCTTCGACGTTCCCGGCCGCCGACCCTGCGTCCGAGGCCGACACGCGACGTGCGCGACCCGATATCGTGGCGCTCACGCGCCGTTAACAAACCCATCACATGGTCTTGACGCCCGCCGACGCGGGATGTCCAATGCAGCGAACCGTGTACCCATCGCCAGCCCCGGCATCCGCGACCGCGGTCTGGGATGGGCGAGACCGGGACGACCTCGGGCTGAGGAGGGCCCGATCGATCGTCGGACACGACCGAACACGATCCATGACGACTGGAGGATCGATTTGACCACGAAACGCACGATCACCCGCTGGGCGGGTCTCCTGGCCACGACGGCCATCGTCGTCGCCGCCTGCTCCACGGACGGCGGCGCCTCGGCGGCGCCGTCCGCGGCGCGGCGCGCGGCGAGTTCGAGCAGTGGGTCCCCGATGCGGCCAGGCTCGCGAAGGCGAAGGCCGAGGGCACGCTCACGACCATCGCCCTGCCCCGACAGCTGGTGCAACTACCGCGAAGCGCTCGACACGTTCGCCGAGCGGACCGGCCTGACCCTCAACGAGCTGAACCCGGACGCCGGCTCGGCCGATGAGCTGACGGCGATCGAGGCCAACAAGGACAACCCGGGCCCGCAGGCGCCGGACGTCATCGACGTCGGCCTCTCGTTCGGCCCCGAGGCCAAGGACAAGGGCCTGATCCGGCCGTACAAGGTGGCCCACGTGGGACGAGATCCCGGACACGGCCAAGGACCCGGACGGCTACTGGTACGGCGACTACTACGGCGTCCTGGCCTTCGAGGTCAACACCGGCGTCGTGGACAACGTCCCGGCCGACTGGGGCGACCTGACCGCGCCGACTACAAGAACCAGGTCGCCCTCGCCGGTGACCCGCGTGCCTCCAACCAGGCCATCCAGACCGTCTACGCGTCGGCGCTCGCCAACGGCGGGTCGCTCGACGACGCGCAGCCGGGCCTCGACTTCTGGAAGAAGGTCGTGGACGCCGGGCAACTTCGTCCCGACCATCGCCAACGCCGGCACCATCGCCCAGGGCGAGACGCCGATCACCGTCCGCTGGACGTACAACGCCCTGGCCAACCGCGACGAGGCCGCCGCGGCCGGTGGCGACGCCCAGATCGAGGTCGTCGTCCCGGCAGTCCGGCCGCTTCGCCGGCGTCTATGTCCAGGCCATCAGCGCCTTCGCCCCGCATCCCAATGCGGCCGAGCTGTGGATGGACTTCCTCTATTCCGATGAGGGCCAGAACATCTGGCTGAAGGGCTACTGCCATCCGATCCGCTACGAGGACCTCGTCGCGGGTGGCCGCGTCCCGCAGGAGCAGCTCGACAAGCTGCCCGACGTGACCGGCGCGGTCTTCCCGACCCTCGACCAGCTCAACGCGGCCAAGGAGCTCATCACCACGCAGTGGGATACGCGTCGTCGGCGTCGACGTCGTCGAAGCGGCCCCCTGATCAGACCGTCATCGCGACTGACGTCCGATGACCACCGCGGAGGCGCCGCCCGTCGGCGGCGCCTCCGGTCGCACGCCCGCACCCGGTCCAGGTCCGTCTGGGCCTGGGTCGGCGTGCTGCCGTTCTTCCTCTTCGCGCTCCTGTTCATCGGCTTCCCGGCGATGTTCCTGGTCGTCGGCAGCCTGATCGTCGAGGAGACCGGGAGCGTCGGCCTCGACAACTACGCCGGACTGACCGGGCCGTGCTGCGCGGTCGCGTTCCGCAACAGCATCCAGCTCTCGCTCATCACGGCGATCGTCGGGGCGATCTTCGGCCTGCTGCTGGCGGCGGCCGTCATCCTCGGCGGCCTGCCCGCGGTTCCTGCGCTCGGCCCTCATGACCTTCTCCGGCGTCGCGAGCAACTTCGCGGGCATCCCGCTCGCCCTCGCGTTCATCTTCACCCTGGGCAACCTCGGCCTGCGTCACGAAGCTGCTCGACGACCTCTTCGGCTTCTCGCTTCGCGACACCGGCTTCTCGCTCTACTCGCTGACCGGCCTGGCCATCGTGTACCTGTACTTCCAGTTCCCGCTCATGGTCCTGGTCATCGCGCCGGCGATCGAGGGCCTGCGCAAGGAGTGGCGCGAGGCGGCCGAGAACCTGGGCGCGACCCCGCGCGCAGTACTGGCGCAAGGTCGCGCTGCCGATCCTCACGCCGTCGATCCTGGGCGCCGGGATCCTCCTGTTCGGCAACTGCGTTCGGCGCGCAGGCCACGGCCTACCAGCTGTCGGGCGGGACGATCCAGCTCACGACCCTGGTCATCACCGCCCAGATGTCCGGTGACGTCCTGTTCAATCCCGGTCTCGGCTACGCGGTCGCCATGGGGATGGTCATCATCATGGGCCTGTCCATCGCCGCGTACAGCGTGCTGATGCGACGCGCTGAACGGTGGCGCTCGTGAGCGGCTCGTTCGTCACCGGGCGGCGCCGTGGACGTGGCCGTCGCGGCCCCGAAGAAGCGGCGACGACTCGGACGCCCCGGCGGTCGGTGGTGGGCCTGGGTCGTGTTCATCATCGGGATCACCTACTTCATCGTGCCGCTCATCGCGACGCTGGAGTTCTCCCTCCGCCCCGAACCCCCGACCCGCGGCCTACTCGATCGTCCTCCAGGACCCGCGGTTCTACCGGGGGCTCGGCTACTCGTTCATCATCGGCCTCATCACGATCGTCCTGAGCCTCGGGCTCATCATCCCGACGGCGTACTGGGTGCGGCTTCGGTTGCCCAAGCTCCGCCCCGTCGTGGAGTTCGTGACGCTGCTGCCGTTCGTCCTGCCCGCCGATCGTCCTGGCCTACGGCCTCATCCGCTTCTACAGCCGCCAGCCGTTCGTCGTCACCGCAACGGACCTCGGCAGTTCGTTCCTGCTCGTCGCGGCCTACGTCGTGCTGTCGTTGCCGTACATGTACCGCGCGGTCGACAACGGCCTCGCGTCGATGGACGTGCGGATCGCTGACCGAGGCGGCCCAGAGCCTTGGCGCCGGCTGGTTCCGGATCCTCTGGTCCGGTCATCTTCCCGAACCTGCGCACGGCCGCGCTGTCGGGGGCGTTCCTCACCCTGGCCATCGTCGTCGGCGAGTTCACCATCGCATCCGCCCTCGCCCGCCCGGCGTTCGGGCCGTACCTCTCGCTGCTGGGCAAGGACAAGATCTACGAACCGGCGGCGGTATCCCTGATCAGCTTCGGCCTGACCTGGCTCGCGATGATCTTCCTGGCGCTCGTCGGCGCGCGGAAGCCGGACGCGCGTCCAGCTCGGCGGGGCCCGCTAGCCACCATGGAGGAGACGACACGGATGACCTTCCTGGAACTCACCGGGATCCGCAAGCAGTTCGCGGGCGGGGTCGTCGCGGTCGAGCACTTCGACCTTGCGGCGGCGCGCGGTGAATTCGTGTCGTTCCTCGGGCCGTCCGGCTGCGGCAAGACGACGACCCTGCGGATGATCGCCGGGTTCGAGCCGCCGACGACGGGGACGATCAAGATCGACGGCAAGGACGTCACCAACACCCCGCCGAACAAGCGCCATGTCGGGATGGTCTTCCAGTCGTACGCGCTGTTCCCCAACATGTCGGTCGCGGACAACATCGCGTTCGGGCTCAAGATCCGCGGCGAGAACGGCGACAAGATCAAGGGCCGCGTCGCCGAGCTGCTGCGGCTCATCCACCTCGAGGGCCGCGGCGATCGATATCCCTACCAGCTGTCGGGCGGCCAGCAGCAGCGCGTCGCCCTGGCCCGTGCGCTCGCGATCGAGCCCACGGTCCTGTTGCTCGACGAGCCACTGTCCGCGCTCGACGCCAAGATCCGTGTCGCCCTGCGCCAGGAGATCCGCCAGATCCAGCGACAACTCGGGATCACCACGGTCTACGTGACCCACGATCAGGAGGAGGCGCTGGAGCTGTCCGACCGGATCGTCGTCATGAGCGAGGGCCGGGTCGAGCAGATCGGCACGCCGTTCGAGATCTACAACTTCCCGGCGACCGGCGTTCGTCGCCTCGTTCGTCGGGACGCTCAACGCCGTCGAGGCGAGGATCGTCGACGCCGGCGGCCGGGCGCGCTGACGCTCGGCGGCCACGCCATCCGCACGACCTCGAGCCTGGACGGCGCCGCGGGCGACGCGGTGATGGTGGCGCTGCGGCCCGAGATGATCACCCTCGACGGGATCGATGGCGCAGCCCGTGGACGGCGCCAACCGGGTGCCGGCCACGGTCACCGACGTCGCGTTCCTCGGCTCGGTCGTGCGCGTCAGCACGAGCGTCGGCGACGGCACGACCGTCCACGTCGACACGTTCAACAACCCGAACCTGGCCGTGCCCGCCGGCCGGTTCGCCGGTCACGCTGTCCTTCCCGCCCGAGGCGTGCCTCGTGCTCGCGCGGGACGCCGTGCGTCCAGGAGTCGGACGCGCTCGCCGCCGCGGAGGCGATGCTGTAGGCGACGCCCGGGCGACCGTCGACCTCGGAGGCATCGACCTCCTCGTCTTCGACAAGGACGGCACGCTCATCGACTTCCACGCGATGTGGAGCGGCTGGGCGGAGGCCCTCGCCGACCGACCTGGAAGGCAGTCGCCGAGCGTCCGCTGCGCGCACCGCTGTTCGCGATGCTCGGGTACGACCCGTGGCGCGGTCGCGCCCACGCGGGCGGCGGCCTCATCGCGACGCCGATGGTCGCGACTGCGCGACATGACCCTCGCCGTCCTGCGTGGCCGAGGGGATGGGCCGCGGCGGCGCGACCGCGGCGCTCGACGCCGCCTGGCACTCGCCGGACCCGGTGAGCCTGGCCCACCCGCTGACCGACCTCGTCGACCTGCTCACGGCGATCGCGTGCGGCCGGCCGGCGCGTCGGCCGTCGTCACGAGCGACGATCGCGCACCGACGGACCGGACGCTGCGCCGCGCTGGGCGTCGCCGACCTGATCGACGGCGACGGTCTGCGCGGACGACGGGATCGCCGACCAAGCCCGCGCCCGACGCCGTGCTCGCACGTCTGCGCGCCGCTTGGCGTGGAGCCGGCGCGAACGGCGGTGTCGGCGATTCGCCGGCCGATCTCGCGATGGGCCGCGCGGCCGGGGCCGGCCTCGTCATCGGCGTGCGGACGGGCGTCGGTCCGCGGCCGGATCTGGCCGCGGCGGACCGTCATCGCTCGACTCGGTCGCGGACCTGCGCTCGGCGCTCTGAGGACGCACGCGACCGCGCGCGCACGACCGCCCAGCGTCCGCCGAGGCCCGCGTGGTACCGATGGGCTATCGCCCGCAACGGCACCGGACCGTACCGTTCCCATGCGGTGCCGCCAGGCGCCGGTGTCCGGGTGCCCGAGCCTCGGGGCCCCGTCCATAGGTGGCGCCTCCCCCGATGGTCCTCGCCGACGAGCGCCGAACGACCCGCGCCCTGCACGACGGGTCCGCGCGCCCCGTCCCGCCGACCGATCTGACCGCGAATCGCGCCCACGCGGGCCGATGCCCTGCGCCGGATCGCCGCGCGAGGTCAGCGGCCGCCAGGACCTCGCCGGCCTGTTCGAGGACGTCATCGACGAAGTCGTTCGCCCTGTTCGGCGTGGACCGGGCCGGCCTGTGGCTGTACGACCCGGCGGCCGCGCACGCCGCTGACGCTCGCCGCCCAGCGCGGCCTCTCGCCGGTCATCGTCGAAGCCATCGGGAACATCCCGGCCGACGCTCCGACCACGCGGGATGGAGGCCATCCGAGAGCGACGCGTCCGCGTCCTGGACCGCGCGATGCGCTCCACGATCCCGACGCTCCGCCGGGTCTACCAGGACCTCGGCGTGCAGACCGTCTGCTATCGTCCCGCTGGTCTTCGGTGACGAGCCGCTCGGGTCTGCTGGTCCTCTACCACCACACGACCGTACGCCTGGACCGCGGACGAGCGGGCCCTGGCCCGGGCCTTCGGCGACCACATGGCGACGGCCATCGGCAGCGCCCGGCTGGCCGACTCGGGACGCACGCTCGCGAGCCGCCTGACCTCCATCGCCGAACTGGCCGGGCGCCTGAGCCACCTCCAGGACGTCGACGGCATCGCCTGGGCGATCGTCGCCGAGGCGCGGCGGCTCATCGACCACGACACCATCCGGGTCTATCGCGTGGACCACGCCGACGGGCATGTGCGAACCGATCGCCTTCCAGGGCACGTTCCTCGGCACGCGGAGCCCGACCCGTCCAGCCCTGCGGGTCCCGATCGGCCAGGGCCTCACCGGGCTGGGTCGCCGCGAACGGCCGATCGCTCCGGCTCGGCGACGCCGTCGGCGGACCCGCGCGGCATCGTCGTCGGCGATTCGAGCCGCCCCCGAGTCGATCCTCATCGTCCCGATGACCGTCGAGGACATCGTCCACGGCCTGGTGGTCGTGAGCGCGATCGGGCGCGACCGGTTCGATGCCGACGACGAGACGACGCTGACGATCTTCGCGGCGTAGGCGGCCCAGGCGATGGTCAACGCGGCCAACCTCGACCGCCTCCAGCGCCAGCAGGCCGAGCTGGAGCAGCAGCTCGACGGCCAGCGCCGGCTCCTCGAGGTCAACGAGCGGCTCCTGCTCTCCCTCGATCTCGGCGGCGTCCTGGACCTCATCGCCGACTCGCTCAAGGCCATCGTCCCGTACGACTCGCCTGACCATCTACCGCGTGGACCGCGCGGCCGGGATCCGCCGGGCCGTCATCGCCCGCGACCACTTCGCCGACCTGATCCTCGCCGACGAGCGGGCCGATCGGCAGCGGCCTCACCGGCTGGGTCATCGACCACCGGGAGGCCGTGCTGTCCAACCAGGCGCACCTCGATCCGCGCTCGGTCCAGGTGCCGGGCACGCCGTTCGAGCCCGAGTCGATGATCGTCGTGCCGCTCGTCGTCGACGGCGAGGCCATCGGCACGCTCAACATCGGCCGGATGGGCGACGACGCGGCGCACTTCAGCGCGAACGAGTTCGAGCTGACCAAGCTGTTCGCGGGCCAGGCGTCGATCGCCCTCCAGAACGCCGAGGCGCACGGCGCGGTCCGGGTCCGCGCCGACCAGGACGCCCTGACCGGCCTGCGCAATCACGGCGCGTTCCAGCGCGAGCTCGGCGATCGGCGCGTGGACGCCGGGGCGCCACCGTTCGCCGTCGCTCATGCTCGACCTCGACGCGTTCAAGACGTTCAACGACGCGCTCGGCCATCCGGCGGGCGACGGCCTGCTGGCGTCGTTCGCGTCGAGCGATGGGCGACGCGACCCGCGACGGCGACCGGCTGTACCGCTACGGCGGCGACGAGTTCGCGGCCATCCTGCCAGGCGCCGACCGGGTGGTCGGCGCACGACGTCGCCGAGCGCATCCGGTACGCCGTGCACGACCGGCCCGCGGACTCCGCGGTCCACAGTCACGATCAGCGCGGGCGTCGCCTGCTACCCGGACGACGGCCGGACCAAGGACGAGCTGGTGGCCGTGGCCGACCGCTCGCTGTACCTCGTCGAAGACGGCGGTCGGCGGGCGCGAGCGCGATCCCCGGCGTACTCGCCGATCCGTACCTGCGGGCGCTCGACGAGACGCCCTTGCCCTGCTCGACCGACGTGACTCGGACGGTCCTGCTGGAGACGATCGTCGAGCCGCGCGACGGCCTGCTCGGCACGCCGCACGGCTACGTCCAGCTCGTCGAGCCGGACGGGAGTCGGGCTCGAGGTCCGCGCACGGCATCCGGCGTGTTTAGCCGGTTCGTCGGCTGTCACCTCGACCTCGACGAGGGGCTCGGCGGGCGGGTCGTCCGCGACCGGACGGCCGTTCGCGATCGACGACTACGACACGTCGGGCAGCCGCGCGCCCGACGATGCCGACGGGATCCTCGGCGCGGTCGTCGGCGTGCCGCTCAACGCGCGGCGACGGGTCGTCGGCGTCATCGGCCTCGCGTCGGGGCACAGCGGGCGGCCCTTCCGGGCGCGCGAGATCGACGCGCTGTCGCGCTTCGCCCAGCTCGCGTCGATCGTGCCTGGACAACGCCCGCCTCGTGGACGACGCCCAGCGCGGTGCCCTGTACGACCCGCGACCGGACTGCCGAACCGCGAGCTGCTGACCGACCGCATCGCCCACGCCCTGGCCTCGGCCAGCCCGGAGGAGCGGACCCGATCGCGGTGATCATGCTGGACCTGGACCGGTTCAAGGTCATCAACGAGAGCGTCGGCCACGTCGTCGGTCGACCGCCTGCTGATGGCGGTCGGCCAGCGCCTGGCCGCCGGCCTCGGCCGGGCGACACGGTCGCCCGCTTCGGCGGCGACGAGTTCGGCATCATCCTGGACCACGTGGCGGACGTCGACGAGGCCCGCCAGATCGCCGATCGGCTCGGGCAGGAGCTGCGGACGCCGTTCCCGCTCAACGGTCGCGACTGGTTCATCAGTGCCTCGATCGGGATCGCCATCGGCCGCCCCGGTCGCTGCGACGCCCGACGAACTCCTGCGCGAGGCCGAGATCGCGATGGTCCGCGCCAAGGCCGACCCGTCCGGCCACCATGCCCTGTTCGAGCCGTCGATGAGCGAGCAGACGCTCGAGCGCATCGACCTCGAGAACGACCTGCGCCGCGCACTCGAGCGCGACGAGCTGCGCCTGCACTACCAGCCGATGGTCGACCTCGAGACGAAGGCGATCGTGGGCTTCGAGGCCCTCGTCCGCTGGCAGCACCCGACGCGCGGGCTGGTCCCGCCGCTGGCGTTCATCCCGCTGGCCGAGGAGACCGGCCTGATCGCGCCGCTCGGCCGCTGGGTCCTCGAGACCGCCTGCCGGCAGGCGCGCGTGGCGATCGGCCGGCGCCCGGCGGAAGCCCACTGTTCATCTCGGTCAACCTGTCGGCTCGCCAGTTCGCCCAGCCCGACCTCGTCGAGATCGTCGCCGGGATCCTCGAGTCGACGCGCCTGGCGCCGGGTTCGCTGGAGCTCGAGATCACCGAGAGCGTCGTGATGGACCAGTCCGAGATCGGGATCCGAACCCTGCGCCGCCTGCGCGACCTCGGCGTGCGGCTCGTGCTCGACGACTTCGGGACCGGGCTACTCGTCACTCGCCTACCTGAAGCACCTGCCGCTGGACACGATCAAGATCGACCAGTCGTTCGTCGCCGGGCTGGCCAGGCCGCGGACCGATCCATCGTCGAGGCGGTCGTCGCGCTCGCACACGGCCTCGACATCGGCGTCGTCGGCGAAGGCATCGAGACCGAGGACCAGCTCCGGAGCGCTGCACGAGCTCGGCTGCGACTCGGCCAGGGCTACCTGTTCGCCCGGCCGCTGCCGGCGTCGGAGGCCGCGAGGATGCTGGGGCTGACCGGACGTGACGCGATCGCGACACGAGCCGGCGTGCGGCGAGCGCCCGGACCTCGCCGAGCCCGATCGAGAGCGGAACGACCCCGCGCCGGCCCCGCGCGCACGCAAGGCCGGGATGCCGCGAGGCTGAGCGCCTGGTTGCGCCCGCCCAGTTCGGGCGGCTAGTTGCGCCCGCCCATCAGGCGGAGGAAGAACAGGAACAGGTTCAGGAAGTTCAGGTACAGGCCCAGCGCGCCGATGACCGCGCCCTTCTCCATCGACCCGTACGCGAGCGGCGAGGTCGCCGGCCTGGATCCGCTGGACGTCGTAGGCGGTCAGCGCCGTGAAGATCCCGATGCCGATGATCGACACCGCACGTTGAGCCAGTCCCTCGCCAGGAACATGTTGACGATCATGACCGCGAACAGTCCGATCAGCCCATGAACAGGTAGCCGCCCATGCTCGCGAGCGATCGCTTGGTGACCGCGCCATAGATGGCGGCGGCGCCGAACATGGCCGAGGCGCTGAGGAACGCCTGGGCGACCGACGCGGCGGTGTAGCCGACCACGATCAGGCCCACGCTCAGGCCGACCGACGCGGCGTAGATGAAGAACAGCCCGAGGGCGACCGTCGCATTGATCTTGCTGATCGCGCCCGAGATGGCGATCACGAGGGCGAACTGCGCGATGATGATCAGAAGGAACCGCTCGGAGGCGAACTGCAGCGCGCGCTCGCTACCGGTGACGGCCGCCGCGACGGCCGCCGTCAGCAGCAGCCCGGCGAACATCCAGGCAAAGGCCTGGGTCAGGAATGCCGCGGAGAGCTTCGCGTCCGGCTTGACGCCGACCGCCGACGGTGACGCGGCGTCCACGGCGGCACGCTGGGTGGCATAGGGGTTGGAGACTCGCGAATGGACTCATGGGTTCGTGTGCTCCTCGTGCACCTGATGGTTGGTCCTGGGATCACTCGTGCTCGGGCGATCGATTTACCACATCAGTCCGGCGTCGCGCGGATCCCAGCGCTCGGCCAGCAGGGTGACCTTGACATCGTGGTCCACGACCGATTCGCCTGCTCCTTGACCTGGGCGATCATCGACCCGGCATACGGGCAGAACGGCGTGGTCAGGATCATCTTGATCTCGGTCGAATCCGGCCCCAGGCGACCCGCTTGATCAGGGCCAGCTCGACCACGTTCATCCCGATCTTGGGGTCCACGACCGCGCGCAGGGCGTCGAGGATGGCGAGTTCGGCTCGCGCGCCGCTCGGGATCGAAGGCAGGCGCCTCCGGGGCCGTCGCGGCGCGGGGTGGTGCTGGTTTCG
>CAVURB010000011.1:0-203104 GCA_963743815.1 uncultured Chloroflexia bacterium | reverse complement strand
ACTTCCACGACCTGGGCTCCGAACTGCGGTCATCCATGGGTGGTCTCCTCGCGGGCCAGGCGCAGCGTCACGGTCTGGGTCCCCGCTTCGTCGTCGGTCGTCACGTCCATCGCGTCGACCATGTGCTCGATCAGGAACAGCCCCCAGCCGCGCGGCTTCTGCTCGCCGGCGAGCTTGCGCTCGATGTCGGGGGTCTCGGCGTCGGTGGGGACGGTGCCGGACAGGGCACGGTCGGTGACGCGGACGATCACGTCCGTCGGGGTCACGACGACCTCCACGTCGAACGGCTCGTCCGCCTGGCCCTGGCTGCCGTATTCGATGGCGTTCATCGCGGCCTCGCTGACCGCGGTCTTGAGGCGCTCCAGGCGGTCGGTCGGCAGGCCCAGGTCGGCGACCGCGGCCGCGACCCGGTCCATCGCCTCGCGCTCGTTCCCGGTCGTGCCGGGCAGGCTGAAGGCGGTCAGGGCCGTCGAGCCCGTCGTCGTGTCGTGGTCGGCGACCCCGGCCGACCGCCGCAGCGTGACGAGCGTGATGTCGTCCTCCTGCTCGTGGTCGGCGCCGATGAACACGTTGAGCGTCTCGAGCAGGCGATCCAGCAGCTCGCTGCCGGCGTCGTCGATGCGCATCGCGTCGCGGAGCCGGTCGAAGCCGAACATCTCGCGCGCGCCGTCGTGTGCCTCGATGAGGCCGTCGCTGTAGAGCAGGACGTTGCTGTCCGGCGCGATGTCGCTCTCGGTCTCCTCGTAGCGCATGCCCGGGCATCAGGCCGAGCGGCATCCCGGTCGCGCGGATCTCGGTCACCTCGTCGCCGCTGCGGACGAACGGGAGGTTGTGGCCGGCGTTGGCGAGGACGATATGGCCGGTGGCCGGGTCGAGGACCGCGAACAGGCAGGTCACGAACATCTTCGCCGGCATCTCCGGCACGAGCAGGTCGTTGGCCCGCGACAGGATCTCCCCGGGCGAATTGCTGCGGGACGCTTCGGCGCGGAGGATGCTGTGGGTCCGGGCCATGACCAGTGCCGCGGGGACGCCCTTGTCCGTCACGTCGCCGACGGCGATCCCGATGCGCCCATCCGGCATCTCGACGAAGTCGTAGAAGTCGCCACCGACCGCGCGGGCCGGGCCGTAGTACGCCGCGACCTGCCACTGCGGCAGCTGCGGGAGCTGGCGCGGCAGGAACTGCTGCTGGATGAGGGTCGCGACGCGGAGCTCCTGGGCGAGGCGTTCCTTCTCGGCCGCCTCGTTGGCCTGCTCGCGCACGAGCTGCGCGACGCGGATGGCGGGCGCGGCCTGGGCGGCGAGCGTCGTCAGCAGGCGGCGGTCGTCCGTGGAGTACTCCTGCTCGCTCAGGCGCGGGCCCAGGTTGAGCGTGCCGATCAGCTCGCCCTGCGACACGAGCGGGACCACCAGGGCGACGCCGGCTTCTCGGAGTTCGCGAACGGCGGCGAATCGAGGTCCAGCCTCGCGATGTCCACCGGGCCGGGCGCCGACTGCAGGTAGGCGAGGAGCGGGTCGCTCTCGGGGATGTCGACGGCGATCGAGGCAGAGGTCGGCATCGCGGGGACGTCGGTCGGGATCTCCGACGTCGACGCCACGTCGGGCGTGGGCTCAGGCCGGTCGCCACGACCCAGGAGGCGGCGGATGGGACGCGTCAGTTCTGTCATGTCGACCCTCATGCTGGGCGGTGGTCGTCCGGAAATCGTTACGGGCTGTGGGGCTCGGTCGGTGCCGTCACGCCTTCGGGTCGCGCAGCCACACGGTGGTCGCCGCCGGGCGGACGGCGTCGTCGGCCGTGGCGCGAGGGCCTCGCGAAGGCGTGGCAGGTCCACCTCGTCGCGGATCTCGCGGGCGAACGCGTCGACCGTCATCTGGCCGTCGTAGCGCGCACGGTCGAAGCGACGGTCCACGGCGCGCTGGACCCGTCGGCGGACCGGCTGGAACAGGGCGAATGCGACGAGCGTCGATGCGGCGACCGCCAGCGTCTCGCCCTGGGTGACGTCGGTGAGCAGGGTCTGCAAGGCCAGGACCCCGCCGGCGAAGACGGCCACGAGCAAGCCGGTCACCAGTGTCCACGAGACGGTCCGCGAGACGATCCGGTCGATGTCGTAGAGGCGGTACCGCAGGATGGCGAGCGCGATCGCCAGGGCCATCAGCGGCAGCGTCACGACGCTGATGAGGTCGATGAACGGCAGCGATGACCCCACGTCGCTCAGGCTGAGCGGGACGAGCACGGCAGCCGGGATGGCGGTCGCCAACAGCCACTTCAACTGGGCACGCTCGACGCCGGTCGCCCGCCGGAACCGGGTCGCGATCGCGGCGATACCGAGGACCAGGGCGAGCAGGATGGCGAGGCTGCCGAGCCCGGCGATCGCCCCGAGCACGGCGACGGTCGTGTCCGGGAGCCAGGTGAACCATCGGCCGATCGGATTCACGACTGCCGGCGTCCAGGGAGGCCGGGACCATCGTGACGGCGACCATCGAGGCAGCGGCAGAGGACGACGACGACGGTGACCGGCCTGCGCCATCGCGGCCCGGGCAGTTCCCCGGTCGGGAAGACGAGCATCACCGCGGGGAGGAGCAGGATCAGGGCTGGCGTGAACAGCACGGACCCCGCCAGGACCAGCCAGCCCGCCACGTCCTCCGGCACCAGGCCGCTCCCCGTCCAACAGGCGAAGACGGCCGCGGTCATCGACGCGGCGGTCGCGAAGAGCCAGCCCACGAGGTGCCCATCGGCACGCATCACGACGATCACGCCAAGTGCGAAGTAGATCGCCAGGCCGAGCGAGCAGCAGGATCGAGAACCCGGGATCCAGGCTGTCATCGGGGAGGACCGCCGTCCCGACGATGATCACGGTCGTGCTGGTCACAAGGACGAGCGCGAGCCCGAGAAGCAGGGCGATCCGACGGCGGCGGACACCGGACGAGCGCGTGGCCGCGTGCATCATGCGTGCTCCCGGAGCCAGAGTGACGAGATCGTCGGGCGGACCGCGGGGTCGCGGTCTCGCTCGAGCTCGGTCGCCAGCGTCGCCAGGTCGACCTCGTCCCGCAGCCGCTCGGCGAACGCCGCGGCGGTCCGTTCCCCGTCGTAGCGTGCTCGGTCGAACCGACGATCCACGGCGCGCTGGACGCGCCGACGGACCGGCTGGAAGAGCGCGAAGGCCACCAACGTCGAGGCGGCGACCGCGAGCGTCTGGCCCTGGGTGAACTCGCCAAGCAGTGCCTGCAGACCGAGGACGCCGACCGGCGAAGACCGCGACGAGCAGGCCCGGTCACCAGCGCCCAGCCGATCGTCCGGCTGATGATCCGGTCGATCTCGTACAGTCGGTAGCGAACGACGGCGATCCCGATCGCGAGGGGCACGCACGGATACGTGAGCACGACCAGGAGGAATGCCGGTCCGTTCGAATCCATGCTCAGCCCCAGGGTCGCCACCGCCCAGATCGAGTTCGCGATGACGACGAGGACGATCGCGGCGACAAGCCAGCGGTACTGGAGCCTGGCCAGTCCGACGGAGCGGCGCCAACGGATCAGCAGACCGACGACCCCGAAGATGAACACGACGAACATCGTGACGAACAGGTAGGTCGGGGCCGGAACGATGGCCCAGAACGCGGCCTCCGGCAGGATCGCAAACGGGTTCGGGACGTCGAGCGCGCCCGTGCTGCCGACCGGCGTCACGCTGATGATCGGGGCCGTGGCCATCGCGACGCAGAGCGCGACTTCGACGCCGAACGCGATCCGGCTCGGCCATCGAGCGCGTCCGCCGGGCATGTGCCCGGTCGGGAAGACCAGGGTGAGTCCCAGGAAGCCCACGAATGCCAGGGTCCACCCCCAGGCGTTGGACCAGGTGGCCAGGGCCGTCGCCGTATCCAGGTCTCCGGCCGACAGGGCAGCCGGCGTCGTGTTCACGCGCACGCTGCCGATCGCCAGCCCCCAGGCCGTGAGGACGAGGAGCCAGCCGATGCTGTTCGCCGGTCGGCGGACGACGAGGTACGCACCGACGCCACCGAAGGCGAGGAAGAACAACGCTCCAGTCGGGTCGGCGAAGACGATGCTGAACAGCAAGCCCGCGACCATGGATGCGGACACGGCGATGCCGACGATCGCCCGGGTCATCGTTGCGTCCCGGGTTCGCGTCGCCAGATGGCGATCGTCGTCGGCTCAACGGCGTCGGTGACGGCCGCACGGACGTGGCCAAGGAGTCGCTCCACGTCCACCTCGTCGCGGAGCCCGGCCGTGAAGGCCTCAAGGGCCCGCTCCTGGTCGACCCTGGACCGATTGAAGCGGCGGTCGACGGCCCGTTGCATGCGGATGCGCAGTGGGTTGAAGAGTGCCGCGACGACGAGGGTGGACACGGCGACGGTCAGTGGGTTATCACCGATCGCCGTGCCGATCGTCAGCGTGACGACGGCGAAGACCGCGAACAGGATCGCCGACACGCCGAGATACGAGATCGTCCGGCTGATGATCCGATCGATCTCGAACAGCCGATAGCGCGTGACCGCGACGCCGACCGCGATCGGGACCGTGGGATACGCGACGATGGCTGGGATCCACGCGTATCCGGCGGTGTTCCCGGACAGCACGAATAGCGTGAGTCCGCCCACGACGCTCACCACGACGAACGCGACCGCAGCCAGGAGCCAGCGGATCTGGAGTCGAAGGATCCCGACCGCCTGTCGGTATCGTCGCACGAGGCTCACCACGGCGATGGCGAACAGGGCGATCGGCACGAGGGTCACGATGAGCTGGGCGACAGGCAGGTCATCGGGTCGCACGTCGGGCAGGAACCCGATGCGATTCGGGAATGCCACGCTCGTGAAACCGTCGCGGCTGACCGTGAGCGTCGGCAGGAACGCCGGGATGGCGACGATCATGGCCCCGAGGACCAACGCGCCGAAGATGGGCCGCCGCCATCGTCCCTGCGGGAGGTGGCCGCTCGGGAAGGTCAACGCCAGCGCCGCGTAGAGCAGGAAGCTCGCTCCGCCCGCCCACGTTCCGAGCCACGCGCGGACGAAGTCGTCGAGGGACGCGGTCCCTGCCTGGAGCGCCTCGATGTCCACCCACGGCGGCGTCGTCGTGCCGATGAACCCGACCGCGAGTCCGATGAGCAGCCAGCCGATCGCATTGCGGGGTCGTCGGATCGCGAGGAACCCGCCCACCGCGGCATACGACGCGTACTGCACGAACGTGATGAGGTCGAAGGACACGGCCACGAGGCCGGCCAGCAGGAGCGCGAGCGAGCCCGACCGCCCGACGACGCCCGCGAGGCCGACCGACGGTCATGGCGGTCATCGCGCGCCTCGCGACGGCAGCCAGACCGACGCCGCGGTCGGTCGGAGTGCCGCTGGTCGCCGTCTGTTCGAGCTCGGTCGCGAGCGTGCCGAGGTCGACCTGGTCGCGCAGGCGCTCGGCGAAGGCGGCGGCGGTCCGCTCACCGTCGTAGCGGGCTCGGTCGAAGCGATGGTCCACCGCCCGCTGGACCCGCCGACGCACTGGCTGGAAGAGCGCGAAGGCGACCAGCGTGGATGCTGCCACGGCCAGGGTCTGGCCCTGGGTGAACCCGGCCAGCAGCGCCTGCAAGCGCGAGGACGCCGCCGGCGAAGACCGCGACGAGCAGCCCCGGTCACGACGCGCCCAGCCGATCGTCCGGCTGATGACCCGGTCGATCTCGTACAGGCGGTAGCGCAGGATGGCGATGCCGATGGACAGCGGCACGAGCGCCGTCGCGACGGTGGCAACGACGATCGCGACCGGAGACCCGAAGGGGTCGCTCGGGTCGAAGGTCGCGAGGTTGATCAGCCTCCGTGACCGCCAGGATGAGGGCGGCGGCGCCGACCCACTTGACCTGGGCTCGCTCCGTCGGCCCGCCGCGGCGCCAGCGGGTCACGAGCGCGGCGACGGCCGCGACCAGGAGCGCGACGAGGCAGACGTACCCGATCTCGCCGATGACGGCGCCGGGGAAGCCGGGGATACCGAGCGGGTTCTCCACCGCCGGGAAGGCGGCGAGCGGCCCCTCGTTCAGTGCGAACCCGACGAAGGCGGACGCCACGCCCGACGACGGCCGCGACGACGGTCCACCGCCATCGGGGGCCGGGCAGGCGGCCGTCCGGGAAGAGGATGAGGATCATCGCGACCGCGATGAACCCAGGAGCGTCACTCGCCGACGAGAACGCCGCGGCGACCTGGACGGCGAGCGATGGTGATCCGAGTCGGACGAGCAGGTCGATCGGGAAGTAGACGGCGAACACGACGGCGAAGACCAGCAGGAGCGGCCCGATGACGTTGTCCGGCCGTCGCGCGGAGATCAGCCATCCGACCGCGGCGAACGCGATCACGGTCGGCGCGAAGACGGCGTAGAAGCCGCTGCTCGGCCAGCCGAGGGCCGCGTCCGCGACGACGACGGCCACGGGCAGGGCGATCGCCACGATCGCGATGGCACCCGACGATCGCGTTGCGCGCGCTCACCCCGCACCCGCCTTCGTCCGAAGCCATAGCCCAGCCGCGCTCGGCCGGAGGGCGACCCCGACCGTCGCGACGATGTCCGCCTCGAGATCGACGAGATCGACCTGGTCCCGCATGCGCTCCGCGAACGCGGTCGCCATGCGTTCGCCGTCGTAGCGGCCACGATCGAACTGCCGGTCCACGGCCCGCTGGACCCGGCGTCGAACGGGCTGGAACAGGGCGAATGCGACGAGCGTGGAGGCCGCCACCGCCAGCGTCTCGCCCTGGGTGACGTCGCCGAGCAGTGCCTGCAGCCCGACGACGCCCGCCGCGAACACGACGACCAGAACCCCGGTGACCGTGGCCCACCCGAGCGTCCGCGAGATGAGTCGATCGATCTCGAATAGTCGATAGCGCAGGACGGCGATCCCGATCGCGATGGGGACGAAGGCCGCACTGGCGATGGCGAACAGATCCGACGGATCTGTCGCGGAGTTGCCGAACGACATGGTGAAGGCGATGGCTCCCAACATCAGGGCCACGAGCAGCCATTTGAGCTGCGCGCGCTCGATCGAGTCGCCGTGCCGCCACCGGACGGACAGCGCGATGATCGCGAACGCGAATGCGGTCACGAGCGCCAGCGTTCCCGCGGCACCGACCACCCCACGTGCGCCAGCAGGCGCAGCGATGACGCCGAACGGGTTGTCCGGAAGACCGACATTCAATGGGCCAGCCACGAGTCCATAGAAGGCCGACGTTGCGAGCAGGATGACCGTCAGGCCGGTGACGGGCCAACGCCATCGGGACGACGGGAGTCGGCCATCCGGGAAGACGATCGCCAGGAACGGGATCGCGAAGAAGACCGTCGGCAGGACCGCCACCGAGCCCCACCAGGCGCCGAGTGCGGCGACGGTACTTGGCGGCCCCGATCCCAGTGTGGCGAGCGCTCCTGCGAGGAAGCCGAGGAAGACCGAGATGATGAGCGGTCCATCCAGTTGCATCAGGCGTCCGATTCGGTTGGTGGGCCGCCGCAGCACGATGACCGTCCCGACCGTCGCCTGGAGGACGGCCCACATCCCGATGAGCGTCACGAAGGCGCTCGTCGAGAGGTCCATGTCGGCGGCCGGGTCACCCGCGGCGGCGATGACCACCGCGAGGAGGAGGACGAAGAGCGCAACGGCGAGCAGCCAGGGCCCGATGACCGTGAAGCGAACCGCGGCGGTCATCCCGCGCCGCCCCTGGCGCGCAGCCAGACCTCGGTCGTCGCCGGCTCGACCGCGCGGGTGGTGGTCCGCCGCAGCTCGCCGGTCAGGGTCGGCAGGTCGAGTTGGTCGCGCAGCCGACCAGCGAACCCGGCGACCGTGCGCTCGGCGTCGTAGTGCGAGCGATGGAACCGCCGATCGACGATCGCCTGGACGCGCGTGCGCAAGGGGTTGAACAGGGCCGCCACGACCAGGGTCGACGCTGCGACGACCAGCGGATCGAGCTCCGAGCCCGGACCGGCCACGGCGCCACTGATGAGCGACTGCAGGATGAGGATCAATGACCCGACGACCGCGACCAGCACGGCCGTCACGACGACGTACGCGATCGACCGGCTGACGATCCGGTCGATGTCGTACAGGTGGTACCGGGTGATGGCGACGGCCATCGCGATCGGCAGCAGCGTCACCGCGATGTTCTGGAGCAGCCCTGTGATGGTGGCCTCCCAGGTCCATGCATGGCGATTCCAGGCGACGCTCGCCGCAACGTTGGTCGCGACCATCGCCGAGGCGGCCGCGATGACCCACTTGACCTGCGCCCGTTCGGTCGGACCGCCACGTCGCCACCGGACGATCAGGGCCAGGAACCCGACGACCAGAGCCGCCTGCCCCGCGAGATCGGCGATCGTCTGGAGGGTTCGCTTGGGGAAACCCGGGATCCCGAATGGGCTCGCGAGCGCGGGGTAGACCGGTGCGAACGTGCTCACGCCGAAGGCGAGTGCGAACCCCCCGAGGGAGATCGCCACCATCAACACGAGGACCGGCCAGCGCCACCGCCGCGATGGCAGTCGGCCATCCGGGAACAGGATCACGGCCAGGCCGAGGCAGATGCTGATCGGGGTGCCGGCAAGCAGATAGACGAGCGCGGCGTAGTCACGGGCCGGACCATCGCGACTGCCGATCGACAGGTACCAGTCGAGCGGACCTGCGACGGCGTAGGTGAACCCCACGGCGAGCAGCAGCACGCCCACGGCATTCCCGCGCTGGCGTTCGATGAGGAGCCAGCCCATGGCGACATAGGTCAGACCCACCGAGGTGTTGATGAGCACAGCGCCAGTTGCCCGGCGCCCGCCGGCCATCCGCTCAGCGTGTCGTAGACGACCACCCCGAGGATCAGGGCGAGCGACGTCACGGCCACAAAGCGGGCAAGCATGAGGGATCGACTCATCCCGCGCCGCCCCTGGCGCGCAGCCAGACCTCGGTCGTCGCCGGCTCGACCGCGCGGGTCGTGGTCCGCCGCAGCTCGCCGGTCAGGGTCGGCAGGTCGAGCTGGTCGCGCAGCCGACCGGCGAACCCGGCGACAGTGCGCTCGGCGTCGTAGCGCGCCCGGTGGAAGCGCCGGTCGACGATGGCCTGGACCCGGATGCCGGACCGGGTTGAACAGGGCGGCCACGACGAGCGTGGACGCCGCGACGACCCGCGGGTCGAGCGCTGACACCCGGTTCGGCGACCGCGCCGCTGATGAGCGACTGCAGGACGCAGGATCAGCCCACCGAAGACCCGACGAGCACGGCGCGGTCACCACGACGTAGGCGATCGACCGGCTGACGATCCGGTCGATGTCGTACAGGTGGTACCGGGTGATGGCGACGGCCACGGCGAGGATCGGGAGTCCGAAGCTCACGAGCCAGATGTACCAGATCACCTCCGACCACTCGCCGAAGAGGAGGACCGCGATGGTGGCCACCAGGATGCACGTCGACGCGGCGACCAACCAGCGCGTCTGCGCGCGTGTGACGGGATCGCCATGCCGGTACCGGCGAGACAGGTCGACGATCGCGCCGGCGAGCGCCACCAGCAACATGACATAGCCAAGCCTCTCGCCGATCGCCAACTGGTTCTCGTCCAGGGGGGGCCAACCGAGCGACCGGGTCAGGCCGTTCCCGGCGGCGATCTGCAGGACGACCATGGCAACCACGAAGAGGACCTGGACCGCCTCGCCCAGACGACTGGTCGCCCGCCCGGCGGGGAACCAGGTGATGAGCAGGACGAGGCCCCCGACCACGGCAAATGCGGCCAGCGACGCGGCGACCATACCAAGCACGTCGTACGCCAGCCGATGGAGCTCGACGATCTCCGGCCCGCCCGCGACGGGCGGGACGTGCACCATCAGCGCGGTCGTCAGGACCGTGAGGATGATGCTCACGCCGACCGTGACACCAAGGAACAGGGACAGGCGACCCATCCCGTGTCCAGGGCGACGCCGGAGGATCAGGACCCCGACGGCGGTGTACATCGAGCAGAAGTACATCGCCGCGACGCTGCTGACCCGATCTTGTGCGTCGTACACGACCGAGAAGGCCAGGGTGATCGCGACGACGGTGACTGCGAATGCGATGGCCAGGACGAGTCCGCCTTGGCCGCCGCCACGGGTCGGCAGCGGTCGTCGGGTCGTCGCCGTCATGGTGCCGCGCCTCGCAGCCAGACAGACGTCGTCGTCGGTTCGACGGCGTCGACCGTCGTCCGACGAAGCTCCACAGGTGAGCGTCGGCAGGTCCAGCTGGTCGCGCAGCCGGCCGGCGAACCCGGCCACGGTCCGCTCGGCGTCATAGCGGGCGCGATGGAAACGTCGATCCACGATCGATTGGACGCGGATCCGGACGGGATTGAAGAGCGCCGCGACCACGAGGGTGGAGGCGGCCACGACGCGCGGATCGAGCGTCGAGCCGGGGCCGGCGACCACGCCGCTGATGATCGATTGGAGGAGCAGGATCATCCCGCCGAAGACGACGAACAGGAGGGCGGTCACCAGGAGATACGAGATCGACCGGCTGACGATCCGGTCGATGTCGTACAGGTGGTATCGGGTGATCGCGACGGCGACTGCGAGGACGGGGAGTCCGAGGCTGGTGAGTGCGGCCGCCCAGATCCCGGGGAGGACATCGCCTAGCCCCAGCACGGCGATCAGCATCGTGGCGGTGGTGGCGGACGCGACGAGGACCCAGCGCATCTGCGTGCGTCGGATCGGGTCGGATCGCCGGTAGCGGTGCGCGAGATCGACGACGGATCCCACCCACGCCCCAGTGAACAGGACGACCGCGACGGGCTGCAGGACGGTCAGGATGTCGTCCAGCGTCCGGCTCCATCCGACCTGGGCCAGGATCGGCTCGCGCAGGCTCCCGAGCGTGGCCGTCACGACGCCGGCGACGAGCGCGCCTTCGACGAGGCCCCCCAGGCGGCTGCTTCGTCGACCGTCGGGAAACCACGTGATCAGGAGCACCACGCCGAGGATCAGCCCGGCGACCGCGAGCAGGTTCGCGAACGATTCGAGGAGCTCGTACGCCGTCTTGAGGGGCCCGAACCGCACGACCCGCACCGCGTACCCGGGCTGCCACCAATCCAGGGCGCCCGAGATCGCTGCGCTCAGGGAGAACAAGAGGCCGATCACGAGCGCCAGGCGACCGATCCCGTGGCCGGGCCGTCGCCAGAGCACGACGACGCCCACGAACGTGAACATGAGCGACCCATACACGGTGACGGCGGCCTGGGTCGGATCGCGAAACGGGTTTCGCAGTGTCCAGGTCAACGCCAGGACGGACGCCACCGCGGCGAACACGGCCACAGCGACGAGGCCGCCCTCGCGCCGGCTTGGTCGCCTCGCGATACCGATGACACCTGACATGGCGGGCATCCTCCGCTGCCGTCGTCACCGGAACGTTACGGGATGGCCGTCCGAGTCTGTACCGTTACGCGATGACCCGGACACGACGCGCCGTCCCGCGCCTCGATATCCAGCTGCTGGGGCCGCCGCAGGTCCGCGTCGATGGCGTGCCGCTGGCCGTCGACACCCGCAAGGCCGTCGCCATCCTGGCGCTGCTGGGCGCCGAGGGACGGCCGTTCGCGCGCGACGAGCTGGCCGCCCTGCTCTGGCCGGAATCGGACGACATGGCCGCCCGCGGGGCGCTCCGCCGGACGCTGTCGACGATGCGGACCGCCATCGGCGATGGCCCGCTGATCATCGATCGCGCCCGGGTGGACCTCGACCGTCGGCCGGTCCGCGTGGATCTGGTCGAAGTCGAGGCGGCCGCCCATGCCGACGACCGGGCCACGCTGGCGGCGGCCGCGAGCCTGGCGCGTGGCGCGTTCCTGGCCGGGTTCAACCTGCGCGACAGCCCGGAGTTCGACGACTGGCGGGCTGCGCGGGCGGTCGCCGCGGAACGGGCCGTGCTCACCGTCCTGGACCGTCTCGCGGCGGCCGCCGAGGCCGATGGCGACCTGGCCGCGGCGATCGAGGCCGCCGGCCGGCGACTGGACCTCGACCCGCTCGACGAGGGCGGCCATGTCCGCTTGATGGAGCTCCAGGACGCGGCGGGCGACCGGTCCGCTGCCCTCCGCCAATACCGGGTCTGCGTCGCGACCCTGGAGCGGGAGCTCGGCGTCGCGCCGCTCGCCTCGACGACCGCCCGGTACGAAGCGATCCGCGACCGCGATCCGGGTGCGCCCGGCCCGGCGCGGCCCGTCGCGCCGGCGGTGGACCCCGCGCCATCCATGGCGCCAGCGTTCCCGCTGGTCGGTCGCGCCGCCAGCATGGACGCCATCGCGCGAGTGCGCTCCGAGGCGGCTCGAGGCACCGGTCGGGTCGTCGCCCTGATCGGGGAGGCCGGGATCGGCAAGACCCGCCTGGGTGAGGAGGTCGCCGCCGCTCGTGCGGACGCGACCGCGGCGTGGTCCTCGCGGCGACGGCCTATCCGGCCGAGCGGTCGATCGCCTACGGGCCCATCGTCGAGTGGCTGCGTGCCGCCCTGGCACTGCCGGATGCGGCCGCGCGCCTGGATCGCCTGACCCCCGCCACCCGCACCGAACTGGCGCGGCTCCTCCCTGCGATCGATCCACGCGGCGTCGCCGCGGCCCCCGGATGGCCCGGGCGCCCACGCCCGCCTGGTGGCGGCCATCGCCGACGGCCTGACCTCCCTGCTGGCCGGCCCGACGCCCGGTCTCCTCTGGGTCGACGACATCCCGTGGCTGGACGCGTCCACCCGCGAAGCGCTCGAGTTCCTGGGCCGGCGCCTGGCCGGACGGCCGATCGTGCTCCTGATCGCGTGCCGTCCGGGCGACCTCGATGCCGACGGACGGGCGTTCCTGGACCGGCTCCTGACGACACCCGGGGCGACCCGGCTCGACCTCGCCCGTCTGGACCGGGACGACGTGGCCGCCCTGGTCGGATTCGCCGGAGCGGCCGACGCGCGTGCCGACCCGAGCGTGGTCGATCGGCTCGCGACGGCGTCCGAAGGACTGCCGCTCTACGTGGTCGAGGCGCTGACGGCTGGACACGGCGTCCTGCCCGATACGCTGCCGGCCGGCGTCAGCTCGGTGCTCCGCGGCCGGCTTGCGTCCGTCGGGGAAACGGCGGCCCAGGTGCTGGCGGCGGCATCGGTCATCGGGCGTTCGTTCGACGCGGCGACACTGCGCTTCGCCAGCGGCCGGACCGACGACGAGACCGTCGACGCGCTGGATGAAGGCCTGCGGCGCGGCCTCATCCGTGAGGCCCCGGCCGGCTTCGACTTCGTCCACGGCGCGCTCCGGGACCTCGCCTACGAGGGCACCAGTCTCGCCCGTCGTCGGCTGCTCCATCGTCGGGTGGCCGAGGCGCTGCGACTGGACCTCGCGGGGAGCGGTCGCGACGACCTCGCGCGGCTCGTCCTGATCGCCGGTCACGAGCGGGCCGCCGGCCGCGACGCCGAGGCCGCCGAGGCCTATCGGCAGGCGGGGGAGCGAGCCGCGGAGGTCTTCGCGAATCTCGACGCCATCGCCCATGACGAGGCGGCGCTCGCGCTGGGTCACCCCGATGCGGCCGGGCTGTACAGCGCGATCGGCCGGCTCCGGACGCGGATCGGCGACTACAGCGGGGCGATCACCGCCCTGGAGTCGGCGGCCGCTCTGGCGGCGCCCGAGCAACTGCCCGACCTCGAGTGGGCGCTCGCCCGGGCCCACCTGCGACGTGGCGACCTCGCCGCCGCGAGTCACCATCTGGATGCGGCAGCCGCGACCTCGCCCCAGGACGCCGCCCTGAGCGCCCGGCTCTGGGTGGACCGCAGCGTCATCCGGCGCCGCCTCGGCGATCCGGCGGGCGCTGCCGACGCGGCACGGGAAGCCCTCGCCGCGGCCGACCGCGCCGGTGACCCGGTCGCGGCCGGCGCCGCCCACCGGATGCTGGGCCTGGCCGCCGTGGATGCCGGCGACCCGACCAGCGCCATCGCGGAACTCGAGGTGGCCCTCACTGCGGCCGACGACGACCCCGACCCGACGGCCCGGATCGCCGCCCTCATCGGGCTGGCGATGGCGACAGCACAGGCCGGCGACCTCGCGGCCGCGCTGGCCCGCGGCGAGGCGGCGCTCATCGCCTGCCGGCGGATCGGCGACCGGCACCTCGAAGCCGCGGTCGAGAACCATCTCGCGGACCTGCTGCATGCGCCGGGCGCGACGACGAGGCGATGCCGCACCTGCACCGTGCGGTCGAGGCCTTCGCGGAGGTGGGCGGCGATCCGGCCGACCCGGACCCAGGCATCTGGATGCTGTCGGCGTCGTAGCGCCAGGATCACCCGCCGACGACGAAGGGCTCGCCGGCCGTGAACTTGAGGTCCGGCCACGTGCCGCTGGCGCAGACCGGGCCGTAGGTCAGCGCCTCGATCGGCGCCGTGGTGGTCAGCGGAGCCCCGGCCCCCTGGTCGTCGGACAGCTGAGCGCCCAGCGCGAACCAGTCAGGGGGACTGGTCTGCGTCGTCAGGTCCACCGTCGCGAGGAAATCGACCAGGTCGGACCAGGCGTGTGGTGGTCGGACGCCGGCGATGAAGACGCTCGATGGCGCGCCTGACAGCCCGCGGTAGCGGACCGTGTAGACGCCGGGTCCCTTGCCCGTGACCGTGGCGGCGCAGGTCGTCCCGTCCCAGGTCGCATCCACCTCGCCGGCGATCCGGAAGGGTGTCAGGCGCGGACCGCCGCGCCGCAGCGCGGCCAGCAGGGCGGCCTCGACCGCCGGTCGATCGGCCGCCGAGGCGTAGCGGACCGGAGCGACCCGCGGCGTCCGGGGTGAGCCGGCCGCCCTCACCGACGACCACGTCCGCGTCGTCCCACGTCACGAGGTCCTGGTCGCTCACCGTCAGCGCGGCGAGCTCGTCCCAGAGCTGCTGGCCCTGGCTCGCGTCCAGGCGGAACGGGTTGCGCACCAGGAGCTCGTACACGAGGTCGGCGCCGGCGGCCGCATGGTCGGTCGCGAGGCGGTCGGCCAGGTCCGTCGGGACCGGCACGTCGTCGGTCGCGTCGAGCGGGATGAGGTCGATGGGGACATCCGTCGCGAACACGGCCTCGACCGCGGACGGGTCGGCGAAGGCGTTCCACTCGAGCGGGTCGCCGGCTGCATGTCCGTCGACGAAGACGTTGCCCGGGGCGTCGATCGTGCCGAGCATCGCGTGGATGCCGGCGATCCGGTCGGGCAGGGTCGGGTCGGCGGCGAAGGCGTCCTCGAGGTTGGTCAACGGCCCGAGGGTGACGATGGTCGGGGCGCTCGGACTGTCATCGACGGCGGCCCGCAGGACTTCGACGGCATCGCGCGGGACGCCCGAGATCGGCCTGCGGCGTGATGTCGAAGCCGAAGCCCGCGTCGGCCACCGCGCGCCAGTCGTCGGGGAACGGCCGCGCGTCCGGCCCGCCGTCCTCGCGGCCGCACCCGAACGGGATGTCCGGGACACCCATCTCGTCGATCAGGTAGCGCGTGACGAGACGTGCGCCCTGGCAGTGGACGAGGCCGGTGCCGGGGATGGTGATGGCGCGGACATCGACCTTCGGGTCGCGCAACAGGACCGCGATGCGCGGCGATGTCGCTGTGGTCCATGTCGGCATCGATGATGATCGGCCGGCGTTCCGGTGCCGGCTCCCCGGTCGGGGCGGGCGTCGGCGACTCCTCGGCGGTCGGCGCGCAGGCGCCGGCCAGGAGGGCGACCGTGGCGACGAGCACGACGAGGGCCGGATCGGAGCCTCGTCGGCGCGCGCGATGCGGTACGACATGGACGCAGCATGCGCCCATGTCGTCACGAGACGGTTACGGGGTCTCGACCACGTTGGCCGGATCGTTGACGTTCGTGACCTGGAGATCCAGCCCGCCGGTGTCGCTCTTGATCTCGAGGGCGACGAGATAGCCGGCCTCGGCGGCCCACATGTCCACGGTGGTGCCGGGCGGCATCTGGGCGCCGAGGACGCGTACCGGCGTCGATCGAGAAGTGCCGTGCCTGGACGCCGTTCTTGGTCTCGACCCCCTTGTCGCCGGCGACCGCCGGCCCAGTCGAGGTTCGCGTAGGCCCCGAAGAGCATCGCCGGGTCGAACGCCAAGAGCATGGCCGAGGCGATCGCGTCCGGGATCTCCTGCCATCCGCCGTTGCCGTCGGACTGCCAGGCCTTCTTGCCGGACAGGATGTACTCGCTATCCGTCGTGCCGTCGTCGTTGAAGGTGGTGATGTGCTTGACGATCTCAGGCTTGGTGACGACGACGCTCTCGTACTGCTTGGTGCCGTCGGTGCTCATGGAAACGCGGTACGAGTCCACGCCGGGGAGGGCCCCGCCGAGCTGGCTCAGGTCGAACGACGGGATCGCGAGGGCCGGCATGCTGGCGTCGACGACCGGAGGCTGCGACGCGGGCGTCTGGGTCCCTCCGGCGACGGTGGGGGCCGGCGTGCCGCCGTCCGGGTTCGCCGCGGTCGGCGTCGCGGCCGTGCCGCCGCAGGCGGCGACGGAGATGGCGGCGATGGTCAGCACGGCCGCGAGGCCGGCGGGTCGATGGATGCGCATGGTGGCGGTGTCCCTGGTGCGTGCTTGGGCTCGACGACGGGTCGCCGCCGGCGGGGCCGATGATGGGCGGCTCGTCCGATCCGCGCAACCGTACCGATGGCGACGCGGTCAGCGACCTCCGTCCCGGAGCCAAAGTCCGACGCCGGCCGGCCGAACGGAGGCGTCGACGACGCCCGCAAGGTCGCGGACCACCGCATCCATGTCCATCTCGTCGCGGAGCCGCTCGGAGAAGGCCGCGGTCAGGCGGTCGCCGTCGATGCGCGCCCGGTCGAAGCGTCGGTCGACGATCCGCTGGACCCGCTGGCGGACCGGCTGGAAGAGGCGCGGCGACGACGAGCGTGGAGATCGCGACCGACACGGTGCCTTCGCCGACCACGCCCCCGAGCGGACCCCGCAGAACCAGGACGGCCGCCGCGTAGGCGGCGACCAGCAGGACCGTGACGACGGCCGTACGAGATGCCCCGGCTGATGAGCCGATCGATCTCGTACAGGCGGTAGCGGACGATCGGCGACCCCGATCGCGACCGGGATGCACGTTGAGGGCGAGCGATGCCGACGACCTCGGCCGACCGATCGGCCGACCAGGGCGTTGAACGAGATGGAGACGACCACGCGGCGACCGCGACGGACATCGCGGCCGCCAGCCAGCGGAGCTGATGCCGCCCGATGTCGTCGCCGCGGCGGTAGCGGATGAACGAGTGACGCCACCGTCGCGGCGAAGATCGCGATCGCCGCGACCGACTGAGAGCAGGTCTGCGTCACGGAGCGATCCGGCCGCCCGCCTCGATGTAGAGCGGATTCGCCGAGACGGGTCCTCGAGCCCGGCGACCTCCATGACGTCCGTCGTCGCGACGCGTCCGCGAGCTGGACCGGCACGAGCGAGGCCACCGTCAGGAGCACGACGACCCACCGCCAGCGCGTGAGAGCATGCGGCCGGTCCGGGAAGATCGAGCGGGATGCCGACCAGCACGATCACGCAGGGTCGGGGATGAAGGTCAAGCTGGCCCGGCATGCCGGCCGAGCAGTCGTCGACGTGCGTGGCATCCACGCCGAGTGCCAGCACGGACCGGCACCGCGGCGCTGCCGCCGACCAGGACGGCAAAGCCGAGTCGTCGCGACGAGCAGGAGCGGCCCGATCGGATTGCCGGCACGCGGATCGTCAGGAGCGCGCCGACGCCGCCGAACGCGACCGGCAATGCGATGTACGGTCACGACGTCGACGGATCGGCCGATGCCGCCTTCGCACGACCAGCACCACAGGTCCCGATGAACACGGCGAGATCGACCAGTGCGACCGCCCACGGCGACCACGGCGCGCCGGGGGCGCGACGCGGCGCGCGGGGGCCTGCGGCGGTCGCACGGTCGCATGATCGCGGCGTGACGCGTTCCGGCAATCGTTACGGCGGAGCGACGCCGCGGTCGAACCAGATCCGCTCCCCGGTGAACCGCTCCGTGACGGGGTCCCACGGGAAGAAGATGAGGACCTCCAGGGCGACCGCCAGCCCGGACGGCGGGACGCCGGCCCACGGGCCCTGGTTGGTGCCGGTCAGCGTCGCGACCTCGAACACGCCCTGCGGCCCGACGACGATCTCGCTCAGCGCGAAGGCGTTGTCCGGGAAGGCCGCGAACAGCTCCGTGTAGAACGCCCGGGCGCCGTCGTGGCCCTCCCAGCGCTGGCCGGTGACGACGATCTCGTAGGTGCAGTCCGGGCTGAGCGTCGCGATGAGGCCGTCGATGTCGCGCCGGTCCTCGGCGATGGAGTGGCGGACCCACAGCCGCTTGATCCGGCGCAGCTCGGCCGGGTCGAACCCGCGCGCGAGCCGCGCCTGGATCGGACCGGGATCGGTCGCCGGCGTCGTGCTCATCCGGCGGCGATCCGCTCCGAGCGCCTCGAGCGTCCGGTCCACCTCGTCGGCCGTGTTGTAGTGGACGAGGCCCAGGCGCAGGACGCCGCCGCGTCTCGGCCTTGCCGAGCCGCTCGATGAGCCCGGTCGCGTAGAAGTCGCCATCCCAGACGAAGATGCCGTCGCGGCCCAGGGCCTCGGCGGCGGCCCGCGGCGCGACCCCGTCGAGCGAGACCGAGACGGTCGGGACGCGCTCGGCGGCCCGCGCCGGGTCGGTGATGCCGTGGATGGTGACGCCCGGCGATCGCCTGCGAGGCCGGCGATGAGCCGCGCCGACGAGCTCCCGTTCGTAGTCGACGATCGCGATCATGCCCGCGACCAGCTCGCGCCGCCGCTCGCTGGCGTCCGCGGCGCCCGGGCGCCCCGGCCACGTCACCGTACGAGCGCCCGACGTCGCGCAGGTAGTCGGTCGCGGCGAGCGTCCCGGCGATCGACTCGAACGACGGCGGTGCCGGTCTCGAATCGATCGTGCGCCGGGCCGGACCTTGAACGCCGGCAGGCGGTCGAGGACCTCGGCCTTGCCGTACAGCGCGCCGAGGTGCGGCCCGAACCACTTGTAGGCGCTGCAGACGAGGAAGTCGGTGTCGAGCGCCTGGACGTCGATCGGGCCGTGGGGCGCGTAGGCGACCGCGTCGACGTACGTCAGCGCGCCGACCTCGTGGGCGCGCGCGACGATCTCGGCGACCGGGTTGATCGTCCCGACCGCGTTGCTGGCATAGCCGACCGCGACGAGCTTGGTGTGCGCGTTGAGCTTCGATTCGAGGTCCTCGAGGTCGAGCGTCACGTCGTCCAGGTCGACGTCGACCCGGCGGACGGTCACGCCGCGATCGGCGGCCATCGCCTCCCAGGTGCTGACGTTGGCCTCGTGGTCCAGCGTCGTGACCACGATCTCGTCGCCCGGGTCGCAGGGTCGCGCCGATGCTGCCGGCCGATGTGCAGCGTGAGCGTCGACATGTTGTAGCCGAACTTGATCTCGTCGGGGCTCGCGGCACCCAGGAGGTCGGCCACCGCCGCGTGCGCCTCGTCCGAGATCGCGTCGCTGGCCTCGCTCGTGACGAACGCGCCGCCGGTGTTGGCGTTGGTGTGCGTGTAGTAGTCGGTGACGGCATCGATGACGCGCTGCGGGACCTGCGTGCCGCCCGGGCCCGTCGAGGAAGGCCACCGGCCGGCCGTCCTGCTCGCGGCGCAGCGCCGGGAACTCGGCCCGCAGGGCCTCGACATCGAACGCGGACGGGGCAGGCTGGGCGGGCATCGGTCCTCCGGAGGGCGTTCGGGATGGTCGGGCGCGCGCGGTGTGGTGGCGCGCCGACACTACCAGTTGCGCGACGGCGATGGACCGGCGTGGTCCTGCGCCGATCCGGCCCAACGGGCGGGTGATCGTGCGCGTTCGTGATGTTCGCGACACTCGTGGTGTCGGCGGCGGGCGCGGTGCCCGCGGTCGGCCCTACCCCTGTCGGGTCGGGACGCCGGCCGCGCGAAAGTCGGCCACGATCGACTCGATCGTCGCGGCGGTCTCGTCCTCGGTGTCGCTCGCGGAGACGAGGGCCGTGCCCCGTGCCTCGACCAACGCATCGGCCGCTTCGTGGAGTTCGTCGAGGGACACCGGCTCCGGAGCCGAACCGGCCACGCTGACGGTGATCCCGTCGCGTCCCACGGCGACGTCGAGCTGCGGGCCGGAGGCGAACGGGCTCGCCCCCAGGGACGTGGCACTCACCGCCGTGCCCGGGGCGGCATCCGCCAGCCGCCGGATCCGGTGCCGCCAGCGGCGGCGCGGTCGCTTCGACGGCGGTCGGCGCCGCGCGGCCCGTGGCGACCGCGTGGGCGGCGCCGGCCGCCACGACCAGGGACGTCGGCGGCGTCGCCACGGCGACCGGCGTCCCGGCCGCGGGCGGTGTCTCCGGGACCGCCGGGAGGCTCTCCGCCGGGAGGCTCGCATCGAATGCCGTCACGATCTCGCGATTTCGGGCACGCGCTCGCGACTCGATGCGGAGCATGACGAAGACCAGGACGATCGCGCCGACCGACACCATCAGCGTCGTGACGATGTCGACGATGACCTGGATGTCGATAGGCCTGCTGGACGTCAGCGATGGCCTCGCCGACGGTCTTCGCGTTGATGACGATCGATGGCGATCCGCAGGTTCACCCACCAGCCGACGACGAACGACACGATCCAGCTGCCGACCAGGCCGACCCAGGCCAGCAGGATCATGAAGAAGCCGCCGGCCTTGGGGTCCAGGCGATACGAGCGCGTCCTGGATCATCGGCGGGACCTTGAACAGGTTCCAGATCGGGATGAGCGGATAGATGAACGCCTGGGTCGGCGTCGCCTTGGGGGTGCCGCCGCCCAGGGCCGGGACGTTGGCGACGACCCGGCTGAGCCAGGCGGCGAAGAACAGCAGCGCACCCACGGCGCAGACCGTCTGCGCGAGGGCCGGGCATCGACGCGCCGGCCGAGCGTCGGGCGAGCTCGGCCTCGTCGATGACCCCGGTCTGGAGGATGTCCGGGATCTGGTCACGCAGGTAGCGGACGGCCGCGAGGCTCTCGTTGAGGACGATCACCCCGAGGACCGCCACGGCGAGGATGAACGCCGCGGCGATGAGCCCGCGCAGCAGGGAGCCGCGGTAGGGCACGGTGCGCGCGGGTCTGGATGGCGCGTTCCGTCCGGGTGTTCGGCCAGCGCGCCGGTCGCCTGGTCCTGCTTGCCGCCGCACTTGTAGCAGCGGTCGTTGCGCTGCCGATTGATGGAGTGGCACGTCGAGCAGACCCAGATGTCGGTCATCGCGGCTCCTCCATAGGGGTCAGTGTTCGGTCGTCCCCGTGAACGTCCAGCCCTCGAGGCGCAGCGCCGGGACGACGACGCCGCCCAGGAAGCCCTTGAGCGTCTTGCGCTCGCGGGCGACCGCCGACGACGCCGGCGAGCGCGTCCAGGTAGCTCTGCGTGAAGCGCAGGTTCTTGACCGGCCCGACGATCCGGCCGTCCTCGACGAGGAACGTCCCGTCGCGGGTCATGCCGGTCACGATCGCGAGCTTGGGGTGGACCGGGTTCGTGTAGTGGAAGCGGGTCACGAGCAGCCCGCGATCCAGGCCGCGCGATGAGGTCGCTCGCGGGCGGTGTCGCCCGCGGCCATGACCTGGTTGAGCGGGAACGGACCGTACGGATTCGGGGCCGGCAGGCCGTGGCCGGTGGAGGTGACGCCGTCCCGCGCCGCCGTCTGGGCGTCGTAGACGACGCCGCGGCAGACGCCGCGCGTCCAGGAGCGTGACGCGCTGCTTGGCGACGCCCTCGTAGTCGAACGCCATCGGCAGGCCGGCCGGGTCGCGTCCGTCGTCGACGATCGTCACGAGGTCGCGTGCCGATCCGCTTGCCGAGCTCGACGAAGCTGCGCTCCTCCTGGACGGCGAGGGCGGAGAACCCGAGGTAGCCGAGCATGTCGAGCAGGTCGACGACGGCGTACTCCTCGAGGACGACCGGGTAGTCGCCGGCATCGATGGCGACCGCGTTCGCGGTCGCGCCGGGCCTTCGTCGCCGCTTCGCGGCCGATCGCCGCGGCATCGATGGTCGTGGCGTCGACGGCGGCCTGCTCGGCGTAGCCGGTGCCGCCGTCGGGGCCCATCGAGACGGTCAGGAGCTGGGCGACGGTCCGGCGTCCCGCCGGCGCGGATGCCCCTGCGAGTTGGCGACCGCCGTCGTCTCGGTGCCGGTCGAGAACGAGCCGTAGGCGGTGACCCCGGCGGCGTCGGCGGCGGCGATGACCGCCCGGACGCCCTCGGCGCGCAGCTCCGGCGAGGCGCTCGGCGGTGGCCGGGCGCGTAGGCCGCCGGCGACGTCCTCGATCGGGCGTCGGCTGCGGGCAGGCCGGCCCAGTCCTCGAGCTCCTCGACGACGCGGGCGATCGCCGCGGCGTTCTCCGCGAGCCGGCGCAGGCCCTCCTCGTCGGTCCGGCCCGTCGACGGCGACGCCGACCCGCTTGCCGACCGACGAACCGCAGGTTCACGACGACGTTGGTCTCGGCCACGTTCTGGTGGATCTGGCTGTTGGCGAACCGGGTCAGGGCGGCGTCCTCGGCCATGACCAGGGCCTCGGCCTCGCTGGCGCCCGCGCGCATCGGCGTGGGCCAGCGCGCGCTCGGCGAGGGCCAGGGCGTCGTGGGCGCGCTCGTCGTTCATCGAGCGACCGGGCAGCGGCGTGGCCACCGCGCGGCCTCCTACCACTTGCCGACCCCGACCTGGACGTCGCGGAAGCGGGCGCCCGGGACCGCGTGGCCGACGTGCCCGGTCTGGCCCGGCTCGCCCTTGCCGCAGTTGGGCGTGCCGAGCATCACGTAGCTCCGCTCGTCGCCGACGGCGTCGCACGACCGCCAGAACTCGTAGGTGATGCCCGGTGTAGGTCGGGTTCTTGAACAGCCGGCCCTTCTTGCCGCCCTTGATCTCGTAGGCGACCTCGGTCGCGAACTGGAAGTTCAGCCGCCGGTCGTCGATGGACCACGAGCGGTTGCGAGGCGAGGTAGAGGCCGTCGTCGGTGTCGGCGACGATCTCGTCGAGGCTCATCCCGGGGCGGGGCAGCAGGTTGATGTTGGTCATCCGGATGAGCGGGATGCGGTTCCAGCCGTCGGCGCGCATCGCCCCGCCGCTCTGCCGCCCGATCCGCGGCGCGGTCTCGCGCGAGCTCAGGTAGCCGGTGAAGATGCCGTCCTGGACGAGCGGCACGGCCTGGGCCGCGACGCCCTCGTCGTCCCAGCCGAACGTGCCCATCCCGCCGGGCGCGGTGGCGTCGGCGACGATCGTGACGAGGTCGGAGCCGTAGCGGAAGCCCTCGTCGAGCTTGTCGGTCGTCAGGAAGCTCGTCCCGGCGTAGCTCGCCTCCGTCCCGAAGACGCGGTCGAGCTCGCGTCGGGTGGCCGCACGATCTCGTGGACCTGGAGGTAGAGCTGGGTCGGGTCGAGGATGATCGTGAACCGGCCGCTCGGGCACTGCGGCGCGGTCAGCAGCGCGACGGCCTCGTCGGCCAGCGGCTCGGCGTGCTCGGCGAGGTCGAGGCGCCGGATGTACTCGTAGCCGGCCGCGTTCCAGCCGCCGCCGGAGTCCGGGTAGCTCCGGCGCTGGTGCTCGTCGCCATCGATGGCGTTCGCCTCGACCGCCGAGCCGACGTGGGTGATGGTCTGCTCGGTGAAGCTGCCGTCGGTCGCGGCGAAGGTCTTCCACTCGCGCTGGGCCGCGTACATCGACTCGGTGAAGGCGATGCCCTTGACCCGGCTCGCGGCCTCGTCGGCGGCGAGCAGGTCGGCGATCTTGCGTTCGAGCGGGACCGTCGAACGGGTCCTCCTCGACCGGCGTCTCGTACGTGCCGTGGGCGGGCGGCCGGTCGTCGAGGACCGTCGGCGTCGCGCAGGGCGGTGGCGCTCGCCCGGGCGATCCGGACGGCCTCGGCGGCGACGCGGTCGGCCTCGTCGGTCGGTCAGGATGTGGCGAGCTGGCGAAGCCCCACGCGCCATCGACCAGGACGCGGACCCCGAAGCCCTCGCTCTCGCCGGAGGCCACGCCTTCGACGCGGCCGGTCTTGATGGCGATCGACTCGTCGAGGCGGCGGACGACGCGCGCGTCGGCGTATCCGGCGCCCAGGATGGTGGCCGTATCGAGGGCGCGGTCGGTCAGGTCTCGCATGCGCCGGCGCAGCCTAGCGCATCGACCCGGTCGCGGCAGTCCGGCGGATGCCCTATGCCGCCTGGCGCCTGCTGTCCGCCCTACGCGCCGCCCGCCTCCAGGCAGCGCCCGCCGCCCGCCGCCCGCCCCTGGAACATCACATGTGCCGAGATGGCCTCGACGGCACGCGCTGGGTTCCAGATCCGCCTCGAAGTGGGCGTTCGGACTCCCGATGGAACGCCCGATGTTCCATTCGCGGCTCGCGTGCGGCGCTCGACCCGATGTCGGCACACGTCATGTTCCGGGTGCCCACAGTTCGCCGGGGATCCGGCCCCGGGCCTCAGAGCGTCGGCGTGCCCGCCGATGGCCTGGGCGGTCAGGTAGATCCCGAACCCGAAGACGAGGACGGCGGCGACGAGCGGGACGAGCTCGCGCGCCCGGCCGAGGCCGCCACCCGAGGGCAGGCGATCGACGCGATCGCGGGCGAGGACCAGCGCGAGGCCGATGCCGGCCATGACGGCGGCCATCCCGAGCCCGAAGGCGACGACGAGCACGAACCCGAACCCGGCCCGGCCGGCGGCGATGGAGCCGAGCAGGATCAGCAGCGCGCTGGTCGACGGGATGAGGCCGCCGGCGAGGCCGAGGACGAACAGGCTGCGCCAGGTGATCGAGCCGCCCGGCCGCCGGGAGGTGGCTGTGCCGGATCCCGCCGTGGCTGTGCTGCCCGCGCCGATGCTCGTGCGTCGTGGTCGTGGTCGTGGCTCGTGCGCATGGTCCCGTGCGTCGTGCGTGCGCGCCGCTGCCGCCACGGCCCGTCGACGGCGCACCTCCCCGACGAGCATCCACGCCCCGATCGCCAGGATCGAGATCGCGGCCACGACCGGCGCGGCGCGGACCACGACGTCCGGCGGCAGGACGTCCGCGGCGCCGACCACGATCGCCGCCAGCACCAGGATCCCGACCGTGTGCGAGACGCTCACCGACAGCCCGAGCCCGACCGCGTGCAGCGGCGTCCCGCGGGTCCCGACGAGGTAGGCGGCCATCAGCGTCTTGCCGTGGCCGGGCGTCAGGGCGTGGCCGGCGCCCAGCGCGACCGCGGTCACGAGCGACAGCAGCAGCACGACCGGCGTGAGGTCCGCCGCCCGGAAGATCGACGGCAGCTCGCCCTCGATGCCACCGGGCACGGCACCGCCGGCCGCCGCCACCGAACCGGCCGCCGCCACCGAACCGGGCGCCGCCGCCACCGCCGACGCCTCCGCGCTCGCCCGCGGCGCGACCGTCGCCGCGGCCCACTGCAGACGCCGCGACCGACGGCACGGGCCGGGCACTGGCACGGGGGCGGCCGCGCCCTCGACCGGCGTCGCGTCCGGGATGACGACGGGCGTCAGGGTCGGGCCACCCGCGACGGCATCGATCGTCACGGCCTGCGTCGGCGAGCGGCTGCGCGATCAGGTCCGCCGGGTACGAGGTCAGGCGCTGGGACGTGTCGGTCGCCCGGGCGCTGCCGTCGACCACGTCGACGGTCGCGCCGGAGCCCGTCACGACGATCTCGCGCCAGCCCAGCCGGTCCGGATCCGAACGGTCCTCGAAGGTGATCCGGGTCGGGGTGGTCGCGTCGAGCGCCGCCGGCAGCGCGGCGCTGAACCCGCAGACGAGCCGCATCGTCGACAGCCCGCCGACCCGAGCGGGAACGTCAGCCCGGCGTCGGTCAGGGTCAGCGTCGAGCGGCGCCCCATCGGCCGTCGCTCGCAGATCCGTGGCGAGTCCTTCGCAGGCGTCGACCCGGCCCGCATCGGTCTCCTCGTCGGACACCGAGCCGTCCCCGTCGGTATCGAAGTCCTGGCGCGCCTGGAAGGTCGGGATCTCGGCCTGGTCGATGACGACGTCGAGCAGGACCCGGTCCGGCTCGACGCGCAGCCCGGCGTAGTGGTTGATCGTGAAGTTGCCGAGCGGATGCGCCATCGCCACGGTCGGCAGGAGGACGACGGCGACGATCGCCAGGACGCCGGCCACGACACCGGGCGTGCCCAGACCGCGTCGGGCGCGTGGATGGCGGAGGGGCCGGTGGCCCGGCGAGCGTCCCATGATGCCCGAGGGTACGCGCTCCCGCGCCGATCGGATCAACGACGGCTGTCGCGAGCGGGACCGCCGGCGACTTCGGCAGGGCAGTCATCCACTGGCGCCGCGACCGCGTACCTGCGTCGACCGCGCTCACCGTACGTCGGGGCATCCGGAGGCGATCGACGTCCGATGCGGCCGCGGACCGCACACCATCACGGAGGCAGACACGTGCCCAAGTCCTCGAGGATCGTCGCCCTGGCCGGCGCCGCTCTCCTCACCCTGACCTCGGTCGTCGGGGTCTCGGCTTCGAGCCACCGCGAAGCGCCGCTCATCGCCCAGACCCCGCCGTCGACAACACGGACCTGTACGCCTGGGTCGATGGCCAGTCCCCGTCCAAGGTGAACATCGTCCTCAACTACACGCGCCCAGGCCGACCCGGCCGGAGGCCCGAACTTCTGGCAGTTCGATCCCGCGGCGCGCTACGCGGTCCACGTCGACAACGACCGCGACGGTCGTCGGCGACGTGACCTACTAGTTCACGGTTCAAGACCACGCGCAAGAACGCCGGCCTCGTTCCTCTACAACAACGGCCCGGTCACGAGCGCGCACCGACGCGAACCTCAACATCCGCCAGACGTACACGGTCCAGCGGCTACGAGAACGGCGTCATGCAGCACGCTGGCGACCGGCGTCCCGACCGTGCCGACCAACGTCGGGCCGTCGGACCAACCCGCCCGGCACCTACGCCAAGATCGTGGCGGACCGGCGTGAAGACTCGATCAACTCGGCGAAGTTCTGGGCCGGCCAGACGGACGATCCGTTCTTCGTCGACCTCGGCTCGATCTTCGACCTCGCCGGCCTGCGGCCGTTCAACAGCGCTCCACGTCATCCCGCTCGCCGACGCGGCCGGCGTCGACGCGCTCAAGTCGACACAACGTCCTGTACCATCGCGTTGCAGGTGCCGATCACCTCGCTGACGTCGGACCACACGGCGCATACCGCCGACAACGCCAAGGCCACGGTGGGCATCTGGGCCGTCGCCCAGCGTCGCAAGACCACCACGCATCGACAGCCGACGGCAGCAAGACCGGATCGCGGCCCGTGGGTCCAGGTCTCCCGCCTGGGCAATCCCCTCATCAACGAGGTGATCATCCCGGTCGGCTTGAAGGACGTCTGGAACCGGCGCGACCCGTACAAGGACAAGGATGTTCGAGAAGTACTACCTCGCCCCGGAGCTGGCGGCGGCTCGCCAACGCGGCTCTACCCGGCCCTCGACGACGCCGACACCACCGGTCGCACCGACCTGTCGCTGATCCTCCTCAACGGGCTGCCGGGCGTCAACAGCACCGGCGCCGTCAAGGCCGACATGCTGCGCCTGAACACCGGGCATCCCGCCGTGCACGGCCGACCGGGCCGATGACGACATCGGCGCCTGCCGGCGCCTGGGCGCCTTCTACGACGACGCCGCCGATCTGGCTGCCTGGCCGAATGGCCGACGCCTGACCGACGACGTCACGGACATCGCCCTTCGTGCGGTCGTCCAGGGCTACGGGGATGTCCTCCAGGGCCTCTTCGGGGTCAAGGACCGCTCGCCCAACAAGCTTGTCGGCGATGGCGTCGACAAGAACGACCTGTCCTTTGCCGGCTCGTTCCCGTACAGCGGGATCGCCAGCAACGGCTACAGCCACAACCACCACCACTAGACGGCCGGCCGTCACCGACGGCCGCCACGATCCCGACCCCGACCCGCTCGTCCGGTGCGACGCGGGCCGGGGTCGCGCGCGCCCGTCGTCGGGGAGCCTCGAGCGGCCGTGGGCTACACTCGGCCCGATGTCACGACCCGGGACACTGGCCCCTGGCGGCTGGTTCATCTCCATCGAGGGCCCCGAGGGCGGCGGCAAGACGACCCAGGCCGAACGGCTGCGGACGCACCTGGTCGCGACGGGTCGCTCGCGTCCACCTGACCCGCGAACCCGGGCGGGACCTGGCTCGGCGAGCGCTCCGCGAGGTGCTGCTCGCCCGGACGGCGCGGGCCGCGGCGGCACGACCGACCCGCTGACCGACGCCCTCCTCTTCAACGCCGCTCGTCGCCAGCTCGTGACCGAGGTCATCGCGCCCGCCCTCGACGGCCGGCACGACCGTCATCTGCGCCCGATTCGCCGATTCGACGCTGGCCTATCAGGGCTTCGGCGGCGGGCGTTTCGCTGGACCGCCTGCGGGCGCTCGCCGAGATCGCCACGGACGGCCTCGCGCCAGATCTCACGATCCTCCTGGACCTGCCGGTCGAGGCCGGCCTCGCGCGCAAGGCGCCCGGCGGACGTGACCCGCTTCGAGGCCGAGTTCGATCTCGACTTCCATCGACGCGTCCGGGACGGCTTCCTGGCGCTCGCCGCCGCCGAACCGGTGCGCTTCGTCGTCCTCGATGCGACCCGATCGATCGATGTCGTCGCCGAGGCGATCGCGCGGGCCGTCGATGCGCGGATGGCCGCCGGTGAACCAGAATCGCTTGCGCTGCGCACTCCACGATGAGCGATGCCACCGGGCCGCTCCCGCTCCGCGTCGCGACCGTCGCCGATGACGCGGACCGGGCCGTCCTGGTCCGGATCGCCGACGGGGAACTCGACGCCCTCGATGAACTGTACGAGCGCTACAAGACGATGGCCTACTCGATCGCCTACCGCATCACGAATGACGCCACCCTCGCCGAGGACGTCGTCCAGGACGCGTTCCTGGGCGCGTGGCGGAACGCCGCCCGCTACGTCGAAGGACGGGGCAGCGTGAAGACCTGGCTGCTGGCGATCGTCCACCACCGCGCCATCGATGCCATCCGGCGTCGCCGACCCACCACGGAGCTGCCGGAACACGAGGACGTGCCGCCGCCGCAGTTCCGGGCGCCCGACGTCTGGGCGGAGGTCTCGGCGACCCTCGATGCCGATACCGTCCGCGGCGCGCTCGCGGGGCTATCGGACGTCCAGCGCGAGGCGATCGAGCTCGCCTACTTCGGTGGGCTGACCCAGCAGGAGATCGCCGACCGCACTGCCACGCCGCTGGGGACCGTCAAGTCGCCGGATGCGGCTGGGGTTGCTGGCGATGCGACGCGCCCTCGAGGAGGGATCGACGTGAGCGACGACCTGACGCGCCCACGCCGCCCGGCGACGGCGGACTGACCTGCGACGAGGTCCGCGACCTCGCGGCGTCGTTCGTGCTGGGCGCGCTCGATGCCGACGAGATGGGCGTCGTGCGCGCGCACCTGGCGTCCTGCGCCGAGGCGCACGAGGAGTTCGCCGAGCTCGGGTCCGTGCTGCCGGTGCTGGACGCGAGCGTGCCCGTCGGTGGAGCCGCCGGCCGGGCTGAAGGACCGGATCATGACCGCCGCGGCGGCCGACCTCGCGGCGCGCTCCGAGGCCGATGACGTGGCGCCCGTCGCGACGGCCGCGCCGGCGCCGATCCCGTTCCCGTCCGCGAGCGAGCGCGAGGCCGGGCGACGACCTCGGCCGAACGTACGCGGACCTCGCCCGCGGCCTGGGCCCTGCGGATCGCCGCGGTCCTCGCGATCGTCGTGCTCGGTGGCTGGAACCTGCTGCTCCAGGGTCAGCTGAACGCGTCGAAGGCCTATGAGCAGAACGTGGCGGCCGTCCTGGACGTCGCGTCGCAGCCGGGATCGCTGACCGCAGTCCTCACGGCGGAGGGCGGCGGACCGGCCGGCCTGGCCGCGGTCAGTCGCTTCGCGGCGACGTCACGATGGCGATGCGCGACCTCGCGCCGACCACCGGCGACCAGGTCTACGAAGCCTGGGTCATCGTTGGGGACGGTGTGCCGGTCCCTCTCGGCGGCTTCACGGTCGGGTCCGCCGGGACCGCGACCTTCCAGGCGAGCGGGTTGCCCACCGACGCGGGGATCGTCCTGGCGCTGACGCTGGAGCCCGGTCCCGGCGCGACGACGCCGACGATGCCGATCGTCTCGGCCGGCACGGCGACCGCCGCGGGCTGACCGCCGCCGCCCTGACGGCCAGGGACCGGGTTACGCCCCGGTCGCCTCGGCTTCGGCGACCGATCCAGCGCCGGCGGCCTTCGCGCGCTCCAGCGTGGCCGTCGCGGCGGCGATGAGCGACTCCGAATCGTCGCCGTCGATCGGGAACCGGACCACGCCGGCCGAGACCGACACCATCCGTCCGGCGACCGCGGGCAGGGCCGCGATGCCTTCCTGGACCCGCCGGGCGACCATCGCCCCCGCCGAGCCCGGAGCCACCAGCACGAACTCGTCGCCACCGATGCGACCCACCGTGTCGACGAGCCGGACCGACTCGGCCAGCACGGCCGCCACCCGTCGCAGGATGTCGTCACCGACCTCGTGGCCGTCGTCCGCGTTGGTCGGACCGGAAGTCGTCGATATCGAACAGGGCGAGCGAGACCTCGGACCCCTGCCGGCCCGCACGGGCCAGCTCCAGCTCCAGGATGCGCCCGACCGTCCGCTCGTTGGCGAGGCCGGTCAGCGGGTCGGTGTGGGCCATGCGCTCGAACCACTCCGAACGCTCGGCCGCGGTCGACCCGAGGCGGGCGCGATCGGCCGTCAGGGCGGCCAACGACGCGATCGCGGTCAGGACCTCGCGATCGGTGGCATCGAGCTCCCTCGGCGCGGACCAGCCCAGCCCGATCGAGCCGAGGGTCACGTCGACGCCGCCACTCGCGATCACCAGCGGCAGGTAGGCACCGACGAACTCGGTCCCGGCCGCGGTCAGGGCCACCCGGTCGAAGGTCGCCGTCCGCGTCGCCGCCGCCTCGGCGAATGGGTGGGAGGCGTCCTGCGCCTCCGCCTCGAGGCGCGACGGGTCGGGCATGCCGACCGAGGCGGCCAGGGTCAGGCCCGGTCGGTCGGGATCCTGGAGGAAGATCGCGCCCAGCACGGCATCCAGGCCGGTGGCGCCGGCGTTCAGGATCGCCTGCAGCGATGCGTCGAGTTCTGCCCCGGCTGCGGCCGCGGCGATGGCGCTGGACAGGCTGGATCGGGGATCGCGGGACGGACCGTCGCTGGTCACGGGTCGACTCCTGCACGCTCGATGATTTCGGAGCGCGCATCGTACACCCCGCGATTCGACCGGTACACGCGTTGACCGGGCACGTACGCGGCACTGATACTCCGCGCGATGAAGCTCGTCGTCGCCATCGTCCACAACGAGGACGCCTCCGCCCTGGTCGATGCCCTGCTCGACAAGGAGTTCCGCGCGACGCGGCTCCACAGCTCGGGCGGATTCCTCAAGCAGTCCAACGCGACCATCATCCTGGGCGTCGACGACGCCGAGGTCGACGAGGTCATGGGCATCGTCCGCGACACCTGCACGTCGCGGACCCAGGTCGTCAACCCGATGCCGCCGATCATGGAGCCCGGCGAGTTCTTCATGCCGTACCCGCTGGAGGTCGAGGTCGGGGGCGCGACGGTGTTCGTCGTGGCCGTCGACCGATTCGAACGGCTCTGACGGACGGCCGCCGCCGACCGCCTTGATCCGATGACGCAGCCGCTGACCTCCGTTGATCCGCCCGGGCGCTGGCGTCAGCTGGCCCTGATCTCGTTCGGCCTCCTGTGTGCGATGTCACCCTCGTTCGCGTCGTCCAGCGTGGCCCCCGTCCTCGCGTGAGCAGTGGGGGATGGACGCCCTCGGGCTGCCGATCCTCACGATCTCCGTCCTCCTCGGGTTCGCCGTCTCGGCCATCGTGCTGGGCTTGATCGGTGTCCCCGATGTGGTCCCGGGGCCGCGTCTCTTCGCTCTGGGAGCGCTCGGTGCCGGCCTCGCGAACCTCGGCTTCGCGTTCCTCGCGACCGATCTCGCCACCGCGATCCCGTTCCGGATCCTGACCGGCGCGGCGCAGGCGGCGGCCTATCCGGTCGCCCTCAAGCTCACCGCGGGCTGGTTCCGGCGTGACCGTGGCCTCGCCACCGGCACGATCATCGGGGCGCTCACGCTGGGGACGGCGTCGCCGCTGCTGTTCCGGACGATCGGGGTGGCCGCGGGCCTCGACTGGCGCGCGGTCATCGCGTCGGCCAGCGTCGCGTGCTTCATCGGCGCGGCGGTCGTCGCCCTCGGTGTGCGGACCGGACCCTTCGACGTGCCGTCGCAGCGGTTGTCGCTGCGCATCGCCGCCCGAGCGTACGCGGAGCCGGCGGTGCGGCTGGCCAATGCCGGCTACCTCGGCCACATGTGGGAGCTGTTCGCGATGTGGACGTGGGTTCCGCTCTTCTTCGCCGCGAGCTTCACGGCGGCCGGGATCCACGACCCAGCCATGGCCAGCCTGGCGGCGTTCGTCGTCGTGGCGGTCGGCGGGATCGGCTGCGTCGTCGCCGGGGCCATCGCCGACCGGGTCGGCCGGACGGCGACGACCATCGCCGCGATGGCGGCTTCAGGCACGTGCGCGATCCTCGTCGGGCTGGCGTTCGGGGCGTCGCCGGTCGTGGTCGTCGTCCTCGGCATCCTGTGGGGCGTGACGGTCATCGCCGATTCGGCCCAGTTCTCGGCGGCGGTCTCGGAGCTCGCCCCGGCCGGGACCGCGGGCTCGGCGCTGTCGCTCCAGACGGCGGTCGGGTTCGTGTTCACCTCCGTCACGATCCTGCTCATCGGCCTGATGGACCCGACCGATGCTGCGGGCTGGCGAGTGGCGTTCGTGCTGCTGGCGCTGGGTCCGGCCGTCGGGATCGTCGCCATGTGGCGGTTGCGCGGTCGCCCCGAGGCCCTGACGATGGCGGGCGGCCACCGATGACCAGCTGGGTCGACGACCTGGAGCCGGGCGCCCCCGACATCGTCGCCGCGTGGCGCGGCATCGAGGACGGCGACCTCCTCTCGGTGCGTCGCGAGGTCCGTCGCCGGTCGGGCACCGGCAGCGCGGTCGCGCTGGCGGGGCAACTCGCCGCGACCGCCGCCGCCTTGACGGCGATCGTCGACGAGCTCACCGATGACGACCTGCGCCGGCCGGGCGGCGAGGCGGACTGGACGGTGGCCCAGGCGATCGGCCACGCCTGTGACGCCCGGGCCGGCCTGTCGCTGGCGTCAGCGCGTGCCGCCGCGGGCACGTTCCCAGCGGATGCTCCGCACGTCGTCCCAGGCGTGCCCGGCCCCGCCGACACGGATCGCGACACCCTCCGCCGCAAGATCGCCCAGAGCCAGCGGATCGTGGCACGGTCGGCCGGGACGGTCGCCGGCCACGAGGCCGAGCCGTGTCCGCTGGTCCACCCGATCGTGGGTCGGTTGCGCTGCGGCGAGTGGCTGCTCTTCGCCGGTGTCCACGACCTGATGCATCTCGAGCAACTCCATGGCATCGTGGACCACCAGCGCGCGGCCTCCGACCCGGATGCCGCGAACCCGGGCAGCGCCGCCGGCCGATGAGGACCCCATGAGCCCCTTTCGCCCCGACCTGATCGACTGCTGGATGTTCCGCATCCCGCTCACCGCCCGCGGCGTCCAGCACCTGGAGATCCTGCTCATCAAGCGAGCGCCGGGTCGGATCCTGCCGGGGCTGTGGCAGTGCGTCTCGGGGTCGCTGGAGCCGGACGAGCGGATCGCGGCCGGGGCTCTCCGCGAACTGGCGGAGGAGACCGGCTTCACGGGCGCGGACATCGAGGCGTTCTACGACCTCGACCTCGTCAACCAGTTCCACGAGCCGTCGATGGACGGTATCGTCACGGCGGCCGTGTTCGCGGTGCGCCTGCCTGCGGGCGCGGAACCGCGCCTGTCCCGTGAGCACGATGGCGCCCGCTGGCTGGCCGTCGATGACGCCCATGACGAGGTGATCTGGCCCGGATACCGGACCGCGATCGAGCGGATCCGCGACGATCTCGCCGATCCGGAACGGGCGGCCTGGTTCGAGTTGACCATTGAGGGGGACCGGCGACCACGGTCCCATCGTTGACACAGAAGCCGACACACGACGATGCGCCAGCCCTCAGGGCAATGTGTGCCGCTTTCGCGCTGTCGTAGAGTGCCGCAGATGCGTTCTTTCTCGCGCGCCATGCCGGTGCTGCTCGCCACGCTGCTAGCGATATCCGCGTGCGGCGGTCCGAACCCACCGACATCCGCGCCGCCGACGACCGCGCCGCCGACCGCTCCCCGGCCGGCCCCCTCCGATGAACAATCGCGCGCCGATTCGCTCGACCTGGAGGTCTGCGATCCTGAGCGATGGGCGACCTGTATGACGGACGACGCGCACGCGACGATAACCCTCGTCGGGACCGGCCTTCGTCTGACCTATGACAGCCGCTGGGCTGTCGCAAGCGACTTTGGCGGCACGTGGTCGGCGAGGTCCCTGGGTCTCGGCGGCTGGTCGCTCGACGTCATCGACCGGTATGTGGAATCCGAGCGTGTTTGGCTGCCCGGCGACGGATCCTGGCGACGGGCGACGCCGACGGACCTTGGCGGTGGGGAGCGCGCGATCGCCCATCTTGACGATCAGTTGGTTGATGTCTTCGACGAGGCCGGCCGACACGTCCGAACGATCGATGGGATCCTCGGCGCGACGACCTTGATGCTCTCCTATGACGCCGCGGGTCGGGTCATCGCCGTCGACGGTCACGTCGAGGATCTACCAGTGGCCCTGGACGTCGAGCGTTCCGAGTCGGGTGGTCTGGTCGCGTTCGTTGGTGCGGGAGGCGCTCGGACTGACGTGGTGCTCGACCAGAGCGAGCACCTGGTGGGCTTGCGGGATCCGATGGGAGCCGGCACGTCGATCAGCGTGGACGCCGCGGGTCGCCCGACCGCCATCGTCGACGCCATGAGCGGTCGGACCGAGTTCTCCTACGACTCCGCGGGACGACTCGTATCCGAGACCGATCCCGATGGCACCACCACGACCTTCACCCGGACGCAGGACGCGCTCGCGCTGAGGCTCATCTCGACCACGGAGCTCGGGCGGACCTCGGAGATGGACGCCGCCGCACTTCCCGGCGGTGGGGTTCGACGGACGCTCCGATCATCCTCCGGTGCCACCTCAGAGGTTGTTCGTGCAGCCGATGGTTCGTTGACGGTCACGCGCTCCGACGGCTCGATCATCGAGGTCGGGGTGCAGCCGGATCCTCGATGGGGTATGGATGTGCCGCTGGCCACACCGATCATCGTCCGCAGGGCGGACGGTATGTCGCGGCGGATCGAGACCACCATGACCGTCGAGGCATCCGACCCGCTGCGACCGGACTCTTGGTCCAGCACGATCACGGACGATGGATCACGTTCGACGACGACGCTCGATGCGCGTCAGCGCACCCTGACGACCACCGACCCGATCGGACACATGTCATCGGATTCATTCGACACCGCCGGACGCCTCGTGGATCGGGTGCGTCCAGGCGCCGCACGACAGACCTGGACGTACGACGACGCAGGTCGATTGCGGTCTACCACAATCGGCGAGGGCCCTCTCGCTGCCACGACGACCTTCGACTACGACCGCGAGTCCGGGATCGTGAATCGAACGGAACCGGACGGAGCCATCACCCGCTTCGCCGTTGACGGACGCGGCCAGGTCGTGCGGTCCACCGACAACACGGGCGAGGTCGTGGTCCTCGATACCGACCCTGTTGGGCGGTTGATCGGCGTCCGCGCGGGCGATCGCCTTGGCGCGCATCTAGGCGTGACGCTTGGCGGGCGTCCCACGGGTTTCCTGCCGCCAACCTCTGGCGGGAGCAACCCCGAGCGTCGAAGGTACGACGCTGACGGGCTGCTCATGGACATCACGGGCCCCGCCGATCGGAAGATCACGTTCGCATGGGACGAGAAGGGTCGCCTCGCTGGCTGGTCAGCGGGTTCGAACTCGGTTCGAATCGTCTCGGATCCGAGGACCGGGCGAGCGGTTTCGTCGGTGTCGGACGCCGACATCGCGACCGAATACACCTATGCGGCGGATCGGCTGTCCGGCATCGCGTGGAGCGGCCCCGGCGCCGCGTCGGTTTCGCGCACCCTGGATACCCGAGACCGTGTCGCGACCGAAGTCGTGGCCGGGACGGAACCGGTCGCGTCGTCATATGACATGGCTGGCTCACTGGTCCGGCGCGGCGCCGTCGCCTTCACGCGCGATCCGGCCAGTGGTCTGGTGCGCGAGATGACCCAGGGGGCGGTGGTCACCACGCTCGCGTACGACGCAGCTGGCCGGCTCGCCCGGTCGACCACCACCGTTGGCGGGTCGACTGTCCTTGATCGTCGGTACGGGCGAGACATCCGCGGTCGGTTGATCTCTGTCGTGACGGAGGATGCGACGGGCTCCTCACGCCAGGAGTCGACATGGGACGCCGCCGGCCGCCTGGCCATGGCCGAGGTCGATGGAGTCACCACGGCCTACGAGTACGACGCCGCCGGCAACCTTCTCTCGTCGACGACCGGCGATCGCAGGATCGAGGGTGCGTACGACGTTGCGGATCGCCTCGTGCAATGGGGCGAAACGTCGTGGATGTCCGATGCTGCCGGCAACCTCGTCCAAGGAACGGGCCCGGCTGGGACGATCCGGCTGTCGGTGGATGCTACTGGCACGCTTCGGGGAGTGACGAGCCCATCCGGCCGTGAGATCACGTACATCATCGACGGGACCGGACAACGTGTGGGCCGGGAGGTGGGCGGGAGAAGGACGACCGGGTACGTCCCAGACCCGGATGGGCGGATCGTCGCGATCTCTGATGCCAACGGTCGCATCGACGCACGATTCACGTACGACGAGGCCGGATTCCTGGTTGCGATGGACCGTGGTGGCACGTCGTACAGCATCGTCACCGACCAGGTCGGCAGTCCGCTGGCGGTCATCGATGCATCGACAGGCCGCGTGGCGCAGAACATGCGCTACGACGTCCGGGGACACGTGATCAGCGACACCGCGCCGGGCTTCCAGCCGTTCGGCTTCGCCGGTGGTCTCCTGGACCCGGACACATACCTTGTTCACTTCGGCGCCCGCGAGTACGACTCGACGGTCGGTCGGTGGACGAGCCCGGATCCCCTCCGCTATGAGGCCCGCGACGTCAACCTGTACCGCTATGCGGGTGGGGATCCAGTGAACTCGAGAGATCCCACTGGGTTGTCTGGGTTGTACGAGTTCTGCCTCGGCTCGTGTACCGGCACCACGAGGCCAGGAGGTAAGTACACATGTGAGGGGGTCTATTGCGAATACCATCCGGAGCAAGACGAACTGGTATGCATCGGGTTCTTCGGACGGTGCGGCAAGAGCGACGGACCGTACGACGGCGGTCCTCCCGAAGGTTGTCGGGGCGCGCTGTACTGTCGGATCTCACCCCCCCAATTCGTGTGCCTCGGAAAGTCCTGCCCCAACATCCAAGGTGACTGCAAGGGTTTCTGCTCGTTTGGTGATCCCCACCTCACTTCGGCTGATGGCGTGCAGTTCGACTTCCAGGCAGCGGGTGAGTTCGATGCGATCGCGAGCCATGATGGACGCCTCCGCGTCCAGGTCCGATCGGAGCCCTTAGGGGACTCCGGCTTGATCACCGTCAACACCGCGATCGCGGCACTGGTCGATGGCGACCGCATCGGGATCTACCCTGGCAAGGGCCATGACGAGGCGACCATCCGCGTCGGTGGCAAGGCCGTGCTCGGCGACCCGCTGGCCCGGGCCTTGCCAGGCGGCGGGACCCTGGAGCGGTCCGGCTCCGAGATCACCCTGCGCTGGCGTGATGGGACGGCGATGTCGATCACCGCATTCGGCGGACGCGTGGACTACGCCTTCACGCCGGCTCCGGACATCGGTCCGGGCCTCATCGGCCTGCACGGATCTCAGGACGGGCAACCGGAGAACGATGTCGCGTCGAGAGAGGGCACCGTTCTGGTGCCCGGCGCTGCCGACTTCCAGGCGCGGCTCTACGCCGAGTTCGCGAACAGCTGGAGGATCGACGGTGCAGCCTCGCTGTTCGATTACGCGAAAGGAACGTCCACCGCGACCTTCACGGATCGGTCAATGCCGCGGGCGATCGCGACCGTCGACACGCTGGACGGTGCGGTGCGTGCGGCGGCTGAGGCGACGTGTCGTGCGTTCCTGATGCAGCAAGGGGCCGCGCTGGACGCCTGCATCCTGGACGTGGGCCTCACCGGTGACGCCGGGTACGCCGCTTCCGCCGTGGCGGCCGCAGCGGGCATGGCCGACATCGTGGATCCCGCCGCCCCGACGCCGCGCCACATCTTCGTCGGGATGCGAAGCGATGGGACGTTGACGCGCATGGGGCAACAGGTCCGGTACACGTTCACGGCCGAAGCCGGCGATGTCGTCTTCCTCGACGCGACCGGCCCGTGCACGACCGGCCTGCTGTGGGCACTGCGCGGACCCTCCGGCAGTCCGATCTCGGCGACCGACGACAGCTGCGATGACCTGGGTCGCGTGGCCCTGCCCGACGCCGGCACGTACACGATCGCCTTGACGACCGACCGTGCCGCGACCGGCGCGTTCGCGTTCGCATTGTCAGCCGTGCCGCCCGTGGTGCGAGCGCCCGTCAAGGTCGGTGACACGGTCCGCGGGTCGATCTCAGCACCGGGCGCCTGGCGGGAGTACACGTTCACGGCCGAAGCCGGCGATGTCGTCTTCCTCGACGCGACCGGCCCGTGCACGACCGGCCTGCTGTGGGCACTGCGCGGACCCTCCGGCAGTCCGATCTCGGCGACCGACGACAGCTGCGATGACCTGGGTCGCGTGGCCCTGCCCGACGCCGGCACGTACACGATCGCCTTGACGACCGACCGTGCCGCGACCGGCGCGTTCGCGTTCGCATTGTCAGCCGTGCCGCCCGTGGTGCGAGCGCCCGTCAAGGTCGGTGACACGGTCCGCGGGTCGATCTCAGCACCGGGCGCCTGGCGGGAGTACACGTTCACGGCCGAAGCCGGCGATGTCGTCTTCCTCGACGCGACCGGCCCGTGCACGACCGGCCTGCTGTGGGCACTGCGCGGACCCTCCGGCAGTCCGATCTCGGCGACCGACGACAGCTGCGATGACCTGGGTCGCGTGGCCCTGCCCGACGCCGGCACGTACACGATCCGGGTCTCTTCGGACGCCGTTGCCACGGGAGCCTTCGCGTTCGCACTGCAGGCGGGTGACTGAAAGTCGAATCAGCCGTCGAAGATGATCCAAACGCAGCGGTTGGGCCCCGTGTCTCGATGGATCTGGCTGATCCAGGCCGTACCGTACGTGCACCGCCCGGGTCGGTCCACACCGATCCAGCGGCGATGATGGACCCGAGCAGACCCCCCGCGCCGCGTCGCAGGTGTGGCGTCCCGCCGCCGGGCCCGACCGGCCGGCTCCCCTCGACTCGCTCGCTGGTAGACTCGCCCCGAGAAATAGCCCCGGTGAGGCGGGCCTCTGCCCTGACGGCGGACCCAGGAGGGCCACGTGATCGACGGAACCGAGACGACGACGCAGGCGGCCACGCGCCGCGTCTTCCATTCGAAGGTCGACACGATCCGACCGACGTACGGCTTCGAGGATGTCTCGCTCGCCCCCGGGACCGACACAGTCGAACCGGCCGACGTGGACCTGACCCAGACGTTCTGCGGCATCGAACTTGCGATCCCGATCCTCGCCGCCGCCATGGACGCCGTCGTCGACGTGCGGATGGCCGGCGAACTGGCCCGCCTCGGCGGTCTGGCGATCCTGAACCTCGAGGGCGTCCAGGCGCGCTACGACGACCCCGAGACGGTCCTCGAGCGCATCGCCACGGCCCCTGACGCCGAGGTCCAGGCGCTCCTCGCCGAGGTCTACCAGCAGCCCATCCGCGAGGATCTCATCGCGGCACGGCTCGAGGCGATCCATGCTGCGGGCAGCAAGGCGGCCGTCGCTGCGACCCCCGCCGCGGCCCGCCGGTTCGGTCCGTTCTGCGCCGAGCATGGCGCCGACCTCTTCCTCGTCCAGAGCCAGGTCAGCAGCGCCCGCCACCTCGCGACCGGCTACGACCCGCTCTCGCTGGAGGACTTCACCCGCTACATGCCCATCCCCGTGGCGGTCGGCAACACGACCAATGCCGAGGCGGCCTTCGCGCTGATGGAGCAGGGCGCAGCCGCGGTCTTCGTCGGGGTCGGGCCGGGCGCGGCCTGCACCACCCGCGAGGTCCTTGGCATCGGCGTCCCGCAGGTGACGGCCATCAGCGATGTGGCTGCCGCCCGCGACGCGTACTTCTCGGAGACGGGTCGCTACGTCCCGGTGGTCGCCGACGGCGGCATGCGTCGTGGTGGTGAGCTGGCCAAGGCCGTGGCCGCCGGCGCCGACGCCCTCATGATCGGCTCGCCCCTGGCCAAGGCCGAGGAGGCCCCCGGCCGCGGGACCAATTGGGGCATGGCCGCCCCGTCGCCGACCCTGCCGCGCGGCACACGCATCAAGGTGGGGACAACCGGTTCGCTGCAACAGATCCTCGATGGCCCGGCCCACGTGACCGACGGCAGCGAGAACCTCGTCGGGGCGCTCCGCCAGTCCATGGCGGCGCTGGGGGCCCGGACGATCCGCGAGATGCAGGCCGTCGAGATGGTCTACGCGCCCTCGACCCAGACCGAGGGCAAGTCCTGGCAGCGCGCCCGCTGAATGCGATGGAGCGCGAGCTCGTCGCGCAGGGCCGGGTCGCGCAGCTCGTGACGCGGGGCCGGATCAGCGGACTGCCACGGGAAGTCGCCGTCGGGTACATCGCCGAACCGGATGGCTCTGTGCTCGTCGCGGCCAACGGTCCGCGTTCGGCCTGGGGTCTCAACCTCCTGGCCGATCCGGCGGTGACGGTCGTCATCGCCGATCGCCGGTTCCAGGCCACGGCGGAGGAACTCGAGCGGCCCGACCACGGACGCGCCGTCCGTGAGCTGATCCTTCGCTACGGAACGCCCTCGGAAGGGCTCGGGACCGGTCCGTCGTTCCGCCTGGTCCCGAACGCCGAGGCCGGCTGATGGCGATCAAGGTCGTCATCGAGACGGACATCGCCCGCCCACCGGCCGTGGTCTTCGCCGCGCTCGCCGACGTCGACCATTGGCCCGCCTGGCTGATCGCGACCGGGATCGTGCGCGTGCGCCGGACATCTGACGCCGCCCTCGCCGTCGGCGGCTCGCCTGACCATCGACCAGAAGGCGGCGGGTCGCGCCAGCGTCGTGGATGCGGCCGTCACGGTCATGGACGCGCCGTCCCACTTCGCGATCGCCGGCAAGGACGCCGACGGCATCAGCACGACGCTCGATGCCCAGCTGGCCGTCACCGACGACGGTGGCACCCGCCTGCGCTGGTCGGCCAGGATCGACGTGCCGCTCCGCTATCGGATGTTCGAGGGGATGGTCGTGCCCCAGGTGCAGCGTGCCGCGGCCCTCGACGTGGAGGCGTTCAAGCGTCGCCTGGAGTCGGCTCCGGCGGACTGACATCCGTCCATGCGGGTTGGCGCCCGGCGTCGATGCCCGCTCGCGAGCGCGGCGCCCATCCTCCGACTCATCGACCACCGGCCCTCGTCCGGCCGGTCGATGAGGAAGGAGTCAGTCGCGATGTTCCACCCGGATCAGGTCAACGCCACCACGGCCACGCTGCCAGCCCACGTCGCCTCCGCCGGGAGTCGCGCCTGCCTCGTCGACGGATGCCCCTGCAAGGACGCGCGCATCGTGTCCCATCGCCGGGCCGCGTTCTTCGCCGACCTCGCCCGTCGGACGGGCGAGACCGCGGACCGGGTCATCGCGCCCGATCCCGCCTGGACCTGGACCCTCCCCACGACTGGAGTCGATGCATGACCGCCCGCGCCGCCGCCCCCGACCGAACCTGGGACCCCATCCGCTTCCAGCGCGGGACCCGCGGGTTCGCCGCCTTCGTCACGACCATCAATGGCCTCATCGTCCTCGCCTTCGGGGCGGTCGTGGCCCCGCAGTCCGGTGTCGGCATGCCGCTCGCGGCGTGGCTCTCGATCATCGGGATCGCCGCCGGCCTCGCCCATCTCGTCGCCGTCTACGGCCTCATCCGCGGTCGCCGCTGGAGCGGGTCGCTGCGTCGCCTACCTCGCCGCCGCCGGCATCGGCGCGTCGGCCTTCTCGATCCTCATGATCGCCCGTGCCGGTGAGTCCATCCTGGGTGCCGGAGACGCGACCAGCGTCGCCTTCTTCATCTGGATGATCGGCTCATGGCTCGTGGCGATGCGCTTCGCCCTCAAGCCGTTCCGAACGGTGGCCGTGCGCCGCCAGACCCGCGTCGCCGTGGTCGCCTCGCCCGTCGAGCAGGCCCTCGCGCCGATGGTCTCCCCGCGCCGCTTCGTCGCCGTCGCCGCGGCGGCCTGACCGGGCTCGCCGACGGGGCCCGCCGACGCGAGCCTCCCTCCCACCTCAGCCCGTCTACGTCATCCGGCCAGGTCCCGAGTGGACCTTCGCCGGATGTCGTGGCGTTCGGGGAACGCGCATCCTCCGGGCATGGACACGCTCAGCCTGCTGATCCTTGCGATCGGGTCCCTCGCGTTCCTCGACATCGCCGCCGCGAACCTGCGCGGCCCGGAACGCACGACCCGGTCCACCCGCCCGACCCGCGCGCGTCGCTGACGTCTCGCGGGTCACGCCGCGCAACGCGTCGCTACCTGCGAGCGTGGGCCGCGCGGAACCCGCACCGGCGCCCGGCCGAGTACCTATCCTCGGACGCGTGATCGAGCCAGACCAGCCTCTATGCCCGGGCCGGCGGCATGCCGTTCTTCGAGGCGCTGGTCGCCCGGTTCTACGCCGGGGTCGCCGATGACGACGTCCTCCGCCCGCTGTACCCGGAAGCCGACCTCGCGCCCGCCGACGCGTCGGCTGACCCTCTTCCTCGCCCAGTACTGGGGCGGCCCGCGCACCTACGAAGCCGAGCGCGGCCACCCGCGGCTGCGCCAGCGACACTTCCCGTTCGCGATCGATGCCACCGCCCGCGACCGATGGCTCCTGCACATGCGCGCCGCGCTCGCCGAGCTCGACCCGCCAGCGGACGTGGCCGCGGAGTTCGAGACGCTACATCGCCCTGGCCGCGGAGGCGATGCGCAACGCCGATTGACGGCGGCGCGACGGCCCGACCGCTGCGGGCTGCGGAGACGTGTCGGGCTATCGCGCCCAGAGCCAGGTCAGCACCGCGAGGACCCGCCGGTGGTCGTCGGGCTCCGGCTCCAAGCCCAGCTTGGAGAAGATCCGCGAGACGTGCGTCTCGACCGTCTTCTCGCCCATCCCGAGCTGCGCCGCGATCGCGCCGTTCGAGCGGCCCTCGGACATCTGGGCGAGCACCTCGCGTTCGCGGTCCGTGAGGTCGGTCAGGGTGTCGTGGTCGCGCCGCCGCCGCACGAGGATCGCCACGACCTCGGGGTCGATGACCGTGCCGCCGCGCCCCACGCGGCCGACCGCGTCGAGCAGGTCGTCGACGTCAGCCACGCGGTCCTTGAGCAGGTAGCCGACCCCGCCCCGTCCGTCACCGAGCAGCCGGACCGCATGACCAGGTTCCACCGCCTGCGACAGGACGAGGACGGCGGTCGCCGGGTCGCCGCCGAGCAGGGTCTCCGCGGCACGCAGTCCCTCGTCGCTGAAGGTCGGCGGCATCCTGATGTCCACGATGGCGAGGTCGGGGCGAGGGTCCGCGACGGCCACCGCGGCGAGGAGACTGGTCGCGTCGCCGACGGCGGCGACGACGTCGTGGCCGCCGTCGCGCAGGACCCGTACGAGGCCCTCCCGAAGCAGGACCCCGTCCTCGGCTAGGACGATGCGCATGGCAGCTCCACGATCAGGCGCGTGCCCTCGCCCGGCGGACTGGACAGCGCGAACGACCCGTCGAGCGCCGTCACCCGGTCACGCAGGCCGGCCAGCCCGGTATCCCCCGCTGAGCGTGGCGCCGCCGCGGCCGTCGTCGCTGACCTCGACGATGAGGGTGTCGCCATCCCGCCGCGCCTCGATCGACGCATGGCCGGCCGCGGCGTAGCGGGCCGTATTGGTGAGCGCTTCGGCGACGACGAAGTAGGCCGTCGCCTCCACGGCCGGTGGCAGCCGGGCGGCACCGTCGGGCAGGTCGTCCACACGGACATCGACCCGGATGGAGGCCCGTTCCGCGAGGGATCGCAGGGCGGGTCCCAGGCCAGCCTCCGTGAGGACGGCCGGGTGCACGCCGCGGGCGAGCTCCCGGATCTCGGTCACCGCCTCGCGCGCTTCGATGGAGGCCGCGTCCAGCTCGGCGAGCGTCGCCGGGTCGGCGTCCGGCCCGAGCTGTCGACGGAGGAGTCCCAGTGACAGCTGGAGCGAGACCAGTCGCTGCTGGGCGCCGTCGTGCAGATCGCGCTCGAGACGGCGGCGCTCGGTGTCCTGGGCCTCCACGATGCGAGCGCGCGACGCCCGCACGTCCTCGAGCTGGGAGCGGACCTCGGCCTGGAGTCGCTCGTTCTCGACAGCGAGGCGGACCGCCGCGACGGCCGCGGCTACCAGCCCGGGGTCGTCGCGCAGGACCGGGTCCAGGGCGATGGCGAGACCCGGAACCGGACCGTCGGCGATCGTCACCACCGCCCGCCGGTCGTCGTCCGGTGGCGGAGCCGCGGGTCGTCCGGACGCATCGCGCCACCCCGCGAGGCCCGGATCCCAGCGGTAGACCGCGACCGACGGGTCACCCAGCGCGTCGCGCAACGACGCCTGGAGGTCCGCCGTCGACGGGAGGGTGTCGAGGGAGACGACGAGGTCGGCGATCCGCCCGCGGGTCGCGGTATCGCGGAGCACGCCGAGGAGCAGTCCGACGGCGACGCCGATGCGCAGGACCGCCAGGACGACGACACGTAGCTCGCCCTCGGACGTGCGAGCGCTCGTCGGCAGGACGGTCTGGAGCAGGAACCCGCCCGTGAACCCGAGCGTGAGGACGGCCCCGGCCACGACGACCGGCGAGAGGCGGCGCCGCGCCGCGCCGCTGGCCTGCAGCCAGCGCGAGACGACGAGCACCAGGACACCGATGCTCAACGCCGTCAACGCCGCGGTCTCGACCCGCCCGAGCCACTCCATCGTGATCTGCCCGTCGATCCATCCGTCGACCGTTTCCAGACAGTCCGGACACGACCACCAGGCGATCGGCCGCAGCGCGTACGCCTTGACCAGGGTCCACGCGCCCTGGACCACGATGAACCCGATCGCCAGCAGCCGCTCGGGACGGCGCGTGATCCGTCCTGACGGGTAGGCGAGGATCACGAGCGCGAACAGCGGATCGAACCAGCCGTGGACGACCATCCCCGCATAGGCCACGACGGCCGACTCGGCGGACGCGACGTCCCCGGCGAACCAGGCGAATCCGGTGAGGATCGCCAGCGGTCCGATCCGGTTCCCGGGCCGTTGGTCGGCGATGACCAGCCCGGCGGCGATCATCGACCAGCCGACCGCCACGTCGGCGAGCAACAGCGCCGGGCTGCGTTCCGCCGTCAGCGTCAGGAGCGAGGTCGCCCACGGACCGACGACGAGGGCCACGATCCCGATGAGGATCAGGACCGCGCGGCGGACGGGCCTGCGACGGGTCATGCCGGTGTCGTCAGCAGGGCCCGGAGCACGGCGCCATCGAGCTCGGCCTTCGACACGAAACCGCGCGCCGGTGCCGCGGCGAGTCGCCCGCCGAACGCGGCCGCCTCCCGGCTCGAGATCAGGACGATCGCCGGTCGAGCCGCCACCCTGCGGGCGTCGGCGAGGTGCCTCGCCACGGCGAAACCGTCGATGTCGGGAAGCCCGATGTCGAGGAGGACGACGTCCGGGTCCGAGCGCTCGATGAGCTCGATCGCGGACCGGCCGTCGGCCGCCTCCCCGACGACGCCCCAGCCGTCCGCCTCGAGCAGCCGCCGCACGGTCGCCCGGAAACCGGCGTGGTCGTCGACGATCACGACACGCGGGCGTCGGACCAGGACCCCGGTCATCCGACGGGCCGCCACGGCTGCGTGTCGAGGGGCGCGAACCAATCGGCATCCTCCGGAACGTCGGATGCCACGAAGACGGTCCAGAGGTCCCCGCCGTCCAGTCGCCAGCGGTGCTGGCTGGTGCCCCAGCCGTCCGGCCAGGTGGTCGCGATCGTGACCGTGTCCCCCTCGACGACATACGTGCCGCGCACGACCGGCGACGGTTGTCGCTGTCCATCGAGCGGGATCGGGACCTCGGCCCATCGACCGTCCGGCCCGAAGATCCAATCCAGTCGGACGCGACCGCTTTCTGGGTCGTCGAACTCCTTGCTGAACACACCGCGCGGGAAGCCCGTCGCAGGGTCGGAGCCGCGGGCCGGGGCCGTCCCGCCGCAGGCCGCGACGGCGACGAGCAGGATCCCGGCGATCGCACGACCTGCCCGCATCGCGGCCTCCTGTGGACATGGCTGACGACCGCAACGATACGGACCCGTGTCACGGTGGCGTCAGGGCCAGCCCGGACACGACGGACCCGGCAGCCCCGACGACGTGGCGGCCGCCGCACGGGACGCTGCCGGCAGCGGTCGACGAGGAGCGCCGACCCGGCTCGGAGGTTTCGACATGCGACGACTCGGAACGGTTCTCGGCGTGAGCGCAGCGTGCCTCGCCATCGTCGCGGGCTGCGCCGGCACGGCCACGAGCGGGTCGTCCGCTCGTCCCGGCCAGGACGCCGCGACGTCCGTCTCCCCGGTGGTCGCGGCGTCGACCGCGAACCACGATCTGCTCGCCGACCTCGACATCGGCGGCGGCCGGACGATGCACCTCCTGTGCGTCGGCCCCATCGACAGTGGCAAACCGACGGTGATCTTCGAGTCCGGCCTCACCGGCGATGCCGGACAGTGGAGCGACGTCTTCCACGAGCTGGACGGCAGCGTTCGCGCCTGCGCCTACGACCGCGCGGGCGATGGCCAGTCGCCGCCCGCCGACGCCCCCGCCGGCCGCACCACCGCGGATCAGCTCGCGGACCTCCGCGCGCTGCTCGATGTGGCCGATGTGGCAGCCGCCCTACGTGCTCGTCGGCTACTCCGTCGGCGGATGGAACGCGCTGGTCCACGCGGAGCGCTACTCGGACGACGTCGTCGGTGCCGTCCTCGTGGACGTCCGCCCACCGGCCGCGAGCGAGCGCTGGGCCGCGGCGATGCCGCCCGAGACCCCCGACGAGTCAGAGGCGATCCACCTGACGCGGACGGATCCGGAGACCTTCGAGAAGGATCCGACGCGGCAACCCGGAAGGGCTCCTGATTGCGGACAGCGCCGGGATCGTCGCGTCGTCGAAGCTCGGCGATCGACCGCTCGTGGTCCTCGCGGGTACGGACACGGCCGGCATCACCGAGGGCTTCGAAGAGCCCCTGCGCGAGCACCGTGCTCGGCATCTGGTGGGAGCTCCAGGAGGAACTCGCCGCGCGGTCCTCGAACGGACGGCTCGAGAAGGTGGACGGAGCCGGGCACGACCTGCCGATCGTGCGGGCCGACGCTGTCGCGGATGCCATCACGTCGGTCCTCGGCGGCTGAGCAGCCGGGGGCGGACCCAACGTGCCGGTATCACCAGCCCGCGATCCACCGGAGGCCCGCACCACGACCGGTCCAGGAGCCAGCGCTCCCGGGCCGGTACACTGGTGTCCGGCGGGCGGACGGTCAGCGGAGGGCGGCATTGGCGGACACCGAGGAGTCAACGACCACACATCCCGACCGGGGGCCTGCTCAGCGGGGCAAGACGGTCCACGGCGAGGCGGCGAACGCCGGGCACCGCGTCCTTGCTCCCGACGACGCCGAGGTGGAGGCGTATCTCGAGACCGCGCTCAAGGCCCCGGCGCCGGAGCGCTTCCCGGATGACCGGCCGGGCGGCCCGGAGTCCGTGGCCACCGCGTCCGGGCCGGTCGTCGTGCTGGACTTCGGGAGCCAGTTCGCCCAGCTGATCGCGCGGCGCGTCCGCGAGCTGGATGTCTACTCGGAACTGCTGCCCCACGACACCCCGTTCGAGGAACTGGAACGACGCGGGACCCGCGCGATCATCCTGTCCGGCGGGCCCATGTCCGTCTATGACGAAGGCGCGCCCAAGCCCGACGCGGCGGTCTGGAGCGGCCGGATCCCCGTCCTGGGCATCTGCTATGGCGCCCAGCTCATGGCCCACGAGCTCGGCGGCGACGTCCTCCCGACGACCCACCGCGAGTACGGTCCGGCCAGCGTCACGATCACCGCGCCGGATGCGAGCCTGTTCGCCGGCCTGGACCGCGACCAGCCGGTCTGGATGAGCCACGGCGATTCGATCACGCGGCTGCCGGAGGGCTTCACCTCGCTGGCCCAGACGGACTCGACGCCATTCGCCGGCCTGGCCGCCCCGGAGCGCCACCTGTACGGCATCCAGTTCCATCCCGAGGTCGTCCATACCCCGCGTGGCCGCGACGTCCTGCGCAACTTCGTGGTCGGCATCGCCGGGGTCACGCCGTCGTGGACGGCCGCCAACTTCATCGACACGACCGTGGCCGGCATCCGCGACCGGGTCGACCGTCACGCGGCCCAGACCGGCTCCGATGGCAAGGTCATCTGCGCCTTGTCGGGCGGGGTGGATTCGGCGGTGGCGGCCGCGCTCGTCCATCGGGCGGTCGGCGACCGGCTGACCTGCATCTACGTGGATCACGGGCTCATGCGCAAGAAGGAGTCGGAGCTCCTGCGCGTCACCTTCGAGCGCGACCTCGGCATGAACCTGGTCATGGTCGATGCGCGCGAGCGCTTCCTGGCTCGGCTCGCCGGCGTCGTGGATCCCGAGCAGAAGCGCAAGATCATCGGCGACGAGTTCATCCGGGTCTTCGAGGAAGAGGCGCTCAAGATCGGCGCCATCGACTTCCTGACGCAGGGCACCCTCTACCCCGACGTCATCGAGAGCGCGACCTCGGAGACCAAGGCCGCCCAGAAGATCAAGACCCACCACAACGTCGGCGGCCTGCCCGCCGACCTGCGCTTCCAGCTCATCGAGCCGCTGCGCTACCTGTTCAAGGACGAGGTCCGCAAGGTGGGTCTGGAGCTGGGCCTGCCCGACGCGATGGTCCTGCGCCAGCCGTTCCCCGGGCCGGGTCTCGCCATCCGGATCATCGGCGAGGTCACCGCGGAGCGGCTCGACACCCTGCGCGAGGCGGACTGGATCGTCATCGACGAGATCAAGGGCGCCGGGCTGTACCGCTCGCTATGGCAGAGCTTCGCGATCCTGACCCCGATCAACAGTGTCGGGGTCATGGGCGACGGGCGGACCTACGCGAACGTCGTCGCGATCCGCGCGGTGACGAGCGAGGACGGCATGACCGCGGACTGGGCCAAGCTTCCCTACGACGTCCTGGGCAAGATCTCGTCGCGCATCGTCAACGAGGTGCCTGGCGTCAATCGTGTCGTCTACGACATCAGCTCCAAGCCGCCCGCGACCATCGAATGGGAGTGATCTCGGCCCGTTTCGGCCTCGCCGGCGTCGCACGCCGATAGCCCGGCCGGTGGGCATACCCCGGACCTGTGGGGTATTCCGGGGCACCGGTAGCGCGGTAGCATTCCGCGCATGGTCGACGAAGCGCCTTCCGGGGGCGAGCCCGCCTCCTCCATCTGCCCATGGTGTTCCGCCTCGTATAGCGGCGACCCCGAGAACTGTCCGTCCTGTGGCGCGACGCTGACCGGGGACGCCGCGGCGAACCCGTCGCTGCCCGGGCTGACGTCCATCGACGCCGCCGCGATCGTGCGCGCCAAGGAGCCGGTCAAGAAGTCGCGCAATCGACTCCTCTCCTGGATCAGCGGCGAGTACCCCGATGAGCCCAGTGCACCGGCCGACGCCGGGGCGCTCGCCCCGCCGGACCTGGAGGTCCGTCGCGAGATCCTGCGGCTGGAGCTCGAAGCCGAGGTCGCCAACCTCCAGGCGGAGGCCGATGCGCTGCGCGCCGAGGCGACCGTCGAAGGCCGGCTCCCCCAGGCCACGCCCGAGGACGCCGCGGCGGCCGATGCCGTCGTCGCCGAGCTCGATGCGGTTTCCGCCGGCCTGGACTCGATCGACGATCGGCTCGATACGGCCGATCTCGCGACCGATACCGATGGACCGGCGGCGGCGACTGCGACCGCGACCGCGGTCGTCCCGCCCGCCGAGGCAGCCGCTCCCGACGAGGCTGCCCCGCCCGCCTGATCCTTCCGGGTCGGCGTCACTCCCGTCTCCCGGACCCGGTCGGAGCGCACCGCTATCCTTCGGCGGTGCCTGACCGTCTGCCTCCACCCGGCCCGTCCTTCCTGCGCGAACACGAGGTCCGGATCGGCGACCATGTCTACCGAGCCGGCATGGCCCGGCCGTCCGATGCGCCCGACGGCTGGTGGCTCACGCTGCTCTGGGTGACCGATGACGAGGGCGTCATCTCGTTCCGCGACGTCGCTCCGGTCGCCGGGCCGCCGCCGGACCCACCGCTGGCACGACTGGGCCCGGCCCTTGCCGGGGCGTTGAGCGGCCTGATCCTGGAGGACGCCGGACGGCTTCAGCTCCGGGTCGGCGGGTTGGTCCCGCCCGACGACGAGACCCGCCCGTGGCGCGCGCCCCTGGCGGTCCGGGCGGCCTTCCGGTTCGAGCCCGCACGCGCCGCCACGATGCGCCCCAACGAACTCGCCGACACCGTGCTCGCCGGGTTCCGTCGTGCCGTCGAGGGCCTGTCGCGTCCTTGACGCGCGGAAGCCCGACGACCGGTCCCGATGACGCCAGCGGCCTCTCCCGCACGGAACGGCTAGACTCGCCGGACTGATGCGCGACCTGTTCGACGATTTTCTCGAGGAGCTTCGACGCCGGGAGGCCGCCGCACGTGGCGAAGATCCCGATGCCGGCGCGCCGAAACGCGCCCGCTCCGTGGGTCCCGACCCCGACGACGAGGCGCCCGACGACCAGGACGACGACGCGTCCGACGCCGACGAACGCCGGCCGCCGCCGCCCCACGAGGCCTCCCCGCCGCGCCGTCCCAAGCTCGTCGTCGACGAGGGCGATGGGGGTGGCGGCCGGCACTTCGGCTGGATCGCCTTCGGGCTCGTCCTCTTCGGCCTGATCGCGTTCCTGAGCGTGGGCCTGGATGTCTGGACCGACGCGCTGTGGTATCAGAGCGTCGGGTTCGACACCGTCTTCTGGACCCGCATCGGCGCCCAGGCCGGCCTGTTCGTCATCACGGCCCTGGTCACGACCGCGATCCTCCTGGGCAACCTGTGGCTCGCGGGCCGCCTCATGCCGCCGGCCGAACCGGGTCGTGGCCCGTCGTCGCTGAGTTCCCTCTTCGACCGGCTCAACCAGGCCGCCCAGCAGGGGGCCGAAGCGCGCGGCGGTGTCGGGCGGCGATACCAGCCGGAGGAAGCGCGGACCGTCACGTTCGCGGCCGAGGACATCCCGGATCTCACACCTGTCGCCAGGGTCGTCCTCGTCGTGGTGAGCGTGCTGATCGCCCTGACGATCGCCGGGACCGTGGCCGCGGCCTGGGAGACCGTCCTGTTGTGGCAGAACCGCGTGCCGTTCTCGCCCGATACCGCCACGGCGGTCGTGGACCCGATCTTCAATCGCGACATCGGCTTCTTCCTGTTCGAACTGCCGTTCCTGCGGTTCGTCCAGGCGCTGTTCAACGGCGTCGTCGTCGCGACGCTCCTCGTCGTCGGGGCGCGCTACCTCGTGGGAGCGATGCGCGGCGGTCTCGTCTTCATCACGCCGGTCCGCGTCCACCTGGCGGTCCTGGGCGGCCTGTTCCTCCTCTCGGTCGCATTCGGCTACCAGCTCGACAAGTACGAGCTGTCGTACAGCGTCCGGGGCATCGCGACCGGCGTGTCCTACACGGACCAGAACGCCCAGTTCTTCGCCTACGACGTGCTCACCGTGCTGTCCGGCCTGGCGGCCGCGTTCCTCGTGGGCGCTGCGTTCACCCGGATGCTCTGGCCGCTGGCGCTGACGGTGGCCGTCTGGGTCCTGGCCGCGATCATCATCGGCCGGGCATATCCGGAGGGCGTCCAGTTCTTCACGGTCAAGCCCAACCAGTTCGCCCAGGAGGACCGCTACATCGCGAACAACATCGCGATGACGCGCCTGGCCTTCGGGCTGGATACCTGGGAGGACCGCAACTTCCAGGGTGAGGCGATCCTGACCCCGGAGATGATCGCCAAGGACGCGGACACGTTCACGAACGCCCGGCTGTGGGACTACCGGCCGCTCGGCGACACCCTCAACCAGCTCCAGATCATCCGCCAGTACTACACGTTCCCCGATGTCGACACCGATCGCTACGAGATCGACGATGCCCAGCGCCAGGTCATGCTGTCCGGCCGCGAGCTGGACATCACGCAGTCGGAGGGGGCGACCGGCTTCGTCAACCAGCGGATCGTCTACACCCACGGCATCGGGGTGGCGATGGTCCCGGTCAACGAGGTGGCCAACGAAGGCCAGCCGCGGCTGTTCATCAGCAACCTGCCGCCGGTGTCGACCGACGGCGCCCCGGTCGATCACGCAGCCCCGGATCTACTTCGGCGAGCTGCCGAACTCCTATGTCGTGACCGGCGCCCGCCAGGACGAGTTCGACTATCCCACCGGAGAAGGCGAGGGCACGGCCGGCGACGGCACCTCCACGCGCTGGACCGGCACCACCGGCATCAAGCTGGACACGACCCTGATGCGGCTCCTGTTCGCGGCGCGGTTCCGTGACATCGACCTGCTCATCAGCGACCAGGTCACCGCCGACAGCCAGCTCCTGATGCACCGCTTCCTGGCGGATCGGCTGCCGCGCATCGCGCCGTTCCTGCAGTACGACAAGGACCCGTACCTCGTCATCGATGACGCCGGGAAGCTGGTCTACGTCCAGGACGCGTACACGACGAGCGACCGATTCCCGGATGCCCAGTCCTTCGACCCGGCGAATGCTCGACGACGACCGCGTTGCGCACGGGCCCGATCAACTACATCCGCAACAGCGTCAAGATCACGATGGACGCGTACGACGGGACGATGCACTTCTACGTGTCGGACCCGTCCGATCCGATCATCCGCGCCTACACCGGCATCTTCCCGTCGCTGTTCGAGCCGATGTCGGCGCTGCCGTCCGGACTCGTCGACCCACCTGCGCGTGCCCGAGGAGCTGTTCAACATCCAGACCCGGATGTTCGGTCGCTACCACGTGACCGACACGGAGCGCTTCTTCTCGGGCAACGACCTGTGGACGGTCCCGACCGACCAGGGCGGCAGCGAGCAGACCCTCCCGTCCGAGGCCTACTACGTCGTCATGCGCATGCCGGGCGAATCGAAGGCCGAGTTCCTGCTCCTCCAGCCCATGGTCCCGGTCGGGCGGCTGAACATGATCGCCTGGGTCGCGGCCCGGATGGACCCGCCCAACTACGGCGCCACGCGGGCCTACCGGTTCCCGGCCGACACGACGATCTTCGGGCCGGGGCAGATCGAGTCGCGCATCGACCAGGACCCGATCATCAGCCAGCAGTTCACGCTGTGGAACCAGTCCGGCTCCTCGGTCATCCGGGGCAACCTCATCGTCGTCCCGGTCGGCGATTCGCTGCTCTACCTCCAGCCGGTCTACCTGCAATCCACGGGCTCGGCGTTCCCGGAGTTCCGCCGGATCATCGTGGCCTCGCCTCGCGAGGTGGTCTGGGCCGAGACGCTGAGCGAGTCGCTGCGTCTGCTCCTCGAGGCCGAGAACGAGAACGGCGGGCTGCCCGCACCGTCGCCCGGCGCGACCCCGACGCCGGCCCCGGGAGCCTCGCCCACGCCCCGGCCCTCGACCGGGCCGCAGGAACCGCTGCCGAACGACGTGGTCGGCCTGATCACGTACGCCAAGACCCACTTCGACCTCGCCCAGGTGGCGCTCCGCAACGGCGACTTCGCCCGCTACGGCGAGGAGATCGCCCGCGTCGATGCCGCCCTCCAGCGGCTCGATGAGCTCGCCCCGGACCTCGGCCTGCCCGCGCCCGGGGCATCGACCAGCCCCGCCCCATGAGCATCGGGGCGGCGCTCGTCGCGTCGTTCCTCGTCACGCTCGTCCGACCGGCCACGTGGCTCCTGGCCCTGGCCGCCTTCCTGGTCCGTGGCGGCGTCCTCGTCGTCCTGGCGCCGATCGTCGTGCTGCCGAGCGCCGTCGGGCTGGCCAACTTCCTGGCTCCGTCCATCACGACCATCGTCTTCGCCGGTGCCTCGACGTCGCTGATCCTGCTCGTTGGTGGCGTGAGCTTCGGGGTCGTTGCGTGGCTTGCCATCGGTGGCTGGCTGGCGGCGGCGGTCGAGGCGGAGATCGATCGGGATCGTCGCGACCGACGAGGAGATCGCCGCGACGGACGCGACGGCCGCGGTCAACGACGAGACCCCGGTGCCGCACCCGGTGGACGGTCCTGCGCATGGTCGCGCCGACGTGGCCTTGCGGGTCCTCATCGTCCGGTTCGTGGCGCTGCTGCCGTTCGCGGCGGCGCTCGCCTGGGGCTCCACCCGGATCGTGGCCATCGCCTACCGCGAACTCACGGTGCCCTCGGATGTGCTGACCCCGATCGCCATCCGGATCGTGCGTGCCGCGCCGGAGGCAGTGGTCGCCATCGTCGTCGCATGGTTCGTCGGCGATATCGTCGGGGCCATCGCGACTCGACGGGTCGTCCTCGGCGGGGAGGGGATCGGCCGGGCCCTGGCCTCGGCGGTCGGCCGGGCGGTCCGCCACCCGATCCGGGCGATCGTCATCGGCCTCGTGCCGCTCGTGGCCCTCCTCGCGGTCCTGATCCCGTCCGCGGCCGCGGCGTCGACGACCTGGGACGGTCTGCGAGCCGCCCTCACGACCGGGAGCGGCGCCATCCTCACGATCGCCCTGTTGGTGCTGTTCGCGGCGCTCTGGATCGGCGGATTGATCCTCTTCGGGGCGGTATCCGCCTGGCGTGCAGCCGCGTGGACCGTGGAGGTGGCCGGGACGTTCGGGGCAATGGCGACCGGCCGACCGGGGGACTGGAACAGTGCGCCCGAGTCTGGCACGCTGACCGACCTTCGATCCCGGGGGGTCGATCCGGACACGAGGTAGACCGAATGGCGCAGTCGATCGTCTGCGGTGGGTGTGGATCAACGGTGGCCTATGGGCGCCTGTCCTGCCCGGAATGTGGCGAGATGCTCGCCTCGGTGGCGGGGGCCGTCCGTCGACCCAGCTCGGTGGCGACCGCCGACGCACCCGTCGTGGCCCCGCCCGCGCCATCGATCCTGCGGGACGTCGCGCCCGCGACCAACGGCTGGACGAACGGCCACGAGGTCGTCGAGGGCCAGCTGAGCACCTGGTCCGAGCCGGCCGAGGGCGGCGAGGCCGACCTCCGCTTCGACGACGAGCCGCCGATCGAGACCGCGCCGGCTGCTCCGGGTCTCTCCCCGTACGCGGCGTCCCTGGCCGCGGTCCGTCAGGCCGCCAGCACGGCGCCGCCCGAGCCGGCCCCGGAGCAGGCGGCACCTGCCGCGTCGGCCCCTGCCGCTCCGGCGCCGATCGAGGTTTCCCGTGCCATGGCATCGGTGCCACCGGCCGTCGAGCCGCCGATCGCGGACGATGCGCCGATCGCGGACGATGCGCCCCCGCCGGACGATGCGCCCCCGGCGTCCGTTGCCGCCCCGCCGCCGCTGCCCGCCGCGACCGTCGCCCCACCGCCGATGGCCGCTGCGGCGGCGATGCCGGCTGCGACGCCGCTGCCCGCCGCGCCGACTCCAGGCGCCTATGTCCCGTCGGTCCTCCAGCCCGCCGGATCGCTGGCACCGGCCCGGGCCTGGGCGGGTCACGACCCGCTGCCACCGGCGTGGCCGTTGCCGCCGGCATGGCCGCCGGAAGCGCCACCCCGGTCGCCGAACTCGGCGAGACTGCGGCGACTCGAGCGAAGGCGAGCGAGTTCGTCGGCTGGCTGGCCATCGCGGGCACGGCCCTCGCCCTCGTCGGATTCCTGCTGCCGTGGTCGTCGATCTCGGTCATCGGTGCCGACGGCGTGGGCTATTTCGATCGCTGGGGCTTCGCCGGCCCGTGGCACATCCTCATCGTGGTCGGGCTCCTGGCCGTGCTGGCCGCCGCGATCATGCGCGAGCGCGTGCCCGCCTGGCTGGGCATCGGGCTGCCGGGCCTGGGGGTCGGTGCCCTGCTCATCGGACTGGTCTGGCCGTACCTCATCGGACCACTCGACGGCTCGCTCGGGGCCATGGCGACCGCGCTCGGGCTCGCTCATGCTCATCGGCGCTGGGATCGGGGCGATCGTCGTGGACCGTCACGGCCGCGACGCACGGTCCGTCTGAGGCCGTTCGACGATCAGTCCGGTCCCGCCTGTGGCGCCGGCCTGTGGCGCCGGCCCGTGGCGCCGGCCTGCGCTGGCTCGCGGATGTGCCGCCGGGCGGCGCTACCGACGAACGACAACGGCCGAGATCGCCCCGGATGCGCCCTCTATCGTCACCCGCACCGTCCGGCGGGTCATCGGTCGAGCGAAGGCGCCCTCGGCGACCCAGGCGGGCCCATAGAACGCTCGTAGCCCCGCCGGGCGGCACGACGGACCGGGAGACACGCCCGACGCCCCGAGACGTGGGCCTCGACCGCTCGTTCGCGCCCGCGCGGCAGGCCGACGCTCATGGCGCCGGGATCGGGGCCATCGTCGTGGACCGTCACGGCCGCGACGCACGGTCCGTCTGAGGCTGGTCGACACCCCACCGACACACTGCAGGACCCTCGGGAACCCCTGCTACACTGCGCCCGATGCCGCCCGTGATGGGGCGAATGCTGGCGGCTGAACCGACTCGACTCCTACGGAGGCAACCGCCAGAGCATGGATCAGATCCTTTCCGGGATCACCGATACGATCGGCGATGTCATCGGGAGCCCGGTCGTCCAGTTCGGCCTGCGGTTCATCGCCTTCTACGTCATCGTGCTGTGGGTCGCCACCGCGTATTGGGCGTTCCGGGACATGCAGCAGCGTTCGGACAACGCGATCCTGCCGTACCTCGTCGCCGCGACGATCATCCTCTCGACCCCCGTCTTCTTCCTCCTCGCCTACTGGGTCTACAAGATCATCCGGCCCCACGAGAAGATCGGCGAGACCTGGGAGCGCAACCTGGCGGAGGAAGCCCTCCTCGCCGAGGTGGAGGCCATCCACCATTGCCCCACCTGCGAGCGTCGCGTCAACGACGAATGGATCATCTGCCCGTCGTGCCGCACGCGGCTCAACCGGGTCTGTCCCAACTGCTCGCGCCTCGTCGGCCTCGACTGGTCGCTGTGCGCCTGGTGCGGCAAGGACTTCGAGCGCCGTGAGGTGGCGGCCGCCGCCACGATCGAGCCGCTGCCGTCCGGACTGGAGCCCACCGGCCGGCTGAGCGCGCCCCAGGCGGCACCGGCCGCGATCCAGACGACCGTTCGTTCGGGCCGGACTTCGGCTCGCAGCAGCGCCCGGTCGGCGACCGCGCAGGACCCGCTGCCGGAGCGTTGATCCCGTCCGATCCGGCGAACCCGGATCCGTCGTCCCCGCTGGACCCGGAAGGGTCCGACCTCGTTCCCACTCCCGATGACGTCGCGCCGACCGCGGCGAGCGCCGACACCATCGCCGGCCCCGCTCCCATTCCCCCAGTCGCGGCCGCGTCCAGTGCGCCACGTCCGGGTGCCGGCACGTTCACCATCGAGGGACGGCAGGCACCGGCCCTCTTCGTCGTGGGCTGGCTGGCCACGGTCGCGGGGATCGTCACCATCGCCATCGCCCTGCTCGGTGGCGGCGGGGGAGCGGCGCCGCTCCTCCTCGTCGGCGGCCTGGCGGTCCTGTCCATCGGGTTGATCGCGGGCGCCGGGTCGCAATCGATCGAGCGCCGGGCGCGTGGCGGGTTCGCCTACCTGGGGCCGTCGCCGCTGCTGGTCTTCGCGGCCTCGATCCCGACGTCGCTCGTCGCCGTCATCCTCCTGGGCATCCCGATGTCGATCGTGGGGATCGCGGTGGACGGACCCGCCGGTCGGCTGGCCTCGGTCATCGTCCAGGCCCTCATCTATGTCGGGCTGATCCGCCTGCTCGTGGTCGATGCCGGTGCGCTGTCGTGGAGCGCGATGGGCATCCGCTGGCCGGACGTCCGTGCCGGGCGGGAGTTCCTGTCCGGCGCCATCTGGGCGGCGCCGGTCATCCTCGTCACGATCCCGATCGCGGCGGTCCTGAGCTCCATCTTCCCGGTGACGCCGGTCAGCCCGCTGCCCCCGACCGGCGAGACGAGCGGGTTCATCCTCAACCTGTTGGCCGGGGCGATCGTGGCCCCGATCGGCGAGGAGATCCTGTTCCGTGGCTTCGCGACGACGGCCTGGGCGGCCGACATCGGGCCGCGACGCGCCCTGATCCGGGGGGCCCTCTTCTTCGCCATCGTCCATGTCCTCACGATCTCGGGCGGGACGGCCGGTCAGGCCCTGGGACTCGCCGTCATCGGGTTCGTCTCGCGCTTGCCGGTGGCACTGGCCCTCGGCTGGCTGTTCCTGCGCAGCCGTTCCATCTGGGTCCCGATCGGCCTGCACGCCACGTTCAACGGCATCCTGCTCATCCTGGGCGAGGCGGCCTTCCGCGGCGGACTCTAGGGCGCCTGGCGGGCCTGGCCCCGGGACGTCGGGGCGGCCCGGCGCGGGTGAGTCGCGGCGAAGCCCACGATGAGTGTCGGGAGAGTGCTCCTGCGTAGGCTCTGCGTCGTCCTCGGGGTCCGGATGGCGGGGGGAATCGGCGGGCTCTCGTCGTTCGGGTCCCGGGGACGCCCGCATCGCCCACCCGGGCGCCAGCCGATTCAGCCCCGCCACATCCCGTCCACGCACGCCGGAGGTTCGCGTGACCGACGCCCGTAGTCCTTCGCCCGCCGCACGCGGCCACGCCATCCGGGAGCTGCCGCTCGCGGAACGGCCGCGTGAGCGCCTCGCCCAGCGCGGCCCGGGCGGCCTCACGGCGGCCGAGCTCATCGGCCTGTTGTGGGGCAGTGGGACGCGCGGTCGGTCGGCCGTGGATCTCGCCGCGGACGCATTGACCCGGCACGACGGGCTGGCCGGTCTCGCTCGCGCCACCGAACTGGAGCTGGCGGCCCTCGATGGCGTCGGCGCCGCGCGGGCCGCCCAGCTGGTCGCCGCCTTCGAGCTCGGCCGGCGGCTGATGGCGGACTGGCCCACCGGTCGATGGTCCATCCGTGGCCCGCACGACGTGGCCGATCGGCTGATCCTCCAGATGGGTCGGCTGGAGCGCGAAGAGCTGCGGGTCGTCCTGCTCGACACCAAGAACCACGTGCTCCGTGTGCCGACCGTCTACCAGGGCAATGTCTCGTCATCCCTGGTGCGCGTCGGCGAGCTCTTCCGCGACGCCGTGCGCCTGAACGCGGCCGGCGTGATCCTCGTGCATAACCATCCATCGGGTGACCCCACGCCCTCGCCCGACGACCTGCACCTGACCGCCGAGGCGCTGGCGGCCGGCCGGCTGCTGGACATCGGCCTGCTGGACCACCTGATCATCGGGCACGACGCGTACGTGTCCCTGCGCGACCGCGGCGTGTCGTTCGACCGGACCGGACCAGCGGCCACCACCCGGGCTGCGGCCCCGGCAGCGACCTTGCGTTGACCTACTCGGCGACCGCCCGGACCCGGACGCGCGGCACGTAGACGACGGTGAGGTCCACCGGATGGCCCAGGGTCGTCGCCAGGGAGCTCGCCAGCGCGGGTACGTCGGTCGGGATCGATGGATCCGGCGACCACGAGGTCGATGGCCTCGCCGTCGATCGAATACTCGGTGACCTGCAGGTCGCGATCGCCGATCCAGGCGCGGACGACGGGTGCCCCGTCGATCGCGGCCAGCTGGGCCTCCACGGTCTGGAAGGCCCGCCACGCCAGCGGGATGGCCACGAGTACCAGCGCGACGCTGGCGACGGCCAGGCCGACCCGCAGTCGCCGTCGCTCGTCGACGAACTCCGGGCTGGGCCGAGCCCCGCTCAGGATGAACACGATGCAGGCGACGACGACGATCGCCGCGAAGTTGGTCGAGAACAACAGCAGGGCCCCGGCCGCGTCGTCGAGCCGGCCCATCTCCAGGCAGATCGCCCACGGTCGAGAGCGGCGGCACGAGCGAGACCGCGATGGCCACACCAGGCAGGGCATCCGTGCCCGTCCGTCGGGCGGCCACGAACGCGCCCGCCGCGCCCGCGGCCAGCGCGACACCCAGGTCCAGGAGGCCGGGCTCGGTGCGGGCGTCCAGGGCCGGCGTCAGCGTGAGCAGGTCCGGGATCACCAGTGACACCACGAACCCGATCGCGACGACCCACGCGGCGGACAGCAGGACCTGCAGGAGCGCGACGCCCTGCCAGCGCGCGCGACCTGTCACCAGCGCCCCGGCGATGGCCAGGATGGCGCCGCCGAGTGGCGCGATGACCATCGCACCGATGATCGAGGCGACCGAATCCTGGAACAGGCCGAACGACGAGACCAGGGCCGCCAGGGAGAGCAGCACGACGTAAGTGACGAGGGACTGGCGGAATGCCGCTCCTTCCGGGAACAGGTCGTCGAGGGCGGCCGGCCCCAGCGACATCCGGGCGTCGATCAGCTCGGGCGCGGGTGGGTTGGCTGCGGTCATCGGTGGGGCCTCCGAAGGGTGGGGAACCCCGTCACGATATCCGTCGCCGAGGCCCCTGACCGGGCCTCCCGGAAGCCTCGGGTATACTGCCGGGGCCTTCCAGGGCCTACCTGACCGACATCCCCGGCGAGATACCGGCCCCGACCCCGGGCCAGGCCTTCCGCCCGCGACCGCCCGCGCCGACTCCGCGAACGACGAGGACCCTCCTTCCACCATGCTCGACCGCCTGCTCGGACTCTTCTCCCGCGACATCGGTATCGACCTCGGGACCGCCAATACGCTGGTCCACGTCCGCGATCGCGGGATCGTGATGAGCGAGCCGTCGGTGGTCGCGATCGATGCGAAGACCAAGCGGGTCCTGGCCATCGGCGCGGAGGCCAAGCGCATGGTCGGCCGGACCCCGGCCAACATCATCGCGGTGCGGCCGCTGCGTGACGGCGTCATCAGCGACTTCGACGTCACCGAGCAGATGCTCAAGTACTTCGTGAACCGGGTCCACGACCGGATCGGGCTCATCCCGCGGCCGCGCATGCTGCTGGGCATCCCGTCGGGCGTGACCGAGGTGGAGAAGCGGGCCGTCCGCGACGCCGCCCTGAACGCCGGCGCACGCTGGGCCCGCCTCATCGAGGAGCCCATGGCCGCCGCGATCGGCGCCGGCCTCCCGGTCAGCGAGCCGTCGGGCAGCCTCATCGTCGACATCGGTGGCGGGACCACGGAGGTCGCGGTCATCTCGCTCGGCGGCATCGTCGTGTCGCGCTCCATCCGCATCGGTGGCGACGAGATGGACCAGGACATCGTCACGTTCGCCCGGCGCGAGTACAACCTGTTCCTGGGCGAGCGCACCGCCGAGGACATCAAGATCGCCATCGGGTCGGCCTATCCCGGCGACTGGGACGCCCAGCGCGTCACCCTCCGTGGCCGCGACCTGCTGACCGGCCTGCCGCGCAGCGTGGAAGTCGGGGCGGACCAGATCCGCGAGGCCATCGAGCCGTCCGTCGCCCAGATCGTCGACACCGTGAAGGACACGATCGAGGAGACCCCGCCTGAGCTCGTGGCCGACATCATGGACCAGGGCATCGTGCTCGCCGGTGGCGGCGCCCTGCTGGCCGGCCTGGACCGGCGCGTCGCCGAGGCGACCCAGATGCCCGTGCACATCGCCGACGATCCGCTGACCTGCGTCGCCCGCGGGACCGGCATCGTGCTCCAGGAGCTCGACAACATGGACCGCGTCCTCGTCGCCGAGACGTACGCCCGCCCGCCACGCTGACCCCGGCCGCAAGGCCGGCGACCGAGATCCGCCGATGACCAGTCTGCTCGCCACGCGCACCGCCCGCCGCCGCAGCATCGCGTTCATGGCCCTCATCGGCGTGACGCTGGTGCTCATGGCGTTCTCCGGCAACCCGGCCGTGCGCGACGTCCAGAACGGCGTCGGCTACGCCTTCCGGCCCATCCAGGGCGCCCTCGATTCGGTCGCCAGCGGCGTCGCCTCGATCGGCACGGCGATCGGCGAGATCGACCGGCTGCGTGTCGACAACACCTCGCTGCGCTCCGAGAACGACCGGCTCTCGGCGGAGAATTCGCGGCTCGAGGAGATCCGCCGCGAGAACGAGCAGCTGACGGCGCTCCTGCAGCTCCGCGCCGGCTTCGACTACGAGACCGCGGCGGCGGCCGTGATCTCCCGTGAGTCGTCCGAGTTCCGGCGTGTGATCGGGCTCGACAAGGGGACCAAGGCCGGGATCAACGTCGGCGATGTCGTGATCTCCGCCGGTGGCGCCCTGGCCGGCCGGGTGACCGAGGTCGGCCCCGATTCCGCGACGGTGGTGCTCCTCACCGATGCGACTTCGACGGTCATCGGCCAGCTGGTGACGACCGCGGCGACCGGCCAGGTGGTCGGTCAGCTGGGCGGCGTGCTCGTCATGGACCAGATCGATTCGAGCGAGCAGGTCGACCTCGGCGTGGAGGTCGTGACGGCCGGCATCGAGCTCGGCGGTGGCGTTCGCTCGCCGTATCCCAAGGGCCTGCTCATCGGCCAGGTCATCGACGTCCGGCGCGACGCGAACAGTGTCGTCCAGACCGCCTACCTGGATCCTGCCGCCGAGCTGGACCGGCTGGAGTACGTCCTGGTGATCCTCGACTACGAGGGCGGCCTCCCGCCGCTGGAGGAGCAGCCGGTCGACTGCTCCGCCGAGGGCGACGACGGCACGCTGCCCGAAGGCGAGCAGCCGTGCCTGGATCCGACGCCGGTCCCGACCAAGACCCCGAGCGTGACGACGGTGCCGACGACGCGTCCCTGACTCGGGGTCCGAGCGGCGACTACGGGATGCGGCCCACGCAGGCGAGCGATCCGCTGGCGCCCTGGATCCGATACGACGTGATCGACGCGGGCACGACCAGCGTCTCGAACGGAGCGAGTGGCTCGTTCCAGCCCTCGCCGCTGACCTCCATGAGGCCGCGGACCGCGGTGACGATCTCCAGGCTGGTCCCTCCCGGCCGGCGCTCCTGCCCATCGGCGCCCCCGACGAGTTCCAGCTGGAATTCCGGGATCGTCAGCGCCCCGCCGTCCAGGTGCCAGTCCCGACCCACGGGTTCGGCTCGCGCCTCCGGCCGGATGGCGCGGGCGGATTCGGCGCGATGGAGCGGGCGATCGGTCGTCTCGGGGCGGCCCCAGTCGGAGATGCGGAACGTGAGGTCCGACGGCTGCTCGATCTCGTAGACGAAGCAGCCCGCGCCGATGGCATGGAGCGTCCCGGCCCGCAGGAGCCGCGTCTCACCGGGGGTGCAGGGCTCCACGAGGCATCGGTCGCGGTCCAGGTCGCCCGCCGCGATGGCCGCGAGCAGCGCGTCCACCGACAGGTCGGGGCGAGGACCGGTGACGAGCTGGGCGTCGGGCGACGCGTCGAGCACGACCCACGCCTCGGTCTTGCCGAGGGCCCGTGGTCCGTACAGCTCCGCCGCGAGGGCATCGTCGGGATGGACCTGGAGCGAGAGCCAGGCGGCCGCATCGATGAGCTTCACGAGCAACGGGAACCGCGCGCCCAGCAGGCGCATCCCGTTCCTGCCCACGAACGCCGTCCCGGCAGCAGCGGCAAGCGCGTCGAGCGTCATCGGACCCAGCGCGGTCTCCACCACGGAGTCCGGGCCCGCCAGCCAGAGCTCGCCGACGTGCTCCCCATCCGCGCCCAGCCGATGACCGGCCCACGGCCGGATGCTCCGCCCGGGTCGCGGTCGCAGGACGGCCTCAGCCAGGGGATGGCTGGTCCCGGCGTCCTGGGCTGATCGTCCCACCTGGCTTCCTCGCGTGATTCCTTCGTCCCGGCCCACGACCGGGCCGCCCGACAAGTGTAGGAGCGACCGAGACACGGTCGGGCGGACCGCCCTGCTACGCTTCGGGCCGTGAAGGGCATCGTGCTGGCCGGGGGGACCGCGACTCGGCTATTCCCGCTCACGATCGTCACCAACAAGCACCTGCTGCCGATCTACGACCGGCCGATGATCTACTACCCCATCGAGACGCTGGCGGCGATGGGCATCCGCGAGGTCATGGTCATCGTCGGCGGCAAGAGCGTCGGTGACGTCGTGGAGCTCCTGGGTGACGGCAGCCACTTCGGCCTGGACCTGACCTACCGCTACCAGGCCGGCGCCAAGGGCATCGCCCACGCCATCGGGCTCGCCCGGGACTTCGTCGGCGACGACGCGTTCTGCTGCATCCTGGGCGACAACGTCCTGCGCGGACCCGCCCTGCTCGAGACGGCGCGCGAGTTCGAGACCGGTCCGCATGGAGCGGGCACGCTCCTCTACCGCGTCCCCGATCCCGAGCGGTTCGGCGTGGCCGAGCTGGACGACGCGGGCCATGTCATCGGCTTCGAGGAGAAGCCGGCCATGCCGAAGTCCGACCTCATCCCGATCGGGGTCTACTTCCTGCGCCCGGACGCGTTCCCGGTCATCGAGCGCCTGGCGCCGTCGGGTCGCGGCGAGTTCGAGATCACCGACGTGCTCAACCACTACATCCCCGGCGGCCGGCTCTTCACCCGCGTCTACGACGGCCACTGGACGGACGCCGGGACGGTCTCGAGCCTGCTGCGCGCCGCCGAGCTCGCCCGCGACGACGACGAGGGCGGCCGGCTCGCTCCGCCGGTCGAGGGCGTCGGTGGCTGATCCGGCGACCAGCTCGCGCCCGGACGGCTCGCGCCCGGACGCCTCGCGCCCGGACGGCTTCGGCGCCGACCGGACCTATCGCCGGCTGCTCGTCACGGGCGGCGCCGGGTTCATCGGGTCGGCATACGTTCGGGACGTGCTCGCGCGACGCGACGGGACCACGATCACCGTCCTCGACAAGCTGACCTACGCGGGCAACGAGGCCGATCTCGCCCCGGTGCGCGCCGATCCCGAGCAGGCGGCACGCTTCCGCTTCGTCCGTGGTGACATCGCCGATGCCGCCGTCGTCGGACCGCTCGTCGCCGACGCCGACGCCGTCGTCAACTTCGCGGCCGAGTCGCATGTGGACCGCTCCATCCTGGATCCCGAGGCGTTCCTGACGCACCGGCGTGATCGGCGTCCACGTGCTGCTGGAGGCGTGTCGCACGGCGCCATCGCGGCCGCGGTTCCTGCAGGTCTCCACAGACGAGGTGTACGGCTCGGTCGACGAGGGGCAGGCCCGCGAGGACGCCGCCTTCGCGCCCCGCTCGCCGTACGCCGCGGCCAAGGCCGCCGGGGAGCTGCTCGTGCGGAGCTACGTCGTCACCCACGGCCTCGATGCGGTGGTGACCCGTGGTTCCAACACCTATGGGCCCTACCACCACCCGGAGAAGCTCATCCCGCTGTTCATCACCAACGCCATCGACGATCGACCGCTGCCGCTCTACGGCGACGGCCTCCAGCGACGCGATTGGCTGTACGTGAGCGACCATGCCGGCGGCGTCGATTTCGTCCTGCGCCATGGCCTGTCCGGCGAGACCTACAACCTGCCGGGCGGCACGGAGCAGACCAATCGCGAGACGGTGCGGATGCTCCTGGACCGCCTCGGCAAGCCGTGGTCGCTCGTGCGCGCAGGTGGAGGACCGGCCCGGGCACGACCGACGCTACGCGATGGACGGCGGCAAGGTCGCGGCCCTGGGCTGGCAGCCACGGACCTCGTTCCCCGAGGGCCTCGCCGAGACGGTCGACTGGTTCGTCGCCAACGAAGCCTGGTGGCGGGCGGCGCGATCCGGCGACTGGGACGCCTACTACGAGCGCCAGTACGGCACGCGGCTGGCGGGTGGCCAGGCGGCGGCCGCCATCGACCCGGGCGGCTGATGCGGGTCGCCGTGACCGGATCCACGGGGCGGCTTGGGCGGGCGCTCGTCCAAGCGCTCGAGGACGCGCCGTTCACCGGGCCGCAGGGCCCGATCGCCTGGACCCGCGCCGACCTGGACCTGGACGCACCCGAGGGCGTGACGGTCGCCCTGGATCGCGACCGCCCGGAGGTCGTCGATCCACACGGCGGCCTGGACCGACGTCGACGGCTGTGCCCGCGACCCCGAGCTCGCGATGCGACGGAACGGGGAGGCGACCGGCGTGCTGGCCGCGGGCCTGTGCCGAGCGCGGACTGGACCTGCTGGTCATCTCCACGAACGAGGTCTTCGACGGCAGCCGGACCGACGGCGCGGGCTACGGCCCCGACGACGCAGCCGGCTCCGCCCAACCCGTACGGTGCCTCGAAGCTGGCCGGCGAGCGAGCGGCGGAGGCGGCGTATGCCGGACGGCGCGGGAGCCTCGGGATCGCCCGGACGGCGTGGCTGTTCGGGCCGCCCGGCCGCGACTTCCCGCGCAAGATCCTGGACGCCGCGGAACGGGCCGCCGCGTCCGGCGAGCCGTTGCGGGTCGTCGGCGACGAGTGGGGGACCCCGACCTATGCCGCGGACGTCGCCGAGGCCATCTGCGAGCTGCTCGCCGACGACGCCCTCGCCGGTCGCCACCACCTCGTCAACGGCGGTATCGCCACGCGCGCCGACTGGGCCGCCGACGTCGCTGACGCGTCTGCAGGTCGCGACCCCGGTCGTGGCCGTGCCCGCCGCCACCTGGACCCGCGCCTCCGTGCCGCCGCGCTGGGGCGTCCTGGCGCCGACGCCGCTGCCGAGCGGCGAGCCCATCCGCCCCTGGACAGCAGGCGATGGCCGACTACGCACCCGCGCTGCGCCGCGCCGTGGCCCGCTGATGCCCGAGCCGGTCGACCGTCCGCGCCTCCCGGGCGTCCGGTACGGCCGGATCGCCCGCTTCGCGCGATCCCGCGCGGTTCGTTCCGCGAGCTGTGGCGGGCCAGCGCCTACCCCGGATGCGGATCGCTTCGTCCAGGCGAACCTGTCCACGTCCGCGACCGGCGTGCTGCGCGGCCTCCACCTCCACCGTCGCCAGCTGGATCGCTGGGTCGTCGCGAGCGGCCGCGGCTTCGTCGCGCTCGTCGACGTCCGGCCGATGCTGCGCGCCGACGCGCCCGCCGCGGCGCCGCTGGTCGAGACGCGCGAGCTCGCAGGCCGACGACTGGGTGGACATCCCGGCCGGGGTCGCCCACGGCTTCCTGGCCCTCGAGCCGCTGGAGCTCATCTACGTCGTGACCAACGAGTACGACAACAGCGACGAGCTCGGCTTCGCCTGGGACGATCCGCTGGCGGCCGTCCCCTGGCCGGCCGTCGCGACGCCCGATGGGCGGCCGATCCTGTCGGACCGCGACCGAGCCAACCCGTCGCTGGCGGACCTCGGGGAGCGCTCCGAGCCTGACGTTGGCCTGGTGCCCAGTTCGCACCCGTCCGGACCCCACGCACCGCTCCCAGCGGACCATCCGTCCGTGATACCCGCCCCGGCCCGAAGGGGCTACGGCGGCCCGGACCATCCTGCGATTGAGCGCGCGGCGATCGCTGACGCGAGGCTGGGGACCTGTCGACCCCCGTCCCCATCGTGGAGCCGTCGTTGCGTCACCTGCGCTCGCCCCTCGCCGCCGTCGCGCTCGCCCTGCTCGTCGCCGTCGGCGTCGCCGCGCCCGCGCTGCATGCCGTCGCGCCCACCCGCGGCGCCGCGACCCGGGACCGAAGGTCGTGATCGTCGTCGGTGCGACCCACGGGGTCACCGACACGTACCGCTCGTACGCCAACGCCGCCTACGCCGAGGCGATCAAGTACACGCCCAACGTCGTCAAGGTGTACAGCCCCAACGCGACGTGGGCCGCCGTGAAGGCCGCCGCCAAGGGTGCCTCGATCGTCGATCTACTTCGGCCACGGCAACGGCTGGCCCAGCCCGTACACCTACGACCCGAAGTACACGACCAAGGACGGGTTCGGGCTCAACGCCACGGCCGGCAACGGCGACAACAACAACAAGTACTACGGCGAGCCCTACGTCTCCACGCTGGACCTGGCGCCGACAACGCCATCGTCATGCTCCACCACCTGTGCTACGCCTCGGGCAACTCCGAGCCGGGCGGCGCGGCGCCCAGCGTGACGACCGCCAAGAAGCGCATCGACAACTACGGCGCCGGCTTCCTCAAGGGCAAGGCCCGGGCGGTCCTCGCCGACGGCCACCGCGGCCCGGTCGACTACCTCGAGGCGATCTTCACGACCAACCAGACCATCGAGTCGCTGTGGCGCAAGGCGCCCAACGCGAACGGCAACGTGACGTCGTTCGCCGGCACCCGCAGCGTCGGGGCGACGGCGTTCATGGATCCCGGACAACCCCACGTCGGGCTTCTACCGCTCGCTCATCGGCGACCGCGGTCTCACGACCAAGGAGATCACCGGCGGGTTCGCCGTCCCGGGCCGCGCGGCGCCCAAGGCCGACGGCGCTCCGATCTACGACGAGATCCCGACCGTGACCGACGCCGCCGCGTCGATCGAACCGGCCGCGGTGCTTCCGCCTGATACGCGACTGAAGCTCCTCGAGAAGGTCGCGGGCTCCGGCGACACCGCCGTCTTCAAGGTGCAGGGGCTCGATGACGAGGCCATCGCCGGCTACGTCGTCGCTCGCGACCTGGAGCCCCGCGACAGCATCGCCGCCATATGTCGTGAAGCTGACCGGCGGGGGCGGCAAGGCGTACAGCACGACGGCCACGGACGGTCACCATGCCTTCGCCGGCACCCTCAATGAGAGCGCGGCCTGGACCGTAGCGATCAAGCGTGGCGACACGACCGTGGCGACCAAGGCGGGTTCGGGGACCACGTTCTCGCTCGACCTCGCCGGGCGACGACGCGACCGATGGGTCGTACACGTACAGGATCGGCGCGACCGACGGCTGGGCCAACGGCCCGGCGACGACCACCGGCACGTTCAAGATCGATACGGTCGCCCCGAAGCTCAGCGCGGTCGCGCCCGCGGCCGACACCGTCAAGTGGGTCTCGCCCAACGGCGACCTGGCCAAGGAGACGGTGACGTGGCAGGCGACCGCCAGCGAGGCCGGGTCCATCGGGCTCAAGATCGTGAACGCCGACGGCGACACGGTCCGCTCCACACGCATCACGACGGCCAAGGGCATCAACGACGTGACCTGGAACGGTCGAACGAGTGCCGGGACCGCCGTCCCGGACGGGTCGTATGAAGCCCGCCTCACGCCGCGCGACGCCGCGGGCAATGACGGGGCCACGGTCAAGCGACCGGTCCTGGTCGACACGACCCTGGGCGACGTGGACGCCTCCAAGATCCTCTTCTACCCGCAGGACGCCGACCGACTCGCGAAGACCACGACCCTGCGGTTCGAGCTCACGAGGGCGGCGACCGTGACCTGGACCATCGTGGACGAGGCCGGTTCCACGGCCGTCACCCTGCTCGACGGCGTGGCGCTGCCCGCCGGCCCGGTGACCCGCGTCTTCGACGGCAAGCGGGCCGACGGGACCTACCTGGCGCGCGGCACCTACCGGTCCGTGGTCTCGGTCGCCGGCGACGGGCCGGTGCCGATCAGCCAGTACCGCACCTTCAAGATGCGCGCCTTCGCCCCGAGCGCCTCCGACGCGACCCCGGCGCGCGGCCAGCGGATCACGGTCTCGGCGACGTCGGCGGAGAGCCTGTCGACGACGCCGCGGGTCTACGTCTACCAGCCGGGCAAGACCACGTGGAGCGTGGCCATGACCAAGGTCAGCACCGGCAAGTACAAGGTCGCGCTGACGGTCAAGACCGGTGGCGGCACGGGCGAGATCCGCTTCCAGGTCAAGGCCAGGGACGTTGACGGACGCAGCCAGTCCTCTAACCTGTACCTCCCGCTGCACTGACCCGTCGCCCGCGTCCGCGACCCCACCGCGACCCCACTGCACCGCACCGTACCGGTCCTGACCGGGACCATCGTCGCGTAGTCGTGCCGGGCATCCCGACCTACCGTCGATGCCCCGACCCCACTCGCGAGAGGATCGTCGTGCCGTTGACCCATCCCCAGCCACGCCGCCGCTCGACCATCGCACGCCGGTCCGGGCTCGTCCTGGGCGCCCTCTTCCTCGCCGGGCTCCTGCCCGTCGCTCCCGTTGGTGCCGCATCGCCGCGGGGCGGGGCCGGCCTCCAGCCGACGATCCACTACGAAGAGGCCCTGGCGCACGCCAAGGACAAGATCGCCTTTACGCCGGGTGGCCGCGTCACCGTGCCGTTCCGCCCTCGTGCTACCGACCACTGGAAGGTCGGCGGTCGGGCGCCGCGCACCCTCCCCGCCGGCCGCGTCACGGGCCGCGCGATGCGCACGCTTGAGGAGGCAGCCGGGACCGGCGCGGTGACGCCCGCCGACGGGCCTGCTGCGCTGGATCAGCCGATCGGGGATCCCGCGGCCAAGGTGGCCGCGGTGGATGCGTCCTGGGATGCCAGCGCGAACGGACCGGACATCGACCTCACGGCCGCCGTGGATCCCGGCGGGCTACGCCGCGAGGTCTTCGGCTTCCTGCCGTACTGGGAGCTGAGTGACAGCTCCACACGACTCGACTGGGAGAAGATCTCGACGGTCGCCTTCTTCGGCGTCGGTGCCGCGGCCGACGGCAGCCTCCAGAAGCACAACAAGGATGGCTCCACGACGGTCGGTTGGAGCGGCTGGACCAGCTCCAGGATGACGAGCGTCATCAACGCCGCCCACAGCAGCGGTGCCCGCGTGGTGCTGACGGTCCAGTCGTTCGCCTGGTCGACGAGCGGGGCGACTCGCCAGAAGGCACTGCTCGGCAGCGCGGCCGCCCGGGCCAACCTCGCCGCACAGATCGCCAAGGCCGTCCGCGACCGCGGGGCCGACGGCGTCAACCTCGACTTCGAGCCGCTGGCCTCGGGCTACGCGGACGAGTTCACGGCCCTCGTGCGCAAGGTGCGCTCGGCGCTCGATGCGACGGCCAAGGGCTATCAGCTGACCTTCGACACGACCGGCTGGATCGGCAACTATCCGATCGAGGACGCCACCGCGGCCGGCGGCGCCGACGCGATCATGATCATGGGCTACGACTATCGATCGTCCGGCGCGTCGGTGGCCGGGTCGATCGCCCCATTGCGCGCCTCGATCTACGACATCAATGACACGCTCGCGGCCTATCTCGCCCGGGTGCCCGCCTCAAAGCTCATCCTGGGCGTGCCGTACTACGGGCGCGCCTGGTCCACCAAGACCGACAACCTCCATTCGGAGAACATCTCGGGGACCAAGTTCGGTGCCTCATCGACCGCGGTCTACACGACCGCGCGCCAGCTGCTGGCCGACCACGGACGCCGCTACGACGCGACCGAAGGGGTGGCCTGGACCGCGTACAAGCGTGAGACATGCACCGCGACCTACGGCTGTGTCACGTCGTGGCGGCAGCTCTACGTCGACGACGTCACGGCGCTCAAGAGCAAGTACGACCTCGTCAACAAGCACGGCCTGCGTGGGGTCGGCATCTGGGCCCTGGGCTACGACGGCACCCGCACCGAGCTGTACACCGCGCTCAAGGACAAGTTCATCACCGACGCGGTGCCGCCGGCCATCAGCGGCTCCAGTCTCTCGACCGACATCATCTCGCCCAACGGCGACGACCAATTCGAGACCACGACGGCCAAGCTGACCGCGAGCGCCTTCATCAAGTGGGGCTACCGGATCCAGCCGATCACCGGCACGACCTTGGGCGCGTCGGTCCGTAGCGCGCACGGTCAAGGACAAGAAGCCGACGTTCACCTGGGACGGCGACGACCGCGCGGGGACGCGAGTGCCCGACGGGAAGTACAAGCTCACCCTGTGGGCGGCAGACGCGTCGGACAACCGGTCCGAGAAGTCCTGGACCGTCACGGTGGACACGAGGCGACCGACCGTCACCACCAAGGCCGAGGATCTGAACTTCTCGCCCGACGGCAACGGCTACGACGACCACCTGTCGCTCGCGCTGGACGTCGTCCCAGGCGATCCACGGGACCGTCCGGATCATCGATGCCGGCGGGACGTCGCGGCGGCTCTGGAAGTACGACGACAGCCGCTCGTGGTCGACCGAGTGGGATGGGACCGGCGACAACGGCACGCGGCTGCCCAACGGGAAGTACACGTATCGCGTCAACGGACGCGACCGGGCGGGCAACCTGCGCATCATCGACACCACCGTGCTGCTCGACGACACGGTCAAGCTGGCCAAGTGGTCGGACGCGAGCTTCGACCCACGCGACGGTGAGACGACGCGGCTGACCGTCACCCTGCGCCGGGCGGCGACCGTCACGGCCTCGATCTACCTGGGGACCACCAAGGTCCGGTCGATCTGGTCGGCCAAGGCGCTGGCCACGGGCTCGCACGGCTGGACCTGGTCCGGCAAGACCAGCACGGGCGCGTACGCCAAGGCCGGCAAGTACCGAATCCTGGTCGCCGCCAAGAGCAAGTACGGGACGACGTACGTGACCCGCTACGTCACGGTCCAGGTCCATTGAGCCGGGACGCGGCCCTACACTGGCTCCGATGAGCGACGAGCGCAGCGCCGGGACGGGGACGTGGGTGGTCCTGCCCACGTACGACGAGGCCGACAACATCGGCCCGATCGCGGCTGCCATCCTCGAGGCGCTGCCGGGCGCCACGCTCCTCGTCGTGGACGACGGGTCGCCCGACGGCACCGGCGAGCTCGCCGATGCGCTCGCCGCTGCCGACCCCCGCGTCCGTGTCCGCCATCGTCGGGCCAAGCAGGGCCTCGGTCGGGCCTATCTCGATGGGTTCGCGGTCGCGCTCGATGGCGGAGCGGAGCGCATCGTCCAGATGGACGCCGATTTCAGCCACGACCCCGCCGTGCTGCCGACGCTGCTGGCCCCGCTCGAGGACGGCGCCGCGGACCTCGTCATCGGCTCGCGCTACACCGCCGGGGGTGGCGTGGTCGACTGGGGGATCGGCCGGCGGGTCATCTCGCGGGGCGGCAGCCTCTTCGCGCGGATCGTCCTGAACCTGCCCGCCAACGACCTGACCGGTGGGTTCAAGGGCTGGCGGGCGTCGACCCTCGCGGCCATCCCGTTCGACGGCGTCCACGCCGGCGGCTACGTGTTCCAGATCGAGATGACGTTCCGGGCCAGCCGGTCCGGCGCGCGGATCCGCGAGGTGCCCATCACCTTCCGCGACCGCCGCGTCGGGCAGAGCAAGATGTCGCGCCGGATCGTGGTCGAGGCGCTCGTCGTCGTCGTCCAGCTGCGGGCCGAAGAGCTGCTGGGTCGCCTCCGGGGTCGGGGACGGCCGGGCTCGGCCGCGGTCGTCGAGGACGTCGAACCGTCGTGACGCTGGGAGCGGCCGGGTCGTCCCGGCCGGCACCGCCGCCGGGGGTCCGCGTGGTCCTCGACGCCCGGCCCCTCCAGGATCCCGGTCGGGCGCCGGTCACCTCGGCCTACCTCGGGTCGCTGCTCGCCGCCTACGCCGCCACGCCGCTCGACGGCGAATCGTTCGCCCTGCTCCTGCGCTCCGACCTCGACGATCCGACCGCGGACCTGGACGGCCTCGAGGTCATCGGCCGGCGGATGCTGCCCCCGACCGGCCTGCTGCGCTCGGCCTCGCAGACCGTGGACCCGTTCCTGCTGCGGGGAGCGTCGCTGGGCGCCGCCTGGCGGTCCGAGCGGGGCGGCGCGCATGGGGCCGTCTATCACACGGTCGGGGCGGGGTCGCTGCCCATCGCCCCGGGGCTGCCAGTCGTGGTCACGCTCCTGGACCTGGCCCCCTGGGAGATCCCCGGCGCGTTCACGGCGGGCGCCGCGGCGCGGTTCGGACGCCGGCTGCGGGCGCAACAGCTGCGTGACGCCTCGGCCGTCATCGTCGGGACGGAGGCGGTCGCCCGCGCGGCCCGGCGGCTGTTGCGGATCCGGCCCGAGCGTCTGCGGATCGTGCCGCTCGCTCCACGCCCGGGGTTCACGCCGACGCTGGCCGATGCCGACACGCCGCCGCCCGACGGCACGACCGTGGCCGATGACCTCGCGCGCCACGGTCTCGTCGCGGGTCGGTTCCTGGTCTATTCCGGCCGCTACGACGTCCGCCAGGACCTCGCGACGCTCCTGCGGGCCTTGGCCGCCCTGGCCGACGACGGACGACCGGCCGACCTCGCGGCCGATGCGCCGTGGCCGCCCCGCGTCCTCCTGGCCGGCGCCACGCCCGACGATCGCGCCTCGCTGGCCCGTGCCGCCGCCCGCGAGGGCGTGGCCGAGGCGCTCGCCTACGCACCGCCGAGCGGTCCCGAGCGGCTGGCAGCGCTCCTGCGCGCCTCGCGCGCCGCGCTGCTCCCCGTCGTCTCGGAAGGGGCGGGTCTCGCCGCGGTCGAGTCGATCGCGACCGGGACCCCGGTCATCGCGTCATCGGTCGGAGCGCTGCCCGAGCTCGTGGGACCCGCCGGACTCCTCGTGGAGGCCCGCGACCCGGACCGGCTGGCGTCCGCGTTGCGGGCGATCTGGACGGACGACCGGCTGCATGGCCGCCTCGCGGCCGCGGCCCTCGAACGCGCCACGTGGGAGCGACGGACCTGGTCGGACGTGGCGGACGCGACCCGCCGGGTCTACGCCGAGGTCGGCATCCGCGCCGACTGAGCCGAGCGCCGCGCCGCGCCGAGCGCCGCGCCGCGCCTACTGGGTCGGGCTGGCGGACGCCGCTGCCGACGGGAGCTGGTGTGGCGGGCGGCGTGTCGGACGAGGCCACGACCGTGATCTGGTAGGTGCGCGGGATGACCTGGATGAACGTCTGGCCGACCGTCAGCGGGATCGGCTCGCCGGACTTGTCATAGAAGAGGGTCGGCTTGGTCGTGCTCGCCTTCTTCCACGTCCCGTCGATGCGCCGCCCGTTCGTGAAGACCGAGGCCTTGCCGCTTCCGATCAGGTCGGCTTCCAGCCGATGCTTCCGGTCGCCGATGGGCGTGAAGTTGACCCACATCACGACGACGTTCTTCGGCTCGACGCGCTCGCCGTCGGCCGCATCGAACTGCTTGCCCTCGCCCGTGACCGAGCGCTTGTACGTGTTCGATGCGCGGGCGTAGCGATACGTGATCGTGTTCTGCGGATAGCGGACCTTGACGGAGCCGCCGTACGGCCGCGCCTCCAGTGGCGCGTCGGGCGCGAACTGCCAGACCGGCTTGTACGCCTTGTCCTTGGCGCCACGTGCCTTGGCCAGTTTGCGCAGCGTCTTGCCGTCCGTGTAGACGTTGTGTGGCGAGCGCCGGTCCTTGGTGCGGTGGAAGTAGCGTCCGCCATACCGGTATTCGTTGGCGTCGTAGACGAACTGGCCGTTGCCCTTGGCCCGGAGCGTGGCGAGCGCCTGGGGGGACCCGCCGGAATGGGCGTACAGCGCCTTCCACTCGGCCGCCCAGGCGATGTAGTAGGAGCGGGCGCTGCGGACCGGACCGATCGAGGTCGGGAGCCGCGACTGGAAGATGGCCATGTAGCGCGGGATGCCGCCCTCCGCCGGGGCGTGCCAGACGACGTCCGCCAGGTGCAGGCCCGATTGCGGCCGGGCGACCCGGATGTCGTCGATCATCACCGCGATCGGATGGCGTTTGGCGACGTTCGGGGGGACCAGCTCACCCGGTGAGGGGAGCCGGGACGGGCTCGGGGGTCGGCGTGGGCGTTGGCGTCGGGGTCGGCGTGGGTTCCGGCGTGGGAGTGGGTTCGGGCGTCGCGGTCGGCGTGGGCGTGGGCGACGGCGTGGTGGTCGGTGTGGGCGTCGCGGTGCTTGAGACGACGGCCAGGGAGGGGGCCGGCGTGGGGCCGGACTCGCCGCAGGCGGCGACCGCCGCGATCAGGAGACCGCTGGCGAGGGCGACCCGGACCGCGCCCCATCCCGTTGATCCACGCACGCTCGGACTCCACGCGATCCGTAGCGTTCGACGGTCCGGATCGCATCGGTGACGGTGGAGTGACTCGAACGCTCGGCGCAGGATACCGCGGTCGCGCGAGAGGGTCCCGGCGGAGTAGGCTAGGCCCACGATGAACGATGAGCAGCCCGCCGACGACGGCACGACCGACCCGACCGAGACCCCCGCTCCCGCCAAGCCGAAGGTGACCCGCGCCCGGGCCACGACCGTCGGCAAGACCACCCGTCCGCGGACGACGCCGGTGGTCAGGGAGGTCGCGGAGACGCCGGCCAGCGAGGTGGCGGAGACGCCGGCCGCCGCCGCGCCGTCGGCGATCGCCGTCCTCGACGACCCGACCGGACCGGCCGCTTCGGCGGCCCAGGAGGCCACCGACGCCGGCCCCCTGCGCGACCTGACCATCACCCAGGGCGGGATGGAATCGGCAACGGCGCAGACCATCTCGATCACCCAGGGCGGGATCGGCCAGGCCGAGGGTGCTGCGATCGATGTGACCCAGGGTGGCATCGGTCGGGCGCAGGCGACCGACATCGCGGTCAGTCAGGGCGGGATCGGCCTGGCCCGCGGCGAACACGTGTCGCTCGAGATGGGCGCCATGGGCATCGCGGTCGCCGGCGAGGCGCGTGTGCAGCAGGCTTACGTGCGGTCCGTCCTGGCCCGCGAGGCGCGGGTCGAGCAGACGGCCGTCGGGACGATGGCCGCGATGCATGTGACCATCGAGCGCACGACCGCGGTGGGGATCCTCATCGCCCGCCAGGTGGATGGCAGCGTTCGCCCCCTCGTCGACTGGCGCGGCGCGCTGGCGCTGGGCGCCGGGCTGGGGCTCCTGCTCGGGATCCTGCGCCGCCGCTGAATCCCGCGCGCGGGCGCTCCGGCCGGACCGTTACCGCGTCTTGACGATCCGCGGGTCCACGCCGGCGGCCTCGGCCGCGGCGATCTTGGCGGCTCGCGCCTCTTCCATGTGCGTCTGGTGCAACTCGACCACCGTCGCCGGGTCGCCTTCCATGATCACGCGGCCCTTCTCGATCAGCAGCGCGCGGTTGCAGTACTCCGTGACCCAGGCCATGTCGTGGGTGACGAGGACCACGGCCTTGGCCGCCTTGACGATCTCGATGACACGGGCCTTCGACTTCGCCCGGAACGAGGCGTCGCCGGTCGCGAGCACCTCGTCGAGGAGCAGGATGTCCGGGTCGACCGAGGTCGCGATCGCGAACCCGAGCCGCGCCCGCATGCCCGACGAGTAGGTCTTGATCGGGGCGTCGATGAAGTCGCCGAGCTCGGCGTACGCGATGATCGACGGCAGGAGGTCCCGGGTGACGGCGTCGTCGAGCCCCAGGAACGCCCCGCCCAGCAGGATGTTGTCGCGGCCGGTCAGCTCCTGGTCGAAGCCGGCGCCCAGGGTCAGCAGGCCGGACACGTGCCCGTGCACGTCGACCGAGCCCTCGGACGGCCGGATGATCCCGGCGAGCACCTGGAGGAGCGTGCTCTTGCCGGCCCCGTTCGGGCCGATGACCGCCAGCGACTCGCCCTGCAGCAGTCGCAGGGAGACGTTGCGGAGCGCCCAGAACTGCTCGTGCTGGCCGCGACCCAGCATCTGGCCGAGCGAGCGGCTCAGCGTGGTCTTCTTGGTGAAGCGCAGGTCGTAGCGGACGCCCAGGTCGTCGGCCCGGATGGCGTACTCGGCGCCGCGCTGGAAGGTCGGCGGCGGGGCGGTCGTCTCGAGGCCGCATCAGAGGACCTTCGCGAAGTTCGGTTCGAGGCGCTTGAACACGACCGTCGCGAGCGCGAGGAAGAACGTGCTGGCCACGGCGAGCAGGACGAGCGACAGCCAGTCGGGCGAGGTCGGGCGGGCCGTCTGGCGAGGTCCCCCAGATCACCGTCCGATACGCCTCGAACAGGATCGCGAACGGGTTGAGCAGCAGGATCGTCCGCAGGATCGGGAACTCCTTGAGCAGGTTCACGTTCTCGAGGACCGTCAGGCTGTACAGCCCGGGCGACAGGTAGAACCACAGCCGCAGGACGTGCCGGGCGACATTGCCGAGGTCGCGGAAGAAGACATTCCCGGCCGCGACCAGCAGCGCCAGGGCCTGGGTGAAGACGAACTGGACCGCGGCGATGACCGGGATGCACAGCAGCCAGAGCGTGATCCGGTCCGGGGTGAACAGCATCAGCCCGAACAGCGGGATGAGCCCGAAGGCGAACCCGACGACGCCCGCGACCGTGGCCGCGACCGGCAGCACGATCTTGGGGAACGCGATCTGCTTGATCAGCCGGTCCTGCGATGCCACCGACGTCGTGGCGTCGCCGATCGAGGCCGTGAACCACTTCCACGGCAGGATCGCCGCGAAGATGAACAGCGGATAGTCCTCGATCGTCCGGCCGCGGGCGATCAGCGTGACCAAGACGACGTAGACGACCATCTGGAGGAGCGGGTCGATGACCCACCAGAGGTTGCCGAGGATCGTGTCCGCGCCCCGCTTGCGCATGTCCGCGACGACCAGGTAGCGGACCAGTCGACGTCGCGACCGGACGTCGTCGATGCCCTCGCGGATCAGGCGGAACGCGCCCGGATCACCGGCCGTGTTCCGGTACGCGGCCGGTACTTCACTCGTGACGGACATCGCGCGGAAGGGTACCACTTCGACCATCGACGACCCCCGACGGGGCCACGAACCGCTCGACGAAGCGCTCGCTGGCATGGCCGATCCCGGTGCCGAGATGGCGCTCGATGAACGCGTCCCATGCCGGATCGTCGACCGTGGCGGTCAGGACGGCCGCGGCGACCCCGGCGGTGTCGACGACCTGGTCGCCGATCATCTCGGTCCGGTAGTCCAGGTAGATGCCCGGATCGGCCTCGTACGCCTCCAGGTCCGGGACGAGCAGGACGAGCGGTCGGCGGAGCAGCGCCCACTCGAAGATCGACGACGAGTAGTCCGTGATCAGGACATCGGTCGCGGCGAGCAGGTCGTTGATCTCGGTCGTGGGGTCGATGACGAGGTCGAAGCCGGCCACGTCGGTCGCCGCGGGGTCCAGGTTCGGGTGGGTCTTGAGGACGAGGATGTGGTCGGTGGGCAACGCGGCCCGCAACGCCCGCCCGTCGAGGTCGCCGGCGGCCCGTTTGGCGGCACCGCGCCCACGGAACGTCGGGGCGTACAGCACGACCCGCCGGTCGCGCAGGTCCGGATGCGCCTCCAGCACCCGGGAGCGGGTCGCCTCGAGGCCGGCCGCGTCGGCGAACCGATCGGTCCGTGGGGTGCCCAGCGGCAGGACGTGGTCCGCCGGCACCCCGAACGCGGCGGACCATGGCAGCCGCGATCCGCTCCGCCGTGCACACCACGAAGTCGTAGTGGCGATGAAGGAAGCGTCCGCTCCGGGTCGGCCGGTGGCGTCAGCGCGTCCAGCCCGAACCGCTTGAGCGCCGCGACCGCATGCCAGACCTGGACCACGGTCGTGCCCGCCCGATGCGGTGCGACGTGCACGGGCAGATACGCGTTGTCCACGACGAACAGGCCGGCGGTGCGCAGGTGGTACATGCCGCGCACGAGCCGAAGCAGGTACGCGAGCTTGCCGCGCAGGCCGTAGCTGTAGGGCTCCAGCAGCAGGGTCACCGGGCGGTCGGGATATCGCGCAGCGATGGCGTCGTGGATGGCCGCGAGGTTGCCCTCCAGGATCGGGACCCGGGCCGTGGCGAGGACGATGCGCTCGGACTTGAGCGGGAGGAGGCCGAAGACGGCGCCGACGATCCGCAGCAGCGTGCTCGCGAGCAGGTACTCGACGCGGCCCACGCGGGGCTCAGGCCTGCTGGCGAACGATGATGTTCTGGCCGTCCAGCGTCCGTTCGTCGTCGCGCATGAGCGTCGCGATCACCTCGGCCACGGCGCTCGGCTGCATGATCTTGCTGGGGTCCTCGTCCGGCGCGAGGATGCGCCGCAGTTCCGTCGCCGTCCGGCCGGGCGAGATGCTGTAGACCTTGATGCCGGTGCCCGCGAGCTCATCGGCGAGGGTCCCCGACAGCGAGACGACTGCGGCCTTGGAGGCGGCGTAGGCCACCCAGCCCGGTCGGGACGTGATGCCGGCCGTCGACGCGATGTTGAGGATCTTGGCCGGTCGCCCCTGCATGTAGCGCACGAACTCGCGGGTCAGCAGCAGCATCGCGAAGACGTTGATCGTGAACGTCGTGACGAGGTTGTCGGCGGTCGTGTCCAGGAGCGACTTGGGTTCGGCATAGCCGGCGATGTTGAGCAGGATGTCGAGCGTCGCCGAATTCGTCGTGGATGCCCTTGACCAGCGCCGGGATGCCATCGAGGTCGGACAGGTCGTAGGGGATGCAGCGGACCGCCACGCCCGGCTCGGGCTGCATCGTCGGCGACAGTCTCCTCCAGGCCGCTCGCGCTCCGGGCGATCAGGACGATCGCGCTCACGTCGGGCTCGTGGCACATCCGGATCGCGGCCGCCCGGCCGATCCCCTGGCTGGCGCCCGTGATGACGACGGTCTTGCCCATCGGCTCAGGATCCCGCGGCCCAGGAGGTCGGCATAGATAGCCTCGGCCGTGACCGTGTCCGTCGGGACCGTGATCTTGATGTTCTCGTCAGAGCCCGGCAGGATCCGGACCGGCTCGCCGGTGTAGTGGTAGAAGAGGCCGGCGTCCTCCGTGAAGTCCGCGTCCTCGCCGCGCGCCGCCTCGTGGGCCGCCAGCAGCTTGGCCCGGTCGAACTTCTGGGGCAGCTGGACGTTGACCAGCTCGTCGCGATCCAGCAGGCCCTCCACGAACTCGTGGCCCTTGATGACCGTGAACGAGATCGGGATCGCCGTACATCGCGTTCTCGTCGGGGGCGTCCATGAGCGTCCGGAACGTCTCGACGGTGACCAGCGGCCGGACGGCCTCGTGGATGATCACGGAGTCCATGTCACCCAGCGCGAGCAGGCCGTTGTAGACCGATTCCTGTCGGGACGAGCCGCCCAGGATGCACTCGAACTTCGCCCCGAGTCGATGGTTCGCGATGAGCTCGCGGGTCGGTTCGAGGTGGGCCTCCGGGCAGGTGATGACGACCCGCTCGATCTCGGGGATGGCGCGCGCCTTCTCCAGGACGTGGACGATGAGCGGCTTGCCGCCCAGCAGCAGGAACTGCTTGGGGAACGGACGCCCGATGCGCTTCCCGATCCCGCCGGCGAGCACGACCATGCCGGTCTTCATCGAGTCCTCCCGTTCACGCCTGGTCCACCTCGTCCGCGTCCATCGTCGGCCATGTCGCCCGTCGTACCCATGATGCCAGCGCGGCCCGCCTCAGGTCGGGTCGTGGCGGCGGACATCGAGCACCTGGCCGGTCAGGTCGGTCGTCAACAGGCGCAGCGTCGCCACTGCGACCTCGTCGGAGCTGAGCAGGCCCTCCGGCGACTCACCGGGGAAGGCTCGCCGGCGCATCGGTGTGTCCGTCCGTTCCGGGCTGATCGCGTTCACGCGGATGCCCTGCTCGCCCCACTCCTCCGCGAGGCCCTGGACGAGGTTGACGACCGCGGCCTTGCTCGCGGAGTACGCCACATAGCGCGGTCGCCCCACGGTGAACGATGACGACGCGAACGCCGTGAAGGAGCCCCGGCTCCGGGACAGGTGGGGGTGCGCCGCGCGAGCCACGTGAAGGGTCCCCGTCACGTTGACATCGATGACTTCGGCGAGGTCGGCGCCATCCCCGTCCGCCACCGACCCGATACGCAGGACCCCGGCCGTGCAGATGAGGTGGTCCAGGCCACCCAGCGTCGTGGCCGCCGCGTCCACGCGCGCCCGGACGGCCCCGGCGTCACGCACGTCGAGCCCCTTCGACCGGCCATCCACCGCCACCGCGGCGCCCTGCCGGCCGGCCTCCGCCGCGATCGCCTCGCCGATCCCGTGCGTCCCACCGATGACCAGCACCCGGGCGCCCGCGAGGTCGCGCGCCGGTGGCAGCCCGCCGACGCCGTCGGACTCCAGGAGTCGCATCTGGAGCATCCGGTCGGCCATGACCATGTCGATGCGGGTCGTGATCTTGATGTTGACCTCGTCCCCGGCGACGGCCGCGAGCCGGACGCCCGGCACGTAGCGCAGCACGAGGCTGCAATCGTCGGTGGCCGACAGGTCGCCGGCTGCGGCGGCGGCGGCATAGGCCCGGGCCAGGATGCCGGCACGGAACGTCTGGGGCGTCTGACCGCGCCGGAAGCGGGCGCGATCCGGGATCTCCACGACGCGTCCGTCCTCCACGATGACGAGCGTGTCCGCGCTCGGGATCACCGTATCGGTCGCGTCGGCGTCGCCCGCGACGATGGGCTCGATGGAGCGACGCACGACCTCCACCGGGACCAGCGGCCGGACCGCATCGTGGACCACCACGATGTCGTCGTCCGCCGCGTCCAGGCTCGCCAGGCCGTTGCGCGTGCTCTCGTTGCGGGTCCGTCCACCGGCGACGACGGTGGCGGGGATGCGCAACCCGGCGGTCGCCAGGGCGGCCTCCGTCTCGGCCAGCCAGGCTGGGTGGGCGACGACGACGATGCGGTCCACGCCGCCAGCGGCGACCCCCCGCGCGCTGCGCACGAGGATCTGCTCACCGGCCAGGCGCACGAACTGCTTGGGGATGTCGGCGCCGAAGCGATTGCCATCGCCGCCGGCGAGCAGGAGCGCGTGGATTCGCATCGATCCTCGGGTCGTCGGTGGGCGGTCGTGGCTTCACGGACCGTGCTCGACAGGATACGCGCGGGTCCGCCCGACCGCACTTCACGGACCGAGACCCTATGATGCCCGCGGCCCCGACGGAGGACGATCCCACGGACACTGGCACGCGTACGGACGAGACGGCGACGACGCCCGCGACCCACCCGACGACCGGGTCGGCACGCCCTTCGGCCACTGCTTCGGGGCAGGCCGGCCAGGCCGAGCCGGCCCCGCCGGTGCGCTCATCGACGGGTGCTGCGCCGCTCGCGCGGCCCCGCCACGCGGCCCCGCCGATCGAGATCCAGTCGCTCGCGTGGGAGCGGATCCAGCTCGTGATCCGCGCTCGGGTCGACCCGACGGGCCCCCTGGATACCGCTGCGATCCGGCTCCGCCAGGTCCACGGGGCCATCGAGCCGGGCGGGCCGATGACCGTGATGGCGCCGACCCGCGTGCGCGTGGCTGGCGACGAGCTCTACCTGCGGTTCAACGTCATGACCGGCCCCGAACAGATGCCGCTGGACCCCGGCCGGTGGCGCCTGGAGGTCCACGGCGTGCCGCTGGTCGTCCACGGCGTGCCGCTTGATCGCGAGGCGCTCACCGGTCACTTCTCCCTCGCGCGCGGCGAGTACACGGTCGTGCCGGCCATCGATCCGGTCGACAGCGCCCTGTGGCTCGACGTGACCCTCGACCTCGCCGACCCGGCCGAGCATCGCCGCTCGTCGCCGTGCTGGAGCGGTCAGCGGCCCCGAGCGCGTCGTCCGCCGGCTGATCAGCCGGTTCCGCCGCGCGGTCTTCCGGGGCGCCTATCGCATCGCGCGACGCCTCGCCCGCCGGACCGGTCGTCGCGTGCTGTTCGCCTCCAATTCGCGAGCGGACCTGGGCGGCAACCTGCAGGTCGTCTGGGACCGGATGGTGGAGCGCGGCCTGGACCGCACGTACGACATGATCACGCTGTTCAAGCCCAGCATCGCGGACCACCGGAGCTTCCGCGACCGGTTCCGGATGCCGTGGCTGCTCGCCACCGCGGACGTGGTCCTCGTGGACGACTACATGCCGGTCATCTACCGCATCGACGACCCGGCGGTGCGGATCGTCCAGCTGTGGCACGCGTCAGGGGCATTCAAGACGGTCGGCTACAGCCGGGTCGGCAAGCCCGGCGGGCCCAGCCCGTACTCGCGCATCCACAAGAACTACACCCACGCCATCGTCAGCTCCGACCACGACGTGCCGTTCTACGCCGAAGCCTTCGGGATCCCTGAGGCGCGCGTGGTCCCGACCGGGATCCCGCGTATGGACCGGTTCTTCGATGAGACCGCGCGAGCGGCCGGCCGGGCCGCCGCGCTGGCCGCCTTCCCGGCCGCGGCCGGGCGCTCGACGATCCTCTTCGCGCCGACCTTCCGCGGCGATCCGCGCAACGCGACCTATCCTCACGAGCAGATCGATTTCGAGGGCCTCCACGCGCTCGCGGTCGAGCAGGACGCCGTGGTGATCTTCAAGATGCACCCGTTCGTGCGCGAGCCCCTGCCGATCCCTGCGGCGTTCACGGACCGGCTGATCGATGGGACCGCGACGCCCATCGACGTCAACGACCTATTGTTCGTGGTGGACCTGCTGATCACCGACTATTCGTCGATCGTGTTCGAGTTCTCCACCCTCGGACGGCCGATGCTCTTCTACGCCTACGACCTTGATGAGTACATCGCCGAACGCGACTTCTACGTTCCGTTCGAGGCGTTCGTCCCTGGTCGCATCGTGCGCACCTCCGACGAGCTGCTGGATGCCATCCGGCGGCGCGACCTTGGGGCCGACCTCGTCGACGCCTTCGCCCGGCGTCATTTCGACCACCTCGACGGGACCTCGACCGACCGCGTGATCGACGACCTCGTCGTCGCGCGATGAGCAGCCAGGTCGTTCGCGAACCGACGTCACCGAGGCACCTCGTCGGGCTGGAATGGGAACGGGTCCAGCTGCTGGTCGGGATCCAGGAGGCGGCCAGCGACCGATCCGAGCCGGGGAGCCTTCGCCTGACGCGGACGGGTCGGCGCTCGACCGACACGTTCGAGCCGACGGGCCAGGAGCGCAGCGGCGACCGGCTGTCGCTGCGATTCGACGTCATCCGCGGTCCTGGCCGACGTCCGCTCGGTCGGGGTCGCTGGACGTTGACGGAGAGCCGGTCGGGTCGGTCGGCACCCGTGCGCCTGCGGGTCACCGGGACGACACCGAGCCGGGCGGCGACGTCGTTCCGCCTGCCGCACGTCCGATATGACGCCACCGCAGCGGTCCAGCCTGACAGCGGGAACCTGACGGTCACGATCGCCACGGATCTGTTCGACGGTCGCGTCCCTCGGCACGGGACGTTCTGGCGGGTCGGGCGCCGGCAGGCCATCGATATCACGCAGGGGGCGACCCGATCGGTCCGGCGCCTGACCGTGGCCGCGATCCGTCGGACGACCCGACGCACCGGCCGCCGGATCGTGTTCGCCTCGGCGGCGAAGTCCGGCCTGACCGGGAACCTGCAGGTCGTCCGTGATCGGATGGTCGAACGTGGCCTGGATGCCGAATACGACCTGGTCCGATTGGGGATGCGAGCCCCGGGCGGACGCCTGGATCGGCTGCGCGCCCGCTGGCGATCGGCCAGGGTGCTTCTGGGGGCGGAGGCGATCCTCGTGGCGGGCTCGCGCCAGCGTGCCGTCTATGGGCTCGGCTACGACCCGGACGTGCGGTTCATCCAGCTGTGGCACGCCTCGGGGGCGTTCAAGACGGTCGGCTACAGCCGGCTCGGCAAGCCCGACGGCCCCGGACCCGTACTCCCACGTGCACCAGGAGCTACACGCACGCGATCGTGAGCTCGGACCACGACGTCCCGTTCTATGCCGAGGCGTTCGGGATCCCCGAGTCGAACGTCGTCCCGATCGGCATCCCGCGCATGGACCGCTTCTTCGATGAACGGACCGCGGGCCGCCGGCCGGGCGTCCGCGCTGGCCACATTCCCGATGATCGCCGGCCGTCAGGTCTGGCTCTTCGCGCCGACCTATCGCGGCGCGGCCCGAGCCGCGACCTACGACATGGACCGGATCGACCTCGCCGGACTCCACGCGCTGGCCGTGGAGCGCGACGCCGTGGTCATCTTCAAGATGCATCCGTTCGTGCGCGGCCCCGTGCCGATCCCCGAGGCCTTCGCCGACCGCCTCGTCGACGGGACGCGGACCAGGCTGGACGTCAACGACCTGCTGTTCGCGGTGGACCTGCTGATCACCGACTACTCGTCGATCGTGTTCGAGTTCTCCGTCCTGGAGCGACCGATGCTGTTCTTCGCCTACGACCTCGACGAGTACATCGCCGAACGCGACTTCTACGTTCCGTTCGAGGCCTTCGTGCCGGGGCGCATCGTGCGCACCTCTCGACGAGCTGCTCGACGCCATCCGGCGCGACGACTACGACCTCGAGAAGGTCGGCGCCTTCGTGGCGGCCCATTTCACGCACCTCGACGGACACGCGACGGACCGGATCATCGACGAGCTGATCCTCGCCCGTTGAGCTCCCTGATCGTGCGGATCCGCGCGCTCGTCGTGCGCGTGACCTTCGGGCTCGCCCGCATCCTGCCGCTCCGTCCACGGGTGGTCCTGGCGACCGCGCACGACGGCGCCCTGCGCGGCAACCTCGTCGTGCATCCGGGACGAGCTGCTGGCCGCCGACCCATCGATCCGGGTCGTCGTCCTGGCCCACGCTTCGCGCGGCGACTGGCCGGGCCGGGTCCGTGCGCTGTGGAGTGCCGCGCTGGCCGGCTATCACCTCGCCACGGCGCGGTTGTTCGTCGTGGACGACTACTACTTCCCGCTGTACGTCATCCAGCCACGTCCCGGCACGACGATCGTCCAGACGTGGCACGCCTCGGGAGCGTTCAAGAAGTTCGGCTACAGCGTGCTCGACAAGTCGTTCGGCGCGACCGAGGCCCTGACGCGACAGGTCCGCATCCACAGCAACTACGACATCTGCCTCGTCGGCTCGAAGGCCGGCGGCGCTGTTACTACGCCGAAGCCTTCGGGCAGCCCCTCGAGCGCTTCTGGACGGAGCTCGGGATCCCGCGTACCGATGTCCTGTTCGACGAGGCGGCCATCGCGCGGACGGGTGCCGCCGTCCGGGCCCGCTACGGGATCGCGCCGGACCGGCGGGTCATCCTCTACGCCCCGACGTTCCGCGGCGACAGCGTGGGGAGTGCCGTCGCCGGCGCCGATGCTGGACCTGGAGCGGCTCCGTGCGGAAGCTCGGCGACGACCACGTCCTGCTGCTCCGGCTGCATCCGTTCGTGCGCGCCGCTGTCGCCGATCCCGCCGGAGCTGGCCGCGTTCGCCATCGACGCGAGCGACCATCCCGACATCAACGAGCTGCTGCTCGCGAGCGACGTCCTCGTCACCGACTACTCGAGCGTCATCTTCGAGTACGCCCTGCTGGGCCGGCCGATGGCTGTTCTTCGCCCCGGACCTCGACGCCTACGAGGGCGAGCGCGGGTTCTACTTCGACTACCGCAGCGGGGTGCCCGGTCCGGTCTTCGAGACGACCGAGGAGGTCGCCGCGTACCTGCGCGCGGGCACGGTCGATCTCGAGCGGATCGATGCGTTCCGCGCGTGCGTCGTTCGACGTCGCCGACGGCCACGCGACCGAGCGGTTCGTGGCCCAGGTCGTCCGGCCCGCGCTCGACGGTACGCCGCCGCGCCGCGTCCGCGCCACCGACTGACGTCGCGCGGCAGACCCGCGCGCGCGAGGTCTCGCGCGACGTCGTTGTACGATACCGCCCTTCCCATCCACGTCCGGCACGCCCAGCCGGCCTCGTCCACCCTGTCACAGGATCCACGAACGCGATGACCTTCCGTGCCAAGCCCGTCGTCAAGCGTGCCCCGAAGCCCTCGTGGGAGAGCCGCGACCGGCGCAACTTCTACCTCAACCTCGGCTTCGGCCTCGTCGTCGTCGCCGCCGTCGTCATCCTGCTGATCGCGGTCGCCGCGACCTACTACAACGAGAACCTCGCCTCGGTCGGCAGCGTCGACGGCCAGTCCATCTCGAAGTCCGAGCTGCGCGACCGGGCCACGATCGAACAGTGGCGCCTCGACGAGGCGAGCGACGGATCCGGACCCTGACCGTCGCCGGCCACCTCACCCAGGCCCAGGCCGACACCCAGAACCAGATCATCAGCCAGCAGCGCGAACCAGATCGTGCCGATCTCGCTCGAGCGGATCATCGACAACCGCCTCCAGGCGACCCTCGCCGGCCAGCAGGGCGTGACCGTCACCGAAGCCGACATCGACGCGCGGCTCACCGAGGAGGCGACGACGCCCGAGTCGCGCCATGGCTGGGTCATCGAGGTCGCCCCCGAAACGAGCCCGGTGCCGTCGAACCGACCGCCGCCCAGATCGCCGCGGCCAAGACCAAGGCCGAGACCGCGCTCAAGGACCTGCAGGGTGGCAAGGCCTGGGACGACGTCGCGAAGACCGTCTCCACCGACGCGTCGACCGCGCCGCAGGCCGGCGACCTTGGCTGGATCCAGGCCAGGACGACAGCCAGGCGGACGAGGCGTTCCTCGCGGCCCTCTTCGCGGCCGAGGTCAACACGCCGACCGCCGTCATCGAGGGCGAGGACGGCATCTTCCGCATCGGTCGCGTGACCGAGATCGCCCCGGAGACGGTCGACAGCGCCTACAACGACAAGCTCGTCAACGACGGCATCGACCTCGCCAAGTACCGCGAGGTCGTCCGCGGCGACGTCATCCGCCAGAAGCTCGAGGACAAGATCGTCGCCGACGCGCACCAAGCCCGGCCCGCAGCGCGACACGTCGGAGATCTACCTGTCACAGGCGACGCCGACCTCCCTGCCGACGCGGTCAAGGTCCGCCACATCCTGTACTCCCCCAAGGACGACCCGGCCAAGGCGCAGGGAGGCGAGATCCCGGCGGACGATCCCGCCTGGACCAAGGCGAAGGCCGATGCCGATGCGGCGTACGCCAAGCTCCAGGCGGACCCCGAGCCTGTTCGACGCGATCGCCCGGGCCGAGAGCGACGAGCAGAGCGCCCAGGGCCCGGACGGCACCGGCGGCAAGTCCTGGCCCTACGTCGTCCACGGACAGCGAGTTCGTCCAGTGCGTTCTCCGACCCGATCCTCGCGGCCAAGGCCTGACCGACGGCCAGATCCTGGCGCCGATCAAGACGGAGTTCGGCTGGCACGTCATCCAGATCATGTACACCCGACCGACGCCCAAGATGGACTGCTCAAGACGCGGACCGACGCCGGCGCCGACTTCGCCTCGCTCGCCCGCGACAACTCCGAGGGGGCCGAGGCCGCGCGACGGCGGGGCGCTCGGCTGGGTCGCCAAGGGCCAGCTCGAGCAGGAACTGACTGACGCGATCTTCGCGGCGGCCGATCGGCAAGACCTCCGAGGTCGTCAAGGTCGCCGACGACGGGCTGTACCTGTTCAAGGTCCGCGCCGAGGAAGAGCGCACCCCGAACGCCCGCAGGAGCTCGACAGATCCGGTCGCGGCCTTCGCGACTGGTACACGCCCAAGAAGGACGCCGCGACCATCACCCGCGACGAGTCCATCACCGGCGCGACGACCGGCTAGGGGACCGACCCCGTGCTCGACGCGCTCGTCGCCGAGGCGCGGCTGCGATTCGGGCTGGACCCGGCGGCCGGCCTCCAGGTCATCGCCGCGGAGCGGCTGATCGGCACGCCCGCTCGAGGCGTCGCGGCCGGCCCTGCTCGTGCCGCTCGCCCTGCTCGCCCCGGCGACGACCGCCAGACCGCCACGCCCGCCGCGGCCGCCCTGCCCGGGCCGCCACGGCCCGCGCGGCGTGACCCGCTGGCCGTCCTCGCGCGGCTGTATCCCGGCGGAGCATCCGGTCGGGCGCTTCGGGACCGGCGCCGCGACCACGGTCGGGGAGCTGACCGACGGCCGACCTCGCGGCGCCGCTGTACCTCGCGCCGCTCGCGCCGGAGCTGGCCGTCGCCGGGCCCGTGGGCGATGCCCTGGATCAGCGCCCGCCTGCGCGCGCCCGACGGCTGTCCCGTGGGACCGCGAGCAGACCCACGAGTCGCTGCGCAAGCACCTGCTCGAGGAGGCCTACGAGGTCTACGACGCGCTCGAGGCCGGCGCGACGCCCGAGCTGGCCGGCGAGCTCGGCGACCTGCTGCTCCAGGTCGTCCTCCACGCCCAGCTCGCCGCCGAGGCCGGCGTCTTCGACCTGGCCGATGTCCAGGCGGCCATCGCGACCAAGATCGTCCGCCGTCATCCCGCACGTCTTCGGCGAGGCCGAGGCGCGCACCGCGTCCGACGTGAACCGCCAGTGGGAGCGGATCAAGGCCGCGGAACGGGCGGACGCCGGCGACGATGCCGGGGACCGCCGGCGACCGCTGACGCCCCGGCCTCCGCCACCGCCAAGAGCGCGCTCGACGGCATCTCGCGCTCGCTGCCGGCCCTCGCCGCCAGCCAGGAGATGCAGGAGCGGGCCGCCCACCTCGGCTACGACTGGCCGTCGATCGACGGCGTCCTCGACAAGGTCATCGAGGAGACCGAGGAGCTGCGCGAGGCCGCCGAGAGCGGCGACGCGCCCACTGGGCCGAGGAGTTCGGCGACCTGCTGTTCGTGCTCGTCAACGTCGCGCGCAAGCGCGGCGTCGAGGCCGAGGCCGCGATGCGCGCCGCGAATGCCAAGTTCCGACGCCGGTTCGGCAGCGTGGAGCGCCAGGCGGCCGCAGCGGGGCGTCGCGCTGCGCGACCTCGACTTCGCGGCACTCGACGCCCTGTGGGACACCGCCAAGGCGGAGGAGAGGATGACGTCATGACCATCGGGAATCGACCGCCCAGCGTCCGAGCCGACGGCCGCGGACCCGCGCGACCTGCGCCCGATCAGCTTCAAGCTCGGCGTCCAGAAGTGGGCCGAGGGCTCGTGCCTCGTCCCGTTCGGCGACACCCAGGTCCTGTGCGCGGCGACGATCGCCGACCGCGTCCCGCCGCACCTGCGCGGCAAGGGCACGGGCTGGGTGACCGCCGAGTACTCGATGCTGCCGCGCGCGACCGCCGAGCGCACCGACCGCGAGTCGGCCAAGGGCCGGATCGGCGGGCGGACCCACGAGATCCAGCGCCTCATCGGCCGCTCGCTGCGCGGCGTCGTGGACCTGGCCCGGCTCGGCGAGCGGACGATCACCGTCGACTGCGACGTGCTCCAGGCCGACGGCGGCACCCGCACCGCCTCGATCACCGGCGGCTACGTCGCGCTGGCCGCGGCGCTCATCACCTACGGCATGGAGCGCCACCTCACCGGTCGAAGTCGCGGCCGTGTCGGTCGGGATCGTGAACGGCCTGGGCTTACCTGGACCTCGACTACCCCGAGGACTCGCACGCCGACGTGGACTTCAACGTCGTCGGCACCGACGCCGGCGCCTACGTCGAGCTGCAGGGCACCGCCGAGGGCAAGCCGTTCGACCGCGCCGCCGCCAACGGCCTGCTCGACCTCGCCGACGACGGCCTCGCCCGTCTGTTCGAGGCCCAGGCCGCGGTCCTGGCCACGGTCCAGCGCTGACCGTGGCGTCCACGGCGACCTCGTCCGCTCCGCGTCGCGACCGCCGGCCGCGCCTGGTCGTCGCGACCCGCTCGGCGCACAAGCTGCGCGAGCTGCGCGAGCTGCTCCACCTGGCCCGTGGCGAGCTCGTCTCCCTCGACGACCTCGGCGTCCCGGCGACCCGATCGAGGACGGCGCGACGTTCGCGGACGAACGCCGCGATCAAGGCCCGCTTCGGCCGCGCGACTGACCGGCCTGCCGACGCTCGCCGACGACTCGGGCCTCGAGGTCGACGCGCTCGATGGCGGCCCCGGCGTCCGGACCCGTCGGTACGCCGGCGAGCGACGCCACCGACGCCGACAACAACGCGAAGCTGCTTCGCGAGCTCGCGGGTCTGCCGCCGGAGCGCCGGGGCGCCCGCTACGTCTGCGTGCTGGCCCTGGCCCTGCCCGACGACGGCCGGGCCGCGCGGCGGCCGTGCCGCTGACCTTCACCCGCGGCACCTGCCGCGGCCGGATCGCCACGGACGCCGCGAGGGACCGGCGGCTTCGGCTACGACCCCATCTTCGAGCCGGCCTCGAGCCGCCCGGGCGGGCGGACGCTGGGCCTGTGGACGCCGGCCGAGAAGCACGCGATCTCGCATCGTGCCCGGGCCGCGCGACGGATGGCGCCGCACCTGGCCGCGCTCGGGTTCTAGGGATCGGCGATGGCCGAGCCGACGTTCCGACGGATCTGCGTGTTCTGTGGCGCGAGCCCGGGCGTACGACCCGGCGTACCTGGAGCTCGCGCGGGCCGTCGGGCGCGGCCTCGCGGAGCGCGGCATCGGCGTGGTCTACGGCGGTGGTCGGGTCGGGCTGATGGGCGCCCTGGCCGATGCCGCGCTGGATGCCGGCGGCGAGGTCATCGGGATCATCCCGCAGGCGGCTCGTCGACCGCGAGCTGGCCCATCCCGGCGTCACCGAGCTGCGGATCGTCGGCACGCTCCACGAGCGGAAGGCCGAGATGGCGGAGCTGGCGGACGGCTTCATCGCGCTGCCGGGCGGCCTGGGCACGCTCGAGGAGCTCGCCGAGGTCGCGTCGTGGGGACAGCTCCACCTCCACGCCAAGCCGATCGGCCTGCTCGCGGTCGGCGACTACTGGGCGGCGCTGCTGGCGTGGCTGGACCACGCGGTCGCGGAGGGGTTCCTGCGCCCGGACCATCGCGGCCTGCTGATGGCGCGACCCGGACCTGGCGCGCTCCTGGCGGCGTTCGCGGCGTGGTCGCCGCCCGCCGGACGCTGGGGGACCACCTCGGCCTGAGGCTCACCGAGGGCGACGCGGCGGCGCGCGGCGCGGCCGCTTACGGGCTGGCGGTGGCCTTCGGCTTGGCCGACGCCTTGGGGGTCGGCCACGGCTGGCGGTTCCTCGCCCGGCTCCGGGAAGAGGTCGTGCGGCGATCGCCTGGATCGCCTTGACGTTGGGGATGAGCGACGACCCGTACTGGGTCGACTTGGACTGGACCAGCGGGTGGCGGATGACCGCGCGGACGATGGCGTCGTCGCCGACCTCGTCGACGATGGCCGCGAGTGTCGGGAGCCGGTCGATCGGCAGGTTCGTGGTGACGAGGTTGCCGACCAGCCTCGAGCAGGTCCGGCAGCTTCCAGAACAGGCTGCCGTCCTTGGTCGACCTTCGTCGCGCAGCGCGACGAGGATCTGCTGCTGGCGCGCGGCCCGGGTGAAGTCGCTCTCGCCGTTGGCCTTGCGGACGCGGGCGTACGCGAGCGCATTCGACGCCGTCCAGGTGGTGCGTGCCCTTGGTGATGCTGAAGCCGCGCTGCCGGATGCCCGTAGCCGTCGTACTTCGGGTCCTCGAAGCCGTCCTTCACCTTGATGTCGACGCCGCCGACGGCATCGACCATCTCGATGAAGCCGTAGAAGTCGATGCGTGGCGTAGTAGTGGATCGGGATGCCAGCAGCGCGCCCGTCGGCGTCCTGCAGGGCCCACAGCCCGCCGTTCGGGGAACTCGTCCGGATGGCGATCGGCGTACGACATCAGCGAGTTGAGCTTGGGGCCGAAGACGTCGCCGTTGCCGAGCGGGACGTTGACCAGGTCGCGCGGCAGCGGACACCATCGAGACCGTCTTGCCCGACCGGATCGAGCGAGGCGACCATCATCGTGTCGGTCAGGGTGGCCGTCCGCCTGGGCAGCGTGTCCACGCCGATGAGCAGGACGTTGATCCGCTCGTCCCCCCGGGGCCGGCGTCAGCGTCGGGGCCGGGCTGGCCGGTCGCCCGCCAGCGTGGCGCCGAAGACCTTCGCGAACGTGTCGCCCAGGGCCGTCCCGTACCGGAAGACCATGACGTGCGGGATGACGATGAGGATCGCGATGACCGCCATGCCGATGATGCCCGACGCGACCGGTCGGGCCGGACCAGCGGGTGTCGAGGAAGGCCTGCCCGGCGGCGACCAGGCGCCAGACCATGACCAGCAGGTTGAGGGTCAGGACGATGCCGAGGACCTGGCGGGTTCGACGACCCACGCGGCGAGCCGGACCGGCGACTGCGTGCAGCATGAGCAGCAGCGCGATGCCCAGCAGGATCAGCGACGGGATGAGGAAGAGGACGTCAGCCGGCGGCGTCCGTTGAACGAGCTGACCGAGTCCGGGGAGCACCGCCGACAGGCCGGCCGCGGCGAGGCGGCGGCGGTCCAGGTGTCCGGTGTCCGGCCGGATCCGGCGGGCGTGCACGCGGGCGATGGTCCTCTAGCGGTCTTGGTCGCGCATCGCGCGCGTTGGCGTCCGGGGCCGAGTCTAGCGCGGAACCGCACATGGAGACGCCGGGCGATCGATCAGCCTGCCAGTGATCGCCCGGCGTCTTGACCTCTGACGCACGATGGCGGGGCCGCGTTACGCGGGAGGGGGTGTTGCCGTTCATCAACACATTCGATCCCACTTCATTCTCTGAAGACACCCGTGGCGTATGTTCCGGCGCTACGGAGCTCCACAGGGTGGCAGCTTCACGTGGACGCAATCGGGAGGGGAGATTCGTGACACGGCAGACCCTGGTCGGGGCATTGTTGGCCATCGCGGTCGTCGGCTGCGGGAGCGCGACGACGTCGGTCCAACCGCTCGCGGCTGTTCCGACGCCCACCCCGCAGATCATCTACGTAACTCCACCTCCGACGGACGAACCTGATACTGAAGAGCCGACTGACGAGCCGGTTGTCGCTGAACCCACCGAGGCACCCACAGCGGAGCCCACGCCGGAGCCCACGCCGAAGCCGACCGCGAAGCCGTCGTACAAGAAACTCACTGCTCGCGCCTGGAAGAAGCTCGTCAAGTCACCTGATGACTACACGGGAAAGACCTACCAGATCTGGGCATGCATCTTCCAATTCGATGCGGCTACAGGAGACGGTGCATTCCTTGCGAACGCCTCGAACAAGAAGCAGGAGTACTGGAGTCTGTACGGCGAGAACAGCTGGTTCGAGGGCAACCCGGACCGCCTCGACGATTTCGTCGAGGACGACATCGTGGTGGTGAACGTGGAGGTTGCCGGCGCATATAGCTACGACACCCAGGCCGGAGGAAACACCACCGTCCCGTCGTTTGTCATCAAGAAGATCACCCGCAAAGGCTCTTGCGACTGAGCCAGGCGAGTAGAAAATTTCTCGACCTGCATGTGGTGGAGCGGGAGGCCGTGCGGATGCGGACTCCTGCCCATCCACCACTCGCGGCCCGAGCTTTGGCTCGCCCGGTGTAGGCTGGTTGGCATTCGCGTCAGCCGACGGGGAGTAGCGTAGCCTGGCAACGCACGTGCTTTGGGAGCACGAGATCGCGGGTTCAAATCCCGCCTCCCCGACCATCTCACCCTCGTCCCGCGAACGTGCGCATCCGCACCGTGGGTCGCCGAGATCTGGATCGCCGTGCCACGTGCGAGCGCGTTCGGGCCAGATGGCACGTTGCGACGGTCCCATCCATCGGCGGATGCTCAGGACATGAACGTGCTCCTGATCCTCAACGACGGTCCGTATGGGAGCGAGCGCTCGTACAACGGCCTGCGACTGGCGCTGGCGCTTGCCAAGACCGAGGACACCACGGTCCGCATCTTCCTGATGGCCGATGCGGTCGCGTGTGCCAAGCCTGGACAGACGACGCCCGACGGCTACTACAACATCGGTCGGATGCTGAAGGGCCTGACCTCCAGGGGGGTCCAAGTCGGCACCTGCGGCTCGTGCATGGACGCCCGCGGCTACGGCGATGCCGATCTCGCCGACGGCATCTGTCGCTCGTCGATGCCGCAGCTTGCGGCCTGGACACTCGAGGCCGACAGGGTCGTCACATTCTGACGAGCGTCTCGCGCATCCGGACATGGACGACGAGACCGGATGCGGCCGTCACCGCGGCGACCACGCCGATGGCCGCAGGCATCCCGAATGCGTCGGCGATCACGCCGGCCACGAGCGCGCCGAACGCGAACCCGAGATCCCGCCACAGCCGATAGACCCCGATCGCCGACCCGCGCCAGGCCGGATCGGCGACGTCAGCGATCGTGGCGAGCAGCGTCGGGTAGACCATGGCCGTCCCGAGGCCAAGCACGGCGGACGCGAGCGAACCAGACGGCGAAGGTGGAGCCCAGGGCGATCGCCGCGGATCGCGCCAGCCTGCAGGAGCATGCCCGCGACGATGAGCGGCTTGCGGCCGATCCGATCGGACAGCCCACCCGTCACGATCTGGCCGACCGCCCAGACCGCTGGATATGTCGCAGCGAGGACGCCGATCTCGACGAGTGGAAGGCCCGCCGAGGCGTAGAAGAGGGGCAGCAATCCCCACGCCATGCCGTCGTTGAGGTTGTTGACGAGTCCGGCCTGGGAAGCGGCCGAGAGACTGTGGTCACGGAAGGTCGTCCGCAGAAGACACGTCGCGCCAGGGGGGAGCTCGGTGGCCGATCCAGCATCCGCTGCTCGTGCTCGACGTGGCCGCGGGTCTCGCGGACGAAGAAGACCGACACGCCAAGGCCGAGGCACGGCATAGGCCAGACCGAGGAGGAACGGGCCGGGCCGGAGTCCATGCTCGGCGGCGATCCAGCCCGTGACGAGGGCGGTGAACGCGACGGCGCCGTAACCCGCGGCCTCGTTGATCCCCGTCGCGAGGCCGCGCCGGACCGGGCCGACCAGGTCGATCTTCATGATCACCGTCGTCGACCACGTCAGGCCCTGGTTCACGCCGAGCAGCAGGTTGGCCGCGACCACCCAGTGCCCACGACGGGGCGAAGATGATCATGAGCGGCACCGGCAGGCCGATCAACCATCCGGCCACGAGAACGGGCTTCCGCCCGAACCGGTCGGCGAGCGCGCCCGCCGCGAGATTGGTGACCGCCTTGGCGAGTCCGAAGGCGACGACGAACGTGAGCGCCGAGACGAACCCGGTGAGCCCGAAGACATCGGTCGCCAGGAGCGGCAGGACGGTCCGCTCCTGGCCGATCATCCCGCCGACCAGCCCGCTGACCGCGACGAGCAGGGCGAACTGCCCGAGATTCGGCTCGGAGGCCAAGCCGGATCGACGGCTCGGCGATCGGCACCCCCGGCTCAGCCGTCACGTGGACACGGGCGGGAGACGCCCCGTCAGGAGGAAGGTGTTCAGCTGGCCCTTTCCCCTGATCTCGACCTCGCTCGATTCCAGCACGCCGGCTCCGTTCCCTTGTATTCAAACGTTCGTTAGAATACCGCGATGACGACAGACCATGCGGCCAAGGTCGCGCTCAACCAGCAATTCGCCCGGGTCGCAAAAGCGCTCGCCAACCCACGCCGGCTCGAGATCCTGGACCTCCTCGCGCAGGGCCCTCGGGCGGTCGAGGCCGTGGCGTCCGAGGCGCAGATCAGCGTCGCGCTCACCTCGTCGCACCTCAAGGCGCTGCGCAGCGCCGGGCTCGTCGTGGCGCGCCGAGATCGACAATCGATGTACTACCGACTGTCGAGCGACGACGTGTACGCTCTCGTCGTGGCAGTGCGGTCGGTCGCGCGCGACCATATCGCCGATGTCGCACCAGCCGCGGCAGCCTACCTCGGCGATACCGAGCCCGAACCGATCACCCGAACGGAGCTGTGGGCGCGGGTCCGCGCTGGCGGGGTCACGGTCCTCGATCTGCGGCCACGATCGGAGTACGAAGCCGGGCACATCCCGGGCGCCGTGTCGATCCCGGTCGACGACTTGCCCTCCGAGATCGCGGGGTTGCCGCTCGGCCGGGAGATCGTCGCGTACTGTCGCGGCCCGTATTGCGTGATGGCACCAAGAGGGGTCAGCCTCCTTCGCGCCCGGGGCCTGCCCGCCCGACGTCTCGAGGACGGCCTGCCCGAGTGGCGGATGGCTGGGTATCCGATCGCTGTCGGGACGGACTGAGCCTGTCGGCAAGGCGGCCGGTCCGTCGCCCGTCCAAGGTCGATTCACGGGATCGCGACGTGCGAGGTGTCGCGTGGCGGACACATCGACCCTGGTTGGCGTAGCGTGAGGATGTGAGTCGCGAAGCCGAGGATCTGAACCGGCGCCTGCTGCGCGCCCGCGACGCGATGGACCGCGCCTACGCCGAACCCCTCGACGTCCGCTCCGTGGCCGCGGTCGCCCATGTCTCGGAGGGCCACTTCATCCGCAGCTTCCGCGCCGTCTTCGGGGAAACGCCCAACCGGTACCTGCAGCGGCGGCGGGTGGAGCGCGCGATGTTCCTCCTGCGCGAGACCGACCGTTCCGTCACCGACGTCTGTCTCGATGTCGGGTTCACGAGCCTGGGGACCTTCAGTCGCCTGTTCCGGGAGATCGTCGGCGAGACCCCGTCGGGATACCGCGCGGCGAACGGCCCGATGGTGGCGCCCAACTGCTTCCAGATGCTGGCCATGCGACCGCTGGTGGCGGCGGGCACGCCACGACCATCGAGCAGTATTGGAGAAGCCACCGCCGCGGAGGCTCCCTAGCATCGGGGTCGCCGCATCGACATGCACTCAGGAGAACCACCGATGACCACCAAGCTCGCCGTCACCTCCGTCAAGGTCCTCGACCAGGAGGAGGCGCTCGACTTCTACGTCAACAAGCTCGGGCTGGAGAAGGGCCAGGACATCAAGCAGGGCCCTTTCCGCTGGCTGACGGTGCGCTTTCCCAGCGACCCCGACGTCGAGATCTTCCTGGAGGAGCCAGGCCCGCCGGTCCACGACGAAGCCACCGCGGCGCAGCTCCGCGAGCTCATCAGCAAGGGCGCCATGGGCTCGCTGGTGATCCACACCGACGACGCCCGGGCGCTGTACGAGACCCTCAAGGCGCGCGGCGTCACCGATTTCACCCAGGAGCCCACCGACCACTTCTACGGCACGGACATGGGTATCCGCGATCCCTTTGGCAACGGCATCCGGATCCTCCAGCCCAAGAAGATCACGCGCGAGGCGACGGCCTGACCATCCGTCTGCGCCTGCCGCTCCCGAGCGACGACCGCGAATAGAACGGCGCGCCGAAAATCGATGAGATTCCGGCAACACGGCCGCTGTATGCTGCGAACCCAGAGGGCATGTCCGAAGGTTTGACGCCGAACGGACGGGGGGTTTCGTCACATGTCGAGCGCGCGTGTTCCCGACTCCTGGATGCGGGTCGAGACCGGGCGCCCGCGGGCTCCGTGACCGTCACCCCGTTGGCCCTGACGTCGTTCCGGTCATCGCGAAGGAGTGGTTCGTGTCAGCACTGATCCCGCGCCCCCAACGAGTCCATCGCCGCAGGTTGCCGCTTGCGCTCACCCTGGCGGCCGCGTTCGTCCTGGTCGCGGCCCCCGTGGCGCAGGCGGCCAATGCCACCAACATCAACGTCCAGCTCCCGGCCGGCTTCACCATCGCCGGCACCATCAAGGACAACACCGGTGCGGTGCTGCCGAACGCGGGTGTGTATGCCTTCGGTTCGAGCTCCTATGGCTACGCGAGCACGGACGGCACCGGCAAGTACAAGATCGAGGGCCTGAATCCAGGCTCCTATTCGGTCTCGGTCTCCGCCCCGTCTACCAGGAATCTCGTCGACGGCTACTACACGACCGCCAACGCGAACCATTTCACCCCGTCGTCATCGGCGGCTACGAAACTGACCGTCGGACCGAACAAGACCGCCATCGACGTCAAGCTCCCGGCGGGCCTGACCATCAGTGGCAAGATCATGAATACCGCAGGCACCGCCCTGACGGGCGCCACGGTCTATGCGTCCGGCACCTCGTTCGACTACTTCCAGACGACGTCGAACGGCCTGTTCACGCTTGATGGCCTGGCGGCCGGGACATACAAGATCAGTGTCTATGCGCCCGGGGATACCAACTACCTGAACGGTTTCTACACGTCGGCCAACGCCAACAAGTTCACCATCGCGTCCGCGTCCGCGACCGGCATCGTGGTCGGGCCGAACAAGACCGGCGTGAACATCAAGCTGCCGGCCGGATACACCATCAGCGGCACGATCAGGAACACGAGCGGGACCGCCCTGGCGGGCATCTCGGTCCAGCCGATGTCATCCACCTATTACGGGCGCGGCGCCACGACGAATGCCTCCGGCGTCTATACGCTCAAGGGACTTGCCGCCGCGACCTACAAGCTCGGCATCTCGCCCGATTCCGAGTCGCCGTACATGGACGGCTACTACACGACCACCAACACGAACCACTTCACGAGCGCGATCGCCGGCGCCAGCGGCGTCGTCGTCGGGCCCGACAAGACCGGGATCAATGCCAACATCGTCACCGGCCGGACGATCTCGGGCACGATCACCACGACCACCGGCGCGCCCATCCTGAACGCGGAGATCTTGCCACCAACCTTGGGCACACCCGAAGTGCGACGACGGATGCGACCGGCAAGTACACGATCAAGGGCCTCTCGAGTGCGAGCCAGACGCTCGACGTCGACCCGCCCTACGGTCAGAACTTCATGCGCGGCTGGTACACCACCGGCAACACGAACCACTTCACGACGAACTCGGTGTCGGCCACGCCGGTCGTCGTCCCGCCGAACGCCACGGGCGTCAACATGAAGATCCCGAAGGGCTACTCGATCTCGGGCAAGATCACCGGACCGGGTGCCGTGCCACTGGAGTTCGCGTATGTCGATGCCTCGAAGCCGGGGTACTCCAACTACGCGTTCACGGAGATGGACGGGACGTACACCATCAACGGTCTGGGCAGCGGCTCGTATGTCGTCGCGGTCCAGTCCAGCGAGGGCAACCTCCAGGTGGGGTACTACACGACCGCCAACAGCGCCCACTTCACGATCAATGAAGCGTCGGCGACCAAGGTGACCATCGGACCCTAGCCCTCTCTCATCCCGTAGCTCGTGACGGCGGGCGGTCCCTCGGGACCGCCCGCCGTTCCGTTCGGAGCGTTCAGACGACCAGCGCCGACCCGATGGCCACGAGCGCGAAGGCCCCGATCAGCAGGCCGGACACGATGTTCACCCGGCGCAGCCACAGCGGCGTGATCCGCGAGCGAAGGGCCCCCACGACCGTGACGAGCACGACCCACCATGCCCCCGACCCCGCGAACACGCCCAGCGTGAGCACGGCGGCCCCGGCCGCGTCGCCGGCCGTCACCCCGAGCCCGACGAACAGGGCCGCGAACGAGAGGATCGTCATCGGGTTCGTGAGGGTGAGCCCCAGGGTCGAGAGGTAGGCTCCGGGCAGGCCGCGCCGCGGACGGTCCACCTCCTCGGCCGCGCTGCCCGGCACGGCCCGGAACGTCCGCCAGGCAAGCCACAGCAGGAAGATCCCACCGACCAGACCCAGGGCCCGGCGCCAGTCCACGAGGACGTCGGTGATGGCTGTGAGCCCGAACGCCGCGATGGCGCCGTACGTGGCGTCCGCCGTCGCGACGCCCAGGCCGGAGGCGAGGCCCACGGATCGGCCCTCGGCAAGCGTGCGCCGGATGCACAGCAGGCTGATCGGGCCGACGGCGGCGGCGATGGTGAACCCGAGGATGAAGCCCCGGGTGAAGAGTGCGGGGTCCATGGTCGGTGCATCCTCCCAGAAACGCGAAACACCCTCGGCGTCGTGCCGAGGGTGTCCCCATGAGTCAGTGGTGGCGCCCGTCACGGGCGCGGCGCATCAGCTCGAGCGGGCCCTCGCGGGCTGCGGATTCGGGCGGACGATGATCGCGGCGCCGAAGGCGTGCTGCATGACGCGCAGGGTGCGCGACGGACCGTGGCCCTGTCAACGGCGCGCGGCGTGTCATGGCGACGCGGCCGTCGACGAACGGACACGCACGGCTCGGTGCGTATGATGCGTCCATGGACCGAACCCGACGCCGCGGCTCCGGCCGTTCCAGCGACAACTCCGGATCGAGCGAAGGAGGACCCGTACCGGTCGGCCCGGGCCCCGTGGATGCCGAGCTCTTCCCCGATCGCGAGACCCGCCTGGCCATCGATGACGGCGCCCGGAGTGCCCGGTTCCGCGCCCTGCTCGACGAAGGGGGCCCGATCCTGGCCGACGGCGCGATGGGGACGATGCTGTTCTCCGCCGGCCTGCAGTTCGGCGACCCGCCCGAGTTGTGGAACCTGGGTCACCCGGACGTCGTGCGTCGCATCCATCGCGGCTATCTCGAGGCCGGCTCGCGGATCATCATGACCAACACGTTCGGCGGGAACCGGCTGCGCCTCGGGATGCACGGCAACCAGGACCGGGTGGACGAGCTGAACCGCACGGCTGCCATCCTGTGCCGGGCCGAGGTGAACGCCGCGGGCGGGACCGCGCTCGTCGCCGGGCGACATCGGCCCTAGCGGCGAGATCGTCGCGCCGCTGGGCACGCTCGAGTACGACGAGGCGGTCGACGTCTTCCGCGAGCAGGCCGCTTCCCTCGTCGCCGGTGGCGTGGATGTCATCTGGATCGAGACGATGTCCGATCTCAACGAGATCAAGGCCGCCATCGAGGGCGTCCGGCGGGCCTCGCCCGGGATCGCCCTCATCGCCGACGATGACCTTCGACACCCGCGGCCACACGATGATGGGCGTGTCGCCCGAGGACGCGGTCACGAGCCTGGCCGCCTGGGGCGCGGACGCGATCGGTGGCAACTGCGGCAACGGTCCCGATGAGCTCACCCCGGTCATCGCCAAGATGCACGACGTCGCTCCGGACGTGGTCCTCGTCGCCAAGTCGAACGCGGGCATGCCCGAGCTCGTGGACATGCAGGCCGTGTACCGGGCCAGCCCGGAGCTCATGGCCGAAACGGCGGTCGAGATGCGCGATGCCGGCGCCCGGATCGTGGGCGCGTGCTGCGGCAGCACGCCCGATCACCTTCGGGCGATGGCCGCATCGCTCATCACCGCCGCCGGCTGACCGGCGGTGGGGCGACCGCTCAAGATCGGCATCCAGCTCCCCGAGGTCGAGCGCGAGGTCCGCTGGCCGGAGCTGCTGGACATGGTCCGCGCCATCGAGGACCTGGGCTTCGACTCGATCTGGCTCGGTGAGCACCTGCTGTACCGCTGGCCGGAGCAGGCAGCCCGCGGGCCGTGGGAGGCCTGGACCAGCATGGCGGCCATCGCGGCGATCACGTCCCGGGTCGAGTTCGGGCCGCTCGTCGCGTGCACCAACTTCCACAATCCGGCCCTGCTCGCCAAGCAGGCGGCCACGATCGACGAGATCAGCGGCGGCCGCTTCGTCCTGGGTCTGGGTGCCGGCTGGAACGAGACCGAGTTCCGCGCGTTCGGCTTCCCGTTCGACCATCGGATCGACCGGTTCGAGGAGGCGTTCACGATCATCCGGACGCTCCTGCGCGACGGCGCGATCGACTTCGACGGTCGCTTCTACCAGGCCCGCGACTGCGAACTGTCGCCGCGCGGCCCGCGCGCCGACGGCCCGCCGCTGATGATCGGGTCCAAGGGTCCGCGGATGCTGGCCATCACGCTGCCGCACGTCGAGTCCTGGAACGTGTGGTTCTCCGACACCGGGAACGCGCCCGCCGGTGTCCCGGCGCTGCGCGATCTCGTCGACGGCGTCGCTCGTGACGTGGGCCGCGATCCGGCCGCGATCGAGCGGACCGTGGCGGTGATGGTCCGGCTCCCGGGTGGCGCCGGACGGCTCCAGGGTGGGTACGTCGAGGCCGGTCCCGCGCCGCTCGCAGGCCCACCGGAGGTGATCGCGGACACGCTCCGCGCCTACGCCCACGAAGGGATCGCCCACGTCCAGCTCGTGCTGGATCCCGATCACGGTCGACAGCATCAAGGCGCTCGCGCCGGTCCTCGAGCAGCTCGACCGCGACTGAGCTGCGGCCGCAGGCCGCGCGCCGCCGCCTCCCGCGAGGCCGCCCGGGCCGCGGATCACCGGTACTTCCGTAGGGTCGCCAACGCGGGGTGGAGTGCTAGCCTTCGCGGGCCATGCGTACTCCGACCAGCCGGGGGTCCGGCACGCGGGCCGTGTCCATCGCGCTCAGCGCGAGCATGGCCCTGGTGTTCGCTGCGTGCAGTTCCCCGCCGCCGAGCGTGGCGCCGGTCGCCGCACGGCCCACCCCGGTCGTCACGCCCGATCCGCACCTCACCGATCCGACGACCGCCGACGCGGTCTATCGCGGCCTCGGCGCGTCCGGCCTGCGGATCACGGCGAACAACGCCACGGCCGGCGGCGCCGACTCCGACCTCGTCAAGCGGATCAACGCGACGTACCTGGGCTGGCCGCTCAACCTGAGCGAGTTCCGCTCGTCCGCCGCCCTCGCCAAGGCCACGAAGTGGAAGGCCGGCGAGCCGCCCGGCCAGGGCGAAGCCCCCGTCGCGATCGCCGGCGCCAACATCCTCATCACGTGGGGCCCGACGACGGGTGAGCGCCCGGCCAAGCCGGACGAGCGCCAGCGCGCGGGTCTCGCGGACCTGGTCGCCGCGATCGACCGGTTGCTGTCGCCGCTGCGGGCCCGGACCGTGGTCGCCGTCGACGTCCCGGGTGTCGTCCTGGCGCCCTCCCTCGAGCCGTCCGGGTCACCCGATGCGACAACCGCAGAAGGGGAGGCGACGCCGAAGCCGTGAGGCTCTAGGCTTCGCGCTCAGCGGCTGCGCACCACGCGCCCCCGCCCGAGCTGGGAGGCTGAGATGACGCTCGACGGACGGCCGCGACCGCGCATCGCCCCCGCTCGACCCGGCGAGGACGTGTCCGAGCTCGACAAGCGGATCATCGAGCACCTGCAGGCCGACGGTCGCCGCCCCTACACGCAGATCGCGGCCGAGCTCGGGGTCTCCGAGGCGGCCGTCCGGGCGCGCACGAACCGGCTCATCGAGCGCGGCATCCTGCAGGTCGTCGGCGTCACCGACCCGCTCAAGCTCGGCTTCCACCAGATGGCCATGATCGGCATCCGCTGCGAGAGCGACCAGCTCGTCGACGTCGCCGAGAAGATCGCCGAGATGCCCGAGGTGGACTACGTGGTCATCACCGCGGGGACCTACGACCTCCTCGTCGAGACCGTGTGCGAGGACAACGAGGCGCTGCTGCGGTTCCTGACCGAGAAGCTGCGCGCGATCGATGGCGTCCGCGAGACCGAGACGTTCGTCTACCTGCGCATGGTCAAGCAGACCTACCAGTGGGGCACCCGCTAGGCGCGTTTCGGCGACCGACTAAGATGACCGGGTGTCCGTCGACCTGATCCTCGCGCTCATCGTGGTTGCGATCGTGGCCAACCTCGTGGTCATGATCGTCCTGGTGGCGTCCCCGGCGGTCCGCCGCGCGCGGTGGGCCGGCGACGACCGCCCGGACCCTGGCTCGGAGCGGGCGATGGCCGCCGCCGCGGTCGTCGGGAGCATGGACGAGGGCACCACCGACGACGGCATCCAGACCCAGACCTACGACCGGGTCGTGCGCATCGTGAGCTGGGTCTTCCTGCTGGCGACCACCACGATCGTCGCGGTCAGCGGCCTCTGGCCGGAGAACGAGCCGGCCATCCTCATGCTGATGGTCCTGGCCGGGGTGTTCGTGCTGGTCGTCCACGACCTGCTGCCGTCGGACGCCCTGGGCCCGGCCAAGTTCGCCCTGGAGGGGTCGGTCGCGATCACCGTGGCGACGATGCTCGTGGCCCTGACCGGCGGGGTGGCCAGCCCGTTCTTCTTCACATTCCCGCTGATCGTCGGCGGGGCCGCCCTCGTCGTGTCGCCGCCCATCACGATCACGCTCGCCACGATCGCGACGCTGGGCTACCTGCTGGCGGTGGTCCTCGGGTCGCCGGAGGCCGTCGACGTCGGCGACCACGATCGCCGTCGTCGGGGTGAACCTCACGGCCATGATCCTGCTCGCCTACGTCGCGATGGTCATCGCCCGCGAGCAGCGCCGGTCGCGCGATGCGGCCATCCGCCTGTCGACCATCGACCCGCTGACCGGGCTGTTCAACCGCGGCTTCTTCTTCGCCGCCCTCGAGCGCGAGATCGCCCGCAGCGCCCGCTCCGGGCGCGGGTTCTGCCTGCTGATGATGGACCTCGACGAGCTCAAGGCCATCAACGACCGGCTGGGCCACTTCTACGGGGACCGCGTCCTGCGCGCGGTCGGCGAGGTCGTCACCATCGGCGTCCGGCGGATCGATACCGCGGCTCGCTACGGCGGTGACGAGTACGTCGTGCTGCTGCCCGAGACGGACCCGACCGGCGCCTTCGTGCTGGCCGAGAAGATCCGGATCGGGGTCCACGAGATGGCGCTCGACCTGCCCGAGGGCGCGCCGCAGCCGTCGCTGTCGATCGGGGTCGTGAGCTACCCCGACGACGGCTCCACGGCCGACGAACTGATGATCAGCGCGGACGGCGCGATGTATCGCTCCAAGCGTGGCGGCAAGAACCGGGTCACCGGCGTCCCGATGGTCCCGGAGGTGCCCAACCAGGCTCCCAGTCCGAGCGTCCCGACCGCGCGCTGAAGCCCGCGCCGGTCCCCGGTGTAGCATCCGCCCGTGCGTGACGACGACCTGCTCCCCGACCCATCGCCCGTCGGCGCGTAAGGGTCCTCGCCATCGCCACGCCGGCGACCCTCCGGGCGCCATCGGCCCGGACCGCTCCCGACAACTCCTCGCTCGCGCCGGTCGGGGCCTGTGGCGTCTCTTCACCTCGGTCGACTTCGCGGTCATCCAGATCATCGCGCTCGCGCTGCTCGCGGTCGTCGGGATGACGCTCGCCCAGCTGCCGTCGTCGGCGTTCCGCTCGGCCGGCGACTACGCCGCGGGGATGGACGTGATCCATGCCCGCTATGACACGGTCCTCGGGCCGGGCATCGTGGACGTGCTGGAGCGCCTGGGTGCGTTCGCCATCTTCCGCTCCCCGTGGTTCAGCCTCGGCCTGCTGGTGCTGGTCATCTCGATCATCGTCTGCACGCTGGATCGGACGCCGCGGCTGTGGCGGACGGTGTCGGACATCCGGGTCGTCCAGCCAGAGCCGTACTACGACCCGACGCTCCCGGATCGGGCGGCCATGGACGGGGTCGCCGCCGCGGACCTCGCGACCGTGGTCGGCAAGCGTGGGTTCCGGGTCCGCCAGGAGACGACCGAGGACGGCACGGTCCATGTCTACGGCGATCGCCACCAGTACACGAAGATGGCGACGCTGTTCACGCACCTGGGCCTGATCCTGTTCCTCGTCGCTGCCGGGGTCACGTCGCGATTCGGTGACGAGCAGGGGCTGGTGGTCCCGGAAGGGGAGTCGCTCACGGTCCAGCCCATCGGGACGCCGGGGCTGCTGCTGGTCAAGAACCTCGGGTTCGAAGCACCCGGCTTCGCGACCGGGACAGCCCACCGACTTCACGACGGACCTCGCGGTCTACCGCGACGGCCAGGAGATCGCCCGCAAGACGATCCGGGTCAACGACCCGCTCTCGATCGGTGGCTACACGTTCCACCAGAACGGGTTCGGGGCCGCGCCGCACCTCGTCGTTCGAGACGCGGCCGGCAAGCCGTTGTGGGACGCCCAGGTGCCCCTTACGGACCAGGCCGCCGGGTCGCCCGTACGGCATCCTCGCGGTGCCGGGCCGTGACCTCGGCCTGCAGCTGCTGCTCAGCCGCAAGCCGGACGGCACCGGCGTGGTGCTCGTACTGCCGTACCGGGTCGTGGGCACGGACGCCGCGGGCGATCCCGATCCCGGAGAACTTCGATCCGGTCGACGCTCCAGGTCGGCGACACCAAGCTGTCCGAGCAGCTCGGGATCTCCATCAGCCTGACCGAGTTCGGTGAGTACACCCTCCTCATCGCCAAGCACGACCCGGGTCAGGGCCTCGTCTGGCTCGCGTTCCTGTGCCTGATCACCGGCATCACCATCACGTTCTACCTGCCGCGCCGGCGCATCTGGGCCCGCCTCGCGCCCGACGGTCGGCTGGGCCTCGTGTGGCGCTCCGACCGGTACGTGGACGTGGAGCGCGAGTTCGGCCGCCTGCTCGACGACCTCGTCGCGGTCCGCCGCACGAGCTAGGGCTCCGGGGCGCAGCCACAACCCAGGAAGTCAGCGTCGATACTGAATCGCAACCGGTCCTGCTGGTACCGTGCGGGGAACAACAGCGAACCGCGCCACGCCCGGTGCTGAGCGCGCGGTTCCCCCGTGGCCACACACGGACAGGAGCGCCATGACCGCCCGCGACACCGCGATCTCGGGGATCGCCACCCACCGGGTCGCCAAGACCCAGGACTTCCTCGAACACGCCGGGGCCGACATCTACGGCCAGTACGTCTTCCACGAGGACGCCCAGCGCCAGTACCTGGCCAAGCCCATCTTCCGCAAGCTCCGCCGCACGATCGATGGCCACGAGCCGTTCGACCCGGCGATCGTCGATGCGGTCGCGCACGGCGTGAAGGAATGGGCCATGGCCCATGGCGCCACCCACTACACGCACTGGTTCGTGCCGATGACCGGCGCCACGGCCGAGAAGCACGACTCGTTCCTCAGCCCGACCGGCGACGGCCGCACGGTCGCCGAGTTCTCCGGCAAGAACCTGCTGCAGGGCGAACCGGACGCGAGCTCCTTCCCGTCGGGCGGCATCCGTGCCACGTTCGAGGCGCGCGGCTATACCGCGTGGGACGTCACGAGCCCGATCTTCCTCCAGGTCGAGCCCAATGGCGTCACCCTCACGATCCCGACCGCCTACGTCTCGTTCACGGGCGAGGCCCTGGACCACAAGATCCCCCTGCTGCGCTCGCAGGAGGCCCTGGGCAAGCAGGCCCTGCGCGTGCTGCGCTGGTTCGACAACACGACCGCCACGCGCGTGTTCACGAATATCGGCCCCGAGCAGGAGTACTTCCTCGTCGATCGGCGGCTCGCGGAGCAGCGCCCCGACCTCCTGCTGACCGGACGCACGCTGTTCGGCGCCCCGTCCCCCAAGGGCCAGGAGCTCGAGGACCAGTACTTCGGGTCCATCCGCGAGCGGATCCTCGCGTTCATGATGGATCTCGACCGCGAGCTGTGGCGCCTCGGCATCCCCGCCAAGACGCGCCACAATGAGGTCGCGCCCGGCCAGTTCGAGATGGCGCCCGTCTTCGAGGCGACCTCGGTCGGCTCGGACCACAACATGATCGTGCTCAGCACGATGCGCCGGATCGCCCCGCAGCACGGCCTGATGCTCCTCATCCACGAGAAGCCGTTCGCCGGGATCAACGGTTCGGGCAAGCACAACAACTGGTCGATGGCCACCGACGAGGGCGAGAACCTCCTCGAGCCGGGCAACGACCCGCACGCGAACGCCCAGTTCCTGGCGATCCTGCTTGCGGTCATCCGCGGGGTCAACGTCCACGCCGACATCCTCCGCGCGAGCATCGCCGACGCCGGCCAGGACCATCGCCTGGGCGCCAACGAGGCGCCGCCGGCGATCATGTCGATCTTCCTGGGCTCGCAGCTCGAGGACGTCATCAGCCAGCTGGAGCAGGGCGCCGCGTCGGCGTCGAAGCACGGCGGCGACGTCGAGCTCGGCGTGACCTCGCTGCCGGTGCTCCCGAAGGACGCCACGGACCGAAACCGGACCTCGCCGTTCGCCTTCACGGGCAACAAGTTCGAGTTCCGGGCCGTCGGGCTCGTCCGCTCCGATCTACTGGCCGCAGACCGTGCTCAACACCGCGGTCGCGGACTCCCTGTCGGGGCTGGCCGACGAGCTCGACAAGCTCGATCACGGCGACTTCGACGGCCTCACGACCATCCTCTCGGCCATCGTCAACGCGAACAAGCAGGTCCTGTTCGAGGGCAACGGCTACTCCGAGGAATGGCATGCCGAGGCGGCACGACGTGGGCTGCCGAACAATCGGACCACCGTCGATGCCCTGCCGGCGCTGACCACGTCGAAGGCGAAGGACCTGTTCTCGCGATTCGGCGTGCTGTCGGAGCGGGAGCTCGCCGCTCGCGTCGACATCAACTGGGAGCGCTACGTCAAGGTCCAGAACATCGAGGCGAGCTGTGCGCTCGACATGGCACGGACGATGATCCTGCCGGCCGTCGTCGTGTATCTCTCGAGGCTCGCGGCGGCGTCGTCGGCGTCACGCGGGATCAACACGATCTGCGAGCAGGTCTCCGGGTTGGCCGATGCCCTCGTCGACCGGATCGCCGATCTCGAGCATGCGCAGCACGCCGCCCACGAGGCGGAGTCCGTCCAGGATGAGGCGGCCGCCTTCGTGAACGAGGTGATCCCCGCGCAGCTCGCGCTGCGTGAGGTCGCCGATGAGCTGGAGACCCTCGTCGACGACGGCCTCTGGCCGATGCCGAAGTATCGGGAGCTGCTCTTCCAGTACTGAGGTCCGCGAGTCACGATCCACGGTCACGCTCGTCGCGTATTCCGTCATCATGTGCAGGCCCGATGGGCTGGCCGATAGAGCGAAGGGTGCGTCCGCACCCGCGAGGGAGTGACTGTGGATACACCGACACTGGTCGGGACCGGGTTCGTGATCCTGGGGGGCTTCGTGTGGGTCCTCTGCGCGTACTACTGCTACCAGGTGGCGCCCAAGTTCCACCGCCGTCCCCGCAACTGGGCGATCCTCGGGATCATCTTCGGCCCGATCGCCCTGATGATCCTGTACGTCCTGCCCAAGGGCAACGTCATCACCGACAAGGGCCGCGGTGCCCAGCCCGGCCGGCCCGGCACGAAGCCCGACCCCTCCGCCAGCTCAGGCTGGCCACGGCAGCACCAAGGCCAAGACCCAGGCCGAGCTGTACGAGAAGCCCAAGAAGCACTGAGCCTCACTCGCGACGGCCCGGACCCCACGGTCCGGGCCGTTTCGATTGCGTCCCGAGCCAGTCGCCTCGCATCGGCCGAAGGCGCACCCTCGGGCGCGACCCGTCGCACGACATGCGTCCAGTGAATGATCGCGTGCCCCGCGAGCCTCGCAGGGTTGCGGCGAATCCGGTACCACGCTCGCGTTCATGCGCCCCACGCATCACGTGCGAAGGCGTGAGTCAGGGTGTCGGCTTCGATGCGGTCGGGCGGCGCCGGGTCTTGCGCGCAACCGCCCGGGTGAGCAGGGTCGCGACGGGCAGCTACGTCGGCATCGGCACGATATGCCGATGGATCGGCACGGTATCGACGACATCGCCCACGCCCTGGGCGTGCGCCTGCGGCGCGCTCGGCTCGCTCGCGGGTTGACCCAGCGGGAGGTCGCGGCTGTGTGCGGGATCTCGCAATCGGTGGTCAGCCGGATGGAGTTGGGCAGCGGAGCAAGCACGCCACTCGGGTCGTGGGTCTCGGCGGCGATGGCCGTCGGCCTCGACCTCCTTGCGAAACCCGGTCCGGGTACCGCATTCGGACGGGACGCGGTCCTGGACTGTGCTCGGGACGGTGGCTGGACGGTCGTTTCCATCGACGGAGCCGTCGTCACGCTGGACCGTGTGCCGCGCCGCGTCCCGGGTCTTGTCCGCGAGCGGCTCGTCGCCGGTGAGCGCCTGGCGGTGCTGCTGGTGGACGTCCTGACCGATGTCGATGCCATGGTCGAGGCATCGCGTGCCGCCGAACGGGTCGCCCGGCGCGACCTCCCCGCCGGGTGGTCGGTCGGGCGTCTTGTCGTCATCCGGCAGACCACGGCGAACCGGCGGCGCATGACCGAGTCGTATCAAGCCTCGGTCAGGGCCTATCCGGACTCAGGTTCACTCTGGATCGGTGCCCTGCGGGGACCGGAGGCGACCATGCCGAACCGGCCAGGCCTCGTCTGGGTCGACCGACACGGCACCCGATTGATCCCGACCGGGCTGCGGTTACGGCGGGGGTGATCCCGCCGGGAGGGTGAACCGGAACGTGGAGCCCGCGCCCACGGCGGATTCCAGCCACAGGCGGCCGCCGTGGTGTTCCACGATCTCGCGGCAGATGGCGAGGCCGAGGCCGGTGCCGCGGGGCTTGTCGGTCAGGGTGTCGCCGGACTGGCCGAACTGCTCGAACACCTTCGCGTGGTCCTCGGGCGCGATGCCGATCCCGGTGTCGGTGACGTCGACCTCGACCCCGCCGGCGTGGGCGTGGGCGATGATCGTGATCGAGCCTTCGGGCGTGAACTTCACGGCATTCGAGATGAGGTTGATCACGACCTGGATCAATCGATCGCGGTCCCCGGTGACCGTCGGCAGGTCGGCCTTGACCGAGACGATGAGGCGCGGGCCGGCCTCGCCGCTGAGGAGGGACGCGGTGGACGCGACGGCTCGCTCGATGACCTCGCCGATGGCGACCGGCTCGGAGCGCCACTCGATGCGACCGGCCTCGATCTTGGCGAGGTCCAGGGTGTCGTTGATGAGCGCGGTCAATCGATCGCCTTCGGCCACGATGATGGCCAGGTTCTCGGTCATCTGGCGGACCGCGCGATCCACCTTCGGGTCGCCGGGCGGGATCGCCGGCACGACGACCTCGGCCAAGCGCTTGGAGATCAGCTTCGAGAAGCCCACCACGGATGTCAGGGGAGTCCGCAGCTCGTGGCTGACGTTCGAGAGGAAGGTGCTCTTGGCGGCGGTCGCGGCCTCGGCGGCGGCCCTGGCGTCCACGAGATCCGCGGTCCGCTCGGCGACGCGCCGCTCCAACACGGCCTTCTGCTCCTCGACCTCGGCGTACAGGCGCGCGTTCTCGAGACCGCTCGCGATCAGGGTCCCGACCGTGTACAGCAACGGCCCGTCGCCGGGGAGGACGTCGCGTCCGGTCAGTCGGTTGTCGACGGCAAGCACGCCGATCGTGCGGCCCTTGGTCACGAGCGGCGTCCCCAGGAACGACGTTACGCCGAGGAGGGTGGCGAACGCCCGATTCCGCTCGTCCGGATCCTGGTCGACGTCGCGGAAGAGGAGGGGGCCCTCGGCATGGAACAGCTGGACGAGTTGGGAGGCGCCGAGGTCCAGGGGCAGCGTCAGCTCGATGACCTGCGCCGTCATCTCGGCACTCCCCCCGACCGAGCGCCCGTCGGTGAGGACCCCGCGTTCCTCGTCGACGAGCAGCACGAGCACGCGATCGAACCGCAGGTTGCGGATGATCGCTTCCATCGAGCGGTCAAGGAGGGCGTCGCGGTCGAGGGTGGATCCCGCGGCGATGGCGAGTTCGTTGAGGGCGACGAGGGCAGCCAGGCGCTGCTCGGCGAGTGCGCTCGGATCGAGGCTCATGCCTCGCGCAGGGCCGCCTCGTAGTCGGCCGCCTGGCGCAGGGTCGGGGCCGTCAGCGACGCGATGGCGACGAGGATCTTGAGATCGGACGCGTGGTACTCCACCGGCGTCGCCGAGCGCGTGCCGATGACGCCCAGTCGCATGCCGCTGGCGATGAGCGGGACGGCGACGACCGACGCCCATGCGACGTCCACGTGACTCGCCCGCGGATCCGCGGCGATGTCGTTGACGATCTCTGCCTCGCCCTGATCGACCAGGGCGAGGATCCCGAGGCGCAGTTCGTCCGACCCGGCTCGACCACGCAGGAGCACGAAACCGGTGCCGCCGGTCGGCAGCTTGCCGGCCTCCTCCTGGGCCACGGCCGCGACTGCGTCGACATCGAGGTGCCCGCCGATCCGGTCGGCCAGGTCGTAGATGAGGTTCAGCTCGCGATATCGATCGAGCGCCTCGCGGGCGAGTGCCCGCTTGTCGGTCTCGCGGGCGCACGCATACGAGAGCACGGCCGCGACGGCGCCGGCGGGGCGCGGGCCGTCGACCCAGCCGACGGGGGTGCCCTCGACCACGATCGGATGTCGCTCGACAGGCGCGTCCGCGGCCCCGACCCCGCCGGCCCGATCCAGGATCACCTCGCCGTTCGTGCTGTAGATCGTGACCCGCGCGTCCGTGCTGGCGAGCAGGACGGACAGCATCGGCGCCACATGCCGATGGCGGACGATGAGCCGGCGAAGCTCGGACGCTTCCATCACTCAGCGAGTCCGAGGGCGACGCGCGCGCGGTGGAGGAGATCGTCGGGATCGAACGGCTTCGTCAGGTATTGGTCGGCACCCGCTGCGAAGCCCTGCTCGCGGTCGTCGGCCTGCCCCTTGGCCGTCAGCAGGATCACGGTCATGCCCGACGTCGACGGGTCGGCGCGGATGGCCCGGCAGACCTCGAACCCGTTCTTCCGCGGCATCATCACGTCGAGGAAGACGAGCTCCGGATGCTGGTTGGCCACGACGACGAGGGCCTCGTCGCCGTCGGATGCGGTGAGCAGCTCCACGCCGTCGTCCTCGAGCTCCTCGAGCGTCTGTTCGATGAGCAGGCGGATGTGCTGCTCGTCGTCGACGATGAGGACGGTCGGCATCAGGGCCTCCATGGGCTGACGGACGGGACGGAGGCAAGGATACGGCACGGATGCGGCACCATTGGCGCCGTGCCCGCCGACCCCACCGACGACGTCCGCCCGAATCGATCGCTCGTCCTGCTGTCGGTGGCGCACGCCGTCAACCACTCGTTCGCGGTCCTGCTGCCGCTGATCTTCCTCGCGATCATCGACGAGTTCGGGGTTGGGGTCGGCACGGTGGCCATCCTGGCGGCGGTCGGGGCGTTCGCCAGCGGGGCGGTGCAGCTCTCGTACGCCGAGCTGACCCGGCGCGTGTCGCGGCGGCGACTGCTGGGGTTCGGCGGCCTGCTGTTCGGGTTCGGCTTCGCGGCCCAGGCGTTGGCGGTCAATTTCGTCACGTTCGCGATCCCGAACATCGTCGCGCGCATCGGTGGATCGCCCCAGCACCCGGTCGGCAACGGCCTGCTGGCCGAGCAGTTCCCGCCGGACCGGCGCGGGTTCGCGATCAGCGCCCATATCGCGGGCGGGAACATGGGCACCGTGGTCGTGGCCGTCATCGGCGTGCCGCTCATCGCGTTGATCGGCTGGCGCGGGACCTCGGTCGTGTTCGGACTTGCAGCGGCGCTGATCGCCGTGCTGATCCTGTGGCTGGTCCGCGAACACGGCACCGACCGGGCCGCGGCCGTGGCCGGCGGCTCGTCGCGCGACGCCTTGCGGCGGGTCATCGGCGATCGCGACCTGCGATGGCTGTTCCTGACCTCCGTGCTGGGCGGCGGGGGTCGGGGTCTGGGCGTCGTGAACCTGTTCGTGCTGTTCTATCTGACCCTGGTGATCGGCCTCGACGACGCGACGGCGGGTCTCATGTACGGAGCGCTCATCGTGTTCAGCGTGCCGATGCCGTTGATCGCGGGCTGGCTGTCCGATCGACTTGGTCGCAAGCCGCTGATCATCGGCGCGTACCTGGGTGGGGCGGTCGGGTTCGCGGTCTTCATCCTGGCCGGGTCATCGATGTTCTGGCTGTGGGTCGGGATCATCCTGATGGGCCTGTTCTCGTTCGCCGAGTCGCCCCAGCTCCAGGCGCTGCTCGCGGACATCTCGCCGCCGGCGACGCGGGACGCGTCCTACGCCCTGTACTTCACGCTGGCGTTCGGCGTCGGCTCGCTGTGGGTGGCGCTGTACGGCGTGATCATCGACTCGATGGGGGACGCGGCCGGGCTGCCGGCGGTCTTCGTGCTGATGGGGCTCTCGTTCATCGCGGCGGCGATCGCGACCGTGCCGATCAACGCCGAGCGGCGCTCGACGGTGGTCGCCGGGACGTAGGCGTCCCGTCGTCCGGTCCGAGCCGCGGTCCGTGCCGGCTCCCCGGTCCGTGCCGCGGCCGGTTTCCGGCCCGGTGCGGTATCATCCGCAGGCTCTGTCAAACGAGCACCCTCGGTCGGGGCGTGGCGCAGCTTGGTAGCGCGCATCGTTCGGGACGATGAGGTCGGAGGTTCAAATCCTCTCGCCCCGACCAGATTGACCAATCGAGATTGATTGGTCCCCAGCCCCGAAGGCTGCATCCCACCCGTGGGCCTTCGCGTGGGCGGTCAGCGTGAACGTGTAGTCGGTCACACCCAGGTCGAGCGCGCCGCCCAACACGACGCCCGCGAGGAACGCCAGGATGAGCTCGACCCCGCTCATCGGTCAGCCGACGGGTTGACGGCACGGATGTAGCCGGCGGGGGGAACCGGGAGTCGATGTGGATCGGACCAGCGCGCCGTCATGCGCTAAGGGTGGTGGCGGCGGGCCTCCGCTTCTAGTTGGCCGATTGGGCCATCAGGAGGGTGGTGGGTTGTTCTGCTGCTGCGCGAGCTGCTTCTGGACCTCCTGGTCGATCTCATCCTGCTGCTTCTGCCGATGGCGCCTGACCACGATGAGGCCCATGATCCACGGCCAGATCAGCGCGACCACCAGGCCGACGAGGATCGCCAATGCCCAGTTGGGCGTGGCCGGTGTCGCCAGCCCGCCAGTCAGCCAGTACACGATCAGGAACGCCACCACACCAAGGATGATCCCAGTGATCCGCCGAATCATCTGCGAGCCCTCCATTCCGCTCGGGCTGCCTCGCGCATGCGGCACAGCAACTTCGACCTGAGCCTAAGCGCCACAGGGTCGGCCCGTCAACGGATCCGAGCGTCATCGAATTCCTGTCTAGATCGCCACATCGTTCGGTTATGCTCCGGAATCCGACGGGGCCGCCTTTCGGTTCCCGCGGCAGGCCGCCCGCGGAGGCGCACGCTAGGAGGCGAGGACCCATGAGCGACAACGGTCAGGCGCACACGACGCTAGCGGCATTCACGGTCGACAGCGGTGACGCCGCGCGGCGACTCCTGAAGGCGGTCCAGCGCGTCGACGCGGCCAACGACAACGTGCAGATCGTCGATGCCGCGGTCGTCGATCGTGGACGATTCGGCCGGATCAGTGTCCACCAGACGACCGATCGCGGCGCGCTCAAGACCGGTGTCCGGGTCGGCACCCTCGGCGTGGTCGTCGGGGCCATCGTCGCCGGACCCGCTGGTGCCGTTGCCATGGGGGCGGCCGGCGGCGTCCTCGGCGGCCTGCGTGGCGGGATCCACGACACCGGGATCGACGACAAGTTCATGCGATCTGTCTCGAAGGAGATCGAGAAGAAGAAGAGCGCCCTGTTCGTCCTGTACGAGGGCAGCTGGGAGCACTCGATCGGGCTCATCGAGCAGGCGATCACCGACGAGCACGCCCTCCTGTTCAACAGCACGCTGCCGGCCGACAAGGCCGCGGCGCTGCAAGCCCTGGTGGCGCCCGCTGTCGAGGCGCTGGGCGGCGAAGAGGTCGTCGCGGACTACGAGCTCGAGGTCGCGGAGACACCCGAGGCGGCTCCTGAAGAGACCCCCGCGCCGGAGGAGCGACCGGCGGCCGCGCCGGTGGCGGCTGTCGCGCCGGCCGAGGCCAGGGCCGATGACCTGACCCAGCTGGTGGGGATCGGGCCCAAGGCTTCCGCGGCCCTCGCCGCGGCCGGAGTCACCACCTACGCGGCGCTGGCCGAGCTCAACGAACCGCAGCTGCGGCGCGCACTGCACGACGGCGACATGGCGCCGCCGGCGAACGTGGGGACGTGGCCCATGCAGGCCAGCCTCGCGTCCAAGGGCGATTGGCAGGGCCTGATGAAGTACAACAACCATGCGGCCGCGTCCCGACCCGCACCCGAGAAGGCGGCAGCCGCTCCCGCCGCGCCGTCCGATGACCTGACCCAGCTCCACGGCATCGGGCCGCGGATCGCGTCGATCCTCAATGACGGCGGGATCACCAACTACGACCAGCTCGAGCACTCGAACAGCGGCGACCTCCGTCAGATCATCGCCACCGGCGGTGCCCTGCCCCCGGCGAGCCTCGACTCGTGGCCGACCCAGGCCTCGTACGCCAGCCGGGGCGACTGGTCCGGCCTCGCCGCCTACAACAAGCGCTGACCGCGGCGTCGGGAGGCGGGCTCCGGCTTCGGAGCCGCCTCCCGACCGGCCGATCGGCGAACGTGGGTGGATCCGGGCTACGCCGTCTCTTTGCTGATCGGCATCGCGAGTCCGAGCTCCGACTCTCGAAGAGACCGCGCTTCTTCTATGTAGGCCACGTCCTCGGGCTCGGGCAGCCGCGGAGCGAGGATCCACACGAGCTGCGCCGTCGTCGTCACCCCGACCTTGGACCGAGCGTTCGCCAAGTGGTGTTTGACGGTCGGGTGCGACAGGCCGAGTCGGTGGGCGGCCGCCTTCTCTGACCCGGCGACGAGGACGGCAGCGACGACCCCGACCTCACGGTCGGTGGCTTCAGCCGTCAGCTTGGGTTCTCGAGGACCATAGGCACTACCGGACCGGGCGACGTGACGATGGCGAGCTTCAGGTCCGACGGAAGAAGATCGGCCGCGGTGTCTTCCGCGACGCGCCGCGCATCGGCGGCTTCGTCGAGGGCACTTCCCCACACCGTGATCGTGTCGAACGGATCTCCGATCTGGTGGCCGTCCAACTTGATTCCCTTTGCCGCAAGCGCTGCCCCCAGTCGGCCAGCGATCTTGCGCAACTCATCAAATGAGTAGGAAACCGAGACGACGTCTACCACCACACGGCGTCGATCGGCCTCCTCGACAACGGCTTGAGCGCCAGGTCCGAATTTCCCTTTCCAGTAGACCAGGACCCCGTTGACCTTCGGATCGGGATCGAGCCCACCAACCTGGAACCCTGGCTGTTCTGACAACGCGTCGAAGATCGGAAGGAGTAGGCGCTCACGGTCTAGATCGGGCTCGGACGCCGTCGACTCCGACCGGGCCGGGCGAGCAAGCCGTGCTTCGCCCGCGGGACCACATTGATCCGCGCTGGGCGGTGGCGGATGGCGTTGCCCCTCCAGTGACGATCCGGCCTGCCGGCTACGTCTGATAGTGCGGAAGGACCTTGCCGTCCTTCACGTAGGTCAGCGCTTCGGTGACCTCGTACGCGTGGACGGCGGAGACGAACTCGGGCAGCTTGCCTGCGAGCGTCGCGATCTCGCTGCCACCGAAGAACGCCCGCAGGGCGTCGGTATCGGTGAAGCCGAGGATCAGTGAGGCGTGGAACCGCTGGTCGGTGGGGTTGTCGTGCGCGACGTTCGGCGTGTCCCAGAGTCGTTCGATCCAGGGCATGAAGACCTGGGTTCGGAGTTCCCGCAGCGCCCCTGTCTCGACGAGAGCGGGAACGAGCTCGTCCGTGAGGAACCTCCGGAACGCACCGGTCCTGACGCCTTCCCGCCTGCGCAGGTAGATCAGGCTTCGCGCTCCCACCTTCTCCTCGGGTCCGGCCACGTCGTACCAGCGGGCCGAGTACGGTGGCCCCGCGTAGAGCAGGGTGCGCCGGAACACGTTCACCTCATCCTTGTAGGCGAGCCTGGTCTGCTTGCGGCCCCGCAGCGGGGAGAGAAGGGACGTGAACGTGACCTCGGCGACGCCGTCGATCCTGCGCTCGGCCGGGATGACCGTCTCGACGCCGCTGATGGCCGGCCACAGGCCGGGGTTGTCCTCCGCCAGATGGATCTGGCGGTACTCCTCCATGCCCGGGGTCGCGGAGATGATCTTCGAGTGCGGCCCCTTCCAGTAGTCCATGCCCTGCTGACGGGGCTGGTCGGTGCGCATCCACAGCAGGATCGATGAGACGAGGGGCTTCTTCGCCGAGGGAGGTGTCGTAGCCACTGTTCGTGCCTTCCTTCGCGGGTGCGGTCAGCGGTCGAGGAACGCGACGGCGACTGGGGCGAACGCGTCGTGGAACTGGAAGATGCCGCCGTGGCCGGAGTCGGGGTAGATGATGAGCTCGGAGCCGGCGATGCGGCGGTGCAGGTCCTCGGACAGCACCGACGGCACCATCCGGTCGTTGTCGCCGTTGGCGATCAGGGTGGGCTGGGTGATCGTCGACAGATCAGCGGGGGCCGAGCGGCCCCACTTCTTGATCGCCTTGAGCTGCGTCCGGAACGCCTTCACCGTGATCTTGGCGTCGCGGTCGACGGTGCGCTCCTCGAGCCGGTTGACGAACGCGCGGCCGGCGGCCTTGCCGGTGGCGTTGCGGTTGAAGAACAGGAACTCCTTCGGGTCCGACCGGGTCAGGGCCGCGCGCAGCATGTCCAGGTAGGTGGTGCCGGCGACCTTGTCGATGTCCTTGCCGCCGGCAGGGCCGGTCCCGGTGAGGATCAGCTTGCGGACCAGCTCCGGGTGCTTCGACCACGAGGGCCTGGGCGACCATGCCGCCGAGGGAGAAGGAGAAGATGTCGACCTTGTCGAACCCGAGCGCGCGGATGAACGTGTAGGCGTCGTCGGCCATCGCCTCGACGCTGTCGGGGACCTGGCCGGTGGAGGCGCCGACGCCGCGGTTGTCGAACGCGATGACGTGATGGTCCCTGGCGATCGGGTCGATGATCCGCGGGTCCCAGTTGTCCAGGGTCGCAGCGAGGTGGACGAAGAACATGACGGGAATCCCGCCCTTCGGTCCGAGCTCGCGGTAGGCGTAGGTCACGCCGCCGGCGGTGATGGTGCGGGCCGGTGCCTTCGCGTAGGACGTGATGACCGGGTCGTTGCTGGTGGCGCTCCTGAGGGATTCCCTTGGGTAGTCGAGGGTGGCGGTCGGTGTCGGCTGGGCCGGCATGGCTGTTGTCATCGGGGACTCCTTGCACTTATTGGCTGACGGTCGTAATATTACGCATGACATATGATGAGTGTCAACAGCGAAGTCGGACAAGGGAGTCGTGCATGGCCCGCTACGGGAAAGATCACAAGTTGGCGACGCGGCGGCGGATCATCGAGGCGGCCGGTCGTCGGCTGAAGCGCGACGGCATCGACGGCTCAGGCGTGGCGGCGCTCATGGCCGACGCCGGCCTGACCAATGGCGCCTTCTACGCCCACTTCGACTCGAAGGAGGACCTCGTCGCGAGCGCGGTCGCGGACCAGCTCCACGAGCAGCGCGAGACGTTCAGCACGCAGTCGCTCGAGGAGATCGTCCGCGGGTACCTGTCCGTCCAGCACCGCGACGACATCGAAGGCGGCTGTCCATCGGCCGCACTCCTCGACGAGATCGCGCGGTCATCGGACGCCGTGAAGCGCGCCTACACCGATGGTCAGCTGGCGATCATCGATGACGCTGCCGCCCGATTGGCGCCCGACGATCCGCTGTCAGCACGCATGCGGGCGCTCGGCGTCTTCGCCCTGATGGTCGGGACGCTCCAAGTCTCCCGAGCGCTGGCCGACCGACAGCTCGCGGACGAGGTGCTCGGGCAGGGCGTTGAGAATGCACTGCTCCTGCTGGGCAACGATCCGACCTAACGCGCCAGGCGTCTCTATCACGATCACGACGGCCTCCTCACCGTGTGCATCGGGCTCGCTGACGGCGCAGGGCGCAGCAGGGGTCGCACGCCTGGGTCCCGCGAGCGGGCGCGGATCTGACCAGCGCGCAGTCATTCCCCCAACGGTCGCGCCAGCGGGCCGCGTCCTCTGTTTGGCCGAATGGTCCATGTCGTCCGGCTCCGGCAGACGTGGAGCCAGGATCCACACCAGCTCGGCCCGTCGTCGTCGCTCCCACCTTGGACCGGGCGCTCGCCAGGTGGTGCATCACGGTCGAGTGCGACAGCCCGAGCCGGTGGGCGGCCGCCTTCTCCGACCCGGCGACGAGGACGGCCGCGACCACGCCGACCTCGCGGTCGGTGGCACGCCCGGCGGTGCGCGACGACCGTCGCGTCATGTGCCCCGACCACACTGACCTGCTTGCACGCGGACGACGCCGGCGCCGAAGGCCGCGTCCCAGCCTCGCGCCTTTGCGTGAGCGGTCGGCGTGAAGGTGTAGTCGGTCACCCTCAGCACGTCGATCCGCTCGAACACGGCTTCCGCGATCGCGTGTCGCCCGGCGTCCGAGGTCTTCGCCCATGGTCGGACGAGCCACGAAGCGCCAACACGGAACGGACGAGTACCTCGGTCGCTGGTCGATCCACATGGGAAGACATGGCCCGGAGTACCGTGCTCTCACCATGGCCAGGCCCATCCGCCGCCCGGGCAACCTGCCGGCCGAAGCGACGAGCTTCATCGGCCGTCGCCGCGAGCTTGCCGAGCTCAGGAAGAAGCTCACCACGGCCCGCCTGGTCAGCCTCGTCGGCCCGGGCGGTGTCGGCAAGACCCGCCTCGCGATCCGGATCGGGACCGATCTCAGGCGCGGCTTCCGGGACGGCGCATGGCTGGTGGAGCTCGCCGAGGTTCGGGATCCCGCGCTGGTCGGCAACGCCACGCTGGCGGCCCTGGACCTGCGCGACCAGGCCGCGACCGAGCCACGGGCCCTCCTGCTCTCCTACCTGCGGGACAAGGAGCTGCTGCTCGTGGTGGACAACTGCGAGCACCTGCTCGAAGCGGCCGCGCTGCTCGTGACCGACGTCCTCGAGGCCGCGCCCGGCGTGCGGGTGATCGCCACCAGCCGCGAGCCGCTGTCGGTTCCGGGTGAGCACGTGCTGCCCGATCCCGCCGCTCGAGCTGCCTCGAGCCCAGGCCGACGAGTCCCTCGATCAGCTCCGCCAGAACGAGTCGGTCGAGCTCTTCACCGAGCGGGCTTCGGCGGCATCGGGCAGCTTCGAGCTGACCGCCTCCAACCGGGCGGCGGTCGTGGACCTGTGCCGCCGGCTCGACGGTCTGCCGCTCGCGATCGAGCTCGCGGCGGTCAGGACGCGGGTCCTCTCCGTGGAGCAGATCCTCGATCGCCTGGCCGACCGGTTCGGCCTGCTCACCGGGGGAAGTCGCGCGGCGCTGCCGCGTCACCAGACGCTGCGAACCACCATCGAATGGAGCCACGACCTGCTGGGGTCGGACGAGCGGACGCTCCTGCGGCGGCTGTGCGTGTTCGCCGGCAGGTTCACGCTCGAGGACGTCGAGTCGGTGTGCGCGTCCGACGACGTGCCGGCAGCGCGCGTCCTGGACCTGCTGTCATCGCTGGTCGACAAGTCGCTGGTGATGAAGGAGGACGCGCCGGGTCCCGCCTGCTATCGACTGCACGAGACGATGCGCGAGTTCGCCGGCCTCAAGCTGCGGGAGGCCGGCGAGGAGGAGGTCGTCGAGCTGCGATGCGCCGAGTACTACGTCTCGAGCGTGTCGGCGATCTGCGGAGGGGGCTCGGTACCGGCTGGTCGAGTGGCTCGCATGGATGGACCTGGAGATCGACAACATCCGGTCGGTCCTTCGGCGATGCCTGGTTCGCGGCGGACATCGCACGCGGCATGGATCTCGCCGCCTCGCTCCGCTGGTTCTGGGCCACGCGTGCGACCACCGAAGGCGTGCGGTGGCTGGATGAGCTCCTCGCGATCGGACGCGGTGATCCGGAGCCCCAGGCTCGGGCCGAGTACCTGCGTGGATTCCTGGCGGTGCTGCTGGTCGATCCGACCGCTGCCAGGCCGGCCCTCGAACGAGCGGCGGCGGCGGATCGAGAGGCCGGTCGCCTCCGCCCGCTGGCGGCGTCGCTCTCCATGGCCTCGATCGCTGCGAACATGGCCGGCGATCGGGCGTCCGCCAGGCGCCTGCTCGACGAGGCTCAAGCCGTGGCAGCGGGTCTCGATGACGTCGCCGGCTGCGCTCGCGTTCCTGCAGGCTCGATCGCTCGACGGCTTCTTCGAGGGCGACCTCGAGGCGGTCACGTCCGCGTCCTCGGAAGGCGTGCGTCTCAGCCGAGAGGTGGGCGACCTCTACACGCTCAAGGTCTGGCTGCTGCAACCTGGGCACGGTCGCCTTGATCGCCGGTGAGCTCGCTGCGTCGAAGCCGCTGTTCGCCGAGGCGCTGCGGATCGCCCACCAGGTCGATGACCGGGTGCAGCAGGCCTACCTGCTCGACGCCCTGGGCTGCCATGCCGCCAGATCCGGGCAGGCACGGCTCGCCGCGCAGCTGCTCGGAGCCGCGGACACCATCCGCACCGGGGCCGGCGCACAGCGTCATGCCATTCCTCGCTCCACTGATGGCGCCAGGCCGAGGCAGGCGGCGATCGCGGCGCTTGGCGCATCCAGGTTCGAGGCCGAATTCAAGGCCGGACGCCGACTGAGCCGGGACGCCGCGGTGCGGCTCGCACTCGGTGAGTCCGCCCGTGTTGCCGTCGCGGCTTCGGACGAGGCGCCGGCGATGCGTTGCTCTCGAAGCGCGAGGCGGAGGTCGCACGGCTGGTCGCCGACGGCCTGAGCAACAAGGAGATCGGAGCGCGCCTGTTCATCTCCGAGCACACCGTCGACAGCCACGTCCGCAGCATCCTGAACAAGCTCGGGGTCAACTCGCGTGCCCAGATCGCCGCCTGGATGGCGTCGTCGAGCCAGTAGCGGACGGTCGACTCGCTACCCGATCACGAATTCCATCGATGCTGGCTCCCGTGTGCCTCCCTAGGCTGGCGAGCATGACCAGGGAGCTACCGACACAACGAGTGGAAGTCAGCTTCGTCGGCGTCCCTCCCGCCCGGCAGATCGAGCGGGCATCCGGGGTCAGCGAGGTGGAGGTCGACGGTCCGATCCTGCGCTGCCTGGTGTGCGGCAGCTTCCAGCCATTTCTCGAGGCGCTGCGCGGTCACGAGGTGGTGAGCCTCAGTAGCCGCGCCTGTCGCGGCTCGCGCCCAGGGAACCACTACGGGAGATCCGGAATGAACACGGAAACCGTTCACCTCGCACCGGCCAAGGTGGCGAGGATCACGGGTGGCGTCTACCTCGCCTACATCGTGGCGTCCGTCCTTGCCACGATGCTGGGGCAGATCGGGCTGGGTACGGCGTCGCAGGTCTACCAGGCGATCGATGACGAACGAGGGGTCGTTCCGCCTGGGCCTCGTCGTCGCGCTGACGACGGGGTTCCTCTTCCTCATGGTCGCCTGGGGTCTCTACGTCCTCCTGCGACCGGTCAACCGGAACCTGGCGCTGCTCTTCCTCCTGCTCAACGCCGTCGGGGTCGCCATCCAGGGCGCGAGCATGTTGTCGCTGGTCTCCGCGATGCTGCAGGGAGACGCGGCCAGCCACATGCAGGCCTACTCGGCGGCACAGCTCGAGGGGCTGGCGTACCTGTCCATCAACGTCTACAAGATGGGCTGGGTCACGGCCCAGCTGTTCTTCGGCACGTGGCTGTTCCCGCTCGGCTACCTGGTCTACAAGTCCGGCTTCCTTCCCCGGTTCCTGGGCGTCCTCCTGGTGCTCGACGGGATCGCCGTCCTGATCTGGTTCCTCCAGGCCCTGCTGCTGCCGGCCTACCCCGCGATCCACTACCCCGGGCTCGCCCTGAGCTTCGTCGCGGAGCTCGGGCTCGGATTGTGGCTCCTGGTCATGGGTGTGAAGGTCGTCGACGCCGGTGCAGGTCTGCCGGCGGTGGAGCGGGTCGCGGGTCCGCAGGCCGACGGCGCTCGGGCATGAAGGCCGTCGTCTGCACGCGGTACGGGCCGCCGGAGGTCCTCCGGCTCGAGGAGCTCGCGACCCCGGTTCCCCGCAAGAACGAGGTGCGCATACGCATCCTGGCAACCGCCGTGACGTCCAGCGACTGCTACGTCCGAGGGCTGAGGCTGAGTCTCGCGTACCGACTCATGGCGCGGCTCGCCCTCGGCTGGAACGGGCCCAGGCAACCGGTGCTCGGGATGGTGCTCTCGGGAGAGGTGGACTCGGTCGGGCCGGACGCCAGGTCATTCGGCGTGGGTGACCCGGTCTTCGGCTTCGATCAGCAGCGCTTCGGAACGTATGCGCAGTACGTGTGCTGGCCGGAAGACGGACTTCTGGCCCCACGACCGGCCGACCTGACAGATCTCGAGGCCGCGGCCATTCCCTACGGCGGCCTACTCGCGCTCTCCTTCCTGCGGAAGGCGGGCGTTCGGGCGGGACAACGGGTCCTCGTGTTCGGGGCCTCGGGTGCGGTGGGCACGTCCGCCGTGCAACTTGCCCGGCACCTCGGTGCGGAGGTGACGGGCGTGTGCAGCACGTCGAACGTGGACCTCGTGGCGTCGCTCGGCGCGACCGCGGTGATCGACTACAGCCGCGAGGACTTCACGAACGGGACAACGCGGTACGACCTGATCTTCGACGCCGTGGGCAAGCGGAAGAGCGCCGCAGCGCTCCGACGATGCCGGCAGGTGCTGACTCCCGGCGGAGCCTGCGTCTCGGTCGACGACGGGAGGCCGAAGCTTCGTCGCGAGGATCTGGTGCTGCTCGGGGAGTTGGCCACGAAGGGTGAGATCAGGCCCGTGATCGACCGCACCTATGCCCTCGAAGACATCGCCGAGGCGCACGGATACGTCGACAACGGACACAAGCGGGGCAACGTGGTCGTCGCCGTGGCGTAAGGCGCGAGCCTTGCCCTCGGGTTCGGGAGACGCGGGGCGAGGGTCACGCGGGAGCGGCGATCGGACTTTGAAGGCCTACGGGGTGTCGCAGACCCATACCCTACGAAGGCGACGGACACGACCGTCGCCACGTTGCGGATGAGGGGCGTGGACACCGAACTCGTGAAGCGGGCCCAGCACGGCGACAAGGAGGCCTTCGGGCTGCTCGCCGCCGACCTCGCGACGAGGTTCCTCGCCGTGTCGCGCAGGATCCTGCGCGACATCGATCTCGCCGAGGATGCGACGCAGCAGGCGCTGGTCGCGATCTGGCGGGACCTGCCGCAGCTTCGCGACCCGGCGCGCTTTGACGCCTGGTCGTACCGGCTTCTCGTGCACGCCTGCTATGCCGAGGGCCGGCGCTCGCGCCAGTGGTCGCCGAACCTGCGGATCCTGCCGGCTGACGAGCCGGCGGCGTCCGGAGGGGTCGACGCCGTCATCCACCGGGACGAGCTCGAGACGGCCATCCGACGCCTGTCGGTCGACCACCGGACCGTGCTCGTCCTGCACCACTACGCCGACATCCCAGCCGAGCGCGTCGCCCAGATCCTGGACGTCCCGATCGGCACGGTCTACTCACGACTCCATCACGCGATGCGCGCCATGCGGGCGGCACTCGACGCCGACGAACGCACGGTGGCGAGGGAGGCATCCCGATGACCACCGAACGCGATCCCCGCACGCGCATCGTCCTGTCGTGGCTTCGCGAGGACGCGCACGAGAACGCCGAGAGCGTGCTCCTGCGTGCCCTCGACGAGGTGGACGCGACGCCACAGCGCCGGTCCTGGTGGCCGGCGTGGAGGACGAACCGGATGAATACCTACGTGAAACTGATCGCTGCCGCAGCAGCGGTGCTTGTGGTGGCGGTCGTCGGCTACCAGTTCCTGCCCGCGAATGGCGGTATCGGCGGCCAGCCGACGATCGCGCCATCGCCGAGCCCGATGCTGCTCGCATCGGGCACCTTCCGGGCCAAGGGCGCGCCGGTCGAGCTCGATGCGAGTGGAGCCGGCGACAGCGTCACGGGAACCATGACCGTTGGCGAAGCTACCGAAGGCTTCACCGTCGATCTCAAGTGCGCTCTGACAGCTGAGGACGGCAGGATCCTGATCGGCGGCGAGGCTACGGAATCGACGATGAGCTGGGTGACGAAGGGCGACCTCACCGCGATCGTCCTCAAGCCTGGATCACCCGTACGCGCGGTCTTCGGATTCCAAGAGGACGCCCCTTCGGCCGGCAGGTGCACAGCGTTCCTCGAGGAGATCGTCGACGACCAATTCACGACCGCCATCGGGGATGGCGCGCTTGAGCCGATCGAAGGAACCGTCCAGCTTGGTCCGTAGCGTCGACCAGCCGGTGACGCCCTACCACGCCTGCGCCATCGGCAGTCGACACGCTCTCGGACTGATCTGTCCGGCGGCGGCCGGCACCGATCATCAGCGCGTGGCGGCGACCAGCAGCTCCGCGAGGCGCTGGGGCTGCTCCCGGAAGGGCCCGTGACCCGTGGCGATCTCGACGATCTCCGCGTCCACCGATGCCGCCATCGTCCGTTGGAGCTCCGGTGGCACCAGCGTGTCGGCGGTGGTCAGGACGTAGGTGCGGCGGACGGATGTGGGCAGATCGCCGTGCCACTTCTGGCGCAGCGCGGCGATGCCCTGCGGGCGCTGCGTCCGCTCGAGGTACGACGCGGACCGCGTCCCGCTCGGACGGATCGGCCGCGGCGACGTACTGGTCGACGTTCAGGGCACAGCGACCCGGCCCGGCGCTGACGATCAGCCCGCCGAAGGCGGCGAGCCCCGTCTCCTCATCGCGTCGACGAACGGATCGCCGCCCACGAAGAGGTCGAGCACCGAAGCGCCCGGCCGCGGGATCCAGGCCGCGATGTACACCACCGGCAGCTCGGGGTGCTCCACGGCGATCCTCGTTGCGGTGAAGCCCCCGAACGAGTAGCCGACCAGCACCACGTCGGCCAGGTCATCCGGGAGCGCGGCACGCATGGCGTCCGCGTACTGCTCCAACGTCGCCGCGGCGTCGTCACACGGCAGGTCCACGATGGTCACCGTGTGGCCGGCCGACTCCAGCGGCTCGATGAGCGGCTCCAGCGTGGCCGGTGTGTCCCAGGCCCCGGGAACGATGACGAACGTCGACACGCTGCGATCCTCCGAGGTGAAGTCGCCGCAAGGCCCCAGCCTCCACGCGGGCTCCACAGTATGGCGACCGCGGTCTCAGGGGGCTACTCGTCCACCTGGCCAGTCCCTCGGGCTCGGGCGACCGCGGGGCCAGGATCCACACCAGCTGCGCCGTCGTCGCGCCCACCTTCGACCGCGCATTCCGGCACGGTTCAGTTCGCCGGCGCATCGTCGCCGTTCGCTAGCTGGACGGCGACCGCTGCTAGTGCCGCCGCGAGCCGTCGCCCCAGCGTGAGATCGAGCGCCGAGCCGTCGTCGCACGGCTGGTGGTAGCACGGGTCCGCTGGCTGTCCCGCCGTGGCTTCGGACCGCTGGGCCTGGCTGGCCGAGATCACCTCGTTGGCCCCGGAGAACACGCCCCCGGTCGGGATGCCTGCTGCGACGAACGGCCGATGATCGGACCCACCGCCGAGGTCGACCGGTTCGGCGGCGCCGCCGAGCCGCTCGACGGCCGCCATCAGCAGGTCGCGGATGGCGGCCGATCCGCTGGCCGCCCCTGGCTCGTCGTAAACACCGGCGATCCCGTTCGGCGAGGCGATCATGTCGGCGTTGAGGTAGGCGACGATGCGATCGCGCTCGTCCGCTGACAGGTTGCGGACGTACTCGGACGACCCCCGCAGGCCAAGTTCCTCGCCGGCCCAGAACGCGAGCCGGATCGTCGGACCCGGAACGCTGCCCCGCAGTGCATGGGCGAGCTCCAGTAGGGCGGCGACGCCGGACCCGTTGTCATTGATCCCCGGGCCATCGACTACCGAGTCCAGGTGTGCTCCAAGCATCACCACCCGCTCTGGGTCGCTTCCCTGCAGCTCGGCGACGATCGATCGCGTCGACGCCTTGGGCGAGCTCGCGTCAGTCACCAGGTGGGCCGTGACCCCCTCGGCGGCCGCCTTGATCAAGGCTTCGGCTACGGGCCGCGACGCACCGACGGCCGGGATCTCGAGCCCGGCGGGGTCGATGAGGGTGGGCCGCAGCGCCGCGCCGGGCCCGGCCTGCGGGTACGCGGCAACGAAGCCCCCAGCGCCCGCCGCCTGAGCCGCCATGATCTGGTCGCGGCGGTAACACGGCCCGGACCGGACGACGACGATGGCCCCGGCCGCCGGCAGGGGAGCGTAGTCCTCGGCCGCACAGCCCTTGCCCGTCGGCCCGAGCGCGCCATCGGCCCAGTCGATCGCGACGACCGGCCCGCTCGCCTCGCCGGCCGGCGCGTAGATGAGGGGCAGGATGTCCCGGGGCGCGAACGTCGTCCCGCCCACGACGAGCTCGGAATGACCGGGGTCCACGAACGTCGGCATGATGAACGAGTGGCTGTTGACCTTCCAGCCGGCATCCCGCAGCTCCGACGCGACGAGGTCAGTCGCCGCACCGAACCCGGCGGTTCCCACCACGCGATACCCGGCCTCGGGCCCGCTCACGGCAGCGAGGGCGTCGAGATGCGACCGGAGGCCGTCCTCGGTGATGGCGGACGCGATGACCGCGGGATCAAGCGGCGCCCCTGGCGAGGGCGGCCCGGCACTGGCGGGCAGCGACCCGGAGGCGGATACGACGGGCGAGGCCGTCGGGGACGGGCTGACCTCGGCGCAGCTGACGAGCGCGACGGCCAACAGGATCACGGTGATCGTTCGGCCTGCACCCTTGGTCATCCGTCGTCGTCCCGACTCCTGGGGCCCGAGGCAGGGCCACCCTTGCTGGCGATTCTGACCGTCTCTCTGCCGGCGTGGGGGCGATGCGCGTCGCTAATCGAAGGACCGGTCCGGCGACTTGGCGACCCCGTCGAGTGACAACAGCATCGTTGCGGAGCCGTTCGCGCCAGCTCCAGCGCCGCGTATCTCGAGGCATCGACGTTCCAGCGTAGGCTTGTCCGACCACTGCTTGGAGCGTCATGAAGCTGCTACTCGACGACGCGACCGCCATCAAGGTCTTTGACGGCATCGTGGAGGTCGTAACCGAAGGGCAATGGCGGCCGTTCGGACGGTGACGCCCGACCAGACGCGTATCGATCGCTGGCTGTGCGCGGTGCGCCTCGTGAAGACCCGCCCGCTCGCGACGCGGTTGTGCGAGGGCGGCCACGTCCTCGTGAATGGATCTCCGGCGAAGCCGTCAACGAAGGTTCGCGCGGGCGATCGGGTGGAAGCCCGGATCGCGGATCGCGAGCGCGTCGTCGAGGTCGTGCAGCCGATCGAGTCGCGTGTCGGAGCCCTCGTCGCCGCGACCTGTTACGTGGACCACAGCCCGCCGGTCGTGCCGGAGGTCGGGCCGAAGATCATGCCCATGCGTGGGGAGGGCCGACCCAGCAAGCGCCTCCGGCGCGAGCTCGAGCGCCTGCGCCGGGCTGCCGACGCCTGAGCCCGACGTCGGGAAGGTGCCTTACCAGCAACAGTCGCTGGCGGATGCTCCGGGCAACGTCCTGCTGACAGCGCGGGCCACCGGCCTGCAGAAGCCCTCGGTCGCCAACGTGTCAGCCCGCCACGAGATCGCGGGCCGGGGCGTGCGCCCTCGGGTCGCGCCACCGCCACGCGAACCAGGCGATATACAGGCAGCCGAGCGTCTCCAGACCGGCCATGAAGACATAGTGAGGCGCAGTCAAGTCTCCCCCGCCCCAGATGTAGGCGATCGTCCCGACACTGACGATCAAGTTGGCCCAACGGTTCGCTCGTCGTGGCAACACCTGGGAGAGCACGACCATCGAGATCGGGATCGCGGTCACGACGGCAGCCAGGAGAAGGACGGCGGGAGTGATCGTGATCGCACCCGCTTGTCCCGACAGGAGCTGCTTCAAGAAGTCGGCCCGTTCGAAGGAGAAGATGTCCGCGAAGATCATGTTCAGCAACACGAAGACCCACACCCAAGAGAGGCGTGCACGTGCCTCTGTGTCTGCGATGGTCATGCCGTTCTTTCTTGGGCTCGGAACTGACTCGTTCGACATCGCGCTGGGCTCCTTGAGGCTCTGGTTACTAACGCTGTTAGTCTTGGCTCGGTTAGTCTCCTACTAACGGTGTTAGCATGTCAAGCGACGAGACGTGTCGATCGTGCGGCGCGGCTGATCAGGGAGGCACGGAGACGGCAACTCGGGCTGGCGGCCGGAACGGACCTAGGGACACGCTCAGCCGGGAGCGGGTCCTGCATTCGGCCATGGAGCTGGCTGATGAGCGCGGCATCGAATCGCTCACGATGCGCGAGCTCGGCCGAAGGCTCCACATCGAAGCGGCATCCCTCTACAACCACGTGAACGGCAAGGACGATCTTCTCGATGCCATGGTCGATCTCGTCGTGGGCGAGATCGACTGGCCTTCCGAGGGAGCGGACTGGAAAGAGGCCATGCGGCGGAGGGCGATCTCCGCTCGCGACGTCTTCGCTCGTCATCCGTGGGCGAGCGGTCTCATCGATTTCACGTGAACGCCTGGGGCCGACCCGACTGTCCTACATGGACCGCGTGCTCGGGGCGCTGCTCGACGCTGGTTTCACCCCCGAGGCAGCCGCGAACGCGTTCATGGTGATCGACAGCTACATCTATGGCTTCGAGCGGCAGCGATCCGAGCTGTCCCTGGGGGATGACGTGGATACGACCGAGAGGGCTGAAGTGGTCCTCGCGGCCGCACCCCCGGACGCGTATCCATCCCTCATGCGAGTCGCAGGCGAGTTCTCGACCAGGCCATACGACGATGCGGCCGCGTTCGAGTTTGGCCTGGGGCTCATCCTCGAAGGCCTGCAGCGTCACCTGAGATCGGACTGAAGGCAATCAGCTGCCTCCCAGTCTATTGACTTGACAATGCAACCAATATAGCATCGCCCCGTCGCGTCCCCCGGCGGCGGTCTGGCGATGGCGATGGTAGGCACATCGTCGCCAAGAGGTGAGGACAGGAGGCATGACCCCGGTGCCCATCACCGATGAGGGACAACGGATCCCGACACGCGTCGGATCGCTGGCCGTCCGTGTTCGAGGCGAGGGAGCGGCGGCCGTGCTGTGGCACAGCCTGTTCGTCGATGAGCGGTCCTGGCAGCGCGTCGAGGAAGGCCTTGCCCGCGATCGCCGCCTCGTGATCATCACCGGGCCGGGTCATGGGATGAGCGGCGACCCCGGGCATCGGTACTCCCTCGACGATTGCGCGGCAGCGGCCGGTGAGGTGCTGGCGGCGCTCGACATCCGGGAGCCCGTGGACTGGGTCGGCAACGCGTGGGGCGGCCACGTGGGGGTCGTCTTTGCCTCGACCTGGCCGGACAGGTGTCGGACCCTTGCCACGTTCGGGACGCCCATCCAGGCCTACGGCTGGTCCGAGCGCGTCCTGTTCCGCCTGCTGCTGGCCGTCTACCGCGTCGTCGGCATGCAGGGGTTCCTCTCGAGCGGGATCGTCGACGCCCTCCTGTCGACCAGGACGCGCTCGACCGATCGCGAGGCGGTCGCGTTGGTGCTCGACTGTCTGCGCGACATGAACAGGCGGGCGCTCGCCAACGCGATGGTGTCCATCTCCATTCGGCGCCGGGACCTGACGCCGCGACTCGCCGCGGTCCGTTGTCCGACGATCTTCGTCACGGGCAGCGACCACGCGGAGTGGACGCTCGAGCAAGCCGAGACGAAGAGCCGGCTGCTCGTCAGCCGGCTCGGCGGCCGTCGTTCCAGACACCGCCTACCTGACCCCGCTCGAGGCGCCCGCCGAGACGGTCCGGATCGTTCGGGATCTCTGGGGAGCATCGCGGCCGGCAGATCGAGAACGTTGAGTGACCCTCGCTCCGGCCGGTGCCCCGGATCGGTTCGGCGGCGGAAACGACCGTGTAGGATTCAGGGCGTCATGGATGCACGCGAGAAGATGAACGTGGGCCTCAGGCGCACGTCGCTGGTGGTGGCGGCCGGCGACGGCCCTGGTGGATAGGCGCGACCCAACCTCTTCCGCCCATCCCGGTGCGACGGACTCACTGACAGAAGCAAGCGCGCGCCCGCGCGTCCTTCGAGCGCCCTGACGTGGATGTCCTGCTCGCTGGCGGCGTCTTCGTCGTCGCCTACGCCCTCATCGCCTCCGAACGGTTCGACCGCACGCTGGTGGCCATGCTGGGTGGCCTGCTGGTCGTCATCCTCGGTGTCATCGATCAGGAGGAGGCCTTCGCGGGGATCGACTTCAACGTCATCTTCCTGCTCGCCGGGATGATGATCCTGGCCGGCGGTCTCAGCAAGACCGGCTTCTTCGAGTACGTCGCGGGCCTCGCGATCCACCGATCGCGCGGCGAGCCGTTCCGGCTCCTCGTGATGCTCGCGGTGGCCACGGCGCTGCTTTCGGCGGTGCTCGATAACGTGACGACCGTCGTCCTGCTCACCCCGGTCACGTTGTCGATCGCGCGGACGCTCCAGGTCTCGCCCTTCCCGTATCTGATCAGCCAGATCTTCGCGTCCAACATCGGCGGTACGGCGACGCTCATCGGCGATCCGCCGAACATCCTCATCGGCTCGGCGGCCGGGCTCGACTTCGCCGACTTCCTCGTCAACCTGGCGCCCGTCGTCGTGGTGATCATGGCCGTGTTCCTCGTGATGCTCCGGCTGGTGTTCGGCCGGTCGATGTCCGACGACGAGGACCGGCTCGACGTCCTCGCGACGCTGGATCCAGCGGCGGCGATCACCGACCGGCCGCTGATGTATCGATCGCTGGTCGTGCTCGGCCTGACGCTCGTGGGCTTCCTCTTCCATGCGGCGATCGGCGTCGAGGCGGCGACGATCGCCTTGCTCGGAGCGACCGTCCTGATGATCATCGGGCCGCTCGACCCGCACGAGTCCCTGCGCGACATCGAGTGGAACACGTTGTTCTTCTTCGTCGGCCTGTTCATGCTGATCGAGGCGGTCGTGCAGGTCGGGATCGTGGGCACCGTCGCCAACGCCCTCGCCGACATCGTCGACGGACGCCTCGAGGTCGCCACGATCGGCATCCTGTGGGTGTCCGCCGTGGGCTCCGCGATCGTCGACAACATCCCGTATACGGCGACCGCCATCCCGATCGTCGAGGAGATGATCGCGACCGGGCTCGACGGCGAGCCACTTTGGTGGGCCCTGGCCCTGGGCGCGTGCCTCGGCGGCAATCTCACGATCGTCGGCGCCTCGGCCAACATCGTCGTGGCCAACCTCGCGGCCCGTGATGGGCACCCGATCACCTTCGGTCAGTTCATCCGGTATGGCTCATCGGTGGTGCTCATGTCGCTGGCCATCTCGACCGCCTATCTGTCGATCCGGTACCTGGGGTGACTGGTGATGCGCGACGAAGGGGAACCGATGCGCCAAGGCAGGGCCGACGAAGGTGTCGAGGATGCACGAGCGTTCCGGTCGGCAGCCTTCGCGGTGGCGTTCTTCGCCGGGGTGGTCCTGATCGATCCTGGCCATCGTGCGTCGACCGACGACGGTCTCCGTCGGATCTGATGGCTGACCTGCCCGCGCAGCCGGTCGACCGCCTGCTCGCTCCATTCCGTGAGTTCACCGCCCGGGAGGCCTCGGGCGGGCTGCTCCTGATGGCGGCGGCGGTCGATCGCGCTCGTGTGGGCCAACTCGCCGGCGGCCGACGCGTATGTAGCCCTGTGGGAGACGCCGCGTCACGATCGGCGTCGGCGACTACACGCTGTCGAAGTCGCTGCTCGTGTGGATCAACGACGGACTGATGGCGATCTTCTTCCTGGTCGTCGGCCTGGAGATCAAGCGCGAGGTCCTCGTCGGCGAGCTGGCGTCCGTCCGGCGCGCGGCCCTGCCGATCACGGCCGCCGTCGGGGGCGCCGTCCTCCCGGCGATCCTGTTCCTGCTCATCACCAGCGGCGATGCCGAAGCCGCCCGCGGTTGGGGCGTCCCGATGGCCACCGACATCGCGTTCGCGCTCGGCGTGCTGGTCCTGCTCGGGTCGCGCGTGCCGATGGGTCTGCGGATCTTCCTGACCGCTCTGGCCATCGTCGACGACCTCCTGGCGGTGATGGTCATCGCCATCTTCTATTCGTCAGACGTGTCGCTGCTGGCGCTCGCCGCGGCCGGCGTGATCGTCCTGCTCGTGTTGGTCGCAGCGAACCGCCTGGGCGTGCGGAGGCCGCTCGTCTACGCGCCTCCTCGGCATCGCGTTATGGGTGGCCATCCTCCAGTCCGGGATCCACGCGACCATCGCCGGCGTGCTCCTGGCGATGACCATCCCGGCTCGGACGCGGATCGACCCGACGGACTTCCTCGAGCGCGCCCGCGGGTTCATCGCCGACTTCGCCGGGCGAGAGGACGAGCAGCCGGATGAGGCGCATCACGCGGCCCTCTGGGAACTCGAGGACCTGACCGAGAGCGCCCAGGCGCCGATGCTTCGCATGGAGCACGCGCTCCATCCGTGGGTCGCGTTCCTGATCGTCCCGATCTTCGCTCTGGCCAATGCCGGGGTTCCGATCGGAGGCGAGGCCGGCGCGGTCCTCGTGGAGCCGGTCGTGCTCGGCATCGTCTTCGGCCTGGTCGTCGGCAAGCAGGTCGGGATCACCCTCGCCGCCTGGCTGGTGGTCCGGCTTGGCTGGGCGTCGTTGCCCGACGGCGTGCGATGGCGGCATATCTACGGAGGCGCCTGGTTGGGCGGCATCGGCTTCACGATGTCGCTGTTCGTGGCCGACCTGGCGTTCGGGCATTCCCCGACGCTCGTCCTGGCGAAGATCGGCATCCTCACGGCGTCGGTGATCGCCGGCGTGGGTGGCTACGTCATCCTGCGATCCACCGGGTCAGCCAGCTCGCCCCGCGCATCGGCGCCAACCCGTCGTGCGGATGACGAGGAGGATGCATGACCGTAGTCACCTCGTTGCTCGGCGTCGTGTTCCTGGCTCCTCCATGATCGATCCAGTCGAGCCGACGGCGCCGAACCGGTGGGACGCGTCGGATCGCTGCCCTGGCCGCGGCCTTGGGCGCGCCCATGTCGACGGCCATGCCCGTCCCGTGGGGGGATTCCGGCCGTACGGTCAGGCTCACCCTGGAGGATGGGCGGATCCTGGCTGCACGGTACCTCGACACCCGGGATGCGACCGCGATCGCGACCCGGCTGGTCGATCGGTCCGAGCGGTTCGCGCGTTGCGGCGTGTCCGTGCCGACCCCGATGATCGTGGTGGACTCGCCGGACGCAGGGGTCTGGGTGGCGACGCCGTGGCTTGACGGTGTCACAGGCGCTTCGATGCTCGACGACCCAGATCGTTGTCTCGAACTCGCTGCCGGGATGGCCGCGCTGGTCGGGCGCGTCGGGAACGTCGATCCGACCGGCCTTGGCCTGGACGGCACCTGGGCTGAACCCGGCCGGCTCGGGCGCGCTGCGATGACCTGGATCGGGGCCGTCGAGGCGGACCTCGAACCGGAACTCGCCGTGTCCGCCCGAGAGGCGGCGGCGACGATCGAGGCCGCTCGATCGAACGCCGGGACCGCAGCCGATCTGGCGCCCCGTGGTGGCCCATGGTGACTTCGTCCCGATCAACGTCATCGTCCGCCCGGGTGGCGGTCTCGCCCTGGTCGACCTTGAAGATGTGCAGCTTGGCGCCGCGCCTGGTCGACCTCGCGTGGTGGGGCTTCATCGTCCGCTACCACCATCCCGATGCCTGGGCCGTCGGCTGGCCCGCATTGCTGGCTGCCGCGGGAATCGAGCGTCGGACCGGGATCGACCCGATCTGCGTCGCGGTCGGACGCCTGCGAGTGCTTGAGCGCGCGGCGGGTGCTCGCTCGGGGAGGCCCGCCACCGTTGGCTGGATCGCCTGCGCGAGACCGCCACCTGGTAGCGGCTGACTGGCAGCTGGCGTCCAGGAGGCGGACCGGTCGGAACCGCCTTCAGGCGACGTAGGCGATCGTCTGCGGACCCTGCGGCAGGACGCAGATCGTCGCGTCCGGTTCGGCCGCCAGGAGACGCTCGATCGTCTCCGTCACGTCGTCGATCGGCTCGAGGTGGGCCGCCCGGACCGGCATCATCGCTGAGGCCCGTCGGTCTTGAGCAGCACCTCGTGGGCGACCTGGATGCGCGCCTGGATCTGGACCTGCCACTGATCCGGGATCGGTCGTCGGGCGAGCCCGGCGATCATCGTCCAGCAGTTCGGCCGGGCGTGTCGCGCGCGGCCAGCAGCCGGCCGTAGGAGCCGTGGTCCGGGCAGGCCGTCCCGGCACTCGGCCGCGCAGATGATCGTGCCGCCGGGCCGGGTCGACCGTCGCCGCGGCCGCCATGCCCTTGACGGCCTGGTAGAGGTTCTGGTCGAGCGGGTAGCCGCTGTTGGTGGTGACCACGATGTCGAACGGCCGCTCGACCGGCTGCATCGCCTCGGCCGCGCGCCTCGGCCGGCGCCGCGGCATGCATCGCGAACAGCTCGCCGCCGAACGCGCTGCGTGATCCGCTGCTCGTCGTTGAGCAGCACGTCCAGCGCGAAGTCGACGCCGGTCGCCGCGGCGATCGCCCGCACGGCATCGTGGACGGGGTTGCCCTCGATCACGCCCCAGGTCGCGCGCGGATCGCCGATCCGCCGGGCGTCGTGGAGCGCGAGGACCGTGTCGAGCCCGGCCAGCCCGGGCGCGACCATCTTCGGTCCGCCGCTGAACCCGGCGAAGAAGTGCGGCTCGACGAACCCGGTCGTGATCCGGACGTCCGCCTCGACCCACTCGCGGTTGAGCAGGACCGGCACGTCGCCGACGCGTCCCAGGTCGACCAGGCTCGCGCGATCCCGGGCGTCGTGGTTCGACGACCCGACACTGGCTGACGACGTCGGGGCCGAGCATCGCGAGCAGCTCGTCGGGCGTGTTCGCCCGATGCGTGCCGGTCGCGACGAGGACGACCACGTCCTCGGGCCGGACTCGCGCGCCATCGAGATGCTCCAGGATCGCCCGAGCATCAGGGCGCGGGGCTGCGGACGCGTGATGTCGCAGACCGAGATCGCGACGCGCTGGCCGGGCCGGACGAGATCGCGCAGCGGCGGCCCGGCGACCGGTCGCTCGAGGGCCGCTCGCAGGACCTGCCCAGCGGATCCGGCAGCTGCGGGTCGATGGCGCGGGGTGACGACCGTCGTCCGGTCGGCTGGCACGTGGATCGCGCAGGCCCGTCTCGCCGTAGGCGAGGGTCACGGTCCGGCGGGCGTTCGACCGTGAAAGCATCGGTCAGTCCGGCAGGACGCGGCAGCGGTTGCGCAGCCGCCCGATGCCGTTCGATCTCGACGACGACCTCCTCGCCGTCCGACGAGGAACCGCGGCGGCGTTCGGAAGACGCCGACGCCGCCCGGCGTCCCGGTCGCGATGACGTCGCCGGGCTCCAGGGTCATGAACCGCGAGCAGAAGGCGATCGAGCTCGGCCACGCCGTGGACCATCTGCCGCCGTCGACGCGTCCTGGAGGCACTCGCCGTTGACCAGGCAGCCGGATGCGCAGGCACCTGCGGGTCCGGGATCTCGTCGGCGGTCACGAGCCACGGCCCGATCGGGCAGAACGTGTCGAGGCTCTTGCCCCGCATCCACTGGCCGTCGCCGAACTGGAGGTCCCGGGCCGAGACGTCGTTCGAGGCAGGTGTAGCCGAGCACGTGGTCGAGGGCGTCGGCGACCGGCACATCGCGGGCCGTGCGCCCGATGACGACCGCGAGCTCCGCCTCCCAGTCGACCTGGCCGGTGTCCGAGGCCCGCCAGCGGATCTCGGCGTCGGGTCCGACGATCGCAGCTCGGGAACTTGGCGAACACGATCGGCGTCGTCGGAGGCATCGACGCCCTCCTCGGCGGCGTGTTCCCGGTAGTTCTTGCCGACGGCGACGATCTTGCCGACACGCCCGACCGGGGCGGCAAGCGTCGAGCTCGCCCAGTGGGCGACGGACCTCGTCACGGGCCACCCCGCTGCGACGGCGCCGAACGGAGCCGCGGCAGGTGCGCGTCGGCCGACTCGACCAGGTCCGCCATCGTGCGCGGCAGGCCGAGTCCAGATCGATCGGCATCGACCGCGTGTCGTCGTCGAGGACGACGGCCAGCCGCGGCCCATCCTCGGCGACCGCGACTGATCAGGCGCACGCACGTCGCTCACTTGGCGCCGCGCACGCCGCCGTCGACGTACAGGCCCGGAGCCGAGCACGAAGCGCGACTCGTCCGAGGCGAGGTAGAGCGCCGCCATGGCGACGTCCTCGGGCCGGCCCAGGTCGCCGGTCAGCTGGCGACGCTTGAGCGATCTCCAGGCCCGCGACCGGATCGTCGTAGCTCTCCGCGAGGTAGCGGTCCACGAACGGCGTGTGGATGGTGCCGGGCAGCAGGGCGTTGACCCGGATGCCGTGCGCCGCGTAGTCGGCCTGCATCTGGCGGGTCAGCGAGAGCACGGCGCCCTTGGACGCGGCGTACGAGGCCCGCTGGGCGAGGCCGATCTCGGCGATGGTCGACGACATGTTGATGATCGACCCGCGGCCGGCCGCGATCATCGTCGGGCAGCGACCGCCCGGGCGACGAGGAAGACCCCGCGGACGTTGACCGCCATGACCCGGTCCCACAGCTCGACCGAGGTCTCGTGGACCGTGCCCGACGCCCGCGATGCCGGCGTTGTTGAACAGCACGTCGATCCGGCCCCACGCGGCCTCGACGGCCGCGGCCATGGCCTCGCGTCGAGGCCGGGTCGGTGACGTCGACGATGAAGCTGCGGGCGTCCGACGTGGCAGCGCCGTTCGTGGCGGCCGCGATCTCGGCGACGGTCGCGGCGGCCGCGTCGCCATCGACATCCGCCGACCGCGACCGGCGCGCCCTCCGCGGCGAAGGCCAGAGCCGAGGCCCGCCCGATCCCGGAGCCGGCGCCGGTGATGAGGCAGACCTTGTCCGCCAGACGACCGTGAACGCTCCATCGTCAGTCCTCCGTCCAGGCGGGCCCATCCGGGAAGGCGAAGCGGGCCAGCGACGCCGGATGCATCGTGATGCTGTAGCCGGGCGCCGTCGGGCGCGACGTACCGTCCGTCGCGGATCGCGACCGGGTCCACGAAGTGCTCGTGCAGATGGTCCACGTACTCCACGACGCGGCCGTCCATGGTGCCGCTGACGGCGATGAAGTCGAAGATCGCGAGGTGCTGGACGTACTCGCACAGGCCGACGCCGCCGGCATGGGGGCAGACCGGGACTGCCGAACTTGGCCGCCAGCAGCAGCACCGCGAGCACCTCGTTGACGCCGCCCAGGCGGCAGCTGTCGATCTGGGCGATGCCGATCGCGTCGGCCTGGAAGAGCTGCTTGAACATGACCCGGTTGTGGCAGTGCTCGCCGGTGGCGACGCCGATCCCCAGCGGCGCCATGGCGCGGGCGATCCGGGCATGTCCGAGGACGTCGTCGGGGCTGGTCGGCTCCTCGATCCACCACGGCTGGAACGGGGCCAGTCGCTCCATCCAGGCGATCGCCTCGTCGACGTCCCAGACCTGGTTCGCATCGACCATGAGGACCCGGTCCGGACCGATCTCCTCGCGCACGATCGCCGCCCGGCGGACGTCCTCGTCGAGGTCGCGTCCGACCTTGAGCTTGAAGTGGCGCCAGCCGGCCGCGACGCCCTCGCGGCAGAGCCGGCGGACCTTGTCGTCCGGAGTAGCCGAGCCAGCCGATCGACGTCGTGTAGGCGGGATAGCCTTCCGCGACGACCCGCGCGATCGCGCTCGGCCTTGGTCGGCTCGAGGCGCCGCAGCATCGCCAGCGCCTCGTCCGGCGTCAGGGCGTCGGTGATGTAGCGGAACGGGATGCAGCGGACGAGGTCCTCCGGTGTCATGTCCGCGAGCAGGCGCCAGAGCGGCTTGCCCTCGCACTTGGCGTACAGGTCCCAGACGGCGTTGACGACGGCGGCGGTCGCGAGGTGGATGACGCCCTTCTCGGGCCCGACCCAGCGCAGCTGGCCGTCGCCCACGAGCTCGTACCAGAACGCGCCGAGGTCATCCGTGATGGACCCGAGCGTCCGCCCGACCAGCATCGGGGCGAGGGCCTGGATGGCCGCGACGCACAGCTCGTTGCCGCGGCCGGTCGTGAAGGTCATGCCGTGGCCTGTCGAGCCCGCCCGGATCGTCGGTGCGCAGGATGACGTAGGCGGCCGAGTAGTCAGGACGCTCGTTCATCGCGTCCGAGCCGTCCAGGCTGCGCGACGTCGGGAAGCGGATGTCGAGCGCCACGACCTCGGTGATGGTGATCGGCACGGTGGGACTCCAGGATCGCTGTCGAGGAGTCGGGGGTACCCGCGGAGGAGGCGACGGGTACCCCCGGAGGGTCGGACCTACTTGAAGTCCGCGACGTTCTCCTTGGTCACGATCGCCGTGCCCGTGTCGACGTTCGGCTCGCACGGTCTCGCCCGTGACGGCCTTGTAGACGGTGTCGATCCCGAGCTCGCCCATCTTGGCCGGGAACTGCGCGACGGTCGCGTCCTGCGTCCCCGCCTCGATCGCGGCCACCTCGTCGGGCGAGGCGTCGAAGCCGACGACGACGATGCTGTCCGGAGTCCGGCCGGCGTTCTTGATGGACTCCAGCGCGCCGATGATGGGCGGACCGCAGGCGCCGTAGATGGCGTCGACGTCCGGGTTCGCGGTCAGGATGGTCTCGGCCGCGTCGACGCCCTTGACCTGGTCGCAGTCGGTCGGCAGCTTGTTGACGACCTTGACGTCCAGGCCGCCGAGGCCCTCGAGCATGCCCTGTGACGCGCGCGTCGAGCGCCGGGACGCCGGCGACCCCCTCGAGGATCGCCGAGCGTGTCGCCGGCCTTGAGTGTCTTTGCCAGCCACTCCCCGGCGAGGACGCCACCGGCATGGTTGTCGGTCGCGACGACGGCGGTCTTGCCGGTCCAGTCGGGCAGGTCGTTGTCGATCAGGACGATCTTGACGCCGGCGGCGATCGCGGCGTCGAGGGCGGGCTGGACCTGCGGTCCGGTCGGCGTGACGGCGATGCCCTGCACGCCCTGCGCGACCATCGACTCGATGATCGCGATCTGGCCCTCGTGGTCGTTGCCCGCCGTGCCCTGGCCGGTGATCAGCTCGACGTCCGGGTGCGCCGCCGCCCATTCCTTGGCGGCGTTCTCGATCGTGAAGAAGAAGTCGACCGGGAACTTCGTGATGAGCCCGAGCTTGATCTTCTCGGCCGCGGCCGAGGCCGGCGCGGAGCGGCCTCCGACGGGGCGGCTGCGGTGGCGGCCGTCGTCGGTGCCGGGGCGGAAGCGGCCGGGCTCGAGGCACCCGCGCTCGAGCAGGCGCCGACGGCCAGGGCCGCCGCGAGGATCAGCGCGAACCTTCGTGTCGTGGTCATGTCGCTCCTTCCTGTCGTTCGATCACCTCCGGTCCAGGTCTTCCGTTCACGGGGCCGGCCCCACCGTCACGGCGTCGCGGGTCATCGGCTCAACCTTCACCTCCGACGATCAGCGAGACGATCCGCTGGCGGTTCTCCGTGGTTGGCACCGCCTCGCCGACCACCCGACCACGGCGCATGACGATGGCCCGGTCGGCGACCTCGATGACGTGGTCGAGGGCGTGCGAGATGACGAGGACCGCCAGACCCTCCGTACGGAGGCGGGTGATGAGGTCGAGGACGCGGCGCGATTCGCGCAGCCCCAGGGCCGCCGTCGGCTCGTCGAGGATCACGACCTTGGAGGCGAACGCTGCGGCCCGCGCGACCGCGACGGCCTGGCGCTGACCACCGGACATGAGCCCGACGGGTGTATCGAGGTCCGGAAGGTTGACCTGGAGCCGCTCCAGGAGCCGCTGGGTCTCCGCGGCCATCGACCGATCGACGCAGGAAGCGGAAGCCGCGCGGCATCCAGCGCGGTCCTGCGACCTCGCGGCCGGCGTAGAAGTTGGCGACCGCGCCGAGGTTGTCGAACAGGGCGAGGTCCTGGTAGACGGTCTCGATCCCGAGTGCTCGCGCATCGCCGGGTGAGTGGATGACGATGGGCTGTCCGTCCATCTCGATGACGCCCTCGTCCAGGCGAAAGGCTCCGCTCATGGCCTTGATCAGGGTCGACTTGCCGGCGCCGTTGTCACCGAGGATGGCCACGACCTCGCCGCGCATGACCGAGAGGTCCACGGCATCGAGGGCGAGGACGCCACCGAAGCGCTTCGTGGCGCCCCGGACGGCCATCGCCGGAACCGTGTGGGCATCAGGTGCGGCGGCGGTCATCGTGGGGTCCGGCATGCGCCCATCGCAGCGGTCATGCCCGGGCCGCCTGGAGGACGCGGAATCGATCCTCGAGATAGCCGCGCAGCACGTCCCCCTCGACCGCGATGACGATGACGACGCCGATGACCATCGGCTGGAAGAACGTGTCGACGTTCAGCAGGTTCATGCCGTTGCGGATCACGCCGATCACCAGGGCGCCGACGAGCGCGTTGCCGACGTGGCCGCGGCCGCCCAGGAAGCTCGCGCCACCGATGACGACGGCGGCGATCGCATCGAGCTCCGCCAATGCGCCGAAGGTGGGCGCCCCCGCGTTGGTCCGTGCCGCGGTGAGGATCGCGGCGGCGCCGGCCAGGAAACCGCTCAGTACGTAGACCGAGATCAGCACGCCGTTGACCGGGATGCCGGTCCGGCGCGCGGCATCGGGGTTGCCGCCGACCGCGTAGATCCAGCGGCCCCAGACCATCCGGGTGGTCAGGATCACGGCGGCGATCGCGATCCCGGCGACCACGAAGGCGCTCGGCGCGAGCCAGCCGAACAGGGACGGGTCGCCCAGCGCCTGGATCGGCTCGGGCATGCCCTGGATCGGACTTCCGTCGCTGAGCCACAACGCAAGGCCGCGCGCGATGCTCAGCGTCGCGAGCGTGATGATGAACGGGTGTGGTAGGCGGCCTTTCACGAAGACGACGCCATTGACCGTCCCCACGGCCGTCCCCGTCAGCAGCATCGCGGCCACCACGGCCAGCGTAGATGGCACCTGCTGGAAGACGAGCGCCCCGACGACCGTGCCCAGGGCGAGGGTCGACCCGACCGAGAGATCGATGCCGCGCGTGACGATGACCAGCAGCTGCCCGATCGCCAGCACGGCGATCACCGAGGTCTGCGCCAGGATGTTGCCGACGTTCCTCGTCGAGAGGAAGATCGGCGACAGCTGGTTGAGCACCAGGATCAGCACGAGCAGTCCCAGGGCCGGACCAAGGCGCAGCACCATCAGGCTCAGGCGCAGGCCCTGGTAACGATCGAGCCGCAAGGCGTCTCTCCGTGGCATGGCTGAATAGTCGGGTGTATCGGTCGCAGAACGGTCGCTATCGGGTTCCGGCGGCACCATATCGCCTCCATACATAGGATGTCTAGTGGTAACCTTTCGAGGTCGGCTCGGCGGTATCTTCCGGTGTGCGTCGACCGACGTGAGGCCAGGAAAGGAACGACGTGGCAGCCCCGCTCACCGAGGCCGCGATCCAGCGGATGCGCGAGATGATCGTCAGCGGCGCCCTCGCCCCGGGCTCGCGCCTGCCCCCGGAGGCGGAGCTCGCGACCCTCCTGGGCGCATCGCGCAACACCGTCCGCGAGGCCGTCCGGGCGCTCGTGACCGCCCGGGTCCTCGACGTCCGACGGGGCGACGGGACCTACGTGACCAGCCTGCGTCCCGAGCTGCTCCTGAGTGGTATCGGCGCCGCCGTGGAGCTGATGCAGGAGGGGTTCTCGCTGGAGTTGATCGAGGTGCGGCGGATCCTCGAACCGGCGGCCACGGCGATGGCCGCGACCCGCATGGACGACATCACCCTCGCCGGGTTGCGTGCGAGCCTTGACCGGATGCGACAGGCAGCGACCGAGGACGAGCGCATCCGCCATGACGCCGAGTTCCACGGCCAGGTCGCTGCGGCATCGGGGAATGCCACCCTGGCCTCCATGCTCAACGCGGTCTCCAGTCGGACGATCCGGGTCCGGGCGTGGCGTGGGCTCCTCGAGGAGGGCGCCGGAGCCCGAACGGTGACCCAACACGAGGACATCCTCGCGGCGCTCGTGGCAGCCGATCCCGGCCGGGCGCACGCGGCGGCCCTCGTCCACGTCGCCACGACCGAAGCCTGGTTTCGCTTAGCGGTCGGGGACTGGCGACCGGAGGAGGCGGCGGAGGCCGCGCTACGCCGACCCAGGCGACGCCGGTCATGACCGGCCGGGCGCGGCGGATCGACGCCCATCAGCACTTCTGGGACCTGACCACCGGCGGGTACGACTGGCCGACCGCTGCGGATGGTCCGATCTTTCGGACGTTCACGCCTGATGACCTGGCACCCGAACTTGCCGAAGCGCGGATCGATGCGACCGTCCTCGTCCAGACGACCGATACGCTCGCGGACACGGACGCGATGATCCGGGCGCGAAGGGACCATCCCTGGATCGCGGGCATCGTCGGCTGGGCGCCCCTGACCGACGTTCGGCAAGCGGCCGTGGAGATCGAATCGCGTCTCGCCGACGGCATCCGCGGGCTCCGCCACCTGGTGCATCGACTGCCGGATCCGGACTGGTTGCTTCGTCCGGACGTGGGGGAGGGGCTGACGTTGCTGGCCTCGTATGGCCTGACCTTCGACGTCGTCGCCGTCTTCCCGAACCATCTTCGCCACGTCCCGACGCTGGCCGACCGACATCCCGACCTGACCCTCGTCATCGACCACCTGGGCAAGCCGCCCATCCGAGGCGAGGGCTGGAGCACGTGGCGGACCGAGATGATGGAGGCCGCCGCACGACCGAACGTCGTCGCCAAGATCTCCGGGTTGGACACTGCGGCCGGTCCGGGCTGGACCACGGCCGAGATCCAGCCGACTGTGGACGTGGCCTTGGAGGCTTTCGGCCCGACGCGCCTGATGTTCGGGTCCGACTGGCCGGTCTGCCGCCGGGTGAGCACCTACGGCCAAGTCGTGGGTGCGACGAGCACGTGGGTCGAAGGGCTCGGAACGGAAGAACGGGACGCGATCCTTGGCGGCACCGCAGCACGTGCGTACCGGCTTTAGGCGAAAGCGCCGATCAGGATGTGACGGGCTGCGGACGGGCGGGCGTGTTCGGAAACGCCTCGGTGACGTGGATCATCCGGAGCCGTATCGGTCCGTGGCCAGGACGGGCTAGATCTCGTCGAGTAGCGGGACCAGCCGAGCCGCGAGCACCGCGCGGAAGACGTCGACCGCGATGGCCGCACGGTCGCCATCGGCCACGGCTGCGTCAAGCAGCGGATCGAGGAGCAGGTCGATCCGGTCGCGGCGTTCCGACGGCGAGAGGTCGGATGCCGCCGTCGCGGAGATCTCCCAGAGCTCGTCGTACAGGAACCACGCCAGGTCGTCGTAGATCAGGCCGGCCTCGACCTCCCACGCTTGGGCCGACTTCACCGCGGCGCCGATCTCGAGCATCGCCGGCACGGCGCCCTCCAAGAGGCTTGCCAGCGTGTCATCCCGTCGGTCGGACATGTCGCCGACACTGATGCTCGCGACAGCCGCCGTACCGAGCACGGCGCCCCAGCGGCTGGCCATGCGGGAGTCCGACTTGCTTTGCAGATTCCTCAGGCAGGCGTAGAAGGCACGCGCGACCGCGCGCGCTCGGGCTGCAGGCTCGCCGTCGATGGCGAGCAGCGCCTTCTGGATCTGCCAGAGATCCGTGGGCATCGGTTCGACCAGGATGCGATCGAATGCCGTCCTCGCCGCGGAATGCGCGGTCTCCACCACGTGACCGTCTCCTGTGCGGGGTGTCGGGTGTCAGCGTAGCGCCGGGGACCTGCGTCGCGATGGCCCCCGGACTATCCTCCGGTCGAGGAGCGTGACGACCATGGGATCCGATCCAAAGACCCTCAAAGACGTCTGGACCATCTTCGACGGCCTGCCGCTGCTGTACCGCACGAACTCGGAACCGGTACCCGACGGCGCGCGCACGATCATCCACATCCACGGCTTCGCCATCTCGGGTCGCTATCTGCTGCCGACGGCCTCGCGCCTGGCAGACGCCTACACGACGTTCGTTCCCGACCTGCCAGGCTTCGGACGGAGCCACCACCCGAAGCGTCCGCTGACGATCGACCAGCTCGGTGACGCTGTCATCCGGTTCATGGACCAGCAGGGTGTCGAGCGGGCCGTGCTGCTCGGCAATTCCCTGGGCTGTCCGATCATCGGGTCGATGCTCGACGAGCACAGTGACCGGGTGGAGGCCATCGTCTTCGTCTCACCCGCCGGCGGCCTCTACAACCTGCCGATCTACCGGGGGGTCGCACAGATGGCGCTGGCAGGGCTCCGCGAGCCACCGCGGATGTTCCCGATCGCCTTGGCCGACTATGCCCGGTATGGGGTGATCCCCTCGATCGACCTGCTCTGGTCGATGCTCCATTACCCGACCCTGCGGCGGATCCGTCAGCTCGTGATCCCGACGCTGGCGGTGATCGGGTCGCGCGATCCGCTCGTCAGCGAGCGGGTCGTCGCCCAACGCGCCATCGAGCTGCCGCATGTCACGGCAGCGGTGATCGAGGGAGCCGCCCACGCCATCAACTTCTCCCACCCGGACCAGCTCGCGAACATCGTGCGCAGCTTCCTCGAGGGCCGCCCGATCACGGCCGACCAGTCCGCGAAGGGCGCCGTCCGGGTCTTCGAGACCCCCGTCGAGTCCTGAGCGGTCTCCCGGCGTGCCAGACCGCTCCCGGTCGACCAGCACGCGCCGTGGTCGACCCGTGGTCCGCGAGGACGTCGGCACCGGTCCGCCGCTGATCCTCCTTCATGGCCTGGCCGGCTCCTCTCGCTGGTGGTCGCGAAACGTCCCCGCGCTGTCGGGCGCCTTCCGCGTGATCGCCGTCGACCTGCCCGGATCCGGAGCGTCGCCCCGCGGTCACCGACTGGACCTTGATGCAGTCGTCGATCAGATGGCCGGGATGATGGATGAGCTGGGGATCGACCGCGCCAGCCTCATCGGGCACTCGATGGGTGGGCTGATCGCGGGAGGGCTGGCGGCGGATCACCCGGATCGCGTCGACCGCCTGATCCTGGTCGACGCCGCGTTCCTGTCCCTTGGCGAGGGCACGGTCCGCTCGGTCACCGGGTCTGCCACGACCCTTCGGTGGACGTCCCCAAGTCTGCTGCCCGTGCTGGTCGCGGACGGCCTGCGCTCGGGGCCGGGCCGGCTCACCGACGCGTCGGTCCAGCTGTTGCGGGCCGATTGGCGGACGAAGCTGCCGCAGATCAAGGCCCCCACGCTCGTGATCTGGGGCGAGCACGACGAGATCTGCCCGCTCGCCATCGGCCAGGCGATCGTCGCCGCGATCGCCGGCTCGCGGCTCGTGGTCGTGGCGGGCGCGGCGCACAACCCGATGTGGGAACGGCCGGAGGCGTTCGACCGGGAGGCGCTGGACTTCCTGACTGGGTAAGCGGGCGAGGTGTCCGGATGCGCCCTACCAGCGGCCGTTGCCCGGCCGCATGTCGGCGGGGTCGAGGCGGATCGGGAACCGCTCGCGGATCCGCGCATCGACCGCCGGGTCGAGGTATTCCGGGTAGTGGGTGGCCAGGATCTCCCCGACGCGATCGTGGGCGTGCTCGTAGATGGTCCGGCTGCCGCGTCTCCTGCCATTCGCCCGGACTCGTGCGATCCGCGAGATCCGGGTAGTGGAACTCACTGCGCATGAGCTGCAGGGTCTGGTCGGCGCCGAGGTAGTGACCGGCGCCCTTCACCGCGGCCGCGATGACCTCGTACGACAGGGTCTCGTCGGTGACTTCGATCCCGCGCAGCAATCGCTGGGTGTTGCCGAGCAGGTCGTTGTCGATCACCAGCCCCTCGAACGACTGCCCCATCAGGCTGCCGACGATCCCCGGGTACGCGGAGACGAGATTGCCCCCGGCGAGCGCTGCGGCCGTGATGGTGATGCCCTTCTCGTAGCCCGCCTGGGCGTCCATGGTCTTGGCGTCGGTCATGCCGGAGGCGACCGACGAGACGAGCCCGTAGTGATTCGCGATCTGGGCGCTCGCCGCCATCAACAGGGCTTCCTCGCCACTGCCCCCCGTGAAGCCGCCGGTGCGCAGGTCCGAGACGAACGGCCACATGCCGAAGTCGAACGGATTGCCCGGCCGGATCATGTTGACGATGGCGAGACAGGCGAGCGTCTCGGCGAAGCTCTGGACGAGGGCGCCGGCGAGCGCGGCGGGCGCGGTCGCTCCGGCCTGGGGGGCGATCGCGATATCCGTGGCGAGACCCAGTTCCGCCGTCCGGACGAGGACCTCCGCGTTGTCCTTCCCGAACCGAAGCGGGGAGACGATCGGGCAGCCGCCGATGCTGCAGAACGGTCGCTTCAGGAACTCGCCGTCCCCACCGGCAACGAGATCGAACATCGCAACGAGGTCGTCGACGAAGGCGACGGTCGCGCTGCTGAACGCGAACGGCTTGCTCGTGCCGGCGAGCGCCGCATAGGCGACGTTGATGTCGTGGACGTAGACGTCCTCGCTGTACTCCGCCGCGATGAAGGGCTGCCCGTAGCAGTGGATGTTCGCCAGGCGATCGACCAGGCGAGCCGCGTCATAGAGATCGACGAGCCGCGTCGGCCGGTAGGTCTGCGTGTCGTAGTCGAGGACCGACACCGCTTCGCCCGAGGTGCTGAAGTAGACGCGTTCCCCACTGATCTCGATGTCGTACGCCGGATCCACCCCGTACCGCACGTAGCTCCGGGCGGCGACGCCGATCATCTCCTCGACCAGACCGCGCGGGAACAGCAGCCGTCCATCGGGATCGAGCGTGCAGCCTCGAGGGAGGGCGTAGTGGAGGATCTCCGGGATGGGATCGCCGATCCCGATGTTCGCGAGCACATCCAATGCCGTCGCGTAGATGCGCTCGATGTCGGACGTCGACAGCGGCCGGTACAGGCCGCCGGTCATCCCGGGTCGAACCGCCGCCGGAGCCGGTGCCGACGACGCGGCTTGGCGCGCTCGACGCCCGTGTCTTGGCCGCGGGTCGTCCGCCGCTGGCGCTTCGGGTCGGTCTTCTGCGATCTCCATCGGGGCATTCTCGGTCCTCGGTGCCCGACGGACAACGCGGTGGTCCGGCCCATGACACGAGCGACCTGCCCACGGGCCCGGCGATTTGGGCGCTGTGGCTCTCGCGTCGGGTCGGTGTCATGCGGTATCCCGAGACCGTGGGCGCCGACCTCGCGGCGGCCGCGGTAGCTACCGCAACGATGGAGGTCTCGAATGCATGCGGAGAGAAGGACGGCGGCCGTCGTCGGCGTCTTGTTCATCGTCGCGACCGTGGGTTCGATCCTGGGTTCGGTCGTCCTCGGTTCAGCCCTCGATGGGCCGGACTACCTGGCCGGCCTGTCGGCCGAGGCCGGTCGCGTCACTGCGGCCGTGCTGTGCTTCCTGGTCGCGGCGACCTGCGCGTTCGCGACCTCGTTCCTGTTGTTCCCGATCCTGCGGCCCCATGGCGAAGGCCTCGCGGCCGGGTACGTCGGCCTGCGGGCCTTCGAGAACGTGTTCTACGTGGCCGGCGCGATCGGCATCCTGGTCATGCTGACGCTGAGCCAGGACGACGCGGTCGGTGCTGCAGCGCCGTCGGACCTGATCGCGCTCGGGGCGATGCTGGCGGCCCTGCACACGTGGTCGGTCGTCATCGGGACCCTGATCTTCGCCGGTTTGGGCTGCCTGACCCTCAATGTCGTGCTCTTCCGATCGCGGCTCGTGCCCCACTGGCTGTCCATCTGGGGCCTGATCGGCGGCATCGGCGCGATCACGTACGGGCTGCTCGGCATCCTGGGCTTCGACACTGGCATGGGCTCGCCATACATGCTCCTGGCGATGCCGCTCGCGTTCCAGGAGATGGTGTTCGCAGGCTGGCTCCTCGCCAAGGGGTTCCAGACGGGCGAAGCGCAGCACCGGCCGACGCCGGCACCGCGGGTCGCTGCGGCTGCCTGACCTGGCTCCCGTCGACTTGGGTGTGCGCGTGGCCCTCATGTCGAGGCTTGAGCCCATGACGCGTCCTGACGGCCGCGCCCGGTCACGGCGCTTGACGCCGCTGATGGGGATCGTGCTGTGGCTGGCCCTTTTGGTGCCGGCCGCGACGGTCTCGGCAGCGACTCCCGAACCGGCGAGTCCATGGCATCACATGGACGCGTCCGGGGCGCCGGTGGTGGACCTCTGGTTCGGCTGGTCGAGCACGTGCCCGCACTGCACCAAGGCGCGGGCGTGGTTGTCGGGATTCGCGCCGGCGGCCCCGTGGCTCGAAGTCCACTCGCTCCAGGTGGACGGTGAGGATCGCCGACGCGAACATCGAGCGCCTGCTCGCCCTCGCGTCCACCATCGACGCGGAGCTGAGTGCGGTCCCGATCTTCATGTTCGACGGACGGGCGCAGGTGGGGTTCGACGAGGCGGCGACCACCGGGGCGCAGCTCGAGCGCGATCTCAGCGCGTACCACGACGCGCTGCTCGCGACGGCGACACCGGCTCCCACACCGGCCGGCGCTGACCCGGTCGATGGCGGCGCCGCGGCGACGATCGCGCTGCCATTCGTGGGTACGGTCGATGCGCGGACCGTGTCCATCCCGCTGCTTGCCGTGGTCCTTGGCGGGCTGGACGCGGTCAATCCGTGCGCCCTGTCCGTCCTGCTCTTCCTCATCAGCGTGCTGGTCGGGGCGCGTTCGCGGCGGCGCATCCTGGTGGTCGGCGGGACCTTCGTGGTGGCGACGGGTGTCATCTACTTCCTGCTGATGACGGCGTGGCTCAATGCGTTCCTGTGGTTCGGCGAGCTGCGGGCGGTGACGGCCCTCGCCGGGGCGGCGGCGCTCGTCGCCGGACTCATCAACGTCAAGGACTTCCTGTGGTACGGCGACCGGACCGTCGCTGGTCATCCCCCAGGCCGCGCGACCGTCGGTCTTCGGGCGCATCCTCGACCTGTCCGAGGCGGTGACCCTGCCGGTCCTGCTCGGGACGACCGTCCTCGTCGCCGCGACGACGTCGGCCTACGAGATGCTGTGCACCGGTGGGTTCCCGGTCGTGTTCACGCGCGTGCTCACCCTCTCCGACCTGCCGACCATCGCCTACTACGGCTACATGGGCCTCTATGTCGCGGTCTACGTCCTGCCGATGATCGCGCTGGTCGCCGCGTTCTCGATCACGCTCGGGACGCGCGGGCTATCGATCGTCGAGGCGCGCCGCCTCAAGCTCCTCTCCGGCCTGCTCATGATCGGCGTCGGCGGCCTGCTCCTGTTCGCCCCGGAGCGGCTCAGTGATCTGGGGACGACCGTGGGGCTGTTCGCCACGGCCATCGGCCTCTGGATCGTCATCCTGCTCGTCGAGCGTGGACAGCGTCACCTCGTCGCGAGATGACCACACATCGCAGCGCGGGGCCGTCGGCCGAGCCGTCGCTGCGCGACGCCGCGGACGTCGCGACCGAGGTCGGCGTGGACGCGACGGTCGGGCTGTCGGCCGCCGAGGCGGCGGCCCGGCTGGCGCGGGACGGGCCGAACGAGCTGCGCGCCAAGCCGCCCGTCCCGGTGTGGCGCAGGATCCTGGCCCAGTTCCAGGACCCCCTCGTCTACCTGCTGCTGGTCGCGATCGTGATCTCGCTGGTCGCGTGGATCGCCGAGGGCGCCCACGGCGCCCCCGTCGACGTGATCGTGATCGCGATCATCGTGATCGCCAACGCCGCCCTGGGCTTCGTCCAGGAGAGCAGTGCCGAGAACGCCGTCGCCGCGCTGGCCGTGATGACCGCGGCCAACTCGACGGTGCTGCGCGACGGCGTCCTTGCCACCGTGCCGTCGTCCGAGCTGGTGCGCGGCGACATCCTCGTGCTGTCCGAGGGCGACTCGGTCGGTGCGGACGCGCGCCTGCTGACCGCGACTGGCCTCAAGGTCCAGGAGGCCTCGCTGACCGGCGAGTCGGAGGCCACGCTCAAGGACCCGGCGACCCTCGACGATGCCGGCGTCCATCGGCGATCGCTTCGACATGGTGTTCAAGGGCACGGCCGTCGTCCAGGGCGTCGGCCGGGCCGTCGTGACCGGGACCGGCATGCGGCACCGAGATGGGCGCCATCGCGGACATGCTCGACCGGACCGAGAGCCGTCGACTCGCCGCTGCAGAAGGAGATCGCCTCGGTCTCGAAGGCCCTTGGCCTCATCGTGATCGGCATCGCCGTCGTGGTCATGGTCGCCCTCGCCGCTGGTCAACGGGGTCGACTCGGTCGGCCGACCTGGTCAGCATCCTCCTCATGGGCGTGTCCCTCGCCGTCGCGGCCGTGCCCGAGGGCCTGCCGGCGATCCTGTCGCTGGTGCTGGCCATCGGCGTGCGCGAGCTGGCGCAGCGCAACGCGGTCATGAGGAACCTGCACTCCGTCGAGACGCTGGGCTCGGCGTCGGTGATCTGCTCGGACAAGACCGGCACCCTCACCCGGAACGAGATGACCCTGCGCATCGTGGTGACCGCATCGGGCGAGGTCGAGCTCACCGGGACCGGCTACCGTCCGGAGGGCGAGGCCCGATCTGAGCGGCGCGGCCGAGGACGCCCTGCTGTTCGAGGCGCGGCGCGTCCTCGTCGGCGGGGCCCTGGCCAACAACGCCCAGCTCACCGAGGTCGACGGCGAGTGGCGGATCCAGGGCGACCCGACCGAAGCCGCGTTCCTGGTCGCCCAGCACAAGCTCGAGGGCGCCGCCGGCCGCGTCGCGCGAGTACGAGCGACAGGCCGAGGTCCCGTTCACCTCCGAGCGCAAGATGATGTCCGTCCTCGCCCAGGACTCGGCTCGGCGAGGCGACCCGCCTGTTCACCAAGGGCGCCCCCGACATCCTGCTGGCTCGCTGCGAGGCGATCCAGGTCGGAACGGAGGTCCGTCGCGATGGACGAGGCTCGGCGAGCCGCGGCGCTGGCCGAGGTCGAGCGCCTCTCGGGGCAGGGCTACCGGACGCTCGGCGTCGCCTATCGCACCGATCGACGTCGACGGCCGCGAGATGGCCGGGGACCTGGACGAGTCCGCCGAGCACGACCTCGTCTACCTCGGCCTCGTCGGCATCATCGATCCGCCGCGCGCGGAGGCGGCCGTGGCGGTCGGCGAGGCGCATCGCGCCGGCATCCGCACCATCATGATCACCGGCGATCACCCGGTGACCGCCCGCAGGATCGCGTCGGACCTCGGCATCGTCGGCCCCGACGCCCGGGCCATCACGGGCGCGGAGCTGGACCGGCTCACCGACGAGGAGTTCCGGGCCAGCCGCCCGGGAGGTGTCGGTCTTCGCTCGCGTCGCCCCCGCGCACAAGCTGCGCATCGTCGCCGCCCTGCAGGATGACCGCCACGTCGTGGCGATGACCGGCGACGGGGTCAACGACGCCCCCGCGCTCAAGGCGGCCGACATCGGCGTGGCCATGGGCATCACCGGCACCGAGGTCACCAAGGAAGCCGCCGAGATGATCCTCGCCGACGACAACTACGCCACGATCGTGGTCGGCCGTCCACGCAGGGCCGGGTGATCTTCGACAACATCAAGAAGTTCCTGCGGTACCTGCTGTCGTCCAACATGGGCGAGGTCGTCACCGTCGTCTTCGGCGTCGTGTTCGCCGGGTTCCTCGGTCTGACCGCCGCCACGCGGAGCGGCGAGCTGGTCGTGCCCCTGCTCGCGACCCAGATCCTGTGGATCAACCTCGTGACGGACTCCGCCCCGGCGCTGGCGATGGGCGTGGACCCCGAGATCGACGACGTCATGGCCCGCGCCGCCGCGCCGTCCCGAGGACCGGATCATGGATCGCGCGATGTGGACCCGGATCATGTTCATCGGCCTCGTGATGGGCGCGGCGACCCTGCTGACGATCGACATGTTCCTGCCCGGCGGCGTCATCCCGGGCTCCGACTCGCTCGAGGTCGCCCGCACGGCCGGCTTCACGACCCTCGTGTTCGCGCAGCTGTTCAACGCGCTGAACTCGCGCTCCGAGACCACCAGCGCGTTCCACGGGCTGTTCACGCAACAAGTGGCTGTGGGGCGCCCTGGGGCTGGGAGCCGTCCTGCAGGTGCTCGTCGTCCAGGTCCCGTTCCTCCAGGAGGCCTTCGGCACCGCCTCGCTCGACCCCGGCCAGTGGGCGGCGACGATCGGGATGGCCTCGATCGTCCTGTGGGCCGAGGAGCTCGCCAAGTGGATCCGCCGTCGTGCGAGGCCCAGGGCGGCGGCCGCGGTGGCGAAAGCAGCCCCCTGAGAAGTCCGACCGTCGGCGTCGCCAACGTGGTCAGATGCGCCACGAGGCTCGAGCGCCTGGTCAGGCATGGAGCGCCCCGGTCGCCCAGGGTGGGCGACCGGGGCCTCGTGGATCTGCGCGACCGGGAGGCCGGGCGGCCCTTCGGCGAGCTGCGGTGAAGACTGATGCGTCAGGCGGGCACCGGGACCGTCGCCTCGGCCATCGCCTTGAAGTCTCCGAGCATGTGGCGCGTCTGCCGCTCGAAGAAGCCCTTGGTCATGAACCCGGGCACGTGCCTCGGCAGTTCGTAGTCGGACTCGACGATGACGCGGGTCGCGTCGCCGTCGGGTTCGAACCGGAAGCGGGTGTCCATCGAGCCGTTGTCGTCGGTGTGCTCGTGGATGAGCTTCAGCGGCTCCACCTCGACGACCGTGGACGTCCCCTTCCACTCGAAGCCCATCATCTTCATCTTCGTGACGTACGTCGTCCCGACCTTGTCATACGGCCCGCTGAAGTCCAGGATCTCCTGCACGCGGCATCCAGTCCTGCCAGTGTGACGTGTCGCACAGGAACGCCCAGACGTGCTCGACGGGCGCCTCGATCCGGATCTCCTCGCGGATGTGTTCCATGACCCACCTCCTGCTCTGGGCGGGTCGGGTCTCGCCAGTGGCTCGGCGCGGTCCCGGCGGCCTGTGTATGGGCCGCGCGTCACAGCCTCCCGTGCGCCGTCGAGCATCCGCCTCGACCGGCGCGCGGGCAAGTGCCATCGGGACCGTTCGTTCAGCCGTGCCCCGAGTCAGCTTGTCGCGTCGCGTCGGCGATGACGTCGTTTCCCCGGATTGTCGGCAAACGCGCCAGGGACGAGGATGACATCCCAGCCCCACGCCGACCGATGAACAGGAGACCCGACCATGCCCGCACTCGCGCTGATCGCCGTCATCGGACTCGCGGGAGGAATCGTTTCTGGCCTGTTCGGCATCGGCGGGGGCCTGGTCATCGTCCCCGGACTCATCCTGCTGGCCGGGTTCCCGGTCGCGAAGGCCGCCGGCACGTCGCTCGCGGCGCTCCTGCTCCCGGTCGGCTTGTTCGGCGCGCTCGAGTACCACCGCGCCGGTCAGGTTGACGTCCGGGCGGCGGCGGTCATCGCTGTTGGTCTGCTGGTGGGAGCGTACTTCGGTGCAAAGATCGGCACGGGTCTGCCCCCGGAGATCGCGCAGCGGGCGTTCGGGGTCTTCCTGCTGATCGTTGGCGCACGCCTGGCGTTGTTCACCTGATCGGTTCACCGCACCAGCGGACGGCCGCTCCGAGCCCACGCGCTTGTCCCGCCGCGCACCGACACGGTCCCCTCGAAGCCCTGGTCGAGGAGGTACTTCCTCGAGCTGCGACTTCGGTTACCCGACTGGCAGATGACCGCGTAGGGCTTGTCCCGCTTGAGGTTGCCGATGCGCTCGGGCAGCCGCTTCATCGGGACGTGGATCGCCCCGGGCAGGTGCCCTCGCTTGAACTCGGCGTCCTCGCGGGCGTCGAGGATGCGGATGGCGCCCTGCACCAGGAGCCTGTCGAGCTCCACGACGTCGATCTGGGGTCCGCCCAGGCGCTTCAAGAACGAGAACACGAACACCTCCCGGTGGCATCATCGAGGGATCAGTGTGCCTAGATGCTTGTAGCATATATGGGCCTGACGACACCGAGACCGAGTCGTCCGGCTCGAGTTCTGACGACCACCGGCCCTTCCCCTCGGCACGCGACGGGTGGACGCTCAGGCGACAGGCCCATGGACCCGTAGACGCGTTGAACGGCCGTGGCGCAGCCGATCACCAATGCGCCAGCAGGTGGGTAGCTCATGGATCCGATCGCCCTGGCGAGGCTGCAATTCGCCCTGACCGCCAGCTTCCACTTCATCTTCCCGTCGATCACGATCGGCCTCGGCCTGATCGTCGCGTTCCTCGAGGTCGCGCGCTGGCGGACCGGCAAGGACGTCTGGGATCGCGCGGCGCGGTTCTGGACGAAGCTGTTCGCGCTCACCTTCGTCGTCGGCGTGGCGACCGGGATCGTCATGGAGTTCCAGTTCGGCACGAACTGGTCTCGCTACTCCGTCTTCGTCGGCGACATCTTCGGCTCCCCGCTGGCCGCCGAGGCGATCCTCGCCTTCTTCCTCGAGTCCACGTTCCTGGGCCTGCTCCTGTTCGGGCGGGACCGGATCTCGTCCGGTCTGCGGGCCGACGGCCGCGGTCATCGTCGCGTTCGGCGCGGCGATGTCCGGGTTCTGGATCATCGTCGCCAACAGCTGGATGCAGACCCCGGCCGGATACGAGATCCAGGGCGACAAGGCCGTCCTCACCGACTTCTTCGCGGCCCTGTTCAACCCGTCGGTCCTGCCGCGCTTCACGCACACGATCTTCTCGTCGTGGGCACTGGCCGGCTTCATCGTCATGGCGGTGAGCGCGTGGTATGTCCGCAAGGGCCGTGCCGGCGACGTCAGCCGGCTGACGCTCCGGGTCGGGCTCATCGTCGCGATCGTCGGCACGCTAGCGGTCCTGGGCACGGGCGACACGAGCTCGCGCCAGGTGGCGGAGACGCAGCCGACCAAGTTCGCGGCGATGCAGGGCCTCTACTCCACGACGTCGGCGCGCGCCCCTGGTGATCTGGTCGCTGCCCACCGACGCAGGATCCGACCAACGCGATCGAAGGCCCGGCGATCCAGATCACGCACCTGCTCTCGTTCCTGACGTTCGGCAGCTTCCAGGCGGCGATCACCGGCCTCGACGCCTTCCCGCCGACCGACTGGCCGCCCGTGGCCGCGACCTTCCTCGCCTACCACAACATGGTCCTGCTCGGGACGCTGATGGCGCTGATCCTGCTCTCGGGCGCCTACTTCTGGTGGCGCGGGAAGCTGGAGCGGTCGCCGCGCTGGCTGCAGATCACGACCTGGGGATTCGTCCTGCCCTTCCTCGCGATCCAGCTCGGCTGGGCGACCGCAGAGATCGGGCGGCAACCGTGGATCGTCTACGGGCTGATGCGCACGAGCGACGCCACGTCGACCGTGGTCAGTGCATCCGGACATCGCCTTCTCGATCCTGCTGTTCACGGCGATCTACGTCCTGCTCGCCGGGCTCTGGCTGTTCCTGCTTCGGCGCGAGATCGTCCGCGGGCCCGAGGAGGTGCCGATCGCCGAGGACGTCGCCGCGACCCGTCCCGTCGACACCCCCGGCCCGTGGAGGTGCACTGACATGCCGACCCTCGGTGACATCTGGTTCCTGCTGGTCGGCGTCCTCCTGCTGGGCTACGCGGTGCTCGACGGCTTCGACCTCGGCGCCGGCGTGCTCAACCCGTTCGTCGCGAAGACCGACGACGAGCGACGGACGGTCCTGCGCTCGATCGGCCCCGTCTGGGACGGCAACGAGGTCTGGCTCCTGACGGCCGGCGGCGCGCTGTTCGCGGCGTTCCCCCTCGTCTACGCCACGGTCTTCTCCGGCTTCTACCTCGCGCTCATGCTGCTGCTGGCGGCGCTCATCTTCCGGGCCGTCGCCCTCGAGTTCCGCGACCAGCTGGAGGGCGCCGGTTGGCGACGGGCGTGGGACGTGGCGTTCTTCCTCGGCTCGGCCGTCCCGGCGCTGCTGCTCGGGGTGGCCATCGGGAACATCATCCGTGGGCTGCCGCTCAACGCGGCGGGCGAGTACACCGGCGGCCTCATCGGGCTGCTGACGCCGTTCCCGTTGATCATCGGCCTGCTCGTCGTCGCGCTCGTCACGACCCACGGCGCGGCGTGGCTGCTCGTCAAGACCCAGGGGGCGCTCGCCGAGCGGACCCGGCGGGCGGCGCTCGCTGGGCTGGGTGGCGCTCACTGCTGCTCTGGGTCGTCGGCGACCCTGGCGAGCGTCGCGCTCGCGCCCGGATCGCTGGGATGCGTTCACGAACCCGCTGGCCTGGATCGCGCCCGTCGTGGTGGTCGTCAGCCTCGATCGCCTTCCCGCTCCTGGTCCGGGCCGGGCGTGACCTCGCGGCGTTCGGCGTGTCAGCGCTCGGGATCGCCGGGATGATCGCCACCATGGGTATCGGCCTGTACCCGAACCTCGTGCCGGCGCTCGACGTGCCGGCAGCGGAGCATCACCATCGACAAGGCGGCGTCGTCCGACCTGACCTGACGGTCATGCTCGTGATCACGGCCGTCGGGATCCCGCTGGTCCTGGCCTACACCGCATTCGTCTACGCGCGCTTCCGCGGCAAGGTGCGGCCGGACGAGCCCGGGTACGGCCACTGAGCCTCCGTATCGAAGCAGCCCACCACCGCCGGAATCGCGACGGCATCTTGTCCTACTCTTGACCTTCGAGTGACTTCAAGGTGTAGGGTCCCCCCATGCGGTTCGCCTCGCGGCTACTCGATGCCCACCCCCGCCGCCGCCACGGCGATGCCAGGGCGATGAAGGTCTCCGAACTGGCAGAACGGGCCGGGATCGCCTCATCGGCCATCCGCTGGTACGAGTCGGCGGGAGTCCTGCCGCCGCCACGCGGCAGCCAACGGCTACCGCGAGTACGCGGAGGCCGACCTCGCGCGCCTGCGCCTCGTCGTGAGCGCTGCGGCGTCTCGGCCTCGGACCCGAGGACGCCGGGCGGATGGCCCGGCTCTGCCTGGAGCACGGCGAGATCGATCGCGACCTCGCCCCGCTGCTCGCAGAGCAGCGCGCGGCGATCGCGCGCCAGCGCGACGACCTCGACCGCCTCGACGGCGAGCTCATCGACCTCGAGGACGACCATCGCCGCCGCCGGGCGCGTGCGCAGGCGAAGGAAGGAGCGACCGATGTCCGATGCGCCGATCCGCGTGCTCTTCGTGTGCACCGGCAACAGCGCCCGCAGCCAGATCGCCGAGGCGGTCCTCCGCGATTACGGCGGCGCCGACTTCGAGGTCCACTCGGCGGGGACCGACCCCAAGGGCGTGAACCCGTATAGCGGTCCGGGTCCTCGCGATCTCGGGATCGACTGGTCGGCCGCGCGCAGCAAGTCGATCGAGGAGTTCCTCGACCAGCGCTTCGACTACGTCATCACGGTCTGCGACCGGGCCCGCGAGACCTGCCCGGTCTTCCCGGGGTCCGAGAACACCCTCCACTGGGGCCTCGACGATCCGGCCGAGGTCGAGGGCACTGAAGCCGAACGACTGGCTGCGTTCCAGCGCACCTACCTGGAACTCAACCAACGGATGCGTCCGTTCATCGAGGTCGCCCTGCGCGCGGCCGGCCGCGGCCGGCGCGCGTCGATATGAGTGCTCCAGTCGCGATGGGGACCCCGGCCGACGCGACGGAGCCGGCGCTCGCCCGCCTGTCGGTGGTGAACCGGTTCCTGCCGCTCTGGATCCTCGGGGCGATGGCGCTGGGCCTCGCCCTGGGCCGCCTGATCCCCGACCTCAACGACTGGCTCGACGCGGTCAAGATCGGGAGCATCTCGCTGCCGATCGCCATCGGCCTGCTGGTCATGATGTACCCGGTCCTGGCCAAGGTCCGCTACTCGAAGATCGGCGAGGTCACCGGCGACCGGACCCTGCTGGTGACCTCGCTGGTCCTCAACTGGCTGGTCGGCCCGCTCCTGATGTTCGCCCTGGCCTGGCTGCTTCCTGCCGGACCAGCCCGAGTTCCGGACCGGGCTGATCATCATCGGCCTCGCCCGGTGCATCGCCATGGTGCTCATCTGGAACGACCTCGCCTGCGGCGACCGGGAGGCCGCCGCCGTCCTCGTGGCGATCAACTCCGTCTTCCAGATCGTCGCCTATTCGATCCTCGGCTACTTCTACCTCGACCTGCTGCCCAGCGTGGCTGGGCCTCCAGACCGCCGCCCTGGAGGTCTCGCCCTGGGACATCGCCATGATCGTGCTGGTCTTCCTCGGGATCCCGCTCGTGGCCGGCTACCTGACCCGCCGCTGGGGCGAGCGCACGCGCGGCGTCGAGTGGTACGAGACCCGGTTCCTGCCGCGGATCGGGCCGTGGGCGCTCTACGGGCTGCTGTTCACGATCGTCATCCTGTTCGCGCTCCAGGGCGAGATCGATCACGGCCCAGCCGCTGGACGTGGTCCGCATCGCGCTGCCGCTGCTGGCGTACTTCGTGATCATGTGGGTGGGCGTCGTTCGCGCTCGGGCTGCGCTCCGGATGACGTACGAGAAGAACACCAGCGTCGCGTTCACGGCCGCCAGCAACAACTTCGAACTCGCGATCGCGGTGGCCATCGGCGTGTTCGGGGTCACGTCCGGCGAGGCGCTGGCCGGCGTGGTCGGCCCGCTCATCGAGGTGCCCGTGCTGGTCGGCCTGGTCTACGTGTCGCTGTGGGCCCGGCGGCGCTTCTACGCAGCCTCGACGACGGCGGCGACGCCGGCCTGACCAGGGGCCATCCGGACCCTGCCTTCAGGTCGAGGGGCAGGTGGATGTCTCATTCACGAGTGAGACACTCACGGATGTGATGAACGAGATCCCCTCCTCCATGTTGCGTGAGCTGCCGGTCATCCAGGAGCTGCGCATGACCTTGCCGGCACCGGATGTCGGAGCCGCGACGTCGACCGCGGCACTCCTGGCCGACCCGATCCGGGCAAGCATCCTGCGGATGCTCCGCGACGGTCCGGTGTGCGTGTGCGAGATGGCCGCCGCCCTCGGCGCGCGCGAGAACAACGTGAGCAATCATCTCGCCCGGCTCCGCGATGCTGGACTCGTTCGCGCGAGTCGCTACGGCGCCGACACCCGGCGGGTCTACTACGAACGCGACGACGAGGCCTGCCGCCGGGCTCTCGACCAGATCGGCGACGTCCTGCGATGACCTCCCTCGCGCTCCAGCGGGCACGCGCCCCGTTCTGGCCGACCGTCGGCCTCGGGATCGTCGCCTGGCTGGTCGCGTGGTTCATCACGCTGCCGCTGGCGAACTGGGTCGCCTACGACCTGCTCGGCCTCCAGGAGGGCTCGCAGCTCGGCGATGCCGTCGCCTTCTTCCTGTACGACGTGCCCAAGGTCCTGCTGCTCCTGACCGGGATCGTCACGCTCGTGTCGTTCCTGCGTTCGTTCGTGTCGCCGGAACGTGTCCGCCGGGCTCTCGCCGGCCGCGGGGTCCTGCCTGGGACGATGGCCGCTGCGGGCTTCGGGGTCATCACGCCGTTCTGCTCGTGCTCGGCCGTGCCGCTGTTCATCGGCTTCGTCGAGGCCGGGGTCCCGCTCGGCGTGACGTTCGCCTTCCTCATCGCCTCGCCGATGGTCAACGAGATCGCGATCGTCCTCCTCTGGGGCCTGTTCGGGCCTGCGGTCACCCTGATGTACATCGGGGCCGGACTCGTCATCGCGATCGTCGCTGGGCTGGTCATCGGCCGCCTCCACCTGGAGCGCTACGTGGAGCCGTACGTCTGGGAGATCAAGTCGAGTGGTGCCGGGACCATCGAGATGAAGCTCACGCTCGAGGACCGGGTGCGCGACGCCTGGGCGTCCACCCGCAGCCTCGTCTGGAAGGTCCTGCCGTACGTCCTGATCGGCATCGGCATCGGCGCCGTCATCCATGGCTTCGTCCCGACCGACCTCGTCGTCTCGATCGGCGGCAGCGACAACCCGCTCGCCGTGCCGGCCCTCGTCCTGCTCGGCGTGCCCCTCTACAGCAACGCGGCCGGCACCATCCCGATCATCGAGGTGCTCATCGCCAAGGGTCTGCCGATGGGCTCAGCCCTCGCGTTCATGATGGCCATCACCGCCCTGTCGTTCCCGGAGATGGTCATCCTCCGGCGGGTCATGAAGCCGCAGCTCATCGGGGTCTTCGCTGGCGTCGTCGCCGTCGGGATCCTGTTCGTCGGCTACCTGTTCAACGCCCTGTACGCCTGAAGAAGGAGACGCCATGCGCGTCATCGAAGTCCTCGGTCCCGGTTGCCAGAAGTGCCAGCACACGGAGAAGGTCGTCCGCGAGGTCGTGGATGCGGCCGGCATCGACGCCGAGGTCCGGCACGTGACCGACTACGGCGAGATCGCCGCGCGCGGTGTCCTGTCGACGCCCGGGCTCGTCATCGACGGGACCGTCGTCCTTGCAGGTCGCGTCCCCACGCGCGAGCAGGTCGCCGGCTGGTTGGGCGTGGCCTGACGCACGAACGCCGTCAGCCGTCAGGAGACGGCCGCGGTCTCGTGGGCGTGCTGTTCCGGTAGCCCCGTCGACTCGAACGGGCCCGTGACCAGGACCTCCACCGACCGCTCCTCACCGGCCTGATCGCGGACCACCAGGCGGTGGTGGATTCTCCGTCATCCCGCTCGACAGCGTCGCCCCGACGGAGCAGTACTTCGTCGCGGACAGCTCGACGGCCCGGCGGGCGGCGTCGATGTCGATCAATGCGACTCGAGGGCGGCGATCGCGCGGACGAGTCGCGCCCGAGCCTCCTCGGCAACGGCCTGGATCGATGGGACCTGGACGATGCCGAGCGCCGCCATCGGGTCCAATGCCTCGACGATCGTGTCGGGACCGTCTTCGCGCAAGACGACATTGCAGGGGAGCAGGGCGCCGACCGACGGGTCGGCCTCGATCGCGCGGTGGGCCAATGGCGGGTTGCAGGCGCCGAGGATGAGGTACGGGGCCTGCTCGATCCCGAGCTTCGCGCGCATCGTCGCCTGCACGTCGATCTCGGTCAGGATTCCGAAACCCTCGGCCCGTAACGCGGCCTCGACACGCGGACGGTTCTCACCGACCGAGCCAAGGACACGGGTGCCGAAGGTGAAGCTGGTTGCGATGTTCATGCTGATCATCCTCGTGTGGGCATGGGAGTGGTCACTGCGGTGAGCGGACCGATATCACGTCGGCTCCTTCCCGACGTGGCCACCGCGCCTGAGCTCGATCCAGAAGCGCGCCCCGCCCGCCGGATCGTTCTCCGCGCCAGTGGTGCCGCCCATCGCTTCGATCAGGGCCCGGACGATGGCCAGGCCTAGGCCCGATGTCCCGGTCGATCGGTCACGCGACGGATCCGCCTGGTAGAAACGGTCGAACAGGTACGGCATGTCGGCCGGATCGATGCCTCGGCCGGAGTCATGGACGGTCAGTCGAACGTGATCGGCTGCTGTTCGGCCTTCGATGGCGACCCGCCCGTCCCTCGGTGTGTGGCGCACCGCGTTGTCGAGCAACGCCCCCAGGGCCTGCCGAAGCCGATCCATGTCGCCGTCGACGACGAGGAGGTCATCTGCATCGACTTCGATGGTGATCCCGGACTCGGCGGCCCGTCCGGAGAACGCACGCGCGGAGTCCTCCAGGAGCGGACGTACGTCTACGGGTGCTCGATGGAGCGGAAGGTCGCCGGCCTCGGCGAGGCTGATCGTGCGAAGGTCGTCGACGATCCGGGCAAGAAGCCCCGACTGGTCGCGGATCGTCTCGAGGTGGCGGTCCTCGTGCTGGTAGACGCCGTCGAGGATGGCGTTGGTCGTTGCGTCGATGACGGCCAGCGGCGTCTTCAATTCGTGGACGACGTCCTGGAAGAAGCGCCGGCGGGTCGTTCGCGCCTGCTCGAGCTCGCTCGCCATCGTGTCGAATGACCGAGCGAGTGACCCGATCTCATCACCCCGGTCCGCCAGACCCGACCGCCGATCGAGCTCGCCGCGCGCCACGGCGGCCGCGGCGACGCCGAGCCCTCCGAGCGGTCGCGTGATCCGCTGCGCGAGGGCGACCCCGACCAGCGAGGCGCCAGCGGCAGCGACGAGCGCGACGACGATCAGGGTGACCGTCGTTTCCTGCTGGACCTGCTGAGCGTGGACGCCGGCCATCGCGCCCGGCCCTCGACCAAGCCCCTGGCCCTGCGTCGTCGACCCATCGTTCTGCATCTGGGCGAATCCGCGTCCGACGATCGTGGGAGTCGTGAGGGCGATCGCCGCCGCGGTGATCAGGGCCACGAGGGCAAAGGTCGCGGCGAGCCGGAGGCGCAGGCTCATGGACGGGCCGCCCGATAGCCGACTCCGCGGACCGTCTCGACGTACTGACCGCCGTCGGGTCGGGCTCCGAGCTTGTGGCGCAGGTTCTTGACGTGCGTGTCGATGGTCCGGTCATACGCATCGAAGGCGTCGCCCAGGATGACCGTCCCCAATCGCTCGCGGGTGAGGACGACGCCGGGCCGGTCGGCCAGGGCCGCCAGGAGGTCGAACTCGATCCTGGTCAGCGCGATCTCCGTCGTGTCTCGCATGACGTCACGACCATCGAGATCGATGAGGAGGTCGAAGAAGCGGTGGCGCGCCTCCGCGGCGAGGCCGGCACCGCTGCCGGCGCGACGCAGGACGGCGCCGACTCGGGCGACCAGCTCGCGTGGCTCGAACGGCTTCGTGACGTAGTCGTCCGCGCCGATCTCGAGGGCCGCGACGCGATCGATGACGTCGTCACGGGCGGTCAGCATGATGACGGCGCCCCGGAAGCCGGTCGCGCGCAGGTGCCGCAGGACGTCGAACCCCGACCGCTTGGGGAGCATGACATCGAGGACGACGAGGTCGGGCGGCTCGGACTGAGGCTGCGCGATCGCGCTGTCACCGTCCGATGCCGTGACGACGAAGTGCCCCTCCCGTTCGAGATAGGCACGGACGACGTCCACGATGTGCGGTTCGTCATCGACGACGAGGATGTGGGCCATGGATCGAGCATGGTCGGACGGTCGGAGCTGCGAACAGGTCCGACCGTCCCCTAAATGGCCCGTGTGGACTACGATCCGGAGGCCGCCGGACCCGTCCCATCACACGGCCGGACGCCGTTGCCGCGAGCCCAGCCGCCCATCCCGCGACCTGCGCCCATCGAGCCTGCGCCGGTCGGGCCGGCACCCACGGCCGCGCCGCGCATCCCGCCGATGGTCACCTTGTAGACCATGTCCTTGGCCTGGGTCTCGACCTGCGCCTTCAGGGTGACGGCGGTGGCCGCCGTGATGGCACCGACGGCGACGCGCGCGTCGATCCGCTCGATCCATTGGGCCTTGAGCGCGTCGACGAGCTGCTGCGGGTCGACCTTCTGGCGCTCGGCGATCTGCGCGAGCGAGAGCCCTTCATGGCGAAGGGCCGTCACCTCGGCCTGGGTGAGCCCGAGGATCGTGGGGATGGTGTCGCGTGCGCGGACCTGCGTGCCAGGTGACGCCGTCGGGTCGGCGGCGACGACGCCACCGGCGAGGACGAGCAGCACCAGTGCCGCTCCTCCGAGGGAGAGGGAGAGCTTCTTCATGCGTGGGCCTCCGATGCCTCATCGATCGTCCCGCGGTCGCGGGTGGCCACCCGGGAGCGGTGGATGGAACGAGCGTCGTCGCCCGATGTGAAGGGCCGATGGAGGCCACGTGCGGTTTCGGCGAAGCAGCGGTGTCGCGCACGACGCGTGGCCCCCGGGTCACGCCGCCGCGCCAGCAAGCGGCCGGTCGGCACGTCATCCCGTGACTAATGGCCCATGGCCTATATTCGCCTTAGACATATATTCGCGAAGACCGAATAGTGGTCGCGGCCCCCGACGTGCACGACGCCTGACGGGTCCCCGCCACGGAGGAGCAGCGAATGCCGAGCCCGATGGATGACATCGACGAACTCCAGGCGTCGTTGCTGCGGTCGCTCGCCAGCGCGCACCGGCTTCGCATCCTGCACCTGCTCGGCGAACGGCCCTGTGAGGTCAACGAGGTCGCCCGCGAACTCGGGATGAGTCAGGCCACCGCCTCTCAGCATCTCGGGGCGATGCGTGGCGCCGGCCTCGTCGAGGCGCTTCGCGACGGACGGACCGTGAGTTATCGGCTCACGGACCCCCAGATCCTCGATGCCTGCGGCCTCATGCGTGCCGTGCTCGTCCGCCGCCTGTCGCGGCTGGGTGATCTCGCCGCCGCTGTCCACGACCCGATCGTCGTCTACACCACAACCAGTCAGGAAGGTCATCCGTGAGCGACAAGCTGTCCATCGTCCTGTTCTCGGGCACCGAGGACAAGCTCCACGCCGCCGCGACGATCACGGCCGGTGCGGCGGCCATGGGGATGCCCGTCAGCATCCTGCTCATGTACTGGGCGTTGGACGCCTTCCGTGCTGACCGGATCGACAACGACCACGGCCTCGCGTATGACGCGTCGCGACCGCGCTGGAACGAGCCGGTCGAGCACGTCGGCGACATCCCGTGGCTGGAGACGTTCCGGCAGGCCAAGGAGCTCGGCGACGTGACCATCCGAGCCTGCGCCGGGTCCCTCGCAACGCTCGGTCTCGATCCCACGTCGATGGACCCGCTGGTGGACGACGCGGGCGGCATCGCCTCGTTCCTCGCGTCCACCGACGAGGGCCAGATCCTCTTCATCTGAACGCGCCAGGCGGCGCGGAAAGGAGTTCCGCATGGCCGAGCGACAGAAGCTCGTGATCATGTCCACCCACGGTCCCGGGGAGCCGGAGCAGGCGACGATCCCGTTCGTCATGGGTTGTGCCGCCCTCGCCTCCGATGTCGACGTCGTCATCGGCTTCCAGGCTGATGGGGTCTGCCTCGTCCACCAAGGGGAGGCGGCAACCGTCGAAGCGCCCGGCTTCCCGCCACTGGCCAAGCTCCTCGACGACTTCCGGGAGCTCGGCGGCACGCTGCTTGTCTGCTCTCCATGCGTGAAGAGCCGCGGGTTCGAAGACGCGCTGGTGCCGGGCGCTGAGATCGTCGCGGCCGGACGCTTCGTCGCCGAGGTGACCGCCGCCACGAATGCCCTCGTCTACTGACCATCCACCCGGGGCCGGGCGCACGCCACGGCCCAGGTCCACATCACAGGAGATCATCGAGATGACCACCGCGACCACTCCGCTGACCGACACCGAACTCCTCGCGATCCAGAGCGACAAGGTCGTCGACGCGCGCGGCAGTGCCTGCCCCGGGCCGCTCCTCGAGGCGAAGAAGGCGATGAATACCATCCAGATCGGCCAGACCATCGAGATCTGGTCGAGCGACCCCGGCACCAAGGCCGACATCGGCGCGTGGTCGGGGAAGGTCGGCCACACCTATCTCGGGACGATCCCGGGCGAGGGTTACGAGCGCACGTTCGTCATCCGCCAGAAGTAGGACGACGGCCCGGATCACCGGCCCGTCACGGGAGTGTCGTTGCGATGACCACGTTCGCACCGGAGAGACCGCAGGAAGCGGAGCGAACCTTCGTTCCCCGGATCCTCGTCTTCTCGACCAACAACATCTCCGACCCGGGCATCGACCTGGCCGGAAGCGCTCGGATGGCCTACTCGCCGGGCGTCGTGGTCATCAGCCTCCCGTGCACCAGCGGATCCGCCCCAGCTGGATCCTGCACGCCATCGAGCAGGGGTTCGACGGCGTGTTCATCGCCTCGGACGGTGACGAGTGCGCCTACCTGGCCGACTGCTCCACGCGGGCCTCGCGCATCGTCGCGCAGGCCCAGGAGCTGTTGGTGCAGGGCGGGCACGAGTCCGCGCGACTCCGGATGGCCGCCATCTGCTCGGTCTGCGCGGAACCGTTCACGAGGCATGTCCAGCAATTCGGCGAAGCGCTGTCCGCGCACGGCCCATCGGTGGTGACGTCATGACGGACTACGACGTCCTGGTCGTGGGGGCCGGGATCGGCGGCATGGAATCCGCCCTCAAGCTGGGCGACATGGGCTACCGCGTCCTGCTCGTGGAGAAGGAGGCGAGCGTCGGCGGGAAGATGATCCTGTTGAGCAAGGTCTTCCCGACCCTCGACTGCGCGAGTTGCATCTCCACGCCGAAGATGGCCGCGTCCATCCACCACCCCAACGTCACGACCCTGACCTACAGCGAGGTCGACGGCATCGAGCCCGTCGCCGACGGCCGATTCCACGGCGAAGATCACCCGCAAGGCCCGCTTCGTCGACGAGGCCGCGTGCACCGGCTGCCAGAAGTGCGAGACGGCCTGCACCGTCTCCGTGCCGGACCAGTTCAACGCGGACATGGTCGCCCGCCACGCCGCCTACATCGCCTTTCCGCAGGCCGTCCCGAAGAAAGCGGTCATCGAGCGGGCGGGTTCCTCGCCGTGCTCGTTCACCTGCCCCGCCGGCATCCAGGCCCACGGCTACGTCTCGCTCGTCCGCAGCGGCGAGTACGAGAAGGCGTTCCAGCTCGTGCTGGACGCGACGCCGCTGGTCGGAACGCTCGGGCGGGCCTGCTACGCGCCGTGCGAGGTGGACTGCACCCGCGGTTCGCTGGAGGGCCCCATCCCGATCCGCCGGCTCAAGCGGTTCATCGCCGACGAGCACTACGACCGGTTCGACGGCCCGGGCATCGAAGTCCCGGAGCCCAATGGCCATCGCGTCGCCGTCGTCGGCTCCGGACCGGCCGGCCTGACCGCCGCCTGGCAACTCGCCCGCAAGGGCTATGGCGTCACGATCTTCGAGGCTGCGCCCAAGGCCGGCGGCTTCCTGCGCCTGGCCATCCCGGCCTACCGCCTGCCATCCGAGGTGGTCGAGCGCGACATCGCCAACGTCACCGCGCTCGGCGTCGAGATCACGGTCGACTCGCCGGTGGAGGACCTCGACAGTCTCCACGGCGATGGCTACGACGCTGTCCTCGTGGCGACCGGCACGCCGCTCTCCACGCGCATGGGCGTCCCCGGCGACCAGCTCGACGGCGTGCTCAGCGGTGTCGCCTTCCTCCGGGCCGTGAAGCTCGGTGAGGGGGTCGACCTCAAGGATCGACGCGTAGTCGTCATCGGTGGCGGAAACGTCGCGATGGATACCGCCCGGACCGCCCGACGGCTCGGCGCCCGCGACGTCACGGTCGTCTACCGGCGCACCCGCGAGGAGATGCCCGCCCACCACGTCGAGGCGGACGACACGGAGAAGGAAGGCGTCGGCTTCCGCTTCCAGGCGGCGCCGGTCGCGGTGCTTGACGACGGCCATGGAGCGACGCGCGGCCTGCGCTGCGCACGCATGGCTCCGGGGGCTCCCGATGCATCGGGCCGCCGACGTCCCGAGCCGGTATCGGGCAGCGATTTCGACATCGACTGCGACGTGATCATCACCGCGATCGGCATGGCCGCCGACACCGCCTCGTTCGCCGGCCAGGTTCGCGTGGACGCCAAGGGTTCGATCGTCGTCGACGAACGGACCCTCCAGACGGACGTGCCGTGGCTGTTCGCCGCCGGCGACGTCGTGTCCGGTGCCTCGGACATCACGCGGGCCACCGGAGCGGGCCAGCGCGCTGCGTTCATGATCGACCGCTGGATCCAGGACCGGACCCTCGAAGGGTTCGACCTGCGCCTCCCGGTCGTCGACAAGGAGGCGGTCCTCGCCCGCCAGAAGGCGTACCGCCTGGCCCTGCCGGCCGCGCCGAGCGAGGTCATCAGCGCCGCCCCCACGGATTTCCGCGAGGTGGAGCTGCCGATGACCGAGGCCGAGGCGCGGTACGGTGCCGGGCTCTGCCTGGACTGCGGCGTCTGCTCCGAGTGCGGCGAGTGCGTGGACGCCTGCCCGGTCGAGGATTGCATCGACCTGCGCGCCACGGACCAGGTCATGGATGTCGAGGTCGGTGCGGTCGTCGTCGCGACCGGATTCAAGCTGTTCGCCGCGGACCTCAAGCCCCAATACGGGTTCGGGAAGTTCAAGAACGTCATCACCGGGATGCAGATGGACCGCCTGTTGGCCCCGACCCGGCCGTTCAACACGATCCTGCGGCCCGGCGACGGCAAGGTCCCGGACCGGATCGCCTACGTCCTGTGCACCGGTTCGCGCGACGAGACCGTCGGCAACCCGCTCTGCTCGCGCTTCTGCTGCATGTACTCCATCAAGCAGAACCAGCTGATCATGGGCGCCCTGCCCATCGCCGACGTGACGGTCCACTACATGGACATCCGGGCCGCCGGCAAACGCTATGACGAGTTCTACGAAGGGGCGAAGGCGATGGGCGCCAGCTACGTCAAGGGACGGGTCGCCCAGATCACCGAGAAGGACAACGGCGACCTCGTCCTGCGCTACGAGGACATCGAGAACGGTGGTCGGCTGATGGACGCCGAGTACGACCTGGTCGTCCTCGCCGTGGGCGTCCAGCCCAACAGTGACGCGCAGGCCCTCTTCCCTGAGGGGGGTCTCTCCCTCGACGAGTTCAAGTACGTCGCGGAGACCGACGAGGACGCGAACCCGGGGCAGACCAGCATCCCCGGGGTGTACGTGGCCGGCGCCGCATCCGGCGCCAAGGACATCGCCGATTCGATCCTGCACGCCGGGTCAACCGTCGCGCAGGTGGCGGCCTACCTGGAAAAGACGAAGGTGCCGGCATGACCGAGCAGGAGCGCCGGATCGGCGTCTACGTCTGCCATTGCGGCGGCAACATCTCCGACTACGTCGATATCGACCAGGTCGTCGCCGCCGCTCAGAGCGAACCCGGCGTGGTCATCGCCCGCCAGATGATGTTCGCCTGCTCCGACGCCGGCCAGGGAGACATGGAGCGCGACATCGAGGAGCAGCAGCTCGACGGCCTCGTGGTCGCGTCGTGCTCGCCGAAGCTCCACGTGACGACGTTCCGTGGCGTCGCCAAGCGTGCCGGCCTCAACCAGTACGAGTACACCCAGGTCAACGTCCGCGAGCAGGCCTCGTGGATCCATACGGACGATGCCCAGGGCACGACCGACAAGGCGATCCACCTCGTCAAGGCCGGGATCGCCAGGACACTCCTGACAGAACCGCTCGAGCCGATCGTCGTCGAGACCACCCAGCGGACGCTGGTCGTCGGCGGTGGCGTGGCGGGCCTGCGCGCCGCCATCGGCCTCGCCGACATCGGTCTCGGGGTCTTCCTCGTGGAACGCGAGGCCGAACTCGGTGGCTGGGTCGGGACGTTCGGCACGATGTACCCGACGGGCAAGAACGGCCGCGAACTCGTCGCCGAGCTCGTGGAGGGGATCCGCCGGCGACCGTCGATACGGGTCTTCACCGAGGCCGAGATGGTCAGCAAGTCAGGCAGCTTCGGCAACTACGCGGTGGACATCCGCGTCGGCGGGGCCAGCCCGGAGACCCTCACGGTCGAGGTCGGTTCGATCATCGTCACGACCGGGGTCGATGCCTACGCCCCGGAGGCCGGTGAGTACGGCTACGGCATCGACGGGGTGGTCACCCTGCCCGAGTTCAAGGCGATGCTCGATGCCACGACCGGTCCGCTCGTCCGGGATGGTCGGCCGGTCCGGACGGTCGCCTACGTCTACTGCGTCGGGAGTCGCGAGCCGGGGAAGAACGAGTATTGCTCACGGTTCTGCTGCTCTGCGACCGTGGCGGCATCGATCCAGCTCGCCGGCCAGGACGCCGACGTCAAGCAATACCACCTGTACCGGGACATGCGGACGTACGGCAAGTTCGAGTTGATGTACACGCAGTCCAGGGAGCTGGGCTCGGTCTACATGAAGTTCGCCGACGGCGCGCCGCCGACCGTGGCCCGCGGCGACGACGGCAAGGTCCTCGTGACGCTGCGCGACGTCCTCACCGGCGACGAAGAGCTGTCGATCCCCGCCGACCTCGTCGTCCTGGTCACGGGCGCGGTCCCGCGCCGGAACGAGGAGCTCATCAACGTCCTCAAGCTGCCGGTCGACAAGGACGGGTTCTTCAACGAGATCCACCCCAAGCTCCGGCCGGTGGAGACCGTCGTCGACGGCGTCTTCATCGCCGGTGCCTGCCAGGGACCCAAGAACTCGAGCGAGAGCGTCGCCTCGGGGCTCGCCGCCGTGACCCAGAGTGCGGTCATCCTCAAGAAGGGTTTCGCGGAGCTCGACCCGCTCGTCGCCATCGTCGACGCCGACGCCTGCACGGCCTGCGGGAAGTGCCTCGATGCGTGTCCCTACGGCGCGATCACGATGGGCTCGGCCGGAGAGCGAGCCGTTGCCGTCATCAGCGAGACGGGCTGCAAGGGCTGTGGCGGGTGCGTCCCGGTCTGCCCCGAGAACGCCATCGACCTGCTCGGCTACACCGACGCCCAGATCACCGCGATGATCGACAAGCTCCTGGAGGTCTCGGTCGCATGAACGCCCCGAATCGCGAACTTCGCGAGGTGATCCGCGAGGAGCCGGTCATGCGGGCGCGGATCCTCGAACTGCTGGGATCCGAGCCGCGGACCGTGCCGGAGCTCGCCAGCGCGATGGACTGCCCGACCCATGAGGTCCTCTTCTGGATCATGGGCATGCGTCGCTACGGCCGGGTCCGCGAGGTCAAGGGCGTGACGGACGAGGGGTACTTCCGCTACGAAGCGATCGCGAGGGATCCGTCATGACCACACTCGTCGACACCGGGCTGATGGCGGACCTCCAGCGCTATGGCGCTGCGGATGTGTCGGCGTGCTTCAGCTGCGGCACCTGTACGGCGTCCTGTCCGCTGGTCAGCAACGACGCGACGTTCCCGCGGCGGATGATCCGTTACGCCCAGGTGGGCATGCGCGACCAGTTGCTCTCGAGCAAGGAACTCTGGACGTGCTACGCGTGCGGCGAGTGCTCCGAGACGTGCCCCACCCAGGCTGAGCCGAGCGAGTTCATGGCCGCCGCCCGCCGTTATGCGATCGCCAACTACGACCGGACCGGGCTGGCTCGGACCATGTACACCCGACCGATCATCGGAACCATCATCGCGGTCGCCCTGGCCGCCCTCTTCGCCCTGTTCATGTACGCGGGGCACGGACCGCAGGGGACGGAGTCGCTCGACATCTTCGGCTTCATCCCGGAGGAGCTCATCCACAACCTCGGCATCGCGGTCATGGTCGTCGTCTTCGCGGCCGGCCTCCTCGGCGTCGCGACGATGGCCCGCGCCGTCAGCCGCGGCAATGGCGTGACCCTCCGCTCGGTCGTCGGTGGGCGCGCGGCCCTGCGCCGGTCGGCCGGTGCCCTGTGGAGCGCCCTCGCCATCGAGACCCTTGGCCAGCGTCGCTATCGCGTCGACTGCGACGCCGATGCCGCGGCCGGGCCCTGGTACTCGCGCCGCTGGTTCCTGCACGCCGCCACGATGTGGGGCTTCCTGGGCCTGCTCGCCGCGACCATCCTCGACTACGGGCTCGCCCTCGCCGGGATCAAGGCCACCGGTACCCCTGTCCCGATCTGGTATCCGGTCCGCCTGCTCGGCACGGTCGCGGGCTTGCTCCTCGTGTATGGCGCCACCATGCTCATCATCCAGCGGTACCGCGGCCGGGAGCGCTCGGTCCGCCATTCGACCAGCGCCGACTGGACGCTCCTTGCGCTGGTCTGGATCACCGGGGTGACCGGGTTCGCCCTGGAGCTCGCGCTGTACCTGCCCAGCGCGCCGGTGTGGGGGTATTGGGTCTTCCTGTTCCATGTCGCGGTCGCGATGGAGCTCGTGATCCTGGCCCCGTTCATGAAGCTCGCTCACGCCGTCTACCGGCCGGTCGCTCTGTTCTTCCTCGCGCTCGCGGGTCGGCCCGCCGACCAGATCACGAAGGGGGCGTGAGTGGCAGAAACATCGACGCCGACGACATCGACCAACCCACAAGGAGCTGTGACATGACTGCGAGCCTTCCCCAGGTCTCTCTCGAACACCACGACCGCCTGATGCGGCACCTGGACGCCATGACCGCTGTCGGCGATATGGTCGGCGTAGCCGCCGTCGCCGAGCTCAAGCCGCGGGTCGACGAGGTGGCCACCTTCCTCGATGACCTGCTCCTCCCGCACATGGAGGCGGCCGAGCACACGCTCTATCCCGAGCTGGAGCGGATGCTCCAGAACCGTCACTCCATGACGCCGATGCGGCGCGAGCACGACGAGATCCGCGCGTCTGGTGGCGGAGCTCGCCCGCCTCCAGAAGGGGCTCGGAGCCGGTTCCGTACACACCAGCGAGACCATCGCCTTGCGTCGTGTCATCTTCCGGTTGTACGCGATGCTCAAGGTGCATCTCGCCGAGGAGCAGCTGTATCTCGGCATCATCGAGCACGACGTGTCGCCGGCGAGTTCCGAGAAGCTCGCCGCGGCCATGGAGCACAGCGGCATCACCAGGTTCTGAGCCGGGCGACCCCACGCGGTCGCCGTGGGCCACCGGCTCGAAGCCGCCTATGCTTTCGAGGCAGATGGATGCTTCGAGCCGCGACCGCGCCAGCGCCCCCGCCGCGGACGCGCTCGCGTCCGATCGCGATGACGTCGGCGTCCCGGTCCACCGTGGATGGGCGCCGATCGGAGGGCGCCATCGCTGGATGGAGCCATTCGTGCTCGTCCTGCTCGCCGGCGGGCGTGTCCATGGCTATGCCATGACGGCGCAACTCGAAGACATGGGCATCACCGATGGGTCCGTCGATATCGGCCAGGTCTATCGGACCTTGCGCGATCTGGAGGACTCCGGCCAGGTCACCTCCTCGTGGTCGACGGAAGCGGTCGGGCCGCAACGCCGCGAATACGAGTTGACGGATGCTGGCTACGCCGCGATCGACGCGTGGGCTGCGGTGATGAAGGAGCGGGCCAGGCTCATCGGCGAGTTCAACGCGCGATACCTGGAGGCCATCGCGGCCCCCCGCAAGCGACGCTGACGGCGGCCTCCGCTACAGCGGCTCGGCGCCCGCGTGGTCAAGGCCCTGGGCGAGGGTGTCCTTCTCCTCCGCCGTGAGGTTCCGGTCGAGGACGCCGAGGTAGAGCTCCTCTTCGGCGAGGTGGACCTTCAGCATCGCGTACAAGCGATACAGCACCCGTCGGAGCCCGACCTGGTCTGCCTCGGTCAGGCGTTCATCCGCCACGAGCTCGCTGTATTCACAGAGCGAGCCGAACAGCCCGCGCAACCGCTCGTGCTCCTCCCGCATGGGTGCCATCGAATGCCGCCGGTCCATGACCTCCTCGAGCCGGCCATACAGCGTCGTCTCGATCGCCTCCATATGCGGCACGAGGCGACCGATGATGAAGCTGCACTCCTCCTGGAAGGTGGCGGAGAAGGCGCCCGGGCTGACCTGTCCGATCATCTGGGCAAGTTCCGGTAGCCGGTCGACGTGCGGCTCGATGGACTCGTGGTGCTCGTGGGACGTGTCAGGGAGTGAACGCATGGTGTTGACCGCGTCTTGTCGGGTTCGTCCGGTGGTCCGCTTGTTATCAAGAGTCTGTCGACCGGCGAAGGTGAGCCGGTAGGGCCGTTCAGCCCATTCTCCCGCATGCATGTCCCACGCCGACCCGCATGCGTGGAGCCCGCGCCGGCGGGCGCAGGCGATTTCCGAAGACCGCCCCCGACGTTGCGCCGGGGGCGGTTCGGTGTCGAGGAGGATCCGGGGTTGGTTCAGTCGCCGATGCCGCCGTCGGGCTCGACGGGCAGGACGACCTCGCCGCCGATGCCGCCGTCGGGCTCGACGGGCAGGATGACCTCGCTGCCGATGCCACCGTCGGGCTCGACCGGGATCGCGTCTGGCGAGCCGGCATTCGCGAACGCGACCGATGCGAGGAGGGCAAGCGTCGTGACCGCGAGTGCCAGCGCGATGCGCACAGCGCGGAGGTCGACGGGTGTAGAGGAGTGCATGTCAGGGTTTCCTTGTTGATTCGTGAGGACGGTAGAGGTCGAACAGGCGCCTGTTCTCGTCGCAGGACGACCACCGAAACGGCCAGGTTCCGGGTTCGGGAGCCCTGGAGCCACTTTGTGGTCTGACGTCGGTGATGGCATGGACGATCGTCCACGCCTCCGCCTCATCGTTCCGCCCCGACGTCGGGCCCATCTCGAAGATCCCGAGTTCACATGCCCGGCTGTGAATAAAATCGGCGCATGAAACTCGCCGTGGTCGGGGGCACCGGCAGGATCGGTCGGCTCGCCGTGCACCAGGGACTGGCAGATGGTCACGTCCTGACGCTGCTGGTCCGCGATCCTCAGCACCTCGGCTCGATCGGTGAGCGCGCGCGCGTCGTGGCGGGGCAGGTCAGCGACCCCGCCGCCGTTCGCGACGCCGTGGCGGGCGCGGATGCCGTCATCAGTGCGCTCGGACCGGACGGGAACACCGCCGACCAGGTGGTCGCCCTGCGCGACGGCATGCGCATCCTGATCGAGGCGATGCGGGACCTCGGCGTACGCCGGATCATCAACCTGTCAGGGGCGGCCGTCGACGCGCCAGGGGACCGCAAGCCGACGATCGATCGCTTCGCATCCAGGATCGTTCGCCGCGTTTCCGGACATGTCGTGGCGGCGAAGCAGGCGGAGTTCGACGAACTCGTCGGGTCCGATCTCGAGTGGGTCGCCGTGCGGCCGCCGCTCGTCACCGACGGGCCGCATACCGGACGGTATCTTGCCGGTCTTGACGTCCTGCACCCGGGGGCTCGGATCCTCCCGGGCGGACATCGCGGACTTCATGCTGGCGCAGGCCGGCAAGCCCACATTCGCGCGATCCGCTCCGTTCATCTGCTATCGATGACGCCCGACCACACGATCGCGCCGGGCCTCGTCACGTGGGCGAGCTGGTCGGTCTCGGTGCGGCGGTTCGGGTCGCCGTGACGGATGCATGCTTGACAAGACGTGATTTAGTGCTAAATACTGCGCCAGTGCAGTCGACTCTGATCCTGCCGGACCACCGATCCCACCCGAGGTTGGGCATGTCTCCTCCGAGTCCCACCTCGTCCCATGAAGGACTCCCCTGTGATCGCCACCGACCAGCTCATGACCACACCTCCGGTCGAGGTCCCGGTTTCTCGATGAACGCCCGGAGCGAATCACGATCGAGCACGCCGGGGACCTCCCCGGACTCGAGCAGCCGGACAAGACCGCGGCCGTGATCGACCGGTTCCTCGCCTAGTTCCATACTCGCGTCATGCGGATACTCGTCGTCGGGGCCAGTGGATACATCGGCGGTCGGCTCGTGCCGCTGCTCGCAGCGCAGGGACACGAGCTCAGCCTGATGAGCCGGGACGCGAGGCCGCTCGCCGCCCGGTTCCCGGAGGCGAAGGTCGTGGTCGCCGACCTCCTGGATCCATCGACGCTGCCTCGGGCCGTCGAGGGAGTAGAGGTCGCCTACTACCTTGCCCACTCCATGGGGGCCGGTGAGCGGGGTTTCGCCGAGCGAGACCGTCAGGCGGCCCGCAACTTCGCCCGAGCGGCCGCGCGGGCCGGCGTGACGCGGATCGTCTACCTCGGCGGCCTGGGCGATGATTCGGCCCACCTTTCGCACCACTTGGCCAGTCGTCACGAGACTGGCGCGGAGCTCGCCGCGCACGGCGTGCCGGTGACCGAGTTCCGGGCCGCGGTGATCATCGGGTCGGGCAGCGCGTCGTTCGAGATCCTGCGCCACTTGACCGAGCGACTGCCGATCATGATCACCCCCCGCTGGGTGGGAACGCGCTGCCAGCCGATCGCGATCGGTGACGTGCTCGACTACCTTGCGGGTGCCCTCATGCACCCCGAGGCCACAGGGGTGGTCGAGATCGGCGGTTCAGATGTCCTCTCCTACGGCGACATGATGCGGACCTACGCTCGCCTCCGAGGGCTCCGTCGGCTGATGATCCCCGTTCCGATCCTCACCCCGCGCCTCTCCTCGTACTGGGTGAACCTTGTCTCGCCGGTCCCGGCCGGTATCGCCCGGCCCTTGATCGAGGGCCTTCGCAACGAGGTCGTCGTGCGCGATCGGGGACCCGCTGCCGCCTTCGGCCTCCAGCCCCTCTCGTACGCCGCGGCACTCCAGCGGGCGATCGATCGAACCGATCCCCACGGCGTGGACTCGACATGGTTCGACGCGCTCGCGACTTCGGAGAAGGCGAGTCTTTCATCTCTCACTTCTCGTGAGGGGATGATCGTCGAGCGTCGGGGGCAAGTCGTTGCGGCACCGCCTGAGCAGGTGTTCGCCGAGGTAGAGCGCGTCGGCGGTGCCGCCGGCTGGCCGTACGCGAACGCCCTGTGGCACATCAGGGGCCTCATGGACCGACTCGTCGGCGGCGTCGGGATGCGGTTGGGTCGCCGCGATCCCGATCACCTGCGGGTCGGTGACGCGCTCGACTTCTGGCGAGTGGAGGAGATGCGCAAGCCGGCGCTACTCCGACTTCGGGCCGAGATGAAGGTGCCCGGCCGTGCCTGGCTCCAATATGAGGTGAGGCCGACCGAGAGAGGCAGCCGCTTGATCCAGACAGCCTTCTTCGAACCCAAAGGCCTGCCAGGCCTCGCCTATTGGTACATCCTTTATCCGGTCCACGGCATGATCTTCCGTGGGACGGTCCGCGTACTCGCGCAGCGCGCGGTCGACCGTAACGAGGACGGGCCGCCGAGACCGACACGACACCGCCGTCGTCTAGACTCGCCGCCGTGAACGCCTCGCCGCGTCCCGCGTCCGACCCTGTGGTCGTCTACGCGCCGGACCTCCCGGAACTCGCGCTCATGGGCGACATCCCCGCGAACGTCGAGCTGGTGCCGGTCTCGCTCGAGGACGGGCCGATGCCGGACTTCGCCCTCGTCGATCTGGTGATCCCGATGCGGCGGATGCGCGAGCCGCTGTTCGAGGCCATGCAGCGCGCCCGGCCGCCTGCGGGTCGTCCAGACGCTCAGCGCCGGCGTCGACTGGTTCGCGGGCCGGGTCCCGCCGCATGTCACGCTCTGCAATGCCCGCGGCGTTTACGACATCCCCCTCGCGGAGTGGGTCGTCGGCGCCATCCTCGCCATGCAACGGGGACTCGTGCGGGCGCGCGACGCACAGGCCCTGGGGACGTGGACCGAGTTCGAGGCCGAAGAGCTGGCCGGCCAGCGCGTCGTGATCCTCGGGTTCGGATCGATCGGCGCCGCCGTGGCGGACCGCCTTCGGCCGTTCGACGTCGAGATCGTCGGCGTCGCGCGATCAGCGCGCGACGGTACGCTCGGCATGGCTGACCTCGATGCCGTCCTGCCCGGGGCCGCCATCCTCGTGAACCTGCTGCCGTTGACCAGCCAGACGACGGGTTTCCTGGACGCGCGGCGCCTTGGACTACTTCCGGACGGGGCGCTCGTCGTCAACGCGGGCCGTGGCCGGACGGTGGACACGCCGGCCCTCGTCGCGGAGCTCGAGCGCGGCCGGCTCCGCGCCGCGCTCGACGTGACCGATCCCGAGCCGCTGCCGGACGGTCACGTGCTCTGGTCGCTCCCCAACGTCCTCGTGAGTCCACATATCGCGGGCGACTCCCCAGGCGCGACGCGTCGCGCCTTCGAGCTCGCGGGCGCGCAGGTCCGGCGCTTCGCGGCCGGCGAGCCGCTGCAGAACGTCGTCGAGCGCTACCTCCTCGAGTGACGGAACGGGCGGCTCGAGGGCACGCCCCCCGCAGCGTAGCGATCTCGCCTGAGGAGAAGGACGCTCCGTGATACGTTAGTTGCGCAAGTACGCAAGCAGGTGTACCGTAGCGGCACGCAGCCACGCACCGCCCCTGGAGGACGCCCGCACCCGTGGACCTTGACGACGAAGTTGGAGCGCTACCGCCTGCATGCGGAGATCTGCAAGGTCCTGACCGACCCGAAGCGGCTCATGCTGCTCGATACCCTGCGGGGCGGCGAGCGGTCGGTCGGCGAATTGGCGGCCGCGATCGGCGTGGCACTGCCGAACGCAAGCCAGCACCTCGCGGTCCTGCGATCGGCCGGACTCGTCGATGGCCGACGGACCGGGACGACCGTCAACTACCGACTCGCCGAACCGGCGATCACCGATGCCTGCGACATCATCCACGCCATCGTGATGCGCCGCCTGGAGCGGGTCGCCTGACCGCCGGTCCGTCGCCTGAGTGAGCCCGCGCTCCAGGCGAGCCCGAGGTGAGCCCCATGGCGACCCTCCGGCCAGTGGCCGAGGAGGCCACGACCCGCCTTCAACACGTGATCTCGACGCTGGAACGGCCGTGATCGGTCGTTCACGGCTGGTCGGCTGTCCGGCCGCTGCGGTCCTGGCCACGATCGACCGGCGATTCGCCGTGCACGCCGTGCTCTGGACGGCCGCCTCGGTCGTCGCCTTCGGCCTGGTCGCGGCGATCATCCCCAACCCGATCTTCGGTCGGCAGGTCCCTGTCGAGCCGTTCGCAGTCGCCGTCTGGCTGATGTCGGCCCCGCTCATGGGCCTGCTGGGGGCGACCTACACGGCGCCCGGACCGATCGCCTCCGCCGAGCCGGCCCCGTTCGTCCTCGCGCCTGTCAGCGCCGCCACGGGTCGCGACGGAACGACCCTCGGCGCCGTGGCGAGCGTCGGTGCGTTCCTGGCGATCGGCTGTCCGGTGTGCAACAAGATCGCCCTGGTCCTGCTCGGGACCAGCGGGGCCATGACGGTCTTCGCGCCGCTCCAGCCCGTCATCGGAGCGGTCTCGCTCATCCTCCTCGCCGGCACGCTGGCGTGGCGATCTTCGGATGCGCACGCGAGGGGGGACCTGCCGCCGATGAAGGACCTGTCGCCCCGCACCAAGCAACGCGACGCCCCATGGACCGACACGTCCGCGTCGGGCAGCGACGAACCGGAGCATCAACATGAACCACCGTTCCTCCCGCATCGTCATCGTCGTCCTCCTCGCCCTGGCGGCGATGGCCATGGCCGCGTGCGGCGGTTCCTCGGCGCCATCCGTCATCCAGAAGGTCGACGCGAGCGAGGCGGTGCGCAGGCTCGACTCGCGGGTCGTCATCGACGTCCGCACGGCCGCGGAGTACGCCGCCGGGCACATCGCCGGGGCGCGAGAACATCAGCGTCGAGGCCGCCGACTTCGCGTCGCAGGATCTCGTCCCTCGACCAGACGGCCGCCTACCTCGTCTACTGCCACTCGGGCCGGCGGAGCGCGATCGCCGCCGACCAGATGGCCGCGGCTGGTTTCAGCGACATCGTCGACGCCGGCGCGATGGCGGACCTCGTGGCGGCCGGCGCTCCCGTCGAATAGGACATCCACAGAAAGGGGTTTCATGCCATGGAGATGACCATCGACTTCCCGGGCGGCGCGCGTGTCGACGCGCACTTCGGCGGCTTCGTCGTGCCCACCGATCAGCCGGCTGCGGGCGGCGGCGAGAGTTCCGCCCCGACGCCCTTCGCGACGTTCCTGTCGACGATCGGGACGTGCGCCGGCATCTATGTCCTGGGCTTCTGCCGGCAGCGCGGGATCTCCGCGGAGGGCATCCGCCTGGTCCAGCGGATGCAGGTCGATCCGGCGACCCACCTGGTCAACGACGTGCAGGTCACGATCGAGCTGCCGGAGGGGTTCCCGGCGAAGTACGCCGACGCGGTCGTTCGATCGGCCGAGCAGTGCGCGGTGAAGAAGCACTTCGAGCATCCGCCGGTCATCCGCGTGGACAGCGTCCTCGCCGGGTGACGAGCGGAGCAAGGCGTCAGGGAGGCCGGGGGCATGGCCGTCAGGCGTCGAGCGAGGACGAAGGGATCGGCGGATGGCATCGACCGGGGAACCTGACCGACTGAGCCTCGACGCGAGCGGCGACTTCGGCGTCGGCTCATGGATCGAGCGCCGGGCCAGGATCGCACCCGACCGGCCGGCACTCGTCTACGGCACGCGGGCACTCACCTACGCCGAGCTGGCGGCTCGCATCCGGCGTCTCGCGGCCGCCCTTCGCGGCCTCGGGGTCGCGCACGGAGACCGGGTCGGATGGATCGGGTCGAACCATCCCGCGTTCCTTGAAACGCTCTTCGCCGTGGGTCGACTGGGGCGGTCCTTGCGCCGGTCAATCACCGGCTCGGGCCGGATGACCGCCGATCCATCCTGGGACTCACCGAGCCGGTCGTCCTGATCGAGCACGAGATGACGGAGCCGACGGCCGCGGATTCGGTCCGGACGCGGATCGTCGTCCGCGACGACGCTGGACCGTCGACCGATCACGGGACGCTCGACTACGAGGCGCTGCTGACCGGCTCGCCCGATGACCCCATCCAGGGATCGGTCGCGCTGGACGACCTGCTGATGTTGCCGCATACGTCGGGGACCACAGGGGACCCGAAGGCCGTGATGCTGAGCCACGGCAATGTGACCTGGAACGCGGTGAACTTCATCTCCCACGCGGACATCCGTGGCGCCGACGTGACGCTCGCGATCGCCCCGTTCTTCAGGGTCGGTGGCACCGGCGTCAATGTCCTGCCGGTGCTGTTCGCGGGTGGCACGGTGGTCGTCCCCGACGATCCGGCTCCAGACGGCCTGCTGCAGTCGATGGAGCGGCATCGCGTCACGGTGGGCTTCGCCAACCCCGACCTCCTGGCCTGCGCTGACCCTCGCCGACCGGTGGCCGTTCGTCGACCTGGCTGCCATCCGGTTCGTGATCACCGGCGGGGCCCCGGTGCCGGAGCGGCTCCTCCGGACCTGCCTTGATCGCGGTGTCCTGGTGCTCCAGGGGTACGGGTTGTCCGAAGCCGCGCCGGTCGTGCTCCTGCTCGACCCGGAGCAGGGGCTCCGCAAGGTGGGTTCGGCGGGCCGTCCCCCGCTGTTCGTGGATGTCCGGATCGCCGACGCGACGGGCGTGGACGTCGCGCCGGGCGCCACGGGCGAACTGTTGGTCCGCGGCCCCAACGTCATGGTCGGCTATTGGCGAAGGCCCGACGCGACAGGTGCGGCGATGCTCGAGGGCGGTTGGCTGCGAACCGGCGACGCGGCCCGGATCGACGCGGACGGCGACGTCTGGATCGTCGATCGGTTCGCGGCGCGATTCGTGTCGGCGGGGGACGTCGTGTACCCGGGCGATGTCGAGCGGGTCCTGCTCGCGCACGCAGCCGTGGCCGATGCCGGCGTGGTCGGCGTTCCGGGCCCGCGAGGCGGCATGCTCGGGGCGGCCTTCGTGGCGCTCTCACCCGGAGCGGAGGCGACCGAGGACGAGCTCCTCCGCTTCTGTCGCGAACGCCTCAGCGCGCCGGCGGTGCCGGCCACCATCGCTTTCGTGGACGCGCTGCCCAGGAACGCGGTGGGGAAGCTCCTGCGGGATGTGCTGGCCGGGCTCGTAGGCAGCTGAGTGTGGTCTGCGTGCCGTCCTTGACGATGGCGGGTTCGGCCGACTAAAGCCTCGGGCGCCGCCTAAAGGTCGGTGCGCGCCCGGAAACTCCCGGAAATGAAGGGTGACGCCCGTGACGGATCGGGTGATCGCTCGATGTCAGCGGAAGGGCTCGTCCATAGCGTGTGGGCATCGACGTCAGTCAGAGGTCGAAGCGCACAGGAGAGCCGAGATGTACAGCAGCCAGCCCGCCCATCTTGCGGCGAATTGTAGCTTCCGGGGTCTGTCGATGATCCTCGCGGCCATCGTCATCCTCGCGATCGCCGCCCTCGCGGTGGGCGTCTACGCGACGGCCGTCGGGGCCCCGAAGGCCCAGGTCGGGGACCACAGCCAGGACATCGGCGAAGGCACCCGAGCCGGCATCTACGCCGCCCAGGATGGCAGCCTCGACCAGGTCGAGAACCTGCGGGTCCAGTTCAGCAAGGCGCACCACAACGTCGCCCCGGTGACCGTCGTGACCACCCCGGTCAAGCCCGCCAACGACAGCTGGGACACGCTCCGCCAGGAACACCTGCGCGCCGCCCCGGCCGCCAAGGCCGCCCAGGCCGAAGCCGCCCGTGACAACCTGATCGCCTTCCGCCGGGCGCAAGCCGAGGCCGCCGCCAAGGCCGCTGCTCCGGCCGCGATCGCCACGGACGACTGGAGCACGCTCCGCATGGAACACGTGCGCGGCATCCCGCCGGGCAAGGCGATGGGGACCACCAGCGCCAGTGACGGCCTGGACGCCTTCCGCAAGGCGACCGGCAGCGGACGCTGAACGACCGGTGCGTGGGCACCGATCCACGGGCCACCTCCAAGACCCTGCTCGTTTCTGGGGGAAACGAGCAGGGTCTATCATCGCGCCCGATGGCTCGGCGCCTATCCAGCCCGGTCTTCGTCGGTCGCGCAGCAGAGCTCGGGGTGCTCCTGGCAGCGGCCGATACCGCCGCGTCCGGCAGCGCGTCGCTCGTCCTCATCGGCGGGGAGGCCGGCGTCGGCAAGAGCCGCCTCGTTCGGGAAGCGGCCACGCGACTCGGCGACGACGGCTGGCTCGTCCTGGAGGGCGGGTCGGTCGCGGTCGGCGACGATGGTCTCCCGTTCGGGCCGCTCGTCGAGGCGCTCCGGAGCCTGGCGCGCACCGTCGATGCGGATCGGATCGCCGCCGCCGCGGGGCCCAGCCTGCCCGAACTCGCGCGACTCGTCCCTGAGCTTGCCGACGTTGCGCCCGACCCGCCGATGCAGACCGGTCCCGCCGATTGGCTCCAGGTCCGGATCTTCGAAGGCGTCCTTCGGCTGCTTGGCCGGCTCGGCGAGGCGACCCCGGTGCTGTTCGTCGTGGAGGACCTCAACTGGGCGGATCGCTCCACCCGCGACCTGCTGGCCTTCCTGGGTCGGAACCTGCGCGACGAGCGCCTGCTGATGGTGGGCACCTACCGGGCCGACGAGCTGGACCGCCACCACCCGCTGGCGGCGTGGCTGGCCGAGGCGGAGCGCCAGCCCCACGTGGAGCGGATCGACCTGGAGCGGTTCGGGCGCGACGAGCTGGTCGAGCTGCTCACGGCGATCGCGAGCGCCCCGCCGTCGCCCGAGCTCATCGAATCGATCGCCCGTCGCTCCGACGGGAATGCCTTCTTCGCCGAGGAGCTGGCCGCAGCGGTGGACGAAGCGGGCTCGCGCCAGGCGCGCTTGCCCGAAACGCTCCGAGGCGTCCTGCTCGCCCGCCTGTCCGGTCGATCGGAGAAGGCATCACATCTCATCGAGGTCGCGTCCGTGGCCGGACGCCAGGTGGGGCACGACGTCCTGGCGGACGTCTACGGGTCGTCCGAGGCGGACCTCCAGGCGGCGCTCCACGAAGCGGTCGATGCGCAATTGCTGGTGGTCGATCCCGCCGACGTCGTCGAGCACTACCGATTCCGACACACGCTCGTCCGGGAAGCGGCCTACGACGAACTCCTGCCCTCGGAGCGGCGCGGCCTCCATGCGGCGTATGCCCGGGCGATCGAAGCCCGGCCCGTCGGCGGGGGAGCCGCCGCTGCCAGCCGCCTGGCGGAGTTGGCCCACCACTGGACGGCGGCCAACGAGCCCGCCCGCGCCGTGCGCGCGGCGATCGCGGCCGGCGATGCGTCGCGGGCGATCTTCGCCTTCGCCGAGGCCGCCCGCCAGTACGAGCGGGCGATCGCGGTCTGGGATTCGGTGCCGGAAGCCGACCGTCCGACCGATCGCGATCTCGGTGACCTCTATGACGCGGCGAGCGCGGCGACGACCGTGGTCGGCGACGGGCCGCGCGCGGTCGCCCTGGCCGAGCGCGCGATCGAGCTCGTGGACGAAGCGCCCGGCTCCGAGCGCGATCTCGAACGGCGGGCGCGGGCCCGCGAGCGATTGGGATTCGCGGCCTGGCTGGCCGGTGACACCGCGACCTCCATCCGACTCCTCGCCGAAGCGGTCGAGCTGTTCGAGGGGACGCCGCCATCCACCGACCAGGCGCGAGTCCTCGCCGGACTGGCCGCGAATCTCATGCTGGCCGGCCGCTCGAGCGAGTCCGCCCCATTCGCCGAGCGGGCCATCGACCACGCGCGGGCGGTGGGCGCGCCGGTCATCGAGGCCCGCGCACTCAACGTCCTCGGCGTCGATCGTGCGGCGCTCGGCGACATCGCCGGCGGGATCGAGCTGTTGCGCCGATCAGTGGCGATCGCGACGGCAGCCGGCGATCCGACCGAGATCCCGCGCAGCCACGCCAACCTCAGCACCGTGCTGGAGCAGGGCGGCTTCGTCGAGGACGCGCTCGAGCAGGCCCTGGCCGGTCTGGAGGCCATCCGGCATTTCGGCGCGGAGCTCGGGTTCGAGATCTTCCTGGCCGCCAACGCCGCCGCCATGCTGATCGAGCTCGGACGCTACCCGGAGGCTGCCGAGGTGCTGGAACCCCAGGTGCCCCACGTGCTGCCGGGTGTCAGCACGTTCCATGTCCACACGACCCTCGCGCACCTCGCCGTGCGGACCGGGGACCTGGCGTCCGCACGGCACCACCTGGAGATCGCCGAGGCGGCCGCGAGTCGGGTGGAGGACGCCCAGTTCGTGATCGACCTCCGGACCTTCGGGACGGAGATCGCGCTGTGGGATGGCGATCCGGCGACGGCCCTGGCCATCGCCCGGGAGGGGTTCGATCGGCTCGGCGAGGCCGACGATGCGGTCATCCTCGGCCAGCTCGCCGATCCCCGCCGCGCACGCCGCCGCGGACCTCGCCGAGCGGGCGCGGGCCGGACGCGATCCGCCGCCGCTCGATGACGCGGTCGCGGCGGCGCGCGAGGTCGTGGACCAGTTCCGATCGGCGACCACCCGCCTGACCGATATCGACGACCTCGGCGCGCACGAGGTGGGCTGGCGGATGGCGATCTGCGAGGCCGAGCTCGCCCGGGCCATCGGATGACAACGACCCGGCCCACTGGGAGGCGATCCGTCCCGCCCTCGCCGCCCGTCCGGCCCCGTTCCTGGAGGGCTACGTCCTGTGGCGGATGGCGGAGGCACTCGCGGGCAAGGGCGAGCATCCGCGAGGCCGCCGAGCCCCTGCGCACGGCACACGGGATCGCCGCGGCCATCGGCGCCGTGCCGCTCGCAGATCGGATCGAAGGTCTCGCTCGCCGACTTCGGGTCGACCTGACCGCGCGCGCCAAGGCGGGGAGTGAGCGGGCGGTCGACCCATCCGAGGCGCCGGCCGATCCGTTCGGACTGACCGCGCGCGAGCGTGAGGTCCTCATCCTCCTTGCCGAGGGGTACACGAACCGGCGCATCGCCGCGACGCTCTTCATCAGCGACAGCACGGCGGGCGTCCATGTGTCCAACATCCTGGGCAAGCTCGGCGTCAGCACGCGGACGGAGGCCGCCGCGATCGCGGTGCGGCTCGATCTGGATCGGGCCGCCGCCGTCTGAGCTGCAACCTGCGACGCTGCCGTGACGGCGCGGGTGTATCCCTGTCGTCCACCGGTCACGCACGATGGAGGCGCCGCGATGGCGGATCGACAAGATCCTCAAGGACCTGAAGCAGTGCATGCGGAACTGCAATGGCGACCAGGCCTGCATGGATGCCTGCGAGGCGCAGTTCAAGCAGGACGGCGGCACCGTCGTCGCCGAAGGCGGCAAGGTCTTCTCGGCGCCCGACGGGAGCAAGGGATTCGTGACCAAGGGGGGCAAGGTCTTCTGAGCCCCGACGCAGCCCGCGCGAGATCGAATCACTCGACAAAGCTGAACGCCATCCGCCATCATCGGTCGGCTGTCGGCGACCTCGTTGGAGGGTGGCTGCACCGCCGTGTCGAGGGGACCATCCATGGCCAGCACCAGGTTCGAATCGTCCGTCATCGCGATCTCCTGGATCCCGTCGGAAGCGATCGTGGGCTTGCCGAAGCTCACCTTCGAGATGGGGGTCACCCACTACGACGAGCCCCCGCCCGACCGGATCGAGGACCTCGACGAGCTCCGCCGCACGGACCGGTTCCGTGAGGCGAACGAGCTGCGCGCCTTCATCGAGGTCGAGGACGGACGGATCACCGGGTACGGCCACCTCGGGCAGGGACACATCGGTGCCACGACCGTCCGCGTCGGCCCGGCCGCCATCCGGTTCCCGGCCGTGCAGCTGCCCGACATCCGCCCTGAACCCGAGGTGACCGCCACGTCGGTCCGGTTCATCCAGACGATCGGGGGGCGGATGGGCCTGCCCACGCCGCGACCCGTCCCGCACAGGCCCTTCGTCCAGTTCTGGCCGTCGATCGCGTGGACGACGCTGGCGCTGACGATCAACGTCGACGGCTCCGCGAGCCATGAGCTGGCCGGCGCGAGTCCGTTCCCGCGGCACTGGCTCTACGACGATGACGGGCAGCTCGTTGGGAAATCTGGCGTCGTCGATTTCACGACGTGGTTCAACGACTCGTACGGCGAGCGAACGCCGTGGGGCGCTACGGACTCGCCCGCCGTGGTCGCCACCGTCGAGTCCGCGCTGGAGCGGCAGCTCTCGGCCGACATCATGCGCGGCGGCGCCAAGCCGACGATCAGTACGCTCTCGGCCGGCGAGACGCTCCTGGAGCAGGGCGCGCCCGGGACGGAGGTCTACCTGATCCTCGATGGCATGTTCGTCGTCGAAGTCGATGGTGAGCTGGTGGCCGAGATCGGGCCTGGCGCTGTCGTGGGGGAGCGAGCCGCCCTGGAGGGCGGGACCCGGACGGCGACGCTGCGCGCAACGACGGCCGCCCGGGTGGCGGAAGTGCCGGCCGGCCGGCTTGACGCGGCCGACCTGAGCGCCCTTGCGGCGACGCGCGGGCGCCAGGCGGACGCTCAGGCGACCGACTAAGGCCGACCGGGTGGGGAGCGCTACGTCGCTCGCGGGCGGTCGTAGAGCCGCCGCGACCAGACGTAACCCCCGCCCGCGATCAGTACGCACCACCCGACGGCGATGATGCCCTTGCCACCGATGGGCGTGCCCACCAGCAGACCGCGAACGGTCTCGATGAGCGGCGTGAACGGCTGGTGCTCGGCGAACCAGCTCAGGCCGGGCGGCAGCGACTCGGTCGGGACGAACCCGCTGCTCAGCAAGGGCAGCAGGATCAGGATCATGGGCAGATTGCTGGCGGTCTCGACGCTGTTGGACGACATGCCGAGCGCGACCGATAGCCATGAGATCGCGAAGGCCGTCAGCACGAGCAGCCCGGTCGCCGCGAGCCATTCGACCGGACCGGTCGTGGACCGGAAGCCGATCAGGACGGCGACGATCGTCACGCACGCGAGCGCGATCATGGTCTGGATGACGCTCCCGACGACATGACCGGTCAGGACCGAGACGCGGGCGATATCCATCGTCCGGAAGCGGTCGATGATCCCCTCGGTCATGTCCATGGCGACCGAGATCGCCGTCCCCTGGGCCGCGCCGGCTACGGTGATGATCAGGATGCCCGGAACCACGTACGCGACGTACGCCTCCCGACCGCCCGAGAGTGCGCCCAGGCCGGCGCCCATCGTGCCGCCGAAGACGAACACGAACAGCAGCAGGAACACGACGGGCATGCCGATGATGAAGAAGGTCAGCGATGGGTAGCGGCGCATCCGGCGGAGGTTCCGCCGGAGCATCGTCGCGGAATCGCTGACGACATACGGATAGCTGCTCATGCCACGGCCTCCTTCGCCGGTTCGTGGTCGCCGGTGAGCGACAGGAAGACGTCGTCGAGGTCTGGTGTCTGCAGGGAGAAGCCGCCGACCTCGATCGAATCGGCCTCGAGCTGGTCGAGCAGGGCGCGCACCGAGTCGATCCCGCCGTCGCTGGGCACCTGGAGCGTCAGCGACTCGTCGTCGCGCGCTGCGCCGGGCAGGACGCGGGCGGCGCGGTCGAACGTGTCGGCATCCGGGAACGAGAGCTGGATGTGGCCACCGGGCACGAGCCGCTTGAGCTCGACCGGACTGCCCTCCGCGACCAGCACCCCCTTGTCCAGGACGCCGATCCGATGGGCCAGCCGATCCGCCTCCTCGAGGTACTGCGTCGTGAGGAAGATCGTCACGCCATCTGCGACGAGGCCCTGGATGGTCTGCCACATGCCGCGCCGGCTGCGCGGGTCGAGCCCGGCCGTCGGTTCGTCGAGGAAGATGATCCGCGGGTCGCCGACCAGGGTCATCGCCAGGTCCAGGCGCCGGCGCATGCCGCCGGAATAGGTGCTCACCGGTTTCGCGGCCGCCTCCGCGAGGTCGAATCGCTCCAAGAGCTCGGTCACGAGTCGGTGGCCGTCGTCCTTGCCGAGGTGGCGCAGGTCCGCCATGAGCTGCAGGTTCTCGGCGCCCGTGAACAGGCCGTCGACCGCCGAGAACTGCCCGGTGACCCCGATGGCGGCCCGCACGGCGTCGGGCTCCCGCGCGGTGTCATGCCCGGCGACCTGGGCGGTCCCGCCGTCGGCGGCGAGGAGCGTCGAGAGGATGCGGACCATGGTCGTCTTGCCGGCACCGTTGGGGCCAAGCAGCGCGAACACGGTCCCTTCGGCGACCTCGAGGTCGATGCCGTCGAGGACGACCTGCGCGCCGTACGACTTGCGAAGCCCGGTGGCACGGATCGCGGTGCGGGTCTCGATGGCCGTCACGCCGCACCTCCCCGGAGGTCGAGGTACGGATGACGCAGGTCAGATGTCGAGGTCTTCCACGGGTGCCATCTCGGCAGGACCGGCGATCCGCTCGTAGAGGGCCGGTGGGATCTTGTCGCGGAGCTCGGCGAGCGTCGCGACGACCTCGAGGGACGATTCAGCCGGGATGTTGCCGTAGCTGACGCTGCCGATGCCCAGGTAGCCGCGCCAGCCGGCCGGCTTGCCCTCGGCGTCCAGCATGCTGTAGTCCGGGCTACGCTCGATGTGGAGGACGAACTTGCCGGTCCGGCTCCGATAGACGCGGAACGTCTCCACACGGCTGTAGTTCGTGATGAGCCATTCCCCGAGGAAGACGGCGGTGAATCGGACTTTGCGGCCGGGTTTCGGCCCGACACGGACGACGATCTCGTCGAAGCCTTCGCGACGACCCTCCTCGACATCGACGTAGCGGCGGAGGGCCGCGGAGATCGCCGCGGAGAGGTTGCCGCCGGCAAGCTCCTGGGCCCGTTGGTAGAGGCTGAGGTCTCCGTCGGAGACGTAGATGGTCTTGTTCGGCACGAAGGCATCGTAACTCCTGCGCTGCGAGGTAACTATACGTACGAGTATACGTATATTGATGGGCAGCGCAAGACCCCTGACCTGGATCGGTGGACCGGGGTCAGTCGGGGTCGGTAGCGGGGAAGGCCGCGAGTGCCTCGATGGACGGGATGAAGTCGTGGTCAGTCGGTCGCGGTCTCCGCCCGGGCCGTCGCACCATGCTCCGCTGCATCGCGTCGAGGCGCCCCTGCTCCTGGCTGGACCCCGCGCAGATCATGCCGTGGCGGGTCAGCGTCCCGTAGCCGTTGCTCCGCCGGAAGATCCATCAAACCCCCTCCCCAACGGCATCGCGAGGGGCTACATTTCGGGCGGAGGTGATTCCTGATGACGATGCGCGAAGCACTGGACCAGGCCATGGGACGCGGTAGCGCGGACGGCGCGATCGCCGCCCTGAACGAAGGCGGGATCGCGATGGCCGATGAGGACTCGATGAGTCAGGCCATCCACGACGTCTACTGCGGGATCATGGCCGACCACGAGCACCCGAACGACAAGGACCGCGACCAGGCCCGCCAGCTGATCGCAGCGCTGAGCCGCAACCAGCCGGTCTGAACCGCGGCCGGCGGGTCACCTAGTCGGCCCGCGAGGCGAGGAACGCCGTCAGGCCCTCCACGACCAGGGCGTGATCGTCCAGTTGGGGTAGTCCCGACACGATCACGACCCCGACAGGCCCTTGCCCGGCGACGATCAGCGGGAAGCCGCCACCATGTGGGGCGTATTCGGGAAACTCGAGTGACGTGGCTTCGGCGAACGACGTCCCCGCCAGCTCGTGCTGGAGCCGTTCGTACAGCGACGAGTGCCCGAAGCGCTCCACGATCCGCGCCTTGCCCGCGATGAACAGGTCGTTCTTGGCGTCCGTCCCATTGCGGGCCGCGCGGAACAAGATCCGGTCGCCCTTGCGGACCTCGATCGTGACCGGCAGGTCGCGCTCCGACGCCAGGCCCAACAGCGAAAGGCCGAACGCCACCGCGCCGTTTTCGTCCAGGGAGGGCAGGACCAGCCGCCGTTCCTGATCCAGCAGCTCCTCGAGGGTGGGAAGCGGGTTCGCGCTGGCCATGGATATCTCCTGCAGGGCAGTCGTCGGTGAGGCGGGTCGGCGGCCACGATGATGACCGCTCCCGACGCGCTTCGTGGGCGCCAACGACCTATGCGACGACGCACGCACCTGCTACGATTGAGATTCACGGCGCTTTCGAAGATCAGGCGAACATGGCACAACCCGCCAAGGTTGCCTTCGACTACCGCAGGAGCCACACGAACCCGGGTGTGAGCGGGCGCTACGATGGGCTCTACCGTCGGGGCACCGCGCTCTCGTTCTACTGGGAGCGGTTCGAGCGGCCGTACCTCATGGCGCTCTTCGCTCGGCTCGCGGCCGAGCGTCCGGACGGTCGATACCTCGACTTCGCCACCGGGACCGGCCGGATCCTTGACGTCGGGGCCGAGCAGTTCCGCGACACGACCGGGATCGACGTCTCGGAACCGATGCTCGAGGTCGCCCGCGAGAAACGACCACGGGCAACGATCATCTGTGCTGACGTTCTGACCGACCCCGTCGTCCTGGAGCCGTTCGACGTCATCACGCTCTTCCGCTTCCTGGTCCGCGCCGGTGACCTGCGCGAACAGGTCCTCGGATGGTTGCGTGGCGAGATCCGTGAGGACGGCGTCCTCATCGTCAACAACCACCGCAACGCCGTCAGCTTGCGCGGGATGGTGTTCCGTCTCCGGCGCCGGGTCCATTCGTCCGACATCGACCGGGAGATCCTGAGCGACTCCGAAGTGCGCGCGATGGTCCACCGAACCGGATTCGAGGTCGCCGAGACCTACGGCTTCGGGTTCGTTCCCTCATTGCATGGACGGCTGCTTGTTCCGGCAGTGCTCCTCATGGCGATCGAGCGGCGACTCGCTGGGAGCGGCCCGTTCGCCCGGCTAGCGAAGAACCGGATCTACGTCTGCCGACCGATCGTCAGGCCGGGCTGACTGGGCCGGCCTGACCTGTGGTCGGGGCCGGAGGCGAGAGGGGATCGCTCCCCTCCCGCGGTGGTCCGTCAGGGCGCCTTCGCCCTGACATCCCGGCCTACTCGTCGACGATGCCGAACGCCTTCTTTACCGATGCGCGGTTCAGGTACCAGAGCAGGATGAACGGGAACGCCGTCGAGGCGAGGGCGTAGCTCAGGTTGCCCGTGCCGAGCAGGGCGAAGATGGCCTCGATGATCCCGATGATCGCCAGGACGTGGCCCAGCAGGTAGCCCCAGGGCTCCAGGCGCCAGGCGGCCAGACCGCCGGCCCAGAACGCCAGCCCGGTGAGGACGATGAGCCAGCCCCAGATCCACGTTCCCTGGCCGCTGGGCAGCGGTCCGAACGTGACGGCGGTCGTCATCTGGAAGCCGAGCATCATGTAGCTCAGGCCCGCAGCGGCGAAGATGATCGCAAGGATCGTGATCCCGAACGGTCGTTTCACGGAACTCCCTCTCCATTCGCCCGTGCCGCGATCGCATGGCGCGACGCGAGGAACGAGCCCTCCCCTTGACGGCACGATAGCACCGGCCAGAAGCCCGGCATCATCCACCTCGAGGGATAGATGCCGGGTTCGACAGCCCGGATCGGGCCCCGATCGGCGGGGCCAGCCGTTCCCTCAGCCCGCAGCGCCCGCCCCGACGGCCTGGATGGCGGCGTGCTCGTGCAGGGCCTGCGCGTCCTCGTGCGTCGTCGGATGGAGGTCGAACACGACCTGCTTGACGGTGCCCGTGAACGCGTACGGGGCCTTGTCCTCGTACGCCAGGTCCACGACGAGCCCGTTGTCCCGGCCGATGTCCATGCCCGAGTAGCTCGAGAACGCGACCGGGACCGTGTGCTCCAGGCGACCCTCGCCGATCTGGCGATCGTTCGCCCAGAGCGTCACCCGGCCGGCGGAGCCCGGCTTGGGCTCGTCGGCCTCGAACAGCATCCGGACGCTGACGGCCCCGCTGGGGATCGGCTCCGTGGAAACCTGCTTGTACGTCTCCACCCCGAGGAACGAGTACGTGTGGCAGAGATGCCCCTGGCCGTCGACCCACAGCGCGAAGCCGCCGATGAAGTCGGCGTTCGCCACGATCACGCCCTCGGCGCCGCCGTCGGGCACGAGCAGGTCCGCCTCGATCGAGTACGAACGTCCCTGGATCCGCGGCACCATGCCGCGCTGGACGTTCTGGACATCGCCCGTGAACGTGAACCGGGTGACCGTCGGCAGCGGCGGCAGGATCCCGAAGAAGATCGAGAAGCCGGCCAGCAGCGGGAGGGCGCGATTGCGCTCCGCCTCGGCCCAGAACAGGTCCTGGAGTTCCCTGAGTCGGTCCGGGATGCTCGGCCGCGACGTTCCGGGCCTGCGAGAAGTCGCTGTTGCAGGTCGTACAGCTCCCAGACGTCCGTTGTCCGGGTCGAAGACGCCGGGCGCGAAGCGCTTGCATGGTCTCCGGGACTCATGTCCCACGGGGCCTTGTCGAGGCGCGTGCAGGCCCACCAGCCGTCCTTGTAGATGGCCCGCGCGCCGAGGACCTCGAAGTACTGCACGGTGTGGCGGGCGGCGGCCGTCGGCATCGTCGAAGGTGTAGGCGAAGCTGGTGCCGTCCATCGGCTCCTGGGCGATGCCGTCGACGGTCTTCGGCTCGGGGATACCGATCAGCTTCGAGAACGGTCGGCCCGACGTCGATGACGTGGGTGAACTGGGAGCGGACCGCGGCGTCGCGCCCTGGATCCGCTTCGGCCACGACACGACCATCCCGTTGCGGGTGCCGCCCAGGTGGCTCGCCATCTGCTTGCCCCACTGGAACGGCGTGTTGCCGGCGTGCGCCCAGGCGGCCGCGATGTGCGGGGCCGTGTGATCGCCACCGAGGGCCTCGATGCCGCCGTACTGCTCGATGAGCGCGAGCTGCTGGTCGGCGTCGAGGACGACGCCGTTGAGGAACGTCATCTCGTTGAAGGAGCCGGTGACGGTGCCCTCCATGCTGGCGCCGTTGTCGCCCCAGATGTAGAAGATCAGCGTGTCGTCGAGGTCGCCCATCGTCCTCGATGGCGTCGAGCAGCCGCCCGACGTTCCAGTCGGCGTTCTCCTGGAAGCCGGCGTAGACCTCCATCTGGCGGACGTAGAGCTGCTTCTGCGCGTCGCGCTGAGCGTGTCCCATGCGGGGAACAGGTCCGGTCGCTCGGTCAGCTCGGTGTCCGGCGGGACGATGCCGAGGCGCTTCTGGCGTTCGAAGCACCTGCTCGCGGAGCGCGTCCCAGCCGTCGTCGAACTTGCCCTTGTACTTGTCCGCCCAGGCCTTGGCGACGTGATGCGGTGCGTGGGCGCAGCCCGTGGAGTAGTACATCATCCAGGGCTTGGCTGGCGTCCTGCGCCCGGACGCCGTGCAGCCACTCCACCGCCTTGTCCGTGATGTCGTCGGGGAAGTAGTACTGCGCCCCGTCCGTGCCCTCCGGCACCCCGACGATGGTGTTGTCGACCGTGATGATCGGGTCGTACTGGCCGGCGGCGCCGGACAGGAAGCCCCACCAGTGATCGAAGCCCCAGGACATCGGCCAATGATCGAACGGGCCGGCCGCACCCTGGACGTTGTCCGGCGTGAGGTGCCACTTGCCGAAGCCACCGGTGACGTAGCCGTTCTCCTTGAGGATGCGCGGCAACCCGGCGCAGGACTTGGGCTTGGCGCCCGTGTAGCCCGGGAATGGCCCGGGGTATTCCGCGATGGAGCCGAACCCGACGCGATGCTGGTTGCGGCCGGTCAGCAGGGCTGCCCGGGTCGGCGAGCACAGGGCGACCACGTGGAACCCGTTGTACGTGAGGCCCATCTGCTGGACCCGCGTCATGTTCGGAGTGTCGATCGGCCCGCCGAACGTGCTCGGCTGGCCGAACCCCGCGTCGTCGATCAGGACGATCAGGACGTTGGGGGCACCGTCAGGCGCCTTGGGCCCCGCCACGATGGACCAGTCCGCGACGGACTCGCCGAGGGTGCGGCCCGTCACGCCACCGAACGTCCGATCCGGGATCGGGAGCGCGGTGCGGTCCGGGCTGAACTTGCCCATCGCCTCGGCCAGCGAGTCCTTGAGCGCCGCCGTCCCCTGCTTGTCCGACTGGGCCACCGAGCGCAGGAGCGCGCCGGGCAGAGCCCGCTCCACCGCAAGCAGCTGGTCGTCGTCGAACATCGCGATGATGGCCGCCGTGCCCGGCTTCAGCGCCTCGCCGATCTTGTCGTGGAGGCCGGTCTCCAGCTTGTGATCGGCGAACCGGCCGACGATCGCTCCCGCGACGGCGCCGACCGCGACCGACGCCAGGAGTGGCGGCGCCGCCAGCCCGACCAGGACGCCAACGCCGCCGCCCCAGCCCGCGCCCTTGCGGCCGAGGTGGTCGCCGGTCCGCTGGACGGTGACCTGGCCGTCAGCGTCCTGGGTGATGAGGATCGACCGCCTCGATGCGCGACCTGCTTCGCCTTGACGGTTGCGACAAGCGCGTCGAAATCCTGCTGCGCCGCGTCGATATCCGCGTATCCCGCGGCGAGCACGTCGGTGAGTCCCTGGGCCATGTCGCGCTCCCTGATCGATCCGAGCGTGGGGTCACTCGGGTGCTGGCGTGTCAGGGCATCACCATCCCACCGGACGTCGCGGCCGCCATCATCCGAATGGCTCTGAAATGCCCTGTCAGTGCAGGAGCGATTCCCAATCGTCGGGGACCCGGCCGGCCGGCCCGGGTGTCGGCTGGTCCAGCGGGTGCGCCAGCGGCGGAGCGAGTTCTGGGACTACGTCCACCCCGTCCTGCTGGACGTAGTCCCAGAACCAGTCCTCGCCGGGCTCGAAGCTGCGGGCGACCGGGTGTCCGGCCTCCGCGGCGTGCCGGCTGGCGTGCTGGGAGGGCGACGAGTCGCAGCACCCGATGTGGCCGCAGTGCGCGCACCGTCGCAGGTGGAACCACCAGCCTTCGGTCGTCAGGCACTCGACACAGCCGGGGCCGCTGGGCGGGATCGTCGGATCGATCGGCGGTGGTGGCATCGGCTTGTCGAACGAGCCCGGGCTACTTCCCGAGTCGGAGAACGCCTGGTGGAACGAGGGTCGCGAGGATGGTGAACTGGGACCGTCTCCAGTCACGCACCACGAATCCCTCCTGTGGATCGCCGGGAGCACGCCCCGTCCGACGATGATCGGGGAAGTCTACGCCCCTGCCGTGCCGTCTTGTCGCCCGACCTGCCCCGCGGGCCGGGCGCGCCGGCAGGGCCATCGCGACGGCGACCGGGGCGCCTAGGATGACCGCCATGACCGGGACCCCATCGACCGATCTCGTCCTGTTCGTGGCGTTCTTGGTCGCCATGCCGTTGGTCGTGTTCGTCGCGGGTCGCCTGCGGCTGCCCTACACCGTCGTGCTGGTCGTGGTCGGTCTGGCGGTCTCCGCCCTGCCGATCCATGAGGACCTCCGGGTCTCGCCCGAGCTCGCTGTCACGTTGCTGCTGCCCGGCCTCGTCTTCGAGGCCGCCTATCGCCTGGATGGCGACGAGCTGCGCCGGACGTTCGGGAGTGTCGCTCTGCTCGCGATCCCGGGCGTCCTGATCACGGCCGCGGTCGTCGCGTTCGTGTTGAACCTCGCGACCGGGCTGCCCCTGGACCAGGCCTTCGTAGTGGGCGCGATCGTGTCCGCGACGGACCCGGTCGCGGTCGTCAGCACGATGCGGCGACTGGCGGCCCCGACCCGGCTCGTGACGCTCGTGGATGCCGAGAGCCTGTTCAATGACGGGACGGCCGCCCTCGTCTTCGTCGTGGCCCTCGCCGGGCTCGGGGCTGATCCGCCGACCCTTGGCCAGGACGTCGTCCAGTTCTCGGTCGGCCTCGTCGGCAGCGTGGCCATCGGCGCCGTCTCCGGCTTCCTGATCTCCCGCCTGCTCCGGGCTACTGATGACCATCTCATCGAGCTGACCCTGACCGTGCTTGCGGCCTACGGCACGTACCTGGTGGCCGACCTGTTCCACGAGTCCGGGATCATCGCCAGCGTCGTCGCGGGTGTCGTCCTGGGACCTTCGTCCGCCGCCAGGGCCTCAGTCGCCGTTCCGAGGAAGCGATCGACGTGGTCTGGGAATTCATCGCGTTCGTCCTCACCGGCGCGGCGTTCCTGCTCATCGGCCTGGCCATCCCGCTCGAGGTGCTCGCGGCCGCGGCGGTCTCGATCGCCTGGGGCGTGGCCGCGGTGCTCATCGGCCGGGCGATCGTCGTCTACGGCCTGCTGGGTGGGGTCGCGAGCCTGGAGCGCCGGACCGGGCTAGGGTCGGCCATACCGCTTTCGTGGCTGCACGTCATGAACTGGACGGGATTGCGCGGGGCGGTCGCCACCGTGCTCGCGCTGTCGATCCCGCCGGGCACGCCGGGCCGCGAACTGATGCAGGGCATCGTCTTCGGCATCGTCCTGTTCACGCTGGTTGTCCAGGGCCTGACCGCCGAGCGTGTGGTCCGCTGGGCCGGCGTCCATGATGCGTCGATGGAGCCCCGCGCCGACACGTCGGCCTGAGCGACCGACCTTCGGGTCAGGAGGCCAGCGAGCGCGAGGTCACGGCCGCGGCCGGTCGCTCGATCGCGGGGCGCGCCTCGGCGTCGATCGCGGCCCTGGTCGCCGCCGGACGCGCGGTCACGTCACCCATGTCAGCCTCGACGATCTCGTCGGGCCAGGCCGGCAACGTGAACCCGAATTCGGCCCCGCCGCCCGATCGTTCGTGGGCCCAGGTCTGACCGCCCATCGCCGCGACCAGGTGGCGGCACACGAACAGCCCGATGCCGGACCCCGGCGCCGGCGCGCTCGACGCCGACCGGAAGTAGAGCCCGAACAGCGCATCGGCCTCGTCCGGATCGATGCCGGGCCCATCGTCCTCGACCCTGATCGCGACCGCGCCCGATGCGTCGGTCGTGACAGCCAGGTGCACCTTTGCATCCGGCCCCGCGTACTTGCCCGCGTTCGAGATGAGGTTGCGCAGGATGAGCGCGAGCGATGCCTCATCGCCGGCCACGAGCGGCAGCCCGGCTGGATCGATGTCGTCAGGGTCATCGCGGGCCAGTTCACCTGCTCGCGCGCCACGACATCGGGCAGGATCCGGTGCAGCAGCACGGGCACGACGTCCACGACATCGGCCCCGCGCTCCACGCGGGCCAGGATGAGCAGGTTCTCGATAAGCCGCTGGAGCCGCTCCAATTCGCCCGCGACGTCGACGAGCAGTTCGTTGCGGGTGGCGGCGTCGAGCTGATCGCCGCGACTCAGCAGGACCTGGGTCCCGCCGAAGATCGAGGTGATCGGGGTGCGCAGCTCGTGCGACAGGACACCGATGAAGCGGTCGCGCAAGGCGTCGGCATCGTGGCGCCACGTGATATCGGTGATCACGGCGAGATGCGACGGCTCGCCATCGAACTCGAAGGCCGAGAGGGCTACCTCCGCCGGGAACGTGACACCGGCGGGTCGATGACCGACCGTCTCGTAGCGGTCGACGCCCGGGGTCTGGCTGCCGGGCGTCCGCGCTTCGTTGCTGGGAGCGACCACCTCGTCCAGCCGACGCCCGACGAGACTCGCCTCCGAGGTCGCGAACATCTCGGCGGCCGACCGCGTGCACCAGCGGATCGTGCCCGAGGCGTCCACGCTCAGGATGGCGTTCGGTTCGGCGTCCAGGAGCGCCCGGAAGCGCGCCTCGCTCGCCCGGATGGCGCCGGCTTCATCCAGCGCCCGCGCCGCGTCCGTGAGGGTGGCCACGGCCTGCTCGCGCTCGACCGCGCGGGCTGTCAGCGATCCCAGCATCTCCAGTAGCGCGACGTCGTCCTCGAGGAACAACGGACGACCGCCGAGGGCCGCCGTGAGCGTCGCGACGTGCCGACCTTCGGACACGAGGTCGATGTCGATGGTGCCGGTGGTCTCGTCCCATGGGATCCCGGAGGCGGACGGCACGGCGCCCGGCGGGTCCCTCCGCGAGCACCCCATCACCACTCGTGATGCGCACCCGGGGCGTGCCCAGGATATGGCTCGCCGCCGAGGCCAGCGCGCCCCACAGGACCCGTGGTTCGGTGCCCGTCGGGGACGACACGATGGACCGGACGAGGTCGAACGCGAGCGCCCGATGACCCATGTCGCGCAGCCATCGGGGCGGGACGAACGCGGCCAGGTATCCGAGCCCGGCGATGAGCGCGAGGCCGCGCGAGATCGCCGTGATCGCCGGGTCGGCCGTGCCGCCACCACCACGGGCCGCCGCGGCCACGCCCGACACGAGGATCGACAGGCCGAACAGGATCGACGCCGCTCCTGCGGTCGTGAGCCGGACGCGCGGCAGTCCCTGCCGGCGCCGTCCCTCCGTGAGCAGCACGATCGCGGCGAGGACCTCCGTCAGCGCGAAGTAGCCGACCAGGAAGAGCACGGCCGGCGTACTTCGGCCCGTGCCGTAGAACGCGGTGATCGACAGCACGAATCCGGCGAGCGCGATCGGTGCCGCCCAGCGGGGGAGCGGCACGATCAGGCTGACCAGGCGGACCATCAGGGCCGGCTGGGCCACCAGCAGCGTGACCGCGAGGGGGCCCAGGTACGGCGACAGGCCGGGCAGGAAGCCGTTGACCAGGCCGATCGCGAAGATCGCGGCGGTGCTGGAAAACACGAGCACGACCGCGAGCTCAAGGGGACCGCGGTGCTGCAGGTACCGTCGGATCGACGCGGCGAACAGGACGTAGAACGCCACGCCGATCAGCAGCGTCAGGAGGTCCATGAACGTGCGCCTCGAGCCCCAGCTCTATCCCGTCCGGGGCCCCCGTGCACGAACTGCCCGACGCGTCATGCCCCTCGCAGCCCGCAGGATGCCCCGCTCAGGGGTGGAACCGCATAAAGCGCCCGTTACAGTTTTCGACGAGGTTGTTCGACCGCGGGCACGGGCGCACGCGTGCGCCCGTGCCCGGGAGCGCGGCTCCACATAGTCGCGGACCTACTGCTTCGCGGCGACCTGCTTGTCGACTTCCGCCTGGATCTGCGCGTCACGCCGATTCTTCACGCGGCGCGCGAGCATCAAGCCGATGAACCACGGCCAGAGGAGGGCCACGATCGCGCCGATGATGATGGCCGGCAGGTACTTATCCGAGAACTGGCTGCCGACCATGATGATCAGCAGCAGGTACGTGACGATCGCGCCGATGATGACGCCGATGATGTGGTGCATCGAACCCTCCCGAACGACAACCCTTGGATGGCCGACCCAGCGGTCGGCGGCGCGTCAACAGTAGTCCCTGCGCATCGGGTGATTCCAGTCCATCGGACGCGACATGGTCCGCGGTCACCGTCGTCGCCGGGATTGGCCGAGCTCGACTCGTTGGATAGCGCGTGCCGCAGCGCCGCGATCTCGGCGCGCATGGCCGCCAACTCCGTCTCGACCGTCGTGGAGATCTGCGCCTCGACCGGGGTCTCCTCTTCCTTGGGTTGCGGGACCAGGATGCTGGCGAGGATGCTGGCGAGGGCGCCGATGATCCCAACGCCGGCGAACATGACTGCGGTCGCGGTGATCCGCCCCATCGTGGTGACCGGGAACTTGTCGCCGTAGCCAACGGTGGTGATGGTTACGATCGCCCACCACAAGGCGTCGCCGCCGGTCGTGATGTTGGCGTTCAGCGCCTCGCTCTCGAACTGGAGCACCAGCAGGCTCGCGATCACGAGCACCATGAATGCCGACAGGACGGTGATGAACAAGGCGTATTGCCCGCGGTTCTCGACGATGTCGGCCACGAGTGCCTTCTTGTTCTCGCCACCCAGGAGCCGCCAGATCCGGGCCAGCCGGCTGAGTCGGGCAAGGCGCAACAGGGCGCCGAACTCCGTGAGGCCTAACGTCGGGATCGAGCCGATCAGGTCCAGCCATCCCCGGCGGTCAAAGATTTTTGTGACTGGTTAAGAACCACACTTGTAGATGAGAGCAAATCTAAAATAATCAAATCAAATTGGCTTCGGAAAATATCTTTCGCAATTGGTCATACTCAAGGAAATATTTCAGAAATTCAAAAACAATTCAATAACCTCGGGAAAAAACTTACACTAAATGAAAAAATATACAAACCGAAAATTGGATGATGAGTCGGAGATGCTTATACAAAATTTGGATAATGAAGAGATTAAGGTAATTGGAAAGTTCAAGAATAGACTTCGGAAACAAATGTACAAGGAAATCGAAAAGGAAATTGATAAAGATGTATTTAAAGTCACTTTCGAAAAAGAGATAAATATTGCGATAGATGAAATCAAACATCTGTTGGAAGAGGGAATGAAAGGGATTTTAAAGGAATTTGAGAATGAAATCAAAGAAATTGTTAACAAGGAAGAAAAGGTATACTACTGAATTACTACAATCTTTTGATGATTCTGCAAAATTTGATTTTGAGTTCGAGCCGATCCTGAATATAAAAAATAGTGGTAGCATGGTTAGGACAATTTCATCCCTTGGATTCGGGGTGTGGGGTATTTTAATAGCTAGTGGTCCGCTTGTAACTGCCCTGGCTGTGGTCGGCATGATTATTAGTGTTGGTAAGAATATTTTAGGCTTCTTCAATCATGGGTATCGTAGTTCGCAGCAAAAAAAAGCGACTGATGAGAACATTGAAAAAATGGCCATTCAATTATCAGAAAGTATACGCGAAAATATCAAGAAAGCCCATGATCCATTGACGGAAGGAATCGAGAAAGTTAAAGAAAATTTGAGCCTCAAGATTAAGTATGTAAATAATATGAATCAGGTATTCCAAGAAGCGGAAAGAAAGCTGAAGTTACTATCATGGGAAATAGATCAAGAAGGGATGGGCAAGCCAAATGGAAACAATTGAAGTATTTAAAAAGCAACAGGCGGAGACGATTGAGGTCTTAAAACGATTGCTGAAATTTCTTAGGGAAGCTGAACAGTTCGGGATCACCATTGATCCGAAATTTATAATTAA
>CAVURB010000010.1:0-250720 GCA_963743815.1 uncultured Chloroflexia bacterium | reverse complement strand
TGGTGGCGACCATCGCCGCGCCCCCGGAATACACAAGGCTCAACAGACCGATGATCGACGTTGCCTGCCCCACCCTGCGCAGTTGTTCGGTATTGATGCCGGAATCGCCGCCCATGCCGGGAAATGCCTCTCCCAAGCCCTGGGCCAGGGTGTCGGACAGGCTGTCGGCACCGATCAGGGCGATGAGGCCGAATGCCGCAACGATCACGGAAAAGATCGCCAGGAAGACGAAGTACGTGGTGCCGGCCGTGAGCAGCACGACTTGCGCGTGGCTGAACCTCAGGAAGGATCGATACGCGTCGCCGAGGACTCGATGCCGGGAGTCCAGTTTCGAGACGGTGCGGTCGACCGGTTTGGGCGGTGGATCCAAGGGCGTGCCCATGATCGGGGTCAAGACGCGCGAGTCCTCCATGAACGGGAAGCCTACCGTCCGCCGCGTGACCGGATAGCCTGCCTGCGATGGACAGGGTGCGGGTGTCACATGTCGTGTGGCTCGTGATCGTCGCGACCTCCGCCGTGCGCGTAGCCGGTATCGCCGGTGGGTACTTCTGGCAGGACGACTTCATCCACATCTGGGATGCGTTGGCAGGACGATTCGGCTCGGCAGTCCTCACGTTATGGAACGGCCATTTCGAGCCCGTGCCGCTGGCGGTCCAGTACGTCTTCGCGCGAGTGACTGTTCAGCAATGGTGGCCGGCAGTCGTCACGCTCGGGCTCGCCGCAGTGGCCACGAGTTGCCTGTTCTGGATCGCTGTGCGGCGCTGGGTGGGTGACACCGGCCCGGCCGCGGCCAGTGCGATGACCTTCGCCGCCTGGCCGGCGCTGTCTAATGGCTCAATCCTGGTTCTCAGCCGGACTCGAGATGTTGGTCCTGCCGGCCTTCCTGGAGCGCTGGCACTGCTGCCCGGTCGTCAACAATGGATACCGGCGGCGATCGTGGCGTTGTTCGGCTTCGCGATGTTGTGCAATGAGCGCGCGCTCCTTTCCCCTTCCTGCTGTTCGCATCGGCTGCTCTGCTGGGGTGGCGAGAACGGGGGTTCGCGGTCGGCCGGGTGTGGCGTTCGCACTTGACCGTGTGGTGGTCGTTGGCTTCCGCGGCCCCTACCTTCGCCGGAATGCGTTTCGTGGTCGGTGGAATCCGGGAGGCCGAGTCGGGAAGCGGTGACCTCGGGGGAGCCGTCTGGTCAGCGGGTCCAGGGCTCCTTGATGCGGTCGGTGCTCGGCTGGTTGCCGTACGAAACCGGATACCGGACCGTCACCCCGGTTTCGATCGATCCCTTGTGGGGCCTGGCGTTGATGGTTGTTGGTTCGTGGTGCTGGGATTGGCCGTCGGGGCGCATTGGAAGTACACGGCCGCGGGACTTGCCGTGGTACTCGGCGTGTTCAGCATCGAGATCGTTGCGTTCAGTCTCTTGCGCGGCGGGTTCTCTGGTCCGTCGCTGGCCAGCGATCCCCGGGTACACAGTGCTGCGTCGGACTGATCGCCTTCATCGTCTTGGCGGGCTTCCCGGTTTCGGTGGCGACGTCCCGGCTGTGGTTCCTGATGCCTGCACTGGTGATTGTCGTTGTCGGCGTCATCAGCATGGCCAAGATCTCCGAATCCACCTCGGGGGAGGCGAGCCGACAGTGGCTCGCGGCCGCGCGATCGGTGATTCCCCCGGGATCAACTCTCGCGCCCACGCCCCGTCCACCGTGGATGCTATCGGACTTCTTCTTCGCCGAGAGTCCCAGGCGCCTACGAGGTGGGTACGACCCGCACCCTGTTGGATGTTGGGGAGCCTGATTTCGCCTTCTCGGAATCGTCTGGTGCCGTCGGCCAGGTCTCGCGGGACGGCACCTTCGGCCCGATCGAGTTCACGACACTGTCATCGGTGGCCGGTGAATGCCTGGTGGGGGAGGTTCGGCTGGCACCGGTCACCGCCGGGCTTCTGATTGCGGCAGCTCGGATTACCCGCGGCCGGGGCGCGGGATGATGGACGTCGGCGCCGGCCCGGAGAAGCTGGACTTCGACGGGTCGGGCCGGATGTATCTGTTCCCGCCGCCCGGGGAGTTCGCGCTGCTGAGCGTGCGCGTGCCGGGTGTCTGCGTCACTTCGATCCGGGTCGGCGTGCCAGGGCGATAGGACGAGGCGGGCAATGCCTTGCACCGTGCTGGGATGTGACAAATCGGCGAACGACGGAGAAACGCCCGAGCGTGCACATCAGCGGCGCGCATAGTGTGAAGCGGCAGGTTCCTCTGAAGGGTGAGCATCATGACGTTCGGATTCGAGAAAGTATCAGCGCACGAGATTCTGGACTCCCGCGGGCGTCCGACCCTGAGGTGTCGGTCGACTTGGCCGACGGCTCGACCGGCACCGCCGGGGTGCCCTCCGGGCGTCCACCGGGACCCGGGAGGCGGTCGAGCTGCGCGACGGTGACCCGGCCCGCTTCGCCGGTGGCGGGGTGCTGACCGCGGTCGGCACACGTCAACGGTGAGATGGACGACCTGCTCCGTGGCCGGTCGTGGGAGACGCTGGCCGAGGTCGACGAGGCTAGATCGCCTGGACGGCACCCCGAACAAGGCCCGCCTGGGCGCCAACGCCATCGTCGGTGTGTCGATGGCGACTGCCCGCGCGCTGGCCGCCTCTGCGGGCAAACCGCTGTGCGTCTGGCTGCCCGGGTTCGGTCAGCACCCGCCGGATGCCGGTGCCGTGCTTCAACGTGCTCAACGGTGGGGCGCACGCCCCGAACGCGCTGGACTTCCAGGAGTTCATGATCTCCCCGCTGGGCGCACCCAACGAGGCCGAGGCAGTTCGTGCCGGCGCCGAGGTGTACGCCGCGCTGCGCAAGCGGCTGGCCGCCGCCGGGCACGCCACCGGACTGGGTGACGAGGGCGGATTCGCCCCCGACCTGGCCGAACCCGAGGAGGTCCTGGCCGTGATCGTCGCCGCGATCACCGACGCCGGCTACAGCCCCGGGCGACGCGAGGGTCGCGATCGCGCTGGACCCGGCCGCGTCGGAGTTCCGGACGAGGACGGCACCTACACCGTGCAACGGGCAGGTCCTGTCCAGCGACGACATGATCGACCGGTACGCGGCGATGATCGACGCCTATCCCGATCTGGAGCATCGAGGACGGGCTCGGTGAGGGCGACCACGACGGCTGGCAGCGACTGACCGCCCGCCTCGGCGACCGGTCCAGCTGGTCGGCGACGACAACTTCTGCACCAATCCCGAGATCATCACCGCCGCGATCGCCGAATGGCATCGCCAACTCCGCGCTGATCAAGCTCAACCAGATCGGAACCGTCACCGAGACCCTGGAGGCGATGGCGGTCTGCCACGACGCCGGGTACACCCAGATGGTGTCCCACCGGTCCGGCGAAACCCCGGACACCTTCATCGCCGACCTCGCCGTGGCCACCGGCTGCGGCCAGATCAAGACCGGCGCCCCTGCCCGCGGGGAACGCGTCGCCAAGTACAACCGGCTGATCGAGATCAGCGACATGAACCCTGGGCTGTCCTACGGCATGTCGCAGGGGTAGGGGCTCACGGCATGATGCAAGCGTCGGTGCAAGTGGCGGCCAGCCGTCAAGCCGGGATCGCGACCCCTGTGAGTTCCTCCGAGACCGACCAAAGGGCGCGTGCGGTGGCCATGTCCTGCGCGGCGTCGCTGCGGTCCACGGGTTTGGGTCGGCGGCCCCGCATCTCGAACAATCCGTCTGGGCCGTAGTACTGTCCCGATTTAACGTCGGCGGCGGTGGCTGCGTAGATCTGCGGAAGCGCGCCGTCCTGCACCGACTGGGCCAAGACCGCGTTCATCACTTTCGTGAGGGCGCGGCCGACCGGGTTTTGGGCGTATCCCGGCCCGGCGTACTGCAGGTTGGTGTCGGAGAAGCCAGGATGGGCGGCCAGGGCACGCAGCGACCATCCGGCTTCTCGGGCGCGCCGGTCGAGTTCGGCTGTGAACAGGAGGTTGGCCAACTTGGATTGCCCGTACGCGGGCCAGGACGAGTACTTGCGGTGCTCGTAATTGAGGTCGTTAACATCGACGCTGCCCATGCGATGCGCCCCGCTGGACACCGTGACCACGCGACAGTCCGCGTCGGGGTCGGTCACCGGCATCAGCGGGAGCAGGCGCGCCGTCAGCGCGAAGTGGCCCAGGTGGTTGGTGCCGATCTGAGTCTCGAAACCATCCACCGTACGACCCAAGGGGGTGGCCATGACCCCGGCGTTGTTGATGAGGACATCGAGTCGGTCGAGATTCAGTCCGTCCACAGCCGCCTGAACGCTGGCGAGGTCGGCGAGGTCGACGAGTAACGCACTGGTGTCCTGCGGGATCTGGGCCTGGGCGGCGGCGAGGCGCTCTGGGGAGCGGCCGGCCAGAATCACCTGACCTTTCGCGGCGGCGATCACTTTGGCGGTCTCGAGTCCGAGTCCGGAGGTGGCGCCGGTGATCAGGAAGGTGCGTCCGGTTTGGTCGGGAATGTTCATGATTCGACAGTAAGCGGGCTCAAGTAGGTCGGCATCTGCTCGCGGAGTCCGTGCGCCCTAGCAGGAGTGATGGTCTATTCCAACCCAACTGATGTAAGCCTGGTGGCGCGCGGCCGTGGGAATCCACAGCCTGTGGTTATCCTGTGTTTAACCGTGTTTGTACGGGTTTATACCGTTCTGGTGTTGACTCGTGTCCGTACACGTGTACGATAGTGGTGTGAGGCGACAGCAACCCGGCGTGCAGACGCTGACCCCGGACCGCCCGTCCGGGCGGCTGACCGGGCTGACCGATCAGGTGGCCGGGCTGCTGGGCGCGAACTGGCGGGACGTCGGCCTGGTCGAACTCGGCTCGGATCTGGTGGCGCTGGCCCGGCCGCGCCACCAACTCGACGCGATAGCCCTGGACATGGCTGCGGTGTGCGCAGCGCCAGCCAGCGCCGCCACGACGGCCTCGGCGACCTGGTCGACCTGGCCGCCGGATCCGAGCAGCTGAACACCACATCCCACCTGATCATCCACATCCACGCCGACGACCTGACCGACGGCCACGGCGCCACCATCGGCGACCACCACGACCCGCTGCCCGCCTGGGCGATGCACCGCAGCACCTGCAACGCCGGCCTCACCCTGCTCCCCGGACACCCCACCAACCCCACCAACCCAACCAACCCAACCGACCCGACCGGTGCGGCGGCGACGGGTGCGGCGTGGGCGAAGATCGGCCGCCGGATGATCCTGGCCGGCATCCACCCCGACCACGTCACCTGGGCGCCGCTGGCCGTCGGCTACACCACACGGCATGCGACCAAAGCCCAACGCCGCGCCCTGGCCGCCGCCTACCAGACCTGCGCCCACCGCGGCTGCCGACGCCCCGCCAACCGCTGCCACCCCACCACGTCCACCACTGGGCCCACGGCGGGCCGACGAACCTGGCCAACCTGGCGCCGCTGTGCGCGTACCACCACAACCTGGTCCACAAACGCCAACTCGCCGTCGTGGCCGACCCCGACACCCCCGGACTGTGGACCACCACCCGACCCGGCCACCCACCCGAACCCAGACCCTGACCCGACATCCCACAGCCTCCGGTTCTGGACCACGCGTGCGCCAAGACAGACGGCGACTTGCCACGCCTTCGCCGCCTGTCCCCGGGGTTCCCCTACCCTGTACCAGTGAGCAGTCAAGTGGCCGCATCGACAGTGCGCGAACGCATCGACGCGGGGCAGGTCCTTCTCCTTCGAGTTCTTCCCGCCGAAGACCGAGGAGGGCCCAGCAGTCCTGTGGGACGCCATCCGGCGGCTGGAACCGTTGCGGCCCTCGCTTGGTCTCGGTCACCTACGGCGCCGGCGGCACGACCCGCGACCGCACGGTGGCCATCACCCAGCAGATCGCCCGGGACTCGACGCTGACTCCGATGGGTCACCTCACATGCGTCGGATCGACGGTTGACGAACTTGCGGGCGGTCATCGCCGCGTACGCCGCGCCGGTGTGTACCACGTGCTGGCGCTGCGCGGCGACCCCCCGGGGGGCCCCGCGGCCGCAGTGGACGGCGACCCCCGGCGGGCTCGAGCACGCCGATCGAACTCGTCGACTGGTCGATGTCTCTGGGCGACTTCAGCGTCGGGGTGGCGGCATTCCCGACGTGCACCCGTCGCTCGCCGTCGGTGGACTTCGACGTCGCGGTTCTGAAGCCGCAAGCAGGACGCCGGAGCCGAGTTCGCGATGACCCAGTTCTTCTTCGACGCGGACTCGTACTTCCGCCTGGTCGACGCGGCACAGGCGGCCGGGGTCACCATGCCGATCATCCCGGGCATCATGCCGGTGACCAACGTGAGGCAGATCCAGCGGTTCGCCGCAGTTGTCCGGCACCGCCGCTGCCGGCGACGATGATCGAGCAGTTCGAGCGCGTGGCCGACGATCCGGAGGCGGTGGTTCGCGCGGTGTCGACGTCGCGACCGCCATGTGTCGCGCGGTTGCTGGACGGGGAGCGCCCGGGCTTGCATTTCTACACGCTGAACCGTTCGTTACTCGACGTTGCGGGTCTACCGCGACCTGGGCTTGACGGTGTGACGCGTGAGCGAGTACTTCGAACGCTGGGCGGCCCTGCACGGTGGGCTGGACCCGCGGACCTCGACTGCCGGTGCAGGTCTGGCTGACCGATCACCTACGTGCTGGCCAAGCCGCTGGTCGCGCTGCGGTTGTCCCCGAACGCGGTGACGCTGCTCGGCATGCTGGTGGCGATCTGACCGTTCCGTACTTGGTCGTGCGCGATCAGTATCCTGATCGCCTGGCGCTGGTGCGCTGGTCGCGGGGGTGCATCGACAACCTCGACGGCGCCGTGGCGATCATGACCGGGCGCAGCTCGCGACTTCGGGTACGTGCTGGACAGCGTGGCCGACCGGGTCGGCGACACCGCGTTGCTGGTGGGGCTGGCGCTGGCGGCGGCCAACCCCTGGCCGGCGGTCGCCGCGGCCTTCCTGGCCTTCCTGCAGGAGTACACCCGGGCCCGCGCCGCCGGGGTGGGCTTCACCGAGATCGGGGTGATCAGCCTCTCGGAGCGGCCCACCCGGGTGCTGATCGCGGGCATGTTCCTCATCGCGACCGCCGTGGCAGGCCCCGTCTGGGCGCACTCGGTGGGCTGGATGGCCGCCGTTGCTGGTCGGCTGGTCGGCTTCGGCCAGGTCGCTGTGGGCCGGTGCGCAGTCGGCTGCACATTGACTATCCGCGCTGGTCAGGCCCGGCCGATCTCCTCGGCCACGATCTCCGCCCCCATCCCGACCAGCGGCAGTCCGCCGCCGGGGTGCGCGAGCCGCCCACCAGGAACAGTCCCGGCATCCGCGCTGCGGTTCGACGGGCGCAGGACGGTGGACAGCCGGCCAGTTGCTCGACACGCCGTAGATGCTGCCGCCGGGGAGACGGTCGTGCGTTGCCAGGTCCGCGGGCGTGCGGATCCGCGACCACAGCAGACGCTCGCGCAGATCGACGCCGCGGCGGGCGAGGACGTCGAGGATGTGGTCGGCGTACCGCCGGGTGTGCGCCAGTCCACCCCCGCCGGGGTCGTGGCGGGCGGCGTTGATCAGGATGAACCAGGCCTCGTGCCGCCGGACGCATGGCCGGGTCGTCGGGCACGCAGGCGTAGATCGTCGGGTCGGCCACGGGCGCCGGGTTCCTGGCGAAGAGCGCGTCGAACTCCGCGTCGTAGTCCTGCGGGAACCACACGTTGTGGTGGTGGATCGTCCGGGGTCGTGCCGGTGACGGCGGCAGCGAGCACGAATCCGGAGAACGACGGCTGCAGGCGCAAGCCGCGGGCGGTCCGGGTCGGCGTTGGCAGAAGTTCGTCGTAGCACGGGTCGTCGCAATCGGTGACCACCGCGTCGGCAGCGAAGTCCTCGCCTCCGCGGTCGTGACCCCGACTGACCTGCCCGCGCTCGTCGGTGAGGATCCGGTCGACGCGCATCGCCGAAGTGGAAGATCACGCCGAGGTCGGCAGCGCTGGTACAGTGCCGCGGCCAGGGCGCTGCACCCCACCGCGATGTGCCACACGCCGAAGGTCTGCTCGACGAACGGGATGGTGACCAGGGCAGCGGGGGACCGGCGCGGATCGGAGCCGGTGTAGGTGGCGTAGCGGTCGAGAATCATCCGCGCGCGGGGGTCGCTGCAGAGTGCGCGTCCCAGCCCGCGCACGTGTCTGCCAGGGGGCCACCGTGCGCAGGCTCCGCGTGTGGTGACGCCATCAACCTGGTGAGGTCGCCGTGCTGGGCCGGGAGCGGCCGAGGATGTCTCGCCGGGTCAGACTCCAGATCTCGGCGGCCCGTCGCAGAGCCGCGCCACTCGTGGCCCGAGTCCCCGCCGAATGTGGATCCTGCATGGCCTGCGCACGCTGCCCACCTCCGACCCCGGGCACGCTCACGGAGGTGCCGTCGGCGAAAGTGGTAGCCGAAGGCCGGGTCGACCTCCAGCAGGTCCACGGCGTCCTCGAGGCGGCGGCCGGTCTTCAGGAACGAGGTCCCGGTACACCGCGGGCAGGGTCAGCGTGCTCGGACCCAGGTCGAAGCGGAAACCGTCCCGGTCGCAGCCCGCGATTCTTGCCCGCCGGGGGTTTGCCGCGGCCTCGAAGACCGTGACCGAGTGACCCTTGGTGGCCAGTCGTGCGGCGATCGCCATGCCGGCCATCCCAGCGCCGACCACCGCCACCCTCGCCACGCCAAGCAGGCTATCGCTGCGGGCGCTGGGTTGATCGGCGTGGCTGTCGCTTTCCCGACTACGCGGGGCCGGACTTACCCGCTGGTGCGCCCACGATCCGGAAGCGACTTGGGCCGCGGCGCCTGCCGGACTGGATCCCGTGGACCCCGTCGATGCTCACGGATCTGCCCGAATCTGCGCCGGCCACGGTGAGCGACCTGGTCCCGGTGGAGCATCCGTCGATCCGCGCCCTGGGTGCCTACTTTCATGAGGGGTGGCCGCATTCGGGCGCGCGGAGCGTAGGTACGCCCGGCAGACCTACGCGCGCCTTGCACGACGGCGCGCGACTCTTGCCGGACGGCTTCGGCCTGGCGATCTGGGACGCGTGGCGTGACCCGCGTTTGCAGGCGGTCCTGCACGACCGGTGTACCGCGATCGGCGACCCTCGCGCCGGGTTTCGTGGCCTACCCGGATCCCGACCCGCGACGATGCTCCGCCGCATGCGACGGGTGGCACGGTCGATCTGACCCTGACGTGGTCGCGGCTACCCGCTGGCGCTGGGGACCGGGTTCGACGCCTTCGTCGAGAGGCCGGCGCCGCCGCGCTCGAGCCGGACGGCCCGGCGACTGCGCGCGACCTGCGGCAGGCTGCTGGCCCGGTCATGTCGCGGCCGGCTTCGTCGTGCATCCGCAGGAGTGGTGGCACTGGGAGTACGGGACCCGCTTCTGGTCGGCCGTGACGGGCGAGCCTGTGCGATACGGCCTCACCCGGCCCTCCTGACGATCACGGAATCGGTCGACCCCGCCACTGCAACTGCCCCCGAGCACGGCGGCGATGAGATCGCAGGTAGGTCAACGTCAGGGCGCTGATGGCGACCGGGTGCGCGAACGCGGACCAGATCGGCTGTTCGGTGCGCCGCGCGATTGCCACCCGGCCGAGGGTTGCCGCGGCGTAGCCGCCGACGGCGATGAGGCGCGTCGACGGCGACGCGAAACCAATCGCGGGAGCCACTACATACATGCCGAACAATCCCGCCATCGCAGCCGGGGGGACGGCGGTGTGCAAGGACTTGGTGTAGCCGGTGACCATGTCGGCATTGGTCTGGTACATCGTGCATGCCGCCAGACGAGTCCCGTCGGCCATGGCGGTGTGGGCCCCGGAACGTCGCAGCGCCCGGATCAGTTGCACATCCTCCACGACTTCACCGGCCACCGCGGCATGTCCGCCCACCCGGTCGTAGGCCGCGCGAGTGACCGCCAAGAACTGGCCATTGCCCGCGGACAGGCTGGGCAGCGTGGTGCGTTCGGAGAGTCGCAGCGGCAGCAGGCTGAGCCATGACCATTGCAGCAGCGGCTGAACCAGTTCCTGCCATCGTGTGCGGCAGATCTGCCGCGGATAAGGGCAGACGGCATCGACATCGGTCAGCCATTCGGCGGCCTGGACGGCGGCATCCGGGGCGAGCACGACGTCGGCGTCGATGAACACCAGCACGTCTCCGGTCGCCCGTTCGGCCAGGCGCTGGCACGCGTAGGTCTTGCCGAGCCAGCCCGGTGGTGGTTCGTCGGTGCTGCGGATCACGTCGACGTGGGCGGCGGCGACCTCGGCGGTGTTGTCCGTCGAGTTGTCGTCGAGCACAAGGATTTCGACGTCGCCGTACAGGTGCGTCAGCGCGGCCAAGCATGGCTCGGCGCGCTCCGCCTCGTTCCGCATCGGCAGCAGGACGCTGATCCGGGCCGTGGACGCGGGGTGTGGTGACGGTCGGCGCAAGTAGCGCAGATTGAGCAGGCTGTGGGCCGCGATCCCGGCGGCGAGCGCGGATGCGGCCGTGACGAATGCGCGTCTCATGCCGTGACCGGATGCCGGAATCGGTGCCAGGCAGGGATCGCAAGCGTGGCCATCGCCACCCCGCCCCAGGCCGCCACGGGCAGTCGGTCCAGGAACACCGCGTTGGCCACGATGCCGCCGATCCACATCCACGTGTAGAGGACGAGGGACACCCGGACGTCGATGGGCTTGGCCGGCAACAGGTTCAGCATCGCCATCAGGATCATCGCGCCGATCACCCACCCGACGTAGTTCTGCAGCGGGATGTCGGGAATGCCCGGCAGCGCGGGAGTCGGGTCCTGCCACACCCAGTAGCCCTCCGACACCATCTGCGAGTCCAGGAACAGGTCCCATGCGGCGAGTCCGAGGGCGGCCAGCGGGACCACCCACTTCGTCGTGACCGATCGCGCCAGGATCAGGGCGGGATAGGCCATCATCAACCAGGCGAACGGCACGATGAGGGGTACGCCACCGATGTGCGGCTGCAGTTGGTCGGTGTACGAGTAGGCGCCGAAGGGCAGCCCGGTCGCCTGGCCGACGAATTCGATGACCCAACCGAAACTTAGGCAGATGGTGGCGAAGGCTGCCGTCCATTTCGGGCCGAACTGCTGCCAGGCGTCGCTGAGCACCGTGGCGCTGAATGCCAGGACGACGACGGTCGTGACGGCCTGTCGCTGCATCGCGGGCACCAGGATCCACCCGATCTGGGCCACGATGGTCGTGGCGACCAGAGCCCAGGTCAGGCGTCGGACCATAGCGGGGTTCCCTGCACATCGAGGACCGTGAATCGGGCGAAGAGTTCCTCGGCGTACCAGTCGAGTTGCCGGGTTCGGTCGATGACGGCTTTGTGCGGTGTTCGGCGGTAGGCGAACTCGTTGATGTCCTTGTGCGAGCGCCAGACGCTGAACGTGCCCTGCAACCCGATCGGTGCCTCGCCGATGCCGATGCGGTAGAGCAGACCGGGTTGGCTGTGGAGGTCCGCGACAACGGGGGCGACCGAGGTGTGGAACGTCCACCAGTGCCGGGGCTTCACCCTGGCGCGGGTGATCGCTGCGATGAGCCCGGACTCGTTCGACGGTTCGGGGGTGAAGGGTTCCTGCCCTGACCACCGGCCTCGCGCGGAGATTGGTTTCAGGTGCAGTGTCGTGTGCTCGGTGGCGATGTCGTTCCAGCCGCGCAGCACCGGATGGGCGGCCAACGGGTCGGCGCCGGCATCCCACACCGACACAAGTACCCAGGTGTGCCAGTCGGCGTCACCCACGGTGAAGGTGTCACCGCGGCCGGTGCCGAGCGATCGGGCGAATCGCAGTCCTGCCACTGTGCGCAGCCGTCGCGGATCGGTGGCCATGTGCCACAAGGAGGCTGGGATCGATGCGGTGGCAACATGCCATATGTCGACCTGTGTGAGTCGGTTCATCAGGCCGGGGCTTCGCCGACCTCTGCCGCGTAGCCGGCGGTGATGCGCAGGAGTTCGTCGTAGGTGGTGTTGAACACGTAATCCGGGTGACCGGCCGAGGCCCAGACCTGTGGGTAGCGCGCCAGGGTGACGTCGATAAGGGTGTGGATCGGGCGCGGGTGCCCGACCGGGCTGACGCCGCCGATGGGTTGGCCGGTGTTGAGCCGGACGAAGGCGGCGTCGGCGCGGCTCACCTTGCTGCCATCGGTCAGGGACGCCAACTTGTGGGTATCGGCGCGGTGCGAACCGGAGATGATGACGAGCAGGGGACTGCCGTCGGCTTCGAAGACGAGTGAGTTCGCGATCTGTGCGACGGTCACGTCGAGGGCCTCGGCTGCCGCGGCCGCGGTTGGCGCACCCTGCGGTAGATGGGTGATGGTTCCCATGGCGCCGAGGCCGGTGAGGATGTCTCCCACTTTGCGCACGCCGTTCGGGAGGTGGCTGTATGTCTGCCCCATGGTCGAAGAGTATTGGACCGCGGTGGATTCGCCTCGCTGCCGGTGGCCGGGTGTTGGGCCGAACCCCGAGCGGTCCGGATTGCGTGGGGAAGACTTATTGACCGGCATTCGTTCACATGTTCTAATACGGGTATCGAACTAATGTTCGAATATTGGACCGAATCAGAAATGGGGTGAGGGTTATGTCCCGACAATACGGTGGCGTTGACGAGGTGGCGGCCACGGCGATTGAGGTCCGTCGTGCCCCCGATGACTCGCCAGAACATTTTCTGTGGCGAGATCGGCTCTACACCGTCTGCGACATCCTCGATCGTTGGTCCACGTCGCCGGCATGGTGGTCCGACCTCGACGAGCCGCTGCAACACGACGACTGGCAGGTGTGGCGGGTAACGGCAGCCGCGGGCCGTACGGGGACACCCGGGGTGTACGAGGTGACGTTCCAGCCGGGGCGTCAGCAGTGGTCCCTGACGCGGGTCATGGACTGATTGCCATGACGATCACAGCTCCGACCAGAGATCTGCTGCGGACCGCAGTTATCGCACTCGACGACGCATATCAGGCACAAAATCCGGCGCAACGCTACATCGCGTCCCATCTGTGCGCGTTGCGGGCCGCTGCGGCGCTATTGGCGTTGCGGGCCAAACCCGCTCGTTCCTCGCGGGTGCGCAGCGTGTGGCAGATGTTGCCGAAGGTCGCGCCTGAGTTCACCGAGTGGGCGGCCTACTTCGAGATGATCGGTCGCCGTCGAGTGTTCGTGGAGATCGGCCGCGATGTCATCACCGATCGCCAGGCCAACGATCTGATGCGAGATGCCGAATCGTTCTTGGACCAGATCGCCGCCACCCTCGGAGTGGGTTTGCCGATTCCGGCGAGTTCGCGATGGCCCAGCGCGGGGTAGACGATGACCTTTGCGCATTTGCACGTCGCCTCATCCTTCTCGCTTCGTCATGGAGTCAGCACTCCACAGTCCTTGGTGGAACGTGCCGTCGAGTGGGAGCAACCGGCCGTCGCCTTGACGGACCGCGACGGTCTGTACGGTGCGGTGCGTTTCATGCAGGCGTGTCTGGCGCAGGGGATCGGTGGCATCGTGGGCGTCGATCTCGCCTTCGGCGAGGCGCACACGCCACCTGCCATATCTCGGACCCCGGTCCGCGGCGGCAGCTGGGTGGATCCGCGACTGCCGCGCACGGTGCTGCTGTCGCACAGTGGTTTCAGTTGGTCGGCTTTGAGCCGGTTGGTGTCCGATGTCCACGTCGGCGGCGAACGCGGCAATCCGGTCCTGACTGCTGACCAGGTGGTGCGGTTCGTCGGCCCGGGTGACTTGGTAGTCCTGTTGGGTCCGGACTCGGATGTGGGCCGGGCCATTCTGCGCCGACGTTACGACGTGGCGGTGAAACTGTTGCACCGTTGGCGGGATCGGGTCGGTGGCCGCCGGCTCTTCCTCGAAGTTGTCAGCCATCGCACGAAACCCCGATCAGCCGAAACGCCCGGAGCCGGCCCTGACTTCTCCCTGGCTCATGCCCAACGCATGTATGGCTTCGCCCGGGAGCACGGCGTGCCGGTCGTGCTGAGCAACGCGGTCCGGTATCGCGACGCCCAGCAGGCGCCGGTGGCTGATGTGCTCGACGCGATACGACGACTGGTGCCGCTGGACACCCGGCACCGGGACCGGGAGAACTCCGCGGGTTTCCTGGCATCCAGTGACTACATGCACCACGTGGCACGGCAGGTCGCCGGCCGAGATGCGCACGATCTGATTAGGGACACCGTCACATTGGCACAGGACTGTGTGCTTGATCCCATCGCGGATTTCGGGATCGGGGACATCCACGTCCCCGAACTGGACGTACTGCTCTCGGGTCGGGCCCCGGCGGAGCCGACGGGGTCGCCGTTCACGGGGTACGCCAGTCGCCGCCATCGGGATCAGGCCCGCTACGAAGAGGCGCACAGAGCCGATGGGTTGCTGCGCGAGCGATCACTGGCCGGACTTCATCGCCGGTATCCCCCAGATCAGCAGGCGGCAGCGATGCGCCGACTCGACGAGGAATTGGCGGTTGTCAGCCAACTGGGTTTCGCCGGGTACTTCCTGACCGTGGCCGAGGTCGTCGATCTGATCCGGTCGATGGATGTCCGGGTTGCCGCACGTGGCTCCGGGGCCGGCAGTCTGATCAACTTCGCCCTCGGCATCTCGGGGGTGGACCCGTTGCGTCATGACCTCGTGATGCAACGTTTCCTGTCCCCACTTCGGCGGGCACTGCCCGACATTGATGTGGATGTGGAATCGGCGCGGCGCCTCGACATCTATCGCCAGATCGTGCAGCGGTTCGGTGCTCATCGCTGTGCGGCAGTGAGCATGCGCGATACCTACCGCGTTCGGCATGCCCTGCGCGACGTCGGCTCCGCGCTGGGATTGCCGGCCGGTGAGATCGATGAATTCGCCAAGGCCTTTCCGCATATCCGGGCCCGAGATGCCAGGGCAGCGTTGGCCGAACTCCCCGAACTGCGCTCCTCCGCGATCGGCCGGCTTGCCGATCGAGGCCTGCTGGACGGCTATCTGCAACTCGTGGAGTCGTTGGACGGATTGCCCCGCCACATCGCCATGCACCCCTGCGGGATACTGCTGTCGGACGCATCGCTCTTGGATCGCACGCCGGTGGAGGCCAGTTGGATGGGCTTCCCGATGAGCCAGTTCGACAAGGATGACGTCGAAGTTATGGGATTCCTCAAACTCGATGTGCTGGGGATCCGGATGCAATCCGCGATGGCGCACGCCGTCAGCGAGATCCGTCGTACTGAAGGCCGGGAGGTCGTTCTCGACGACCTGACGCATGACGACCCGGCGACTTTTGACTTGATTCGGTCCACCCGGACCCTGGGATGTTTCCAGATCGAATCCCCGGGACAGCGTGAACTCATCGGGAAGTTCGGCCCGCGGGACTTCAACGACCTGATCATCGACATCTCACTGTTCCGCCCGGGACCGGTCAAGAGCGACATGATCACCCCCTTCCTCGGCGCGCGCCACGGCTGGCGGGAGTCGATGTCGATGCATCCTGATCTGGAGCCGATCCTGCGCGAGACCCACGGGGTGGTGGTGTTCCACGAGCAGGTTCTGCGCATAGTGGCCATGATGACCGGATGTTCTCTGGCCGAGGCCGATGAGGTACGCCGACAACTCGGATCCCCGGACGGGCAGGCCCAGATCCAGGTGTGGTTCCACCCCCAGGCGCTGGCGAAGGGGTACGAGATAGCCACCGTCGACACGGTCTGGGAGGTACTACGCGCATTCGCCAGTTTCGGTTTCTGCAAGGCCCACGCCGCAGCCTTCGCCTTGCCCACCTACCACTCGGCCTGGTTGAAGACCCATCATCCTGCGGCATTTCTGGCGGGTGTGCTCACTCATGATCCCGGGATGTACCCGAAACGGTTGATCCTGGATGAGGCGCGCAACAGCGGGGTGCAGATCCTTCCGCTGGACATCAACGCCTCCCAGGGGCACTACCGGGTGGAAGCCGTGGAGTCCGGTTTCGGGATCCGGCTGTCGTTGGCTGACGTCAAGGGGATCAGCGGGGCCGAGGTCCACCAGATCGAGGTCGGCCAGCCCTACGTCGATCTGGCCGACTTCTGGCATCGCGGCGCCGTCAGTCGCCCGGCGACGACGAACTTGGTGTTGCGCCGGCGCCTTCGATGCGCTGCACGGCATTGCCGCACCCGCCGGCTCGACCACGTCACCCGGCGCGACCTGCTGCTGCACATCGCGGATCTGCATCGGACGGGTCGTCGGCGCCGAGCGCAAACCCCGTACACAGACCACCGCCGCCGTAACCGGCCTGGCCGGACAGTTCGAAGCTCAGTCGCAGGCGCCGGCCGCGGTCGTGCAGGAGGATCGCGGCAGCCAGTTGGCGTTGCCGCTCGGGTCCGTGGAACCGACGCCGAGCGGCTTGCCGGAGATGTCGGACGGCGATCGGGTACATGCCGAGTTGGAGATACTCGGCCTGGACGTCACGTCGTCACGCCATGTCGTTCTATCGGCCGATGTTCGACCGAACTCGGCGTGACACGAGCCGCCTCCGTGCGACATGCCCGCTCGGGTGTCCGAGGTACTGGTCGCGGGGATCAAGGTGGCCACGCAGACCCCACCGATCCGCAGCGGTCGGCGGGTGATCTTCCTGTCCCTGGACGACTCCACCGGCCCGGTGGATCTGACCTTCTTCGAGGATGCCCAAAGTGATGCCCACCTCATCTTCCACTCCTGGCTGCTCATCGCCAGGGGAAAGGTGCGCAGGACGGGTCGGCGAGGGGTATCGATCCGTGCCACCGGCTGTTGGTCGCTGCCGGAACTCTACGAAGTGTGGCGAACACAGGGTATGGATGTGGTGCGCATGATCCTGAGTGGGGAAAGCCAACCGTCCACGGGTTCGACCCGGGTGGAAGATCCCACGCAGCCCACGGGGGAGACCGCGCCGGGTATCCGGCGGGTACTGGTCCATGCCAGCGGGTTCCGGCAGTCGCCGTACGCCGATACCCGACCTGCGGGATCATCTACTCGAAGCCGCCGCAAGTTGTGGCACTCCAGCCCCGGCAGTGCAGGCTAGGGGAGAGGCCATGAGTCGTCGTGAAACGCGCAAACTCGATTTCCCGGCGCCCACGCGACGATTCGACCTGCACGATCCTGCATGTCGACATGGACGCCTTCTACGCCTCGGTGGAGTTGCTCAGCCGACCCGTGCTTCGGGGCCGGCCGGTGATCGTGGGTGGTTCCGGGTCTCGCGGCGTCGTCCTGTCGGCGACCTATGAAGCGCGCGAATTCGGCGTGCGCGCCGCCATGTCCATGGGACGAGCCCGGAGGTTATGCCCGGCGGCGGTCATCCTTCCCGCCGACCACCGCCGCTATGCCCGCGTGAGCGACGGGGTGATGGAGATCTTCCGATCGGTCACCGCGTTGGTCGAGCCGTTGTCGCTGGACGAGGCGTTCCTGGACATCCCTGGCGCCCGATCGGCAATTCGGCTCGCCGACCGCGATCGCCGAACTGATCAGGGCCCGGGTCTTCGACGAACAGGGCATCACCTGCTCGGTGGGCGGGGCTCCCAACAAGTTCGTCGCGAAGGTGGCCTGCGCACACGCCAAGCCCGACGGAATCCTGATGATCGCAGCGGACGCCGTGGTGCAGTTCCTGCATCCCTTGCCGGTGGGTGCGTTGTGGGGGGTGGGCACGAACGACCGAAGAGCAACTGCACATCTGGGGGTCCGCAGCGTCGGCGACGTGGCCCACCTGCCGCGGCAGACCTTGCATCGGGCGTTTGGACCGGCGATGGGTGAGCACCTGGCGGACCTGTCCTGGGGTCAGGACGAACGCACGGTCACCAATCACACCCCGGAACGCAGTATCGGCTCGGAGCACACGTTCGGCGGCGACGTCGACGATCCGGAGGTGATCACCCGGCAGTTGCTGCGTCTGAGCGACCACGTGGCCGCCCGCCTGCGGGCCGCTGGGCAAGTCGGGCGGACCGTGAGTATCAAGATCCGATTCGCCGACTTCACCACCATCACTCGATCGAAGACTCTGCCCGAGGCCACGGACATCGGGCGCGACATCTACGCCGTCGCCATTGGGCTTTACCAGAAGCTCGGTCTACAGCGAGCGCGCCTGCGCCTGGTCGGCGTGCGGATGGAGAAGTTGGCCGACAGCAGCGAGGCAACCCATCAACTGGGCTTCGACGATCCGGAGCACGGGTGGCGCGAGGCGGAGACGGCAGTGGACCGGGCCACCGCCAAATACGGCTCCGGGGTGATCACACCGGCCAGTCTGCTGGACCGACGCCGGTCCCGCGGCCGGGGCGCACCGCCATGATCAAGGGCGAATCCGGCGATGCTCGGGTTTCCATCTGCGCCCAGGAGTCGTATTGTTAAGCCAAGACCGTTGTCGAACGATGTGCCCACGCCGAAGTATGAAGGAGGCGAAGTGCCCCTCTCAGAACACGAGCAGCGTTTGCTTGAGCAGATGGAACGGGCCCTCATCGCTGAGGACCCGAAGTTCGCGACGTCGCTTCGGCACGGAACCACCGGCGCGGACCGCCGCAAGATCGCCATCGGAGTCGTCGGGCTCATCGCCGGAATCGCCCTCATGCTCGTCGGTGTGGCCTCGCAGATCGCCCCGCTGGGCATTGTCGGATTCCTGGTCATGCTGGCCGCCTGCGTGGTGGGCGTCAGCGCGCTACGCGGGAAAGCACCCCGGACCGCCGAGGGCACGGCGGCCGGACCTGCGACCCCACCGCCCGCGGGCAAGAAATCGAGGAGTTCGGGGGGATTCATGGGTCGCATGGAGCAGCGGTGGCAGGACCGGAACCGCGGCAACGGACGTGAGCAGTAAGAGCCGGTCAGTTCAGTAGCACCCGGTCACAGTGGCTGCCATGCGGTCCAGAGCCCGTCGCGAGGACATGACGTCGACGCCGGGTCGGTTGTTGACCAGGATCGAGAAGATCTTCCAGCGGTTGTCCGCCCCCATCGCGTAGCCGGAAAGCGCCACCACGCCGGCGATTGTGCCGGTCTTGGCGAACACGCGGCCGCGAGCACACGATGCCGGGCCGGTGAACCGGCCGAATTGCGGAGCCAGGGTCCCCGACCTCCCCGCGGTGGGCAGCAGGCGCCGCTTGAGCAACTCGTTCATATTCGGGTTCTCGCGGTCCATCGACGCGACCAGCAGGTCGGCGACGAAAGAGGTCGTGAGCCGATTGCGCTGCGACAGGCCAGCCGCGTCGTACAGCCGGATGCCCCTACGGTTCACGCCCAAACCGTCGACCACCACCTTGACGGCCCGCCACCAGCCTGCATATGTGGGGCGGAAGCCATGGTCGAGGGCCACGAGCCGGCTGAGGGCTTCGGCGTGATCGGAGTCCGACGGCAGAAGGGCGGCTCGGATCATCTCCTGGATGCGATGTCCTCGAAAGCGCGCCACCACCTGCGCGGAGTCTTTGCTCGCTTGTCGGCCGGCGAAGGTGGCTGAGATGCCTGCGGCCCGCAGCCGCGACGTGAAGTAGTTGCCGGCGTAGGCCGGACCGTTGCCGGTGCGGGCATCGTTCATGTTCAGCGGTTCAACCCGGCCGATGTTGCTGCCCACCTCGTAGCCCGCCCAACCGACTCCCGGGCCACGCCATTTGTACAGCGACGCGTCGACGCGCACCCGCACCCGACGCAGGTCGTCCCGCTTCAGCATGCGGGCGGTACGTGCTGCCAGTCCCGCCACATTGCCCGACGTCAAGAGGCTGTCGCCGCCGCCCACCAGCGTGACTTCGTGGCGACCGGTGCGCCGCACGACCGTGGGGATCCGGGTCCCGGGCTCGATCGACGAGAGGGTGATGAGGGCAGCGACGAGCTTCGTGTTGGAGGCGCCGGCAAGAGTGCGCCGAGCCTTGCGATTGACCACGTCGCGGCCGGTGGCGGTGTCCACGACTGACACGGCAACGTTGTGGCCGAGCGCCCGGCGGTCGATGCGGCGGGGCACCAGGCGGGTGATGCGCTTGTTGGCCGCCGTGGTGCGCGGGCCGGCCGTTACCGAGTCACCTGGCCAGGGGGGAGCCGCTTGCGTCGCGGTCGGCACGGACAGCGCGATGACGGCGCCCAGCCCCACCGCCATTGCCCGCCGCACGCGTTCACCGTCTCACACAAGGCCGGGTCGCGACCGGGCAGGCGTGGACGTGCGCACGACACCGCGGGGGTCGACGTTCCGGGTGGGGTCAGACGTAGCACGGCTGGTTTTCTACATCTGAACGGCCAAGGCGCTGCAGCCACCGCGCGAGAGGGATATCGCCGGCGAGGACCAGCAAGTGGCCGTGTTGCACGGCGATGGGAGTAATCACACCCCAAAAAGGTTGAAAGTGGAGGGAAGTGGAGTATGGTGGAGGCCACGGGCTGGTGACGACGTCGAAAGGAGGTGCCGGGCATGTTCTTGGGCACGCACGCACCGAAAGTCGACGAGAAGGGCCGGCTCATCCTGCCCGCGCGATTCCGCTCCGATCTTGCCGATGGGGTGGTGCTGACCAAGGGACAGGATCGTTCCCTGGTGCTCTGGCCGATCGCGGAGTTCGAAGCAGGCCGCGGCCCGTGTCCGCGAGGCCTCGCAGTCCAATGCCGCGGTGCGTGCCTACTCGCGTGTGCTGTTCTCCAGCGCGTTCGACCAGGTCCCGGACAAGCAGGGCCGCATCACGATCCCCGGCCCTCTGCGCGAGTACGCCGGGCTCGAGCGCGACTGCGTCGTCGTGGGCAACCACCACACGCTCGAGATCTGGGAAGTGCAGGCCTGGGAGGACTACTTGGCCGCACAGGACCAGGAGTTCGCCGACCTGTCCGAGGAGGTGGTGCCGGGCCTGTTCTGAGCCACCTGCCTCGGTCCCTGCGCGTCCGATTTGGTCCCTGCCCGCCGTCGCCTTGGATCACTTCCCCGGATCCAAAGCCGCGTCCGCGTGTGCGGACGGGGACCTGACCGGACGAACGGTTGAGACGAAGGACGGCAGGATGGTGACACTTGTGGCTGACGTCACATTCCGGTGGCGCTCGAGCGTGTTCTGGAACTGCTCGCCCGTCCTCGACCCGAGCGACCAGGAGCCCGTCATGGTCGACGCGACGACCGGCCTCGGCGGCCACAGTGAGGCGGTGCTGGAGCGCGTTCGCCCGAAGCGCAAGCGATCGGCCTCGACCGCGACCCCGAGGCGGTGGCAGCCGCCTCGCGGCGCTTGGCGCCGTACGGTTCCCGGGCCACGGTCGTGCACGCCCGGTACGACGAGATGGGCGAGGTGCTGCGACGACCGGGGGGTCGACGCCGATCGACGCGGTGCTGTTCGACCTCGGGGTGTCCTCGATGCAGATCGACCAGGCGGAGCGTGGCTTCGCCTACTCCCGGCTCGGCCCCGCTGGACATGCGCATGGACACCACCGCGAGACTCACGGCCGCGGAGGTGCTCAACACCTACCCGCAGTCGCGAACTCGCGCGCATCCTCTGGGAGTACGGCGAGGAGCGCTTCGCACGACGGATCGCCACGCCAGATCGTGGCTCGCCGCCCCCTGCCCACCAGCGATGATCTGGTGGCGGCGGTCGACGCGGGCATCCCCGCCGCCGCCCGGCGCAAGGGACATCCCGCCAAGCGCACCTTCCAGGCCATCCGCATCGAGGTCAACGCCGAATTGCGCAGCCTGCGCAGGCACTGCCCGAGGCCCTGCCCGACTGCGTCCGGCGGCCGATTCGTCGCTCTGAGTTATCACTCCTTGGAGGACAAGATGGTCAAAGCAGGCGCCTACGCGCCGGGGCCACAGACCACCGCACCACCCGATCTGCCGGTCATCCCACCCGACTCGCGGCCCTGGCTTCGCCTGATTACGCGCGGATCGGAGGTAGCGTCGGAGGAAGAAATTGCGGCGAATCCACGGGCTCGTTCAGTCCGGCTGCGGGCCGCTGAGAAGATGCGGGAGGCATCATGACGGTCGTACCCCACGCGGGTTCGCGCCGCACGGTCAGCCCGTCCGGTATCCAGTCGCGCACCCATGGCCGCACTCGCACCGGTGTGATGAGTGCCGGTGCGTTCGCGATCGGCGTTCTGATCGTGATGAGTCATCGGCCTGCTGTCGCTGCTGGTGCTCAACACGGCGCTGGCCAAGGGCAGTTTCCGGGCCCATGAACTGCGGGTCCAGAAGGCCGACCTGGCGCAGCGCGAGCAGATCGCTGCGACCCAGATCCAGGACGCCGTCGTCGCCGGTCACCCTGAGCCAGAAGGCCGGTCTCCTTCGGTATGGTCCCCGCCACCGCCCCGGTGTTCATCCGACCTGCGCGAAGGACGAGGTTCTCGGCGAGTCGTGGCCGGCAGGATTTGCCGCCGATCCGGCGCACCGACAGCCGCGGGTGTCGTTCCGCTGCCCGGGCAGCGCACCCCGGAAGGCGCTGTGCCCCAGGTCGCGCCGGTGGCCCACGCGCCACGACGGACCCGGCCGCGGCAACGAACGCGCCCACGGCCGATGGGGCACCCGCCCCGGCGGCGGTGACCCCGCAGGCGACAACCCCCGAGCCCACGGCCCCGGAACAATCGGCCGGCACCGAGGGCGAACAGCCCCTCGGGATCGTGGGGAACAGGACGCACGTGAGCACATCGACGAGACCCCCCATCGGCCGCGGCGGCTCGGCAGATCACGGCGGCCCCCCGGCCCCGAGGACCTACCAGCCCGCCGACCCGGGAGGTCGGTTGCGGTTGTTGGCACTAGTGCTGTCGCTTTCGTGCTCACGATCTTCGCCGCCCGCCTGGTCGACCTGCAGTTGCTGAACCGCTCCGGTCGCGCCGACGCAGGCCGAGATCGACCGGACGGCGGTGGTGAGCCTGCCGGCCCAGCGCGGGACGCATCTACGACGCGGACATGAGGCCGCTGGCCGAGTCCGTCGAGGCCGTGGACGTCACGGCCGACCCGCGACTGGTGACCGACAAGGACGCGACCGCCGACTACCTTGCGCCCATCCTGAACATTCCCAAGGAGCAGATCGTCGACTCGCTGACCACCGACAAGCACTTCGCCTACGTCGCCAAACAGGTCTCGCCGGACGATCTGGGATGCGGTGTCGTCGCTGGACCTCGTGGGGATCTTCGGTCAGCGCACCACCAAGCGCTACTACCCCTCCGGCGACCTGGCCGCCAACGTCTTGGGGTACCTGAGGCCCGATGGGGCACCGGGAGCGGGACTGGAGTACGGCCTGGACACCGAACTGCGCGGCGTCGGACGGCAGTCAAGATCTTCGAAAGCGGGCATCGGGGGTCGTCAGATCCCCACGGGATCCGAGCGTGAGCGCGATCCGGTCGACGGCACGTCGGTGCAACTGACCATCGACCGGGACCTGCAATGGGTAGCCCAGCAGGCCATTGGCCGATCAGGTTCGCGACTCGGCAGCGGACTCGGGCGCGGTGGTTGTGATGGACCCGCGGACCGGGGAGATCAAGGCCCTGGCATCCGTGCCGACCATGAACCCCAACCGGCCCGGAGTCAGGCCAGACGACGTCAACCGCAACAACCAGGCCCTCACCGAGGTCTTCGAGCCAGGATCGACCAGCAAGGTCATGACCATGGCAGCCGTCTTGAACGAGCAGGCGATCACCCCGCGCTCGGTCTTCACCGTGCCCTACAGCTTCACCCGTGGTGGCAGCACGTTCCGCAACCACGAGGGGCACCCCACGACCAATCTGACCGCTGCCGGAATCCTGGCAAAGTCGGCCAACACCGGCACGATCCTGGTCAGCGAGAAGATCGGCGAGCGAGAAACTGTACGACTACATGAAGAAATTCGGGATCGGCGAGCCCACCGGGCTGCAGTTCCCGGGCGAGTCCGACGGGCTACGTCCCGCCGACGGAGGAGTGGTCCGCCAACGTCGTTCCCGACGATCGCCTTCGGGCAGGGCCTGTCGCTGAACGCCATCCAGGCCACCTCCGTCTTCGCCACCGTGGCCAACGGCGGGGTGCGCATGCCGGCCAGCCTCGATCAAGATCGTACATCAGCTCGGACGGGTCGGTCCAACCGGCGCAAGCCACCGAAGGTGTCCGGGTCGATCGACGAGAAGCCCGCCCAGCAACTGCTGCGGATGATGGAGCAGGTCATCGGCGATGAGGGCACGGCGCAGATGGCCAGCATCCCGGGTTACCGGGTAGCGGGCAAGACCGGTACTGCGTACCGCTACAACGACGAGGTCGGCGGCTACGACAACTCCGTGACCGCCTCGTTCATCGGTGTAGCGCCGGCCGACGATCCGGTCCTGGCAGTCGGGGTGTTCGTCCACAACCCCAAGAAGACGCGTTACGGCGGTCAGACCGGTGGGCCGGTATTCAGCGAGGTCATGGTGCACGGTCTGCAGACGATGAACGTCCCGCCATCGGGCAAGAAGCCCGCCGTGCTCCCCATCTATGAGTCGGATCTGGCCGCGGGCCAGTAACCTGCGGCTGTGACGTTCTCGTGGCGGACCCCGGTGCGCCCGCTACCTCTGGCGGCCTTGGGGAGTTCGGATTATCCGACAGTCGGTGTCACGGGCGTCACGCTGGATTCGCGTGCCGTGCTGCCGGGGGATCTGTACGCGGCGCTACCGGGGGCCAACACCCACGGTGCGCGATTCGCGACCCAGGCCCGTGACCTTGGAGCCGCAGCGGTTCTCACGGATGCCGCCGGCGCGCAGTGGATCCCCGGGGACATGCCAGTGCTGGTCGTCGAGGATCCCCGCGCGGCGCTAGGGCAGATCAGTGCTCAGATCTACGACGACCCGGCGGCCAAGGTGAACATGCTGGGTTTCACCGGCACCAACGGTAAGACGACGATGACCTACCTGGCGAGGGCCGGTCTGCAGCACCTGGGCCATCGCGTGGGAATCATCGGGACAACCGGTACGTTCGTCGACGATCGCCGCATACCGACAGCCCGGACCACGCCCGAGTCGCCGGATGTGCAGGCGCTGCTGGCCCTCATGGTGGCCTCCGGCGTCGACACGGTCGCGATGGAGGTCTCCAGCCACGCCCTCGTGCTCGGCCGGGTCGATGGCATCGTCTTTGATGTGGCGGTCTTCGCGAACCTCAGTCCGGATCACCTCGACTTCCACGTGGACATGGCTGACTACTTCGCCGCGAAGGCCTCGCTGTTCACACACCAGCGGGCGCGGTTCGCCGTGATCAACGCCGATGACGCCTGGGGTGAGCAACTGTACGACGACATCGCCATTGCGGCGCAAACCTACGCCCTCGACGCCGGCCACGCTGACTGGCGGGCCACGGACATCGAGGCCACTGCGACGGGCAGTCGATTCACGGTCAACCATGGCGGCCACGCTCACGCGGCCCAGTTGGCGATGCCGGGTGTGTTCAACGTCAGCAATGCCTTGGCCACCGTCGCGGCCCTGCATCGGCTCGGCGTGGACGTGGCGCAGGCGGTGGCCGCCGTCGGCACAGCAACAGGTGTTCCGGGACGCATGGAGGTGGTGCCGGATCAGCGGGGTGAGGTAGCCGTGCTGGTGGATTATGCCCATACTCCCGATGCGGTTCACCGCGCGTTGTCCGCCGTTGCCGAGGTGACCGGGGGCAGAATCTGGAGTGTGTTGGGATGCGGCGGCGACCGAGATCGGATGAAGCGCCCCGACATGGGCCGCATCGCCGCCACCGTGAGTGACCACGTGATCGTCACCGACGACAATCCGCGCAGCGAGGATCCGGCGCAGATCCGCGCCGCCGTGTTAGATGGCGCGCATAGCGCACACCATGCATCCGTACAAGAGATCGGCGACCGCAAGACCGCGATCCGCACTGCCATAACGTCAGCCGAGCCGGGGGATTGCGTCATGATTCTGGGCAAGGGTCATGAAGTGGGCCAAGAAGTGCAGGGCCGCATCCTCGAACATGACGACCGGATCGTGGCGGCGGAGGTCTTGGCGGAACTGGCGGGACCCTCGTGATCGCGATGACCCTGGAAGAAGTGGCGGCTGCGACAGGCGGCTCGCTAACCGCCGATCCGGCAGCGGTCGTCGCCGAGATCGCGGTGGATTCCCGAGCCGTTCCGGCCGATGCCCTGTTCGTGGCGGTGGTGGGGGAGAATCACGACGGCCACGACCACTGCGCCCAGGCTGCTGGCGGCCGGCGCGGTAGCCTGCCTGGTTTCCCGTCCGGTCGACGGGCCGCACATACTCGTGCGACGACACTGTTGCGGCGCTGGGGCGCCTGGCACGGGCTGTCGATCGATCGCTGTCCCCGACCTGCGCGTCGTGGCGCTCACCGGGTCGTCGGGCAAGACCAGCACCAAGGACCTGCTGGCCGTGGTCCTGCGGGATTTCGGTGCCACCATCGCCCCGCAGGGATCCTTCAACAACGAACTCGGCCTGCCGCGGACCGTGCTTCGAGGTGCACCGCCGACACCGATTCCTGGTCGCGGAGATGGGTGCGCGGGGAAAGGGCCACATCGACTACCTGTGCGGCATCGCGCCGCCGGACGTCGGCATGGTGCTCAACGTCGGCAGGCCCACTATCAGCGAGTTCGGCAGCCGCGAGGCGATCGCCGACGCCAAAGCCGAGATCGTGTCGGCACTGTCGCTGTCCGACGGCGTGGCGGTGCTGAACGCGCGATGACCCGATGCGTGATGGCCATGGCGCAGCGGGCACCGGCACGGGTGGTCGACATTCGGCCGCTCCAGACTCGCCGATGTGCGCATCACTGGACATCGAGCTCGACGATCGGCCATCCCGTGTGTGACGTTGGCCCATGCCGGCAGGACCGCGCGGGTCGAACCGGCGGTGTTCGGGGAGCATCAGGGGTACAACATGGCGGCAGCGGTCGCCGCGGCAGTCGCCCTCGGCCTCGACTTCGAGCAGGCCGCCAACCGCCTGCACGGGGTGCACCTGGACAGTCGCTGGCGCATGGAGGTCCAGGAGCTCCGGTGGCGTCACGGTGATCAACGACGCGTACAACGCGAACCCGGAATCCATGGCCGCTGGACTGCGGGCGCTGGCCAGCATGGGCCGGGACCGCCGCACGTGGGCCGTACTTGGGGAGATGCGCGAACTCGGCCGATACCTCGCCGGGCCACCACGATGCGTAGGCCGGCTGGCGTGCGCCTGAACATCTCGCAGTTGGTCGTCGTCGGCGAGGGCGCCCGGCCGATCCACATGGGCGCGGCGCATGAGGGGTCGTGGGATGGCGAGTCGATAGTCGTGCCGGACGTGGATGAGGCCGTGGCGGTGCTGCGCGCCGGACTGCCAGCCCGGTGACGTGGTGCTGGTGAAGGCGTCCCGGGCGGTCGGCCTCGAACGCGTGGCCGACGCGATCCTGGCGGAACCGACGTGAAGCTCGTCGTCATCGCGGGCATGGTCGCGCTTCTGATCACGCTGCTCGGGACTCCGCTGCTCATTCATTCCTGCAACGGCACGGCTACTCCCAGGCGATTCGCGTCTCGACCGAGGGCATTCCCTACCCCGAGCACGAGGGGAAGCGAGGCACCCCGTCGCATGGGCGGATTGGCGATCCTGATCGCCGTCGTCGTCGGGTACGCCGTCTCGCATGCCTATGTGTGGCAGGCACCCACCGCGTCCGGACTCCTGGCGATCTACCTTATCGTCGGGCTCGGTCTCGTCGGCATGGCCGACGACTACCTCAAGATCTTCCGGCAACGCTCGACCGGGGTCCGGGCCCGCACAAAACTGCATCGGGCAGGCGTTCGTCGCGCTCACCTTCGCCTACGGCAGCACCCTGTGTCCCGGACGAACTCGGCCGGACGCCGGCGAGTCACGCCATCTCGCTGGTACGGGACACCCCGATCGTGCTGCCCACCGTGCTGCTGGTCCTGTGGATCTGGTTCCTCATCACCGCGGCCACCAACGCAGTGAATCTGACCGACGGGCTGGACGGTCTGGCCACTGGAGCCAGTGCCATCGCGTTCGTGGCCTACACCTTGCTCGGGGTGTGGCAGTACGGGCAGAACTGCTCCTTCGGCCGTTTCGTGCGGTGCTATGAAGTGCGGGATCCGCTGGATCTGGCCGTGATCGCGGCCGCGGTCGCCGGTGCGTGCGTCGGATTCCTGTGGTGGAACACATCGCCGGCGCGCATCTTCATGGGGGACACCGGCTCGCTGGCGCTGGGTGGGGCAATAGCCGCGCTGGCCATCTTCAGCCGCACCGAGTTGCTGCTTCCGCTGATCGGCGGCCTGTTCGTCCTCGAGGCCCTGTCGGTGATCGGACAGGTGGGAAGCTTCAAGTTGACCGGCAAGCGCATGTTCCGTATGGCGCCCCTCCACCATCACTTCGAGAGTGCACGGGTGGGAGGAGATCCACGATCGTGGTCCGGTTCTGGATCGTGCAGGCCCTGCTCGTGGCCGCCGGCTTGGCATTGTTCTACGCCGAATGGGTCAGGACGTGAGCTGGCAGTTCCCGAATCCACAGGATCTGCGCGGACTGCATGTGGTCGTCGACGGCTTCGGGGATCGCGGGTTCGCCAGTGCCGATCTGCTGTTGGAGCGCGGTGCTGCCGTCACGGTGGTTGCCCCACCCGACGACTCCGACCGCGAACAGATCCTCGGTGTCCTCGGCGGGATCCGCGTGGATCATTTCACCGAGGCCGCGGACGTGGCCGTCGCCACCGCGGGTCACACCGATCTGTGCGACGACTTGGGGATCCCCGTTATCGACGACTTGGAGCTGGCCTGGCAACTGCGCCCGGGGCGCGATGTTGCGTGGTTGCTGGTGGGGGGCATCGCGGGCAAGCGGACAACGGCAGCCCTGGTCGTCCATCTTCTGCGCGCGGCCGGTCGATCGGTCAGCGACTCGATCACGAATCCCGTGCAGGCCATCCTGGACCCGGCCTCGCAGGACGCGGTGGTCGTCGCCGTGTCCGCTGACCAGCGCATCGGCGCCAGCACCGTGTCGCCCTGGGCGAGCGTATGCCTGAATGCCGACGGACCGGACAGCATCGACGAACTGGGGCCGGTCTACCAGAACTCACAGATCGCCTGTGTCTACAACGGCGGCGACGCCCTCACCGTCACGATGGTCGAACGCGCCGAGGTCGTCGAGGGGTGTCGGGCCATCGGGATCACCTTGGGTATTCCCGCGCGCTCGGAGATCGGCGTCGTCGAGGACGTGATCGCCGACCGGGCATTCGTCGACAATCGCGAGACCCACGCCCAGGAGATCGCCACCCTGGCCGACCTGCGCGTTCCCATGCCCTTCTACGCCGTCGACTCATTGGCCGCGATCGCCCTCGTCCGCAGCCTGGGTGTCTCTGTGAGCGGAATGGCACATGCCTTGCGCGACGCGCCGGTGTTGCCGGGCCGTCATGAACTCGTGAAGGCCACGGTGCCGACCCGGTTCGTCAACGACGCGGCGTGCGTGACTTCTGTTGGGCTGCGGGCCAGCTTGCGCTCCGAAGGGGGCGCAATTTGGATTGTCGGTGGACCCGCCGAGCAGATCCTGCCCCGGCTCAGCGACGTCTTGGCCACGAATCGGGATTTCCTGCGCACGATCGTCGCTTTCGGCCCCGATGCCGAGGAACTTGCGACCGCGAGTCGGCGACACGCGCCGGATGTTCGCGCCGAAGCCGTCGCCGGCACGGACACTGGAGTCATGACGAAGGCAGTCGAGCGGGCCCACGCTCTCGCCCGCGGCACCGAATCGGTAATCCTTGCCCCGGGTTGTGTCCACCCCACCCCGTTCTCGGACACGGCGTCGGCTGCTGCCTCGTTCCGGACTGCTGTCGAGCGCTTGCGGGCCTAGCCATGTGGGATGTCATGCCGGGCGGTCAGACGCTGCGCCGTTGGTGGAATCTGCCCCTGGCCAATTACGCCATCCTGCTCAGCGCGACCCTGCTTCTGTTGGTCATGGGTATCGTCATGGTCTTCTCTGCGAGCAACGTCGTCACATACGCCGCCGGCGACGTGCCGTTGACCGTCACGGAGAAGCAACTCATGTTCGCCGTGGTCGGTTTGGTCGCGATGGTCCTGTTGTCCAGAACCCCTATCGCCAAGCTGCGCACGGCCGCCCCCTTCTTGTTGATCGCTGCGTTCATCGGCCTGTTCCTCGTGTTCGTCCCGGGCATCGGCGTGTCCGTGTTCGGCCAGCGCAACTGGATCTCGTTCGGGGGCCCCTTCCAATTCCAGCCGAGCGAGTTCGCGAAGTTCGCGCTGATCCTTTGGGGCGCGGATCTGCTCACCCGCAAGCGCCGGGTCCTGCACGAGTGGCGGCATCTGCTGATCCCCTTGGTGCCGGTGTTCGGCCTCGTGATCATCCTGATCCTGGCCCAGGGCGATCTGGGTACCACCATCGTGATGTTCCCGATCCTGGCCGCGCTGCTCTTCGTCGCCGGGGCCCCGATGCGGGTGTTCGCCGGGGCGGCGGGCCTTCTCGTGGTGATGGTCGGTCTGATGTCGGTGACCGTGGCGTACCGCATGCAGCGGTTCAAGACCTGGCTCGACCCCGCCTCTGATCCGTCCGGTGCGGGATGGCAGGTCATCCATGGTCAGTACGGTCTGGCCACCGGCGGACTTGCCGGGACCGGGCTGGGGGCGAGTCGGGAGAAGTGGGGAGGCTCTGCCGGAGGCTCATACTGACTTCATCTTCGCCGTCATCGGCGAGGAGTTGGGGTTGATCGGCACGATGAGCCTGCTGTTGATGTTCGCCCTGATCGCATTGGCCGCCATCCGCGTTGCCCGCAACTCACAGGACGTCTTCGTGCAACTGACCACTGCCGGGATCCTGGCCTGGATCATCGGCCAGGCCGTGATCAACATCGGTGCGGTCATCGGACTTCTGCCCATCACCGGGTTGCCCCTGCCGATGGTCTCCTACGGCGGCTCGTCCTTGCTGATGTGTCTGTGCGCGGTGGGGGTGCTTCTGGCCTTCGCGCGCAACGAACCCGAGGCGGCACAGGTACTCCACGCTCGCCGAAATGAGCGAACACGCATTGTGCGGTCACGGGTGCGGCACTGAGGTGAGCCTGCACGTTGTCGTCGCCGGTGGGGGGACGGCGGGTCACGTGGAACCCGCGCTGAATGTGGCCGATGCCTTGTGCGCGATCGACCCCACGGTGACCGTGAGCGCCCTCGGTACTGCTGAGGGATTGGAGACGCGGCTCGTACCGGCGCGCGGCTACGAACTGGACATCATCGCGCGCGTCCCCCTCCCGCGCCGGCCGACCCTGGATCTGTTCAGCTTGCCGTGGCGGATGCGCGCAGCCGTCAACCAGACCCGTGAGATCCTGCAGCGGCGCCAGGCCGACGTCCTGGTCGGTTTCGGGGGCTACGTCTCCATGCCGGCGTATCTGGCAGCGCGCAATCGCGTACCCATCGTCATTCATGAGGCGAACGCCCGAGCCGGGCTGGCCAACCGCGTGGGCCGCCGATTCACCCCGTACGTGGCCGAAGCCGTGGCCGGGTCCCTACCAGGGGCCATCCGAGTGGGCATTCCGTTGCGCGCTTCGGTGGCCTCCCTGGACCGGGTGGCCGGCCGATCTGCGGCACGACGGGCGTGGAACCTGGACCAGGAATCCCCCTGCCTGCTGGTGTTCGGGGGGTCACAGGGTGCCCGCAACATCAACCAGGCGGTGGGGGGCGCTCTCCCCGCCCTGGCAGAGTCCGGCATCCAGGTGATCCATGCGTACGGCGAGAAGAACGCCGATCAGATCACCGTGGAGCACCCCGACTACCACCCGGTTCCCTACATCGATGACATGGCCCAAGCCTACTGCGCGGCGGATCTCGCGATCTGTCGCGCGGGGGCGATGACGTGTGCGGAACTGGCCGCCGTGGGCCTGCCCGCGCTGTACGTGCCCCTGCCGATAGGCAACGGAGAGCAGCGGCTACAACGCCCTTCCCACGGTGAACGCCGGAGGTGGTCGGCTCGTCGATGACGAGGACCTCACACCGCAGGTCGTGGAATCCTTGGCGGCGACCCTGCACGATCCCGCAGCCCTGTCCGACATGTCGGCGAAGGCTTCCGGGCAAGGTGTGCGGGATGCCGCACAACGGGTGGCAGACTTGGTGATAGCCGCAGCCGGAGGGAGACAGTCGTGACGCAGCGACCTCACACTGCCCGACTCGGTGCACATCATCGGCATCGGCGGTGCCGGCATGAGTGCTCTGGCGCGGCTGCTCCTGGCGCAGTCGATCGCGGTGACCGGATCGGACGCCAAGGAGTCGCGCCGCGTGGATGCCCTGCGTGCCCTCGGCGCCACCTGTCACATCGGGCACGCCGCGGACAACCTCGGCGATGTCGGCCTGGTCGTCATCTCCACGGCCATCGGCGAGGATAACCCGGAGGTGGTTGCGGCGAAGGAACGGAGAATCCCGGTTGTGCACCGCTCCGTCGCCCTGGCCGCCACGATGCGCGGGCGAACCGTGGTGTCGGTTGCCGGCACCCACGGCAAGACGACCACCACGTCGATGCTGACCGTCATCCTGCAACACTGTGGCGCCGACCCCTCCTTCGCCATTGGCAGTGAGCTCAACGAATCGGGGAGCAACGCCCACCTGGGCAGTGGCGAATTCTTCGTGGTCGAGGCCGATGAGAGCGACGGATCGTTCCTGCGTCTGCCAAGCTACGCCGGAATCGTCACCAACGTCGAAGCCGACCACCTGGATTACTGGGGCACGGCGGAGGCGATGGAACAGGGTTTCGTCGATTTCGCCATGGGTATCGGCTCCCGCGACGGGTTTCTGGCGGCCTGTATCGACGATCCGGGTGGCGGCAGGCTCGTGGCGGCCGCGCGCGCGGCCGGTGTCCGGGTGGTGACCTACGGGGCGGATCCTGAGGCGGACTTCCGGATCGCCGTGGACGGTCATTCCGCCCGGGGATCCGAATTCCGGCTGCAACGGGCCGGACTGCCGGACGTTCGGGCAACCATCCGGGTCCCTGGGATGCACAACGTCAGCAACGCGACGGCGGCGATCGTCACAGCTGTCGGTCTCGGGTTCGGCGCGCAGGAGGCCGCAGATGGCGTGGCCGCGTTCGCGGGCACCCGCCGCCGCTTCGAGTTCCGCGGCGACGTGCGCGGGGTGCGCGTCTACGACGACTACGCCCACCACCCGACCGAGATCGCCGCGACCCTGCACGCAGCCCGCGAGGTGGTTGGCGGCGGCCGCCTGCTGGTCGCCTTCCAGGCCCACCACTACTACCGCACGGCCATGTACGTCAAGGAGTTCGGCGCGGCCCTCGGACTCGCGGATTTCGCCGTCGTCCTGGAGGTCTTCGCGCCTGGTGAGCAGGTCATCCCGGGCGCCAGCGGGCAGGGCATGGCCGACGCCGTGCCACTGCCCCCTGGGCAGGTCGTGTTCGAACCGTCGTGGTCGCATGTGGCCGGCCATTTGGCCGACAACGCCTCTCCCGGCGACATCATCATGACGCTCGGGGCCGGTGACATCGCACTGCTGATACCGGATGTGCTGAACCTGCTGGAATACCGGCTGGGAGATCAGTCATGAGCGTTGAGGTTCAGACCGAGCCGGAGCAAGACGCCTCAGCCCCCGGGCGCAGAATCTCCCGGCGCACATTAGTACTCGCGGCCGTTGTGGTGGCAGCCGTGCTCCTGATCGCCTCGTACGTCACCGGGTGGACATCGCTGATGGGAGTTCAGTCGGTTCGCGTCGAGGGGGTACAGCAACTCACGCCGGAAACGGTGGCCGAGGTCGCGGATATCGGGGCTGGCACCGCGATGATGCGGGTCGACGTGGGTGCGGCCACGGCGCGGGTTTCGGATCTGCCACAGGTCAAGAGCGTCGCCGTGACTCGCGACTGGCCACGCGACGTCGTCATCACGGTCACGGAGCGCGAAGCGGTGGGTGCGCGCAAAGTCGACAAGTCATGGGAACTCGTGGATGCCGATGGGGTGGCCTTCGCGGCCAGCACGAGCCGGCCCCGCGACGTTCCCGTCATGGAGTTCATCGACGAGGGTCCGATCCTGACGGCAGTGTTGCAGGTGCTCTCGCAGATGTCGGAGGACGTCCGCTCCCGCACCGCCACGATCAGTGCCGTGGACGCCAGGCAGATTGTTCTCACCCTGCGCCGCGGCGGGGCAGAGGTCAAGTGGGGATCGCCGGAGATGACCGCGTACAAATCCGAAATCCTGGCCATTCTCCTGCGCGACGTCGATGCCGGCTGGTACGACGTGAGTACCCCCAACGCCCCGGCCACCGCGCCGGTCAGACCGGTCGCCGGCCCGACGGTGGAGCCCACCGAGCCCGCAGGTGCCGGCTCGACGCCACAGCCGACCGTTTCACCCACTCCGGCCCCGACTCCCACGGTGGCGGAGCCGGCGCCCACAGAGGCGGAGCCGGCGCCCACGCCCACCGCGGCGCCTTCCGCGGAATCCGACGCGGAACTCGTCGACTGACTCCGCCATCGCGTTTCTGACGACCTGTCGAGCGCCGCGTTGGCTATCTCGGAGCCTTGCGACCGCTCGCAGCGGTAGAGCTCGGCGGAGTTCGCGGTATGCCAGGTCGCCGACGCGTTAGTCCGCGCATCGACACGACACTCCGAGGCATCGACGACCCCCTGTTCGTGCGGGCCCGATCGTGGGTCGGGCGAACGTGTCAGCGGCCGACCCACGGGCCTAACTCCGACCCCTGGTGGTCGGCACTCGGACTGACAGAAGCCCCTCGAGGGGCAATCTGGCCGCAAGCGCTGGATCTCGATCTCTACTTGAGAGTGAGACATGGTGCGTTTCCGGGAGGTCATGGATCGAAACGCCGCGCCCAGGACTGCAGGATCCCAAGATTGATCGAAAAAGTTTCGACATTCTGGCCAAGTTGCTTGCGGGTCGACGAACCGGTTCCTAGTCTCGTCCATAGAGCCGAGGCATTGGTTGATCTGAACCTCATATAGAGGTTGAGACTTCGACGTTTTCGGCACCTTCCCCCGTACGGCCTGATCGCGGTGCTCGCCTTCGCCGCGTACCTCGGCGTCCAGTTGCTGCGGTTCGCGAAGCCGCCGACGATCGCCGTGTCGAACCCCGCGGTCGCGGTCGTCGAGGTAGACGAGGGGGCCACGGAGTACGTCATGCGCGGCACCACGACCGCCGGCGCGACCGTCTCGATCGCCACGCCCGGGCGCGACCCGTACTCGGTCAGCGCCGACGCCGACGGTGACTGGAGTGCGACCGTCGAATTGCGACGGGGACAGAATCCGTTCGAGGTGAGTTCCGTCGACCCCGACACCGGCAAGCAGTCGGAGGAGACCGTCAGTCTCCTGATCACCGTGCCGTTCCTCGTGATCGAGGCCCCCACCCTCACCGTGGACCAGCCATCGGAGGGAGCGACGTACGAGAACGGCGCGATCCCCGTCCAGGGCGCACGACGAACGCCGATTCGGTGGTGGTCAGCGCGCGCTACACGGGGCCGACAGAACCCGCGGTCGAGGACGCCGCGACGCCCGCGCCGCCCGAGCCCCCGAACCCGTGACGGTCATGGTGGGTGCCGACGGGTCGTTCAGCACGCCCTTCGAGCTCACGACCGGACGCTGGGCGATCACCGTCACGGCCTCGAGCGAGGAAGGCAAGACGGCCTCGCTGACCCGCAACGTGTCGGTCGTGTTCAAGGGCGTGAACCTCGTCATCAACATCGATGGCGGTAAGGCCTGGATCAAGGTCTGGGTGGACGGCAAGATCGCCGAGAACGTCGGCGCTGCCGGCAAGGTGTATAGCGACGGCAAGACCCTCACGTTCACCGGCAAGGAGTCGGTGGAAGTGCGAACCGGCTCGTCGGGCGTCACGGAGTTCACGCTCAACGGGACGTCGCTCGGGGCGCTGGGACGAAGTGGGGTGCCGGAGACCTGGTTGTTCGCTCCGCCGGACGAGCCCGTCAAGACACAACGCCGCTGACGAGCGTGCCCCCGACCGACGACGAATTGCTCGACCTCGCGGAGCGTGTCGGTGCCGCCTGCCGGGCTCGCGGGATCACCATCGCAACCGTCGAGTCGTGTACCGCGGGACTCGTGGCACACCTGCTCACGGAGATCCCTGGGGCGAGCGACTACTTCCGAGGCGGTCTCGTCACGTACGCCAACGACGTCAAGACCGGATTGGCCGATGTTCCCGCCGCGACCCTGGCGGCGCACGGTGCGGTGTCAGCCCAGGTCGCCGTGGCGATGGCCGAGGGGGCGCGGCGGAGGCTGACCGTGGATCTCGCGATCGCCGTCACGGGCGTCGCGGGTCCGGGAGGCGGCACACCGGCTAAGCCCGTGGGACTCACCTACGTCGCGGTCGCCGATGGCGCCGGTGACGATGTGCGCCGATTCGTCTGGACCGAGGGTCGGTCGGGCAACAAACGCTCGAGCGCGGCCGCGGCGCTGGCGCTCGTCGCATCCCGGCTGTCGGGAGATGGTGCCTCCCGGAACGTCCCGCGACGCCCGACGCCACGTGACCCGTGACGCTGGTTCCGTCGGAGCGGGTCTCGCTGCCGCGCGCCCCGCGGATCGGATCCGGTCAGGGCAGCGGATCCACGTGATCGGAGCCGCCGGTGCCGGGGCAAGTGCTGCCGCGATCATGGCCCACCATGCCGGTGCGATCGTGACCGGGTGTGACGCCGGTGGCCCGTCGCCGTACACCCCGGCGCTGGAGGCGCTTGGGATCGATCTCGCCTGGAGGCACGATCCGGCGCACATCAACGCCGAACCTCGGCCCGTCCGGGTGGCCGTGACGAAGGCCCTGACGGCGGTGGACCCCGATCATCCGGAACTCATCGCCGCACGATCGCAGGGGATCACCCCTGAGCCCTGGCAGCAGATCGTCGCCGACGCGGCGTTCGGCAAACGATTGGTCGCGGTGGCGGGTACCCATGGCAAGAGCACGACTTCGGGATGGCTCGTGCAGATGCTGGTCGAAGCCGGGTCGGATCCCTCCGCGTTCGTCGGGGCACTGTTGCCGACCACGGTCACAGGCGGCCCGCCGGCGACCGCCCGATGGGGGCTTGGACCGGACGTCGTGGTGGAGGCCGACGAATACGCCGGTAACTTCGATCCGTACCGGCCGGACGTGGCCGTGCTGACCGGGGCCGAGTGGGACCATCCCGATGTCTTTGCCGATGCCGCTGCGGTCGAGGCGACGTTCGCTGCCTGGTTGCGGCACCTGCCCGATGGGGCCACGCTGGTCGCCAATGTGGCCGACGGTGGGGCCGGATCGGTGGTGACGCAGCTTCTGGACCGGGCGATCCGGGTCGTCGGGTACGGGCTCATCGACGCATCGCCGGTGGGTGGCGGATTCCATCGCGGCATCGCGGAGCGGTTCGCGACGTCCGCGGGTCCGGCGCGTGCCCTGCTCGGACGGATCCTGCGTGCCGAGGCGGCGGGCACGGTCCTCGAGATCCACGGTCTGGATCCACTCTCCGGGGCGGTGACCGTCCATCTGCGGACGGCCGGCCGCCACAACGCCGCGAATGCCTTGGCCGTCGCGGGAGCAGCCATCGCCCTCGAGGTACCCATCGCGAGCGTCGTCGCCGGTCTGGAGAGCTTCGCGGGTGTCGGCCGGCGGCTGGAACGGAAGGGCGAGGCGGCCGACGTCGTCGTGTATGACGACTACGGTCATCACCCGACGGCGATCCGCGAGACGATCGTCGCCGTCCGCCAGCGAGAACCGGGCCGTCGCGTCTGGGCGGTCTTCGAACCGCTGACGTACCATCGGACGGCCGCGCTGATGACGGGATTCGCGGATGCCCTCGCTACGGCCGATGCGGTCGCGGTGGCGGATATCTGGGCCGGGCGCGACCCGGACACGAGCGTTGCTTCGGCCGCCGGTCTCGCCGAGGCCGTGCGACGGAGCGGTCCGGGACTCACCGTGGAGGCGCCCGGATCGGTCGAGGCGACGGCAGACTGGCTGGCGGGACAGGTCGCGCCGGGTGATGTCGTCCTCGTGATGGGTGGCGGTCACAGCTATCGCATCGGCGAGCGACTGCTCCAGCGGCTTGAGGCCGCGACCCCGCAGCGAACCGAAGCGTAGGAGGAGCCGAGGATGGACCTGGACCACGCGGCCGCCGGTGACCTGCTTGACCGCTATCGTCGGGCGTGGGAGACGTTCGACGGGGACGCGTGGGTGGACCTGTTCACGGACGAGGCCGAGTACCACGAGGACCCGTTCGAGGCGCCGATGGTCGGACATAACGCGCTTCGCGCATACTTGCTGAAGGCAGCGGCGGCGCAGGACCAGGTCGAGATGACCGTGGAGCGCCACTGGGTGGTCGGTCCGACGATCCTTGCCGCCTGGCACGCCAGCTTCATCCGTCGACCCGGCCGCGAGCGCGTCCGGATCGCCGGGTTCATGACCCTCGAGATCGCCGGAGATGGGCGCGTTGGCCGCTTCCGAGAGTGGTGGCACCAGCGGGAGACGCCGATCACGGCGTAGGACAAGGAGTGATCCCACATGGCAGGAGACGTCTCGTTCGACGTCGTGAGCGACTTCGACGAACAGGAACTGCGCAACGCGCTCGATCAGGTGCGCCGTGAGGTCGGTCAGCGGTTCGACTTCAAGGGCGTGACCGTCGATCTGACCCAGGCCAAGGACGAACTCGTCCTCGTCACCGATGACGAGTACCGCGCCTCCGCCGTCAAGGATCTCATCGAGTCGAAGGCCATCAAGCGCAACCTGTCGCTCAAGATCTTCGACTGGGGCAAGGTGGAGGAAGCCGGCGGCAACAAGGTGCGCCAGCAGATCAAGCTGCGCCGAGGCCTGGGCGACGAGGTCGCCAAGCGCATCACGAAGCTCATTCGCGATGAATTCCCCAAGGTGAAGTCGCAGATCCAGGGTGACGCGGTGCGCGTCTCGGGCAAGAACAAGGATGACCTGCAGCGCGTGATCACCCGGCTTCGCGAGCTTGATGAGCCCGTTCCGCTGCAGTTCCAGAACTATCGCTGAGGGTCCGTCCGTGCTGCCAGGTTCACGCTATGCGAAGGCGATCATGGTCGCCGTCACGGTGCTCATCATCTTCGGGCTGATCGCGTCCGCCGTCGCGTATCCGGTCGCGGTGTGATCGGGACAGACGAGGGTAGATCGCGATGACCGACCCGGCCGAGGAGGTCGCGCCCGCGCGCGAGGAGGGGGCCCCCGTCGTCGACGCGGCCCGACCGGACGAACCGGGCGGGCCGGACGACCCGGGCGCGCCGGACGACCCGGGCGCGCCGGACGACCCGGGCGTACCGGACACGCCGGCTGAGCCGTCGACCGTCGCCGAACCGGAGGCTGCGCCCGACGCGGGGCCGCGGACGGTCGGTCGTCTCGTGGCCGATGCCCTGCGCACGGCAGGCGTCCGTTATGCCTTCACCGTGCCCGGGGAATCGTTCCTCGGGCTCCTTGACGCGCTGGGCGATGCGGGGATCCGGGTCGTGACGACCCGCCACGAAGGCGGCGCGGCGTTCATGGCCGAGGCGCACGCCCGACTGACGGGCAGGCCCGCGGCGTGCCTCGGCACTCGTGCGGTCGGCGCGGCGAACCTCGCGATCGGGATCCATACGGCCCGGCAGGATTCCGCCCCCATGTTCGCGATCGTCGGCCAGGTGGCACGAGCCCACCGCGGCCACGAGGCCTTCCAGGAGATCGACCAGGTCACCACCATCGGCAGACTCGCGAAATGGTCGGTGGAGCCCGACACGGCGGAGGCGGTGGCGCCTGCCATGGCCGAGGCGATGCGCCAGGCCCTGGGTGGCCGTCCCGGACCGGTGCTCCTGTCGCTTCCGGAGGATCTTCTCGACCTTCCCGCGCCAGCGGACGCCCGGGTCGATGGCGGTCGCCCCGGCCCGTCGCGGGCGACCGATGACGAGATCCGCTCGGTGATCGAGCTGCTGGCGTCGGCCAGGCGGCCCGTCATCCTGGCGGGCGGGGGTGTCCTCCACGCCCGGACCTCGACCGAGCTCCTGCGGTTCGCCGAGCTCGTGCAGGTACCGATCATCGCCGCATGGCGGCGCGCCGATGTCATCTCCAACGACCATCCGCTCTACCTGGGGATGGCAGGGCTCGGGGCTGCGGGTACGGTCCGTGAGCGCCTGGCGACCGCGGACGCGATGCTCGTCATCGGGTGCCGCTTGAACGAGCCGACATCCTGGGAGGACTCCATCCCCGCGTCCACGACGCGCTGGGCACACGTGGACCTGGAGCCCGGTCGATCCAGTGGGCATCCCGCGGACCTCGTCATCGCGGCCGATGCCCGCGCCTTCCTGAAGGCGGCGAACGAACGCCTCGTCGGCAAGGCAGTCCTGGATGCAACCCTCGTACGTGACCGTCAGGCGAACAACGCTGCTGATCGGCAAGCCTGGGAGGCAGCGTCCGACGTCGGGGCGGATGCCGACACGTGGTCTGGCCCAGGGGTCCACCCCGGTCGCACCGTGACCACGCTGCGTCGGGTCCTGCCCGACGATGCCATCCTCACCACCGATGCCGGCAACTTCGCGGGGTGGGCCGGCCGCGGATTCCGGTTCCGACGTCCGGGGACGTTCATCGGGCCGACGTCCGGGGCGATGGGCTACGGACTCCCGGCAGCGATCGCGGCATCGCTGATCCACCGCGACCGCGCCGTCGTGGCGCTCGTGGGCGACGGCGGGCTCGCGATGACCATGGCCGAGCTGGAAACCGCCGTTCGCGAGCAGGCACGAGTCATCGTGGTGTGCTTCGACAACCAGCGATACGGGACGATCCGGATGTGGCAGGAGCGACGGGGGACGGGGCAGGGGATCGCCACGGAACTCGGCCACATCGACTTTGCCGCGATCAGTCGGGCCGTCGGTGCGCGCGGCGTCCACGTCGAGCGCGATGAGGAGTTCGAGCCGGCGCTCCGCCAGGCGCTCGCGGATGAGCGCACCACGCTGATCCAGGTGACGCTGGATCGTCAGTGGGTCTCGGTGGACGACCACCCCACGACCGACTGAGCGCCGCGCCGGCGTGCCCGTCACCGTTCCGCGAGCGGTACCAGCGGCAGCGGCACAGGCAGCCCGTCCTCCGCCGCGCGGATGTCCGCTCCGATCCGCGTCACCGTGGTGCCATGGGTCCGGAGGAAGTCCGCTTCGTGCCGTGCAGCGATTCGTGCCCGATCAGACGCGAGTGCCGCTTCGCATCGGGCGATGGCCACGGCGACCGTACGTTCGAGCACCTGGGTGTTCGCCAGGTCGTGCCTCGTGCGAACGTCACGAAGGCGCGACGCGAACCAGCCAAGGAGGCCGGCCGGCAGCCCAACTCGGTCGGCAGTCAACCTGGGCGAACGCAGCGAGGCGATCGCCGGACCGACGCATCCTGCCCACGTCCGGCGCACCGCGTCCATCCCCGGGTCCGCATCGATCCTCCGATCCAGTTCGATGAGGTCGGGCTGCAGCGGTGCGAGAAGCCGCTCTCGCAGCCCATACACGGCGTTCGTGGCGGCCCCGAGGCAGCCGGACCCGCCGCCGCCCCCATGGAGCGCCCGCACGTAGCGTTCCCGGTCGTCTGCGGAGAGCTTCGCCACGCGAACGGCGTTGATGTCGGGGACCGGATCGGGCGGGGGCATCCCCACGGAGGTGGTCACGCCGAACCCCCAGCGCGCAGCCCACGCGACGGGATCCAGCGTGGCATCGGGGACGTGCGGGGCCGGCGCGGGGATGGGGTCGTAGGCGAACCCGAGCATGCGCATGCATCCCGCGGTCCGGGCCGCGACCGCGAGCGCGCGCCGGCCCTCCAGCTCAGACAGATCCCCGCCGTCGAGTCCGAGCACGGCTGCCACGGTCGCGCGCGGCGGCACTGGTGGGCCAGCCAGGGCGCCCACCAACCACAGGCCGAGTGCCGCCAGCGCGAAGGTGAGATAGCCGGCCCTCACCGGAAGCCCATCGCTGGCGACGTGAGCGTGCCGCCGCGCCAGGCGCCGCCCTGGAAGAAGGCACCGAGGCCCCAGGCACGATAGGTCCCGGCACCACAGTCGGCGAGCGAGCCCATGTCGAGCCCGGCGAGCCAACCCGTCGCGACGGTCGTGCTGTAGCGGTAGCCCGTGTCACGGCAGGTCGTCCATCCCGCCGAGTAGCGCTGGATGACGATCCGACTGCGCAGCTCGCCCGTGGGCTGCGAGATCCGGTCCGATACCGTGCGGCAAGGCCATCGGTACGTCCGGACGATGGAGTCGGCGCCGTAGCCACCCAGGCTCGAAAGGCCGACGGCCTGGTACGCACAGCCGTAGGTCGATGAGCGATAGGTCCATCCCTCGTCGCCCGACTGGCCACCCGACAGCAGCTCCCACCGGGTCCCGCCGTACAGTTCGTCGTAGATGCAGATGTACTTGACGCCGCTCGCGACGTCCTCCCAGATCGTGCCCGGCACGCACGTCTCGGTGGGTGCCGGCCCGCCGCCGGCCGCGACGGCAGAGGGCCACAGCAGCTGCAGACACACAGCCACGACGAGCAGGAGCGGACGAGTGCGGTGCATGGCGTACCTCACGGTCGGTGACGACGGTGGCGGGCGGCACCCGTCGGATGCGATCACCCTACGGATCGCGACTCACCCGGGACTCCGCGCCCGATGCACTCGGACTTATCAACCCGGCGATAGTTGACACCGCAACGATATGACCCGTATGCTGTCAGCAGCACCAAGGAGCTTCTGCACATGCCCGCACTCACCGTCGACGACATCACCGTCCTGCCGCGGATCTCGCGTCCGGATCCAGCCATGGCCCGCCAGCGCCCGATCCGGAGCGTGACCAACGCCCCGCACGGCTTCGAAGGAGAGGGGTTCCCGGTGCGGCGTGCCTTTGCGGGCGTGGCTCTCGAGGATCTGGACCCGTTCATCCATCTCGATCAGATGGGTGAGGTGGAATACGCCCCGGGTGAGCCCAAGGGAACGCCGTGGCACCCGCACCGCGGGTTCGAGACCGTCACCTACATGATCGACGGCACCTTCGAGCACAGCGACTCCAACGGCGGCGGCGGTCTCATCACGAACGGCGACACGCAATGGATGACCGCAGGCGCCGGCATCCTCCACATCGAGAAGCCGCCGGAGGAACTCGTCCGCAGTGGTGGCCTCTTCCATGGTTTCCAGCTCTGGGTCAATCTGCCGCGCGACCAGAAGTGGTCGCCGCCCCGATATCAGGACATCCGCGCGAACCAGGTAGCGCTGGTGACCTCGCCTGACGGCGGGGCGCTGATCCGGGTCATCGCCGGCGATGTCGCCGGGCACGCCGGGCCGGGTTCCACCTATAGCCCGATGACCCTCGTGCACGCGACGCTCAGTCCAGGCGCCCAGGTGGTGCTGCCCTGGCGCCCCGACGACAACGCGCTCGTCTATGTCATGGCCGGGCACGGCACGGTCGGGGCGGAGCGTCGTTCCATCGCCGCCGGTCAGCTGGCGGTGTTGGGCGATGGCGATGCGCTGACCATCGGGGCGGCCCCGATCCAGGAGCGTCGGAGCCCCGACCTGGACGTCCTCGTCCTTGGTGGCCGACCCATCCGGGAACCGGTCGCCTGGATGGGGCCGTTCGTGATGAACACCCGCGAGGAAGTGATGCAGGCGATGGTCGACTACCAGGCCGGGCGCCTGGGGAGCATCCCGGCCGTGCACAACACCCCCACGAGCGTCATCGAGACACGCCTCGCGGACTGACCCGGTCCGATCGTCCCGCGGGTTGCCCCGACCGGAGTCCGTGCGCGACGATACGTGCCCGCGCCGTGGGCCGCGGTACCGAGGACGATCACGAGAGGTGGGCCGATGAGGCCGATCCAGAACGGCTCCGACGAGATCCTGGAGCGATTGCGCGGCGAGATCTCGGGGACGGTGGTGATGCCGGCCGACGATGGGTTCGACGAGGCGCGTCGCGTCTGGAACGGCATGATCGACCGCCGGCCCTCGGCGATCGTCCGCGCTGGCGCCGCCGGAGATATCGCGCCGACCGTCCGGGCGGCACGGGAGATGCGGTCCCCGCTCGCCATTCGGGGCGGCGGCCACAACGTCGCCGGCAACGGGACGATCGACGACACCATCGTGCTGGACCTGGGGGGGTTGACGGCCGTGCACGTGGATCCCGAGTCCAGGACGGTCACGATCGGGCCCGGCGCGACGCTGGCGGACGTCGATCGAGCGACCACGCCGCACGGCCTCGCCGTGCCGGTCGGCGTCGTCTCCGGAACCGGGATGGCCGGCTTGACGCTCGGCGGCGGCGTCGGCTGGCAGACGCGGGCATACGGCCTCACCGCGGACCATCTCATCGCAGCCGACGTGATCACGGCTGATGGCTCGATGATCCGGGCCAGCGAGACCGGCGACGCCGAGCTGCTGTGGGGCCTCCGCGGTGGGGGAGGGAACTTCGGCGTCGTCGCCTCGTTCACGTATCGGGCGTTCCCGCTCGGCCCCAAGGTGTTCGCGGGCACGTTCATCTACCGGCAGGATCGCTGGACCGACGCACTGCGGGCGTTCGCAGCCTGGACGGCCGACCTGCCCGATGAGATCACGGCGATCACCTCGACCCTCGTCCCGCCTCCCGAGTTCGACCTGGGTGACGACCCGGTCCTGCTGGTCGGGTTCGCCTCCACCAACCCCGACCCCGCGGCGGGCGAGGCCATCATCGCCCCGCTCCGGGCCGCCGCGCCGCCGGACACGGAGGTCGTGGAACCCACGGATTGGCTGACCTGGCAATCCCAGGCTGACCTCCTCTTCCCGAAGGGCGTCCGCGCATACTGGAAGAACACCTCCTTCGACCGGATGGACGATGCGGTGATCGACGTGATCATGCGACGAGGCCGGGAGCAGACCTGGCGAGGGACGTCATTCGACATCCACCACATGGAGGGGGCGTACGGTCGGATCCCGGAGGACGCCACGCCCTTCCCGAACCGATCGGCGCGGTACTGGCTCAACGTCTACGGCTTCTGGCCCGATGCGGCCGACGACGAAGCGCGTATCGCGTTCGTCCGTGGGTTCGCGGCGGACATGGCGCCGTTCAGTAGCGGCGGAACGTACGTCAACTTCCTGGGCCATGAGGGAACGGCGCAGGACGCGGCCCGCGACGCGGCATCGGCGGTGTACGGCGAGCGCAAACTCGCACGGTTGACAGCCCTCAAGCGCCGCCTGGACCCAGACAACATGTTCCGGTTCAACCACAACATCCCGCCGGACTGAGCTCAGGCGCGCGGCAACCCGCCCAGGACGGAGAATGAGAGCGGGACGCGGCCACGGTCCTCGGGGCGCACGTCGGCGTGTCCACCCCACCAGTCGGTGGGGTGCTCGGCCACGCGGTCCAGCCGAAGCCCGGCGCCGAGAAGCGCGGTGACGATCTCGCCGAGCGTCCATGACCGGGCGAACTTCCAGTGCTGGTCGTCGTCGGCGATCGACAGCCTGTCGATGTACCCGGGTGCCCACCCCTTCGACGCCTCGGGGCCGGCGAAGTAGTCGTAGTCGGTCGCGATCCAGTGGCCCTCGTCGTCCACGTCGAAGAGCCACTCGGCGGGGTGGCCCTCGAAGATCACGAGCCGACCATCGGGTGCGAGCAAACGGACCAGCACCCGTGCCCATGCATCGAGATCCTGGAGCCACATCAGCGAGCCACGACCCGTGTAGAGCAGGTCGGCGGTGCCGTCCAGTTCGTGCGGCGTGTCGAGGACGTCCGCTTCGATCCAACGGGCCGGTGCCCCGGTCGCCTCGGTCAGGCGCTGCGCCAGCTCCAGCATGCGCGGGCTGAAGTCGATGCCGATGACTTCGTCCGCTCCGGCCTTCCAGAGCGACAGCGTGTCGCGGCCACCGGCGCACTGCAGGTGGATGGCGCGACGACAGCGGCCGTGCAGGTCGCCGATGAGCTCGAGTTCGGGTGGAAGCAGGTTCGTGCCGCCCGCGCCGATGAGCGCGACCGCTTCGTCGAACCAGCCTTCGTATCGTTCCGCCGCCTCGTCCCACGCTGCCCGGTTGGCCGTGTGCATGCCGCGGACGTCGTCGCGTTCGGCGGGCGTTGCCGGCCGGACGTGGTCGTCGGGCAGGGTCGTCCTGCGTCACGAGGCTGCCGGTGTCTCGGTGCTACGGGCGTCCTCGCCCGGGATCCCCAGTGCCGCGAGGGCAGCGCCGAGTCCCTCGAGATCCTCGACCGTCACGTAGAGCGCCGGGATGCGGAACGGGCCTACCTGTGGGCGGTCGCGGAAGTCCACCCGGACGCCACCACGCGCCGAGCCACCGAAGGTCAGGTCGGCGTGTCGCACGCTCCGACGCACGCCGATCGCCGTGATCCATCGCCACGGACCCTCGATCCGCCACGACGCCGAGATTCGTGACGGGGGTCGTGACCTCGAACCGGCCGAACCGGGCGCGGAACGTGGTCCCGTCGAGGTCCACGTACGCGTTCTCCACGCCGCGAACGCCGAACAGGCGCAGGACCGGCAGGGAGCGTGGACCGAGTCGGAACGGATAGCGGGTGACGGTCATCCACCGATGATAGGCGCGGTGGCATCATCGCCCGATGCGACTCACCTACCACCTCGTGCCCGCCGACGTCTGGGTGGGGCACGCCCTGGGCACCGACTTCGAGGCGTCCACCCTCGTGACCGAGGGGTTCATCCATTGCACCGATGGTGCCGACGAGGTCATCGCGACCGCGAATCGCTACTACCGCGGCGATCCCCGCGCCTATCTCGCGCTGATGATCGACCTCGACGCCGTCGACGCACCCTGGACGGTCGAGGACGCTGCCGGCATCTATCCGCACGTCCACGGGGCGCTCCCCGCGGCCTCGATCATCGCCGTCCGGCCGGTCCTGCGCGAAGGCGATGGGCGGTTCATCCGCCTGGATCCCTGACCTTACGCGGACAGGTTCTGGAGTGCGAGGACGATCGCCGGGCCCAGACCGATCAGCAGGAGCGACGGGATCGTCAGGAGACCGATCGCCAGAGCGTGCACCGTGGAAGACCTCGAACGCCATACGACGACGGCCCCGACGACCGCCAGGACGACGGCCAGGCCCACCAGGACGAGTCCCGCTGGCAACCCAGGATGCCCGGAGGGTTCCCGTACAGCGGGTCGGTGAACCCAGGGGCCATGAGCAGGAGCACGATCCACAGCACGAGCGGTGAGCAGGCGGTCGCCACGGCCCAGCGGCTCGGAGCATCGATGGTCTCGTAGCTGGACATGGAGGTTCTCCGATCGGGCGTTCGCTGTCAGCGTGCGACCCCGTGTCAAGGCGGCGACGACGTCCAGCGGCACGATGTGGGAGCGTCGATTTCCGAAGGTTGCGAATCAGGGGCTTGTGACCACGCCCGCAGGCTGTCACAATCCGGCCTCGATGACCTCCGTCACCCGCTCCATGTGTCGCTGTACGTGTCACTCCGCTGCCGAGCAGGGCAGGTGGTGTCTCTAGGCGTGCGACCCGTGTGACCCGTACGCCCGATCTCACCCCGACACCCCTGCATGGCGGGGGTTTTTGTTTGCCGCCGACCCGAACCAGAGGGACCCAGATGACCTCGATCACGCCAGCAGCCCTCCATGCTCGTCTTGACGACCCGGGACAGGTCATCGTCGATGTGCGGCCGCTCCGCGCCTACAACGGGTGGCGCCAGGGCGCCGACGCCCGCGGTGGCCACATCCCGGGAGCCGTGCCATTCCCGGCCGAGTGGCTCGCCAGCGTGGACGCCCCCGAAGTCCAGCGCATCCTCGACGAGAAGGGGCTCACGCATGGTCGTCGCGCCGTCGTGTACGGCTCCGGGGCGGACGACGCCGCTCTCCTGGCCGCCGTCCTGCGGGAACGGGGCCTCGACGACGTCGCGACGCTGGACGGGGGCTTCCCGGCCTGGGCGGCCGACGCCAGCCTGCCCGTGGACAAGCTCGCGAAGCACGAGCGTCTCGTGCATGTCGACTGGTTGGAACAGGTGCTCGCCGGCGAGCGACCGGAAGCCGCCCCGACTGGCAGGTTCCTCCTCTTCCACGTCAACTTCGGCGTCCCCGAGGAGTACGCAGAGAATCACATCCCGGGAGCCCTGTACCTCGACACCAATTGGCTCGAGGATCCGGCCGACTGGAACCGCAGAGCCCCCGACGTCCTCGACGCCGCGATCAGGAAGCTCGGGATCACCAGCGACACGACGGTCGTCCTCTACGGTCGCGACACCGAGGGCGACGCCAACGAGAAGTGGCCTGGGCGGCGTGCCGGCCAGATCGCCGCGACACGTGCGCTGATGATCCTGCGCTATGCCGGCGTGGACGATGTTCGATTGCTCGACGGTGGCTATGACTGGTGGGTCCGCGCCGGACACCCGGTCGAGACCGTCCATCGCGAGCCCCAGCCGGTCGAGTCGTTCGGCGTCAACGATCCCGCTCCGTCCGGAGGTCATCGTGGACATCGAGGAGGCGAAGCAGATCATCGCCGACCCCGATGGCGCGGCCCTGGTGAGCGTTCGGACATGGCGCGAACACATCGGCAACGTGAGCGGTTACAACTACATCGGCCCGGCCGGCCGCATCAAGGGCGACGTGTGGGGCAATTGCGGGACCGACGCGTACCACATGCAGCACTACCGCAACGTGGACAACACGATGCGTGCGTACCCGGAGATCACGGCGAACTGGGCCGACGCCGGCATCACCGCCGACAAATGGGTCGCGTTCTACTGCGGGACCGGCTGGCGAGCCAGCGAGACCTGGTTCTACGCCTACCTGCAGGACTGGCCCAGGATCGCCGTCTACGACGGCGGCTGGTTCGAGTGGAGTCAGGACCCGAACAACAACCCGATCGAGATCGGGGAGCCGTCGGACCCGGTCCTGGACGACGAGGCGGTCGCCTGACGCACATCCCTACGACCTGGGAGGTGCGCGTTGTCGTGCGCGCCGTCCCGGTCGGGTAGGGTGCGCGGATGTCCGGCACGTCCACCCCGGCGACGAGAACGGTCCCGCTGACGATCGTCGCCGGGCTGTTCCTCGCGTCCATCGCGCTGCGACCGCAATTGCTGGCCATCGGCCCGCTGTTGCCGTTCATCCGGGACGACCTTGGGATCCCCGCGAGCATCGCCGGGCTGATCACGACGATCCCGGTCCTGTGCATGGGGATCTTCGCTCCCATCGGACCTCGGGTGGCGGCGCGACTTGGCCCGCGCCTGGCCTTCGCCTCCTGCCTCGCCCTGATCGCGGGATTCGGCCTGATTCGCGCGGCGGTCCCTTCGGTGGAACTCCTGCTCCTGGCGACGTTCGGGATCGGTGTGGGCATCGGGATCGCCGGTGCCGTGCCCTCCATGGTCGTGTCGCAGCATCTCCCGGGGCACCGCGCGATGGGGACCGGCGCCTACGCCGGGCGGCATCGTCGCCGGATCGGCCATCGCGGCGGCCGATCGCCGTGCCGCTGGCGATCGATGGCGATTGGCAGCGGGCCCTGGCGATCATCTCGCTGGCATCAGCGGCACCGCTCGTGGCATGGCTGCTCCTCGTCCGCCGCGACGGGAACGACCGGCCCGTCGAGGCGCGCGCACTCCGCCTGCCGTGGGGCAGCCCCACCGCCTGGCTGCTCGTCGTCGTGTTCGGCGTCCAGTCGCTGCTGTTCTACGGCGTCGTGGCCTGGATGCCGAACGCCCTCGTGGAGCGCGGCTGGTCACCGGCTGATACCGGGATCCTGATCGGACTGTTCAATGCGGTCGGGCTCATCACGACGCTCGGGGTCCCGCTCCTGGCGGACCGTTCAGGGAGTCGTCGTTCGCAGCTCCTGATCGCCGCGGTCGCCGGCACCGTCGGCGTTCGTGGGGATCAACACGATCCCCGACCTGACGGTCGCATGGGTGGTGCTCCTCGGTCTGGCGCTGGGTGCGATCTTCCCGCTCGTGCTGACCCTGCCCCTCGACGTGGCGGACGAGCCGTCCCAGGTTGGCGCCGTGGCCGCCCTGATGCTGTTCGGCGGGTACATCCTCTCGTCGCTTGGTCCGTTCATGCTCGGTGTGGTCCGCGACGCCACGGGCGGGTTCGGCGCCAGCCTCTGGTTGCTCGCAGGCCTGTCCGTCGTGTTCCTGGCGAGCTGTCTGCCGCTCTCGGCGGCACGACTGCATCGAGGTGTGCAGCACCGGTGACGCCACCCTGACAGGCGTCCAGTGGTCGCCATGGACGGAGGTCAGCCGCGGCCGGCCACGCTCGCTGCTGTGGTGGATGCTCGCAGCATGGTCGACTTGGGCTGCAGGGTCGTCAGCAGCGTGCGTGACGTCCCGATGATCAACGAAGGACTCCGAATATGGTTCGCACTCGCTCTCCCCGCGGCCAGGTGGTGGCCGCCGCCGCGCTCGCATTCGCCCTGATCGCCGTCGTGGCGGTCGTCGCGATCAACCCGGGTGCGCCTGGTGCCCCGACACCCCCGGTCCCCAGCCCTGCGCCGAGCGAGGTGCCAGGCCGGACCCCGGGCGACTCGCCCAGCCCGGCGCCGACCGACGACATCTCGGACGGCCGATCGCTAATCGACCTCGACACGGCCACGGACCATGACGTAACCGTCTCGGTCGTCGACCGGTCCGGTTCGGTCGTCGATGTGGACTCCGGTCGCGCTGGTGACGGCATGTCCGTCCGCTGGTTCGACGTCAAGGTCGAGAACGTCGATGACCGCTCGATCCGCGTCACGTGGGTCGGGCTGCCTCGCGACGAGATGATCGCCCTGACCGTCAGCGCGTCGGCTGACGGCTACACGCTGGACTTCGTGCAGTCGGCACCGCCCGCGAACTCGGATGCCATCGGCTTCGATCGCGTGATCGTCATCGCCTTCGATGCCCCGGTGGATGCCGCAGACGTCGCCGTCGAGTTCTCCGAGGCCGTTCCCGCCGGGTGACGGCAACCTGCTCCAACGCTGCGTTCGACCCGGTCACTGCGCCGGGTCGAACCATGTCTGGGGGCCGGATCACGGCGCCCGTCGGGATCAGGCGATGATCTCGACCGTGTCGCCGTCGCGGACCTCCTGGTCGCGCCCGACGCGTTGCCCGTCGAACCGCGCCGAAGGACCCCAGATCCGGGCGCCGCTGAACGAGGCGGCCAGGTCGTGGTGGACCCAGTCGGCGACGTCCGTGACGGTCGCCCCCGGCTCCAGGGCGATCGGTTCTGTCGCGACGACCCCATCGTTGCGCAGCCACACGCGGATCAGTCCCGTGAGTCCCCAGAGGGTGTCGCGGACGTCCTCGAGCGACGCGTCGTCCAGGATCGACACTCGCAGGATCGGCAGGTCAGGGAAGGCGGCCGCGAGTCGCGCGAATGCGTCGTCACCCGCCTCGTCCGCCCGCGTCACGGCGAGCGCGGCCGGTTTCTCGATCCCGGCGATCGCCACCTCCTCGCGCACCACGGCGAGCTCGGTGGGATCCGAACCGGCGCGCGCGCAGTAGAGGATCGCATCGACTGACCGCAGGACCCCGAGCAGGGCGCGTCCGCCGCCCCGGTCCTCGCTTGCCCCGCCGATCAGCCCGGGGATCTCGACGAGCTGCACCAGCACGCCGCCGATCCGGGTCAACGCAGGTACCGGACGGAGGGTGGTGAACGGGTAGTCGCCCGTCTTGATCTGGATCTCGGACAGCGCCTGGAGGAGCGATGACTTGCCCACGTTGGGTGGGCCGACGAGCGCGATCTGGGCTGCGCCCTCGCGACGCACGGCGATCGAATCGCGGTGGACCGCGCTCGATCGGACCCTCGTGTCCTCGATCTCGGCCAACAGGGCCTTGCGCAGGTCCGCATACGGCCCGTTCTTGTAGTCGGGGAGTTCCGCGAGCAGTGCGCGGACCTCACGGATCCGCTCGCGACCCTCCTTGCCCACGAGCCGTCGCTTCGCGACCTGGGCGAACGTGCGATGCGGCATCGGCATGACCGTTCTCCTTCGACGCGTTCGGCGGGCAGGTTACACCGCATCATGTGCGGGATGCGCAGCCACATCGGCGTCCTCGCGGCGGTCCTTCGCAGCCCGGTCCTCCGGCGGATCGAGGGCGGCTTCCTCCTCTTCAGCATGGGGGAGTGGGCCAGCTGGCTGGCCATCGTCATCGTCGCCTTCGACCGCGGCGGCGCGGCCGAAGCGGGCATCGTCGGGTTCGCGATCAGCATCCCGTCGATCGTCGTGGCACCGGTGGCCTCGACGCTGGGCGATCGCTGGCCCCGCTCCCGCGTCCTGTTGGCCTCGTATGGACTGCAGGCAGCCGCCATGGCGGCCACGGCGGTCGCGCTGGTCGTCGGGCCGGTCCCGGTGGCGTACATGTTCGCGGCGATCGCGTCGGTCACGGTGGGCCTGAGTCGGCCCGCCCTGTCGGCCCTGTTGCCCGAGGTGGTGGAGACACCGGATGAACTCACGGCGGCCAACGTCGCTTCGGGCATCGTGGAAGGCGCCGGCGCCCTTGCGGGCCCGCTCGCTGCGGGCGTCCTGCTGGGGATCGGCGGAGCCCCGCTGGTCTTCGTCGCCACCTCCGTGGGCCTGACCGTGGCCGCTGGCGCACTCCTGCCGATCGCCCGCGCGAGCGTGCCGCTCCCGTCGTCCGGGGCCGCCGATGGCGATGCCACTGGCTTCGGGGGCGCCATCCGGTTGCTGGCGGGCGACCTCGGGCGTGGCGCGGCCGCGATCGCCGCGGATCGCCGCCTGAGCGGAGTCCTCTTGGTCCAGGCCGCTTCGCTGACGCTGCTCGGTGCGTTGGGCGTCTTCACGGTCGTCATCGCGATCGACGTCCTTGGGCTCGATGAGAGCGCGGTCGGCTACCTGACGGCCGCGTCCGGTCTGGGCGCGCTCGTGGGCTCGGCGGCGTCGGTCGTCCTCGTGGGACGCGAGCGCCTGAGTCGGCCGCTGCTTCTGTCTGCGGTCGGGTTCGGGGTCGTCGTCGCGCTCCTGGGCATCGTCCGCGTGCCGGCGATCGTCGTGGCGTTGTTCGTGGCGACCGGGGTCGGCTGGTCGTTCGCCTACGTGGCGGCGACCACGCTCACGCAACGGTTGGCCGGAGACGACGTGATGACCCGGGTCTTCGGGCTCACCGAGGCCGCGATGGTCGCGGCGGAAGCCCTGGGCGGCCTGATGGTGCCGCTGCTGATCGTCCTGTTCGGCGTGGAAGGCGCGCTCGTGGCGGCTGGCCTGTCCCTGCCGGTCGTCGCGCTCCTTGCGGCGCCGGCGTTCATCCGCGCGGATCGGGCGGAGGACGGGTACTTGCGGGAGCTCCGCCTCATCCGATCGGTCGCGATGTTCCGTCCACTGTCCGCCCCCGTCCTGGAGCGCCTCGCGTCCGATGCCGAGACCGTTGCGTCGGTCCCGGGCGTCGCGATCATCGTGGAAGGGGAACGCGGTGACCGGTTCTATGTGATCGCGGACGGGCGCGCTGATGTCGAGGTCGGCGGGACGGTGACCCGGACCCTTGGGCCCGGCGACGGGTTCGGCGAGATCGCGCTCCTCCATGACATCCCCCGCACGGCCACTGTCCGGGCAGCCACGCCCACCCAGCTCATCGCGATCGAACGCGAACCGTTCCTGGCCGCCCTGACCGGCCAACCCAGGAGCCGAGCGATCGCGGACCAGGTCGCCACGCGATTCCTCGCCCGCGATCCCGGTGGCAAGATGGACGCCTGAACCCGATCCCTGGAGGACCCGACCCCGATGGACTACAAGCTCGAAGTCGTGGTCGTCCCGGTGTCTGACGTGGATCGCGCCAAGCACTTCTACGCCGAGATGATGGGGTTCAACGTCGACGTCGACCACGCCCCCAACGATCGGTTCCGGGTCGTCCAACTGACACCCACGGGTTCCGCGTGCTCGATCACGATCGGCAAGGGCATGACCGACATGGCTCCGGGCTCGCTCCGGGGTCTGCAGCTGGTGGTGGAGGACATCGCAGCCGCGCGGGCCGAGCTCAGCGCGCGTGGCGTCCCGGTGAGCTCGATCCAGCACCACGACGGCGAGGGGTTCGTCGAGGGTCCCGGGGGCCGCTGGAACTCGTTCGTGTTCTTCTCGGACCCGGACGGGAACAGCTGGGCCATCCAGGAGAGAGCCGGTGGACGGATGAGAAACCCAACGGAGGACCACCGGTGACCGACCGGACGTGCCGGCGGCCGAGCGGATCGACGCGATGCTCGCCGCCTTGCCCGACGACCAGCGTGCCGCGCTCCAGTCGCTGCGCGAGACGATCGCACAGGCGGCACCCGAGGCGATCGAGGCCCTGAGCTATGGCGCGCCGGCGTTCCGCTACAAGGGCCGTCCGCTCGTCGCCTACTGCGGCGGCCAAGGGTCACTGCTCGTTCTTCCCGATGGGACCGTCGATGATCGAGGCGCACCGCGACGAACTCGCCGGTTTCGACACGGCGAAGGGGACGATCAGGTTCACGCCTTCGACGCCGATCCCGTCCGAACTCGTCACGCGGATCGTGCGCGGGCGGATCGCCGAGATCGACGGTTCCTGAACGCGCCTACAACGCTCGTTTCAGCACGAAGAAGCCGATGACGACGACGGCGATGAGCAGCAGCAACTGGGCCGGGGACAGGGCGGAGAGTCCCGTGCACCGCGTCATTGGCGATGTCACCGATCCGGGCTCCCCAGTCGCCGCCGCCCGACCCAAGGCCGCCCTGGGACCCGGAGACCTGACCGGCTCCCTCGCTGACGCCATGTCCGTACTCGACCATGTGCGCATCATCACACCCAGCGCAAGTCCCGGCGCCCGGAGCCCTGGGCGTGGCCCACAGGCCATCCGGACGGGTGCGCGACGACCAAGGACACTGGTGCGGCCGTCACGCGAGCCACGACGATGCAGCCATGGATGCCGTCCAAGCTACTCCGATGCGCGTTCCTTGGCAGCGACGGCACCCCGCGCTCTTCGTGATGGGTTGCTTCGTCGTGTTCGAAGCCATCCACATCGCCATCGCCTGGAATGACGCACGTCTTGTGCGGACCGTGTTGCCCGGGTTGCCCGATGGCTGGCTCGGCCCGGTCATCTGGGGCTTCTACGCCGCCCTCGCACTGGTCCTGGTCGCCGCACTCGGATGGTGGGATCGGATCGGGCTGACGCGGCTGGGCCGAAGGGCAGCAGTCGGTGCGTTCGCGTACCCCGTGCTGACGGGGTCCGTCTTCCTCCTGCTCGGGATCAACATCGAGCGATCACAGATCGTGCCGATCGTGCTGGTCGGGGCGCCGCTCATCGCCCTCAACGAGGAGATCTTCTTCCGGGGGATCGTGCTCGAGGGCCTGCGTCCACAAGGCTGGCGGAATGCCATCATCGGGACTGCGTTCCTCTTCGGGTTCGCCCATTCGGTCAACCTCGTCGCGGGCGCGAACCTGCCCTTCACGGTCATGCAGATCGCGGCCACGACAGCCGGTGGCGTCACGTTGGCGGCCCTGCGGATCAGGTCCGGGAGCCTCTGGCCGGTCATCGCGCTGCATGTCGCGCTCGATGTCATGGCGCTCACGACGCTGACGGCCGGTGGCGTGGACCATCCCGTCCTGATCCCGATCCTGATGGCGTGGCTCGCCCTGAACCTGACCTTGTGGGCCTATGGATGGCGACTGCTCCGCGGACGATCCGACGCCCAGCTGGACGCCCTGTACGAGGGAGCGCCGTCGGCTGCCTGAGGGCTCACGCGGTATCGTGCCCGCATGGCAGCCGCAGCGGACAAGGACGAAGCGCTCAAGCGACTCGGCGGCGGGCGTTGGCAGACGCGCGATGCGCGGTTCACGATCGAGCCACAGTCGGGGACCTGGGTCGTGGTCGACGCCGAGCAGGTCGACGACCTTGGGCTCCCCCTCGTTCGGGGTCCATTCGGTAGCCTTGGGGCCGCCAAGGACGCCATCGCCGAGGCCCGCGCGTCGGAGCCGGTGACGTCGCCACTCGCGGCGCGCGCAGAGCGGATCCGGGAGGATCGACGGCCACGAAGTGCCGCCAGAAGCACGACGGCGAAGCCGGCGGCGCCTGCCAGGTCGGTGAGACCACCGAGACCGAAGTCAGCCAGGTCCGAGGAGCCGCGCTGGATCACCGAACTCGATCCAGACAGCGCGCAAGCGCGCCCGTCGCCTGGTGGAGCGGCTTTCTGCCGCGTCCGCACGCGACGCCGAGGGGATCGCGCGGCGCGATGTCGTGGGTCACGTACCGGCAGCGGCGGCGTTCGCCGTCGTCCGCAGGATCCTCGCGCTCGGACCCGCGGCATCCCCGACGGCCATCGCTGCGGTTCTCGTGGATGGCCGCGACGACGACCTCGACGTTCGCTGGCGACTGGTCGACGGCCTCGGTCGCCCGATCAGCGTCGACCTGCAGGGGCTCGACGCCTCCGAGGACCTCTGAACGGCCCGTGCTTCGTCGGCCGGGTGGCACTTGGCGGATGGCCCAGGGTGATGCAGCATCGGTCCCAGGGGGCGCTGCCGCCGGCGACATGGGGGCGTGTGCTTCGATCGGGTCGCCAAGGCGCACGTCGTCACCGGCGGCCCGTTCCAGGCGACCCGTGCGAGGTGCACCGTGACGCTCCATCAGCCGACGCAGACCACGTTCGCGGGTGTCGGCCGCGTCCTCCTCATCGCGGCTATCTCGGTCGCCGTGATCCTGGCCCTGACAGCCGTCATCGGCATCGCGACCGCAGGTCCTTCCCTCGACCTCACGTCCGACCCAGCCGGGATGTCGTTGCCCTTCTGAGGCGCCGTGCCGCCTGGATCACCCGCCCGATAGCGACGGATCGGTCATGTTTCCTGTGGCCGCGGCTTTCGAGAGGCCGCGGCGCTGGCGGTTCCCTAGGATGAGGGTCCACCCGGACTGGACCCCTATGTCAGGAGATCCGCCATGAGCGACGCCCCAAAGACCGGCAAGAGCGCCACGAGCGCCACGTTCACCGACGATGAACGGGCCGCGATGAAGGAGCGTGCCAAGGAGCAGAAGGCCACACGCCGCGGAGCGGACGGGGAGCGCGACGTGATCGAAAAGATCACCGAGATGTCCGGTCCGGATCGGGTCATGGCCGAGCGACTGCATGCCATCGTCAAGGCCGCGGCGCCGCACCTTGCCTCAAGGCTGTGGTACGGGATGCCCGCGTATGCCAAGGACGGCAAGGTCATCTGCTTCTTCCAGGCTGCGCAGAAGTTCAAGTCCAGGTACGCGACACTCGGGTTCAGCGATGACGCGAACCTCGACGACGGCACCATGTGGCCGACCGCCTACGGCCTGATCGAGTTGACCGCCGCCGATGAGGCGCGTATCGGCGCACTGGTGAAGCAAGCGGTCAGCTGAGGGCAAGCGACCCGCGGGCCCCGGTCACGACGCCTCGAGCGGCTCAAGGACGAAGACCGGGATCTCCCGAAGCGTCTTGGCTCTGGTACTTCGCGTAATCCGGCCAAGCCTCGACCGCTCGTGCCCACCAGACGGCCTTCTCGTCGCCGCTGACCTCGCGGGCGAGGTAGTCCCGCCTGCTCGGACCGTCCTGGAGCTCGCAGTGCGGGTTGGCCTTGAGGTTGTGGTACCAGACCGGGTTTCGCGCCGCGCCGCCAAGGGACGCCACGACGGCGTACACGTCGTCGTGTGCCACGCGCATCAATGCGGTCTTGCGCAGCATCCCGGTGGTTGCGCCGACCGACGTCAGCACGATGATCGGGCGGCCACGCAGCGCACCGGACACGGCCCCATCGGACGCCTCGTACCGTTCCGCTTGCTTGCGGGCCCATTCCGCCGTGCTGGGCGCGTACTCACCGTTGAGTGGCATGGGCCGGATTCTGGCACGAACGTCCTATGACGGTGGTCCCGGGCGGAGGGGGACGGATGGGCCACACACCCTCGGCGACGCCTCCTGTAAGGTCCCCGCAACGTCAGGCGACCCTCGCGGGCACCCGTCGTACCACCGGCGATGCGAGACTTCCGAGATCCATGCGAACGCCGGGGGAGGGAGATCCGGGATGACCAGACGCGCCGTGCTACCGGGATTCGTCGCCTTCGCATTGGCGGTGGGCCTGCTTTCGAGTGCCCCCGCGCCGGCCGCTGCGGCGCTTCACGTGGAAGACCTGTACTTCCGTGACGGGTACGAGCGCCAAGTCGATTCCCGTACGTGCATCGCTGCCAGCACCGCGATGATGCTCAACTTCATCGCCCGGCGCGACCTCAACCTGAACCAGCTCTACATGCTCAAGTGGGCGCAGACCCGCGACACCCTCGACGACCGCGTCCAGCGCGGTTCCGATCCGCTGGGTTGGGCACGAGCGATGACGTACTTCTCGACCAAGGCAGGTCGGGGCGCGTTCGAGTACCGCTGGGAGTCCTACTCGACTCGAGTACATCGCCCTGAAGCACGCGGCTCGCGTGATCGCCGAGGAGCGCAAGCCCGTCGGGCTCGCTCGTGCAGAACGGCCGCCACGCGGTCGTGATGACCGGATTCGAGGCGAGCAGCGACCCCGAGGACGGGGACTTCCGGCTCATCAATGTCTGGATCAGCGATCCGTATGGGTCACGTCACCGGCTCTACGCGGCCGAGGCCAGCCCGCTGAACACCTACCGCGAGCTCGACGCGATCCCCGCGTATTACGACAAGGCCTGGTACGGCCGGTACGTCATCGTCGCGCCGCCGATCTGAGTCGGCGACTCAGACGGCCCCGGTCGCCTGCCAGTCTCCGATCCCCGAGAGGCGATCGATTCGCACACGCGTCACGAACCCCGGGGGTGGATCTGCCATCGCGGGGAACACGACCTCAGGCCCGAGATACGTATGGGCGAGTCTCTGGAGCAACTCGGGAGCACCCCCTTCGGTGACCCGGGCGGACCCACGGATGACGAGATACTCGCGCAGACCCCACGCGTTGATCCGATCGGATTGGATCGACAGGGAGATCCGCGGATCGCGGCGCAGGTTTCGGAGCTTGGGCTGGTCGTCGAGAGTGCCGAACACGATCTCGCTCTCCTCGAGAGCGATCCAGGCCACGCTGACGTGCGGAGCTCCGTCCGTGCCGATGGTCACGACGGTCGCGACAGCATCTGAAGCCAGGAGTTCCAGAGCCTCGCCGGAGAGATGCACCACGTCGGCAACCCTACACCGACCGACGGCACCCCGTGCCCCCGTCGCATCCTCATCGATCCGCGGCGCAGCGTGGTCGGTTCGAACCGGCCATCATCACGTGTGATGACGACCATCGCCGCACTCGTGTTCTCGATCGTCACCCTGGGAGTGATCGTCTTTCAGATCGCCCTTGCCGTTGGCGCACCGTGGGGCGCCTACGCGATGGGTGGCGCGTTCCCTGGTCGATATCCGCCGCGGATGCGGGTCGCCGCAGCCGGGATGGCGGCGCTCCTCGGCCTGCTCGTCCTGATCGTGCTTTCGAGCGCGGGCCTGATCATCGTCCCGATGCTCGAGGGCCTGCCGTCGCTCATCTGGCTCGTGGTGGCGTTCTCGGCGGTCAGCGTGGTCCTCAACGCCGCCTCGCGGAGCGCGGGGGAGCGGCGCATCTGGGTCCCGGTCGCGATCGTGATGCTTGCCTGCAGCCTCATCGTGGCGGTATCACCTGGCTGATCCGCGCGGCGCGCGGGGTACGATCGGTAGCGATGCGATCCCTGCCCACGATCCTGCTCATCCTCGCGCTGCCGGCCGGCGCGATCGGCTACTTCGTGGGCGCGCGCGTCCTCGAGGCCGTGCTCCCCCAGGAGCATCCAGGGGCTCGTCCCGTTCGCGGCGCTCCTGGTCGCCGGTCTGTTCATGCTGCCCTTCCTCATCCCGTTCTTCGACCGCAAGGCCAAGGAGGACCTGGCCGCCTACAGAGCGACCAAGGGCGCGGATGGGGAATCGGGCCAGGCGTCCGCCGCGGACGGGAAGGAGCGGTGAAAGCGGCCGTTCGTGACCGGTACGGGTCGCCCGACGTCGTCCAGGTGCGCGATGTGGACGAACCCGTGCCCACCCAGGGTCAGCTCGTCGTCCGCGTGGAGGCCGCGTCGGTCAATCGTGCCGACCTGGACCTCATCCTGCCCGAAACCCGGTTTCCTCCGCCTGTTCCTCGGTGTGCGCGCGCCTCGGAACGGTCGCGTCGGGTGCGATGTCGCCGGTGTCGTCAAGGCGATCGGTCCCGGTGTCACGCGGTTCCAGCCCGGCGATCGGGTCTTCGCCGATCTCTACCCGACCGGTTCGGGAAGCTTCGCGGAAGCAGTGGCCGCGCCCGATTCGGTGTTCGCGATGATCCCGGACGGGATGTCCTTCGAGGACGCCGCCACGATGCCGCACTCGGCGATCCTCGCCATCCAGGGACTGCGCCGCCGTGACGGCCGCACGCCAGGTCCCGGCGACCGGGTCCTCATCGATGGTGCGTCGGGCAATGTCGGGCCGTTCGCCGTCCAGATCGCGAAGCACCTCGGCGCCGAGGTGACCGGGGTCTGCAGCACCGGCAAGATGGACCTCGTTCGCGTCGCTTGGCGCTGACCACGTGATCGACTACACGACGACCGACTACACGACGACCGGCGAGCGCTACGACTGGATCCTTGCGGCCGAATCGCACCACTCGATCCTCGCCATCCGGCGCGCGCTGCGACCGAAGGGTGTCTACGTCACGCTCGGCGGCAGCACCCCGCAGTCTCGTCCAATCGCTGATCGTGGGGCCCGTGGCGTCGCTCGCGACCGGCAAGTCGATGGGTCTGATGCTGTGGTGGAAGCCGTTCCTCCCGACGGACGTCGCGACACTCGGCGAACTCCATGCCGCCGGGCATGCTCCGCCCGGTCATCGATCGGCGGTACCCGCTCGCGGAGGTCGTCGATGCCCTCCGTCTACGTCGACGAGGGTCGGGCCAAGGGCAAGGTCCTCGTCATCCCGGCGGGATAGCGTCGTGGTGGCGACGCACCGGCAGTCGATCGGCCGATCCGCCGGCATCGCTGCCTGCATCCTGGTGGTGGGCTGTGTGCCCGCACCCGCCCCGTCCGCGGCCACAACGCCCTCGTCGACGGCCGTCGCTTCGGCGGCGCCCAGTGCATCACCATCGGTAGCGTCTGGGCCTCGCGAGATCGCGGCCGGAGCGCTGCCCGCCGGGACCTACACACGAGTCGGCTTCGCGCCGGCCATCACCTTCACGATCGATGACGGCTGGGTCGGCGGCACGATCACGGACGGGTTCTTCGACGTCCAGCAAGACCCAGGCACCCCTGATGTGATCGCCGTCCAGTTCGCCCTGGTCAACGCGGTCGTCGGCGCGGACGGGGCGATGATCCCTGCGGCCACGGCCCTTGACGCCGTCGCCGCGGTCAAGCAGAACCCGGGGCTCGATGTCCTCGGAGAGAGCGGCTCGCGACTCGGCGGTCGCGACGGGTTCACGCTCGAGATCGAGAACACGGGCTCGACCACGTCGCCCGTGATGTCGGTCGCGCCGGGAACGCTTGCCTTCGACCCCGGCCGGCGCCTCTGGATCTCGTTCTTCGACACCGCCGACGGCCTGCTCGCCATCCTCGTTGGAGGCTCCGTGGCCGAGTGGGATCGCACACTCTCGGTCGCCGAACCCGTTCTCGAGTCGATCGTCATCGGTGGAGCGACACCGTCGTGATCGATGTCGTGGTCATCGGCGGCGGCCAGGCCGGCCTGGCCGCCAGCTGGCACCTGTCGCATCGCGGGATCGAGCACGTCGTCCTGGAACGGGGACGCATCGGAGAGACCTGGCGATCCGAGCGTTGGGACTCGTTCGCTCTCAACACGCCCAACTGGATGAATTGACTGCCCGGCGAGGCCGATCCGATCGAGCCACGGGACGCCTTTCTCACTCGTGACGAGCTCGTCGCCCGATTCGACGCCTATGTCGATCTCCATCGACTGCCGGTCCGGACGTCGGCGCCTGTCACCGCCGTCGAGGCGGACGCTCTCCCACACACCTTCCGCGTCACCACGGGGGCCTCAGAGGTCGGATCACTGACGGCTCGCCATGTCGTCGTCGCATCGGGCGGGCAGGGGAGGCCGCGGCTGCCGAGCCTCGCGGAGGAGCTTCCCTCGTCCGTCCGGCAGCTGCATTCGGCGGCGTACCGTTCGCCGGCGTCGCTGCCCGACGGCGCCGTCCTGGTCGTCGGGAGTGCCCAGTCCGGTGTCCAGATCGCCGAGGATCTCATCGCCGGGGGCCGACGGGTCTTCCTCTGTACGAGCGCGGCCGGGCGCCTGCGGCGGCGACAGCGCGGCCGGGACTCACTCGAATGGCTCACCGAGAACGGCTTCTACGACGTGACCCCCGACCGACTCCCGGATCCGCGGATGATGGCGATGCCGATCCCGCAGATCTCGGGGGTCGGGCGCCTGGGTCACACCGTGGGCCTCCAGTCGCTCGCAGACCTGGGGGTCACCTTGCTGGGCCGTCCGGTGGCCGTGGACGGCGACCGGATCGCGCTCGACGACTCGCTGGGTCGCAACATCGCGTTCGGCGACCGCGTCTCGGCCGAACTCAACGCCCTCATCGAGCGCCGGATCCTGGAGAGCGGCGCCACGCCGCTGCCGCTCGAGGTCGATCCTGCCGATGCCCCACACCCCGATCCACTGTCGGTCAAGGGTCCCGACGTCCTCGACCTCGACGTCGCCGGAGTCTCGACGGTCATCTGGGCGACCGGGTTCACGCCGGGTTTCGACTATCTCCACGTGCCCGTCCTGGATGACGCGGGGGTTCCCGTCCACGACCGAGGTGCAGCGCGCGTCCCTGGGGTCCATTTCCTCGGGCTTCGGTGGCTCACCGACCGCAAATCCGGCCTGCTGCTTGCCGCCGCGAACGAGTCGGCGGCCGCGGTCGAGCGCATCGTGGACGAGCTTGGTGGCGCCGCATGAGTCCCCCGGTCGCCCGGGCCCCATCGGGGAACCACGTGACGCCCGAGGTCGTCCGGGGACGGTGACCGTCCCCACGCACCCCGCACCCCTCGCCCGCTTCGACGCGATCTTCACGGAGTACCAGCGGCCCGTGCTGGCGTATGCGATGCGCCGAACAGCGACGCCTGCGGATGCGGAGGACGTCGCAGCGGAGACGTTCACGATCGCCTGGCGCAAGCTCGATGTCGATCCCGGCCGCGGAACCGCTCCCGTGGCTGTACGCCGTCGCTCGCCGCGTCCTCGCCAACCATCGGCGTGGGCTGAGCCGGCGGGAGCGCCTCGCCGCGCTCCTCCGCGTGGACGACGTCGCGACACCGATCCCGACGGGGGACGACCGGGACGGACCGGCGTTCGTGGCCCTCGCCCGACTATCGACAGCGGACCAGGAGGTCCTGCGACTCGTCGCCTGGGAGGAGCTCGGGAACCAGCAGATCGCGACGGTCCTCGGCATCACGGCCAACGCGGTCGCTATCCGACTGCATCGCGCCCGCGCACGCTTTGCGGCGGCGCTCGCGGATCTTGGAGGGGATGACCTGAAATATCCAGACCCAAGCCGGACATCGACTGATGTGAAGGGCACGAATGGTGCCGCATGGAAAGGAGTAGTGAAGTGAGCCTGCCGACCGGTTCCGATCCGATCGACCGCCTCCGCGCTGCCGATCCCGCCCGTGTGGACGACCTGCCCGACGCGAGTCTCGCCCGCGTGACGGTGAGGACCCAGGAGCACATCATGTCCGACAAGCAGTTCGATCCCACCGTCCGGCCCACCCGCGGCCCGCTCGCCCTGTTCGGCGGCCTGGCCCTCATCGGCGTCGTCGCCCTCGCCGTCGCGTTCGGTGCCGGCGGGCTCGGGACGAGAGACCCGGGACCGGTGGGCGTCGCGCCCAGCCCGACCGAGAACCCGGCCGCCGGTGGCGGTGGCGTCGCCTCGTGCCTCATCTACGAGGCGGCGAACGTGCCGAACAACGAGGTCGCCTTCGATGGCACCGTCACCGCCGTGGATGGCGACCAGATCACCTTCGATGTCAACGAGGGCTGGAAGGGTGCCGAGGGCAGCATCACGCTGACTGCACCGGTCGTGGATATCGCCATCTCCGGCCCGATCCCGGACTTCGAGGTGGGAGGCCGGTACCTGGTGACGGCCAACGGCGGCACGATCGGTGCGTGCGGCTACACGCTCGACTACGACGCTGACACCGCATCGGATTGGGCTGCCGCCTTCGCCAGCTGACCCGCCGTTCCGAGACGGCCCACGCTCGAGGCCCCGTCGCATGACGGGGCCTCGATCCATATCCGGGCGCGGACCCTCGTCCGGATCCCTACGTGGCGAGCGCATCGGCGGACGGCAAGCCGAACGGCTCCCGGGGTCGGGCCGTCCGACCCTTCCGGTCGCCGGTCAGACGCGTTGTACTGGCGCACGATGCCGGACCCCGAACAAGCGAGCGGCCCGGCCAGGAGGCGCTGTCATGGCTAGGGTGCTCGTCGTCTACGGCAGCCGACACGGCGGAACGCGTGGGATCGCCGAGCGGATCGGCGAAGTGCTGCGAACGGAAGGGCTCGAGGCGGACGTCGCGGACGCGAATGGCATCACGGTGGACGTCGCGCGCGCCGACGCGGTCGTGGTCGGCAGTGGTGTCTACATGGGAAGCTGGCTCAGGGAAGCGGTCGACTTCATCGAGCGCAACGCGTCGACCCTCGCGACGCGACCGTTTTGGCTCTTCAGCAGTGGGCCATTGCTCGGCTCCACCGCCAAGAAGACCGTCGGCGGTCCACTGGAGGACGCGCTCGGGCCGGCTGACGGCCCCGGTAGCGGTGGCCGGAAGAAGATCGAGGAGCTCAGCGCGATCACGCATCCGCGCGACCATCGCGTCTTCACCGGGGCGTTCGACCCCGACGATCCGCCCCGCACCGTCGCCGAGCGATTGGTCCGGATGATGCCCATGTCGAAGGGGATCCTGCCCCCGGGCGACTTCCGGGACTGGGAGGCCATCGAGGCCTGGGCACGCGAGATCGCCGCGCAGCTGGTTCCGGCGCCTGTCCCGGGCTGATCGGGCGTCAGGTCTTCTCGACGATCCGCTCGCCCTCGCCGGGCCTCCAGATCGTGATCCGCAACCGGCCATCCACGAGTTCCAACGAGGACGCCCCGGTCAGATCCCCGACGAAGAAGGGATCGAACGCCTGTCCCCGAAGGTCAAACCCGGATCCCTGGTAAAGGTCGTCGGCAAATCGCGCATGCAACCCCGGGTCCTGCACGTTCCGGGCGAGACCCCAGACCTTGGCATCGCCGTCGCCCACCTGCGTGTCCACGGTGGCCGTGTGGAGGTTGAACCGCGGATCGCGGGCCAGATCCTGGAACTTGTACGTTCCTGGCATGCCGACGAGGACCAGCGTCCCCTCGAAGATCCGCGGCTCGATCGGGCTGATCCGCGGGTAGCCATCGGAGCGGAGCGTGGCGAGCAGGCACAGATTTCCCGTGGCTGCGTGCCGGCGGACGAAGATCTCGGCGATGTGCGGGGCTTCGGCGGCGAGATCCTGCCACTCGACCATCGCGCGGACCTAGCCTGTCCGCCCGTCGCGAGCCCGCAGGCGCGGCAGCGCGTTGGCCAGGAGCGCCACGGCGAGCGCGAGATGCACCGCGGCGAGGCCCGCGGTCAGCTGCGGTGGCGTGCCCGCCGCCTCGGCCGCTCTGAAGTCATTGGGGAGGTTCGCGGTACTGCCGGCCGCGAACAATCCCGCGATGATCGATACGACGCCGGCGCCGATGCGCCCAGCCGTCGACTCGCGCGGCGCGACGGCCGCGGCAACCACGAGGGCCGCCGGGAGGAAGAGCGGTGGGGTCAACGCGGTCCCGCGAAGGAACATGTCGCGCGGGCCGCCGTCGGGCGAGGCACCGACCCTCCATCGCGCAGAGAGGATCGCGCCGGCGATCGGCACGGGCAGATAGGCGAGTACGAGTGGCAGCAGGTTGCGCGCCGACCGGGCGGTCACTGGCCGCTCGATGGCCGGGTGAACCGGGTCGGGTCGGCGAACGGATCCACCGTCTGACTCGGGGCAGACTGCATGGTCGACACCATAGCCGATGGCCGCAGATCCGCGGTGCGTGACACCTAGTCAAGAGCGAAGGCGAGGCCGCGAGCGGCCAGTTCCTCCGCCAGGATCCGGACGGCCTTGGGGCCGACGCCGTGGATGTCCAGCAGCGCCTTCGCGGTGACGCGGGTCAGCTGCTCGTACCGGGTGTAGCCCTGAAGAGCGAGCTCCCGACGCGCGACGTTGCCGATGCGTGGGGTGAACTCGCTCTCGTCCGGTTGATCGGTCACGCTTCGGCAAGGACCTCGCGCAGCTTCGCCGCGAACGCGTCCGGATCGCCGGCCTGGCCATACTCGCCGCCGAGGAACCCTCCGTGGTCGCTGGGGAAGCGGAGGGCCGTCGTGCCGAGGCGCTCGGCCGCAGCGTCCGCACCGCGGTGCGCCATCTGACCGGTCGATTCCACGCCGGCGGCCATGACGATCCGCGTCGGAGCCGCGCGCAGCGCCTCGAAGTCGGGCTCGAAGTGGGTGCATGAGACGATGTTCTGCCCCAGCAGCGGGTCCGTACGATCTCCGTCGTCCCCTGCCGGCATCCCGAACATGGCCGGATCGGGCGCAGGTTGGGCCGCGAGCTCGGTGGTGATCGGCCCCTGGTGGCTCACGGCGACGATGAACTGGGCCATGCCGGCACCGAACCCATCGCGCTGGTACGTGTCGTGGATCGCCTGGGTGAGCGCCATCGCGCCATCCCGGTCGGGCAGGATCGATGCCAGCGGTGGCTCGTGTGCGACCAGCATCCGCACGTCCGTGGGGTAGGCGGCGACGAGCGCGAGGGCATTCACCGCGCCGCCGCTGCTCGCGAACATGTCCACCGGTCCCGCGCCGAGGGCTTCGATGACCCGATGCAGGTCATCGGCATGCTCCTGGGGCGTGGACAGGCCGGCCGGATCGGCCTTGACGCTGCGCTCGACGCCCCGTGGGTCGTAGGTCACGACGGTGCGATCGGGGAAGTGCGACGCGAGCGTCCCGAATCCGCCGGCGCCCATCGGCGAGCCGATCAGGAACAGCGGTGGCGCCGCCGAGTCGCTCGATCGGATGTCGTAGGTGATCGTGGCACCCTGGGCCTCGAGGGTGCTCGTCGTCGGCCCCGTCATGGTGGTCATGCGGGGACTCCTTCGGCCAGGATGGCGTCGATCTGGCCGACGGCCTGCTTGAGACCTTCTTCCATGCCCATGGCCAGGACCTGCTCCATCGCCTCGGTGCTCGGGAACTGGCTCTCGATGGACATTCGCGTCCGGCCGGCACCGATCACCTCGATCGTGACGCGGGCCTCGCCGCGCGGGAGGTCGTCGTTCGGTGTGCCGTCCTCGTTGGCGAAGCCATCGATGAAGACCAGCCGGCGAGGAGGATCCGCCTCGACGACGTCCCAGAACCCGTGCGGCTGGTCGCCGGTCGGGCCGGTCATGTAGTACTCGATACGACTGCCCGGAGCCAGGTCGTGGGCGGTGAAGGTGGCCGGGTAGGTGGGCGGGCCCCACCAGCGCTCGAGCTGGCGCGGATCGGCCCACAGCTCCCAGACGCGCTCCGGTGTGGCGTCGAACTCCGCGGCGATGGTCATGGTCAGCTTCTCGGGGTCCTTCTGGACGGCAGTCACGGTCACGTGCGTAGCTCCTTCGTGCGGCTGATGAGGTCCGTCATGCGATCGATGCGACCGCGCCACAGCGCCTCGTACTGGTCGAGCAGCCCACGGGCGTGTCGCAACGCCTCCATGTTCGTGCGCACGACCTTGCGGCGGCCGATCTGTTGCTTCGTCACCAGGCCGGCGCGCTCGAGCACCGCGACGTGCTTCTGCACGGCCGCGAAGCTCATGGGGTAGTGCGCGGCCAGTTCGGCGACGCCTTCGCGACCATCCAGGGCGCGCAGGACGATGTCGCGCCGCGTCGCATCGGCGAGGGCGGCGAAGACATGATCGACGTCGTACGTGGGCTGCATTGATACAACCATACGGTTGTATCACGGCCCTGTCAAGCCATCGCCGACTACGGTGCCGCCAGACCGCAGTCCGGGGAGGTGCATAGCTCCAGATCGAGCGCGGCGAGGCCCTCGGCGAGCGGCGTGAATCCGAGGCTGCCACCGAAGCTCCGGCTCGTGACCCCGGCCGGCAGACCGCGCACGAGCACAGCACCACCCGAATCGCCGACCCCGACCCCGACGTCCGGCGCGATGGCCATGCACGGGAAGTAGTCGCCGTCGGCGGTGGGCTCGTGAAGGTACTCGCCGATCTCCGCGACGCGGCCTTCGCGGTAGCTGTCGCGCCCGTTGATCTCGACGGGATCGCCGATCGTGATGTCCGAGCAGGTCAGGGGCGCCGTGCCCGGTCCGATGACGCGGAGGCCGCCCTCGCCCATGTCGATCATGTTGAGGCGGCCCCAGGGGATGCGATCGGAGGCCACGACCAGGTAGTTCATGTCCGAGGGTCGGCACGTGTGGCCGGCGTGCGGGCACGGCTCGAGGACGGCACCCGGGCCGAACACGCCCCGCACGCCGCGGCTGTCCGGGTCGTAGGCCGTCGCGCCCTCTCCGGCGCAATGCGCGGACGACGTGAGGACGACCGTGTCGCCGCGGCGCGCATAGAACCCCGCGGCGCAGGACCCCCAGAGTTGCCGGCCGGCGAGGACCGGCGGATCGCCGGAGAGCACCTGCGAGGGCGCAGCCAGATTCGAGGCCACGACGAGGCCGGCGACCGCCACGGCCACGAGTCCGATGACCACGAGCAGCAGCCGGCGAGAGCGTCCAGTCGACCGAGTTCGGGGACGATCCATCGGTCCGAGCGTACCGCGGCGCCGTACACTCTGCGGCGATGCGGTACCCCGCCGTGCGTCCACGCCGTGCCTGACGTCGCGATCGAGACCGGAAGGCTGGCCTCGGGCCACCCGTTCGCGCGCGCCGGCGCGGGTTCGCGCGTCGTGCTCTACATCCCCGGGCTGTCGTTCACCGCCGACGTCCCCACGACCAAAGCGACGGCGCGCGCATGGAAGGCCTGGCTCGGACCGATCGAGCAGCACGACCTCAGCATCGTCCAGGTCGGCCGCCGCGCAGACCTGGCGCCAGGCAGTTCAGCTGCTGACGTTGCGGACGACTACGCCGCGGTCATCCGCGAGCAGTGGGGGAGAGCGGTCGCCGTGATGGGCATCTCCACCGGTGGCGGCTACGCACAGTTCCTGGCAAGCCGCCATCCCGAGCTCGTCGAGCGCGTCATCTTCGGGTTCACCGCCCATCGCATCACTGACGATGTGCGGGCGCGGCAGCGTCGCGCGGTGGACCACTTTCTCGCTGGCCGCTGGCGCTCTGGCTGGGCGGAGTTCGGCCCGTGGTTCCTGCCCAGGTTCCCGCGACTGGGCAGCGCGATCACCTGGCTCTTCGGCCCGTACATCGGCGGTCGATACGAGGATCTGCGCGTTCTCCGGATCGACGCGGACAGTGACGACGCCTTCGACGCGACCGACGAGCTGGCCGCCATCCGCTGCCCCACCCTCGTCGTCAGTGGCGGGCGCGACACCGCCTATCCGCCCGATGTCGTGCGCGAATTCGTCGCCGGCCTCCCGAATGTGCGCCACATCGAGTACGCCGACGCCGGCCACATGGGACCCGGGGCCGCGTTCGCCACCGACGGCTGCGCATTCCTCGCCGGGGAACACGAGCCCGAGACGCAGCCCCTGTCAGCCTAGTCCGTCGGGAACCGCGAATCAGGACTCGGCCTTCATCGCCCGCTCAAGCGCTTTCCGCGCAGCGTGGAGCCGCCACTTTGCGGTCCCGACCGGGACATGGAGCCTCTTGGCGACCTCCGTTACGGGCCGTTGATGGACGTGGTGCAGCACGAGGATCGCCCGGTCGGCCGGCGAGAGGCGATCGAACGCGCGGCCCATCGCGTCGCGCTCCACGCATGCGTCGCTCTCGTCCTGCCCAGCAACGGATGCCAGCTCCCAGGTCGATGCTTCCTCGGGATGGGACATCTCCGGCGAGACAGAGACCTCGCGGAGTCGTTTCCGGTGGCGACGAGCCATGAGCGAAGTATTGGCAACGATCCGTGTCAACCAGCCGTCGAACGCTCCCGTGTCGCGCAGCCGTGGAAGCTTGCGCCAGGCGGCCAGCAACGCGTCCTGGGTTGCATCGGCGGCGTCAGCCTCGTTGGCGAGGATCGATCGGGCGATCCGGTGGCACCGTTGTCTGCGGGGTAGGACGAGGGCGTCGAACGCAGCCATCTCCCCGGCCGCGGCGCGTCGGACGAGCGCGTCATCAGCCTCGCGTGCGGACCGCCTTGTCGGAGCCTGCAGGTCCATTGCACTCCTCGAGCGCGGCCATCGTACGCCTCTGCCCTTGGAGGACCGGTTACCCGGTTCGACGGTGTCGCCGCCAACCTTGACCCTCCGGACGGCATCTTGCTTGCATGGGGCACAGGTGCGACAGACGCCGGCTCACGAAGATTGAACCGAATCGGGTGCTCGAACGCCCTTACTGCTCAGAGGGATCGCACCACCGAGGGACCAGCGCGCCCAGCGACGGACGCGGGCGCGGATCCGACCCCGGAGCTGGGTCGCCGGTGTCCACACCCGAAGGGAGGGACGCGATGACGGATCTCCGGCAGCGCCTGAGGCCCGGACCCGCCTGCTCGGCGTCCGCGGCGCTCTGCGCCGACGGTGAACGATCGATACGAGGAGATCCGTCATGAGTCCATTCCGGCAGCGTTCAACGATCAGGCGCTGGCTGTCGATGCCGATGGCGATCGCGCTGATCGTCGTTTCGATGCTGATCCCGGCCTCGTCGATGGCCGGTCACGAACCCAAGGACATGGTCCTCGAGTGGAACCTCAACGCCGTCAATACGATCACCAACCCCTTGACCGGGACGCCACCCGGCCTCGGTCAGCCACCTCCGCTTTCGCCGATCCATCTCGCGATGGTCCACGGCGCGATCTACGACGCCGTGATGGCGATCGTCAAGACGCATGAGCCGTACCTGGGCGGACTCCGTGCGAAGCGGTCGGCCTCCCAGGCGGCCGCGGTCGCGGCTGCCGCGTACGGAGTCCTCGACGGACTCACCCCTGCGACGCCGGACATGGCGCCGGTCAAGACCAGCCTGCTGAACCTGTACGACATCTCGCTCGCGAAGATCCGCGACGGGAAAGCCAAGGAGCGGGGGATCAAGGTCGGGGCGGAGGCCGCGGCGGCGATGCTCGCCGCACGCGTGGGTGACGGCCGGTTCGGCACCTAGCACCTTCCCGCACCGGGGACCGACCCGGGCGAGTGGCGCCTCGTGCCGCCGCGCAACGCCAACTCCTTCGCGTGGGTGAGCCTCGTCAAGCCGTTCACCCTGCGGAGTGCCGGATCAGTACCGAATCGGGGCACCGTATCCGCTTACCAGCGCCGCATACGCCAGGGAGTTCAACGAAGTCAAGACGATCGGCGGGAAGACCTCGATCCGGACCCCGGAGCAAGCCGAGATCGCGACCTTCGTCTCGGCCAACCCCTTCCCCATGATCAACCGCGGGCTGCGGGAGATCGCCGCCAAGCGTCATCTGTCGACCAGCCAGCAGGCTCGTCTGTTCGTGATGACCAGCATGTCGACCGCGGATGCCGGGATCGCGTGCTTGCGAGAACAAGGACCACTGGCTCTTCTGGCGCCCACAGACGGCGATCCAGCAGGCGGACTTTGATGGGAACCCGGCCACCGTCGCCGATCCCACGTGGGAGTCGCTGATCGCGAACCCGGGTTACCCGGATCCGCCTTCCGGCTACAACTGTGTCGCGGCCAGCTCGATGAACGCCGCGCGCGCGTTCTTCGGGACGAACAAGATGAGGTTCTCCCTGACGAGCGTCGGGGCGGTGCCGGTCACCCGTCACTACACCCGCTTCAGCTGGCTTCATCGACGACGCGATCGACGGTCGCGTCTTCGTCGGCATCCACTTCCGACGAGCCGACGTCCAGGGCGCCTGGCTCGGTGCGAAGGTCGCCCGCTGGGTGTCGAAGCACTACTTCGAACGCAACCACTGACCCCCAACCAAGATCGCACGGGGGCGCGACCCCGGCCCGCCAGCAGGTGGGCCGGGGTCCTTTGCGTTCGGCCTTGACGGGCCCGCGACCGTAGTCCTGCCGTCGCACGCCGCAGCACGCAGGAAATGGGCGAACGACATGAGGTCCCATGCGCACGCTCAACCTCGGCATCCTCGCCCACGTTGACGCCGGCACGACCCAGACCGGGCGCGGCTGAGCCCCTAGCCCGCGAAGGTCTCGAGGGCGTCGACATCCGCCTGGCTGATCAAGGCGATCGCGGCCGTGACGCGGTCGGGTGGCCAATCCCACCACGCGATGCGCAGAAGGCGAACCACCGTGGCGGGATCGAATCGCATCCGGATGACCTGCGCCGGGTTGCCACCGACGATGGCGTACGCCGGCACATCCCGCGTGACGACAGCGCGGGTCGCGATGATCGCGCCATCGCCCACGGTCACGCCCGGCATGACCAGCGCGTCCCGGCCGATCCATACGTCGTTGCCGATGATCGTGTCGCCGTTGGTCGGAAAGTCGAACTCGCCGGGCCACATCCCGCGCCAGGCCTCGAAGATCGGGAACGGGAACGTGGAGATTCCCGCCGTCCGGTGATTGCCGCCGTTCATGACGAACTGGACACCCGTGGCGATCGCGCAGTACCGACCGATGCGCAGCCGATCGCCACGGAAGTCGAAGTGGTACAGGACGTTGCGCAAGAACGCATCGGGCCCGCCCGGGTCGTCGTAGTAGGTGAACTCGCCGATTTCGACCGTTGCGGGGAGGCCGGGAAGGTTTCGGATGAACATCACGCTCGGCTGGCCGGGCATCGGATGTAGAGCGCCAGGATCGGGATGGCCCACGACTCGTCTCCTCGTGCGTCAGGTGGTATCCAGCAGAGTGCCAAACTCCCGGGGAAGGCACACGGCAGACGAGGTGACCAGCTGGCGATCCTGCGGGGCGACGAGCCGCGATACTACGCGTGGCCCCCACCTCGAGCCCAAGGAGACCGCCATGGCCAACCTCGTCGTCCATTTCGAGATCCATGCATCGGAGCCGCAACGGCTCATCGACTTCTACTCCGAGCTGCTCGGCTGGACGTTCCAGGACATCGGCGGCGGCGAGCAGCCGTACTGGATCATCGATACCGGCGAGGGCGCGATCGGAAACGTCGAGGCGAAGGCGGGTCTCGGCATCAATGGCGGCCTGACGCAGCGCGGCGGACCGCGCCCGGAGGTGGGAGCGCCGATCAACGGCTGCAACTTCGTGGTCGGCGTCGAGGAGGTCGATGGGCTGATGGCCCGCGGTATCGAGCTCGGCGCCGTCGAGGCGCTGCCGGCGACCGACTATCCCGGCATCGGCCGGGGCGGCTACCTGATCGACCCCGACGGCAACGTGTTCGGTCTCATCACGCCGGTCCTCTCCGATGGGACGGTCGCGATGGGCCCCGGCTCAGAGGCGTAAGCCATCAGCGAGCCCAAACCGCGATTTGCGGTCGACGAGGCCCTCGCGCTCCTCGAACGTGGGCCCGCGCGGATCGCGGCCGCGACGGGTGGGGTGTCGGCGAACCTTCTGCACCAGCCACTGGAGGACGGTGGCTGGTCCGCGCGTGACATCCTGGGTCACATCCGCGCCTGTGATCTGACGTGGGGCGGCTACATCGAGCGGATCCTCGACGAGGAGCACCCGTCGTTCCGCGCGCAGAGCCCGCGCTCCACGATCCATCGAACAGATTTCCTCGAGCAACCGTTCGGCGAATCGCTGGCGGCGTTCACAAGGGATCGAGCGCGCCTGATGGCGCATCTTCGCGCGACCGATGCCGCAGACTTCACGCGTACCGCGGCCGTGAACATCCCCGCGCGCGGCGTCGAGGAGCGGTCCGCGCGGCATTACATCGACCGGCTGGCCGACCACGAGGCTCAGCATGTCAACCACATCGAACGCGAGATCACGAGGTAGAGATCCATGGCACGTCAGCGATTCGAGTCGTGGGTCACCTCCGTCTCATGGATCCAGGTCGATGGCGAGCCCGTGGTCGAGATCGGGCCGGGTTCCGTCGTCGGCGAACGCGCCGGGCTTACCGATGGGCGGCGGACCGCCACCCTCGTGGCGCGTTCGGCTGCACGCGTGGCGAGCGTGCCTGCCGACGCCCTGGACCCACAAGCACTCGATGCCTTGTCCGCGTCCCGCGACGAATAAGGAGGCGGTAGGGTGCGAGCGTGACCACCGCCCCGACGCTCGCCCAGCTCGACGCCTTCCGGCGCCACTTCGCCGGCGACGTCATCGCGCCCGAGAACGCCACGTACGACGACGCTCGACGCGTCTGGAACGCGGTGTTCGACCGTCGGCCGGCGCTGATCGTCCGGCCGTCGAGCGTCGACGACGTTGCGGCCGCCATCCGCTTCGGCCGTGAGCGCGAGCTCGAGATCGCCGTGCGCGGCGGCGGCCACAGCGCGGTCGGGCATTCGACGACCGACGGTGGTCTCGTCATCGACCTCGGGCGGATGAACGAGGTGACCGTCGACCCGACGCGCGCGGCTGGCGCGGACCGGTGGCGGAGCACTCCTCGGCACACTCGACATCGCGGCCCAGGAGCACGGCCTCGTCTGCCCGGTCGGGGTCGTCGGTCACACGGGCGTCGCCGGGCTGACGCTCGGCGGCGGCGTCGGACGGCTGCAGCGCCGGTTCGGCCTGACGATCGACAGCCTTCGCGCAGTCGAGCTCGTGACCGCCGACGGGCGCACGGTGCGAGCAGATGTCGAGCACGAGCCGGAGCTGTTCTGGGGACTCCGCGGCGCCGGTGCCAACTTCGGCATCGTGACGAGCCTGGAGCTGGAGCTGCATCCGTTCTCCGGGGACGCTCCACCGGGGCGTCCGGATCCACCCCGCGACCGACATCCACGAGCTCTGGCCGATCTTTCGCGAGTTCGTGGCGACGGCGCCCGAGACGATCGCCGCCATCTTCACCGTCGCGCTCGCCGAGCCGGCCGCGGACTATCCGGAATCGGTCGCCGGCCGGCCGATCGTCGTCATCTCGTACAACCACAGTGGGGCAGGGGAGGACGTCGAGCGAGATCTCGCTCCGCTCCACCATGGACCCGAAGCCGGCCTCGGCGACCGCCACGAGCGAGCCGTACCTCGACGCGCAGCGGTCGAGCGACCTCGAACTCGCGTGGGGTTCGCGGACCGCCATCCTCGGCGGCTACATCGCCGACTGTTCGCCCGCGGTCCTCGATGCGTTCGTCGAGCACGTGGAGCACGTCCCGGGCGACAGCAGCATCTCGGTGACGGCGATGGGCGGCGCGATCGGGCGCGTCGCGGACGACGCGACGGCCTTCACCGGGCGCGACCGCGCCGTTCGATGTGAGCCCCGACACCGCCTGGTCCGATCCGGCGCTCGATCAGGCGAACCTGGACTGGGTACGGCGGGCGATGGCGATCGTCGAGCCGGACCTCCTTCCGGGCCGGTACATCAACGAGCTGTCGGATGCCGGGCCGGACGTGACCCGCGCCAGCTACGGTGACGCGAAGCTCGAACGTCTCCGCGCCCTGAAGCGCACGTGGGACCCGACCAACGTCTTCCACCTGAACCACAACGTGGAGCCGCCGACCGCGTAGCCTCAACCGGCGGAGGCCATGAAGCCGAACTCGTCGTTGCCCAGCTCGTCGCGCGGGCAGACCTCGTTCCGGACCTCGCGCATGTAGGCCCGGTAGAGGCCCACCAGCGCGACGGCCTCGTCGAAGGGCATCTCGTCGACCCTGGTCAGGCCGTCGCCCATCTCGGCGGCCACGCGCTCCTTGATGCTCGGCGACGGCGTCGTCACACCCCTCGATCCCGTAGACGCTCATCGCGTTCACGTCGAACGCCGACGTGGCCCGCAGCCCCGTCAGATAGGCCACCGTGCCCGGGGCCGTCGTCGGCGGCGATCGCCAGGACGGCATCCCACGGCGTGTCCGAATCGAAGTACGCCCACTCGAGGCCGACTTCCGAGCAGCTGTACGGTGCCCGCGAGTCGTTGGCGGTCAGAAGCTCCATCGACTTCGATCGGGCGGCCTCCTTCGCGCTGAAGAGGTCAGCCAGGGTCCCGGTCGCTGGATCGAACCCCGAGACGAGCGGTTCGATCGCGACGAGATACTCCGCGAAACCTTCGGCACACGCCGCCGGGATCCCGGTGGCCTCGGACGCGGCCGGGGGCTCGGAGGCGGCCGCCGACGCATCGGTCGACGAGGAAGGGGACCCGCCAGGAGCCTGGGACGCCGCCTCCGATGGGGCGCTGGACCCCGTCGTCGGTCCGTCCGTCGGCGCCGCCGAGCCAGCCGCCCCGCTACAGCCGACAAGCACCATCGCCAAGATCGCCAGGATCACCAGGAACCGCCGCATCGTCGCCCTCCCGCTTCGACCCGCAGGCCGACTCGCATCAACGCGCGCGCCACGTCCATGGTAGCCATGACCTGATGCGGCGCAACCCGGTCCGACCGTGATCGCGTCGGCGTACCCTTGTCGGCGATGACGCCTGAGGACCTGGCTGTCCGGAACGCGACGTATCGGCTGTTCGCCGAGTTGGGACGCGCGCCGATCGTCGACGAGGTCGCGGCCGCCACGGGTCAGGGGAGTGACGTTGTCACACCTGAGGGACGATGCTCGTCTTCCGGTCGGAAGCACACCTCTCCCGCTGGCTCGCCGGCCGCCAGCCGGGCGCCAGCATCCCGCTGACGAAGGTCGCCGAGCTCGCGGAAGCCTCGTGGTGGGACCGCCTCGATCCCGACTGGCGGCCGCACACACGCGAGCAGAACCAGGCGATCCTCGATCGCCTCGGCCTCACGGACGACTTCTGGCGCCTCGGCTAGCTCCGACGAAAGACGGGATGTCAGGAGCGCCCCATCGGGCTCACGCCCTGGTGGCGGTGAAGTGCAGGTACTCCCAGTCCATCGTCGCGACGCCGTCGGCGAATCCGAACCGGGAGGCGAGGTCCACGAGCTCCTGGTCGAGCGCAGCGGCGCGCTCCGGCTGGTCGGCAAGCGACTTGTACACCGCGATCGTCGGGCCGTAGTTGCGCTTGAAGTACGCCAGGAAGTCCTCTGGGCCGGTGAACGCGTCGACCGTCAGGTTCGCGACGGTCGCTCGCACGTCCGTGACGCTGTCGCCGAGCAGCTCGCGGACGTGGCTCTCGCGGCCCCAGAGCGGCGGAGGCTGCGCCCCGGGAGGCGGCGGTGGAGCATACGGCTTCATCGTCGCGAACATCTGGCCGATGAAGCCCTCCGGTGTCCAGCTGATGAGGCCGATCCGTCCGCCGGGACGGGTGACGCGGACCAGTTCATCGGCGCTCGCCTGATGGTGGGGCGCGAACATGATCCCGACGAGCGACATCGTCACGTCGAACGACGCGTCCTCGTACGGCAGCGCCTCGGCATCGCCCTCATGCCAGTCGATCTCGAGTCCCTCGGACGCGGCGTGCTGGCGCCCGTGATCGAGGAGCTCAGGCGTGAGGTCGCTGGCAACGACCCGTGCGCCCGCGCGAGCGGCCGGCAGCGATGCGTTCCCGGACCCTGCCGCGACATCGAGGACGCGATCGCCGGGATTGATCCCCGTCCCGTCGACGAGGACGGGCCCGAGCGCCGGGATGACCTGCGTGGCGACGGCGTCGTAGTCGCCCATCGCCCACATCGCGCGGTGGCGGGCCTTCAGGGCGCGGTCGGCATCGTTCAGTTCCATGACCTCGGTCATGTGGTCTCCTTGTTCAAGAAGGGTCGATTGAGTCGAAGGGCCAGCCTAGGTGCCGGCCGCACGCCGGCACATCGGCGGAATGACCATTCGATTCGAGGTCGTTCGCCGCTAGCGCTCTACCCGCGAGTCAGCCGGCAGCCCCGAACGTCGCGCGGCCGGCCGGTCGATAGGTCTGGAGGGTCACGCCGGACGGCGTCGTCCTCGACGAGACCAGGGTCAGGTCGTGCGTCGGGCCACGCTCCGGGAACAGCCGCATCCCGTCGCCCACCACCACGGGGTAGATCAGCAGGTTGAGCTCGTCCACGAGGTCGCGCTCGAGGAGCCATCGGAGCAGCACACCACTGCCGTGGACCTGGAGCTCGCGTCCGGGCTGCGCCTTGAGCTCGCGCACCGCCGCCTCGACGTCGCCCGAGATGACGTGGGTCAGTGCCCACGACGGGTCGGTGAGCGTGGTCGAGGGGACGTACTTCGGCAGCACATTGAGCCCGTGCGAGACCGGGTCGCCCGCGTCGTGGAACGGCCAATACCGGGCCCAGATCTCCCAGGTGACGCGCCCGAGCAGGAACGCGTCGGCGCGCTCGTAGACCGACTGGATGTAGGGCCAGATCTCCTCGTCGGGATGCAGTGCCACCCAGCCGCCGCGCTCGAACCCGCCGCGGCGGTCCTCGTCGGCGCCCCCTTGCCCCTGGTACACACCGTCCAGGGTGAGGAACATCGTGGCCGACAGCTTCATCGTCATCGCTCCAAACGCACGGTCGTCGATGGCTAGACTACCCGGGTGCCCGCCCCGCAATGAGGTCTACGCCCGTGGTCCGACAGCGCTTCGAATTGTCCGTCATCGCCGTCTCCTGGATCCCGTCCGAGGCGATCACCGGCCCGGCGAAGATCACGTTCGAGCTCGGGGTGACCCACTACGACGAGCCACCGCCGGATCGGATCGAGGATCTGGAGGCGCTGCGGACGAGCGACCGCTTCCGCGAGGCCAACGAGCTTCGGGCGTTCATCGAGGTGGAGGACGGGCGCATCGTGGACGCCGGTCATCTCGGCCAGGGCCACATCGGCGCCACGACGGTCAAAGTGGGGCCGGCTGCGCTGCGGTTCCCCGCGGTCCAGCTGCCTGACATCCAGCCGGCGCCCGAGATCACCGAAACGTCGGCCCGGTTCGTGCAGACCATCGGTGGGCGGATGGGGCTCCCGACACCCCGGCCCGTCCCGCACAAGCCGTTCGTCCAGTTCTGGCCGTCGATCGCGTGGACGACCCTCGCCCTGACCCTGAACGCCGACGGCAGCTCGAGTCACGAGCTCGTGGGCGCCAGCCCCTTCCCGCGCCATTGGATCTATGACCACGAAGGACGGCTCGTCCAGAAGTCCGGCACCATCGATTTCGCGCAGTGGTTCAACCACGCGCACGGCGATCGAACCCCATGGGGCGAGCAGGACTCGCCGGCCATCGTCGCGGCGGTCGAATTGGCGCTGGAGCGCTCGCTGTCCGGCGCGATCATGGACGACGGGGCCAAGCCCAAGATCCGCACCCTCGCGGCCGGACGAGGAGCTCGTCCGCAGGGTGAACCCGGCACGGACGTGTTCCTGATCCTCGATGGGATCTTCGTCGTCGTGCGGGACGGCGAGGAGATCGCCGAGATCGGCCCCGGTGCCGTCGTCGGCGAGCGCGCCGGCCAGCGGGACGGCGTCAGGACCGCCACGCTGCGGGCCCGCACCCGCGCCCGGGTCGCTGCCGTGTCGCAGGATGCGCTCGATCCGGCCGCGCTCGGGAGCCTCGCCGCGATGCAGCGTTCGGGCGACTAGTTCGGGCGGGATCCCAGTGGGGGAGACGTTCAGGCGGACCTCGACGTGGCGAGCTCGATGCAATGGCGGATCTCGTCGCCGAGTGACGACTGGTAGAGGCGGGCGACGCCGAACCATCGAAGGGGTCCGGAAAGCGGGCCAGAGATCTCAAAGGCGTGGCGGACGCGGCACCCGCCGGCGGTCGGCTCGATCTCGTAGACGTTGACGATCGTCATGCCTTTCGGCTTTACCTCGATGCGAAGCAGCGAGCCCGGCACCAGGCGCAGGATCCGGCAGTTGTAGGTGACCGGATATCTGGGGCGGATCTCGACGATCCCGCCCTCGACGAGCGGGCCGTCGGCATGCGCCCAACGGACGTTGTGGCCCCAGACCGGCCAAGTCGACGGGTCCATGTACAGAGCGAAGACCGCGGCGGGATCCACATCGGCTTCGACCGTCGCCCCGATCACGTACCCCATGTGTCCTCCTCGATGCCTCGGCGACTAGGCCGGCCGCGTGGCCACGTACAGGTCCAGTGGCGCGGCGACCCCCTTCAGCGCGACCGGCCCGATCGAGCGGAACAGTGACCGGCGCGCCGTCGGCGGCATCGACGACCGCCTGGCTGACGACCACCTCGTCCGGCCGGGCGTAGTCCGCGATCCGCGACGCGATGTTGACCGTGGCCCCGTAGTAGTCGCCCTCCTGGAAGATCACCGGGCCGGCGTGGAGCCCCACGTGCGCCGGCGGCAGACCGGCCCCGGTCACGCTTGCGACCATCTCGATCGCCGCGAGCACGCCCTGCCCCGGGTCGGGGAAGTGGAACATGACGCCGTCGCCGAGCCACTTGACGGCCCGCCCGCCGTACTTGACCGACGCCCGGCCCACGATCCCGCTGAGCCGGTCCGCCAGCTCGGCGGCCGCGGCGTCACCGTGCTCCTGGGTGAGCTGCGTGTAGCCGGTGATGTCGAGGAAGCACATCGCCGGTGGCCGGTCCAGGCGGCTGTGCAACCCTGCGCCGGCGAGCATCGCCTCGACCCCCTCCACGAGATTGCTGGTCCACGCCTTCGTCTGCTGGAGGTGGTACATCGAGATCACCGCCTGCTCGGTGAGGGCGCTCATCCGATCGCCGAAGTCGGCGCCCAGGACCTCGTCCGTCCGCTGGCCGCCCGCCGCCGCCGGGCCCGAGCACCTCCGCCTGCCACCACGCCGCCTCCGTCTCCGCCATGCGGCGCAGGCCGTCGGCCTGGACGCGGATCATCTGGAGCGTCGCTGCCGGGCGGGTCCCGGCGCCGAGGGCCGTCTGGAGCCACGTGACGATCGGCAGCTCGGCGTCGCGCATGCGGTCGCCAGGCTCCGGGGCCACAGAACCCGAGGCCTCGCGGATGTACTGGAGGAAGTCGAGCGGCACGCCCGACCGGTCGGCCATCTCCGCGAACGTCACCTCTGACAGCTGGGCGAACCGGTCGAACGCGGTCGCATCGAGGAAGGCCAGCGACACCTGGTCGTCGCGGATCGCCGCGCGCGAGCCCCTCGAGCGAGATGCCCGCGGCCGCGAGACTCGTCACCAGGCTGGCCCGACGCAGGTCGCCCCGGCTGAACCGATCGCCGACGCTGGGCCGGATCACGCCGAGGGCGACCAGCCGCTGCAGCTCGTCGACGCCCAGACCGCAGCGTGCGGCCGCCTCGGTCAGCTCGTACCCCTCCATCACGCGGAGTCTACGGCCCCGACGGACCGTCCTGACCGCGTCGACCGACGCGAACGATCGTGTCCTCGCCCGGGCGCAGGACCTCCACGGTCGTCGCGGGCGCCAGTCGACCCGCGTGGTCGGCGAATCGGTCGCCGGGCTCGCGCAACGGGCCGGACCAGACGCCGGTGCAGCCGCCGCGGGTAGAGCGTGCCCCAGTGGATGGGGATCGCCACCGTCGGGCCGGCGGCGGCCAGGGCCTGGGCGGCCGACTTCGGGCCAAGGTGGCCGGGCCCACGGTGCGGACCCCATGTCCAGACGGGAAGCAGCGCCACGTCGACGTCGGCGAGCACCCGGTCGAGACCCGCGAATGGCCCCGTGTCGCCCGCGAAGTAGATCCGCGGACCGGCATCGACGACGTACCCGATCGGCTGTGCGCGAGGGGCGCCCGGCGAGATCCAGTGGGAGGCCGGGACGGCGTCGACCGTGACGCCGCCGATCGAGAGTCGTTCCCCGGCCGCGACCTCGATCACGTCCCCGTGGAGCACCTGTCGCGCGCGAGCGCCGAGCCCGCGCGGGACCACGACCGTCGGCGAACCCCTGAGCGACGCGAGCGACTCCGGGTCGAAGTGGTCCGGGTGCCCATGCGAGATCAGCACGAGGTCGATGTCCAGATCGGCCACCTCGTCCGGCATCGGTCCGTGTCGCTCCAATGGCCCCAGGCGCGCGCGCAGGAACGGGTCGGTCAGGATCAACGTCCCCGCGACGTCGAGGCGCACCGTGGCGTGCCCGACGTAGCCGATATCGACGGAAGCGTCACCCGGAGCGCGTCCGCCTGCCACGCGGCGTCAGGCCTTCGAGTGCGGCTCGACGAGCGGGTCGCCCGAGCCGCCGGGCACGCGCCGCAGACGCGACGGATGGCGCAACAGGGTGATGACGCCGCCGAGCGCCGCTCCCGCCATCGTCTCGATCAGGTCGGTCATCGTGTCGTCGTAGGACAGGTTCATGCCCTTGGCTCCCAGCTTGAAACCGATCCACTCGCCGATCTCCCACAGCCCCGCCGCCGCGCCGCCCGCCAGCGTCCCGGCTGCGGCGGCCTCCCACGAGGTCCGGACCCGCGGCGTCGCGAGCGCACCGACCACGGACGCGACGAGCGCTCCATCGGCGAAATGGATCAGGTCGTCGACGTGGGCGCGCCGATAGATCCCGATGGCGTTGCCGCCGGCATCGACGAGGAGTGGGAGGGTGATCGCGAGGTCAAGCTCCCGGGGGTACGGCTCGCGTCGTCCGAGGGCGCGCCAGGCCGCCGGCACGACGAGCAGCCCACCCGCGTACCCGATGGCGCGGAGACGCATGCCCTTGCCGTGATAGCGGGGCTGGTCGGAGTTGAGGAACGCGTCGATGGCCAGTGCGACGACGGTGGCCTTCGCGGCGGTGATGGCGGCGACCCAGGCGACGTCCCCCGGCGTCGGCGGGCCGCTCGGCGGGCTCACCGGCGGGGGAGGGGATGGCTGGTCGTGCTCGGTCGGCATGACCGAATGGTCGGTCATCCGGCCCGGGCGTGCTCAGGTTGCTGGGTAAGGCGACGGAGGAGTCCGACGGTGAGTACGCTTCCGAACGATGCTTCCCGAGACCAGATACGCCCGGCTCGGCGATCTGCACCTGGCCTACCAGGTCGTTGGCGAAGGGCCGCCAGACATCCTCCTGCTGGATCAGTGGTTCGGCCATGTCGACGCCCAGTGGGACGTCCCGCCGGTCGCCGCGCTGCGGGAGCGCCTCGCGACCTTCGGTCGGCTGATCATGTTCGACAAGCGAGGAACGGGATTGTCGGACCCGATCCCGACGTCGTCGCTACCGACCCTCGAGGAGTTCATGGCCGATATCCCGGCCGTGCTCGACACCGTCGGCTCGGAGCGAGCCGCCGTGATCGCGAACATCGGCGGCGGGATCCTGGCAATGCCGTTCGCCGCCACCCATCCTGATCGGGTCTCGAGCCTCATCCTGGTCGACTGCTTCGCCCGGTTCCTCGAGGCGTCGGATTACCCGGCCGGGGCGCCGATGGTCGAACTCACACCCGCCCTGGAGCAGGCCGAGGACTTTGCCGGACGCGGCGTCATGATCGACCTCTTCGCGCCGTCCGTGGCCGATGACGAACGGATCCGGCGTGCCTGGGCGCGCTACGAGCGGAGCGCGGCGACGCCCGGCAGCACGAAGGCGATCGTCCGCCTCATCTACGAAAGCGATGTCCGGGACGTCCTGGCCGCGATCCGCGTCCCGACGCTGGTCATCCACCGATCGGATGCGACGGGATTCCGCGCAGAGCATGGACGCTATCTCGCCGCGAACATCCCCGATGCCCGCTACGTCGAGCTGCCCGGTGTCGACAATCTCATCTGGGCTGGCGATCAGGACGCGATCGTCGCCGAGATCCAGGACTTCGTGACGGGTGTTCGGCCGGTGCTCGACCCCCGTCGCGTGCTCGCGACCGTGCTGTTCACCGATATCGTCGGATCGACCCAACGGGCGGCCGAGCTCGGCGACGGTCGATGGCGGACCCTGCTGGCTGATCACAACCGGATCGTCCGTCGCCAGCTGGACCGCTTCGGAGGGCGGGAGGTCAAGGTGATCGGCGATGGATTCCTGGCCACCTTCGACGGCCCGGCCCGAGCCGTCCGATGCGCGTTCGCGATCCGCGACGAGGTCCGGGAGCTCGGCCTGGAGATCCGGGCCGGGCTGCACGTCGGGGAAGTCGACGTCCTGCCCGACGACATCGCCGGAATGGCCGTCCACATCGGTGCCCGGGTCTCGGCCCTCGCCGGGCCGAGTGAGGTCCTGGTCTCGAGCACGGTCAGGGACCTCGTCGTTGGGTCTGAACTCGAGTTCGACGACCGGGGCAGCCACGAGCTGAAGGGCGTCCCGGGCACGTGGCAACTCTTCGCGGCCCATGCGCCATAGATCGGGGCCGGACCACGTACCCTTTGCGGCGATGACGCCTGACGATCTGGCCGTCCGGAACGCGAGCTATCGGTTGTTCGCCGAGCTCGGTCGAGCGCCGAGCGATCGATGAGGTCGCCGCTGCCACGGGGCAGGGGAGCGACGTCGTCGTCACCACCTGGCAGCGATTGCACGACGCCCATGCGCTCGTCCTCGACGGTGCGGGGCAGCTGCGGATGGCGAACCCGTTCTCCGCGGTGGAGACGCCGCATCGGGTGGAGGCTGCCGGTCGGTCCTGGTTCGCGAATTGTGGATGGGACGCGTTCGGGATCGGTGTCGTCCTGCGTACAGACTCGATGATCCACACGACGTGCGCCGACTGTGGCGACTCGGTCGATCTTGAGGTCCACGACTATCGCCCGACGGACCCGGCCCCGGTCTTCCATGTCCTCGTGCCGGCACGCACCTGGTGGGACGACATCGGGTACACGTGAGGGACCATGCTCGTCTTCCGGTCGGAAGCACACCTCTCCCGATGGCTCGCTGGTCGTCCGCCCGGCGCGACCATGTCGATCACGAAGGCCGCCGAGCTCGCCGAGGCCTGGTGGTGGGACCGCCTCGATCCTGACTGGCGACCGCACTCGCGGGAGCAAAACCAGGCTGTGCTCGATCGGCTCGGCCTCACCGGCGACTTCTGGCGCCTCGGTTAGGGTCGACAACGAGGGAGGAGTAGGACCATGTCCATCGAGCTCAACCACACCATCGTGTATTCGCGGGACAGTCGGGCCTCGGCGGAGTTCCTCACCCATCTCTTCGGACTGCCGAGTCCGACGACCTGGGGTCCGTTCCACGCCGTCGCGGTGTCGAACGCCGTGACCCTCGACTACCTCGACACGACCGAGGAGATCGCCTCGCAGCACTATTGCTTCCTCGTGGGCGAGGACGACTTCGACGCGATCTTCGGTCGAATCCAGTCAGGGGGCCATCAGTTCTGGGCCGATCCCGGCCACGAGGAGCCGGGCGTGATCAACACCCACGATGGCGGCCGCGGTGTCTATTTCGACGACCCGAGCGGGCACAACCTCGAGATCATCACCCGACCCTACGGCGACGAACGCTAACGCTGCGGCGCCTGAAGGCGACGATCCCAGTCGACGTGGAGGCCCGCCGAATCCCTGCCGGACAGCCCTCGACCGCAACCCGGGCGCTGCGGCACGATGATCGATATGAAGCGCATCCGGGTCGTCATCGTCGTGGTCATCGCCCTCGTCAGTGCCGCGTGCAGCGAGGTCCCCGCGCCGTCGGGCAGCGCCGGGACTGCCACTGCCTCAGCGCCCACATCAACGGCGCTCCCGACGCCGGAGCCGACGCCGACTCCGACGCCTGAGATCACGTTCCGAGCGCTCGACCTGCCTGCCGGCTACAGCCGAGGCGAGGCCGAGGCCGTGGATGGCACGACGGCCGTTGGCTGGGTGCAGATCGGCATCAACGACGAGCTGCCCGCCGTCTGGGATACCGCCACCGGTGCGCTCCGGGTGCTGGAGGTTCCCGAGGAGTTCGTCCACCCGAACGGCGAGACCTACGTCCGGCTCGACGGCGTGAGCGGCATGACCGCCGTCGGCACAGGCGTCCTCGGCACGGGGGGCAAGCGCGGCCAGGATCGTGCGATGGCCTGGGACTCCCGGACCGGCGGGCTCCGGATCCTGGATATCCCCGCCGGCTTCACGCGATCCGAGGCGCATGCCATCAATGGGACGACGGCGGTCGGCCAGGTGTGGACCACGGGCGGGGAGGTCGGGGCTGCAGTGGCATGGGACACCGACACGGGCGCCGTCCGGATCCTCGAGTTGCCCGCCGGCTATGACTGCGGCAACCCGCTCGCCATCAGCGGCGACACCGTCGTGGGGATCCGTTGCGACCGCGACGAAGCCCTTCCTTTGGTCTGGAGCCCGCTCACTGCCGAGGCCCGGGACCTCGACCTGGTCTCGGCGACCATGGACGGCATTCCGCGCTCGGTGGACGGCACGACGGCGGTCGGCAATTGCTGCTTCGGCGAGGAGGGCACGCCGCTGCCGTTGGTCTGGGATACGGGCACAGGCTCGGTGCGCCAGCTCGCCCTCCCGGCAACCAACGTCTACGGCACGGCCGTCGGTGTGAGCGGCCCGGTCGCGATCGGGCACGACTTCACCACGAATCTGGTCTGGGACCTCGAAACCGACTCGGTTCAGGTCCTGCCGCCACCGGCAGGCTACGAGTACTTCGGGATGCACGCCGTGAGCGGCCGCACGATCGTCGGCTCAGCCTGCCCGCCACCGCCGTCATCGACAGAGAACCCAAGGTGCGTGCCCGCCGCATGGACGCTGCCATAGGGCGGTTGGACGGCGACAGCCTGGGTCACCGCAACGAGCCTGGTGCATGGTCCGGAATGATCGACCGTCCGGATCGCCCACGGGGTAGGGGAGTCATGCCGACCCAGCCGACGATGACATCGAACACGGGGCCTCCAACCAGCACCGGCCGAGGATCGTCCCCCATCGCCCGTGCCGACGGAGCCGCTCCCTCGACTATTGGAACTTGAAGTTCGCGACGTGCACCGAGCCGTCCGTGAGGGTCACGGACAGCTGGCGACAGGGGCCGTTCGGCGCCTTCGCCCACGACTTGTCGGTCTTCCAGACGTAGGTGTAGACGCCCGTCGCGGCGTCGTACGCGAGGCTGCTGCCGCCCGCGGAGACGGTCTGCTCGATGGCATCGTCCGGATCGGCCGAGGAGCAGTCGATGCGGCGCGACGACGGTGAACCCGCGCCGAAGATCGCCGATCCCTGGTCGCCGCCGAGACTGAACTTCACGGGGACGGCGGCGCCGGCCTTGACCGTGTTGACGGGCAGGTGACCAGCGACCGGATCGTCATCCACCGGCTGGTAGAAGCCGTCGAACGCGAACGGCACCACAGTCCGGACGCCGAACGTCCAGTCGCTGGCCGCGCTCGTGAGCACCCGGATGACGAGGTCGTCGTCGACCAGGCCCTGGCTCGTCACGCACGGATCGGGGGCCGCGACCGTCGAACCGGGACAGGGGGGGACCGCGACCCCGTTCCGAAGGACCTCGACGTCCATCGGATCCACGCCATCAGGGATCTCGGGTCCGTCGATCCGGAACTCGATGGCCATGGGTTGCGCGCTCGTTGGGAGCGGCACCAGGTCCGCCTCGATCCGCATGTATCGGCCCAAGAGTTCGTAGCCCGCGATCGGGTCGGGCGCGGATCGCTGGTCGAGAACGACGTGGCCGCTGGTGGTCGTCGGCGGCGTACTCAGCGTCGTCGTGACGGGGCGGTCCGAGGAAGCTCCGAGGCCGCCGGGGTCGGTGCTGAGCGTGATCGGCCCGACGAAGGTCTCGTCGATGTCGTCGACGTACCGATAGTAGTGCTGGACGACCGTCCTGTTGCCGGCGCGGTCGATGCCGACGACGATGATCCGGTTCTCGTCGAACGCCGGCAGGAGCCGACCGTCTGGGAACTCGCGACCGAGGTCGTCCCAGGCCGTGCAGCCGGCGATCCCACTACCGCCCGGCTCATCGGCGCAGGTGTAGTCGACGTAGACGACCTGTCCTCGACTGTAGCGCGCGTCGACGGCCGGAGTAGTGATGGTGACGCTCGGCGCGATAGCCTCGGCTTCGAAGCCGAAGACAAAGCTGTGGCCGACCGTAGAGAGGATCGTCAGCGTTCCCCCAGCGTCCTCCCAGAAACCGTCCGATTCGGGCTCCTGAAGATCCACGCACGGATCAGGAACGACCCACTCAGCGCACCTCGGGACGACATCGCTGGCCTCGTCAAAGACCCGAAGACCCGACGCATGGCGCCCCAGGAGTGCGTGGTCACGGAACGTGAGAACGAGCTGGATCGCGCTCCCTTCGACACTGCCGGTGAGGCCCGTCAGCTCCACCTGCCCGCCGAGTCGCAGGAAGCCACTGGGCAGCGCGATGGTGGGAGCGGTCTCAACGAGTGTGACTGCGACGCCGGCCGACGCCTCACCAGCCGCGACCGTCGCGACGGGATCCGTCGGCGAAACAAAACCGTAGCCCACGGTCACTGGCCCTGATCCACGGATGACCTGTGCCGACGGCGCAAACGCGCCTGCTCTTGGCGTCACCGCCGCAGATGCCGCGGACGCGGACCCCGTGCCGAGCGCATTCGTCGCAGTGACCGTAGCCGTGACCGCGACGTCGTTCGGCAACCCGCCGACCGACGCACTCGTGGTATCGCCGGGGACGTCCACGGCGTGGCCGCCGGGCTCCACGCTCACGTGGTACGACGTCACGGGGCTGCCCCCGTCGTCGGCCGGCAGCCAGGCGACATCGACCGTCCCGTCGCCCGCCCCGATCGCGACGTCCGTCGGCGCGGACGGCGCCGAGGCGGCTGTCACCAGGCCGACACCGGTCAGCGCCAGTGACGCTGCAAGCAGAGCGGCGAGCATGCTGGTCCGGCGCGGCGTCGACATCAGTTGGCTCCATCCTGGGGCGAACGAGCGATCGTCGACGCAGTCTACTCCTGCGTCGTTCGAGCACGGGAACGTCTGGTGGACGTTGTACAGACATAACTTACCTTATCGGCAGTGAGTAGACGGACCCTGCGGCCAGCAGTGGCGACGGTCTGTCGTCTGTTCCAGATCCCGGGGTCGACTAATTGACCAGGCGCCCGCGTCTCCGCTCCCACGCTCCTACGTCCAGTCCCGTGGATCGAGCATCTGGACCAGGTGGGCGGCGCCGCGCACCAGGCGTACATCGGTCGTCAGGAGCGAGCACGACAACCGTTGCGCCATGACGACGTACTCGGCGTCGTAGGTCTTCGCCCAGCCGAGCGAGCGCGCCAATGCCAGCGCCGCGCGACGGTGCCCGTCGTCGGTCTCGAGGATCCGCACGGTCATGGCCTCGAGCCGATCGAAGGCGTCGAGTACGGCGTCCTGCGGGATCGCGCCACGAAATGCGGCGGAGGCGAGAGATGACGTTCGCTCCGACAGGAACAGAGGCGGAGCGACGAGTTCGAAGCGCTCCAACTCGGCCGTCGGACCATCAGACAGGGCGACATGAAGGGCGGCACTCGCGTCGACCACGAGCGCCGGCATCAGTGTTCCGACCGCTGTTCGCGGACGATGGCAGCCCAATCGGGCATCGGCCCACCCCAGAATCCTCGCTTCCAGTGTTCTGGCAGAGGCATCGTGTCGGACGATCCACGCAGCACTTCGGCGAGATCCTCCTCTTCGAGGACGTGCTGGGTGCCTACCTTGCGAGCACGGAGCTTCCCCTCGCGGATCCAGCGTCGGATGGTCTCCGGATTGCGCCCGGCGCGACGAGCGGCTTCAGGGACGGTCAGCATCGTTGTCGCATACTACAACATCAGTCGACTCAGTCAAGTCGGGCCGACACCCCGGTACTCGCTGATCTCGAAGAGATGGCCGTCCGGGTCGCGGAAGAAGCAACGCGTTTCGGGACCATGCGCCACGGGTGGGGTCAGGAACACGGCGCCACGACCGCGAAGCTCCTCGTACGCTGCCTGGCAGTCCTGGACCCGCATCGTGATGAGGTGATCCAGGACCGCAGGGTCGGCCGGCGGCGCCAGCGTGACCGCGGGTTTGTCGGCGGTCGGTCCCCCACCGCTCACGAGCAGGAGCCAGGACGTCCCAAGTTGCAGCACGACCGACGTGCCGCCGTACTCACCGTAGAGCGTCGCGCCCAGCACGTCGAGGTACCACGCTCGCGATCTGGCGATGTCGGCCACGACCAGGATGTTGGTGACCGCGAGGTCACGATCCGGGAATGGCATGTCTCCATCCTGCCACGGACGGGTGGACTACTGTGCACTCGATGACGCATTCGACCACGACCCGGCTGACCCCGCTCCGCGCGTTCGGCGCCCGCTTCGGCAACCCGTTCGTGCGGCGGTTCGCGGGTTGGCTGCCCGGGTTCGGGATCCTTCGGTGTCGCGGCAGGACGTCGGAATCGGTGTCACTTGGGTCCTGCGGATGCGGGTCGCCTCGAGCTGACTGCGGTCGATTCCGGGCGGCACAGGTGGGTCACCCTCGCTGAGGAGGCAAGGGTGACCCCCTATCCCCGATCAGGAGGCTGGAGACGGCGCGTCGACGGCGTCCTCCGGCTGGAGCTCCATGGTGGCGAGGATGGACGTGAACGCCTCGTCGTCGTACACCTCACCGATCCACGCCTCATCGCCCGACGTGTACAGCTTGACGAAGTAGCCGCGACCGCCGTCCGTCACGAGGGCGATGTCGCCGCAGATGACGCCCGCGGCACCGTCGATGGTGATCGGCTCGGCCGACAGCGCGCAGTCGGACGCCGGATCATCGCTGACCAGCACCTGCCAGATCGTCGGCCTCGAACTCCGCGCGAGTCCGATCCGCGAGCGGCTGCGAGGCTAGAGCCAGGAAGAGCTCTGGCCTCCCTCGACGCGTCGTACAGGATGTCGCCACCCTCGTGCCCGTAGTCGACGTAGCCCGAGGTCCACGGCGTGGTCGCCGCTCGCGTGGACCAGGTTTCCGGGTAAGCGATCGAGAACCCATGTCTGGCGGACGTGAACTGCCCGGTCAGGGGCGGTGCGGTCGGAGCCGCTGTCGGAGTCGGAGTCGGAGTCGGAGCTACCGTCGGCGTCGGCGCGACCGAGGCCGATGGGACCGCACTGGGCAAGCCGCCGGTCCCGCTCCCATCGGGTCCGAGAACGTTGAGCCCGATGGCGCCGATCGCGACGATCGCCACCGCGGCCACCGCGACTTTCGCGAAGGTGTTCATGTCAGGGAACCTCCACGGCACGCGCACCAGCACACGCCGTTGTCGTGTCAGGTGGACCTCGCCGAGGGCAGCGTCGAGCACACGGTCAGCGAGGACGGTCGGGCCATCGGCGAGGTAGGCCTCGGCGATCCGATCGAACGCACGCTCGTTCATGCCAGCCGCTCCCCACTCGAGGTGGTCGACGTCGGCCGAGCGTCGGCCTCGAGGGCCGCCCGCAGCGTCGCCGACGCGTAGTGGATGCGGGACTTGACCGTGCCGACCGGGACGTCGAGCGTCTCGGCGATCTCGGCATGGCGCATCCCGAGGTAGTGGTGCAGGACGAAGACCACCCGCTGCTCTGCCGGCAGGCGCCGGAACGCCCGCTCGAGTTCGTCGCGGTCCTCGACCGAGAGGAAGTCGTCGGTGCCGCCACCGGGGTCGACCGGCAGCGCGTGGATGCGCACGTCCATCCGTCGGCTTCGCCGCGTTTCGGCATAGCAGGCGTGGACGAGGACACGGTAGAGCCAACCGGAGAAGCGATCCGTGTCGCGAAGCTTGGGGAGTTCGCGCCACGCGGTGACGATGGTCTGCTGGACCGCGTCCTCGGCTCGATCGACGTCGCGCAGGATCCGATACGCGACGGCCATCAGCCGATCGCCAGCCATGCGCATCAGGCTGGCGAACGCTTCCTCGTCACCGTGTTGGGCCAACTCCACGAGCGCTCGATCCACCGAGTCGCTCCCTCCGTCGGGCGTCCCCGGGTGGGACGCTCTACAAGGTACGAGTCGATGGAAGAGCGAATGGTTCGATGGCCGGCCTGATGCCGTACTAGGGCGACCCGTCGGTGCGCGCGGGTGGGGCTGGACGGCCAGGTCGCGCGGAGCCCCGGCCTCCCAGCCGTCCGGAATCCGCCAGCGCCCGACGCAACAGGAACTCCACCTGGCTGTTCATGCTGCGCAGGTCGTCGGCGGCCCAGCGTTGCAGGGCCTCGAAGGTCTCGGGGTCGAGCCGCAGGAGGAACGGCTTGCGTTCGGCCATCAGTGGCACCGTGGCAGGGGACCCGGTGCCGGCCGGAACGCCGGCACCCCTCCCCTACGCGTAGAGCGTTCCCGTGTTGACGACGGGCTGCGTCTCGTGCTCCGAGCACAGCACCACGAGCAGGTTGCTCACCATCTGTGCCTTGCGCTCGTTGTCGAGCTCCACGATGTTCTTGGTCGAGAGCTGTTCGAGCGCCATCTCGACCATGCTCACCGCCCCCTCCACGATCCGGGTGCGGGCGGCGATGACGGCGTTCGCCTGCTGGCGCCGCAGCATCGCGTTGGCGATCTCCGCGGCGTAGGCGAGGTGACTGATCCGGGCCTCGATGACCTCGACGCCGGCGGTCTCGAGCCGATCCTGGATCTCGATGCGCAACTGCGCGGCGACTTCGACCGGGTTCGAGCGGAGGGCCATCTCGCCCTCGATGTGCGTGTCGTACGGGTGGGTCATCGCGAGGTTGCGCAGCGCCGACTCGGCCTGGACATGGACGAAGTTCTCGTAGTCGTCGACCTCGAACAGCGCTTCCGCGGTATCGGTGACCTTCCAGACGACGACCGCGGCGATCTCGATCGGGTTGCCGTCGTGGTCGTTGACCTTGAGCCGCGAGGTCTCGAAGTTGCGCACGCGGACGGAGATCCGGCGCCGCTCGGTGAACGGGTTGACCCACTGCAGGCCCTGCTTGCGGACCGTGCCGTCGTAGTGGCCGAACAGCACGAGCGCGCGCGCCTCGTTGGGGTTGACCGGTGTCAGGCCGCTGAACATGGCAAGCACGCCGATGAACGCCAGCAGCAGGGCGATGAACCCGAGGATCTCGAGCCCAGCCGATGCCCTCCCCCGCCGGGATCATGACGGCGATGACGTACCAGATGCCGGCGATGCCCAGGGCGATCGACGCCACGAGCAGGACGATGAAGGTGGGGATACCCGGCAGGGACCAGCCGGTGCGCTCCGTGTTCATGGGACTCCTTTCGTGCGAACCCCTTCGTCGCACGTCAGGATGATATCACATCGATATCAGTGCATCGGCGTCGGCGACGGCGAACTGGAGCCGATGGAGGCGCGCGTACAGGCCATCGCGCGCCAGCAGTTCGTCCTGCGTGCCGAGCTCCACGAGCCAGCCGTCGTCGAGCACGGCGATCCGGTCCGCCTCGCGGATCGTGGACAGCCGATGCGCCACGATGATCGTCGTCCGCCCGACCTTCAGGCGGTCGAGCGCTTCCTGGACGAGCCGCTCCGACTCGTTGTCGAGCGAGCTCGTCGCCTCGTCGAGCAGCAGGATGGGCGGGTCCTTGAGGATGGCCCGGGCGATCGCCACGCGCTGGCGCTGGCCGCCCGACAGGCGCATCCCGCGATCGCCGACGACCGTGTCGTACCCGTCCGGGCAGCGCGCGTGATGAACTCGTGGGCGTTGGCCGCGCGGGCCGCGTCCGCGAGCTCCTCGTCCGTCGCGTCGAGGCGTCCGTAGCGGATGTTCTCGGCGACCGTGCCCGCCGAACAGCGTCGCCTCCTGGGCGACGAGGCCGATCCGCTCGCGCAGGCTCGCCACGGTCACGTCACGGATATCGATGTCATCGACGCGGATGACGCCCGAGCGGACGTCCCAGAGCCGCGGGATCAGCCCGACGAGCGTGGTCTTGCCCGAACCGGACGGGCCGACCAGGGCGACGCTCTCCCCTGCCCCGATGTCGAGGTCGATATCGCGCAGGACGGGTCGCTCGGGGTCGTAGCCGAACGTGACGCCCTCGAACCGGATGCGCCCCGCGACCTCGCCGATCGGCGCGGCATCCGGCGCGTCGAGGATGGTGGGCCTGCGTGTCGATGATCTCGAACACGCGCTGGACCGCGCCGGTCCCCTCGCGGAACTGCCCGTACAGGCTCGCGATCGTCCCCAGACTCGCCCCGATGGCCACGCCGTACAGCAGGAACCCCGTCAGGGTCCCCACCCCGAGCGTGCCGTCGATGACCTGGTGACCGGTGTACCAGAGCAGCAGGGCGATGGCCCCGAAGCCCAGGAACCCCATCAGCGCCCCGAAGCCCGGCCCGCCACAGCGCGAGGCGCGACCCGGCCGTGACCACGCTGCGCAGGTCCGCGTCGTAGCGCTGGAGCTCCCAGTCCTCGCGGACGTAGCTCTTGACCACCCGGATCCCGGAGATGACCTCCTCCGCCGTCGTCGTGCTGCGCGCGATCGTGTCCTGGACCTGCGTGCTGACGCGCTGCAGCGGGCGTCCGAACACGATCGCCACCACGATCAGCGCCGGTGCCAGGAGGAGGACCACGAGCAGCAGCGTCGGGCTGAGCGTGAACAGGATGATCACCGAGCCGATGAGCCCGATCAGCGACGACAGCAGGCTCGTGACGGTCTGGGTGAGCATCGTGCGGACGAGGGTCACGTCGCTCGAGAGGCGCGACACGAGCTCGCCCACCCGATGCTGGCCGTGGAAGTCGAGCGAGAGCGTCACCAGGCGCCCGTACAGCTCGCCGCGGAGCTGGGCGACGACCCGCTCCCCCACGACGCCGAGCAGCCACGTCTGGACGAACCCGCCGACCGCCTGCACGCAGAACAGCACGACGAGCATGACGATGAGCGAATCGAGGCCGGCGGGGTCGCCGCCGGCGACGACCTGCGAGGTGATGCCGGCGATCACGAGCGGGAAGGCGAGCCCGACCCCCGAGCTGATCAGCAGCCCGACGATCGCGACCGAGAACGGCGCCAGGTGCGGTCGCAGGTAGCGGAACAGGCGCTGCCACGGCACGCCACCGAAGCCGCGGACCTCGCGGACGACATCGCCGGCATCGACGGGCACGCGGGCGAACTGCTGGGTCATGCCCCGATGATGGCACGGGACGCGCGCGGGCAGTCCGGCCGGTGGGCCGGGCTGGGGTGTCAGACCGGGATCGGCGCGCCGGCCACGGGCGAGGCCGTGCGGGAGCGATGCGGCTCCACGACCCGCGTGAGCAGCAGCGCGCCAAGGGCGAACATCGCGACCGCCGCGAGCATCGCCGCACGGGCGCCGATCGCCTGGCCGAGCGCCAGCCCCACGACCGTCATGATCGCGCCACCCACGGTCGTCGCGGTAGGCCCGTTGGTGGCCTCCACGACGTTGCTCAGGCCCATGTACCGGCCGGCCGAGGCCTTGGGGATGATGTCGGTCATCAGCGCCCAGTCGACCGCCAGGAAGGCGCCGCCCGCAAGCCCGACCAGACCGATCCCGACCATCGCCACCTCGATGATCGGGGCGAGCCCGATGACCCCCATCCCGACCGCACCGACGATCGCGCTGGCGTAGATGACGGGCTTGCGGCCGACCCGGTCGGAAAGCCTGGCACCAGGGATCGTGCCCAGGGCGGTCGCCCCGACCGCGATCCCCAGGGCGACCAGGACCCACACCCCCTGCTCGGACCCGACCAGCCCGAAGGTCCGTTCCATGTACAGGATGTTCAGGTTCATGAAGAAGCTCGTGGCCATCATCATGAAGAACCGGGATCCCAGCAGGAACACGTAGCTCCGCTCGCGCAGGATGTCCGTCCCGAACGTCTCGAGCGCGATCCTTGCCCACGTGCGGCCCTCGCGTGGCTTGCCGTGCGGGCCTGTCGGGATCCAGAGGAACGTGCCGATCCCCGCCAGGGCGACGAGCAGCCCCAGCGCGATCATCGGAAGGGTGAAGTCCTCGCCAAGGAGATACCCGGTCATGATCAGCAGGTAGCCCGCCGACCAGGCCCGAGGGTGATCATCAGGCCCATCAGGCCACTCGCGATCCCGACCTGCTCCTCGGGCACGAGGTCGGGCACGCACCCGGCGAACGGACCGCGGGCGATGTTCGAGGTGAGCTGGAGGAGCACGAAGGCCGCGATCAGCGACGGAAAGGACGGAGCGAGGGCGAGGCCGACGATGGCGACAGCGGCCGTGAGCGAGCCGGTGAGGATGAACGGCTTGCGGCGCCCCCATCGCGTCGTCGTGTAGTCGGAGATCGAGCCCATCATCGGCATCGTGAGGATGGCGATCGGAAGGGCGATGAACTCCATCGCTCCCAGGGCGAGCGGAGCGCCGTCACCGACGAGCTGGATGACGCGCTTCTGCTGGAAGATCTCGAAGGCGCCCCAGATCGCGTTGAGCGCGAACCAGAAGGCGGAGATCTGGAAGAGCTGGGCGCGGCCCAGCCGTGCCGTCGGTCGACCATCGAGGTCCGCGGCCGTGGTGCTCGCTCCCGGCCCCTGAGGATCCCGCTCGTTCACCGACATCACTCCGACCTCCGGTCACGGATGCCGCCATCGTCGATGGTGCGCGTATCCGTCTGCGGCCGCCAAGAGCCGAACGGCAGGCCGGAGCGAGATCGGAGCGGGGCCTCGCGGGCATCTCGCGTCGGTCGGGATCAGGATGCGCAGGCGAGCCCGTAGTAGAGCGGGATATCGAAGCCGATGTGGATGGCGATCGGGATGAGCAGCGACCGCGTGCGCACGGCGATGGCGCCCGCGAGCAGCCCGCCGATCCCGAGGCCGAGCATGAGCGGGATCGGCATCGCGAGGACGTCGGACCGCGAGTGGGCGAGACCGAAGATGATCGCCTGGCCGAGGAGCGCCGGTCCCACGCCCATCACCCTGGCCGACCAGCCCAGCAGGGCACCGCGGTAGGTGACCTCCTCCATGACCCCGTTGCGCGGTCGCGAACAGGAGCGCCGGGACGATCGCCCCGACCACCGTCACGTCGTAGCGGATGGGGCCGAAGAACGGCGCGCGCAAGGACGGGCCCGATGAGCAGGGCCACCGGCCCCGTCACGAGGAAGCCGATGATGGCCCAGCGGACGTAGCGCCGAGCCGGCAGGCGCAGGCCCGAGCGATGCCCGGCTCGCCCCAAGGATGATGGCAAGCGCAGCGACGACGCCCAGCACGACCAGGGCCTGGGCAGCCCGCCAGACCGCGATGGGCGACGCGGGGATCGCGCACTCTGATCCGTCCGCCGCAGCCAGCGGCGCCGGCCATCCCTCCCAGGCCAGGCTCAGGGCGACCGGGATGGCGGCCGCCCATGCCCAGCGGACCGGGGCGTCCCGGCCGATGGCGACCCCGGTGCCCGCCACGAGGACGACGACGACCGGGATGCGCAGGACCGGGACGAGGGCTGAGGCGGCCAGCATGACCAGCGGCACGATGGCGCGGAGGAGATCGGCGGGGTCGCCGGCAGGAACCGGCGCGCGCTGGTCATGGTGGAACCGTAGCGCAGCCCGCGACGCGCCGCGAGACCGCTCGCGCCGCCCGCCGGCCGTCAGGTCACGTTGCTGCCGGTGACGATGACGAGCGCCGGGCCGTTGGGCGCGGTCCGTCGGCGAGCAGTCCGGCCCAGGAGGCGGCTGCTGCCCCTTCGACGGTCACGCCGAGCTCCTCGGTCAGGACCGCCTGGGCCGCTCGGAGGGCGTCCTCCGAGACGGTGACCATGTCATCGACCCGGCCCGTCATCAGCTCGACCGCGCGCGGGATGGCGACCCGCGAGGCGATGCCGTCGGCGTAGGTGTCGGCGGACTCGGTGTCGACCGGGGCTCCGGCGCGCCAGGACCGGGTCATCGCGTCGGCGCGTTCGGCCTGGACCCCGACGACGCGGCACGTGGGCAGGGTCGCGCGCAGCCACGATCCCACGCCGTTGAGCAGCGCGCCGTTGCCGACCGGGATCGACGCGACGACCGGCGCCGGTAGGTCTCCCGCGTCGACGGCATCGGTGATCTCGAGGGCCAGGGTGGCGGCGCCGGTCGAGATCCGCGGGTCGTCGCCATCGACGAGGAGTTCGGCCCCGTGGTCGGCCGCCCACGTTTCCGATGCCCCGCGGGCGTCATCGAAGCCCTCGCCGACCTCGTGGACCGTCGCGCCGAGCGCCCGCATCCGCGCGACCTTGCCGCGGTTGGCGTTGACGGAGCAGAACACCACCGCCGGCAGCCCGAGGGCGCGGGCGGCATACGCCACGCCCTGCCCGAAGTTCCCGGCCGAGACGCAGACGACGGGGCGATCCACCGAGATCCTGCCGTCGGCCGCGAGCGCGGCGATGGCGATCCACGTCCCTCGGCCCTTGAACGAGCGGATCGGGTTGGCGGTCTCCACCTTGACGATGACCGGCGTGCCGAGCCGACTGCTGAGGCCCTCGTGGACGTACTGGGGAGTCGCCCGGAATGCCGTCGGGATCCGGGCATGCGCGTCGCGGATCGCGTCCGCGCGTCAGGTCTGGGTGCTGGATCAAGGATCGACCCCCCTGCGGCGACGGGCACAGATGGCGCGAACGGCGCCGGACCGGACACACGAAAACGCCCGAAGGAACTACCGGTCCGTAGTCAGCACCGCCGATGTAAACACCTGCGACACTGCTTGCGGTCTGGAGCCCCTTCGAGCAACGTCACTGTACCCGGGCGGCGTGCGGCGTGGGAAGGGACTTATCCACGACTTTGCGACTCGGTTGCGGTTTCTGGGCGCGGTTGTCCACATCGAATCCACGAAGGGAGCCGGTCCGAAGTGGACCGGCGCGCCGGACATGGAAACGCCCGAAGGAACCGCCGGTCACTAGATGGCTCCGACCGATGTCACCACCGGCAAGATCACTAGATGTCCGAGGCCCCTTCAGGCACGGCCAACGATAGGCGATGGGCCGTCACAAGGGAACCCTGGTTGTCCACGAGTTTCCTTGCAGATGCCGGTCGGTATCCACGGCTTCCACAGCACATCCACAGGATCACGCTTCCAGTGCCCACGTCTCCGCGGCGCTCGAGGATCGGGCGCCCGATCCGGCGCGACGCGGATCGTCGCGGCATCGCGATGCTCGGCCGGGTCGGCGGAACCGCCCAGCGGTCGGTGGCTGGGCGTTCGATCGACCCACCGCTCCGGCCGCGGCTGCGAGCGCGTCATCGATGCCAGCACGTCCATCTCGGCGCGCCCGCCCACGGGCACGGTCGGCGCGCGGCCGGCGGACCGTCACGGCATCGGTGGTCGAGCGAACCGGCGACGACGAGTTCGTGTGATGGACTCCAGTCGAACGCGAGATGCCGGATCCCGTGCGGCGTCACGACGTTCCCGTGGATCGCCGACGCATCCGGCTCCGGATGCAGCGTGAGCAGGCCGGCGGCGGTCGTCAGATCTCGAGGCGCGCCACGCGCCCGGTCGGGGTCACCTCGAGCAGGAGCGCTGCGGATCAGGGCGCCATCCCGCGATGCCGTCTCGCGCCACCGCGTCCCGCGCGCGCCCTCGGCGAGACTCCAGGTGAGGCGGTCGCCGGTCGGGCCCGTCGCGTGCCCGCCGCGCCGATCCCAGGTCATCAGCCGGCGGTCGGGCTGACCGGTGGCCGTCCCTTCCGTCATCGCTTCCGCCCAGCGCCGCCGCCACCGCCTCGAGCTCGCCGGCCAGGGCGGGCGCGACGCGACCCTGGATGCGCACGTCCCGTTCGCCGTACTCGATCTCCACCGTGCCGCGTTCGCGGACCCGCGCCAGCAACTCGCCGGCCGTGTACGGCACCGCGACATCCACGTCCACCCAGAGCGAGGCAAGCACGGACGCGATCTCCGCGCGCAGGGTGTCGAGACCGAACCCGGTCAGCGCCGAGACGAGGACGGCACCGCCGATCGCCGGGCGCCGTGCGCGGAGCCATCGAGCGCGGCTCGCTCCACGAGGTCCGCCTTGTTGAGCGCCACGACCCGGGGCTTCTCGCCCGCGCCCAGTTCGTCGAGCACGGTCTGGACGGTGGCCCGGTGCTCCTCGCGATGCGGATCGGCGGCGTCGACGACCTCGATGAGTACGTCCGCGCGGTTGACCTCCTCGAGCGTCGCCCGGAACGCATCGACCAGCTGGTGCGGCAGCTTGTGGATGAACCCCACGGTGTCGGTGACGATCGCGGTCTGGCCGTCGCCCAGCTTGACCTGGCGACTCGTCGGATCGAGCGTGGCGAACAGCTTGTCCTCGGCCTTCGCGACCTCGCTCCCGACCAGAGTGTTGAGCAGGGTCGACTTGCCCGCGTTCGTGTAGCCCACGATGCCGACGGTGGCCCACAGCCGCCGGTCGCGGCCGCGCGACGCCGTCTCGCGCTGCTGGCGGACCTGCTCCACCCGCTCCTTCATCTTGGCGATCCGGGTGCGGATGATCCGGCGGTCGGTCTCGAGCTGGCTCTCGCCCGGGCCCCGGGAGCCGATCCCGCCCTGCGTGCGCGATAGGTGCGTCCACAGCCGGGTCAGGCGCGGCAGCTGGTACTCGAGTTGGGCGAGCTCGACCTGGAGCCGACCTTCGTGGGTCTGGGCGTGGAGGGCGAAGATGTCGAGGATGAGTCGGCTGCGATCGATGACCTTGACATTGAGCAGCTCCTCGAGCGAGCGCTGCTGCGAGGGGGACAGCTCGTCATCCGCGATGAGCGTGCCAAAGCCGGTCTCGCGCTTGGCCGCGAGCAGTTCCTCGGCCTTGCCCTTGCCGATGTACCAGTTCGGGTCCACGTGGCGGCGGTTCTGCCACTCGGCGCCGACCACGTCGGCGCCGGCCGTCACGCGCAAGGCTGGACAGCTCGGCGAGGGACTCCTGGGCGGTCCAGCCGTCCTCGGAGCCGGTGTCGACCGCGACGAGGAAGACCTTCTCGACCGGTGGTTCGAGGTCGATGAGATCGATGGTTCGGGGCATCGGGGAAGGATAGTCCCTAGCGGTCCAGCAGGCCCGCGACGACGGCCGTGGCGGCCGCATCGAGGCCGGGCGCTGCGGCGTCCAGCCACGCGATCTCCGGCTCCGACCGGAACCACGTCGCCTGACGCTTCGCGAACTGCAGGTTGCGTTGTGCATCGAGCGCGATCGCCTCGTCGCGGTTCATCTCGCCATCGATGACGGCCCACGCCTCTCGGTAGCCGATAGCGCTGAAGGCGGGCAGGTCGGGATCGAAGCGCTCGCGCAACGCTCGGGCCTCCTCGATGAGCCCGGCGTCGAACTGGGCGCGGGCACGCGCCGCGATCCGCACGCGCATGTTCCGCGGCGAGCAGGCGCAACCCGATCCAGGTGCTGGCCCCAGGGTAGCCCTTCGGCGAACGGGCAATGGCCTGTCGCCCACGATCTCTGCGATCTCGAGCGCACGGACGACCCGTCGCGGGTTGTGAAGATCGATCGGACGCGGCGCGGCTGGGGGCGACGTCCTGAAGTCGGGCCACGAGGCGCCAGGAGTCGATCGTCGAGGATCTGCGCCTCCAGGCCGGGCCCGGATCGCCGGATCACTGGGCAGCGCGGCCGTGTCCAGGCCACGAGCGATCGTCCGCAGGTACAGCCCCGTCCCTCCGACGAGCAGGGCGACGCCATCCTGCGCCGCCAGGTCATCCAGCACGGCCCGCGCGTGATTCGCGAAGTCGGCCACGCTGAATGGCTGGTCGGGATCCACGAGGTCCAGGCCGTGATGCGGGACGCGGGCACGATCTTCGGGTCCCACCTTCGCCGTCCCGATGTCCAGGCCGCGGAACACCTGGCGCGAATCCGCGGAGATGACGACCGCGGGCCGGCCCTGTCGGATCACCCACTCGGCGAGCCTGATCCCGAGGCCGGTCTTGCCGGTCGCGGTCACCCCGGCGACGACGACGAGCGGCGGGGCGGCGGTCACGCCGGGCGCTGGGCCTCGACCAGCGAGCCTCGCAGCGCATACGGGCCGGCGTGCTCGATGCGGACGAGCACCTCCTGACCGATGAGCGTCTCGTCCCCGGCGAGGTGGACAAGCTTGTTGCCACGCGTCCGGCCGGAGAGTCGGGGCCGGGCAACGAGATCGCGCGTTCCGCGGTCGTCCGCGTCGGGTTCGGCGTGCTCGTGCGATCGCACCGGGGTCATGGTGTCCACGAGGACCGCGACCTCGGCGCCCAGCCAGCCCGCATTGCGCTCCTGCCCGATGACCTCCTGCAGCGCGAGCAGGTCGTTGAGGCGGCGTCGCTTGACGTCCGGTGGCACGTCGTCGGCGAGCTTGGTGGCGGGCGTCCCCGGGCGCGGCGAGTAAGCGGCCGCGAAGACCTGGTCGTAGCGCACGGACTCGAGCAGACGGAGCGTGGCCTGGAACTGGTCTTCGGTCTCGCCGCAGAACCCCACGATGATGTCCGTGGAGATCGTGATGCCTGGCACGGCCTCGCGGATCCTGGCGAGTCGTTCCCGGTAGTGCGCGATGGAGTACTGGCGGCCCATCCGCCGCAGGACCGCATCGTCGCCCGATTGGACGGGCAGGTGGAGGTGCTCGCAGACACTCGGGCACGCTGCCAGCGCGGCGATGAGGCGATCCGACAGGTCCCATGGGTGTGAGGTCACGAAGCGCAGGCGCCCGATCGCCGGGCGGCCGTCCGCGGTCCGGAGCCCGTCGATGGCGCGGATGAGCTCGGCCAGGTCGGGGCGACCCTCCAGGTCGAGCCGGTGACCGGCCCAGCGCTCGCTGTCGACGTGGGAGAACCGTTCTTCCGGCGCCAGGTCGTGACCATACGAGTTCACGTTCTGGCCAAGGAGCGTGACTTCTCGATACCCGGCGGCCGCGAGAGCTCGCGCCTCGTCCACGATGTCGTCGAACGGGCGGCTGCGCTCCGGGCCGCGACTGAACGGCACGATGCAGTAGGTGCAGGTCTTGTCGCAGCCGTAGATGATCGGGAGCCAGGCGCTGATCGCGGAGCCTCGGGCGACCGTCCCCTCCCCCACGGCGAGCGCACGCGTTGCGGACAGGCCGTCCGCCGCCCCGACCACGGTCCGACCGACGGTCGTGGTGGCGCCCACCGCGATCGGCGCCTGGGCCGACGCCAGACCGAGCCGGTGCACGAGCTCGGGTTCCTCGTCCGGCCGCAGGAACAGATCCACCGCCGGGTAGCGCCGACGGAGGCCGGCGCGGTCGGGCTCGCGCACGGAACATCCCGTCAGGACCACGCGGAGACCGGGATTGGCGACCTTGAGACGGGCGAGGTGCCCTTGCCGCCCGATGACTTTCTGCTCGGCACCTTCGCGGATTGCGCACGTGTTGATCACGACGAGGTCGGCGTCGTCCATCGATGGCGCCTCGGCGCAGCCGGCCGCGAGCAATCGGCCGGCCATCTCCTCGGAATCGCTGCGGTTCATCTGGCAGCCGAGCGTCCACAGGTGGAACCGCGGCAGGGCCTGGATGTCGGGGACGTATTCGGTGAGTCGGTCGTCCTCGGGAACGAGCGGATGGCGCGGCGGGTGCGCCGACGTGACGCCGGCATCGACCATGTCGAGCACGGGGAGCGCGCGGGTTCCGGGTCGCGTTTGGGTCACAGCCGCGACATGGTACGCCGAAGCGTCACGCAGACACGGTATCCTCGGTCGCCTATGGAACTGCTGACCAACCCCGAGATCTGGATCTCGCTCATCACGCTGACGGTGCTCGAGATCGTCCTCGGCATCGACAACGTCATCTTCATCTCGATCCTCGTCCAGCGATTGCCCGCGGAGTCGCGTGACCGCGCCCGATACATCGGCCTGGGCCTCGCGATGGGGATGCGCATCCTGCTGCTGCTGACGATCTCGTTCATCGTCGGGCTCACGGCCCCGGTGTTCACGATCGCGGGTCGCGACTTTTCGTGGCGCGACATCATCCTGATCGCGGGTGGCCTCTTCCTGCTGTGGAAGGCCACGACCGAGATCGGCGAGTCGCTCGAGGGAGAGGAAGCGCACCACGCGGAAGTCGGCACGAAGACGGCGACCTTTGGGGGCGTGCTCGTCCAGATCGTTCTGCTCGACATCGTGTTCTCGCTCGATTCGGTGTTGACCGCGGTCGGCATGGCGAACGAGATCGCGGTGATGGTCGCGGCCGTCGTGATCGCGGTCGGCGTGATGCTGGTCGCCTCGGGCCCGCTGTCCCGGTTCGTCCACGACCACCCATCCGTGAAGATGCTCGCCCTCGCGTTCCTGCTGCTGATCGGCGTGACGCTCGTGGCGGACGGCTTCGGGTTCCATATCGACAAGGCGTACATCTACGCCGCGATGGCCTTCAGCGTGTTCGTCGAGGCGCTCAACCTGCGGTCCCGGGCAGCGCGGCGCAAGAAGGTGCCGCCGGTGGAGCTGCGCCCCACGTTCGTGAAGGACGAGCCCGAACCCAAACAGGCCTAGCCGCCCGCGAGACGCTCCACCAGGCGCCTGCCCGACCTCCGGCGGAACCCACAAGACAGCGTGGGTCTCGGCATACGGCCCCAGGTCGCCGTGATAGTCCGTGCCACCGGTCGCGATGAGACCGAGGGTCGTGGCGACGTCCCCGACCGCGGCCGTGGTCGCGGCGTCGAAGCTGCGGTAGTGGACCTCGAGCCCGGCCAGGCCGACCTCGATCAGTTCACGCAGGAGCTCGATGCGGGTCGGCGCCTCGCGGAAGTGCGCCAGGACCGGGATGCCGCCCGCTGCCGCGATCGCCCGGATGGCGTCCTCCGGCCCGAGGCCCTCGCGGCGGATGTATCCGGGAGCTCCGTGCCCGATCAGGCGCTGGAAGGCGTCCTCCACGCTCGAGGCGAACCCGGCGGCGATGAGCGCCCGCGCGATCGTGGGCCGGCCGAGGGCGTCGTCCGCGCCTGGGGCAAGCGCGGCCACCTGGTCATCGATCGGGAGCCCGATCTCGCGGAGTCGCTCGACCGTCCGGGCGAATCGCACCCGCCGCTGGTCGCGCTGGGCGACCATCGCGGCCTCGAAGGCATCATCGCCGGGATCCATCCCGAAGCCGAGGATGTGGAGCTCGCCCTCCCAGAGGCCCAGATCCCGGGTCACGAGCGCGTTGATCTCGACGCCCGGGATGAGGGTCATGCCCGCGGGGACGGCGCCGGGGACGCCCATCACGTCGCGGTAGCCGGCCAGGGTGTCGTGATCCGTCAGCGCGAAGGTGCGGACGCCCGCCTCGTACGCGGCGGCGATCAGCGCGGTGGGCTCCAGGACGCCGTCAGAGCGGGTCGTGTGCGCGTGGAGGTCGATCGTGGACGGCGACGGCGGGACGACGGCCCCCTCCGCCGGCACCGGCGCGTGGCGTCGACGAGTCGTCGGCACCGGGATGCTCAGACCTCGAGCAGGCGCTGGATGCGCTCGATCTGCAGGGCGCGTCCGGTTGCGGGATCGATATCGATCTGCGTCGCGTTGAACACGACCGGCCCGGACCCCACCTCGAACCGCGTCGGCAGGGCGTTGATGAAGCGCGGCAGGACGGTGCGCGGCTCGAAGCCGATCACGCTCCAGATCGGCCCGGTCATGCCGAGATCGGTCTGGTAGGCCGTTCCGCCCGGCAGGATCCGCTCATCGCCGGTCACCACGTGCGTGTGCGTGCCCACCACCGCGCTCACCCGCCCGTCGAGGTGGAGGCCCAGCGCGTTCTTCTCGCTCGTGAGCTCGCAATGGAAGTCCACCAGGCGGATCGGTGGCAGCGGTTCGGGCGACGACGTCTCATCGAGGAGCGCGTCGGCGTCGGTGAACGGGTTCTCGATCTGCTGCATGTAGGTGCGGCCCTGGAGGTTGATGACCGCGACGTGGCTGCCGTCGAGGGCGTCGTACACGCCCCAGCCGCGGCCGGGGACGTCACGCGTGCCGTAGTTGTGCGGCCGGAGTACGCGGTCCGTGGTCTCGAGGTACGGGTAGATCTCGCGCTTGTCCCAGATGTGGTTGCCGCTCGTGATGACGTCCACGCCGGCCGCGAGGATCGTGTCGGCGGTCGCCGGGGTCAGGCCCATGCCGCCGGCGACGTTCTCGCCGTTGGCGGTGACGAAGTCGATACCGCGCTCCTCGCGCAGCGCGGGCAGGGTCTCCTCGACCGCGATCCGACCGGGCTTGCCGATCATGTCGCCGATCATCAGGACGCGGCAGGCACCCTTGGGACGTGCCGCTCCGCCGTTCGCCGGATTGCCGAGGCGCGTCCGCCCGATCGCGGCGTTGGAAGGGTCGTCGTGCACGCACGCATCGTAGCCGGTCGCGGATACTGACCGGGACGCGTGGACGGAGGGATGCATCGAGCATGCGAGCGCCATCGATCGGCACCGACCGGTTCGAGCTTCGCCTCGCGACGGAGTCCGACGTGCCGCAGCTCCTCGCCTACCGTCGCGAGAACGCGGACTACCTGGCGCCTTTCGAGCCGACCCGAGCGTCCGATCACTTCACCGAGGCGTTCTGGCTCCGACAGGTGGAGATCGATCGCCAGCAGTTCGAGGCCGGGCAGGCCGTGAAGCTGTACATCTTCGGGCCCGGTGCGGAGGCCCCCGTCCTGGGGCTCGTGAGCTTCTCGAACATCATCCGCGGCGCGTTCCAGTCGTGCTTCCTCGGGTACGCGTTGGCGGAACGACAACAGGGCAAGGGCCTGATGACGGAGGCGCTCCGCCTTGGCATCGCCTACATGTTCGAGGAGATGCACCTGCATCGGATCTCGGCGAACTACCTGCCGCACAACATTCGAAGCGCCGAACTCCTGCGGCGCCTCGGCTTCACGATCGAGGGGACGGCGAAGGACTACCTGCGGATCGAGGGCCGCTGGCAGCACCACACCCTGACGAGCCTGCTCAACCCGGCCTGGGCCCCGGAGGCGGAATCCCCTACTTCGCGTACTCGACGGCCCGCGTCTCGCGGATGACCGTGACCTTGATCTGGCCCGGGTAGGTCAGCTGCTCCTCGATCTTCTTGACGATGTCGCGGGCAAGCCGCGTCGCCGTCAGGTCGTCGATCTCCTCGGGGCGGACGAGGATGCGCACCTCGCGACCGGCCTGGACCGCGAAGGAGCGCTCGACGCCGGTGAAGCTCTCGGCGATGGCCTGGAGGTCCTCGAGGCGCTTGACGTAGGTGTCCATGGTCTCGCCGCGGGCGCCAGGGCGAGACGCGCTGATGGCGTCGGCGACCTGGACGATCGGGGCCTCCAGGCAGGCGTACTCGACCTCCTGGTGGTGCGCCGCGATCCCGTTGATGACCTTGAACGGCAGGTTGTGGCGCTGGGCGATCTGCGCGCCGATGGCGGCGTGCGGACCCTCGACCTCGTGATCGACGGCCTTGCCGATGTCGTGGAGCAGCCCGCCCATCTTGGCGACCTGGACGTCCGCGCCGATCTCGGCGGCGATGACCGCGGCCAGGTGGCTCGTCTCGACGACGTGGTTGAGCACGTTCTGGCCGTAGCTGGTGCGGTACTTGAGTCGGCCCAGCAGCTTGATGATCTCGGCCGGGAGCCCGGGGACGCCGGCTTCGTAGGCGGCCTGCTCGCCTGCCTGGCGGATGACGAGATCGACCTCGGCGCGGGCCTTGGCGACGACCTCCTCGATGCGGCCTGGGTGGATCCGGCCGTCGGCGATGAGCTTGGTGAGCGCGATCCGCGCGACCTCGCGGCGGACGGGGTCGAATCCGGAGAGGATCACCGTTTCGGGCGTGTCGTCGATGATGAGGTCGACGCCGGTGGCCTGCTCGAGCGCGCGGATGTTGCGGCCCTCACGGCCGATGATCCGACCCTTCATCTCGTCGCTGGGCAGGTGGACGACGCTGACCGTGTGCTCGGCGGTGTGATCGGCGGCTACGCGCTGCATGGCGGTGACGATGATGTCGCGCGCCTTGTCCTGCGCCTCCTCGCGGGCCGAGCGCTCGATCGCCCGGCCGAGCTTGACGGCGTCGTGCTCGGCTTCGGCGCGGACTGCCTCGAGCAGCATCGCCTTGGCATCCTCGGCACTCAGACCGGAGACGCGTTCCAGGGCTGCGACCTGCTCCTGCGTGGCTCGGGCGAGGTCTTCCTTGGACTTGTCGAGATCGCGCTCGCGCTCCAGGAGCTTGCGATCGCGCTGCTCGAGCATCTCCGTGCGCTGATCGAGCTGCTCATCGCGCTGGACCAGGCGTCGCTCCTGGGCGGTGAGCTCGCCGCGTCGCGCGCGAGCCTCGTCTTCGGCTTCACGCTGGAGGCGGAGCTTCTCGTCCTTCGCTTCGAGGATGAGTTCCTTCTGACGGGTGCGCGCTTCGGCTTCGATGCGGCGGGCTTCGGCCTGGGCGGCCTTCATCGTCTGGGATGCCCAGACGCCCCGGATCAGGAAGCCGAGTAGGGCTCCGCCGGCGGCGGCCACGAGGGCCACCACCACCACGACCGGTGTGTCCATATCGGTTGTCCTCCCATCCGGACCGGGTTATGCGGCCGGACGCGTCACGTGTGCGTTGGCACGATCGCGACGAGGACGGTGAAGCGACCCCCTGGGTCGATGCCTGGCCCCGGCGCCACTCCCACAGCGACGACAGGGTCCTCGATGGGCCGCGATCGGCCGGTGCTGGGCTCGGAAGCACCGTTGTCAGCGGTGCTGGCTTGTCTGCCGCGTAGCCTACGGCCGAGTGTCCGAAGGGTCAACCGATGGTTGTGGTACCGCAACCATTACCGCGCGCGCGGCCGCGATCGCCGCGCCGTTCGGTCTTGGCAGGGGCCATGGACTAGTTTCCCTGACCCTTACCCTTGCCGCTACCCTGGCTCTTCGCGGCGGCTCGCTCAGCCTTGGCGGCATCGCGCTGGACCTTTCGCTCAGCCTTGGCGGCATCGCGCTGGACCTTTCGCTCAGCCTTGGCGGCGTCGCGCTCCGCCCGGGCGGCCTCCTTGGCAGCCTTGACGCCCTCGCTGACGGCGCCACCGTGGTTGCAGTTCTTGCCACCCAGCGCATCGGACGCCGCCACCGACGACACGTAGGCGCCGAACGCTCCCGGCCCCGTGAAGCGCGCCGGATCGAACGTCGGGGCCGCCACGGGGACACATTCCGCCTTGGCCCCCTCGTCTTCGGTCCCCTCCGGATCCGCGTCCTCGTCCTCTACGCACTCGCCGGGCGGCTCGACCTCGGCCTCACCCTCGGCCGGGTCGCCATCCTCGTCCACGGCGTCGCACTGCTCCTGGGCGACGTCGCTCACGTAGCCCCCGTGGTTGCAGTTCGCGCCACCGATCCGTTCGCTTTGGGCGGCCTCAGCGACGGAGATCTCTCCGTCGGCGTTGGTATCGACCGCTGCTGCTGCGGCGGCGGCGGCCTCGGCATCGGCCACGACGTCGGCGTCGCAGTCGTCGTCGATCGAGTCGCCATCGGCGTCCTCGAACGTGGGCGCGGTGTCGACGACGAGCGGGGCGGCCTGGTCGGGGGCCGGTTCCTCACTCGATGTCAGGATCGGTGCTCCGAGAGCGGCACCGGCCACGACGAGCGCGAGGAATAGAGCCCCGCTCCCGGCCAACCAGGTCGTGCGCATGTCTTGACAGCATCATCTCTACTCCTGCCCCAGAGTATCGGGTGTCGCCGGCGGGACGCCGGGATCAGGGCCTGGTCGAGTATCCGTGGCATGCCCGCTGCCGACGACCCGGACCATCGTCCCGGGCCCTTCGGACCGGGCTCGCCCTTCTTTCTACGGAGGGGCTGGTCCGGTGACCAGCGCTGGGGTTGGATGTGGTGCCGTCAGCCACCAGTTTCCGAAGCGATGTCGAGCGGATCGCCCGGCGCCCCGTCCTGCATCAAGGCGACGGCGGCCTCGCGACACGTCTCGGGGTCGAAGCCATTGCGAGCCAGTAAGGCATAGGCGCGCTGACGGCGCTGGCGCGGGTCGGCCACGCGAGCGAGAGCACGGGCGTTCTTCGCGAGCAACCGGTCGGCGGCATCCCGTTCGGCTCCGAGTGCGGCCTCGTCACCCGCGCCGTCCGCATTCGACGCAGACGCTCCATCCCGTCGTTCGGCCAGGACGACATCCATGGTGGCGCGGTCGATGCCCTTGAGCCGCAGCTCCTCGCGGATGGCGCGTTCGCCACGGGGACGCGCACGATCACGCGACTCCACCCAAGCCCGTGCGAACGCCTCGTCGTCGAGCATCCCGAGCTCGGTCATGCGCTCGATCGCCCCGTCGACGAGATCGGGGCGATATCCGGCGGACGTCAACCGCCGCCGGACCTCGGCCACGGACCGCGACCGCGCCTCGAGGAACCGCGCGGCCGCCTCCAGCACGACTGCCGGGTCCTCGACCGCGGCGCGCTGCTCCCGCCGCTCGGCGTAGCTGATCCTGCGCTGACTGGTCACTGGTCGTAGCCCGTCGTCAAGGCCACAGGCGCCGAGCGTCATTCGGCCTCTTCGATGCCCTCGACGGGGATCGCCACTTCGGTGATCCGGCCGCGGATCTTGCGGTCGATCTCGGCCGCGATCTCCGGGCTGGTCTTGAGGAACTCCTTGGAGGCCTCGCGACCCTGACCCAGGCGGGTCTCGCCGAAGTTGAACCACGCGCCCGTCTTGGACACGACGTCCATCGCCACGCCGACGTCCAGGAGGCCGCCTTCCTTGGAGATCCCCTCGCCGTACATGATGTCGAACTCGGCGACCCGAAACGGGGCCGCGACCTTGTTCTTCACGACCTTCACGCGAGCCCGGTTGCCGACCGATTCGGTGCCGGTCTTGATCGTCTCAACGCGCCGGATGTCGAGGCGGACCGAGGCGTAGAACTTGAGGGCGCGACCACCGGGGGTGGTCTCGGGGTTCCCGAACATGACACCGATCTTCTCGCGCAACTGGTTCGTGAAGACCAGCGCGGTGTTGGATCGCGAGACGGCCCCCGTCAGCTTGCGCAGGGCCTGGCTCATGAGGCGAGCCTGGATCCCCACGAAGGAGTCGCCCATCTCGCCTTCGATCTCCGCACGCGGCACGAGCGCCGCGACGGAGTCGACCACGACGCAGTCGATGCCGCCGGAGCGAATGAGCGTTTCGGTGATCTCGAGCGCCTGCTCGCCGGTGTCGGGCTGGGAGACGAGGAGCTCATCGACGTTCACGCCGCAGGCGCGGGCGTACGCGGGATCGAGCGCATGCTCGACATCGATGAAGGCGACGACGCCGCCGCGGCGCTGCGCCTCAGCGAGGACGTGCTGGCAGACGGTCGTCTTGCCCGAGGACTCCGGACCGAAGATCTCCGTGATGCGACCCCGCGGGATGCCCCCCACGCCGAGCGCCAGATCGAGCGCGATGGACCCGGTCGGGATGAAGTCGACGGCCTGCCGCTCGGACGAGCCGAGCTTCATGATCGCGCCGCGACCGAACTGCTTCTCGATGGACTGGAGGGCGGCGTCCACGGCCTTGCCCCGTTCCGCCTGGGCTCGCTCGGTCGCCCGCTCCGTTGCCCGCTCGTCCGTCATCGCCATCCGCTCGTCACGCTCCTATCGACCGCTCATGGTGCCGTCGACGGACCGGATCGCGAGGCGATCGGCGCGACTCAGGCTTCGTCCGTTTCCTCTTCCACCACGGGCTTGGGCTTGCGCGGCTTCCGGATCAGCTCCACGTTCTGCGGAGGCTCCGACAGCGGCGACAGGCTCGACGGCCCGGTCTTGGACTTTGGCTTCTTCTTGGCCTCTTTGCCAGGTCGATTTCGCGAGCCCATGGCTTCGCCTCCGACTTGTGCTGCAGCGTACCGCCCGATCCTTCACGCCGACTGCTCGGCCACTTCACCGCCGCTTATCCGGCCCGCGCGAGTGCGCAATCCGGACATATCAGCGGGGAACGAACCGGCCTGGATCGAGGCTCGGATCCTGGCCATGAAGTCTAGGGTGAAGGTCAGGTTGTGACAAGTCGCGAGGCGGTAGGCGAGCAGCTCCTTCGCTCGGAAGAGGTGCGCCAGGTAGGCTCGCGAGAACCGCCGGCAGAGCAGGCACGGGCAACCTTCCTGGACGGGCGCCGCGTCGTCGAGGAACGCGCGATTCCGGATGTTCAGACGACCGCCGGGGATCCACAGCTGTCCATTGCGCGCGACCCGCGCCGGCAGGACGCTGTCGAACAGGTCTACGCCCCGGTGGACGGCCTCGAGAAGGTCTGCCGGCGAACCAAGGCCCATCAGGTAGCGCGGCCTTGGGTCGTCTGCCAGCAGGGGCACCGCAACGTCCAGGGCAGCATCGCGTTGCTCCGGCGTCTCGTCGCCGGCCAGCCCGCCGATGCACAGCCCGTCGAACGGCATCGCCGCGATGAACCGGGTGGACGCCTCGCGCAGCTCCGGGTCCAGGCCGCCCTGGATGATCCCGAACATCGCCTGGTCGGGCCGCGTATGGGCCGCGAGGGAGCGCTCGGCCCAACGATGGGTGCGCGACGTCGCATCGGCGACGACGGCGCGCTCCGAACTCGGGAAGACCGGCTGGTCGAACGCGACCGCGATATCCGACCCAAGGGCCTCCTGGACCGCCGTGGCGTGCTCCGGGGTGAAGCGATGGATGGAGCCGTCGATATGCGAGCGGAACGTGACCCCGTCCTCGTCCACGACCCGCAGGTCCCCGAGCGAGACGACCTGGAACCCGCCCGAGTCCGTCAGGATCGGCCGGTCCCAGTCCATGAAGCGGTGCAGGCCGCCGAGCGCGGCGATCCGCTCGTGTCCGGGGCGCAAGTACAGGTGGTAGGTGTTGGACAGGATGATGCTGGCACCGGTGTCGCGGATGTCATCGGGCGAGAGCGCCTTGACCGTGGCATTGGTCCCCACGGGCATGAACTGCGGGGTCTCCACCACGCCGTGGGCGAGGGTCAGGCGTCCGGTCCGGGCACGGGTGGAGCCGTCCGCCGGGGGTGCCGTGTCCACCTCGAAGCGGGCCGCGATCGAGATGTAGGGGGCGGTCACGCGTCCGGTGCCGCCGGGTCGATCGGGTCCGTGGCGATCGGCTCGTCCCACAGCGACGGCATGCCGGCATCGGCGCGTCGCGGCGGCGGGATCTCGTAGCCCAGGCCCGAGAGGTGCGCTCGGCCCAGGTCCGTCGCGATCCGGCCCTGGGGCGTCCGGTCGATGAACCCGAGGCGCAGCAGGAACGGCTCGTGCACGTCCTCGATGGTGTCCGTCTCCTCGGACAGCACGGCGGCGAGCGCTGCCACGCCCACGGGCCCCGAGGCGAACTTCTGGATGATCGCCGCGAGCAGTTTGCGGTCGGCGGAGTCGAGGCCTTCGTCGTCGATCTCCATCTGGCGCATCGCGGCGGTCGCCGTCGCCTCGTGGACGCGGCCGTCGCCATGGACCTGGGCGTGATCGCGGACGCGCTTGAGCAGTCGATTGACGATCCGCGGTGTCCCGCGACCACGGCGGGCGATCGCGCGGACCGCCGCTGCATCGATCGGCACGTCCAGGATCTCGGCCGAGCGCTCGACGATCTGCGCCAACTCGTCATCCGAGTAGAAGTCTAGGCGGTAGGTCGCCCCGAACCGGTCACGCAATGGCGAACTGATGCGTCCCGCCCGAGTGGTCGCGCCCACGACGGTGAACGGCTTCAGGCTGAGGCGCAGCGACCGCGCCGAGGGTCCCTTGCCGATCATCACGTCGAGCGCGTAGTCCTCCATCGCCGGGTAGAGGATCTCCTCCACCGCGTGGTTCAGGCGGTGGACCTCGTCGATGAACAGGACGTCGCGCTCTTCGAGCGAGGTCAGGATCGCCGCCAGATCGCCCGCTCGCTCGATGGCCGGCCCGCTCGTGTAGCGCACGTTGACGCCGAGTTCGCGCGCCACGATCGTCGCGAGGGTCGTCTTGCCGAGGCCGGGCGGCCCATAGAGCAGGATGTGGTCCGCCGCCTCTCCCCTGCCTACGGCCGCCTGGAGCAGCACGGACAGGTTGGCCTTCACCTCCCGCTGACCGATGTATTCACCGAGCGAGCGCGGACGCAGGCTTCCCTCGATGACAGGGTCAGCCTCGTCCTCGAGATCGCCGGAGAGGATGCGCGAAACGTCGTCGACCATCGGGCCGGATGGTAGCACAGTCGATGTCCATTTCGCACGCATGTTCTACACCCCCGTGCCGCTCGCGGAAGTCCCACCACAGGGCTAGGGCTTGCGGTCTACCATGCCTGCCATGCGCCTGTCGCGCCGCTCCGAATACGGCCTCCGCGCCCTCGTGGACCTCGTCCGCCACGACGGTGAGGGGCCGCTGGCGCTCGGGACACTGGCGCAGCGCAACCACCTCCCGTCCAAGTTCCTCGAGCAGATCATGGCGACGCTCAAGCACGGCGGGATCGTGCGGACCACGCTGGGTGCCCACGGTGGCTACGCCATGGCCGCGGATCCTGGAGCGGTCACGATCGGACGGGTGGTCCGACTCCTCGACGGCGCGCTGGCCCCCCTTCCCTGCGTCTCGCTGCGGTACTACGGCCGATGCTCGTGCCCGGACGAAGGCACGTGTCCCCTGCGCGACGTGATGATCGACGTCCGGGACGCCATGCTCGAGATCCTCGACCAGGAAACGCTGGCCGACCTCGCGGCTCGTCAGGGCCGAGCATCCATCGACCCGCGTGGCCGGCACGCCGATGCCTTGGCGGGGCGACGGCCGTGACCATGACCGACGGCGACGCGATCACCACGTAACGACGCCCGGGACGACGCGTCCCATGTTCGGGAGTGCTCGCGATCGTCGCGGTAGCCCCGGGAGAGGCTGAGGGACGGCATGGCGCAGGTGCGACGGATCGGACGGCACGCGGCGGCGTCGTTCGTCGGGGTCGGACGCGGTCTCTGGCTGTTTCCGCTCGACGTGACCTTCAAGACCGTGGGCCTGCGATACGGCTGGCTCATGCGGCTCTTCACGTGGTCGCCACCCTGGCTCCTGCGCGGGATCAGCCAGCTCCGGGCCGAACGGGCCGCCTGGCGTGCGTCACGCTCGGTGCCGGCCTATCGCTCATACCTCGCCGAAGCAGGTATCGGCGTCGCTGGGCTCTTTCCGCTCGGCATCCTTCGACGTCTGCCGGAGACGGACAAGGGAGCGTATGTCGACCGCTACTCCCTGATGGAGCGCTGCATCGGCGGCACGGTGCCCTTCCCCGGGACGTCGATCGATGAATCGAGCGGCTCGACGGGCACGCCGTACAACTGGATCCGCAGCCGGCGGGAGCGCGAGGTCGCGCACCGCAACATCGGCTTCTTCGCGCGCTACGCGTTCGGCGCCCGGCCACTCGTGACCATCAACGCCTTCTCGATGGGCGCCTGGGCGGCCGGATTCAACATGAGCCTGGGGATGCTCCGACACGGCATCGTCAAGTCCGTGGGACCGGACCTCGACAAGATCCTGTCCACGCTCGAGGTCCTCGGCCCGAACTACCGCTTCCTCATCTCAGGCTATCCCCCGTTCCTCAAGCACCTCATCGACGAGGGCACGCGACGCGGATTCCCTTGGGAGGACTACGAGATCCACGGGCTCGTGGGCGGCGAGGGCATGACCGAGGAGCTGCGCGACATCCTGCTGGATCGGTTCGTGTCGGTCTACTCGGGCTACGGTGCCACCGATATCGAGATCGGCATGGCCGGCGAGTCGCCCGTCAGCATCGCGGTCCGGCGGCTTGCCCGGGCCCGGCCCGACATCGGGCGCGCCCTCTTCGGGTCGGACTCTCGGCTCCCGATGGTGTTCCAGTACAACCCGCTGATCCACTTCATGGAGGTCAACGATCGCGGTGAGGTCATCTGCACGGTGTCGCGGCTGGACCTCCTGGCGCCACGGATCCGGTACAACGTCCACGATTTGGGTGGGATCGTCCCGTATCAGCAGGTGCGCGAGACGCTGCGCGGATTCGGCTTCGACCTGGACGACCTCGGCCGATCGCCCGAGGTCCACGGACCGCGCGGACCGCTCCCCTGGGCGCGACCGATCCCGCTGCCGTTCCTGTGGATCCACGGCCGGCGTGATGCGACGGTCAGCGTCATGGGATCCAACATCTACCCCGAGGACGTGGAGTCCGTGCTATACGGCGATGCGCTGATCGCCCCGCGCCTGCATTCGTTCATGCTCTCGGTAGTGGATGACGCGGCCGGCACGCCGCGACCCGCCGTCGCGCTCGAGCTGACGGATCTCGACGGCATCGACGACGCGTGGCGGCTCGCGGCCGCAGAGCGGGTCCGCGACGGCCTGAGCGCGCTCAACCTCGACTATCGATCGTCGGTCGGCGAGTTCCCGGGGGCGATGCTGCCGCTCGTCGCGACCCATCCCCAAGGTGGCGGTCCGTTCGCTGCCGATGCCACGCGCATCAAGCAACGCCGTATCGCGAACTGATCGTCAGTCGCGCAGGAGCGTCCGGAGCGCCGCCTTGACGCGATCCTCCAGGGTGCTCCCGACCGCGAGGTCGCTCAGCGCGGCCCGCGACGCGTCGCGAGCCTCCCCCAGCGAGTAGCCGAGCGCCTGGAGCGCGGCGACGACCTCGCCCTCGGAGGCGGCGGCACCCGCGACCGCCGACCCGCTCACCGACACCCCAGCCGCGGCCACCTTCTCCTTGAGCTCGAAGATGACCCGCTCGGCGAGCTTCTTGCCGATGCCGGGGATGCTCACGAGCACGGCCTGGTCCCCGGTCATGATCGCGAGCTGGAGGTCCGCCGTTGGCCGGCTGCCCACGATCGCGAGCGCCACCTTGGGCCCGACGCCGTTCACGGTCAGCAACAGGTTGAAGAACCCGAGCTCTTCCGGTGTCCGGAAGCCGTACAACGCCTGCTGATCCTCGCGGACCAAGTGATACGTGTGGAGCTTGAGCCGGCCGCCTGGGGTGGCCGTGGACAGGATCGCCGGCGCCGCGAACACGCGGTAGCCGATGCCGCCGACCTCGATGACGACCGAATCCGCCGTGATGGCGCCGACGACGCCTTCGACCGATGCGATCACGCGCGCGTCCTCGCCCGGCGCCTAGGACGCGGTGCGCTTGGCGGCACGTTTCGCCTCGCGCTCGGCGGCCTTCTCGCGGATGAGCGCCTCACGGACCGCCCGCTCGTAGCCGCTGACGCCACGCTGGATGGGGGCCACCGCCGCGCGGTCGTAGACGGCCGCCGTCGCCGCCCCGACCGCACCTTGCGTGTTGGCGGCCCAGACCGCGATCGCGAGAGCATCGGCGGCATCGTCGGGTCGCGGGCGATCGGCCATGCCCAGCACCATCTGGACCATCCGCTGGACCTGTTCCTTGTCCGCGGCGCCATACCCGGCGATCGCGCTCTTGACCTCACTGGGAGTCGCTTCCCGGACGGGGACCCCGTGCTGGGCCGCGGCCAAGAGCACGACCCCGCGCGCCTGACCCACCCCGAAGGCCGTCTGGACATTCTTCGAGAAGAACAGCCGCTCCACGGCCATGACGTCGGGCTGGTGCGATGCCAGGAGGTCATCCACGAGCGCATGGATGGCGAGCAATCGCTCGGGAAGCGATGTATCGGGCGAGGTCTCCAGGCAGCCGTGATCCACCTCGCGCACGCGCCCGCGCGCCGCCTCCACGATGCCGTATCCGAGTGCCGCCGTTCCCGGGTCGATCCCCAGGACGATCACCCAGCGACCTCGGCGAAGACTTCCTCGGGGATGTCGAAGTTCGCCGTCACGCGCGACACGTCGTCGAGGTCCTCGAGCAGCTCGACGAGGCGCAGTGCCTGGCGCGCCTTGTTCGCGTCGAGTTCCACGGTCTGCTTGGCGATCATCGTGGCCTCGGCCGACTCCACCGGGACGCCCGCGCCTTCGAGCGCCCGACGGACCGCCTCGAGCTCACCGGGTGAGGTGTAGACCTCGATCGTCTCGGGGTCGTCCGTATCGACGTCGTCCGCGCCGGCATCGATCGCTGCGAGTGCGACCTCGTCGGCGTCCACGGCGCCGGTTCTCGAGATCGAGATGAGGCCTCGCGGTTCGAACTGCCACGCGACCGCACCGCTACCGGCCAGCTGGCCGCCGGACTTCGTGAACATCGAGCGGACTTCGGCGGCCGTCCGATTGCGGTTGTCCGTTTGCGCCTCGACGAGGACCGCGACGCCGCCTGGGCCGTAGCCCTCGTAGACGATCTCCTCGTACTGCTCGGCCTCGCCGCCGCCGGTCGCCTTGTCGATCGTGCGCTTGATGTTGTCCGACGGCATGTTCACGGAGCGCGCCTTCTCGACCGCGAGGCGGAGTCGATAGTTGGCGTCGGGGTCACCCCCACCCTGCCGCGCCGCCACGGAGATCTCGCGCGCGACCTTGGTGAACAGCGCGCCGCGCTTGGCGTCGGTGACGCCCTTCTGGCGCTTGATCGTGGACCACTTGCTATGACCAGACATCTCGGCGCGGAGTATACGCGACGGCCCCGCTCTCCCAGCGGCACCGGCACGTCGATCGCTCGCGGGATGCTGCGACCATGGACTATGCTTCGCCAGCGTCGGGTGGCGGTCGGTCGACTCGGAGAGCCGACCCGTTCGGGGCCGGAGATTCACGCATGCGAGTGGTAGCGCTGGCCGCGATCCTGCTGGCGGGCTGCACCGGTGGTCCCGGGGCGACGCCGACGGCTGCGACGCCTGCCACGTCCGGATCCCCCGTGCCCACCGTCAGCGCCCCGATCGCGACGCCGACCCCGTCTCCGACGGCTTCGCCCACGCTGAACACGGTGTTCACCGGCGACGATGCAGAGATCGCCAGGCTCATCACGGACGGCGCGAACGAAGCGATCCCCCAGCTCAAGGTCCTGAACGACTCGGATCCGTCGAAGCTGGAGGACCTGTTCCTGCCGCTCGGCGTCTGGATCACGAGCCAGCAGGCGGGCCTGGAGCCGTACACCGCCAGCAACTGCACGTCCGGGGCCGTCGATCGGTTCATCGAGGGCCTGTTTCGGTACGACGTGATCAGGAAGCAGTTCCTGGCCTGGCGAGACTGGGGCGCGGTCGGGCACGCCTTTCCGCCCGGGGCTCCGCGCGAGGCCGGCGAGTCGTTCGAGGAAGCCCTCGCCGAACTCGAAGCCCACTGCACCGCCTGAGGGCGTGGGCCGCGGATGAAGGATCCCGAAGTCCCCCACCCCGGCACGCCGCCTGACGTCATCGTCACGAGCCCTCGGCTGTCGCGTCGGGCGCTGCTCGGAGCGGCGGCGGCGGGCACCGCGGGGTTCGTGGCTGGTCGGGTCACCGGTCCGCTGTTCCCCGCCCCGTCCTCGGACGCGCGGGAGCCCGAGGTCTCGACGGCGAAGGCCGCGGCCGTGTACCCCTTCTTCGGAGTCCATCAATCGGGCATTTCGACGCCGCTCCAGGATCACCTCCACTTCGCCGCCTTCGACATGCTGGAACGAACGGACCGACGCGACCTCGCGAGCCTCCTCCAGGACTGGTCAGCTGCCACGGCGCGCATGACCCTGGGCCTGCCCGTACGCCTGCCGGGGTCCACTGGAAGCGACCCTGATACGCCTGGGGACGATACGGGCGAAGCCCTGGGTCTTCCGGCGAGCGGCCTCACGGTCACCTTCGGGTTCGGACCTGGGCTGTTCGAGCTCGACGGTGTCGACCGCTTCGCCATCGCCGCAGCCCGACCGCCGGATCTGCAGCGCCTGCCGCCGTTCGCCGGCGACGCCCTGGAGGCGGCCTGGAGTGACGGCGATCTCGGCGTGCAGGTCTGTGCCGACGATCCCCAAGTCGCGGTTCACGCGATCCGCAACCTGTCGAGGATCGCCGCGGGGCGCGCCGCGATCCGCTGGTCGCAGATGGGATTCGCGGGGGCGTCGAAGACGCTCGCGGTCGCGGAGACCCCACGCAACCTCATGGGCTTCAAGGATGGGACCAACAACATCCTCGGGGCGAACGAGGCCATCGTCGACCAGCACGTCTGGCTGCCACCGACGAGCACACCGGCCTGGAGCGCCGGCGGCACATACCTGGTCGCCCGCAAGGTCGCGATGCTGCTCGAGGCGTGGGATCAGCAGGCCGTGAACGCGCAGGAAGCGATGGTCGGGCGAACGAAGGAGAGCGGCGCCCCACTCAGTGGTGGCGAGGAGTTCACCGCTCCGGATTTCGCGGCGAGCGTCAACGGCGTGGACGTGATCGACCCGGCGGCCCATGTGCGGCTCGCGCACCCATCGAACAACGGGGGGGTCCGCATCCTCCGTCGTGGATACAACTACGTTGACGGCACCGACGCCGCGGGTCGCCTCGACGCTGGCCTCCTGTTCCTCGCCTACCAGCGATCCCCGGACCAGTTCGTCACCATCCAGCGTGCGCTGGAGCAAGATCTGATCAACCCGTTCATCCGGCATATCGGATCGGCGATCTTCGCGGTGCCGCCCGGGGCGTCGGCGGGCGGGTTCGTCGGCGACACGCTGCTCGGCTGATCCCGGCACTCCCACGGCCCTGGGTCGGCAGGGACCCCAGCGTCGCTGCGGGCGACTTATGATGCGAAGACCGCTTTGAGGACCGACGAACCGATGACGATGAAGAGCGTTGACCTGCCCCACCTCCGGAGTGTCGTCCTGGCCGGGCACGCGGGTGCCGGCAAGACGACGCTCGCCGAGCAGCTCCTCTTCAAGGCCGGGGCCATCCCGCGACTGGGCAAGGTGGATGACGGCACGGCCCACCTCGACTTCGAGCCCGAGGAGCAGAAGCGCCGCGAGTCGCTGAGCCTGGCTGTCGGAACATTCGAGTACGACGGCACGCGGATCTCGCTCGTGGATACGCCCGGGTACCCGGACTTCGTGGCCGACGTCATCGAGGGGTTCGCGGCCTCCGATGGGGCGATCCTGGTCATGGACGCCTCCGGCGGCGTCGAAGCCGGGCTCGAGCAGGCCGTGCGGTTGGCCCGGGCCACCAACACGGCGACGTGCTTCTTCATCAACAAATGCGATCGGGAGAATGCCAATCCCGGCGCTGCGCTCGATGCCCTGCGTTCGACGTTCGGCAACAAGATCGCGGCCATCCAGCTGGCGATCGGCGCGGCCGACGCCTTCACCGGCTACGTGGACCTCGTCCATCGCAAGGCGTATCGGTGGGATGGGCACGATGAGGTGGAGATCCCCATCCCCGACGACCTTGCCGACGAGGTCGCGCGCCGACGCGACCAGTTGCTCGAGGCCGCATCCGAGGCCGATGACGACGTCATGGTCAAGTACCTCGACGGCGAGGAGATCTCCGACCAGGAGCTCGAGATCTGCCTGCGCAAGGGCGTCAAGGACAGCGTCCTTGCCCCCGTGCTCGTGGGTTCGGCCGCCAAGGGCATCGAGTTGCGCGGCCTGCTGGACGCGATCGTCCGATACCTGCCCTCTCCCGCCGACGAACCGCCGGTGCGAGCCCGGGACAAGGGCGGTGCAGACGTGGAGGTAGCCGCGGATGAGACCGGACCGCTCCTCGTGCGCGTGTTCAAGACGACGGCAGACCCCTTCGTGGGCCGTCTGACGTACCTGCGGGTGCTGTCGGGGACGCTGAAGTCGCAGGCGCATGTCTGGAACACGACCCGAGACGAGGACGAGCGGATCGGCCAGCTCCTGTTGCTTCACGGCAAGGAGCAGGAGCCCATCGGGGAACTCAAGGCCGGCGAGATCGGAGCGGTCGCGAAGCTGACCGTGACCGAGACCGGCGACACTCTCGCGACGAAGGACAAATGGCTGGCGCTGCCGGCCCTGGAATTCCCGGCACCGTCGCTCGTCGTAGCCATCGAGCCCGTGTCCAAGCAGGACCTCGACAAGATGGGGCCGGCCCTCCAGCGGATGCTGGAGGAGGAGCCGACCGTGCGGCTTGAACGAACGGCCCTCGGCCAGCAGGTCCTCGTCACGATGGGCGAGGCCCACAACGCCGTGATCATGGAGCGTCTCAAGCGCAAGTTCGGTGCGGCCGTCGCGACCCACACGCCCAAGGTCCCGTACAAGGAAACCATCCGGGGCACGACCAAGGTCCACGGCCGCTACAAGAAGCAGACCGGCGGCCACGGGATGTTCGGGGACGTGTGGCTCGAACTGGAGCCGAACCCCGATGGCGGGGTCGAGTTCGCCGAGAAGGTCGTTGGCGGCGCTGTCCCAAAGGGGTTCTTCGCGGGTGTCGAGAAGGGGATCCGTGAAGCCGCCGCCGAGGGTGTCGTCGCGGGCTATCCCCTCTCCGACTTCAAGGCGACCCTCTACGACGGGTCCTTCCACCCGGTCGATTCCAACGAGCTCTCATTCAAGATCGCTGCGTCGATGGCGCTCAAGGACGGCGTCCACCAGGCCAAGCCTGCGCTCATGGAGCCGATCATGGCGGTGGAGATCCGCATCCCGGATGCCTACATGGGTGAGGTCAATCGCGACCTCAACGGACGACGAGGGCGGGTGCTCGGGATGGACTCCTCCAACGGGATGCAGGTCATCACGGCGCATGTACCGCAAGCGGAGCTGTTCTCGTATGCGACGGAGCTCCGGTCGCTGGCACAGGGGCGCGGGTCGTTCACGGCCGTCCTGGACCACTACGAGGACGTGCCGTCACACCTCGCCGAGAAGGTGATCGAGGCGCATCGCAAGGAACTGGACGCTGCCGGGGGGCATGGCGGAGGGCATTGAGGCGGGACCGGGAGCGCGAGCCCTAGCTTGATGACAATCGGCAGCATATTCGGACGGCGGCTCGCACCGGGCGGAGCGCGTCTCAGGCGTCGAGGACATCCCGGAGGTCAAGTCGCCCGTCGTAGAGCGCGCGTCCGATGATCGCGCCCGAACAGCCGACTGATCGAAGGGCCGCGATGTCCTCGCCCGAAGTGACGCCCGCCGAGGCGATGATCGAACCGCGCCTCGAGGCGATGAGCCGCGCGTAGAGATCCAGATCGGGGCCTCCCAGAAGGCCATCGCGGGCGATCGCGGTGACCTCGAACGTCGATACACCGGCGTCGGCCAGGCTGGAGAGCGCGTCCAGCACGGGGATGCCGTCGTCCCCCTGCCAGCCATGCCCGACCGCCCGGTCGTCGCGGACATCCAGGGCGACGGCGAGGCGATCGGGTCCGTGCGCGAGGATGAGGCCTTTCGCGAAAGAAGGGTCGGCAAGGGCGGCAGTCCCGACAACGACTCGTGCGGCACCGGCGCGCAGCACGTCCTCGACCGCCGCATCGGTCCGGAGGCCGCCCGCGACTTCGACCGAGACCCGGTCGCCGACCGCATCGACGATCTCCCGGATCACCTCGCCATGGGCGGGGTTTCCCGACCGGGCGCCGTCGAGATCGACGACGTGCAGCCACCGAGCGCCGGCTGCGGCGAAAGACGTCGCGACGCCCACGGGGTCATCGGAGAAGGCCGTCTCCCGATCGAAGTCCCCCTGCTCCAGTCGGACCACGCGACCGCCGCGGAGGTCGATCGCGGGCAGGATCTCGAACACGCTTGTCAAGACGCATGTCACCGTGTTAGCGTTTTACTACGCTAATACGTTAGCATGACAGCGAGGTACCACGGGCGATGGCCCAGGATTGGCGAACACCGGATGTCGAGGCCCTGCTGGGCGCGATCCGTCGGCTCGAGACGGCCGAGGAGACCGAGCGGTTCTTCCGCGACCTCTGCACGCTGAACGAATTGCACGACATGAGCCAGCGATGGGCAGTGGTCCGGTTGCTGGATGCCGGCCTGCACTATGCCGAGATCTCGAAGCGGACCGGGGCGAGCACGGCCACGATCACGCGCATCGCGTCGTGGTTGAACCACGGCGAAGGCGGCTACCGCGCCATGCTGGACAAGCTCGCCGAGGCATCACACGACGGCACGGATCCCTACCCCACCGCGCCCGAACACTGAGCGCACCCGATCCATGACCGACCCAACGACCGGCCGCCTGCGCCTCGCCGTCCCCAACAAGGGCCGGATGGTCGAGCCCACGCTTCGCCTGCTGCATGACGCGGGGCTCATCTTCGAGGAGCACGACCGCAGCCTGGTCTCGCGCGTCCAGAACTTCGATCTCGACATCCTGTTCGTGCGGACGAACGACGTCATCGAGTTCGTCGGCGATGGCGTGGCCGACCTTGGCATCACCGGGATCGATCTCCTGACTGAGGCGGGCGTGGCCCTGCCACGGATCCGCGAGCTCGGCTACGGTCGATGCCGGCTCGCGGCCGCGGTCCCGAACGACGCCTCGTACCGCACGGTTGAGGACCTCGCCGGCCTGCGGGTCGCGACGGCCCACCCGAACACTGCCCGTCGGTACTTTGCGGAGCAGCGGATCCCGGTGGACATCATCCCGATCTCGGGCGCGGTCGAGGTTGCTCCCAGGCTCGGTTTGGCCGAGGGGATCGTGGACCTGGTCTCGACCGGCTCCACGCTGGTGATGAACGGCCTTCGCCAGATCGGCGACGTACTCGCCAGCGAGGCAGTCCTCGTGGCCAACCCGACGGCCGCGCGCGAGCGGGCCGGTGACCTCGCCGCCATCGACACGATGCTCTCGGCAGTCATCGCGGCACGGGGTCGGAAGTACCTGATGATGAACGCGCCCGCCAGCCACCTTGAGGAGCTGGAGACGCTCCTCCCGGCCCTCGAGTCACCCACGATCATCCCGCTGGCGCACGAAGGCATGGTCGCGGTCCACACGGTCATCGGAGCCGACGACGTCTGGGGACTCCTGCCTCGCCTCAAGGCGGCGGGCGCGTCGGGCATCCTCGTTCTCCCGATCGAGAAGATCGTCCCGTGAGCACCACGCTTCCGGCCGTTCGACTCCGGCGGCTCGACTTGGCCGACGTCGCCGCCGGTGACCCGGTCGCCATCGGTCATCGCCGCTCGCTCGTCCGTCGCGGCGCCGTTCCGGACCCCGCCGTCCGCGATGCGGCCCGCGCGACGCTGGCCGATGTCCGCGCGCGCGGCGACCAAGCGGTCCGTGACGCGAATACGCGCGTCGGCGGTGGCCGAGCGGACGGCCGCCTCGTCCTATCGCGCGACGAGCTCCTCGCCGCGCGCGACGCCCTCGCCGAAGACGTCCGACGCGCCCTCGACCAGGCCATCGCACACGTGACCCGGTTCGCCGATACCCAGCGGCCGGCAACGATCACCACCACGATCGCCCATGGCATCGAGATCGAACGCCGCTGGGCACCCATCGGCGCGGTCGGCGCCTACGTCCCGGGCGGAACCGCGCCCTACCCGAGCTCGCTCGTCATGACCGTGGTTCCGGCACGCGTGGCAGGTGTCGAACGGATCGTCGTCGCCACCCCGGCCGACAGCCACGGTGCGGTCCACCCGGTGCTTCTCGGAGCGGCCGGCCTGCTGGACGTGGACGCGGTCATCGTGGGCGGCGGCGCCCAGGCGATCGGTGCGCTCGCGTACGGGCTACCGGACACGGGGATCGAGCCCGTCGATCGGATCGTCGGCCCGGGCAACGCCTGGGTGACCGCGGCGAAGATCGAGGTCTGTGGCGAAGTCGGCATCGACCTCCCGGCCGGCCCATCCGAGGGCCTCGTCCTCGCGGCGCCGCCGGCAGATCCCCGGCGGGTAGCCCTCGACCTCATCACGCAGGCCGAGCACGGCCCCGACTCCCCCGCCCTGCTCGTGACTACGGACCTCGCGTTCGCCGACGCTGTCGAGCGCGAGGTGGACCGACTCGTCGCGACGGCGCTCCGCGGCGACATCTTGCGCCGCTCGCTCAGCGAGCACGGCCGGATCATCCTCGCGCCCGATGTGGACGCCGCCATCGACTTTGCCAACGACTACGGTCCCGAGCACCTCTCGGTCGATATCGAGCCTCTCGAGCCCACCGTGGAACGCCTGCGCAATGCCGGTTCGTTGTTCGTGGGGCCATGGGCTCCCGAATCGGCCGGCGACTACGCGACGGGTGCCAATCACGTGCTGCCCACCGGCGGTCTCGCCCGATCGTCGGGCGGCCTCTCGGTCGAGTCGTACGGCAAGTTCGTCCAGGTCCAGCGGATCACCCGACAGGGACTCGCCGGCATCCGCGACACCGTGGCGACCCTGGCCGAGGCCGAGGGCCTCCTCGCCCATCGCGACGCGGTGATGGGTCGCTTCGACCCCGACGCATGAGCCCGACGCCCGTGACCTTCACCTCGCCCACCGCCCCGGCCGGCTACACCTGGGAGGCGACCGACGAAGGCGTCGCCGAACGCTACGGCGTACCGCTCGATCAGGTCGTCCGATTCGACGTCAACACGTCCCCGACGCCGCCCGCCCTGGTGGAGCGGCTCCTGGCCGCGGGCCGCTTCGAGGCCCCGCTCTCGGAGTACCCGCCCTCGGACTACCGACGGCTCATCGACGCCGCTGCGGCGCGCTACGACGTGGGGCGTGACGAGATCCTCGTGGGCGCGGGCGCCGACGAGATCCTGGACCTGATCAGCAAGGCATTCCTGCCTGCGGGGTCTGCCGCGATCGTGCCCTCGCCGACATATGCGATGTACCGCATCGACACCGAACAACGCGCGGCGCGCGTGATCGACGTCCCGCGGCTGGGGCACGGCGAGGGCCACGCGCTGGACCTGCCGGCCGTCCGCGCGGCCGCCGCGACCGGCGAGGCGTCGGTCATCTGGCTGTGCAGCCCGAACAATCCCACGGCCCTGCCTGAGCCCGAGGGCGCCATCGAGTGGCTCCTGGGCGCCCTGGCGACCGATGCGGCCGCTCGTGGCGCCGAACCGCCGGTCGTCGTCCTCGACGAGGCCTACGCAGAGTTCGTCGGGCGCTCGTTCGTTGGACTCCGCGCCACGTACCCGAACATGATCGTCATCCGGACGGCCAGCAAGGCCTACGCCCTCGCCGGCCTGCGGGTCGGCTTCGCGCTGGCACGGTCCGAGATCATCACCCGCATGAACCCGTATCGGCCCCCTGGCTCCGTCTCCACGGTCTCGGTCACGATCGTCACCGAGGCCCTCCTCGACGAGACGGTGCTCGAAGCGAACCTGGAGCGCGTCGCGACCGAGCGCGATCGACTTCGCCTGGCCCTGGTCGACGCCGGCTGGGACGTTGGCCCCTCGGTGACGAACTTCCTGCTCGTCCGGTTCTCGTCGCGCGAGCACGCGGCCGCTGCCGCCGAGGGGATGCTCCAGCGAGGGCTGATCCCCCGCACGTTCGGCGAGGCACATCCCCTGGCCGATCACCTGCGGCTGACCGTTCGCGCTGCGGACGAGAACGATCGACTCATCGAGGCTGCCCGCGCGATCGAGGCGGCGCGCGCCTCCGCAGGTGACACGGAGGGCCCCGCATGACGACCCCGCTCGGCGCCCTCGAGGTCCGCGATCGTTCCGCGCGACGAGTGACCGTCGCCCGCCGTACGCGTGAGACCGATATCACCATCACGCTCGACCTCGACGGCTCAGGCACGGCCGCGGTCGCCACCGGAGTCGGCTTCTACGATCACCTCCTGACGGCCTTCGCCCATCACGGCCTGTTCGATCTCGTCATCGACGCCGCGGGCGACCTCGAGGTGGACGAGCACCACACGGTCGAGGACGTCGCCCTGGTGCTGGGAGCCGCGTTCGCGGAGGCGCTCGGCGATCGAGCCGGGATCCGCCGGTTCGGCGACGCCGCGGTGCCGATGGACGAGTCGGTCGCGACCGCGATCCTCGACGTCGGAGGCCGCCCGTACGCCGTCATCGATCTCCCGTTCCGTGGCGAACGGGCCGGCGCGCTTCCGCTCCAGCTCGTGGAGCACGCCCTGGAGTCGTTCGCGCGCACGTCGGGGACGACGCTCCATCTGCGTGGTTCCGGTCGGAACGACCATCACCTGGCCGAGGCCGCCTTCAAGGCCCTCGCCCGGGCGTTGCGCGTGGCGTGCGAGGCCGACCCGCGACGGACCGGCGTGGCCTCCACGAAGGGCTCCCTGGGATGACCCAGACCGGGATGCTGCCCCGGATCGTCGTCGTCGACTACGGCGCGGGCAACCTCGTGAGCATCGAACAGGCGCTCACGAGCATCGGCACCGCCGTGACGATCGCCCGTGACCCGGCCGCGATCGGCGACGCCGATGCCCTCGTCGTGCCTGGGGTCGGGGCGGCCGCACCCGCGATGGAGCGGCTGAAGCGATACGGGCTCGTCGAGCCGATCCGGGACTGGATCGCGGCGGACCGTCCGTTCCTGGGCGTATGCCTTGGACTGCAGCTGCTGTTCGAGACGAGTGACGAGGACGGCGCCACGACGCTCGGCGTCCTGCCTGGGCACACGGAGCGCCTCGCGGACGCCCCCACGCTCCCGCATATCGGGTGGAACCAGGTGGTCCGCACGCGTGAGCACCCCCTGTTCGACGGGATCGCCGATGGCGCCGACTTCTACTTCGTCCACTCGTACGCGGGAGCCCCGCCGACCGGTCTTGCCGACGACCTCGTGCTCGCCACGACCGAGCACGGCCGGCCGTTCGTCTCCGCGGTGGCCCGTGGCGCGCTCCTCGGCGTCCAATTCCACCCGGAACGCAGCGGTACCGACGGCATCCGGCTGCTCGCGAACTTCGTCGGTATCGTGCGAGCTGGTGCCGAGCCGCGCGCCGCCGCGACACGTGACGTGGTGATCGCCTGATGCTGCGACGCCGCGTGATCCCGTGCCTGGACGTGGCCGACGGACGCGTCGTGAAGGGCACCCGGTTCGTGGACCTCGTTGACGAGGGCGACCCGCCCGAACTCGCCGAGCGGTATGCCCGCGAAGGCGCCGACGAACTCGTGTTCCTCGACATCACGGCCGCCCCGGAGCGACGCGGCACCCTGCTCGACATCGTGGAGCGCACCGCTCGGCGCGCCTTCATCCCGTTGACGGTCGGCGGCGGCGTCCGGACCGTCGACGAGATGCGCGACGTGCTGCGCGCCGGCGCGGACAAGGTTTCCCTCAATACGGCGGCCGTCGCCGACCCGGACCTGATCGCGCGATGTGCCGCGCGGTTCGGGCGTCAGGCCGTCGTCGTCGCCATCGATGCACGGCGCACCGCATCGCCGAAGCCGGATGCCTCCTGGGAAGTCGTCGTCAAGGGCGGCCGCGAAGCGACCGGGCTGGACGTGATCACCTGGGCGGAACGCGCGGTCCACCTGGGTGCCGGCGAGCTGCTCGTCACGTCCATGGATCGTGACGGGACAGGCGAAGGGTTCGACACGGAACTCCTGCGGGCCATCACGGACCGCGTCGAGGTCCCGGTCATCGCGTCGGGCGGAGCCGCCGGACCGGCCGATTTCGTGGCCGCCGTCCGCGATGGCGGAGCGGATGCGGTCCTCGCCGCATCGATCTTCCATCGACGGGTCCACTCCATCGCGTCGGTGAAGGCGGTCATGGCCGAGGCCGGACTCCCGGTCCGGATCGTCCCCGGGGTCGCCGCCTGATGCCGGAGCGAGGCGTCACCTCGATCCCGGACGTCGCCTTCGGCCCCGGTGGCCTGGCGCCGGCGATCGTCCAGGACGCCGTCGATGGCCGGGTGCTGATGGTCGCCTGGATGGACGCCGAGGCGCTCGCCGCCACCATCGGGACAGGCGAGGTCCATTTCCACTCGCGGTCGCGGGACCGGCTCTGGCACAAGGGCGAGACCTCGGGGCACGTGCTGCGCCTCGTGTCACTCGCCGTGGACTGCGACGCAGATGCGATCCTCGCAACGGTCGATCCGGTCGGACCGACGTGTCATCGAGACACGCGTTCCTGCTTCGATGCCGACGGCGATCCCGCGGAGCGTGTCGACCAGGGGTTCGGGTGGCTCGAGACGCTGTGGACCACGATCGCCTCCCGTGCGGCAGAGCGCCCGGCCGGTTCGTACACCACGTCGCTGCTCGAGGGTGGTGTGGACGCGACCGGACGCAAGGTCACCGAGGAGGCCACCGAGGTGCTCCTGGCGGCCAAGGATGACGCCACGGACTCGTCATCGGCCACACGCGAGGCCCTGGCCGGGGAGGCTGCCGACCTGCTGTACCACGCGCTCGTGCTGCTCGCCGAACGCGACCTCCCGCCCGGAGAGGTCATCCGCGTCCTGCGGGAACGCCACGCCGGTTGACCATCAGATAGCGGAGCGCCCCGCCGACTGACGCGACGGCCAGCGGGCGGGACGCGAACAGGACCGGCGCGTCAGCTCCGCCGCCGGCCGATCTCCCGCCGGCGCTTGCCGATCCGGACGTCGAGCCACTCGCCCGCGATCAGGGCGGGAACGGTGGCCGGATCGGTGATCCGGTCACCGTTGATGGTCACGCCGCCGCCCGCGATCATCCGCCGCGCTTCGCCGCGGGAGGCGAACACACCGGCGTCGGCCAGAAGGACGGCGGCGCCGGCGGCGAGCTGGCCGGCATCGAAGGCGAAGCCACCGGTGGACGCATGGACGGACGCGAGCAGCGCCGGATCGGCGATCGACGCTCCCGAGAACATCGCCTCGGCGTCGCGGACGGCTGCGGCTGCTGCGTCGGCGCCGTGCGTCCTGGTCGTGATATCCAGTGCGAGCGCCCGCTGAGCGGTCCGTGCCTCGGGCCGTTCGGCCGTCGCGGCATCCAGGGCCTCGATCTCGGCCCTGGACAGTTCCGTGAACCAGCGCATGTACGTGCCGATGTCGCGGTCGTCGGTGTTGAGCCAGTATTGGTAGAAGGCATAGGGCGTCGTTCGCTTCGGGTCCAGCCAGACGGAGTCCCCGGACTCTGACTTGCCGAACTTCGTCCCCGACGGGGATAGCAGGAGCTTGTAGGCGAGCCCGTGGGCCGCGTGGGAATCGCCGGAATCGGGCTCAGCGGGACCCTCCACGGCTCCACCCGTGCGCCGGATCAGTTCCAGTCCCGCGGTGATGTTGCCCCACTGGTCGGCGCCGCCCATCTGCATCTCCACGCCCATGGTCGTGTGCAGGTGCCAGAAGTCGTACGCCTGCAGCAGCATGTAGCTGAACTCTGTGAAGGACAACCCGCGCTCCAGGCGCGTCTGGACCGAGTCCTTGGCGAGCATGTACGGCACCGTGAAGTGCTTGCCGGTGTCGCGCAGGAAATCGATCAGGGACAGCTCGCTGAGCCAGTCGAGGTTGTTGACGAGGATCGCGCCTCCCGCCCCCGGCGAGAAGTCGAGGAAGCGTTCGAGCTGGGCATGCAGCGCCGCCACGTTCGCCTCCAGCGTCGCGCGGTCCAACAGGTTCCGCTCGGACGATCGCCCAGACGGGTCGCCGATCATCCCCGTGCCGCCGCCCACGAGAGCGACCGGGCGTCCGCCATGACGCTGGAACCGCAGCAATCCGAAGATCGGGATGAGGTGGCCGACGTGGAGCGAGTCACCCGACGGATCGAACCCGTTGTAGCCCGAGATCGGTCGTCCGGAGGCCAGGCGTTCGGCAAGCCCCGGGGTCGTCGCATGGAGGATCCCGCGCCATTCCAGCTCGTCGAGCAGGCTCGACCCGTGCGCGCTGGACGTCGACCCCGTCACAGCGGGGCCATGCAGGTCGTCTCGAACCGGGAGGCCGCGGAAGAACGTTCGTTCACGGTCCCTATGCTATCTTGCGGGCTCAGATGCAGACGACTCTCGCACGGCGGCAGCGTCAACGACGCGCCAGACGTCGCCGATCCGAGGGGGGTGGCGGCCATTGGGTACGCCGCATCCTCATCGCCATCCCGATCATCGTGGTCCTCGTCAGCCTGCTCACCGCGGGCGCCGGGGCGTTGTTCAGCGTGGCCGCGTACAACTACTACGCGCAGGGCCTGCCGGACCCCGAGGAAGCGCTGACCAACCTCGATTTCGAGCAGCAGACGATCGTCTATGACCGGACCGGCAAGGTGGAGCTCGCCCGACTGGGCTCCCTGCGACGCGAAGTCGTCAAGTTCGGCGAGATCCCCGACGAGATGCTCGATGCGACGACCGCCATCGAGGACAAGGATTTCTGGGTCAATCCCGGCTTCGACCCCGTGGGCATCGTCAGCGCCGGCCTGGACACCCTCGCGGGTCGGCCACGCGGTGCATCCACGATCACCCAGCAGCTCGTCCGGAACCGCCTGCTCCCCGCCGAGACGCTCGAACTTCCGACGTACGAGCGCAAGATCAAGGAATGATCCAGTCGGTCCGCCTGACCGAGGCGTATCCGGGACAGGCGGGCAAGCAGGAGATCATCACTGCGTACCTCAACAACAACTTCTACGGCAACAACAGCTACGGCGTGAAGGCGGCCGCCAAGGGGTACTTCGGCAAGGCGCTGGCGGACCTGACCCTCGCCGAGTACGCGATCCTCGCCGCCGATCCCGCAGTCGCCGACGAAGTTCGACCTCCTCAAGAATGCCGAGGAAGTCTGCCTCGACGAGCCGCCGGCCGAGACCGAGGAGACCACAGAGACCCCCGAGGAGTCGGACGACGCCGCCGACTGCGAAAAGGTGCAGCTCCAGATCCCGGTCGGGAGCGAGATCATCGAGCGGCGCAACTACATCCTGGACCTCATGAAGTCCCGCAGTCCGCTCTCCGGCGACCTGCACGTGGGCAGCGAGTACGAGGCGGCGAAGGACGAGATCGCGGTCATCCAGGCGCCAGTGGCCACGACCTGGCGTGCTGCCCATTTCGTCTGGCAGGTGCGCGAAGCGCTTGGCGCGATCCTGTGCCCCGATACCCCTGACGACTGCGACGACGTCGACACGGGCGGATACCGCGTCACCACCACCCTCGACTGGGAGATGCAGAAGATCGCCGAGCGCTACACCTATGCCGCGGCCCGGGCGCCTCAGGCCAAGGATCCACGCGCCGTCCTGGAGGCCCGCAAGATCCCGCGGGGCCAGTGGGGCTGGATCCTCAACCTGCGCGGTCGCAACATCCACAATGCCGCGTCCGCGGTCATGGACTATCGGACCGGCGAGGTCCTGGCCTACGTCGGCAGCGCCAGCTACTCGGCGAAGGGATCGAAGAAGTTCCAGCCGGCGTTCGACGTCCTCGCCGACGGATGGCGACAGCCTGGTTCGTCCATCAAGCCGATCGATTACCTCATCGGCATCGATGACAAGACCCTGACCGCGAGCACCATGTTCATGGACGTCACGACCGACTTCGGCAAGGGATTCCTCCCGACCCAGGCTGACAAGCTGGAGCGCGGTCCGGTCCGCCTCCGCAGCGCCCTCCAGTTCTCGCTCAACATCCCGGCCATCAAGGCGACGGTGATGAGCGGACTCGACCACGTCTTCGAGCGATCGCAGGACTTCGGGCTCACCTACCCGCCCACCGCCATCCCGGTGGTCTCGATGGGGATCGGAACGCTCGAGACCCATCCCATCGACATGGTCAGCGCCTACGGCACGATCGCCAACGGCGGCGTCCACATGCCGCGCCAGACCATCCTCTCGATCGTGAACGACAAGGGAGCGAAGACCTGGCCGATCGACGACGAGCCGCCCGAGGGCGAGCAGGTCGCTAGCAAGCAGGCGGCCTACATCGTCACCGACATCCTGGCGGGCAACACGGTCTCGAGCATCAACCCGTACTGGGCGGACTGGGCCGTCTACGCCGACGGGAAGCGCCGTCCGGCCGCCTACAAGACGGGGACCACCAGTGACAACCGCGACGTCCACGCGTACGGCTACCTGGCCCCGCCCAAGGACAAGGACGCACCGGCGCTCGTCGTGGGCGTCTGGATGGGCAACAGCAACAACGCCCCGAACAAGGGCAGCCTCTCGCTCGATTCGTCCGCCCCCCTGTGGTCGGCGATCACCGAAGCGGTCAGCAAGGACATGCCGATCGCGTCGTTCAAGGCGCCCAGCGGTCTCAAGACGGCGACCGTGGACGCCTTCACGGGCCTCAAGCCCGGACCCTTCACGAAGAAGACCGTCAAGGAGCTCTTCCTGCCGGGCACCGTGCCCAGTGAACGCGAGACGATCCGGATCTCCCTCGAGATCGATCAGGCCTCCGGTCTCCTCTGGCAGGACGGCTGTGTCGGCCCCAAGGTGACCCAGGGCTTCTTCGATCTCTCCGAGGTGGAGAGCAACTTCCCGAACTGGCAGAAGGCGAACCGCAACTGGGCCGCGCGGGCCGCGAAGGGCACCGGCGTCCGCGGCACCTCGAAGGGCACCCGGACGTCGTACTTCTACAACAATGGCTTCGCCCCGTTCGGGCGGACGTGGGGGGCTCCGTTCGCCCCCAGGGACACCTGCCCGCTCGCCCCGCCGCCGTGCGGTGTCCAGCCGATCGACCCCGACCCGAGCGATGGCATCCCGCCACCGACGCCGGTCCCCTGCCCGACGCCCACCCCCGTCCCGACCGACGGGAATGGCGGAGGCGGCGGCAACGGCGGTGGGGGCGGCGGAGGCGGCGGGGACGACCGACCCGATCGGACCCCAAAACCCTAGCCGCCCCGGGACGGGCGGCGCATCCACTGGCCGATCTCAGAGGCTGATGATCGTCGCCCCATCCCCGCCTTCGCCGCGCTCGCCCGCGCGGACGGCGCTCACGAGGGGATGCGACGCCGCCGCGGAGCGCACCGAATCGCGGAGTGCACCGGTTCCCAGGCCGTGGATGATCACGACCGATCTGAGACCCGCGAGCGACGCGTCGTCCACGTACCGGCTCAACGTTTCGAGCGCTTCTTCCACGCGGGCGCCGCGAAGGTCCAGGGACGACGCCACCGAGCGTGCCCGGGACATGGTCACCGCAGCGACATTCGTGGACGCCGTCGTGGGAATCGCCGGCGAGAGGGCCGGCACGAGGTCGTCGAGATCCACCGCCACCCGCATCCCGCCCGCCTCGAGCGTGGCGCGGTTGCCATCCTTGTCCAGGGCTGCGACCCGGCCCTCCCAACCGCCGGTCGCGCTGCGAGCGCGGTCTCCGACGCGCCACGCCGGTCGCTCGCCCGCGGGGACCACGGCGATCGGCTCAAGGACCGGGAGCCGATCGCTGATGGCCTCGGCACGCCCCACCGCCGCATCCAGCGTGGCCGCCGTCACGGTCTCGCGCTCCAGGGCTCGGCGGGTCGCCGCCAGTTCTGCCCGCAGATCCGCCACCATCTGATCGGCTTCCGACCGCGCGGCGCGGACCGCCTCGTCGCGCTCACGGCGGCTGCGGCGGCGTTCCTCCTCGGCGACGCGCAGCGCCTCCACGGCACGGGCCTCGGCCGCGCGGGCGCGTTCCAGGGCATCGCTGGTCTCGCCCTCGGTCGCCTTGATCGCGGCCAGCGTCGCTTCGAAGGACCGCTGGGCTTCGGTCAGGCGTGACCGGGCATCCTCGACGATGGATGCAGGAAGCCCCAGGCGTTCCGCGATGGCGAAGGCCTGGCTCCCGCCGGGAAGCCCGATCGTCAGTCGGTACGTCGGCGAGAGGGTCTCGAGATCGAACTCGACGGCGGCGTTGCGCGCCCCGGGCGTCGTGTGGGCATAGGCCTTGAGCTCCGCGTAGTGGGTGGTGGCCGCGACGATGGAGCCTGCACGGATGAAGTGGTCGAGGAGCGCCTGCGCGAGGGCGGACCCCTCGGTAGGGTCGGTGCCGGCCCCCAGCTCGTCGAGCAGGACGAGGGTGTCCGGTCCGGCTGCCTCCACGATCTGGGTGATGCGGCGCAGGTGGCCGGAGAACGTCGAGAGCGACTGCGCGACCGACTGTTCGTCCCCGATATCGGCGAAGACGTCGCGCCACACCGGCAGTCGGCTCCCTGCCTCGGCAGGGACGTGGAGCCCGGACTGGTGCATCAGGCTCAGCAGACCCAGCGTGCGCAGCGTGACCGTCTTCCCGCCTGTATTGGGTCCGGTCACGACCAGCGCCGTGAACCCATCGCCCAACCGGATGTCGATGGGGATGACGCGACCGGTCAGCCCGGGATGGCGCGCCGACAGCAGGACGACCTCGGCGCGGTCCGCGGTCACGGCCCGGGTCGCGTCCATCTCGGCCGCGAGCGACGCCTTCGCCGCCCACAGGTCGAACCGGGCGAGGGCATCGATCGTGTCACGCAGGGGCTCCGCATTCGCCGCCACGAAGGCCGAGAGCTCATCGAGGATCCGCGCCACTTCCTCGTGTTCGGCGACCTGGGCCTCGCGCCACGCGTTGCCAAGCTCGACGACGACGAGCGGCTCCACGAACAGCGTCTGGCCACTCCCCGAGGCATCGTGGACGATCCCCTTCACCCGCGCCCGCGCCTCGGCCTTCACCGGGACGACATAGCGACCGTTGCGCAGCGTGACGATCGGCTCCTGGAGCGCGCCGCCGAGCTCGGACCCGACCAGCGAGTCGAGTCGCCGCCGCAGCCGGTCATAGGCGACACGGACCGCGGCACGAAGCCCGCCGAGGCGCGGTGACGCCGTATCGAGGACCTCCCCCACCGGGTCGAAGCTCCGGCCGAGCGTGCTCCGCAGGGCCGGGAGCGGATGCAGCTCGCGTCCCAGCTCGCGCAGGAGGGTGCGGCGCTCGTCGGCAAGGACGGTCGCGAGGCGTGCCGTCGCATCGAGCGTCTCGATGATCTCGAGGAACTGTGCCGGTTCGAGGCGCCCGCCGCGTGCCGCGCGCTCGATCGGCGGTCCGATGTCGTGGGCGGCCCCGATCCCGACGCCCGGGTGCTCCTCGAGGAGCGATCGAGCCTGGTCGGTCTCGTCGAGGCGCCGCTCGACGATCACGGCGTCACTGGAGGGCTCCAGTGCCTCCGCCAGCCGCTGGGACGGCGCGAACGATGTCATCGCCGCCAGCCGCTCCCGGATCTGCGGGAACTCGAGCAGGACCTGCGAACGTGGATCCATCGGCGAACGCTCGCGCGCGATCAGCGCGACCGGGACACCGATGGGTGCCCCTCGATCGAGAACCGCCACGGCCGATCGGACCAGTCGCCGGCATACGCGACCCCCACCCTGGGGCCGACCGAGATCCCGGGCTGCGGCGAGCCGATGGCGATGGTGGGGTCTGTCTCGAGGCGCAACGGCGACGCCGGATCACACAGGTCCATCCCCGTCCACGATCGATCCACGCCGAAGCAGGCTCCAACCAGCCCAGGGCCGCGGCCAACGTGGCGGTCCGGGATGCGCGCGATCCGCTCGAAGGCCACCTGGTCCGCCTGAGGATCGCGGGCGCGGCGGCGGCGGCGCTCCAGCGCGAGGCGGTCGGCTCGCATGCGGTCGATCCCGTCGAGCGGCTCGATGGCGCGGATGAGCACGGCGGATGGCCGTCCGTCGAGATCGGTCACCACGTTGAGGCAGTCGTACATCCCGTAGACAAGGTACACGTAGGCATGACCCGGCGGGCCGGCCATCACGGCGTTCCGGCGGGTGGACCCGAAGCGCGCGTGCGACGCGAGATCCTCCGGCCCGCCGTATGCCTCAGTCTCCACGATCCGACCAACCCGGCGCCCGGACGCGTCGTCGCGGACGAGCAGCGAACCCAGCAGTGACCGCGCGGCGGCGGGGCTGTCGACCGCGAGCCCCTCGCGGGCCAGGGTACTCAGCCGGAGGTGCCGCGGTACTGCGCGACGATCTCGGACGGGACCAGGAAGCCGGTCACGGCGAAGAACGCCGGGATGAGCGTGTCCTGGAACGTATCGACGATGGCCGAGGTCTCCAGGGCGTCCCACAGGTCTCGCAGGAACGAGATCTCCTGGGCATCCGGCGCGATCGTCGGGATCTCGAAGAACGTCCCGAGGATGACGACCAGGCAGCCGAGGATCAGTCCGGCTTGGACGATGCCCAGCAAGCCGCCGAGGATCTCGTCCACGAAGCGGGCCTTCTCGAACAGCGGCTGCGGCTTGTACCACCCCTGGGCGACCAGGGCGAAGGCGAGCGCCGCGGCCACGAACACGGTCAGGAACCCGATCATGTACGAGTATTCCTTGGGGAACTGGGTCCAGTTCGCCCCCAGAAACTCCCCGAGCGGTTCGGCCAGGTTGGCAGCGAAGAAGAATGAGAACAGGATCGAGCCGATGCCGATCAGGCGACGGATCGTGCCCTGGGCAAACCCGAGCACGAAGAACCCCATGAAGTAGAGGACGAGCAGCAGATCCACGGTCTGGATCCCGCCGATGAACTCGCCGAATTCCACGGATGCTCCTTGGTTGACGGTCACCCCGTGCCAACCGGCGCGGGGCGGCGCAAGGGTAGCGCGGCGATTCGCCCCTCGCAAGGTGGGAGTCGCCGGATTGAGCGGACCAGTGCCGTCCGGCGTGGTCTGTCAGGGAGGGGTGGGCTCAGGTGCGGATGCGTCCGCCCACGTCTCCGGCAAGTGCCGCCGTGATCGTGGCGATCGCCCCGTCGATCTCCTCCTCGGTCAAGGTGCGGTCCGGGGCCTGGAACGTCAGCCGATACGCGAGGCTCTTCTCGTTGTCGCTCAGCGGTCGTCCGCGATAGATGTCGAAGAGCTCGTTCGAGACGAGGAGCGGACCGCCGTGGCGCGCGATCGCTTCCACGACGACACCAGCCTGGACCGACCCATCGACGACGATCGCAAGGTCGCGCTCCACCGCGGGATGTCGTGGCGGCGTGGCGCCGAGAGGGACGTCCGGTGCCCCGCCCGACAGACCCGCGATCGCCACCTCCGCGACGAGGACACGGTCGGCACGCAGGTCGAGCGCTTCCACGACCGCCGGATGGAGTTCCCCGACGCGGCCGGCCAGCACGCTTCCGGCAGCGACCCGCGCGGCGCGCCCGGGATGCAGGTTCGGGTCATCCGTGAGCGGCGCATAGATGGGCGTCGGTAGCCCCAGCGTGTGGGCGAGGAGCTCGAGCGCCCCCTTCGCGTCATCGAGGTCGTACGGCCGCGCCGGCCGGTTCCAGGCGGGGATCTCCGCAGGACCGGTCAATGCCAGTCCCAGTCGCCACCATTCATGCGTGGCCCCGTCGTCCGTGGCGCCGTATCCCTTGCCGATCTCGAAGATCGCGACATCGGCACGGCCCTGGCGGAGGTTCGCGGACACCACGTCGAGCAGGCTGCCGATGAGTGACTGCCGCATGATCGAGTGCTGGCTGGACAGCGGGTTCGCGACGACCACCGCCCGGCCGCCGCCCACTCCTTCACCGGGCACGATGGCGTCCGGGTCGGCCGGGAACCGCTCCACCATGGCCGGCGCGACAAGGGCGTGGGTGACCGTCTCGGTCAGACCGGCGCCGGCCAGCACATGTCGCACCGTGTCCCGGAGCCGCAGTGGCGGATGCCGGTAGGCGGGCATCGGCGTATCAGGCAGGATCTCGGGAATGAGCTCGTAGCCGCGGACTCGGGCGACTTCCTCGATGACGTCCGCCTCCACGACGAGGTCCCGCCGCCACGAGGGCACGATCGCGACGAGCGTCTCGGCATCACCGGGATCCACGTCGAGCGGCTGCGGCTCCCCGGCCACGGCCACGCGAACGCCAGCGGGCGCCGGCTCCGTGGCGATCCCGACGCGCTCCAGGAAGCCGCGCTGTTCGTCGGTCGCGATCCGCGTGCCGAGCAGCCGGTCGACCCGGTCCGGGCGGAACGCAACGCGACCCGGCTTAGGGTCCGTCGGGTTCGTGTCGACGGCTCCGGTCGCCACGGCACCGCCGGCCCATTCGGCGATGAGTCTGGCCGTGCGGTCCGCCCCGATGCGCGCGAGGCGATGTTCCTGCCCTTTCTCGAAGCGGAGGCTTGCCTCGGACCGCAATGCGTAGCGGAATGCCGTCCTGCGGATGCTCACGGGATCAAAGATGGCCGACTCCACGATCACGTCCGTGGTGGTACTCGTGATCTCGGATTCCGCGCCGCCCATCACGCCCGCGATGCCCAGGACGCCCGCCGGATCGGCGATGAGCAGGGTGTCGGGGTCGAGCTCGCGTTCTACGTGATCCAGGGTCGTCATGCGCTCACCGGGGCGCGCGAGGCGGACCGCGATCTGCCCGTCGTGGACGGCCGCGGCATCGAACGTGTGGATGGGCTTGCCGAGCTCGAGCATCACGTAGTTGCTCACGTCCACTACGTTGCTCACGGGGCGCTGGCCGGCGGCGATAAGGCGCATCTGGACCTGGTCCGGCGACGGTCCCACGGTGACGCCGGCCACGAACCGCCCCACGAACCTGGTGCACAGCGTCGGCTCCCCGACCTCGACCTGGAGGCGCTCCGCGATCGGGCCGCCCGCCTCGGGTGGGTCCGTGTCGGGGAAGCGGACCGGAGCGCCCGTGACCGCGGAGACCTCCCGCGCGAGTCCGATCATGCAGAGGGCGTCGCCCCGGTTCGGCTTGACATCGACATCGAGCACGATATCGCCGTACAGGTCGGCCAGCGGGACCCCGAGGGGCGTGTCGGCCGGGAGGATCAGGATCCCGTCGGCATCGGCGGTGAGTCGCAGCTCGTCGCCCGAGCAGAGCATGCCGTTGCTCACGACGCCCATCTTCTCGGTGCGTTCGATGCGCCGGTCGCCCGGCAGCACGGCGCCCGGGAGCGCGACGGGGATCCGCTGGCCAGGGGCGATGTTCGTCGCGCCGCACACGATCTCGAGGACCTCGCCGGTCCCGAGCGTGACCGTCGTGAGCGACAGCCGATCGGCGCGCGGGTGCTTCTCGACCGTGAGCAGCTCGCCGGTCACGACGCTCTGCCAGTCCGCGCCCCATCGCTCGATGCCCTTGACCTCCATCCCGAGGAGGGTGAGGCGCTCGGCGAGCTGTTCGGGGGTGAGCTGGATGTCGACGTAGTCACGCAACCAGGACAGGGGCACCCTCATCGGAACTGACCCAGAAATCGCAAGTCGTTGTCCATGTACAGCCGCAGGTCGCCCACGCTGTGACGCAGGTTCGCGATGCGTTCCACGCCCATGCCGAAGGCGAACCCCTGGTACCGCTCCGGGTCCAGGCCGCCGTACTGGAGCACGACCGGATGGACCATGCCCGCACCAAGGATCGTCATCCAGCCGCTGCGCGAGCAGGCTGGGCAACCGGAGCCACCGCACACCACGCATTCCACGTCGAACGCCACCGAAGGCTCGGTGAACGGGTAGTAGCCGGGTCGAAAACGCGTGCGCTTGTCGGCGCCGTACATGGCCTTGGCGAATTGGTCCAGCAGGCCCTTGAGGTCGCCCATCGTGGTGCCCTCGTCGACCATCAGCCCCTCCACCTGGAAGAACTCGCTGGCATGGCTGGCGTCAATCGCCTCGTAGCGGAAACAGCGACCGGGGAGGAGCGCACGGATCGGCGGCCGCTCCTGGTGCATGACGCGGATCTGGCCGGGTGACGTATGCGTCCGCAGCAGGTGGCCCTCCACGTCCACGTAGAGGGTGTCCCACAGGTCGCGGGCGGGATGGTCGGGCGGGATGTTGAGCATCTGGAAGTTGCGGACGTCGTCCTCGATCTCGGGGCCTTCGTAGACCACGAACCCGAACTGGTCGAAGATCTGGGCGATCTCGGCGATGGTCTCGTTGATCGGGTGGAGCGTGCCGCGACGGATGGGGCGGCCGGGGGTCGTGACATCAACGGCTTCTGCCGCCAGGCGAGCCCCCAGTTCCGACCCGCGAAGTGCCGTGCCGCGTTCCGCCAACGCCGCCTCGATCGTGCCGCGGACCGCATTCGCGACAGCGCCGACGCGCGGCCGGTCTTCGGCCGGCAGCCCACCGATGCCACGCAATATCGCCGGTCAGGCGTCCCTTCTTGCCCAGGACATCGAGTTCCAGCGCGTCGAGCGTGGCGACGTCGGGAGCCGTCGCGGCGGCGGAGAGCGCCTCGGCCTGCAGGGCCTCGAGATCGCGGGTCAGGTCGGCGAGGTCCACATTCCTCCTCGATGCGGCCCGCCTTCGGGCCCCGGAATCACGAACCCCCGAACGTCAGCGACGTCGAGGGCTCTGCGGTGCGTCGTGCGTTGTTGGTTCCGGCCGGTTCAAGCGCCCTTGGCGACGTCGACGATGCGCCCGAAGGTGGCGCTGTCGCGGACGGCGAGGTCGGCGAGGATCTTGCGGTCGATCTGGATGTCCGCCTTCTTGAGCCCGTTGACGAACTGCCCGTAGGTCAGGCCGTTCTCGCGTGCGGCAGCGTTGATCCGGATGATCCACAGCTGGCGCATCTGGCGCTTGCGCTGCTTCCGATCGCGCGTCGCATAGGCGAGCGCGTGCAGGAGCGCCTCGCGCGCCGGCTTGATCAGCTTCGACTTGGTGCCCTTGCGGCCCTCAGCGTCGTGCAGAAGGCGCTTGTGGCGCTTGTGGGCGGTGACGCCACGCTTGACTCGTGCCATGTTGGACGCAGGCTCCTAGAGGTACGGCAGCAGGCGCCGGACCTGCTTGGCATGCTCGGGCCCGATCACGGACTTGCCGGCATAGCGGCGCGTCCGACGGGACGACTTGATCTCGAGGTGATGGCCGCGCCACGCGTTGACCCGGATGACCTTGCCGGAGCCGGTCACGCCGATCCGCTTCTGGGCCGCCTTGTGGCTCTTCATCTTCGGCACGGTGGCCTCACTCTCCTGCTTGCACCGGCTCGGGGGCCGGGGCTGGTTCGGTCTTCCTGGCGGCCGGGGCGGGTGCCGGAGCCGGTGCCTCGATCTCCGCAGCGGGGGCGGGGACGGGGGCGGGCGCCGGCTCGGGGGCCACGGCTGCGACGACGGTCTTCTCTTCGGGGGCGTCCGGCGGCTCCGCCACGGCGTCTGCCGGGACCTCATCCACCGCATGCCTGCGGTCCGGAGCGTCGTGGCTCTTGGGCTTGTGGGTCGATGCCATCGTGATGTGCATCGACTTGCCTTCGAGCAGCGGCGTCCGTTCCGGGACCCCGTGGTCCTTGACTCGATCGACGAACTTCGCGATCAGGTTCCTGCCGATCTCCGGGTGGGTCAGTTCCCGCCCTCGGAACCGGACGGTGACCTTGATCCGGTCGCCATCCTCGAGGAACTCGATCGCGCGGTGGACCTTCGTGTCGAAGTCGCCGATGCCGATCTTCGGCGTGAGACGGACTTCCTTGAAGGTGACCGAGCGCTGCTTGCGCTTGGCCTCTTTCTCCCGCTTCGTCAGTTCGTACTTGTACTGCCCGAAGTCGAGGAACTTGACCACCGGGGGCTGCGCCATCGGAGCGACCTCGACGAGGTCGTATCCCCGCTCCTGCGCCATCTCGAGGGCACGTGGTGTGGGCATGACACCCAGCTGTGCACCCTCTTCATCGACTACCCGGACCTGTGGGATCCGGATCATCTGGTTGACACGCAGGTCTCGGCTGATGGTTCACCCCTTGTTCGTTGCGGATTCTGTTCGTCCGGCACGCACGAATCTGCCCATGCCGGGCCGAGGCGGAACGATAGCACACCACTCCCGAAATCGCGACCGACGCGGGGGCCGCGCGATGCCGCGCGGACCCTGCCCGACGGCAGCGCTATCCACCCGGCGGCGGCGCCAGGGCGACCGTGAACGTGCCCTTGATCGTGACCTTGAGGATGCCGCCGATGTTGGCCGTCTTCGAGATCGTCGTCGTCCCCGCGTCGGCGGGCAGATCGAAGGTGCCAAGGGCCTCGCCATATCGCTCAACGTGGCCTTCAGCGGCGATGTCGGCGCCGCCGGACGGCTTGCAGCGCATGTGGACCACGTCGCCCGGCGGCGAAACCGATCCAATGACGATCCGCATCACCGCCTCCTCACCGGTCCCGACGAGCGTGCCGGTGACCGTGGCCGCAGCCACTTGGTCCAGCGGGCCGCTGCATGACGCCGAGGTGACCGTGCCCTTGAGATGCAGCTTGCCGGTCCCGCTCAGCACGCCGACGGTGGCCGTGATCCTGAGGTCGCTGATCGTGGCCTTGAAGTCGTTCGCGACCGGCCCGAAGGTCTCGACGTCGGTGCCGGTGAACGTGACGTCCCAGGCCGCCGGCTTCACCGTGAACGTGACGGTCTTCTCGGCGATCCCGCGGTTGGAGACCGTCTTGAAGGCGATGTTCCCGACGTCGCCATCCTCGGAGCCGGCGGTGTACTTGATGGTCGCCGGGGCCGGCTGCTGCTCGCTGGCCGGATCGATCCCCTTGACGCCATCGAGCGTGGCCTCGACGGGCGTCTCGAGCTCATCATCCTCGAACTTGTGCCTGACCTTGGCGACGACGTCCGTCACCGAATCGGCGTCCACGTCGCCGCCGGCCGGATCGACGAGCAGTTCGACGCACTTGCCACCACGCCAGAACTTCTCCGCGTCATAACCCAGGAGGACCGCCGCTGCGGAGATCGCCTGCGCGGCACTCCTGAACAGGGACCGGAGGTCAGCATCTGTCGAATCGCGATCGTGCGTCACGTCTCCCGTCGCGCTATCCACGTCCGGGCTGAAGCCCTCGAAGCCTTGCCCCGCGCTGGCCTCCCAGTGTGAGGTGACCCCCAGTTCGTGATCGCCATCGCCTCCACCCGTGACCGACTCGCTGGCGTTCGCATCGAGCGAGACCCCGGAGATCGCGGCATCGTCATCGACGGCGATGTCGAACGCGCCGGAGAGATCGCGCGTCCAGCTGGCCGGGGGCGGGGCGTCCGGGCCGGACGCGGACACCGACTCACTCGAGACCAGCGACATCGAGCCCTTGCTCGAGCCATTCGCGTCGGGGCAGCCATCGATCTCGAAGTGGGCGGTGGCGTTGCCCTGCAACTGTGCCGTCACGCCCGTCGCATCGTTGACGACCGTGCCGCTCAACTCGAACGTGAAGTCCGCTTCGACGCGACTCCCGGTGGAGACGACCCTGCCGGTCATCTTCGCCGTCATCGTCGCGACCTCGTCTCCGCTGGTCCTGGTCTCCGTGTTCGTGCTCGACGCTTCGGTCGTGCCACCCGTACCGAGCGCTCGGCCCGTCGTCAGGGCGCCCATGATCAGAGCCATGGCGGCAGCCGACGCCGTCGGGAGCGACCGGTCCATCGGCGGCGGGCCTGCAGCCGACGCGAGTCGACCCTGCCGGCTCCCGATCTGCGGATCGACGTCAAAGTCCTCGGCCACGAGCGCAGCGCGCCGTCCAGCGCGGCATCGGCGGCTTCGACCATGGCGTCCCATCCCGGTCCTGCGGCCGCCGGCGAACCCGCCTCGGTCCGGAGCCGCGCCTGGTCCTCGTCTTCGACCAGGGCGAGCGATCGGGCGAGGTCGTCGTTGACATCGACCACGGGTGGCGTGAAGGACGCCGGTCCCACCGCCACCGGGCCGCTGCCCGCGGGCGCCGATGGGTCCGGGAGCGCCGACGATCCGCTGGATCCGCCGGGGGCCACCGTGCCGCCGCACGCAGTGACGAGCGAGACCGCCACCGCCAGGATGGCCGGCCACGATGCTGTGCGTCGCCTCATCACGTCCCCCTGACCGTCATGCCAGCGGCAGGACGTTGCGCGGACACTACAGGCCGATGGGGGCCGCGTACAGGACCGATATCCTGGCGATGCCGGGACGATGGAGCGCTCAGTCGACCCCGCGGGCCGCCAATTCGGCGGCGAGGCGATCGGCGAACGACTCCCAGGCCTCGGGCGGCTGCTGCTCCCCTGCCCTGGTGCGCGGCGACGCGGTCCGGGCCTCGATCTCGCGGTCGCCCAGCACGACCATGTACGGCACCTTCTGCTCCTGGGCCGTCCGGATCTTGTACTGCATCCGGTTGGACGACCCGTCCACCTCGACGCGGAGGCCCCGCGAGCGCAGGACGCCCGCCAGCTCCTCGGCGGCCTCGATGTGCCGATCGGCGATCGGGATGACCACGGCCTGGACCGGGGCGATCCACAGCGGGAACGCCCCGGCGAAGTGCTCCACGAGGATCCCGATGAACCGCTCCAGCGAGCCGTAGATCGCGCGATGGATCGCCATCGGGCGCTGCGGCTGTCCGGTCTCGTCGATGTAGGTGAGGTCGAACCGCTCGGGCAGCATCACGAGGTCCACCTGGATCGTCGCCATCTGCCACTCGCGACCGAGCGCGTCATCGATGTAGATGTCGATCTTGGGCGCGTAGAACGTGCCGTCCTTGGGCTTGAGCTCGTAGGTGATGTCGGCGGCCGCGAAGGCCTCGCGGATCAGCTGCTCGGCGCGCTCCCAGAGCGCCGGGTCGCCGAGTGCCTTGTCCGGCTTCGTGGCGAACGCGAACCGCGGCTCGAGGCCGAACCAGCCGTAGGCCTCGCGCACCTCGCCCAGGAGCGCCTCGATCTCGCCGGTGAGCTGGTCCGGGCGCACGTACAGGTGGGCGTCGTCCTGGATGAACTGGCGGACGCGGGTCAGTCCGCTCAGCGTGCCGGAACGCTCGTTGCGATGCAGCCGCCCGAACTCGCTGAACCGCAGTGGCAGGTCGCGGTACGAGCGCAGGTGCGAGCGGTAGATGAACGTCGATTCCGGGCAGTTCATCGGCTTGAGGCTGAAGAGCTGCTTCTCGGCCTCCACGATGAACATGTTCTCGGCGTAGAGGTCCCAGTGGCCGGACTGCCGCCACAGCTTCTCGCTCACGAGGATCGGCGTGGACACCTCCTGGTAGCCGCGGCGTTCCTGGAGCTCGCGCATGGCCGTCTCGAGCGTGCGCCAGATGCGCTGGCCCTTGGGGTGCCAGAACGCCGGACCCGGGCGACACGTCGTGGAACGAGAACAGGTCCAGCTGGACGCCCAGGCGGCGGTGATCGCGCTTCTTGGCCTCCTCGCGGCGCCAGAGGTAGGCGTCGAGGTCCTCCTGCGTCGCCCAGGCCGTGCCGTAGACGCGCTGGAGCATCGGGCGCGTCTCGTCGCCGCGCCAGTACGCGCCGGCGGTGCCCAGCAGCTTGAACGGGCCGATCTGGCCGGTGCTGGCGACGTGCGGGCCGCGGCACAGATCGATGAACGGGCCCTGCCGGTAGAAGGTCGTCGGCGGCATCGGCGTGCCGTCGCGCTCGGCGGCGGCGCGCGAGGTCGTCGACGATCTCCACCTTGAACGGCTGATCGCGCTCCACGAGCACGGCGCGCGCCGCGTCCGGCGTCTCCTCGCTGAACTCGAACGCGTGGTCCGCCGCGATGCTCGCGCGCATCCGCTCCTCGATCGCGGGCAGGTCGTCGGGCGTCAGCGGTCGCGGCAGGAGGAAGTCGTAGTAGAAGCCGTCGGTGATGACCGGCCCGATCCCGAGCTTCGTGCCCGGGAACAGGTCCAGGACCGCCTCGGCGAGGACGTGCGCGGCGCTGTGGCGCATCGGGTCCGAGCGGGTCGCCGGCCGCGCCGTGGTCCATGAGCTCCGTGGCGCTGCCGCGCTCCTCGACCTCGGGCAGCTCGTCCTCGACGGCGATCGCTTCTTCGTCGGCCATCGTGTCGTTCTCCTCAGGAATCACGAAACCTCTCGTCCTGTCGCAGGACGAGAGGTCGATGCCTCCCGCGGTCCCACCCGCGTTCGCGATGCCCTCGGCGATCGCGCTCTTGTGGCCGCGCTAACGGGCGGAACCCGGGCCGGTTCGCCGGCCGCTCGCGGGTGGTGCTGTCGTCGTCGGTCGTCGCCGGGCTCGCAGCCTGGTCCCGGCTCTCTGCGGACGTCGTCGACGGGCGTGGCCCGCTCATCGCGTTCCGGGACGATGGTAGCCCAGAGCCGCGACGCGCACCAGATCGCTGGATCGGCATCGGGGCGTCTCCGCTCGACGCGTGCGTTCGTGATGCGCACGCACGATCGTTCGGGTTCGCCGCGGGGATCCACGCGGCGTCCACTCGGAGTGGCAGTGTCGGTGTCAGTGGACGCTCGGGCAACGAGTGAGCATCCGCGACACGCTCAGGACGGCCCTCGAGGCCGCCTGGGTCGGCGGCGTGTGCTCGTTCATCGCCCGGATGTCCACTGTGGCCGACGTCGTCCACTCGGAGCGACACCAGGCGGCCGGGGCAACACAGGGGAGCCGCGAACGAAAACGACCGCCCATCGGCGGTCGTAGAGTCTGTGGTGGGCGACACTGGACTCGAACCAGTGACCTCTTGCATGTCAAGCAAGTGCTCTAACCAGCTGAGCTAGCCGCCCGGGTCGCCGGTCCCTCGTTCGTCGTGACCCGATGACCGTTGGCTCACGGGGTGTTCCACGTCCCGCGACAGTCGCCGAGCCTCAGCGAGCGAGTCGCCAGCGGCCCGGGAATGCTACCAGAGGGTGGCCGACACCGACAACGGACCCGTGATTTCCCTGTTGCATCGCACCGCGACAGAGGAACATGCTCGCCGGGACGCCCCGCGCCAGGCTAATCGCCACGACTTGGAGGAGTCACCATGCGCCGGTTCGCGGTCCCCCTCGCGTTGCTGCTCTGCGTCGTCCTTGCCGTCGGAGTGGTGCAAGCAGCCGATCCGAATCATCCGCGGCGCGGGTCCGCCGGGATCGGCGACCCGTACTTCCCGATGGACGGCAACGGCGGCTACGACGTCCGCCACTACGACCTGGACCTGCGATTCGAACCCGGCGACGGACTTCCTGAAGGCCACGGCGACGATCTCCGCCAAAGCGACCCACGCGCTGTCGCGCTTCAACCTCGACTTCGATGGCCCGAAGGTCACCTCGGTCCGCGTCAACGACCGCAAGGCCAAGTTCCGCCGCAAGGACGGTGAGCTGATCATCACGCCCGCCCGGTCGATCGCGAAGGGCAAGGCCTTCACGGTCGTCGTCCGCTACGAGGGCATCCCGACCACCCTTCCCGACGATCCGTTCGGTGGGGGCTGGACGCACACCGATGACGGCGCGTTCGTCGCCGGTCAGCCGCATGGCGCCACGACCTGGTTCCCGGCCAACGACCATCCGACCGACAAGGCGAGCCTGACGGTCAAGGTGAACGTGCCCAAGGGCACCGAAGCCGTGTCGAACGGGCGCCTGATCCGCTCCGTCGACCGCGGCAGTCGCTCGCTCTGGACGTGGGACGCCAAGGAACCGATGGCGAGCTACCTGGCCGTGCTCATGATCGGCCAGTTCGACATCGACCGGTATCGGGCGAATGGCATCCGCTTCTGGGATGCCATCGATCCCGACATGTTCGCCCCGGTGGCCGCCCCCACGACGGGGACGCAGTTCGCCATCGCGCAGCAGGCGGATCTCGCGTACAAGCGGCTCGGCCGCACGCTGAGCGTGCCCGCGGCCGGCGCCACGCTGTCGTTCGTGGTCACCCACGAGACCGAGTTCCCGTGGGACTTCGTCTTCGTCGAGGCGCACACGCCCGGGCTCGATGACTGGACGACGCTCCCGGAGACCACCGGCCTCAACACGCAGGAGCCGTGGACGTGCCCGTACGCCCTGCCGATCCACCCGTTCCTCGCGCATTACCTGACCGAAGTCCCGGACCAGGGTTGCCTGCCGACCGGCTCGATCGGAACCCCCCCGGGCGAGTGGTGGGCCGCGACGGGATCGAGCGGCGGACCGCAGACCTGGACGATCGACCTGGCACCCTACGCGGGCCAGAACGTCGAGGTCGCGATCACCTACATGACCGACGACATCGTCCAGATGAACGGCGTGTTCATCGATGACATCGTGGTCTCCACGGGCGAGGGATCGACCTCCTTCGAGGCGGACGGCGACGTCATGGACGGATGGGCGGTGCTCGCGCCGCCGGCCGATAGCCCCGGCAACGTCAACGACTGGGTCGTCGGTACCGAGGCCGATGTGCCGCCGCCCCAGGGCGAACTCGTCCGCGGGTCGTTCGCCCGGCAGCCGGAGATCCTCTCGACCCTCAGTGGATGGTTCGGCCGTTACCCGTTCTCGGCGGGCGGCGGGATCGTCGACGACCTCGAGGGCGTCGGGTTCGCGCTGGAGACCCAGACCCGGCCCATCTATTCGCGCGACTTCTTCACCGATCCGCTCAGCGGTGACAACGTCCTGGCCCACGAGCTGGCGCACCAGTGGTACGGCGACAGCCTCGCGGTCAAGCGCTGGCAGCACATCTGGCTCAACGAGGGCTTCGCGACCTACGCTGAATGGCTGTGGAGCGAGGACCAGGGCCTCGGCACCGCACAGGAGATCTACGACAGCTGGTGGGAAGGCATCCCGCCAGAGGAGTACTTTTTCTGGGCACTGACGATCGGCGATCCGGGACCCGATGCGCTCTTCGATTTCGCGGTCTACATCCGCGGGGCGATGACGCTCCACGCCTTGCGCACGGAAGTCGGAGATGCCGACTTCTTCGAGATCATGGAGACGTGGGCGACCAGGAACAAGGGCGGCAACGTCACCACGAGTCAGTTCATCCGGCTCGCCGAGAAGATCTCGGGACAGCAGCTCGATGACCTGTTCGACGCCTGGCTGTTCACCGGGGCCAAGCCCGGGTTCCCGCCGCCGCCACCGCCCCCACCCGATCCGGCCCGGTCAGGTGTCAGCCAGGGCCTGAACGGTGGATCCCTTGCCATCGACCTGCGACACGCCCCGGCGGTCGTCAGGAGCCAGTTGGAGCGATACGGCGGGAGCATGGGTCGGTAGCCACCGATCCCGACACCCCGCGACCGATCGGCGGCCCTTCACGAGGGGAGGGCCGCCGATCGCTGTGCCATGCGCCAAGATGTGCGGGTGGACGACTACGAGCTGATCGATGTCGGGGACGGAGCGCGCCTCGAGCGGTTCGGCGAGCACGTCGTGGACCGGCCGCAGGCCGGCGCCCTCGCGCCGCGGCGGACGCCGGAACGGTGGGTCGAGGCGGACGTGCGGTTCGATCGTGACGCCGGTTGGTCGGGCGCGGGGCTCGCGGCGGTGCAGGGCGGCTGGTCGGTGCGGCTCTGGGACATCGAGATGCGCCTGCGTCCGACCGAGGCCGGCCAGGTCGGCCTGTTCCCCGAGCATGCCGAGCAGTTCGGGTGGCTGGCGGGCCAGGTGACGGAGCGTCGCGCGAGCGGGTCCAGCGTGGACGTCCTCAACCTGTTCGCGTACACGGGCCTCGCCACGCTGGCGATGGCCGGCTGGGGGGCCGCCGTGACCCACGTGGACGCGTCCCGTCCGTCCGTGGCGTGGGCGCGCCAGAACGCGACCGCGAACGGGATGGACGAGCGACCGATCCGCTGGATCGTGGACGACGCGCGGGCCTATGCCCGTCGTGAGGTCCGGCGCGGGCGCCGCTACGACGGCATCGTCCTGGACCCGCCTTCGTACGGACACGGCGGCACCGGCGAACCCTGGCGACTCGAGCACGACCTCGACGAGCTGCTCGACACGTGCGAGCAGCTGCTGCTCGACGACGGCTTCATCCTCCTCACGACACATACCGAGGGGATGGGTCCCGACCGGCTCGCGAAAGCGCTGGGGACCGCCGTCCGGACCGGCGACGTCGAACTCCTGGCAACGAGCGGAGCCTCGCTCGCACTCGGCGCATATGCGCGTGTCGGGGGACGAGCCTGATGGTCGAACGCATGAGGCCGGTAGTGGAGATCGCGAGTCCTTCGAACCCGCGGGTCAAGGCCGCCGCGCGGTTGCGCGATCGACGTGAACGCGACGCGGCCGGACTCACGGTGGTGGACGGCGCTCGCGAGCTGCGTCGTGCGCTCGATGCCGGCGTCGAGGTGGTCGAAGCATTCATCTGCGAGTCGCTGCTGGCGGGGCCCGACGCCCGCACGGCCCTCGATGCCCTCGAGGCGCTGGCCCGCGGCGGCACGCCGGTCCATCGCACCACGGAGGCTGCGCAGGCCAAGCTGGCGTTCGGCGAGCGGGCCGAAGGGCTCGTCGCCGTCATCCGCCCGCCGTCGACCGATCTCGCCGGGCTCTCGCTGCCGCCGAACGCCCTCGTGGTCGTGGTCGAAGGCGTCGAGAAGCCTGGCAACGTTGGTGCCGTCCTCCGAAGTGCCGACGGGGCCGGGGCCAGCGCGGTGATCGCCGCTTCCCCGCGGACCGATCTCGCCAACCCGAACGTGATCCGGGCCAGCGCGGGCACCGTCTTCTCGATGCCGCTCGCGGCCGCTCCGGCGGAGACCGTGCGTGACTGGCTGCGCGACCAGGATGTCCGGATCCTGGCGACGCGCGTAGAAGCCGCGACCTCCTACACGGACGCGGACCTGACCGGCCCGCTCGCGCTCGTTCTCGGTGCCGAGGACCGCGGGCTTACGGACACGTGGAACGGCGAAGACATCGAGGCGATCCGGATCCCGATGCACGGCGTCGCGGATAGCCTCAACGTATCGGTGACGGCAGCGATCCTGTTGTATGAGGCCCGGCGACAGCGCGAACGCCACACGGGGAAGGCAGACTGACCACATGGCAACGTTCGACATCATCGTCATCGGCGCCGGCCCGGCGGGCGAGGCCGCGACGTACAAGGCGCGCGAACTCGGGGCCAGCGTCGCCGTCATCGATCGCCGCTGGTTCGGCGGCAGCTGCCCCCATATCGGTTGTCTCCCGTCGAAGGCGCTCCTGCACAGCGCGTCCGAGCACGACGCCAACCCGCTGACGTACGACTGGGCACGCGCGTCCGCGCATCGCGACTGGATGATCAACCGGGCGCCGGAGGCGCCGGAGCCGGACGACTCGGGCCACGTGTCGGGCCTGGAAGAGGCCGGGGCGACGGTGTATCGCGGCGAAGCCACCATCACCCGCCGGGGTCGCGTCTCGGTCCGCCATGACGACGTGGAGCACGCGTTGAATGGGCGCAACGTGATCGTGGCCGTGGGGTCGGTGTCGAAGGTCCCGCCGATCCCGGGACTCGACGAGGTCCCGACGTGGACCAACGAGCAGGCCACGCTCGCCCGCGAGCTGCCCAAGAGCCTCCTCATCCTGGGCGGCGGTCCGACGGGCTGCGAGCTCGCCCAGGTCTATTCCCGGTTCGGCGTGCCCACGACGATCATCCAGTCCGGTCCGCGCCTCGCCCCGACCGATCATCCACGCAACTCGGAGACCGTGCGGGCCGCGCTGGAGCGTGATGGCGTGACCGTTCGGCTCGGGGTGCGGGCTATCGGCGCACGGGCCGGCGCCGGCGACGATGGCGCCCACGTGATCGACCTCGATGACGGCTGGACCGCGCAGGGACACGCCGTGCTGCTCGCGGTCGGTCGCGAGATCCCGCTCGAGGGGTTGGGCGTGGAGCGGTACAAGGTCGCCATCGACTACCCGCGCGACGGCGGGCTCCGGCTCGCCGACGGGCTGTTCGTCGCGGGCGACGCCGCCGGACCCGAGCTCCACACCCACCAGGGGCACTACCAGGGCGAGCTCGCCGCTCGCATGGCGATGGGCGAGGACATCACGCCCGACTATCGGGCCCTCCCCCGCGCCACGTACACGGACCCGGAGGCGGCCTTCGTGGGCGTCAGCGTGGAGGAGGCGCGCGAGGCGGGCATCGATGCATTCGAGCTCGTCGCCGACTACACGACGAGTGGCAAGGGCTTCGCGATCGAGGCGAAGCTGGGCCACCTGACGATCGTCGTGGACCGCAGGTCGCGCCGGCTCGTGGGGGCGGCGATGGCCTGCCCGGACGCCTCGGCGGCCATCCACGAGTGCGTCCTGGCGATCAAGGCGAAGGTCAAGGTGGACGTCCTGGCCGACACGATCCACGCCTTTCCGTCCACGTCGCGGATCCTCAATGGGTTGTTCGCTGATGCGCTGCGCGAATGTGACCAGCCGGGGAGCGTCGTCGACGCCGGTTCCTAGACCTCGAAGACGACGTCGCCGTCGATGAGGACCATCTGCGGGCGCGTCGTGGCGAGCGGGCCGCCGGGGGTGACGGGTTCATCGATGCAGGCGGCAGGGATCACGACAACGTCCGCCCGCTGCCCGACCGACAGACGGCCGCGATCGGGTTCGCGGGCGGAGACGGCGGGATCCACGCAGTTGCCACGCAGCGCGCGGTCCAACGTCAGCGCCTCGTCCGGCGCGTACGGCGGCGTTCCCGCGGGCCAACGCGCGTCCTCGCGACGTACGGCCAGGGCGAGTCCGGGCCAGGGATCGAACGACTCGACCGGCGCGTCGGTGCCGAACGCCATCACCGCGCCGGTGTCGGCGATGCTCCGCCACGTGTAGGCCTCGCGCTCGGCCCGATCGCCCCACAGCCTGCGGGCCTGAACGGCGTCGGACCCGAGGTGCACGGGCTGCACGGACGCGACGATGCCGGCCGCCGCAAACCGCGGTCGATCGTCCGGATGGAGCATCTGGACATGCTCGATGCGTGGCATCAGCGAACCAGCCGGGCCGGCCTCGACCAGGACGTCCAGCGCGACCCGGACGGCCGCATCGCCGATGGCATGGATCTGTGTGGTGATACCGCCCGCCGCGGCATGTGCGACTCGCTCAGCGAGGCCCTCGCGGTCGGTCATCCAGACGCCGCGGCGCAGCTCGGGCGCGAGCGGTCGGTCGGGTTCGATCTCGATGTCCTCGAGGAGCGCCGCGGTCCGCGAGCCGAGCGAGCCATCGGCGAAGCACTTCTGCCAGCCGACGCGTGCCCGCCCATCGGGGTCCTCGCCCAGGACGACGCCACTGCGGTATCGGCGCTCGATGGCCGTCGCCACGGCATCGTCGCGCATGCAGGCGTGGACGCGAAACGGGAGGTCGCCGGCGTCGGACAGTCGTGCGTACACGGGGTACGAGTAGCTGAGGTCGGGATCCGGGGCGACGCCGCCCGGGTCGTGGCACGCGACCACGCCGAGTGCGACGAGTTGGCGCCCGACCGTCTCGATGGCGGACGCCAGGTCGTCCGGTGTCGCCGCCGGGATGTGGATCGTGATGAGCCGCGTCGCCGATTCGTGGGTGACACCTTCCGGCGTCCCGTCGTCACGGCGCCGGACGACGCCACCCGGCGGATCATCCGCACCGAAACCCGCGATGGCGATCGCCGCGTGGCTCGCCCACAGAGCGTGGTGGTCGTGGGCCCAGATCGCGACGCGTCGGCCCGGGCGCGACACGTTCCAGGTCGTCGGCCGTGGGCCAGCCGCCCCATCGGTCGCTGTCCCAACCGTGCCCTGCCAGCCAGGCGTCGGGATCGCCGAGCGCTGCGTGGGCGCCCCGCATTCGCTCGAGGCCGTCGGCGAGCGTGGCGGCCTGCGTGAGGTCCACCTGGCGGGTCGCGAGCGCGGCCTGGGCAAGGTGGAGGTGAGCATCCGTCAGCCCGGGGATCGCGACCTGGTCCGGCTCGAGCCGGATGCGCCGGGTGAACGGGTCCGCGCGGGTCTCCAGGTCCACCTCAGAACCAGCGAAGGCCACGCGCCCATCCCGGATGCCGATCGCTTCCACCCAGCCAAAGCCCGTCACGCCCGCGAGCGTGGCGATCCGGCCGGTGATGAGGGTGTCGAGCGGCATGCGCGGGTCAGCCTACCGGGTCGGCCAGGAGTGCTGCGAGGCCCGCCCGGTCCAGGCCGGCCCCGATCCCGAGCGCCAGTGCTACCCGGGTCTTGATCGCGCACAGCTTGCCCGCGGGGATCGCGCCGGCACGGACCCAGGTCGCCCCACCGCCCGGGAACGCGTAGGCCGTGCCCACGGCGCCTGACAGGCACCGGGACGCCAGAACGACAGGGATGCCCGCGGCCATGGCGGCCGCCGCCGCGGTGAGCAGACTCGGCGCCGTGTTCCCGGACCCGGTGGCGGCGACGACGATCCCGTCCGCACCCGACGCGAGGGCCGCCGCCAGCAACGCCCCATCCGTATCGATCCCGGCGGTGATGAGATGGACCCGGGGTGCAGCGCGGTCCGTGACGACGTGCCGACGCGGTCCGCGTTCGCGGGCCACCGTCACCGTCCCCTCCCCCACCCGGCCGAGGCTCCCGCCGTTCGGGCTCTGGAACGTCGCGAACGACGTCGTATGGGTCTTCTGGACGTCGTCCGCGGCCTCGATCGTCCCGGCGAGCGTCACCACGACGCCGATCCGTCGCGCGGCGGGTGAGGCAGCCACCGTCACGGCATCGCGAATGTTGGACGGGCCGTCGAACCCCTCCTCGTGCGGTGCGCGCATCGCGCCGGTCACGACGACCGGCTGGTCACCACCGTGCAGGAGGTCCCAGGCGAAGCTCGTCTCCTCGATGGTGTCGGTGCCCTGGACGATGACGACCCCGTCGATGGATGGATCGTCCAGCGACCCGCGGACATCAGCCCAGATCGCGAGCAGGTCGGCGAAGCCGAAGTGGCTGGCCGGGATCAACCCGCGATCGATCGGGATGACCTCCGCGATCGCGGACAGGCCCGGTGTTCGCGCCAGGATCGCCGCGCCGTCCAGGGCAGGGACGTTGCCGCCGGCCACCGGATCGAACCCCATGCTGATGGTGCCACCGGTGAACACGACCGCGACCCTGGGCATCGTCCGTCGATCCTCGCGGCGTCAGTCGCGGTCGGCCGGGTCGCTCGGGCCCGGCTGGTCGACGATCGCCTGGTCCTGCGCCGCGACCGACGCCGTGGCGGCAGTCGGTGTCGGTGTCGGTGCGAGCCGGCTCGAAGGCGCGGCCGGGTCTTCGCGCCACCGCGGCAGGTCCGCGCCCAGCGCCGCGGCGAAGGGATCTTCGGCGTGCGGGTCGGCGGAGGCTCCGGCCACACCAAGATTCGGATCACGGAACAAGACGCTTGCGATCCCGACGGCCAGGACGCCGATCGCCACCAGGAGCATGACCGTCGCGGTCCCGATCAAGTCCGAGATCGGCCCGACGATGATGATCGGCAGGAAGCTCGAGACCGATACGAGCATGTTCAGGACGCCGAACACGCGACCGCGGACGTCCTCGGGGAGGTCCTCCTGGAGCTGGGTCTGCGACGGGATGGCGACGGCCCCATACGCCACGCCGGCGATGAAGGCGATGAACACGACGATCGCAAGCAGCGAGGTGAGCGCCGAGAGGTCCACGAAGCCGCTGGCCGCGTCGGCGCGCTGCAGGAATCGACTGATCGGCCCGGAGATCGACAGGAGCGCGAGCATGATCCCGAGCGTGATGAGCCCACCCTCGATGACGCGCCGACGTGGGAGGTACTTCCCGTACGCGTTGAGCAGCAGGATGCCCATCACGATCCCGCCACCGAGCGGGAGGACGATCACCGCGAAGTCCTTGCTCGTCAGTCCCAGGGCCGTCTCGGCGAAGTCCGGCCCGAGGACGCCAAGCACCCCCACCAGCGACGCGGTGATCCCGAGGTAGATCAGCGACCAGCCGATGGAGCGGTTGAGGCGGATGAAGGTGAGGCCTTCACGGAGTTGGTCGAAGGTCGAGGTCATCGCGGCCTGCGTCTCGCCGACCGTACCCGAGGCCCCGGCGGCGGCAAGCGCGGCGGGCGGCGGCGACGACGGGAGCGTGAAGCAGAAGACGGCGGCGAGGAAATAGAGCGCGGCCACGACGAGGATCACGGCCTGCGGCCCCGCGATGTTGATCACCAGCGGTCCGAGCAGGGCGAACCCGATCGCGAACGCCGCGTTGAGCGTGAGCGTGAAGATGCCGTTCGCCGCGAGCAGCTGGTGACGAGGCACGACCTCGGGGATCATCGCCGCCTCGGCCGGGGCGAAGAACACGGTCACCGTGGACACGAAGATGTTCAGCAGCAGGATCAGCGCGAAGTTGTCGCCCACCAGGACCAGCCCGACGATCGCGAGGCCGCGCAGGACGTTGGTCGCGATGAGCACGATCCGGCGATCCACGCGGTCCACGTAGACGCCGGCGACCGCCGAGAACAGGACCGCGGGCACCAGGAACGACAGGATGAGCAGGCTGACCGCCGTGTTCGACTGGGTCTCGGACACGATGACCGTCAGGCCGAACAACACCATGTTGCCGCCGATCTGGGTCGCGGCCTGCGACAGCCAGAGGCGAAGGAATGAGGGGTTGCGGAAGACCGCGAGCGCGCCTTCCGGGTTCTCCGGGTTCTCCGGCTCATCCGGAGGCAGCGTCGAGGCTGCCGGGAGGGCGGCGGCCGCCGCGTCCCCGCCGGGCTCGGTCACGATGACCGACCGGGCTCGAGCGCCGCCGTCAGCTCCGCGTCACCGCGTTCGATGAACTCCACGACCCGGCGTTCGAGCGCCACCCGGTCGATGAGCACGTGACGTTCACAGGTGACGCAGCGCAACCCGATGTCGGCGCCGAGGCGATCGATCCGCCAGCGATCGCCACCGCACGGGTGCGCACGCCGAAGGCGCACGACATCGCCGAGGTAGAGCGTCAGGACGGGTCGGGCCGGCACGGCGGGCAGGGTATCAGAGGAGCGGCCTGCCGTTGGCCGGGACGAGCTCCCGGTCGGTGGCCGGCACGTCGATGTGGTCGACCGGTGTCACCTCCAGCACGACGTCCGGTTGCGTGGCGGCGAGCTGCGCGATGATCCCACCAGAACGGGTCAGCGACCCCGTGAGCTTGTCCGGTGGGCCGATCGCGGTGAGTTCGAAGGGATCGCTCGAGGGCCGTTCCGCCGATCGCCGCGCTTCCAGCGGCGCCCGTCACCACGACGCCCGGCACGAGCCGCGTCCCGGACAGCGCGATGGCCTCGGCGCCCGCGTTGCGCAACTCGTTGATGAGATCTTCCACGCCGGAACCGTCGATGGGGCCGCGGACGGCGATGACGACCCCGGGACCCGTTGCCGCATCGATGCCCGCGTAGAGCCGCACGCGGCGCAGGTCGGCGCGCAGCTCATCGATGGAGGCGTCACCACGCTCCGTGTTCTGGACAAGGGTCGCGAGGTCGCCCTGGAGCGTGGCGATCTCGCGTCGCAACTGGTCGTTGCGGTCATTGAGGTTCGCGACGAGGACGGTGAGGTCCTGCGATGAGAGGCCGGCGAAGGCAGCGCCGCTTGCCTGCGTGCGCAACTGGACGATCACGAGGAGACCCAGCACGAACGCGACCGCCGCCATGGTGAGTTGGTTGCGTCGCTGATGCACGGCCCTACCCCCCGGGCGACGCTGACGGCGATGCCGCGGGCCGTGCGTATCGCAACGTGACGGTCCCGGCGAACGCCGGGATGTCGACCGATTCCGGCTCCGCGAACGAGACCCGCACGCCGTATGACTCCGCGCGTGCACGGAGGAAGTCGACGAACCCCGGCGACGCCGCCAGCCGCGAGTAGAGGTCGCGCGGACCGAGCGCCGTCAGCTGGTACGGCGCCGCGAGGTACGCCGAGTTCACGAGCACGGAAGGTCCGATGTCGATGACGGCGCTCGTGGGCGTGATCCGCTCGCCGTTGATCGCGATCGCCTCGGCGCCGGCGATCCAAAGCTCCTCGACGACGGTGCGCAGGTCCCGCCCGTCCACGAGGTAATCGGCCTCGTTCGCGTCCGGGGCCACGGGTTCCAGCGAGTCGTCGAGGAGGAGGACGATCCCGGTGCCGGTCAGCGGGATCAGTCCGGCGGCGATCCGAGCCGCCTCGAGTTGGTCGTTGAGGTCCTTGACGACGGCCGCCGAGCCTTTCCCGGTCCCCTCCATCGCCTGGATCTGCTCACGCAACTCGAGGATGGACGCCTTGAGCTCCTCCTGTTGCGACTGCAGCTGCGTGGCGGTCTCGACGAGCGGAGCCCGCTCCTGCGTCGTGTACCGGACCCGCGGACCCTGCGCCGCGAGCTGGGCCGCGACGAGGAACCCAAGGCCCAGGAGGGCGACCCCGAGTGTGAGCTGCCAGCTGGGGATGGACCGGATGCGGCCCATCACCGTCACGGGAGGACCTCGTGCTCCTGGGCATGATCGCGAGCCTGTTCCTGGCGTCGGCGTACGAGGATCAGCGCGCTGACCCCGACACCCACGACGACCAGCAGCACGGCGAGCAGGACCGTGCGGTCCTCCCCGACGGCGTCACCTGGGTCGGTCGGAGCGACCGGACCGGCACTCGCACCGTCGGCGGGCTGGGCGGTCGAGCCGGTGTTCGGGGGCGAGGTCGTATCGGGTCCACCCGTTCCGGCCCATGCGGGGGGTTCCGGGCCGGGCGGCGCGGGTTGCGGCCCAAGGCGAACAGGGGTGGCGGCCCCGAGATCGGCCAACCAGGCGGCGTCGAACGCCGCCGCGTCCATCCCGATGGCGTCCTCGAACGCCTCATCGTCCGTCCGGCCATCCGCGTACGACGAGATCAGCGAGACGAGCGCGTCCTGGTCGTGCGTGCGGATGAAGAAGTCAACGGCACTGACGCTCTCCGCATAGGCGAGGAAGAACTGCTGGGCCGAGGTCGGGAACTGGCCCGCGAGCCCGTCCAGGGGGATCAGCGTGCCGTTTCCGGCAGCCGCCTCCACGGCTCCGCGATCGGACGCGTCATACCCCTGGCTGAGGTAGACCGCGAGCCCTTCGTTGAGCCAGCGCGGCGGGAAGTGATACGGGTTGGAGACCGCGGTATCGAAGACCAGGTGGACGAGTTCGTGCGGGACGACCGTGGCGACCCACGGATCATCGATCTGGCTCGACGGGATGAGCGCGAACAGCGTGCGGATGTCGGCGTTCGCCTGGCCACCCACGTTCTCGCGGGTATCGGGCCCGAGCGCCTCGCGGAACTCGTTCTGGTCCGCGTAGATGAAGAAGTCGATGGGCTCGTCCTCGGTGACGCCGAGCAAGGCCGCGGTCTCGGCGACCGCTTCCTCGCCGATCTCGAGCGCCCGCCGACCGAACGCCGCGCCTCCCTCGTACCAATGCACGCGGATGACGTCACCCGAGACCGTGTCCCAGTCGAACCGATCGTCGTCCACCACGTCCGCGACGCTAGGACCGACGACAGGCTCGGCACCCGCGGCCTCCGTGATCCGCCAGCGTGCCTCGACCGGCGTGTTGGGGAGGATGTGGCCGTCATCCTCGGACGCGGTGTAGGAGAGGGTCGTCGGCCCGGTTCCGCTTGGCGCCGGAACCTCGATCACGAGCGGTCCCGGTGCGTCCGCGTAGCGCAGGAGCAACTCCACCCGATACGGCACGGCGTCGAGGGTCACCGGCTGCTCGAGCGCGATCCCGCCGCTGAAGCTGGCATCGATCGTGGGCACACCGAAGTCCGGCTCGGCCGCCCGGACCGGCGCCGCCAGCGCCAGGACGGCGAGGCTCGCGGTGACGAGTCCCGTCCCGATGCCGGCCCATGCCACCCGCGGCGTCACGGCGCCCAGTCCATGCCGGCGAACCGCAGCATGCCAAGGCCGTTCTGGCCCGCGCCCAGCAGGCCGTCGCGGCTCAAGGCCCAGCCGGTCCCGTAGCTGACAGGGATCGACGGGTGCATCCCGCTTGACGATGGCCTCCGCCCGGTCGTAGGCGGCGTTCGCGGTCGCCGTGTCGGTCGTCGCTCCGGCCTCGGCGATGGCCGCATCGAACTCCTCGGAGACCCACCGGCCGTAGTTGTTGGTCGATCCGCTCCCCAGCAGTACACCCAGGAAGTCGTTGCGACCGGGGTAGTCCGCGACCCACGACAGGAACCACATCTGGGGCGGATCCTGGTCCAGCCGGACGAAGTAGTCGCCGAACGGCATCAATTCCTGCGCGACCTCGATCCCGAGCTCGCGTTCGAGCTCGGTCACCACGGCTTCGTCGTAGGCGTTCCCGCCCGTCGTCATCGTCACGACCGGGAAGCCGGATCCGCCGGGATAGCCCGCATCGGCGAGCAGCGCTCGGGCGGCCGCCGGGTCGTGATCGGGGACGACATCGAGATCGCTGCGCTCGGGGATGCCGGGCGGGACCATCGACGTCGCGACGGCCGCCGGATCCGACTGCGCGAGCGTGGCGATCCGTCGCCAGTCGACGGCGGCCGCGAACGCCTGGCGGACCCGCACGTCATCGAATGGCGGGCGACCCGCATCGAATCCGTAGTAGTCGACCGAGAGGGAGGACACCTCGCGCAACTGCGGACCCAGGGTCTCGTCGTAGGCGATCCACGACGCATCGGACTCGCTGATCGAGGTGTAGTCGAGTTCACCCTCCTCGAACGCCGCGACGCTGCTCCGTCCGCCGAGGTCGGTCACGACGTTGACGGTCGCGAGGGCCGGCTGTCCGGCCCAATAGCGCTCGTTCGCCTCGAGGACGAGCGTATCGGCGGTCTCCTCGACGAGCCGATACCCGCCCGACGCGACGAACCCGTCCGACGGCTGGAACGAGGACGCGTCATCGGCGTTCGGCGGCACGATGGCAAAGGTGGGGCTGGTCACGATCGCGACGAAGTCCGCAGCGGGTCGGACGAGGTCGACGATCACCTCGTTCGCGCCGTCATCCGCGGCGAGGCCGACCTCCGAAGCATCGGCGCTGCCGGTGAGGTAGGCGACGGCCCCGTCGACATCGAGCATGAGCGAGACGAGCGGGGATGGCGCGTTCGGATCGATGAGTCGGAACCAGCTGCGAACCACGTCGGCAGCGCGGAGGGGCGTCCCGTCAGAGAAGGTGAGATCGGGGCGAAGCTTGAAGATCACGCGCCGGCCGCCATCCTCGAGTCGCCAGGACTCGGCGAGGGCAGGCCGGAGTTCCCGCTCCGCATCGAAGGCCGTGAGCGTCTCGAACAGCTGCGCGATGATCGCGGAACTGCCGGCGTCGCTGACGGCCGCTGGGTCCAGGGTGGTCGGCGCGCCCAGCAGGATGCGCGCGCTCCCCTCTGCGGCCGCCGCGGGCTGACCGCACGCGGTGAGGATCAGGGCGAGGGCGAGCAGGACGGTCCGGCGGCGCATCGGCCGGAGTATACGGGCGGTCGGCCGGAATCCCCTTTCGACCCGGCTGGCGCCGGCCCGGGCACCAGCGACTACGATGGCCGAGTGACCCTCCGCGTGCGCGACACCCTGACCCGGAGCCTTCAGCCGGTCGAGCCGGAGGACGGCGAGCGTGTCCGCATGTACACGTGCGGGCCGACCGTGTACCGCTACGCCCACGTGGGGAATCTGCGCTCGAACCTGCTGGCGGACCTCATCCGCCGGACGCTCCTGTACCACGGCACCGACGTCTTCCACGTCAAGAACATCACGGACGTCGGCCATCTCCGCGACGACCAGTTCGACCGGGGCGAGGACCGGATGCTCGTGCAGGCCGGCCTGGAATCCAAGTCGAGCGCCGAGATCGCCGATGCGTATGAGGCCGCGTTCCACGCCGACGAGGCGGCCGTCAACATCCTGCCTGCCCACGTCTTCCCACGGGCCACCGAGCACATCCCCGAGATGCTGGCGCTCGCCGAGGAGCTCCAGGACCTGGGGCACGCCTACGCGACCGACGTCGGGAATGTCTACTACGCCGTCGCCTCGTATCCCGACTACGGGCGGTTGTCGGGGAACAGCCTCGACGACCTGCGAGCCGGGCATCGCGGCGAGGTGGAGCCCGACAAACGCGATCCCGCCGATTTCGCTCTCTGGAAGGCCGCCGGCCCAAACCGCGCGCTCAAGTGGCCCACCGCCCGCTGGGGCGACGGCTTCCCGGGCTGGCACCTCGAGTGCTCCGCCATGGCGCGGCGCTACCTGGGCGACCGCTTCGATGTGCACACGGGTGGCATCGACAACGTGTTTCCGCACCACGAGGACGAGATCGCCCAATCGGCACCGCTCGTGGGTGGTCCGCCGGCCCGGCTCTGGGTCCATGGGGAGCACCTGTTGATGGGCGGGCGGAAGATGGCCAAGTCGGCCGGGAACTTCCAGCGGGTCACGGAGCTCACCGAACGCGGGCTCGATCCACTCGCATTCCGCTACCTCACGATGACGTCGCGGTACGGCCGCAAGCTCAACTACACGGACCGCTCCATCGATGCGGCCGCGGCGGCGCTCCGATCGCTGCGCGCCGGGCTCGCTGCGTTGGGGCCACCGCCCGCGGACGGTCCGTGGTCGGCGCCGGAACCGTTGCGGGCGGCCACCGCAGGCGATCGGCCGGCGGGCATCGCCGCGTCCGTGGTCGGGTTCGGTGGCGCTGAGGACGTCCCGGTCCTGGACCGTGCGCACCAACCGTCCGCCCCGCTGACGCCAGCGGGCCGTGCGCTCCACGATCGGTTCGTCGGCGCGCTCGACGACGACCTCGACCTGCCCTCCGCGCTCGCGGTCGTCCGCGAGATCCTCCGTGCCGACCTCAAGGCTGATGAGCGGCGGTGGCTGGTCCTCGACGCCGATGCGGTCCTTGGCCTGGACCTTGACCGGTCGTGGTCGGATGGGTCATCCGCGGGATCGTCCGGGACGCGATCGGACGAGATCCCCGCCGATGTCGCGGCGATCGTCGAGGAGCGCACCCAAGCCCGCGCCGCTCGTGATTTCGCGGCCGCGGACGCCTTGCGCGCCACCTTGGAGCGACGCGGTTGGGAGGTCATCGACGAGCCCGACGGAACGCGCGTCAAGCCTCGCTGACGGCGCCGCAGCGCTGTAGCATCCGCGGGTGCCACGACCGCCGATCCCGGGCGTCATCCGCGACCTGTACCGCGACCCGCGTGATGCCCGGACGCTCCTGATCGCGGCGCTGTCCCTCGCGGCCGCCGGGCTGGATCCCCACGTCTACAACCCGGGCCTGCCCTCCGTCCAGGCAGCGATCCGGGAGCGACCGGAGCTCGAGCAGACCTTGCTGCTCGCGGCGGTCATCGGAGCCCTCCTGCTGCTCGTGGGTGGCGTCCTCGGCGATACCGACGGACGGCGCCGCATCCAGCTGACTGCCCTCGGGGCCTTGATCGGGGCCAGCGCGAGCGGCCTCGTCATCACCGAGGGCCCGCTGTTCGTCATCGGACGCCTGATCGGCGTGGGCGCGGCCAGCGTCATCCTGCCGATCGCCCTCGCCGGCGTGGCCGTCACCTACTCCGGGATCCCACGGGCGACCGCGATCGGGCTCGCCTATGCCGCCTACGGGGGCGCGATGGCCGCGGGGCCGGTCCTCATCACGCTGTTAGGCCCGAGCGGGCCGCGCTGGCCGGCGTTCCTGGCGTCGGTCCTCGTCGCGAGCCTGGCATTCGAGGCGACCCGACGGGGATGGCCGGACCTCCCGGTACCGTCCCGACGCCAGCGCCGGCGCGTGTTCGCGACCGCCGTCTGGGCTGCGGGCATCATCGTGACCTGCATCGGCATCATCGGGTTCGGGAACGGCGTCATCGATGCGACACGCCTCGCGGTCCTCGTGGCCGGGATCGGGATCCTCCTCGCGGCCGGCATGCTGGAACGCGGGATGTCGCACGATGATGCGGTCCGCGTCGAGCGACGACCGGTCGCGATGGCGCTCTTCGTGGGGTTCGTCATCGCGTTCGCCCAAGCGGCCCCGCTGCTGCAACTCCCCCTGTTCTTCCAACTGATCAACGGGTACGGCCCACTGGTCGCGGTCGTCGCGACCATTCCGTTCATGCTCGCCCTGGTCGTCACGGGACCGGTGGTCGGTCTCCTCCTTGGCCGCGTCGGGCCGCGGCCGCTCATCACCGTCGGCGTTGCCGCGGTCGGACTCGGCAACCTGTTCCTCGCGCTCGTCCTCGCGCCGGGGGCCGCCTACCTGGGCTTCGTCGTGCCACTCGTGCTCATCGGAGCTGGGTTCGTGATCGCGACCACGGTGCGCACGGCGATCATCTTCGCGAGCGTTCCGCGCGGGCTTCCCGCAACGGCAGCCGCCCTCAACGAGGCGTCCGTCGCCCTCGGGACGCGGACGGGGCTCGTCGTCGCGACGCTGGCGATCACCACGATCTCGCTGGACCGCTACGGCGCGTCGCTCGCCGGGCAGGACGCGGCGACCGCAAGCGCGGCCCTGAGCGGCTTCCGGGAGGTGCTCGTGGGAATCGGGACGCCCGGCTTCGCGTCGCTCGTCGAAGGGGTAGACCGCGCGAACCTCGTGGCCTACGCGGCCGCGTACACGGATGCCGTCCGCATCGTCCTCGCCCTGATCGGCGTCGTGACCCTGATCGCGGCGGCCGTCACCTGGTTCCTCGTCGGGCGGCGCGATCCGCTCACGACGGTCTGGGAGCACCGTGACGAGCGAGACCCGGCCGTGGCGACCTGAGTTCAGGCGCCGAAGAACATCATCCGGATCTGGCGCGGGTCGACGTTGCGCCACGCCGCGAGGTTGACGGCCAGATCACGCCACGCATCCGCCTCGGTCGCGCCGTGGCCCACCAATTCGCTGGACTGGCTGTCCACGAGCCCGACGGCGATGATCGTCGCGGGCGGCCCCGGGTCGATGTCCTGGACGATCAGCGCGACACCAAGCGCGCGCTCCAGGTCGCGGATCGCCTGCGGGACGCCATCGCCCATCTCGTTCACGTCCCTCGCCCCATCTCTTGGCCAGTGCGGACCAGCAGATCGCGACGCGAGCCGAATCGGTCGATGATCCGATAGAAGTTGCGCTTCGACTGACGGTCCCGCTCGTCATCGGGCAGGCTGGTCCAGCCCCGGTGGTCGTGCCGCACGATGGGGAGGTCATCGAGCCGGACCGCACGGCGTGGCGGCTCTCCCTCCCCTTCATCGCGCAACACGAGACTCCACCAGATGTCGAGGTTGCGGTAGAACCGGAACCGTTCGTCGAGCGGGCCGCGATCCCGGTAGTCGTCGCGCCGGAACGCCTGACAGTACCCCTCGATGGCATCGACGTCGCCAGCCGGCGCGTCGTCGAACCGACGCAGGTCAGTCGAGGTGATGCCCCAGCCTCCAGCGACGGCCACCGCTGCGTCCTCCAGCGCGCGGACGAGGGGCATCACGATATCGCCGGTCGGCTCCAGGCTCGCATCCAGCAGGATCACGACGGGCGCCGTGGCCCGTCGCGCACCGATGTTCGTCGCGACGGCATGGCCCAGCCGCTCGCTCGTCCAGACCGTCTCGATCGGCGTGTGTGGATCGGGCGCCGTGGAAGCTTCAAGGGCTTCCAGCGCAACGGTCTGGGCCTCGGACGGACCATCGGCCACGATCACGACCGTCGTCCCATCGGGGGCATGGGCTCGGAGCCCGCCAACGGCACGATCCACGTCGTCGGGGTGTTCGGTGGCCACGATGACGACGGTTGCCAGGCCCGTCGCGGGCTCGTCCAGCCGCGACGGCACGTTTGCGCTCGCGCCGTATCGGATCCGGTCATCGCCCTCGAGATCCGGCGGCGCCGCCGGCGACAGCGCGAAGTCCGTTCCTCGGTCCACGATCCGCCAGCCGGCGGCCTCGATGACGCCGCGCAGCCGATCTGCCTCCGGCCAATCTCGGTCCGTGCGGGCTCGGGCACGCTCATGCGCCGCCGAGAGGACGGCCTCGGGAATGTGCGGGCGGGTCACGCTCGCAGGATACGCGGGAGTGTGGCGAGCCGCGGGAGGACCGCCCGCAGGTGTGCCGGTACGACGTGCTCCAGTTCCCAGGGTTGCTCCAACCCGGGCAGGATCCGGTCCACGTGGAGGCTCGCCATGTGCAGCGGGTGGACGACCCGCGCGAGTGCCAGGGCACGCTCGAACGCGCGGTCGCCGCCGGTGGAGGGTGCCGTCGTCCAGCCCCCGAGGTAGGCCCGTTCCAGGACAGGGACGAGCGGCGCGAGGGGCCCGGACTCGACGCCATCGAGGAACGATGCAGCCGCCAGGAACGGATGCGTGATCGTCGAGTCCGACCAGTCGAGGAACACCGGCCCCATCTCCCCGATGATGACCTGTCCGGCCGACAGGTCACCGTGGTCGAGGGACGGGCCGCCGGTCACCACGCGGTCAAGGGCCTCGCACGCCGCCACGAGGCTGGGGGTCGCCTCGCGCAGGGCCGATCGCTCGGCCGACGTCAGGCCACCTCGCTGCCCATCGGTCTCGACGCCCGCCTCGGTGATGAGGGTCGGCACGCGGGTGCCAAGGTCGGCGAGGGTGGCCGTCGGGACCCCGGCCATACGAAGCGCGCCGACGTCAGCCGCCAGGACACGCTGGATCTCGGCGAGCCTGCCCATCGTCGCGAGCCATGCTTCCGCCACCTCCGGCCGCTCGGCGAGCAACGGACCATCGACGTGTTCCATCAGCACGCGACCGGTCCGTGCGTCGGCCGCGACCAGCGGTGGCACGATGCCCGGATCCACGTCCGCCAGCAGCCCCGTGACGGCGACCTCGTGGGCGAAGACGGCCGGCACCTGCTTGGCCCACATGCGACCACGATCCGTGTCCAGGGTGAGCAGCGCGGATCGGCCCCACGACCGGATCTGTCGGATCGGGCCGTGCCGGCGGATCCCGGCGTCCACGATCTGGGCGTCCACCCAGTCCACGATGTCCGCGAACCAGCCGACCTGGTACCACGGCTGTCGATCGCCGGCCAGCGGCAGGAGCGCGCCGGCATCGATCGCTCGTCCCATCGGGGTGCGCCGCCGTTCGAGATCGACGAGCGCGACCCACCGGTGGCCTGCCGGAAGTCGATCGTCGATGGCAACGGCCTCGTACAGGCGATCGGATCGACCGTCCGACTCGGTGTCACGCAGCCACGCCGCCCGCAGGACCACCACCTCGACCCCCGGATCGTCCCGCAGGTGCTCCACGACGGGAGTCACCACCTGCCAGATGGGCGCCCCATCCATCCGGAACCCCGGCATCGCACCGTCCGCGCGCACGAGGATCCGCCCATCGCCCGGATGGCGGACGGCGACGTGGCACTGGGTGGGCATGGTGGCCATCCTACGATGCCGCACGTCGCCTCGCGGGCTACGATGCGACCATGAACGCGATCGACGTCCTGACCCACGGCCAGCGGGCGGTCATGGCCACGGTCTCGCGATACAGGCCCCGGGACTGGTCGCGGATCGCCTTGGGCGCGTGGACCGCGAAGGACCTCGTGGGCCACCTTGGGGCCTTCGAAGTACGGTTCGCGGACGTCCTCGCGAGCGTCGTCGATGCCCCGGTCCTGACCGACCTCATGGCGGCCGACCCGGCGACGTTCAACGACGATCAGGCAGCGATCCGCCGGGACTGGTCGGTGGAGGACGTTCTGGCCGAGTTCGCGAGCGCGCACGAGCGGGCGATGACCCACGCGGCCGCCATCTCACCGGAGCGATGGCGCGAGGTCGGAACGATCCCGTGGTACGGCCCGCAGTACGCCCTCGACGACCTCGTCGTCTATACGATCTACGCCCACAAGCGCGAGCACGACCCGCAGCTGAGCGCCGCCCTGGAGGCCCGCGCCGACTAGCGTGTCCCGGCGGGCACCCCGACCCGTTGCGCGAGATCGGCGCCCCACGTGCGAGCGCGTTCGATCTCCCCGGGCTCCAGTCGATCGAACAGCGGGCCGGTCGGCCCACCGACGATGAAATCCTCCGGTTCGACGATCATCTGGAAGCCGAGGGACGCCAAGCGCTTGGCAGCGGGCTTCGCGGCCGATCCCCACAGGAAACCGGGGCCCTTGATTCGCGTGTCGAACACCGCGGCCGCCACCGGGGTCGCGATCGGACGGAGCGTTTCGAGCCATTCCCGCATGCCCGTGCCGCGCGAGACCAGCCCGTCGCCAGCTCGCCGAGCCGAGTCCGCGCGGGACGCCGGCGTGCTCATCCCGTGTGCGTGGGTGGGCCCACCCAGCACGATCAGCGCGACATCCGCCCCGATCTCTACGGGCGCGTCCGCCGCGTCGATGACGTCGGCCTCCAGCGTGGGCGCGATCCCGTCCGCCACGGCCCGGGCGACCTCCCGGGTATTGCCGAACATCGATTCGTAGATCACCAGGGCGCGCATGACGTCGTCTCCAGCTCGCTCGGGCGCTGCCGCCCATTCGAGGTCAGCATCGAGCCTCGCGGCGTGCCGTCCTAGGGCCGAACGGACCCCATCCTTGCGACGACTCCAACGAGCGTCACGGGCTCGCCGTCGGAGTCGGCGAGGCCGCGGGCCTGCTCGAAACGTCGTAGGACACCACGCTCCCGCTCCCGACGGAGCTCCCGGCGACGGGCGACGTTGCCACGATCGATCCAGCCGGGACGGTCTCGTCGTCCACCGCCCCTGCACGACGGACCGTCAGGCCGGCTGCGGTCAGGGTGGTGATCGCCTGCGCCTCGGACTGGCCGATCACGTCGGGCACGATGACGAGTTGCCGACCCGTGCTGACGATCGGCTGGATCGAGCGATCCAGCGTCCATCGGCGTGCCCGGCGGGGGCGCCTGGTCCACGACCGTGTCCTCGGGCCGATCGGCGCGGTGCGTGAAGACCGGAGGGGCCAGTTCGAAGCCGGCATCCTCCGCCACGGCCGCGGCGCGCTCCAGGGGCATGCCGATGAGGTTCGGGGCCGCGTTCGGGGCGGTGGTCGGCCCGAGACCCCATGCGGCGAGGACGGTGGCGATCCCGACGGCGAGCACGACGGCCACCGCGGCCCCGCCGACCGTCTGCCATGCCACGCGATCCGACCGGATCCGGCCCGGCTCGTCCGGTTCGGGCGTCTGGGGCGCATGGGGCGACCGCGGCGCCGGCGTCGCGACCGCTGGTTTTGCCGGGTCGTCGATGTCAGCCGGGCTCGGCGCCGCAGTCGTCTGTTGCGGATCGAGCCCAGACCCACGGATGACCTCGTCCACGGATCCGTGGGTGCCGCCGCTGGGATCCATCAGGGTCTCGAGGCCGTATGCCCGCAACTCGTCCCGAACCCGGCCCAGGGGTCGCGCGACAGCCAGGTGCCGCCCGTCGCGCGACAGCGAGTCCGCAAACGCCCGCAATGCCTGTCCGGCGGTCAGGTCGACGTCCGCGGTCGCCCCCAGGTCCAGGATCACGAGGCGGATGTCGGGCCGGGTGGCGACGGCGTCCCGGATGCGCGCTTCGAGCGCCCCCACGTTCGCGAAGAACAGCGGACCACCGAACCGCAGCACCAGGACGCCATCCACGAGGACCGCGGCATCACTGCGTTCCGGGTCGCGCCAGGTCCCATCCGGGAGGCGACCCTCCTCGACGATATCGGGCCACGCGGATCGCCGGACGATGTTGAGCGCTGCGAGCAGCACCGCGATGACGACGCCGGTGAGGGTCCCGTACAGGATCACGCCGGCCGCGGCGGTGACCGCGACCAGTCCCTCACTCCGTTTGAGCATCCAGATGGAACGGATGCCCACGCCATCGATGAGACCCAGGACCGCGACCAGGATCACGCCGCCCAGGGCGGGGATCGGCAGGAGCGCAAGCGGGCCGGTGAGGAGCACCAGGACGACGGCGACCGCGGCGGCCGCGATCACTCCGGTCATCTGCGACGTCGATCCCGCCTCTTCGGCGGCCGATGTCCGCGACGGACTCGAACTGACGGGGTAGCCCCCGGTCAACCCGCCCGCGGCGTCGGCCGCTGCCAGCGCGACGAGTTCCCGGTTCGCATCGGTGCGCTCCCCGTGCCGGGCGGCGAAGCTGCGTCCGGTCACCGTCGTATCGGCAAAGCTCAGGATCGCCAACCCGAGGGCGCCGGGGAGCAGCGCGACGAGCTCGGTCGGGGTTGCGTACGGGATGGAGATCGACGGCAGACCGGATGCCACGGGACCCAGGACGGTGACGCCGAGCGACTGCAGGTCGAATACGGCACTCGCGAGCAGGGCGATGATCATCGCGAGCAGGGCGATCGGGATCCGCGGCGCCACACGGCGGGCGATCAGCATGGCCGCCACCACGCTCCCGCCGATCAGCAACGACAATGGATCGGCACCGGATGCCGTCACGGCAAGGGAGACCGCGTCGATGACGGCGCGCGGGTCCGCGCCGATCCAGTCGATCCGGGCGAGGACGCCGAACGCTTCGGCCACGGCCGGCCCGCCGATGATCTTCTCGATCTGTCCGACGGCCACCGTGATCCCGACGCCCGTGAGGTAGCCCACCAGGATCGGACGCGACAGGAAGTCCGCGAGGAACCCCATCCGGCCCAGCCGCATGACGACGAAGATCGTGGCCACGATCAGGCCAAGCATCGAGGCGAGACGGACGCGATCGTCGCTGGTCGCCGCCAGGGGGATGAGCGTGGCCCCGATGAGGGCCGCCGTGGACGCGTCCGGCCCGATGACCAGCCGACGCGCCGAACCGAAGACGGCATACAGCAGGAGTGGCGCGAGGGACGCGTAGAGGCCAGCCTCGGGCGGAAGCCCCGCGACACCCGCGTAGCCGATGCTCAGAGGAACGATCAGGGCTGCGACCGTCAGCCCGGCGACGATGTCGCCGGTTCGCTGCGACGCTCCGTACCCGCGCAGCGTCCACGCGATCGGCGGTCCGTCCGGTCCTTCGATCCCGTTGCGGAGTCGGACGAGGAACGCTCGAACGCTGCTCACGACCGGCATCGTACAAGGCAGTAGCGGGCCCTTCGGTCACCCGGTTGAGGTGATTGGCCAGGCCCCGGGTACACGAAGACGCCGGGCCCGAGGTGGGCCCGGCGTCGTCTCCTGGGGATCGAGCGTCGGGGAGGTCCGTCGCTCGCGAGCGTTGGTCAGGCGGCGGTGGGAGCCGGTGCGCGGGTGCGAACCTTGGCCGTCTCGGTCTCCTCGACCGGGCGGGCGGCCCAGATGACGCCGGCACCGGTGAGGATGAAGACCACGCCCAGCAGGGCGGCGATGGCGGCGATCCCGAGGCCCATCGTCAGGGCGGAGGCGGTCACGCTGCCGACACCGAGCTCGGCGATGAGCGCGTGGGCCGTGCCGGTCCAGGCCTGCTCGCGGGCCGGGCCTTCGATCGGGTTGGCGCGGTCGAACTGCGCTCCAGTAGCGGCCGTCGACCGGGAACTCGTAGCGTCCCGCGGCGAAGACCGTGCCGTCGTCCGTCGTGACCGGCTCGTCGAGGACGACGGTCTGCGTGCCGTTGAGCGTGTGATAGGCGATGGTGGCCATCTGGTACATGTACTCGGACGCCGTGTTGACGACCGGGTCGTTCGGGTTGAGCTCGGCCGTTGTTGACCGCGTAGCCCCAGTCGTCCGTGAGGAGGCCCATGATCGCGGCGGCGCCGTCGGTCTCGCCGCGGTCGACGAGCTGGCCCTCGTCGTTGTAGCTGAGCTCGACGGCCTGCGCGGCGCTGAACGCCTGCAGGGCGGTCGCGCCTTCCTGGGTCTTCATGTAGGTGTAGCCACCGACGCCGACGAAGACGAGGCCGGCGACGATGAGGCCGAGTCCGACGACCTTGAACCGTGCGTACATGGCGTTGATCCCTTCCGGATCACACGCCGCCGACTTTGAACCGCCCTGCGTCGGCAGGTATCCGTCTGTGGTGTGCTCGATCTGCTCCCGGGGCGGTGGCCTCGGTGAGTTCTGTCCAGATGGTGCGGGAGGGATGTGGTCCCGGCACCGGGCTATCCGGTCCCGTTCTCCGGGACCCATGCGGCATCTCGCGTGTCCGATGGCCCCTGCTGCATGGGCCGGATGGCACCCGGCCCGACGACGCGCGCGGCGCGGATCAGGACGACGGCAGGCCGATCCACCTCTGGACGTCGAGCAGCGCCTGCTGGCTGACGGTGAGGAAGCCGTCCTGCGGCCGATCGAGGTCGACGACGAGGGTCAGCACGGCGCCGAGGGCGACGACCATCACGACGGCGCTCAGGACGCTGCGCCGACCGTTGAGCCCGCCGCTGTACCCGACCATCGCCGAGCGACGAGCGCGGAACCGGCGAGCAGGAGTAAGAGGACCGTCTCCGGCACCCGCGCGTAGAGGCCGGCGACGATCCGCGCCTCGCTGATGCGCGACGAGCTCGTTGACATCGAGTCCCCGAACGCGGAGACGAGGTCCGGGCTGTGCCCGCTCTGGCCACCTCTGCGGTGATCGCCCACATCTCCGCGTGCAACTCGCACGGAGCGCTGGACGTCCGGCGGCTACCGCGGCCTTGTCGTCGGTAGCGATGCGAAGTCGGCAGGTACTCGCGCATCAGCTCCCGGACCTCCTCGGCCTGCCGGCTCCGGCAGGTACTCGGCCTGGAGGTACGCGGTGCCGATCGCGTTGGCCTCTTCGAGCACGATGCCCCCGCCGCGCGTCGAAGCGGTCCGCCGCCATGCCCATGGTGATCGCGAGCACGAAGGCCATCAGCGCGAGGAGCGAGCCGACGAGCATGTCCGTGGGGCCCTCCTGCTCGCCCGGCATCCGGTCCTGCCACCAGCGGCCGATCCGGAAGCCGACCTCGTAGAACAGCAGCGAGACGATCGCGAACAGCACGAACACCATCGGCACGGCGAACTGGTCCAGGAGATGCGTCGTCATCGCCGTTCACCTCGGTGCGGATCGTCCGGGTCGCTCAGTTGGCGCAGCGTAGCCGACTGGGAGGCCCGTGTGCGGACCTTCGCGGCAACGCGTACGGGTCCCGCTCCGGGGTCGATGACGGCGATGTGTGTATGGTCGTGGCGTAGCGGAAAGGACCACGAGCCATGTCACTCGCCCGCGTCCAGTTCTTCTCCATCTCGCTCGACGGCTTCGGCACCGGCGAGGGCCTGAGCCTCGACGCACCGTTCGGCCACGCCGGCGATCGGCTGCACGAGTGGATGTTCGCCACCCGGTGGTGGCACGAGCGGGATCGGCGAGCCCGGCGGCACCGGCGGCATCGACGACGCCTTCCTGCGGCAGTTCGCGCCCGGGATCGGCGCCGAGATCATGGGTGCCGGGAAGTTCGGCTATCCCGGATGGCACGAGGACCCGGAGTGGAAGGGCTGGTGGGGCCCGACCCGCCGTTCCACACGCCGGTCTTCGTCCTCACCCACCACCCGCGCCCGTCGATCGAGATGGAGGGCGGCACGACCTTCCACTTCCTCGACGCGTCGCCGGCCGAGGCGCTCGCAGGTGGCCCGCGAGGCCGCGGGCGGCCAGGACGTCCGCATCGGCGGCGGGTCCGACCATGATCCGCGACTTCCTCGCGGCCGGGCTCGTCGACCACATGCACATCGTCGTGGTCCCGATCCTGCTCGGCCGGGGCGTGCGCCTCTGGGACGGGCTGGAGGGCCTCGAGAAGGACTACGAGATCGAGGCCACCTCCTCGCCCAGCGGAGTGACGCACGTGACGTTCACCCGGGCCGGCGCCTGACAGCCTGAGGCTCAGGTCGCCGCAAGGATCCAGGCGAGCAGGTCCGGGCGTGGCCCGATGGGACGACGCGGTCCTTCTCGCCCTGCACCAGCAGTGCCGGCGCCGCCACGGCGTCCAGCCCGAGACCCCACGGGCGCACGAACGCGGTGCATGATAGTCGGGCGGCGATGAGCCCATGCCCATGCGGCACCGGGTGACCACGCACCGACACGATGGAGGCTCGACGGATGGGAGTCGCAACGAACGGACGTCCTGGTCGCCGGCTACCGCGACCTCGAGACGGCAGCCGCGGACTTCGAGACGCTGCTGGAGCGGGTGAAGGCGAAGACGGCCCGACATCCAGGCGGCGATCCTCATCACCCACGACCTCGATGGCAACGTGGCGGTCCAGCGGACCGGTGACGACCTGGGTCGCAAGGGCCTGGGCTGGGGTGGGTCGGTCGGCTTCCTGGTCGGGCTCGCGGCGCCGCCCCTGCTCGCCGCGACCGTGGTGGGGGCTGCGGGCGGCGCCATCGTGGGTCGGTTCGCGGACCGCAAGGTGGAGACCGGCCTGCACGACCAGCTCGGTGCGGCGATGAAGCCCGGTACCGCGGCCGTCCTGGCGATGTACGACGAGGACCAGCGGTTCCCCGTGGAGCAGGCGCTGGCTGGGGCGCTGCTGCGATCGATCGCGCAAAGCGACAAGGAGGGCGACCTGGCCCTCAAGGACGGCCTGGCGGAGGCGATGGGCAAGTTCAAGCCCGACCGCACCGTGCTTCCGATCCCGGATCGGACGTTCGGCGGGGTCGCCGGCCGCACACTGGACCAGTCGGTGAGTGACTGGTCGTTCATTCCCGGAGCCCAGGCGCCGGAGGGCGCCCCGAACGTGGTGGTCATCCTCATCGACGATGCGGGCTTCGGCGGGCCAGAGACGTTCGGCGGTGAGATCCGGACCCCGGCCCTCACCCGCATCCAGCAGATGGGCCTGACCTACAACCGCTTCCACGTGACCGCGGTCTGCTCGCCCACTCGTGCCGCGCTGCTCACCGGACGCAATCACCACCGCGTCGGTATGGGCGGCATCGCGGAGTTCCCAGGCCCGTTCCCGGGCTACACCGGCGGTGTGCCGCAGTCCTGTGCGCCGCTGCCGAAGATCCTCCGGGAGAACGGCTACGTGACGGGTGGCTTCGGCAAATGGCATCTCACGCCCGGTCGGGCGATGGGTCCGGCCGGTCCGTTCGACCGCTGGCCGCAGGCCTGGGGCTTCGACCACTGGTGGGGCTTCTTGACCGGTGCCGCCGGGCAGTACGACCCGGTCATCGTCCAGGACAACACCGCAATCGGCGTGCCGCAGGGCAAGGACGGCGAGCTGTACTACTTCCCGGACGACATCACGGACAAGTCCGTGGAGTGGATCCACTCGGTCCGGGCTCACGATGCCAACAAGCCGTTCTTCCTGTTCTATTCCACGGGCGCCACACACGCGCCACACCATGTCGCCAAGTCATGGGCGGACCGCTACAAGGGCCAGTTCGACGACGGATGGGACGCCTACCGGGACCGGACCATCGAGCGCCAGAAGCGCCTGGGTATCGTGCCGCCGGAGACGGACCTCGCACCGCGCCCCGATCCGTATCCCGCGTGGGACACCCTGTCGGACAACGAGAAGCAGCTGTATGCCCGTCAGATGGAGGTGTTCGCCGGCTTCTCCGAGAACGCCGACTGGAATATCGGCCGGCTCATCGACGCCATCGAGGAGATGGGCGAACTGGACAACACCCTGATCGTCTACATCTGGGGTGACAACGGCGCGTCGATGGAGGGCACCACCACGGGGTCCTTCAATGAGACGACGTTCTTCAACGGGCTGGTGCTCGATGCCGAGCAGCAACTGGCGCTCATCGAGAAGTTCGGTGGGCTCGAGGGGCTGGGCGGCTTCCATAGCGCGCCGCACTTCGCCGCCGCCTGGGCACATGCCCAGAACACGCCGTTCCAGTGGGGCAAGCAGATGGCGAGCCACCTTGGCGGCGATCGGGACCCGATGGTCATCGCGTGGCCGGGGCACATCCCGCCGGGCGGTGCGATCCGCGATCAATTCACGCATTGCATCGACCTCGCGCCCACGATCCTGGACCTGGTCGGCATCCCGGAGCCCACGATGGTGGACGGCATCGCGCAGGAGCCGATGGACGGCACACCATTCACGTACACCCTGGACGATCCGACCGCGGCCGAGCGGCACACCGTCCAGTACTTCGAGATGATGGGCAGCCGTGCCATCTACAAGGATGGCTGGTGGGCATGCGCTCGCCTTGACAAGCTGCCATGGGACTTCTCGCCGGCGACCCTTGCCAAGTTCAAGCCGGGCAGCGGGTACGACCCTGATCAGGATCGCTGGGAGCTCTACTTCCTGCCGGACGACTTCTCGCAGGCGCACGATCTGGCGGCGGACAACCCAGCCAAGCTCGCTGAGTTGCGGGAGCTGTTCTGGGAGGAGGCCGAGCGCAACCGCGCGCTCCCGCTCCTGGGCGGTCTCGCGGTGTTCTTTGGCAACCTGCCACCGATGCCCACGAACACCCGCCATGTGTTCGCGGGTGACGTCCAGAACGTGTCGACCACGCTGCTGCCGCGCATCTACGGGCGGTCGTACGCGATCGAGGCGGACTTGCACGTGCCCGATGGCGGTGCCGAAGGCGTCCTGTGTGCGTTCGCCGACTTCATCGGCGGATTCTCGCTCTGGGTTGACGAGAACGGCCGCCTCAACCACACCTACCAGTTCCTGGGTGTGGAGACCTACAAGCAGGTGTCCACGGAGCCCATCCCGACCGGCGACGTCACGGTGAAGATGCTGTTCGAGATCGATGAGCCCAAGCCGGGCAGTGGTGGCACCGTCACCCTCTGGGCGAACGGGGAGCAGATCGGCGGGGGCCGCCTGGACCACACCTGCTCGATGCTGTTCACGACCTATGCCGGCATGGATATGGGCCGCGACAACGGTGGCGTGGTGGACGACGCGTACGAGCACAAGGCGCCGTACCCGTTCACCGGCACGCTACGGACCGTCGTGTTTGACCTGGCGCCCGCGGCGCACGAGGACGAGCAGGCGCTCCACGCCCACCACGCGACCCAAGCCGTGGGGGCCGGCGCGGCCGGCTGATCCGGGTCACGCACTCGTTCCACCGTCCGCGGTGACGGAAGCCTTGAGCGCGTCGAGTCATGACGAACGGCACTTTCGGTCCGGGATGGGTGTCACCACGATGCGTTCGACGGCGGGAACTCCCGCGTTACCGCATGGATGGGAGGGAACAGGGATGTCTCCCGCTATCGATCGCCTCGACCAGGACAAGGTGGCCAGGATCACAGGCGGCTTCTTCATCGCCTACATCCTGTCTTCGATCCTCGCCACTGCGCTGGGGCAGATCGGACTTGGTGACGCGCAGCAGGTCTACCAGGCGACCGTCACGGATCCCGGCTCGTTCCGCGTGGCCCTTGTCGTCGCGCTGATCTCGGGGTTCCTGTTCCTCATGGTGGCGTGGGGTCTCTATGTCCTCCTGCAACCGGTCAATCGGGAGCTGGCGTTGCTGTTCCTCGTGCTCAATGCCGTCGGAGTCGCCATCCAGGGCGCGAGCTTGCTGTCCCTCGTGACGGCGATGTTCCTTGGGGACGGCGCCACCGATATGCACGCCTACTCGGCGGCACAGGTGGAAGGGCTGGCGTACCTGTCGATCAGCGTGTACAAGGCAGCCTTTGTCACGGCCCAACTGTTCTTCGGCACTTGGCTGTTCCCGCTCGGCTACCTCGTTTACCGGTCCGGCTTCCTGCCGCGCTTCCTGGGCGTCCTGCTGATGCTTGACGGGATCGCTGTCCTGATCTGGTTCTTGCAGGCCCTGCTCCTGCCGGACTACCCAGCGATCCGCTACCCGGGGCTCCTCGTGAGCTTCGTCGCTGAAGTCGGGCTGGCGTTGTGGCTTCTCGTCAAGGGGGTGAAGGTCATCGACCCTCAGAACAGGCCCTCCGGCTTGGTCCAACGTCATTCGACGTAGCTTCAGGTCGCTGCAAGGATCCAGTCGAGCAGGTCCGGCACCGCGTCCATGGCCGACACGTGCCCGTCGCCCGAGAGGAGCCGCAGGGTTGATCCCGGGAGGTGCGCATCCATCCACTCGGCATGGCCCGACGGGACCACGCGGTCCTCCTCGCCCTGCACCAGCAGTACCGGCGCCGCCACGGCATCCAGCCCGAAACCCCACGGGCGCACGAACGCGACATCGTCGTCGACGAGGCCCATCGGCCACGCTTCCCCGGCTGCTGCGGCATCTTGGCCGAGATCAGCCCACCTTCCCGAGAGGGCCGTCCAATCGGCCTCGATGAAGGACCCTGGGTCGAACTCGTCGGTCGCCGCGAACCGCTCACGTGCAGCCGTACCGTCGAGAGCCGCCCGCAGACCACCCGGCGCCTGCATCCCCGCCCACCAGTCGAAGGCGTCGGTGTACGGGGCGATACCGGCCACGCAGGCGACCGCCGTGATGCGGTCCGGTAGGAGCGCGCCGCACGCAAGGGCGTGGGGTCCACCTCCCGACGAGCCGGCCGCCGCGAACCGATCGATGCCGAGCGCATCCAGCACGGCCGCGGTCTCGAAGGCGATCGAGGCGACGTCCCGCCCTGGCCGCCTGGAGGACCCGCCGTAGCCCGGCCGGGCGAGCGAGACCAGGCGGATGCCGCGGGGCAGCGCGGCATCGAGCAGCGGCTGCAGCAGGCGCCCGGAATGGGGCGAGCCGTTGTGCCACACCACCACGCGCGCCGTCGGGTCGACGGCGCCGCTGTCATGGGCGCGGACCGTGCGGCCGTCGGCGAGGCGGATATCAAGGACGTCGGGCATGGCCCGAGTATGCCGTGCCGGCGGCGGCGGCACGGTCAGGACATACGGCGGGATGCTCGTCGGGTCAGTGAGCTTGCGAGCGACACCGTCGAAGGATTCCCTGTTCTCCGAGTCGGTAGATAGACGTTCACCTTCAGCACCGTCACCGCCGGGTCAAGCCCGGCCCACGATCGACGGTGGACGTGCACCGGCGCCCCCGGACGGACGCGGGGCTCACGAAGCAACGCGCGTCAGTGCGAACAGTTCCACGGAGTCTTCGACTCCCCGCAGTTCTATCCGGCCGAGGCTCTCGCTGGCGATGTCGTTCGGCAAGTCGAGCGCCGAGATCACGGCGGCCGACGCGAGAACCTCCCGTCCAAGTTGCTTGCTTGCCTGTTCGATGCGCGACGCCGTGTTCAGGGTGTCGCCGAGAAACGCGATCTCGTGCTTGACCGTCCCGATCTCGCCGGTCACGACTGGGCCCATGTGGATACCGGCCCAGAAGCTGGGCACGACGCCGAAGTCGGCTTCGTAGGCCGAGCGTGCAGCCTCCAGGGTGTCTGAGACGGCAAACACCGCCCTGCACACAGCCCGCATCTCGCAGGCCCTCCTTCGCGGTCCACGTGAGGATCACCTCGTCACCGACGTAGCGGTGCACCTCGGCGCGGTAGCGCACGACCCCCGCGGTGACGTCACTGATGAACCGGCTGAGGAAGGCGTGGTAGCGAAGATTGCCGAGTCGTTCGGCGATCTGCGTTGATTCGCGCAGGTCGATGAGCAGGAAGATGCGGACTTCCTCCCGAGGTCGGTGATAGCGGCCGAGGATCAGGCCGACGAGCACCCCGCGGCCCAGGAGTCCATTGACCTGACCCACGAAGTTGACCACCAAGGCGGCGACGAAGCTCCCGACAACGGCAATGACGAACTGCTGGTCCACCAGATCCGCCAACGACAGACCAGCGACCGTGAGCAGCGGCAGGCTGACCCCAACGATGATCACAACGAGCCACACGAGGCTCCGTGTGACGAGCACCACGAGGAACGGGGACTCACGCCAGCCGCGGGGAATGAGCCCGACCGCCCAGCTCACGTTGAAGGTGACCATTCCCGCGGTGATCAACAGACCGATCACGGCGCCCGCCGCCGCGGACGCTCCCGCTCCTCCCAGGAGCAAGCCGAGCCCGAACCCGATCAACGCCCCCGGGGGAATCGTGACAGCGAGGGCACGCCCCAGGGTGCGCCACTTCTCGGCCTGTGTCACTCGCGTTCGATACCCCCTTCGGGAGAGCCAAGTGTAGAAGCACGAGTGGCCCGGGGGTGCCGTACGAGCATCGTCACAGAAGTGCACAAGGTCCGAGGTTGGGCAGGAACTGGCGCCCCCGGACGGTCCTGAGGGAACGGGGGTCACATGACGATCCGCTCGAGTGGTACGCGGGCGCCGTCGCCTGATAGACCGGGCGCGACTCGGAGACCTAGAACGACTGCCACGCGAGCGTCGGCGAGGACTCGCCAGCGGCGTTCACCGCGACAAGCGGCGTCAGGCGCGGCATCTTCATGCTCCCGGGACGCTAGTGGCAATTCAACGGGATCTATCGCGATCCGGTCGCCAATAGGACGCCGCGCGTGCGACGGCTGTTACAGGCTGGCAGCGCACATCAAGAGGCGCCCCCGGACGGATTCGAAGGCTCGGAAACCAAAGGCTACGACCCACTCGCTTGGTACGCGATGACCTAGAACCAGCCTGCTCGAGATGCCTGGGCACTCAGCACCCGGGCGATCTCATCTGCTCTGACTCGTCGCGGCCGATGCTTCACCGTTGGACCTGGAACGTCTCGAAGGTGCCGGTGCAAGCGTGGCCCGAGGCGATCGTCAGCGTCCGCTGAGCGGGCTCCGCGACCATGGCGAACAGGATCGTCGACCCCTCGTCGCCGTCAGCTGGATCCGGGTGCACGCAGATGTGTTGCGGGTCCGCCTCATGGTCCGCAAGGATCGAGATGAGGCCGGCCACCGTCGGCTCGACCCGGTCACGGAGCGCGACGGCGCGCGCGTAGCGGCCGAGGCTGCCGGGTGAGGGCGGGAAGGTGACGTCGGCCACCGTCGCGTCCAACGCGTGGTTGGTGTGGGCGCTGCCTTCGAAACTGGCCTGTCGTGTCCCGGTCGTCTCGATGATCCTGGAGGCCTCCGTCGGGAACGCCAGCTGGTACGAGTAGCCGCCAGCCCGGCCGCTGCGGGTCGCTCGGGCGATCGCGTCCGCCGCATCGCGCGCATCGAGGACGTCACGTGCGATCAACGCTCTGGGGATGCCGACACGCTCATCGCGCGCCGAGAGCGACATCGCACCGACCGCGACACCATGCTCGTTGATCCCGACGAGCGGCAGCGTCCCGGCGACGACGGGCGCGAGGACGGCAGGACCATCCTGGGGGACATCGATGACGATGCCGACGGCGCCGTCGTCGCCCGCGTACCACTGCTCGGTGTGGCCGAGGAGCGGACCGCCGGCCGATGCCAGGACGACGTCCGTGCACCGCTCGAGCGGCGCCAGGCTGCCGACGCCGAGTTCGACCTGTCCGTAGATCTCCTCGAACGCATTGGCCGCCATGACCTTCGCGAATGGCTGGTCCGAGCCGTCGGCGACCCCCCGGATCTGCTCGACGAGGTGCGGCAGCGCCGCCTCCGAGGCGGCGACGTATGGGGCGAGCATCCGATCCAGCGTGGTCGCGTCGACGCCATGTGTCGCGAGGTAGCGGTCGACGAAGGCGAGCGAGTCGTGGATCTGGTTGGCGAGCGCTCCACCGATGATCCGTCCACGCTCGAACGGCGTGCCTGTCGCCCGCACGACGGTGAACCTCATGGCTCGCTGCGCGCTGCCCGGACCAACACACTGGTCAAGGTGCCCATTCGGCTGATCGCGGCAACGATCACGGTCACGGCTGACTGATCCATCCTCGAAGTGTGGCGCCACGAGTCGACGCCGACATGTCTTTGGCGCCCGGCCGCGCGCGCCGTTCTTCGTAGCCGCGTCGACCTTGCTTCAAGCGCCCCCGGACGGACGCCGGGGCTCGGAAACCAAAGCGGCCGACCGGTTCGCCTGTTAGACGGACGCAGGATGATGGCGCCGGTCATGCCGATGCGGCGAACCGCATCATGGCAGTCCAAGATCGATCGGACCATCACCGCACCGCACGTTCCGAAGCCTGGCCCGAAGAGAGGTCGTGATGAGCCAGCCGAGCCGCCAAGTGCTGCGCCACGTCGTCCTGTTCGCCTTCAAGGAGGCGGTGACCCGCACGCAACTCCAGGCCATCGAACAGGCCTTTGCTGCCTTGCCGCCGCAGATCGCCGAGATCAAGGACTTTGAGTGCGGCACCGATGTGAGCGAGGAACAGTTGGCCGATGGCTACACGCACTGCTTCCTGGTCACCTTCGCGAGCCTCCCCGACCGGGACACCTACCTGGTCCATCCCGCCCACCAGGCATTTGTCGCCTGGATCGAGCCTCACTTGGCCAAAGCGTTGGTGATCGACTACTGGGCCGGCCGGGGATAGGAGACTTCTCTCAACTCCAGCAGCTCTGATGCGTGGCGGTCGGCCTTGACGCGGCAGCCGACTCGCACCGGGCGCCGTGCGGTCTAGACTCCGGGTACGTGTCCGTCCGCCTCTTCTACGACCGCTGGCCGCAGTACCACCGCCGCCTGCTCGATCCGCATGGTCAAGCGTTGACTTTGGGGTGAGGTGAGGTGCCGTCGGTATCGAGTGACGTGCCTGCCCTGCTGTCAGGAGGATCTGGTCAGGCGCATGGATCAGCACCGGTCCACGGGTCCGGTACGGCCGTTCGTCGACGCGGCTCGCGTCGGGTACTGGCGCCCCCGGACGGATTCGAACCGCCGACGCCAGCCTTAGGACGGCTGCGCTCTATCCACTGAGCTACGGGGGCGCGGTCTGCATCCTACCCCGTCGTCGTGGCACGGTCCTTGCGCAGCAGGATCCAGAACAGGTCCTCTGACGGGTACGGGAGGCGCGACGGCAGGACCCGCTCGAGCGCCCCGATGGCACGGGCAGAGCGTCCCGGACGATCATCGGCGAACGTGTGGCGGAGGATCGACGCGGCGTGCGCGCGGGAGATCCATTTGAGACGACGACCGTGGCGGACCTCGCGGAACCCGTAGTGCGAAGCAAGCTTCACGACGCCATCGCGATCGAACCAGTGCAGGACGCTCGGCGGGCTGTACTCGTGCCACCGCTTGCCGAAGAACTGCGCGGTCAGGCTCGAGCGGTCCCATGTCTCGATGAGCCAGTACCCGCCCGGCTTCGTTCCATCTGCGGCTGCGGTAAGGGCACGCCGCAGGTCCCAGAGATGGGGCAGCACCTGGATCATCGTCACGAGATCGACCGGATCGGAGTTCCCGACTTCCTCGAGCGAGCCCGTCCGGACATCCAGACCGAGCTTGTCGCGAGCGTGGCCCGCCATCGACTCGTTCGGCTCGACGCCGCTCCCCTGCCAGCCGGCGTCAACGAACGCCTTGAGCACGAACCCGGCAGCGGCGCCTACATCGAGCACGCGCCCGGGTGGCATGTCGCGAGCGACCAGGCGTGCGTAGTGACGCCCGGACGCGGTGATGATCGGAGCCTGGTCGAGGTACCGCGGGTATCCGGCTCCGCCGTCCTGGAAGTAGGCGTCGCCGTAGACCGTGCGAGCGTGATCTCGATCCGGCGCCAGCTCCGCGAAGCGATGCGAGCAGCGCTCACACGCCCGGATCGGGTAGCCGCGGACCGAGAAGATCCGGTGTGTAGGCCCGCCACAGACGGGGCATGAGTGTTCGGCCATGGTCAACGGATCAGGTCTCGCACGATGCTCGTCGTGTTGGGTGTTTAGTAAACCTAGCGCATCCGCAGGAACCGTGCGTTGCATCCCACTGCACACGCGGAACCGCCCGCCACCCGGTGGCGTCAACACGCCAAGCCGTCGCGCCTCCCTGCGACGGCTTTTTCCCTACCCGCCGCATGGGACCCTCGGCGTCCCCGATTACAATCGAAGTTGCGATGTCCGTCCCTCCCTTGCCCGACCTCATCCTGTACGGCCGTCCAGGCTGCGGTCTCTGCGACGACGCTCGTGTGATGCTCCATACGCTCCTGCGGGACCGGTCGGATCGTGGACTCCCCATCCCCGAGTTCGTGGAGCGCGATATCGACGCGGACGAGGAACTCCATCGCGCGTACTTCGCGACCATTCCCGTCATCGAGTTCGGCACTCGACGACTCGAGATGGTCACGAGTCTCGCGAAGACCCGACGCCTCCTCGGCGAGGTGATCGACGGGGTCCCGGAGCCCGTGACACGGTGAGCAGCGGCACGGACCTGACGATCCTGGTCGCCCTGGCGGCCGGCGTGATCAGCTTCCTGTCCCCGTGCGTCCTCCCGCTCGTCCCTGCCTATCTCGGGCAGCTGACCGCGATCGCGGTCGCCGGCTCCGCGCCTGGAGCCGCGCCCTCGCGCTGGCTGGCTGTGCGCCATGCCCTCGCCTACGTCGCCGGGTTCGGCGCGGTGTTCACGCTGCTCGGGGTCACGGCGACCTTCGCCGCTGGCCCGCTGTACGACTACCTCGCACCACTCCGCGTCATCGGAGGTGTCGTCCTGATCGTGCTGGGCCTCAGCCTCGCCGGGATCCTGCGCATCCCGTTGCTGGATCGAACGTGGCGACCCCTGGACGCGGGCGCGTCGGGGAGTCTCGCGACGGCCACCGGGTCGATCGCACTGGCGTCGCCCGGTGGATCGGCCGGTGGCGCCGCGGCAGGTCCCATCGATCGCCGACCGGATGGGTGGCCGGATGGTGAGCGACCGCGGAGGATGGCTCGCTTCCTTCGGGCTTGGTGCGATCTTCGCGATCGGCTGGTCGCCGTGCATCGGGATCATCCTCGGCGGCATCCTCACGATGGCCATCACCTCCGGCACGACTGCCGCAGGCACCGTGCTCCTCATCGCGTACACGATCGGGCTGGGTCTGCCGTTCATCGCCATCGCGGTGGTGTACGACCGCGCCCCCGCCGTGATCCGCCCACTGGTCCGCCACGGCCGCGTCGTCTCGTTGATCGGCGGCCTGCTCGTGGCCCTCATCGGCGTCGCCATGGTCTTCGACTGGCTGTCGTACCTGCCCCGACTCTTCAACTTCGCCGGGGTCTGAGTGACCGACGAGCGACCCGGATTCACGCACAAGCCGCCCAGGCACGGGCTGATCGGGCCATTCAGCGGTCGTCAGCTGCTGCTGGCCGGCGGTCGCCGTCGTCGCGGTGGCCGTCATCCTGGTCGCGGTCACGACCCCGCTGGGTAGCACCGGCCTGACCCCGGGGCCGGTGGACCCACGGGCCACGCCGTTCCTCATCGCGTCGCCGCCGGCCGAGGGCCTCCGACCCGGGGACACGGCCCCGGAGTTCACGATCCCGCTCGAAGACGGGACCACCTACCAGCTCCGCGACCTCGACGGTGAGCCGATCACCCTGGCCGAGCTGCGCGGCAAGGTCGTGTGGATCAACTTCTGGGCCAGCTGGTGCCCGCCCTGCCAACAGGAGACGCCGATCCTGCGCGACCTCGCGGAACGGTATCGCGACCGAGGCCTGGAGGTGATCGGCGTGAGCGTGCAGGAGACATCGGTCGACGATGTCGAGGCGTATGCCGAGCGCTATGACCTTGGGTACACGATCGGCTTCGATGGCTCCGGACACGTCTTTCGCACATACAAGGTCTACGCCCTGCCGACGCAATTCTTCCTCGACACCAACGGCGTGATCGTCCAGGTCATCAACGGGCCGGTGGATGAGGCCGGTGCGACGGCACTCATCGAATCCCTGCTTCCGCCGGCAAGTCCTGCACCGTAGTGCTCGTCCTGCGGACAGGCGCTCAGACCGGCTCGAACCGAAACCGGTCTCGGTCGCGAACGAGTCGTCCCACCGGCTGCCGAGCCTCGTGCGAGAGCACGATCAGCCAGTCCTCCTCGACCGCCTGCGCGAACAGCGCGGCCTTGCGCACCACCGAATCGAGCGGGAAGTCGTCGAACGCTGTCACCCATCGCGGGTTGGCGCCCCACGGCCGCATGAACAGGTCGCCCAGGAACGCCAGCGTCCGCGCCCCATCGCCCGTCCCGCGCACGATGATCGCCTGGTGACCCGTGGAGTGGCCGCCGGTCGGCACCACCGTGACGCCCGGGAGGACCTCGCGCTCGCCGTCGGCCCAGCCTTCGGCGCCCCAATCACGGACCAGCTCGAGTTCCGGCTGGACGTACGACGCCACGAGCCTGGGATTGTCGCCCAGTGCGACTTCCCACTCAGCACGCTGGGCGACGATCGTGGGCGTGCGGGAACGCCCGCTCGCCGTCGCCACGCAGCAGTCCACCGGCGTGGTCGAAGTGGAGATGGCTCATCGCCACCACGTTGACGCTCTCTGGCAGGAACCCGGCCGTCTCCAGCGCCGGGACGATCCATGGGCCCTCGTACGCGCGCATCGCGCGGGTCTTGTCATCCACCCGGTCCCCGATCCCGGTCTCCACGAGGACCCGGCCGGCCGGCGTCTCGATCAGCAGGCAGTTGAGCGCCTGCAGCAGCCGACGCTTCTCATCGATCTCATCGGTGACGAGGCCGCCCCACAGGACCCAAGGCACCGGACCGAAGAGCGTGCCGGCATCGGAGCGAAACGTGCCGGCCTGGATGAGCGCGACCCGGGTCCCGCCGCCGAGCTCCGCGCGCCAGTCGACCGCGTCGTTGATCCCCACGCCCTATTCCCGCGCCGTGACCGGGAGCGGCGCCGGGCCGTCGGCGACCATCGGGAGGGGCTGCTGCTCGACCCGCGTCCGCAGGCGTGGCTTGGGGACGCCCATCTGGTCCGACCTGAACGGGCGGCTCAGGGTCAGGTACTGCCGCTGATAGCGCGAACCGATCTCCGCCCCGTAGAGCGTGTCGGGGCGGCTCGACATCCGTTCGAACGTGAGCTTGCACAGCCGCTGACCGTGCTCGAGCGCGAATGGCACGTCGTGCGCGCGGACCTCGAGGACCGCGGGCGTGCCCGGGACATCCCCGGTCACGTCGCCGAACCCCGGGTCGAAGAATCCCGCGTAGTGGGTCCGCAGCTCGCCGCTCGTCGGGTCGTACGCCGCCATCTCGGCCGCGTAGTCCGGCGGGATCCGCACGCGCTCGCGGGAGACGAGGAGGTAGAAGGCGCCCTCGTCAAGGATGAGCCGACCGTCCTTCGCTTCGACCCGGTCCCAGAAGTCAGCCACCTGGTAGGTCCGCTCCTTGCTCAGGTCGATCAGTCCCGTACTGCCCTTCGCGCGGTACCCGACGAAACTGCGCCCCTCGCCCGAGAGATCGACGCTGAGGAACAGTCCGTCGGCCACCTTGGCTTCATCGTCCGGGCCCGATGAGGCGCCGGGATAGACCAATGGATCGCGCGCGCCGAGCTCGATCAATTCGTCGTCCGTCAATCGAGCCCTGCCAACGACCAATCGAAGCTGATTCAAGCGGATGCCGGCGCGAACGCGGACCGGGAACGACATCGGCACGACTTCGAGGAACAGCTCCCCGGCGTACTGCTCCCGGACCTCGTCGAAGTGGGCCCCCTGGTCGGTGATCACCCTCGTGAACACGTCGAGGCGACCCGTCGAGCTTCGCGGATTCGTCCGACCGCGGACCCCGGCCGGCAGATCGACCGTCTCGTTCAAGGGGATGAGATACGGCCGGTCCATCTCGAGCACGGCGCCATCCCCGGTGAGATCGAGCTCACCCATCCCGTACTCGTCGAGCTTCTCCCGAACGCTTCGCGTCCCCGGGAGGAAGCTGCAGCGCAACCGATACGCCACCGAGCCGAGGGTCAGGTCCACGCTGGCCGGCTGGAGGTTCTGGTCCGGGATGCCGACGGCGGATCTGATGCGACCCTCGTCCACGAGTTCACGCAGGGCCTGACGTGGAAGGACGCCGTCCGGCCAGCGGCTCACCGGGCGGATGGAGCCGGTCCGACCGGCTCACTTGGCGTGGCCTCCGTTGCCCTTCTCGGCGTAGAGCGTGTCCACCTCGCGCTTGAGGTCCTCGAGGTCCTCGAAGCTCTGGTACACGCTGGCGAACCGGATGTAGGCGATCTGGTCGATGCCGCGCAGGTGCTCCATCGCGAGCGCGCCGACGCGCGACGACGGGACCTCGGTCGACGCCCGCGGCCCGCAGCTCGGCCTCGATCGCGTCCGCGGCCGACCTCGGCGGCGTCATCGGCGACCGGTCGCCGGGTCAGCGCCTTGCGCAGCCCCGACGCCAGCTTGTCGCGATCGAACTCCTGGCGGGCCCCGTCGCGCTTGACGATGACGAGCCGGGCCGCCTCGATGCGCTCGTAGGTCGTGAACCGGGTCGCGCACAGGTTGCACTCGCGACGGCGACGGATCGTGGCCGATTCATCCAGGTCGCGCGAATCGACGACGCGGGTGTCCCGCTCGCCGCATTGGGGGCAGCGCATCGCTCTCCTGTGGGTCCGCACCACTACCACTTGTGGTGTGGGGCGAGGATACCACTAGATGGTGTGGTCAGGAGTGGTCCGCGCACCGTGATGGACTGGTTCACCGCGACGGCACGGGCTCGCCTGCCAGGGTCGGGCGCGCGCCGCGTGGCGGTCGATGGCCTCGCGGGCGTGGAGCAGGTTGAGGTACCCGCGCTTGATCGCCGTCTGGCGCCTCCAGCTCGCGGCCGCGGCGACGGACCTGGGCGAGGATCGTCGGCGCCGTGATCCACCATCGCGAGGGCCCGCTCGGCGCGCTCGAGCTCGGCCACGATGTCGTCGCGGATCTCGATGGCCGCCGCGCGGCCCGTCGAGGGCCCGCGCCTCCTCGATGTAGCGCTCCACGGCGTCGGTCGCCGCGGTGATCGTCTCGCCGATGGTGTCGGCGCCCGACCTGGCCGCGGCGGACCGCATCGATCCGGCTCGTCGCACCCTCGAGCGACGTGTCCACGCGTGCCGCGAGGTCGCGCACGGACGACCGGAAGCCCTCCACCTCGCGGGTGCGGGCCACGATCCGGCCGGCGCGCCGCAGGACGATCGCGGTCGCCCGCCGCCAGGGCGACGAACGCCACCAGCGGCAGCAGGATCGCGAGCTCCGTCACGTGCGTGCGTCCCCGAGCCGGTGGTCAGCCCGACCGCGAGCGAAGCTCGGCGAGCATCGCCCGGCCGACCTCGAACAGGTCGCCGACCACGACCACGTCGGCGAACTCGGCGATCGGGGCGTCCGGGTCGCGGTTGACCGCGACGATCGACCCCGACGTCTGCATCCCGACCTTGTGCTGGATCGCCCCGCTGATGCCCGAGCGCGAGGTACAGCTGCGGCTTGACGATCTTGCCGGTCTGGCCGATCTGCTGGGCGTACGGGATCCAGCCGGAATCGACGGCCGCGCGCGACGCACCGACCGCGCCACCGAGGGCATCGGCCAGCTCCTGGACGAGCCCGAAGCCCTCGGGTCCGCCGACGCCACGACCGCCGGCCACGATGATCCGCGCGTCGTCGATGGAGACGGCCGCGCCCTGGGCCGCGATCCGGTCGACCGTGGCCACGGCCGCGATCGGCGCGGTCGGGGTCGGTCTGGCGGTCGCTCACCGCGCCCGGCGTCGCGAGCGGCTCCGCCGTCACGGCGTTGGGGCGGACCGTGACGATCCCGTGGCCGCCCGTGAACGCCGACTCGGTGACGAGCTTGCCGCCGAACGCGCTCTGGACCACGACCGGCCCATCGTCCGCCCAGCGCGCGCCGTTGCGCATTGGCCAGCACGCCCCAGCCGGTCAGGGCCGACAGGGCGCCCGCGAGATCGCGGCCGTCGGGGCTCGCCGGGATGAGCACGTGGTCCACGCCGTCGAGGGCCGCGGCGACGACCGCCGCGCGCTCGGACGCGGTCGCGCCGGCCGCCGCCCCGCGTCCACCGACGACCGCGGTCGACGATACGCGGCGAGCTCCGTCGGCCGCGGCGTCCGCGCCGGCGGCCGGGATGACCGCCCTCGGCCGTCGACCCGCCGCGCGGCGGCCAGGGTCCGCGCGAGCGTCGCGACCTCGGTCGAGAGCTTGGTGAGCGGAGCCGTCCGGCGCGAGCTCGCCGACGACGAGGATGCCGGCCCATCAGATGAGCCTCCGCTCGGCGAGGAAGTCCACGACCTGGCGGGCGGCCACGTCCGGCGTGTCGCGGATGACCTGCGTCGCCGCTCGCGGCGGCCGGCGGTCGCGCGTCCACGACCCGGGTCGTCGCGCCGGCCAGCCCGACCGTCGCCGGGTCGATCCCGAGGTCGGCCAGCGACAGCGTCGTGATGGTCTTGGATCGCGCCGCCATGATCCCCTTGAGCGACGGGTAGCGCGGCTCGCCGAGCGCCTGCGTGCCGCTGATCAGCGCGGGCATCGGGGCCTCGAGGACGTCGTAGCCGGTCGGGCTGATGCGCCGGACGCGGACCGTCCGGGCGGCCGGCGTCGGGCTCGATCTCGGCGGCCCACGACAGGTACGGCAGGCCGTTCAGCGCGGCGACGCCCGCCGGGACGACACCGGCGAACCCGTCGGACGAGTCGACGCCCGCGAAGACGAGGTCGAACTCGAGGGTCTTGAGCGCCGCGGCGAGGACCCGCGTCGTCGCGACGGTGCACGAGCCCTCGAGCGCCGGATCGGTGACGAGCACGCCGCTCGTCGCACCCATCGCGAGCGCCTTGCGCATCGTCTCGGGGGCGTTGGCCGGCGCCATCGAGAGCAGGATCACCTCGCCCTCGCCGGCGGCCTCGATGAGCTTGAGGGCCTTCTCCAGCACGTACTCGTCGTTGCCGTTGACGACGGCCGGGCTGTTCGCCCGGTCCAGTCGACCGTCGGGGAGGAGTCGCTCGCCGCCCGACGCCGGGTCCGGCACGGGTTTGGTCAGGACGACGATGCGCACCGGGTATCGAACCTCCCTGCGCGCTCAGCCGCCCTTGCCGAGCAGCGAGCGCGCGATGACCAGACGCTGGATCTGCTGCGTCCCCTCGTAGAGCTGGGTGATCTTCGCGTCGCGCATCATCCGCTCGACCGGGAACTCGTCGATGTAGCCGTAGCCCCCCAGGACCTGGACGGCATCCGTGGTGACCCGCATCGCGGTGTCACCGGCCACGAGTTTACACATGGCCGACCACCGACTGGCGTCGGGCGCGCCGGCATCGATCTCGACGCACGCCTTGTACAGCAGCTGGCGCGCCGCCTCCATCCCGGCGTCCATGTCGGCGAGCATCGCCGCCGATCTGCTGGAAGTCGCCGATGCGCTGCCCGAACTGCTTGCGGTCCTTGCGCGTACTGCGTCGCCACCTCCAGCGCGCCCTGGGCGATGCCGACGGCCTGGGCCGCGATCCCCGGACGGCTGCGATCCAGCGTCCGCATCGCGATGTCGAACCCGTCGCCCTCGGCGCCCAGGCGGTTCGCGGCCGGGCACGCGGACGCCATCGAACGTCAGCTCGGCGGTCGGGCTGCCGCGCAGGCCCATCTTGTGCTCGAGGCGGGCGACGCGCGAAGCCCTCGGTCGGGACCTCGACGACGAAGGCGCTCAGGCGGCGATGGCGGGGCGCGTCGGGGTCGGTGACGGCGAAGACGACGAGCAGATCCGCCACCGAGCCGTGGCTGATGAACCGCTTGGACCCATCGATGACGTAGGTGTCGCCGTCGCGCCGCGGCGCGTGGTCCGCGCCGCCGCGACGTCGGAGCCGGCCTCGGCCTCGGTCAGCGCGAAGGCGATGAGCTGCTCGCCGCTGGCCAGCCCGGGAACCAGCGCGCCTGCTGCTCGTCGGTCCCGGCGAGCGTGATCGGCAGCGATCCGAGCTCCTGGACGGCGAGGATCAGGCCGGTCGTCGCGCAGGCCCGGCTGAGCTGCTCGACGGCGAGGCAGACGGTCAGGAGCTCGCCGCCGAGCCCGCCGTGCTCCTCGGGAACGGCAGGGCGAGGATGTCGTGGTCGGCGAGCAGGCGGCGCAGGTCCTCGGGGAACTCGCCGGTCCGGTCGATCTCGGCGGCCCGCGGCGCGACCCGCTCGTCGGCCAGCACGCGGACCGCGTCGCGGAGCATCTCCTGCTCCTCGGTCAGGCGATACGGTCCGGGGGCGCGGTCCGCGCTGGTCACGGCGGCATCCTACCGCGGGGCGAGCGACGGGTCGCGCCCGTGGCGCGGACATGGTCCCGCTGGCCGCTGCACCACGGTCCGGTACCCTCTCGGCACGCGGCGAGGACGGCACGGGGGCCGCCTCCAGTCGCGCGGGGCCCGCATGGACCAGTCGACCCAGCTCCTCGTGCTGATCGTGGCCGCCGCGGTCGGCATCGTCGCGACGTGCTGATCCTGCGACGCCAGCGACGCCAGACCGAGGACGCCGCGCGCGAGAACCCGTACGCGGTCAGCACCGAAGGCATGAAGCGCTGCCCGAACTGCGGCTTCGGCAACCTGGTGACCGACTCGACCTGTCGCGCTCGCTGCGGCAGCGCTCCGCAGGTCCTGCGACGCCGGCTGCGCGGCCCGGCGCGTCCTACGACGACCGGCAGCCGCCGATCCGCGGGACGCTCGCGATCCGCGCGGCGAGGACCTCGCTGATGTCCATCGCGTTGACCGCCGGCGCGCCCTCCTGGGCCGCGGCGGTGAGGCCGTCGCGACATCATCACCATGCAGAACGGGCAGGCCGTGGCGACGGTCGTCGCGCCCGGTCTCGAGCACCTGGCGGGTCCGCTCGGCGTTGATGCGCGTCCCGGTCGTCTCCTCCATCCACATCCGGCCGCCACCGGCCCCGCAGCAGAACGTCTGCTTGCCGCTCTTCTCCATCTCGACGACGGACACGCCGGCGGCGCCCAGCACGGAACGGGGAGCTGCCACGACCCCGTTGTAGCGGGCCAGGTAGCACGAGTCGTGGACGGTGACGCTCCCGGGCCGGTGGTCGCCGGTCTCCGACGTGGCATCCTCCGGCACGGTCGCCAGCCGCCCCGACGACACGAGCTCGGCGAGGAACTGGCTGTGGTGGACGACCGGAACGTCCCGCCCAGCTGGCCGTACTCGTTCCCGATCGAGTTGAAGCAGTGCGGACAGGCCGTCACGATCGTCCGCTCCCCCATCCGGTACTTGTCCAGCGTCTCGATGGCGCCCATCGCGAGCATCTGGAACACGTAGTCGTTGCCCATCCGCCGCGCCGGATCGCCGGTGCACGACTCCTCCTGGCCCGAGGACCGCGAACGAGACGCCGGCGGCGTGCAGGCACGTCGCGACCGCCCGGGCCACCTTCTGGTTGCGCGGATCGAACGCGGCCGCGCAGCCGACCCAGTACAGGACCTCGAGGTCGTCCAGCTCGCCGGCCGCGGCGACGCTCGCCACGGTCCGGACCTCGAACGGCAGCGGCTTCGTCCAGTCGAGCCGGGCCGACGCCGGCTGGCCCCACGGGTTGCCCTGGCCCTCCATCGCCCGGAACGCCGGGGTCAGCTCCTGCGGGAACCGCGATTCCTCCAGCACGAGGTTGCGGCGCAGGCCGACGATCTTGTCGACGTGCTCGATGAGGACCGGGCAGGCCTCCACGCAGGCGCCGCAGGTCACGCAGTCCCAGACCGCGTCGTACGGGATCGCCGTGTCCACGATCGGGTGCGCCCATCGCCGCCGGCGAGAGGGTCGTGTCGTCGAGGCCGTAGGTCTCGCGCACGATCGGCGAGTTCGGGATGAGGTCGATCGGTCTGCTCGGCCGTCTCGGACATGTCCCGGATGCCCATGATGAAGGTCTTGGGATTGAGCGACCTTGCCGGTGTTCCAGGCCGGGCAGGCCTCCTGGCAGCGGCCGCACTCGGTGCAGGTGAAGCCGTCGAGGACGTCCTTCCAGCCCAGGTCCTGGAGCGTCTGAGCCCGAACGTGGCCGTCTCGTCCTCGAGGTCCATCTTCGGCAGCTCGCCGCGCGGGGCGAGCTTGCGGAACCAGACGTTCACGAAGCTCGTGTAGACGTGGAAGTGCTTGTTGGTCGGGATGAACAGCAGGAAGGCGGCGAGCACGACGACGTGGGCCCACCACAGGACGACGAACGCGGTCTCGGTGACGCCTGGCGCCGAGCGTCGCGCAGCGGGACCGCCAGCGCGTTGGTCGACGATCGCGCCCGGGATGTCGCCGTACGCCGCGACCTCGAACGCCTGGGCGAAGAACTCGGTCGAGACGACGAGGCGCGATCATCGTCAGGATCAGCGAGGCCGGTCCGGTCCAGGCGTCAGGCGGGTCGGGCGCGAGGACGAGCCGGCGGTAGAACAGGTAGACGAGCGCGGCGAGGACGCCGACCGCGATCACGTTCTGGAGCCCGACCAGGAACGTCCAGATCGACGCCGTCGAGCGGCCACGACGAGGACGGCCTGGAGCAGGCCGCCGGTCACGATGTTGATGTTGCCGATCAGCAGGATCGTGGAGCCCAGGAACACGACGTAGTGGATGACGCCCGGCCCGCGTCCAGCGGAACATCTTCGACTGGAGGAAGGCGTAGCGGACGAGGCCCCAGGCGCGGCGGCCGAGCTCGGCGCCGGCGACCGGCGCCGCCGTCCGCGTGGACGGCCGTGAACACCCGCAGCCGACGCGCGATGACGATGAGCGAACAGCGCGAACGCGCCCCAGAAGATCGGGAAGACGAGCGGGTACGCCGGGACGTGCTCGAACGGCTCGAACAGGGTCACGCTCAGCGCTCTCCGCGCTCCGTGGTCGAACGGTCCGGCCAGGGTCTCGAGGGCATGGTCCAGCACGGGCTCGATGGCGGCCAGCGACTCGAGCGCGCCCTTCGGGCTGCCCGGCAGGTTCACGATGAGCGTCCGGCCGCGGACGCCGACGACGCCGCGCGAGAGGTCGGCCATCGGCGTGATCGCCCGGCCGGCGGCGCGCATCGCCTCGGCCAGCCCGGGCACCTCGTAGTCGATGACGCCGAGCGTCGCCTGCGGCGTCACGTCGCGCGGCGTCAGGCCGGTGCCCGCCGGTCGTGACGATCAGGTCGTGGTCGACCGCCGCGTCCGCGCAGCGGCCGGCGCCGATCGCGTCGGCGTCGTCGGCGACGAGCGACCCGGTCGACGGCGAACCGCAGCTCGGTCAGTCGGGCGGCGACCGCCGCCCCGGAGGCGTCCTCGCGGACGCCGGCCGCCACGCCGTCGCTCGCGGTCAGGACGAGCGCCCGTCGCATCAGCCGCGCTTGCGACCGGCTCGGCGGACGCCCGGGCTTGGACTTCGTGATCCGGCCCGCGCACGCGGTCGCCGGGCTTCCGGCCGCCGCCGGCCGCCGGCGCGTCGCTGGGCGTGCGCGTCCAGTCGCCGCTCTTGCCGCCGCTCTTGCTGACGAGCCGGACCGCGCCGATCTCGACGCCGCGCTCGACGCCCTTGACCATGTCGTAGACGGTCAGCGCGGCGACGCGTGGCCGCGGTCATCGCCTCCATCTCGACGCCGGTCTGGCCGGTCGTCGCGGCCTCGGCCCGGATCCGCAGCACGCCGGCGGCCCGGTCGGGCGTGATGGAGACCTGGAGGTCCGTCAGCGCCAGCGGATGGCAGAGCGGGATGAGCTCGCTCGTGCGCTTGCCACCCATGACGCCGGCCAGCTCGGCGACGCCGAGGACGTCGCCCTTCGCGCCGCCGCCATCGATGACGAGGCTCATCGTGTCCGGCGACATCGCGACGGTGGCCTCCGCGACGGCGCGTCGCGCGGTGACCGGCTTGTCGGAGACGTCGACCATGCGCGGCCGCCCGCTCCGATCGACGTGGCTGAGGCGGCGGCGCTCGGCGCGCGGGGCGGCGGCTGGCCGGGTCGTGGGATCCATGCCGTCGAGGATAGCGGTCCGGGCGACGCTCAGGCGCGGTCGAGCCACCAGATCTCGACCTCGGCCCCGGCGGGGAGCGTGTCGTCGGCCTCGGGGATGACCGCCAGGGCATCGGCGGCGGCCAGCGCCGACAGCACGTGACTCCCCTGCCCGCCGCGCCCACCGGCGAGGCTCGCCCGGACGCGGCCGGCGTCGTCGCGGACCGGCGACCCGACGGTCGTCCCGCTCGGCCCGCACGCGGACGAACCCGCGACGTCCGCTGGCTCTTGGTCACGGCGTCGGCGAGGACCGCCCGGTCCATCGGGCCGGAAGAGGTCGTCGTCGCGGTGGCCGGCGAGGCGCCGGATCGCCGGGCGCACGAACAGCTCGAAGGTCACGAACGTCGACACCGGGTTGCCCGGGCAGGCCGAACAGCAGCGTCGCGGGTCGGGCCGGGTCTGACGCCGTCGTCGCCGGGCGCCCGGGCCGTCCCGAACGCGAACGGCTTGCCCGGCTGGACGGCGACGCGCCACAGCTCGATCGTGCCGAACTCCTCGAACGCGGCCCGGACGACGTCGTACGGCCCGACCGACACGCCACCGGACACGATGATGGCGTCGGCACCCTCCACGAGGCCGGCGCACAGCCGCGCCCGGACGTCGTCGAACCGATCGGCCGCGATCCCCAGGACCCGCGGGTCGCCGCCGGCGGCCTCGACCATGGCGACGAGGCCTGGGCCGTTCGCATCGGGGATGCCCGGCCGGCCCGAGCGAGCTGCCCGGCGCCCGGACCTCGTCGCCGGTCGCGAGGATCCCGACGATCGGTCGCCGGTGGACCGGGACCTGGGCGAGGCCCGACCCCGGCGGCGAGTCCGATCGCCGGCCGGGGTCAGGGTCGTCCCGGCCTCGATGATCGTGGCGCCGCTCGGCGAGGTCGCTGCCCAGGCGGCGGATGGATGCCGCCCGACGGGACCGACGGCGTGGACATCGATCGCGGGCGGCAGCGGGCCGGTCGCGTCGCGGCCGCGTGGCCCGCTGGCCGCGCCGTCCGGCCCGATCGGCGTCGTCTGCTCGACCGGCACGACGGCATCCGCACCGGGCGGGACCGGAGCGCCGGTCGCGATCCGGATCGCCGTCCCGCGGCGGACGGCCAGGTCCGGGCGCCTGTCCGGCGCGGACCTCGCCGATGACCTCGAGGCGCGATCGGCGTGGCGTCTCGGTCGCCCCGACGACGTCCGCGGCACGGATCGCATAGCCGTCCATCGCCGAGTTGTCCCAGGGCGGCAGCGAGATGGGGCTGGTCACGGCGGCTGCGGCCACCCGGCCGCGGGCCTCGATGAGCCAGGCGACCTCGCTGGGCGTGGGTCCCGCCGATCGCGGCGAAGACCGCCGCCTGGGCCTCCTCCACGCTCAGGAGTCGATCGAAGGTCATCCGGCCGCCTCGCCCGTGGCGTCTCCGGTGGCCGTGGGCTCCGCGACGGCGGCCGCCGGCGCGAACGCGTCGAGCCGACGGTGGGCGACGACGGCCACGATCGCCGCCACGACGATCGCCACGACGCCCGAGCGCGATCGCCGTCTCCTGCCAGAACTGGAACGGGAAGAGCTGGACGAGGCGCTCGGTCGCCGGGTCGAACGTGTACGAGCCACCCGGGAAGAAGCACCTGGTGGAAGACCTCGAAGAGCAGGTCGAAGGCGATGCACGCGAACCCGCCGACCAGCACGAGCCCGATGATCAGGCCGAGGGCGCCCGACCGGATCGGAATGCCACGTCGCGGCTCGCTGCCGCCCGTGCCGCGCCGATGATGGCGACGGCGACCGGCCGCGACCACGACGATCGCCAGGCGCGAAGAAGCCCATGAAGACGGTCCGCACGTCGCGCATGTGCGCCCGCTCGCGCTCGTTGAGCACCGCCGTGCCGCCGACCTCGACATCGAAGTCGGGCGGGCCGACGACGAGGTCCGCGAGGATCGCGTCCGTCGACGACGCGCAGCTCCGTCTCGGTGAACCCGGTCCACGCCGGCGGCTTCCGCACGACCCTGCTCGAACGCGACCCAGATCGGGTTGAGGAACAGCGGCATGACGAGCGCGACGATGCCAGCGCGGTCGCGAGCGCGATCAGGAAGAACCGCCAGCCGATGGCCGAGGGTCTGCACCGGGCGCATCGTAGCCCGTCGGGCGCCGAATGGCCCCTACTCGTCCTCGAGCGTCCGCGCCTGGTCCCACCAGCCCTCGATCGTGAGGTCGGTCGGCGGGCTCCGCCTTGAGCTCGACGCGCGCCGCGGTGCAGCCGCTCGCGGAACGCGTCGAGCGACAGCCCGAGGATGTCGCGGAGGCCCTCGATCCGCGCCTGGATGAAGAGCTGGTGCTCGTCCGGCCCGAAGCTCGCGAGGTTGAGCATCAGCGCCTCGTCGCGCCACATCAGGACGTCGTTGGTGTCGGCCGCGACCTGGTCGGCCAGCACCTGGCGTCGGGTCGGCGTCTCCGAGCGCTCCAGCAGCAGGCCCGGTCGTGAACGTGCCCTGGTGCTCCAGACGGGCGAGGTGGACGGGCTCGATGCGGGTCAGTTCGGTGATCGGCGGCATGGGGGCATTATCGCCGTCGCGCGGCCTTGCGCACGTCCCGTGGCGATGCCGCGGCCACCCGTCCCGCGGCGTATGCTCGCCGCGATGGACCGCTGGCAGACGATCATCGAGCCGTTCCGGATCCACGCCGTCGAGCCGATCCGACTGACCACCGCCGCCGAACGCGCGCAGGCGCTCGAGGCGGCCGGCTGGAACCTCTTCGACCTGCACGCCGAAGACGTCCTCGTGGACCTGCTGACCGATTCGGGTACCGGCGCGATGAGTCGCGACCAGTGGGCCGCCATCCAGCACGGCGACGAGAGCTACGCCGGCAGCCCCAGTCCTGGTATCGCGTTCCTCGCCGCCGTGCAGGAGCTCTTCCCGTTCCAGCACGTCATCCCGACCCACCAGGGTCGGGCCGCCGAGAAGATCCTGTTCAGCGTCATCGGCGGCCCGGGCAAGGTCATCCCGAACAACACCCACTTCGACACCACGCGCGCGAACGTCGAGTTCACCGGGCGCCGAGGCCGTCGACCTGGTCATCGCCGAGGGCCGGGAACCGGCGACGATCCACCCGTTCAAGGGCAACATGGACGTGGCGGCCCTGGACGCCTTACTGGCCGCCCGACGGCGACGACGTCCCCGTCGGTCTTCGTCACGATCACCAACAACTCCGGCGGCGGTCAGCCGGTGTCCCTGGAGAACCTGCGCGCCATCCGGGCCGTCTGCGACCGCTACGGCAAGCCGCTCTTCCTCGACGGCTGTCGGTTCGCCGAGAACGCCTGGTTCATCAAGACCCGGGAACCCGGACAGGCCGACCGGCCGGTCGTGGACATCGTTCGCGAGATCGGCGCGCTCGCCGACGGGATGACGATGTCGGCCAAGAAGGACGGCCTGGCGAACATCGGTGGCTGGCTGGCGATGAACGACGACGCCCTCGCCGAGCGCTGTCGGAACCTGCTGATCCTGACCGAGGGCTTCGTCACGTACGGCGGCCTGGCCGGCCGCGACCTCGAGGCCATCGCCCAGGGTCTCGCGCGAGGTCGTGGACGAGGACTACCTGCGCTACCGCATCCGCTCCACCGCCTATCTCGGCGAGGCGCTGGACGCGCCGGGATCCCGCTGCGTGCGGCCATTCGGCGGGCACGCCGTGTACCTCGACGCCCGCGGACTGCTGCCGCACATCCCGCCGCTCGAGTACCCGGGCCAGGCGCTCGCCGTCGAGCTGTATCGAGCCGGCGGCGATCCGCGGCTGCGAGATCGGCACGGTGATGTTCGGGCGTGCATCCGGACGGAACGCGAGACGCCGGCGGCGATGGACCTGGTCCGCCTGGCCATCCCGCGCCGGACGTACACGCAGAGCCACATCGACTACGTCATCGAGGTCGCGCGCGACGTCGCGTCACGAGCCGCGTCGCTGCGCGGCTACCGGATCGTCAAGGAACCGGCGGCGCTCCGCCACTTCACGGCGCGGTTCGAGCCGCTGCCCGGCTGACGGCTCGCTGCACGACCGCGGGAGGGCGGGTGTAGGTTCGGACTCGCGGGCGCGCCACGCCGGCACCAAGACAGGCCCTCGAGTGTCCCGTCGCCCCCCGACGACGGACCCCCTACTCGAGAGCCTGCTTAGGGCGCATCCTCGCGTACCGACCTTGCACACGAGATTGCGAACGACCACGGAATCGGTGCGCCGGGGCAACCCGGCGCTATCGAGCAGAAGCGCGTGCCCGACGGATGAGATCCGCGGCGAACCCGCTGAGCGCGACGTCCTCCAACGGCGGGTTGATCAACCCGGCCCGCGCGTCGCGGAAGGCCCGCTCCAGCCGGCCACCGAGGAAGCCCGGCCCACCCGCGATCCGTAACGCTTCATCGGTCGCGGTGACGGCTGCGCTCGTAGCAACCACCTTGGCCAGCGCGAGGTCGGCACCGTCACGCTCGCGATCCCAGCGCTCGGTTGCGGCCAGGAGCACGAGCCTGGCGGCCCGCAGGTCGCGATCGATCCGGCCCAGCCGGAGGCGGACGCTCGGGATGTCCGCGACCGCGGTCGTGCCGTCGCCGGGCCGCCGATCGATCGCCCAGCGGACCACGTTGGTGCGCGCCCCCTCGCCGATCCCGAGGTAGGTCGCGGCGACCGCCATCGCGAACCAGGACCCTGGGATGGCACCGCGCGGATCGGGTTCGCCGGCGCGGCGACGGAGCACCATCTCGCCCGTTGCGTCATCGAGCACGAGACGGCCCGATGCCGAGCCCCGCATGCCCATGGCCTCGAATCCGGGACGTCGATCGATCCCATCCGAGCGCAGGTCCACCAGGAAGGTCCCGATGTCAGGGCTGGGGCCATCGCCGTTGTCGCCCTTGTCGCCCTTGGCTTCGGTCAGTCGGGCCGTAACGAACGCGAACGCCAAATTCGGGAGCCATGTCGTCCAGGTCTTCTCGCCCGTGAGGCGCCAGGTGCCGTCCTGGCCTGGCCGTGCCGTCGTGCCAGGGATCGCTCCGCGCGCGGGCGACCCGCCGCCCTCCTCGGTCGCTGCGTTGTTGACGAGAGCACCCTCGTCCACGATCGCGCGATACAGCCGCTCCCGAACCGACTCCGGCAGCGCCGTTGACTCGCGCAGCGCACCCACCACGTGGGTCTGCATGGCCAGTCCGAGTGCGGTGGCTCCGTCGATCGCTCCGATCGCAGCGAGGACCTCCGCTGCGTCCGTCATCGTCGCCCCCAAGCCTCCGGCTGATGCGGGCACGCAGAGCCGGTGTAACCCGGCGTCCACGATCGCCGCGGCTGCTCGCGGCTCGAACGCGTCCCCGAGGTCCAGCGCCGACAACCGACTCAAGGCGTCCGACCGGGCGTCCTCGATCGCCCTCGTCATCGATGTCCCGATCGCGCCAGCCGCATCGCTCACGACTGCGCGGCCGCGCGGAGCAGCTCCCAGGTGCGCGCGACGTGCCGTTCCTCCGTCCGGAGGTTGCCGATCGCGACGCGGATCGTGAAGCGACCGTCGAGGCGCGTGTGCGACAGGAAGATCTCGCCGGAGCGATTGACGGCATCCATGATCGCGGCATTGCGGTGGTCGAGCTCGGCTTCGCTCAGCCGGCCCGCCGCCGGATGCCACCGGAAACAGACCGTCGAGAACGGGACCGGGGAGAGCCGTTCCCAGTCAGGGTCGTCGTCCACCCATCCGGCGAACTGCTGCGCCAGCTCCAGGTGTCGCTCGATGCGACGGCGCAATCCCGCCAAGCCGAACCAGCGCAACTGGATCCACAACTTGAGGGCTCGGAACCGCCGGCCCAGCTGGGGCGTGTACTCGTTGAAGTCATGCACCGGGGCCTCGCGGTCCAGCGTGCGAAGGTATTCCGGCTGGAGGCTGAACGCATCGCGCAGGACGGGCATCCGTCGGGTGAGCAGAAGCGAGGCGTCCAGCGGTGTGAACAGCCACTTATGCGGGTTGATGACGATCGAATCCGCCCGCTCCCAGCCCTCGAACGTCGCGCGCCGTTCCGGGAGCAGGGCGACAACGCCGGCATACGCGCTATCCACGTGCAGCCAGAGCCCCTCGCGGGCCGCGATCGCTGCGATGTCGGCGACCGGGTCCACCGACGTCGATGACGTGGTGCCGACCGTCGCCACGATCGCGATGGGTCGCAGACCTGCGGCCCGATCTGCGACGATCGCGGCCTCGAGCGCTTCGGTTCGCAGCTCGAACCGCTCGTTGACCGGCACCCGCACCAGGCCCGCGCGGCCGAGGCCAAGGGTCATGCACGCCTTCTCGATGGAGGAATGCGCCTCGGAGGACGCGTAGACGCGAAGTGCAGGCATATCCGGCCGACCGGTCAGGCCCTCCGCCGCCACATCGAAGCCGGCGGCCTGCCGCGCGGCCGCGAGGGCGATGAGCGACGACGTCGAGGCCGTATCGGTCAGCAGGCCGTCGAAGGACGCCGGCAATCCCAGCGCCTGGCGGAGCCAATCGACCACGACCTCCTCGAGCTCGGTGCCGATCGGCGACGTGCGCCACAGCATCGGGTTCTGGCCCAGGGTCGCAGTCAGCATCTCGCCCAGGATCCCTGGGCCGGATGCGGTCGTCGCGAAGTACGCGAGGAAACCGGGGTGCTGCCAGTGGGTCGCGTTGGGTTCCACGAGGCGTCGGTAGTCGTCGAGGATCGTGGCCAGGGGCTCCGGGGCCTCGGGCGGGCTGGACGGAAAGAGCGGCCGCAGTGTCCCGGGCTCGATCGAAGGGAACACATCGCGTGACTCGACGGTCGCCAGATAGTCGGCCATCAAGTCGACCACGTCGTGGGCCGCGGCGCGGAATGCATCGGGCTCCATGTCGGTGAGGCCGTCGGTCTGGGCCGGCTGCAGGCGGTCGTCGTCCACGGTCAGATCGACTGTCCGATCTCCCGAAGGATGTCCTCCATCTGACCCCCGAGCGCGACGAGGGAGACGATCGGCAACACGATGAACAGCAGGGCGAGCAGCAGGCAGCCGACGACCGCGACATTCGAACTCACCCCGACCCGCTGGACGACCAGGGATCCGGCGGCCTGATCGTGGATGCCCTGTCGGAGTGGGTTGTTCAGGACGGACACCAGCAGGACGATGATCCAGATCATCGCGGCGATCCCGGAGATGCCGACCGGGAGTGGGAGCAGGCCGATCAGACCGAGCGCGCCACTCAGCAGGAGCCATCGGGCGGCAGCAGGAACCACTTCCAGGGGTCGATCGCCGCGGGCGTCGATCAGCTGGATCCGAACGAGCCGCATCCCGATCGTCGCCCGCCCGCGGCTCGTCCAGAAGCCCACGAAGTAGGCGAACTCGATCCCCATGATGATGAGCTGAGCCAACACGACCGGAACGGAGAGCGTCGCCGTAGCTGACGGGTCCTGGTCGAATGCCCCTGGGTTGGCGATGCGCACGATCGCGACGTTGATGATCCACAGGATGATCGCGTCGATGATGTAGCCGACCAACCGACTGCCGACGCCGGCAACGACGAAGCCTGCCACCGGCGACGCCTTGCGCGCATCGGTCGGGACCGTCCAGCCGACGACGGGGGGTGCGCCGGTCGCGGGATCGGGCGCGGGCCAGAGGGGGCCGGTCGGCTGGGGCCCCATCGGCGGGCGGTGTCGCATCACCTGACGGTGCCCAGCTGATCAGGGGGTTCTGCGTCGTCCATTCCTCCGCCACCGACGGTGGGGGCGCCGCATCCGGCGGCGTCAGCGGCTCGGGGACCGCGTCGGGGTCGGGCACTGGCGGGGTCGAGTCGGGCGTCGGCGTCGTCGGGTCGGGCGTCGCTGCCTCCGCTGCCGTGCCCGGGTCATCGGGCGGCGTCCAGGCGACCGTCGGTGCCTCTGCGGGCGGCACGGCGTCGGGAGGTTCCCACGGCAGCGGCCGACGACCATCGGGCGGTTGGGCCATGTCCCTCCCCTACTTCGCTTGCGTGGCGGCCATGATAGGTGGACGGACGCCTCGCTACCCGTCCTGCGCCGGGAGCGACGGCGGACCCGCTGTCTCGCGCGCGTCGTGACCGACGGCACTGGCCAGGTTCGCCGGAGCATGCCAGCGTTGCTGAAGCGACCATCGCACGAGCAAGACAGGCGCCATGCAGACGACGATGCGTGTGTCGATCCTCTGCATCTGCCTGCTGGCTGGCTGTTCAACCGCAGGTGGTACAGGCGTACCGAGCGCGCCGACAGCGGAGCCGACACCTGGGCCGTCCACGCCGCAGACCGCATCACCCTTGCCGACACCAGCCCTTGTGCCGAGCGAGAGCGCCGCATCGACGCCGACGCCAGCACCGACACCCTCACCGACAGCGACGCTGACAGCATCCCCGGATGCGACAACCCGGGTGGTAGAGCTGACGGCGATCCTGGCCATCCCGAAGGACGATCGCTTCGAGACGTTCGGAGCCGATCCCATCCATCTCGTTTCCGTCTGGTCACCGGAGGAACTCGGTCTGGGCGGCACCTGCGCTGCCACGGCCAGCTGGCTCGAGTGTGGCCTCGAGGATTGGCTGGTCCAACCCTCCTCGCAATGGGACGGCCCCAGACTTGCCGTCTACTTCGGGCCAGGTGTGCGCGATCGGCTCGGTCGCGATCTGCGGCCCGGAGATGGCCCATTGGACATCGCCGGACACTTCGGCGATGTGGCCTCCGACGACTGCCGCCCGAAGGACCGAGATGGGTGTCGTGATCTGTTCGTGGCCACGGACATCGACATCGGCGCCTGACGCGGCCCGTGGTGAGATGGGCCGTGAGCGTCGGCCGAAACCGGAAGACCGGCCGCTCAGGTGATCCTTGTCCAGGTCCCACACTGCGAACTACTGAAGCCAGCATCATCGGCCGCGATCGAAACGATGGGTGAGGTGGCACCAAAATCGTTGGCGATGATGTCCGCGATCTCGCCTCCGAACCCGCTCACGCGCTCCCAATAGCACGACGAACCGCCAGGAGCACTCCACGTCCCCGCGGCGATGTCGACGCCAACGATGTACGTGCCTTGGGCGAACGGCGATGTCTTGCTCGAGGTGATCGGTGCCTGGCTGTTCGTCCACGTCCCGCATGAGCTCGAATCGAACCCGGCGTCGGTGGACTTGATCTCTACGACGACCTTCACGCTCCCGAAACCGTTGGCGATGATCTCGCCGAACGTGCCGCCGAAGCCGCTAAGTCGCTCCCAGTAGCAGCTGGCGCTGCCCGGACTGCGGTATCGCCCCGGCGGCACCGCGTCGCCGACGACCTTGGTGCCACTTCCGAACGTGAAGAGCGGGGGCGGAGGCGGGGGTGCGGGGAACGACGGCGGCGTGATCGGCTTGACGACGCGATGGAGGAAACCGGCCATCTGCTCGCGCGTGACGGGACCGGCCGGGCAGTAGCGCCAAGTCGCACAACCGCTCGCGACCCCAGCCGCGGCCGATCGATCGATGTTCGCCTCGTGTGTGGTGCCGTTGTCGTCGTAGAAGTAGTCCCGGCCCGCGCCGACCGTGAAGTCGGCCGCCCGCACGATGAACGACGCCATCTGGCCGCGGGTGACCGTGTCGTTCGGGCAGTACGCGCCGACCGCGCAGCCAGTCGTGATCCCTGCCGCCCGGAGGCGGTTGATGTTCGCTTCGTGGGTCGTCCCGTCATCGTCGCTGAAGTAGTCAGTCGAGGTCGAAGGGAGATCGAACATCCGGACCAGGAACGAAGCCATCTGGCCGCGGGTCACCTCGTCTGTCGGACAGAACAGCGTCGGCGCGCAGCCCGCCGTGACCCCTTCGTTGTACATCCAATCGATGTCGGACTTGAACGTCGACGTCGCGATGTCGGTGAAGGGCGTCGCGGCCGAGGCTGGCCGCGGACTCAGCCCCAGGACCGTCGCAACGACGAAGACGGCTGCCACGAGGATCGCCATTTGCCGACGCTGCATATGTGTCCCGCCTCCGATGTGTCCAAGCGACGTTGTCGTAGCGATACTGCCTATCCTAGGACCACGGGCTCGCGCCGAGTGCGCGATCACGTCGCCGGATGAGCAGGTTTCCATGTGGGGTGGTCAGTGCCGTCGGCTGGATCGCCACCGGAGCGGATCAGCCCGTCACGAACGGGGTGAGGTGCGTATTGCTCAGCGCCCCGAACAGGCCAGCGACGATCCCGATCAGCAGGACGATGCGGGCGAGCAGCGGCCGGCGCCGGGCGCAGATCTCGGCCACGGCCACGACCAAGGCGATCAGGCCGAGCTTCAGCGCGAGGGCGAGCAGTGGGCGCCCCACGATCGATGCCGCGATCGGGTTCAGCTCGCGAGCGACGGCGAGGGCGGAACCGAGATCCGCGAGCTGCGCGAGCGTGAATGCGGCCACCAGCCACGCCAGCGGAAACGTCGTGGCGCGATCGACCATCCGTTGGACCGGGTTCACAGCACGTCGCTCCGATCCACTCGGTGGCGAGCCCGGATCAGGTTGACCCGGCAGGCGGTCGCGCGTTCAGGTGATGGTCGGGGCGGCCGGATTTGAACCGACGACCACCAGTCCCCCAGACTGGTGCGCTACCAGACTGCGCCACGCCCCGACAGGCCTCGCAGTCTAGCACGGGCTCTCAGCGCGGCCCCTCCACGCCCGGGCACCCGGCACGTGCGCTCCGGTGGCGGATCACCCCACGATCCAACGAACCGGGGAACCAGCCAAGTCGACGGCGCTGCCGCGCCCCTCGGTCGATTCGATCACCCGGTGAGCGGGACGACCCGTGAGCCGATCTCCGGGACCTCCGTCCAGCGGTTCAGGCGCCCGTTCGATCACCGGGTGATCGAACGGCACGAGGAGTCACCCGGTGACCCGCAGCAGCCCGATCGCGGCCCCTAGCGCGGCCCCTCGACGCCCAGCCGCGCCAGCCATGCGTCCGCATCGGCGAGTTCGTCCTTCGATTCGCGAGCGAGCAGGTCCACGAGGCAGCGCTGGACGTTCTTGCCTTCGAACAGTGCCCGCTCGACTTCACGCGCGATCGGCATCTCCACGCCGAGCCGATCCGCCAGGGCCAGTGCGGACCGCACGGTATAGGCGCCTTCCGCGGTTCCGGGCATCGTGGCCTCGATCTCGGCCCACGTCCGTCCGGCCGCCAGCTGCTCGCCGAGTTGGTGATTGCGGGACAGCGGTGACCCGCACGTCGCGATGAGGTCCCCCACCCCGGCAAGGCCCGCGAACGTGAGCGCATTGGCGCCCGCCGCGATCCCGAGGCGCATCATCTCAGCGAGGCCACGCGTCAACAGACCGGCTTTCCCGTTGTCACCGAACCCCAAGCCATCGGCGGCGCCGGCGGCGATCGCGACCACGTTCTTCAACGCGCCGGCGAGCTCCACGCCCAGCAGGTCCTCGTTGACATAGAGCCGGAACCGCCGTCGACCGAGCCGCGCGATGATCCGCTGCGCCGTTTCGACATCGGCCGTGGCGACGACCGCCGACGTCGGCAGGTTGCGCGCTACCTCCGCGGCGAGGTTCGGCCCGGACAGCGCGGCGATCCCGCCCGGGGCGGCGCCGCCGGCCGCCACGATGACCTCGGACATGCGCAAGCAGCGTGTCGCGTTCGAGGCCCTTCGTCGCCGACAGGCGATCGGCCGACGGCACCAGGTACGGCGCACACGACGCGACCATCGAACGCAGGTGCGACGACGGGACCGCGAACACCACGAGATCCGCCGCGTCACGCAGCGCAGCCGGGTCCGCCGTCGCGATGACCGTCGGGGGCAGGTCCACGCCCGGCAGGCGCGACTCGTTCCGATGGGTCTCGTTGATCCGGACCGCCGTCTCCGGGGAGTGGCAGACCAGCGTCACGGGCTCTACCCGCGCGACCAGCCGCGCCAGCGTGGTGCCCCAGGCGCCCGCACCGATGACGGCGACGCGCGGTCCGGCCATCAGCGGGAGCGGCGTGGCCGGGAGGCGCTGCTCGTGCGGCGCGGCGACTTCACCGGGACGGAGCGGGTCTTCTTGCGGCGCGGCAGTTTCACCGACGCCCGGTCGCGGAAGATGAGGCGGATCGGCGTGCCATCGAAGCTGAACGTCTCGCGCAGCCGGTTCTCGAGGTAGCGCCGGTACGAGAAGTGCACCGCGGACGCATCCGACGCGAAGAACACGAACGTCGGTGGCGCGATCGCGGCCTGCGTCGCGTAGAACAGCTTGGGCCGCTTTCCGCGGACCGGCGGAGGCGGCGTCCGCTCGGTCGCGGCCAGCAGGACCCGATTGAGCGCCCCCGTGGACACGCGCTTTCGGCGCTCGGCCCAGATGTCGATGGCGAGCTCCAGCACGCGCTCCACGCGCTGGCCGGTCTTCGCGCTGATCGAGACGATCGGCGCGAAATCGATGAACGGGACCTCGTTGCGGATCCACTCGGTGTACTGGTCGAAGGTCCGGTCGGTCTTGTCGGCGACGAGATCCCACTTGTTGACGGCGATGACGAGTCCCTTGCCCTCCTCGACGGCATAGCCGGCGACGTGGGCGTCCTGCGAGGTCAGCCCCTCGACGGCATCGATGACGAGGACCGCGACGTCGGCGCGTGAGAGCGCCGAGAGCGCGCGCAGGGTCGAGTACCGCTCGGCGGCCGGTCCCGAGGCCACCTTGCCGCGGCGACGGATCCCGGCCGTATCGATGAGGATCGATCTCGCTCCGACCCCACTCGAGCCGGGTGTCGATCGCGTCGCGGGTGGTACCCGGGATATCGGAGACGATGGAGCGGTCCTCGCCGAGCAAGGCGTTGAGCAGGCTCGACTTGCCGACGTTCGGGCGGCCGACGAACGCGATCGCGGCCGGCGCGTGGTCCGCCTCGGCGGCGATGGCCGCGTCCCACTTGGCGGCCTCGGCTTCGTCGAGCCCCAGTTCCGCGGCGTCATCATCGGCCGTCCGGGTCGTCGGCCCCCTCGCCCTCTCCATCCGCGTCCGTGGCGTCCTCGGCGGTCACGACATAGGGCTCCAGACGTCCCGCGGCGACCTCGTCGGCCCAGGCCTCGGCCTCGGCATCGCGGGCCTTGCGGGCCAGCTCCTGCTCGCTCTCGGGCGGCAGTGCCCAGACCAGCGCATCGAGCAGGTCGCCCGTTCCACGACCGTGCGCGGCCGAGATCGCGTAGGTGTCCTCCCACCCGAAGGCGTGGAACTCCATGCCCTCGAGCTCGCGCTTCTCGTTGTCCGCTTTGTTGACGGCCACGACGACGGGCGCCGTCGCCCGCCGCAGGAGCTCGGCCGCCTCGGTGTCCGACGGAGTCATACCGCTCGCAGCGTCCACCACGAACAGGATGACGTCGGCCTCCGCGATCGCAAGCCGGGCCTGTTCCTGCACGCGTGCCTCGATGGGATCGTCGGGGTCAACCTCCAGGCCACCCGTGTCCACCACCACGAACCGACGGCCGTTCCACTCGGCGTCGCCATACAGACGGTCCCGCGTGGTTCGGGCGCGGTCTTCCACGATCGCGGTCCGGCGGCCGACGATCCGGTTGAAGAGCGTGCTCTTGCCCACGTTGGGTCGGCCGACGATCGCGACGACCGGGAGCGCGCCACCAAGGCGCGTCGTCGTGGCGCGCGTGGCCCGGCGGGCGGCCACCGTCAGGCCGCGCCGGAGACGGGTCGGGCGGTGAGGTTCGGCAGCGAGGTCGTCCGCCCGGCGGGCGTAGCAGCACGCTCCAGCGCGGCCGAGGCGAGCTCCTCCGCGCGGGCCTGCGCATCGGTCGTCCCGGCGATCTCGAGGATGTGCTGGGTGACGTCGCGCAGGTCCTCGATCGGCGTGGACGTCCCACCCGTCACGCCCACCACGCGGGCGTCATCGAAGACCGTCGGGTCCCCCAGGTCCGCCACGCTCTCGATCTGGATGGCCTTCGTGCCGGCGATCTCGCACAGGCGCGTCAGTTCCTTCGTGTTGGCGCTCGAGCGACCACCCACCACGACCATGAGATCCACCTCGCGGGCGGTCTCCATGGTGTCCTCCTGGCGCCGGATCGTCACCGGGCAGACCGTGTTCACGATCTTGAGCTCGTGGGCCCGCGAGACCATGAAGGCCGCGAGCTTCTCGAACTTCCAGGGCGGTTGCGTGGACTGGCTGATGAGCGCCATCCGCTTCTTGCGCGGGATGGCCGCCTCCCACTCCTCTTCCTCGTCCACGACGATCGCATCGGGGGCGAAGCCGAGCATGCCCACGACCTCGGCGTGCTTGGGGGTCCCGAGGAGCACGATCGTGTAGCCCTCCTCGACCAGGCGGGTCAGCTCGCGATGCTCCTGGATGACCCAGGTGCAGGTGCCATCGATGACCTCGAGGCCCTTCTGGTTGGCTCGCTCCATCACGTCCGGGCGGACGCCGTGCGCGCGGATGACGACCGCTGCGCCGTGATCGACGTCATCGAGCGTGTCCACCGTCTGGATCCCGAGCGCCTGGAGGTCGTTGACGACGCCCTCGTTGTGGACGACCTGGCCGAGGGTATGGGTCGACTTGCCGGCGGCCGAGGCCTCCTTGGCCTTGTCGATCGCTTCGCGAACCCCGTAGCAGAACCCGGTTCGCCGCGCGATCCGGACTTCCTGGACCATTCCCACGTCCCGATTATCGCACGGGGTCCGTTCAGACCCCCACGCCTACGGTTCGGGGACGGCGGTTTCCTGGATGGTGGGCGCGTCGTCGGGGGCCGCTGGTGCCGCGCCGTATCGACCCTGCTGGCCGGGCGGTAGCAGGCTCGCGATGCGGCGCATGATCAGCTCGGTGGCGAGACGCCTTGGCCGTCTTGCGGTCCGTGACCGGCGCGGCAGTTCGTCGGCGAGGCGGAACGGAGGAGCCGACGCGGACCGTGACCCGGCCGCCCGGATGCGGCAACTTCTGGCCGCGCGGCCAGACGCTCATACGACCCGGCGATCGCGATCGGCACGATCGGGGCCCCGGTCCGCAACGCGAGCACGGCGACGCCGTCACGAGCCTGTCTGCAGCGCCCGTCGTGGCTGCGCGTCCCCTCCGGGAACACGAAGAGCGCATGGCCCTCGTCGAGGATCCGCTTGGCGAGCCGGTACGCCTCGACGTCGGCCGTGGAACGGTCCACGGGGTGGACGCCGCCGTTGCGCGCGATCCAGCCGACGACCGGCCACGTCGAACAGCTCCTCTTGCCCAGCCACTGGAGTCGGCGACCGAGGCTTCGGCATGAGCGACGACGCCAGGACGACCGGGTCCAGGTTCGACGCGTGGTTCGCGGCGACGATGACTGGGCCGTCGCGCGGGACCTCGTCGAGCGCGCCCTCGACGCGGACGCGCGTGAGCCCGGCGAGACCGGCTCGTGTCGCGCCCGCCAGCGCGGCATCCACGGCGTGATCTCGTCGGTGATCGGCCGCTCGTCGGTCATCGGCCACGACCTCGTTCGCGCTCACGCCCGGCGGGCCTCGGCGTCGCGGATCGTCGCGACGACCGCCGCCACGGTCTCCTCGAAGGTATTGCCGTCGGTCGTGACGATCCGCGCGTCCGGTGGGACCCGCAGCGGGGCGACGGCGCGATTGGCATCGAGGTGGTCGCGCCGCCGCAGGGCCTCCAGGATCGCGACCGCCTCCTGGCTGGCCGGGTCGAGTCCGCGCTCCTCGGTCCGCCGCCGCGCCCGCTCCTCCACGGACGCATCCAGGTAGATCTTGAGATCCGCATCCGGCAGCACGACCGTGCCGATATCGCGTCCGGCCATCACGATCCCGCCGTCCTCGGCGAGCGTGCGCTGACGAGCCAGCAGCGCGGAGCGGACCTCGGGAACGGCCGAGACGGCGAGACCGCGGCGTCCACGGCTGGGCTCCGGACCTCGGCCGTATGGTCCGTTCCATCCACGACGACACGGGCGAGCCGCCCCGTGTCGTCGGTGGCGAGTTCCACGGCGTCCACCAGTTCGACGAGGCCCTGCGGGTCGTCCACCGAGACGCCGCGCGCCTCCGCGAGCCACGTCACGGCGCGATACAGCAGGCCGGTGTCACAGAACCGATAGCCGACGGCTTGCGCCGCCGCCGCGCCGACGCTGCTCTTGCCCGAGGACCCAGGCCCATCGAGGGCCACCACCAGCGGTCGCATGGGCCGAAGGATACCGGTCACTCCGGTGCCGACGGCCCGGGCGTCGTCGGCGGCTTGGGCGTCGCCGCGAGATCGACCGGCTCCCGCGCCGAGACCGCGCACCTCCGGCGCCTTGAGCGCGCGCACCGAGCCCGAGCGCAGGCCGTCGATGCGGACCGGCCCGATCCGGACCCGCACGAGCCGCTGGACCGGCGCCTCGACGGCACCGAACATGCGGCGGAGCTGCCGCTTCCATCCCTGGGTGAGCGTGGCCCGATACCAGAGGAGGTCCGCCGGCGGTGGCGGGCTGCAGCAGGGCCGCCAGTCGCGACGTCTCGATGTCGGTCATCGGGCGCAACCCGCCGAGCGTCGCGATCCCCTCGTCGAGCTCGATCCCGGCGCGAAGCCGATCCACCTGCTCGCCGTCGAGGGGCATCGACAAGGCGAGGGCGTACTCGCGCTCCACGCCGTGGCGCGGATGCAGCACCCGCTCGGCCCAGTCGCCATCGTTGGTGAGCAGGAGCATGCCCTCGGAGTCCTGGTCCAGGCGTCCGACCGGGTAGAGGCGTGCCCCGTCGGGGACGAGCGCCGTCGGGACGAGGTCGAGCACCGTCCGCTCGGCATGGCGATCGCGCGTGGTCGACGTGACGCCGGCCGGCTTGTGGAGCACGAGATACGCCTGCGCCGCCGCCCCGCCGATGATCCTGCCGTCCACGGCGACGATGGCCTTCTCCGGGTCCACCCGCGTCCCGAGGGTCGCGGGCTTGCCATCCACCGTGACGCGACCGGCGACGATCATCGCTTCGGCTCCCCGCCGGGAAGCTGACCCCGGCCGCGGCGAGGACCTTCTGGAGCCGCTCGGAGGGCATCAGGCCTCCGGATCGGGCGGCTGGGCGATCTCGCGGCTCGCCGCTCGCCATCGGCGAAGAGGGCCGCCGTCAGCGGTTCGCCGCCCTCCTCCGCGAGCCGGTCCGCGACATCCACGTCGAGCGGCGGCAGCTCGTCCAGGCTGGTCAGGCCGAACCGCTCGAGGAACTCGAAGCCCGGTGCCGTACAGGAACGGCCGACCGGGCGCGTCGGAGCGCCCGAGCTCCACGACGAGCCGGCGATGGAGCAGTGTCCGGACCGTGTAGTCGGAATCGACGCCGCGGATGCGCTCGATGGCGGCTTTCGTCACCGGCTGGCGGTACGCGATGATCGCCAGCGTCTCGAGGCTCGCCGGCGAGAGGCGGATCGCGTCGGCGCCGACGTAGCGGGCGACGAGGGCGCCGCCCTCGGGTGCGGTCGCGAGTTCGACCCGCTCACCGTCGACGAGGAGTCGAACGCCGCGGGCCCGCAGCGAGACCTCGAGGTCGCCGAGTCGTTCGTCGACCGTCGTGCGGTCCGTACCCGCGAGCTGGGCGATCTCGCGACGGCTGAGCGGCCGCTCGGCGACGAACAGCAGCGCCTCGAGCGCCGCCTCGGTGAGCTCGATCGGCGGGCGCTCCTCGGCGGGCGCGGCGTATCGACGCCATCGGCGGCGGTCGCTGTCGATGCCATCGGCGCCCGGCACGTCGGCAGTCCCCGCGTCGTCGGCCACGGACGCGTCGTCGATCATGCGAACGACTCCAGCGACTCATCGAGGGGCGTGTCATCGACGGCGGCAGCCGGTTCCAGCCCCGCGGCGGCCCGTTCCTCGGGCGTGGTCTGCCGCGCCAGGATGGGTCCCCACGGCTCGGCCTGCTCCACCACGATCTCGCGGCGCTTCATGAGCTCCAGCATGGCGAGGAACGTGACGGCGATCACGACCCGGTCGCGAACACCGGCCAGGAGCTCCTGGAGGACGATCGGTCGGCGCATCGCGCAGCGCGGCCCGGATGATCGCGGCGCGCTCGGTGAGGGTGATGGTCCGCGGCATGACCTCGGGCGGAGGCGGCGGTGGCGGCGCGATCGTCGCGAGATGCGCCAGCGCCAGGCCAAGTCGGCCGGGGTCGAGCACGGGGGCGTCCATCGGTCGCGCGCCGGCCATCCCGGACGCTCGCGCCGCCCCGGGTTCGCGGCGGAACAGGCCGACCCGGGCCAGTGCGCCGTCGGCGAGCCGCAGACCCGCGTCGCGATGCGCCCGGTACAGGATCAGGCGAGCACGGAGCTCCGCCTCGGGGTCGGGCGCGTCCTCGGGCAGGACGCCTGGCTCCATGCGGGGCGCGCCGCGGCAGCATCGCCCGGCTCTTGATGAGGATCAGCTGGGACGCGACCGCCACGAACGAGCTGATGTTGCCCAGTCGATCGGCCTCGAGCGTCGCGAGGGCGTCGAGATACGCGTCCGCGAGGCCGCCGAGCGGCACCGTGAGGATGTCGAGCTGGCGTGCCTCGATGAGGGCCAGGAGGAGGGCCAGCGGTCCGTCGAACTCGGCGACCTGGACCGTCGTCGCGGTCTCGGGGCGTCGGCCCGGTCCGAACTGGACCGCGGGGCCCGGCCGCGCCATGACCGGTACGCCCGCCGGGCCGGCACGTTCCTGCATCGTCACGTCAGTTCGCCTCGTCCGCGAGCTTGAGCCGCACGCCGTCGACGGGGTCCTGCGGGGCATCCTGGTTCCGGATCAGCTCCACGGTCCGTGCCGAGCAGCCCGCCTGCGCCGCGAGGACGGCGGAGAGCTCCGCGTGGTCCCGCAAGCGGGCCAGCGGGGTTCCCATGCCCGGGATGAGGCTCGAGATGCGCCATACCCAGCCACCGTAACGCTGTCCGAGCGAGTACGCGACGCGCGGCCACACCCCGGTCTGGCCTTTGCCGGCGTCGTGGATCAGGCCCGCGATCAGCACGTCCGGCTCGGTCACGCCCTCGGCGCGCAGGGTCGCGACGACATCGAGGCCGTGGCGTCGGTCGGCGACGTGCATGCGGTCGAACAGCTCCATCTGCGCGGGGGTCAGCCAGGCATCGAGCCCTGCGCGCTCGTCGGGGGCGACGCTCGCCCCGAGATGCGCCCGGAACTGGCGGGCCTTAGATGCCCAGAAGGAGGCTTTGGACGGCATCGATGATCGGGATGAGGATCCGGCCGCCGATGGAGTTGCCGGGCGGCACGAAGAACACGATGAGCAACAGGATGAACCCGTACTGCTCGAGGATGGGGCGCCACTGCCAGGCGACCCGGGGTGGCAGGAAGGCGAACAGGACCTTGGACCCGTCGAGCGGCGGGATCGGGAACAGGTTGAAGACCATCAGCAGGATGTTGATGTTGAAGAAGATGAGCATCGTCTGGATGACGAGGTCCGGGACCTGGACGGCGAGGGACGGGTTGGCGATCAGGAAGCGGAGCGGCAACGCGACCGCGACCGCCAGGACGAGGTTCGAGAGCGGCCCGGCGGCCGCGACGATCGCCTCGCCACGGTGCCCGCCCTCGAGGTTCGCGGTGTTCACCGGCGTCGGTTTCGCCCAGCCGAACCCGAAACTGCCACCGGACCCGAGGAACGTGAGCGCCAGCAGGATCCCGCCGAGCGGGTCGAAGTGCGCGACCGGGTTGAGCGTCAGCCGGCCGAAGAGCTTGGCCGTGCCGTCGCCCAGTCGGTAGGCCGCCAGGGCGTGCGAGAACTCGTGCACCGGGAAGCCGACGAGCAGCATGATCGCGACGGCGATGGCGACGGGCAGGAGGACGTCCGGGTTCAGGATCCAAGCGGCACCTTCGTACGGGGTCCCGCGTATGGTAGCCGGGCCGACCGACCGGCGGCCGGTGGCTACAGCCGGCCCAGGATCTCCGCCTTCTTGCGCTCGTACTCCTCGGCGGTGATCGCCCCGCGATCGCGAAGGTCCGCGAGGCTCGCGAGGGTCCGCGTCAGGTCGTCCGACCCGGCGCCCGCGGGCGGGATCGTCCCGGGCACGGTCGTCGAGATGGTCTCGTCGCCGATCGGTGCGGGGGTCTCACCGCGGGCGCGGCGACGGCCGCGGGCGCCGCAGCCGTGGCCGCCGCCGGTGCAGCCGGCGCTTCCGTGCGGAGTGGCGGCGAGGGCGGATCGTACGCATTCCCGCCCGCGACCTCGCGCTCGTACTCGTGCTTGGCCTCAAGCATCGCCTTCTTGAACTCGATCGGTCGCACGAGCATCTTGAAGTCGGAGATGGCCGCCTCGGACGCGGTCAGGATGCTCAGGTCGCCGAACCCGAGCGCGCGACCGAAGATCGACTGGGTCAGCACGGCGTCATTGATCTTCTCGAGCGAGCTGTCCACCGCGCGCTTGTTGACGACGCCCTCGACCTGGATGACGCGTCGATTGGTCAGGACGTACTCCTGGTTCATGTACCGCAGCGTCGTCCAGAACAGCAGCGCAAGCCCGCCGATGAACAACCCTGCGACCACCCAGGTGATCACCGTCCGGGCCGTGCCCGAGATCCCATCGGTCGCGAGGTTCGTCGACAGGAAGCCCAGGACGGCAGCCAGGATCACCGCGAGGATCGTGAATCGGGCGCCCCACACGAACACCCACCAGTGCTGCTTCTCGCGATGCACGACTCGCTCGCCACTGGAGAGCAACCCGTCGGCGTAACTCATCGTCGTGAACCCCTCCTAGGAATCAGGCCCGCGGATGGGCCCGACGGTAGACATCCCGGATCCGTTCTCCGGTCAGATGCGTGTACAGCTGGGTCGTGGAGATACTCGCATGTCCGAGCAACTCCTGGACGACGCGCAGGTCGGCGCCGCCCTCGAGCAGATGCGTCGCGAAGGAGTGACGCAGCGTGTGTGGCGTGACCGTGCCGGCGAGACCCGCGCGGGTCGCGGCCCCCGTGACCGCCGACCAGGCCTGCTGCCGTGCGAGTCGTCGCCCGCGGTCGCCCAGGAACAACGGTCCGCCACGGACCGGATCCACGTGATGGAGCGCCAGCAACGGCGGGCGGCCGCCTTCGAGCCATGCCGTCAGCCAATCGATGGCCTCGTCCCCGACCGGCACCAGTCGCTCCTTGTCGCCCTTGCCGATGACCCGGACGAAGCCGCCATCGAGCGAGACGTCCTCGCGGTCGAGGCCGATCGCCTCGCTCACGCGCAGGCCCGCGGCGTAGAGCAGTTCGAGCAGGGCACGGTCCCGGACGCCGGCTGTCGACGCGGCCTCGAGGAGGCGCTCCACTTCGGCGACGTCGAGCGTGTCCGGCAGGCGCCGCGATCGCTTCGGCAGGTCCAGGTGCGACGCGACGTCCACCCCGATCAGGTCCTCGCCGTAGGCGAATCGATAGAAGCCCTTGAGCGCCGCCGCTCGCCGCCGGAGGCTGGTCGGGGCGAGGCCCGTGGCCCCGCGGACCCCGCGTTGGCTGCGCGCCGCGAGGTACAGGACCGCGGCGTCGGCGGAGCGGTCCCAGGCGACGCCCGGCTGGTCGGCCATCGCCCGGCGGAAGTCGGCGAGGTCGGCGCGATAGGCACGGATCGTCGCCGACGCGAGCCCGCGCTCGACGGCGAGGTAGGCGAGGTAGTCGTCGGTCGCCCGGTCGAAGGTGGCGAGGGTGCCGGTCACGAGGTCACAGGACGACGGCGCGTGCGCGTGTCAGTCGCCGCGAACGGACCCGACCGGACCGCCGCGCCAGGCCTCGGCTCGATCGAGCAGTTCGCGGGCGGACGCGAGCGCGGCGGCATCGCCCGGACCGCCACCGAGCATCGCCGCGAGCTCCACCATCCGGCCCTCGTGGTCGAGTCGCTCCACCTCCGTCACGGTCCGTCCGTCGCGTTCGCGCTTGGTGATCCGGTAGTGGGCATCGGCGTGGGCCGCGATCTGCGGCAGGTGCGTCACGCACAGGACCTGATGACGCCGCGCGAGACCCCACAGGCTCCGCCCGATCGGATCCGCACTGCGACCACCGATCCCCGTGTCGACCTCGTCGAAGACCAGGGTCGGCGTGGCATCGGCCTCGGCCAGCACGCGCTTGACGGCGAGCGCCACCCGCGAGAGCTCCCCGCCCGACGCGATCTTTGCGAGCGGACGGGCCGGCTCGCCGGGATTGGGCGCCAACCGATAGACCACCTGGTCGATACCGGTCGCGTCGAACGCCACCGCATCGCCATCGCACCTCGACCGCGGCCTCGCCGGACCGGCCGCACGGCGCCCGACGCCCACCTCGAACACGCCCGCCGCGAACCCGAGCTCCTCGAGGATCGCACCCACCGCCTCACTCAGGGAGCCGGCCGTGGCCGTTCGTGCCGTCGAGAGGATGGCGGCCGCATCGGCCACGGCCGCGAGGAGCCGGGCATCGTCGGCCTGTCGTCGCGCCCGCTCGTCGTCGAGGCCGCGCAGGCGGTCCGCCTCGGCGGTCGCCCGTTCGCCGTGCTCGATGACGGCGGTCTCGTCGTCGCCGTAGCGACGCAGCAGGCCGTGGATGACGCCGAGTCGCTCGTCGAGGTCCGCCAGTGCCCGCGGATCGTGGTCGATGCCGTCGGCGAGTCGCCGCGCCTCGTCGGCGACGTCCTCGAGCTCGGCCTCCAGTCCGGCGAGCCGGTCCGCGAGCGGCTCGAAACGTGGATCCAGGCGGGCGAGGCCGCGCGCCTCGTGCAGCGCGGTCGCCGTCGCATCCCGGGCGCCGGCACCTTCCGCGGTCAGCGCGTCACGCAGCGTGGCCGCTCCCCGAGCGATCGCCTCGCCATGCTGTGCCGCGGTCAGTCGCGCCGGAGATCTCGCCGGCCTCGCCCGGGCGGAGGTGGGCGGCGGCGATCTCGGCCGCCTCATGCTCCAGCAGGTCGAGGCGTCGGGCGACATCGCGCGGGTCGAGCGCCGCGGCGTCCAGGAGCACGCGGTTCTCGCGCCAACGCTCCACCGCGCGCGGCGACGGTGTCCCGCAGCGCCTCGTGCCCGCCGAACCCGTCGAGCAGGTCGCGCTGCCAGCGCTCGTCGAGCAGCCGCCCCTGGTCGTGCTGGCCGTGGACCTCGACGAGCGCGCTCACCTCGTCGGCGAGGCGGGCCGCGGTCACTGTGGCGTCGTCGAGCCGGGCCGTGGAGCGTCCGCCCGACGAGACCTCGCGCACGACGATCAGCGGTTCCGGCAGCCGGTCGAACAGGGCCTCCACGCGCGCCGAGTCGGCGCCGTGACGGACGAGCGTCGTGTCGGCGCGGGCGCCCAGCGCGAGCCCGAGGGCATCGATGAGCAGGCTCTTGCCGGCCCCGGTCTCGCCGGTGATGACGTTGAACCCGGCATCGAATGCGAGTCGCATCCGATCGATGAGCGCGAGGTCGGTGACGGTCAGCTCCAGGAGTCGCCCGGGTTCGGCGGCTGGGCGTTCGTCGGTCACGAGGGCAGCAGCTCCACCTTCCGACGCAGCAGGTCCCAGAACGAGAGCGAACCGGTCGGTTCCAGGAGCCGGATCGGGCGCTCCACGGCCCGGACCTCGACGATGTCGCCCACCGCGATCGGCAGGTCCTCGCGGCCGTCCACCGAGACGAGCGCCTCGTGCGCGTCCACGACGCGGCAGCGGACCACCTGCTCCGGGCTCACCACGACCGACCGGAAGGCCGAGAGGTATGCCGCGATCGGCGTCACGACGAGGTTCCGGCTGACGGGCTCCAGGATCGGGCCACCCGCCGAGAACGAGTAGCCGGTGGAACCCGTCGGGCTTGCGACGACCAGGCCGTCCGCCACGAACGTCGCCAGATGCGTGCCATCGATGGACACGTCCAGCCGGCAGACGCGGGCCAGCGCGCCGCGGGCGACCACGATGTCGTTGAGGGCGACGTGGCGCTCGTGCTCCCCGTCGCGCCCACCGCGCAGGATCCGGCCCTCGATGACCATCCGTTCATCGATCGTGTAGTCGCCGTCCACGATCCGCCCGAGCACGGGTTCCAGGTCGTTCTCCTCGGCCTTCGAGAGGAACCCGACCTTGCCGAGGTTGATGCCGAGGAGCGGGACATCCACCTCGGCCACCGCACGCGCGGCCCGCAGGAACGTGCCGTCGCCGCCCAGGACCACCAGCGCGTCCGTGGTGGGCAGCTCGGCGCGCAAGCGGTCCAGGTCGCCCGACTGCGCCTGCCACTCCCCGATGCCACGCACCTGGCACCAGCCGGCCGCCCGGGCCGAGAGCTCCACGGCGGCCTCGTTGGTCGGGTTGTAGGCGAACCCGATGCGCTCGATCGTCACGGGGCGGTCACCTCTGCGATGCGGTCGTGGATCTCGGCGCAACCGGGGCCGGGCGCGAGATGGACCAGGAACTCGCGATTGCCGTCCGGACCCAGGAGCGGCGAGGCGATGACCGCGCGCGTGCCGAGACCCCGTTCCGCGGCGGCGCGCGACGACCCGCTCCAGCACCTCGCGATGGATGGCCGGGTCGCGCACGACGCCCTTGTCCGTGCGGCCCTTGCCGGCCTCGAACTGCGGCTTCACGAGTGCGACGATCTGGCCGGCGCGGGTCATCGTGCGGCGAACAGGCTCGAGGACCTTGTCGAGCGAGATGAACGAGACGTCGATGACGACGAGGTCGATGGGCTCGGGGAGTGAGGTCGCGGTGAGCGTCCGGGCGTTGGTCCGCTCCATCGAGGTGACGCGCGCATCCCGTCGCAGCGATTCGGCCAGCTGGCCGCGACCGACGTCGACGGCGTAGACGTGACGGGCGCCGCGCTGGAGCAGGACGTCGGTGAAGCCGCCGGTGGACGCGCCCACGTCCAGGGCGGCCAGCCCCGGCCGGATCGATCTCGAACGCGTCGAGCGCGGCCGCGAGCTTGTGGCCGCCGCGGCTGACGTACGGCTCGGGGGCCTCGACGGTCACCGGCGTCCCGTCGGCGACGAGGTCGCCCGGCTTGTGGTCGAGCCGCGCCGCGTCGCCCGTCCCGACACGGACCTTGCCCGCGAGGACGAGCGCCTGACCGCGGGCGCGCGACTCGACGAGGCCTCGCTCGACGAGGAGCTGGTCGAGCCGGACGCGCTTCGCCCTCGTTGACGGACGTGCCGGCGCGGCTGAAGCAGACTTCACGCCCCTATCGTGCCACGCGCCGATGCACTCGGACTCATCGGCCTCATAGACTGACGGTCATGCCGCGTCGGTTCTTCACGAGCTACCAGCCTTCGGCCGTGCTGCTGGCTGTCCAGCTGATCGGCGTCCTGCTCTATCCGTTCATGACGGGAGCGGTCGGACACGCGGCGCTGTCGCTGTTCGGGCTGGTCGTGCTGGTGCTGGCGGTCCGAACGGTCCAGTCGACGCCGGCGTTGTCATGGATCTCCGTCCTGATCGGCCTGCCGATCGTGGTCCTGACGATCCTCGAGGTGGCCTGGCCGGACAACCAGGCGATCGTGCTGGGATCGTCCGCCCTGCACGCGGCGTTCTACTTCTACACGACGCTACGCCCTCATCCGGTACATGTTCAAGGACCACATCGTGACGCCCGACGAGCTCTACGCGACCGGGGCGACCTTCACGGTCCTGGCCTGGGCGTTCGCGTACACCTTCATGGTCGTCCAGGTCATCTGGCCGGGATCGTTCGCCGGCCCGGGCGATCCCACGGCGCCTCGGACATGGTTCGAGTTGCTGTTCCTCTCGTTCACGAACCTGACCAGCGTGGGCCTGTCCGACATCACGCCCGTCCTGCCCAACGCCCGATCCGTCGTGATGATCGAGCAGGTGCTGGGCCTGATGTACGTGGCGATCGTGATCTCGCGTATCGTCGGGCTGACGGTGGCGCGCCAGCGCGCGTGAGACGCGACGTCTGGACGGACGTCCACGTGACCCCCGGTCGACGGTCCATGCCGACCGGCCGTCGCGCGCACCAGGATGGGGCCATGTCCGCTCGATCGACCGCCCTTCTCCTCGCCATCACCCTCACCCTCGTCGTCGCCGCCGGCGCACTGCTCTTCGGGGCCTTCCTGCTTGCGATCGCCGCAGGACTCGTCCCGCTCCTCACCGGCGCAGGTCCGCTCAGTGTGGTCGGCTTCCTCGGCGCGACGGCGGTCGCCTACGGGCTGGTGGCCATCGTGGCGGCCGCTGCCCTGTGGGCCGGACGGGCGTGGTCGTGGCCGCTCGCCGCGGCGATCCACCTGGTGGCGCTCGTCGGCGTGCTCGTCGCACTATCGACCGGCGGCTTCGGCTCCCACATCGTGGCCGGGCTCGCACTCAGCCTCGCCGGCCTCGCCGCGCTCGTGTCTTCGAGCACACGCGACCTGCTCGGGCGAACGGGCTGACCGTCCCCGGATCGTCAGCCGGCGGCGACTTCCGACTCGGAGCGACCGGGCGTCGCGCGGAGCGTGTCGATGGTCTCGCGAACCTGCGCGGTGAGACCCGGCGCATCCAGGCGGAGCACGCGCCGCAGGTCCGTCACTGACCCGTGGTCCACGAACCGGTCGCCAGGGATCCCGACGATCCGGACCGGCACGTCGCGATAGGCCGGGTCGGTCAAGCGGGCCTCCTCGAAGAGCTCCAGCACGCCGCTCCCGAACCCCCCGGTCACGACGCTCTCCTCGAACGTGACGACCAGCTTCTTGCCGCGCGCCGCATCCAGGATCAGCTGGCGATCGAGCGGCTTGGCGAACCGAGCGTTGATCACGCCCACGCTCCAGCCCTCGCCCTCCAGGGTCGCGGCCGCCTCCATGACCCGAGCCACGATCGGCCCGAAACCCACGAACAGCAGGTCGCGGCCCTCGCGCAAGGTCTCGGCCTGGCCCACCGGCACGACCTGCGGCTCCACCGGAGCGAGTCCGAACCCCGCATCGCGCGGGTAGTGCAGCGCGAACGGATGGTCCTGCGCGAACGCGGTCCGGAGCAGCGAGCGCAACTCCTGCTCATCCCGGGGAGCGGCGATCACCAGGTTGGGTAGCTGGCGCTGCGCCGGGACCGTGAACATGCCCTGGTGGCTGGTCCCGTCCTCGCCGACGAGCCCTGCACGATCCACGGCCAGGAGCACCGGAGCGTCGTTCTGGCACACGTCGTGGACGGTCTGGTCGAACGCGCGCTGCAGGAACGTGGAATAGAGCGCGACGACCGGACGCATGCCACCCATGGCGAGGCCGGTCGCGAACGTCACCGCATGCTGTTCTGCGATCCCGACATCGAACACGCGATCGGGGAACTCGGCCGCGAGCTTCGACATCCCGGTCCCGGTCGGCATCCCGGCCGTGATCCCGACGATCCGCCGATCCGTCCGGGCCAGCTCGATCAGCTCGGCCGCGAACACCGCGGTGTAGTTGGGGTGCTTGGCGGGCGCGGAGGGTCGCGAGCGTGGGCGCCGCGGCGTCGTCGGTCATCGATTCGGTCGGCATCCTGCCGTTCGGCTTCGGGCGCTCGTACGTGTCGGCCTTGGGCGACAGGGCCATCGGCGGCAGCGCGGCGCCATGGAACGAGACCTGGTCGACTTCGGCCGGCCGGAAGCCGCGACCCTTCTGGGTCCGGACGTGGACGATGGTCGGGCCGGGGAGCGCGAGCGCCGCGCTCAGCGTCTCCAGGAGCGCGTGCAGGTCGTGACCAGGCACGACCCCGATGTAGGTCAGCCCGAGGTCCTCGAACAGCTGGCCGGGCTGCGCCAGGCGCACGACCGAAGCCCGGACCCGGCGCGACCACTCGAGGACGATCGGCCCCACGACGGGGATCCGCTCCACGGTCCGGTCGTAGGCGCCCTTGCTCTGACGCCAGGCGGTCGAGAGCTTGATCTGCGACAGGTAGCGCGACACCGCGCCGACGCTGGGCGAGATCGACATCTCGTTGTCGTTGACGACGATCAGCATCTGCGTCTGGCGCTGGCCGATGTCGTTGAGCGCCTCGAGCGACAGTCCGCTCATCAGCGCGGCGTCCCCGACCACGACCGCGATGCGCTCCATCCCGTGGCGGATGTCGCGCGCCTCGGCCAGCCCCTCAGCGATCGAGAGCCCGGTCCCGGCATGCCCGCCGTCGAAGACGTCGTGCGGCGATTCGGTGCGTCGCGGGAACCCGCCGACGCCATCGAGCGCGCGCAGCGTCCCGAATCGATCGAGCCGGCCGGTGAGGAGCTTGTGCGGGTAGGCCTGGTGCCCGGTGTCCCAGACGATCTTGTCGCGCGGCGATTCGAGGAGGCGGTGGAGCGCGATCGTCAGTTCCACGACCCCGAGCGACGAACCGAGGTGGCCGCCCGTGACCGCGACGGTGTGGATGATCGTCTCGCGGATCTCGGCCGCGAGTTCCGCCAGCTGGTACTGGTCCATGCCGCGCAGGTCGGCCGGGCTCTGGAGTTCGGACAGCAGGGACACGATGGGGGTCGGCTCCGTATGGCAGGCTCGGGAGCGTCGGTTCGTGGCGGCTGACGGGTCAGGATAGTCGCGTGTGACTGAGGTACGTATGCGCGGCCCTGGCCGGGATGCCACGTTCCGGCGCCGCGATTGTAAACCTGTTCCCGGCGAGTCGCGAGTTTCCGTGAGCCCGTCAGCTCGGCCGGCCGGCGTCCCCGGTGTCGTCGGTCTGGACCTCGCGGGTCTCGAGGGCGCCGCCGGCTCGGGCCACGAGTTGCTGGACCCGCAACTCGGCGTCCGAGATGAGTCGCTCGCAGCGCGCCTGCAGCGCCACGCCACGCTCGTAGAGGGCGATCGCGGCCTCCAGTGGCTGGCCGCCCGCCTCGAGCTCCGACACGGTCCGCTGGAGCTCGGCGAGCGCGTCGTCGAACGAGAGCGCCTCGATGGCGGCGGCTCGCCGGGTCGAGCGGCCGGGTCAGTCGTCGGGTCGGTCGTCGCCACGTGGCTCCTCGTTCGGTTCGTTCGCGTCGTCGGGGGCTCGTCCAGTCGATCCAGCGGCCGCGCGACAAGCATACCGATGCCGCACGCCGATCGACGGCGATGACCGCGACGCCCCCGAGGAAGACGAGGACCTCGACACCATCAGGACGCCCCGTCGTCCTCGCCCGCCCGGTGTCCCCTCCCCCGCGGTGGCCGGCAACTCGCCCCCGGCGACCCGGATCGCGAGGCTCGTCCCCGCCGGCGCCTCCGCGGGCGCTCGCACGATCGCGCCGTCGGGTGCGCGCCGGACGATCGCGTAGCCGCGGTCGAGCGTGGCCTGCGGCCCGAGGACCGCCAGGGCCGCGGCGGCGGCGTCCAGGCCGGCCCGAGCCCCGGCCACCCGTCGCGCGGCCAGCCCGCCAGGCCGTCCGCCCGGGCCAGCCGGGCGCGGTCGCGCGACAGGCGGGCCGGCAGGGTCGGCTCGAGACGGGCGCCCGGCGCGCTCCAGGGAGCGCCGCTCCCCGTCCAGCCGCGCCGCGATCGGTCCGCGTCGCCCGATCCACGAGCAGCCCGGTCCGCTCCCGTGCCACCGCCAGTTGGGCCGCCGGGTGGAGGCGCTCCAGCGCCCGGCGCTCCTCCCCCATCGTCCGTGCGGCGCCCACGACCCGGCGCGTGACCGCGGCATCCAGCCGTCGCCGCCCACCGCCGATCGCCGCGAGCAGGTCCGCCCGATCCGGCACGACCAGTTCCGCGGCCGCGGACGGCGTGGGCGCCCGGACGTCGGCCGCGAAGTCGGTCAGCGTCACGTCCACCTCGTGCCCGATCCCGGCCACCACCGGCACCCGATGCGCCACGACCGCCCGGACCACCCGCTCGTCGTTGAAGGCCCACAGGTCCTCGAGCGAGCCGCCGCCGCGCGCGACGATCGTCACCGCGGGAGCGTCCTCGGGCCGACCCGCCGCCGCGCACTCGTCGATCCAGCGCTCCACCCGGGTCAGGCCGTTGACGATGCTCGCCGGGGCGTCCTCGCCCTGCACCTTGGACGCGACCAGCATCACCCGGGTCAGCGGCCAGCGCCGCGCGAGGACGTGGCAGATGTCGCGCCAGACGGCCCCGGTCGGGACTCGTGACGACGGCGATGACGCGTGGACGGACCGGCAGCGGCCGCTTGCGCGCGCCGTCGAAGAGGCCCTCCTCCGCGAGCTTCGCCTTGAGCGCCTCGAACCGGAGCGCGAGATCGCCGACGCCCGCCGGCTGGAGCGAGTCCACGTAGAGCTGGAGCGCACCCTGCGGCTCGAACAGGTCGATCCGGCCGTGGGCGACCACGCGCAACCCGGCCTGCGCCTCGAACGCCGACGTAGATCCGGTCATCGCGGAACCACACGCACTGGAGCTGGTTGCGCTCGTCCTTGAGCGCGAAGTAGGCGTGCCCGGCGGACGAGATCGTGACGCGCCCGACTTCGCCCTCGACCCAGAGGTCGGCGAGTCGCGGATCGGTCGCGGACGGCGCCACGGACGGCCCGCGTGACCTCGCTGACGGCGAGGATCCGAACGCCGAAGGTCCCGACGGCGCGAGGCGTCGCGCGGCCGGCCGGCGGCGCCGACGCCGGGCCGCTCGCGCCCCGCGTCGGCGGTCCGGCCGGCCGCTCCGCGGGTGGCCGACGGTGGCGTCCGTCAGACGCGCGTCTGGTAGTCCCCGGTCCGGGTGTCGACCCGGATCGTGTCACCGGTCTCCACGAAGATCGGCACCTGGACGACGAGCCCGGTCTCCAGCGTGGCGGGCTTGCGGGCTCCGGACTGCGTGTCGCCCGCGAACCCGGGCTCGGTATCGATCACCGCGAGGTCCACGGTGACCGGCAGCTCGACGCCGATCGTCTCGCCCTGGTAGCTCGTGCGATCGATGTTCATGCCGTCCTTGAGGTACTGCGCGGCCTCGCCGAGCGCCTCGGCGGTCAGCACGAACTGGTCGTACGTGTCGTTGTCCATGAAATGGAAGTCGTCGCCGTCGCGGTACAGGAACTGGACCGGCCGCTTCTCCATGGAGGCGCGCGGCCACTTCGTGCCGGCCTGGAACGAGCGCTCCACCGTCTGGCCGCGCTTGATGTTGCGCAGCGTGATGCGGACCTGGGCGGAGCCTCGACCCATCTTGATGTGGTGGTAGTCGAGGATCTGCCAGAGCTCGCCGTCGAGCTCGATGGCGACGCCCTTCTTGAGTTCGCCGGTGCTGATCATGTCGGATGGGCTCCTGGGGGTCGCACCGCGGCGCAGGGCGCCAGCGGGACCGCGATCGGTGGGGTGGTCGGCGCATTCTAGCGGACGCCCGGACCGGACCGGCCCGTGGCCCAGCCGCCGTCGCGTCGACACGTCCGACTACCATCAGCGCACATGGGCAGCACGACCGACTTCGACGCCGTCCTGGCGGCCGCGCCGCCCGACTTCGACGAGCGCGCGATCCTCGACATCGCCGGCACGGACGTTCGACGTCCACGCGGCGGCGGCCCGCGATCTCGGCAGCGAGCGCGACCAGACGTTCCTGCTCCTCGACGCCGGCCGACGTCGCCGCTCGCGGTGATGAAGCTCTCGAACGCCGCCGAGGACCCGGCGACGCTCGACATGGAGGCCCTCGCGGTCGTCCACGCGGCCAGCGTGGACCCTGGCACTGCCGCTGGCCATGCCGTGGCGCGTTGCCCGGTGCGACGGACGCCGACGCGGCCCGGAGGCCTTCCGCGCCACGTTCCAGCACGCCGACGGCGCCCACCACGTCCGCCTGTACGACGTGCTGCCGGGTCGCCACCGGATCGACCCGCGCGGCCTGCCCGACGCGGCCCTCATCGGCTGGGGCGAGACCACGGCCCGCCTGGGCCGCGCCCTCCGCGGATTCTTCCACCCGGCGGCCCAGCGCACGATGCTCTGGGACGTCCAGCACGCGTCGCGGACCCGCGACATGGTCCACGCCATCCGCGACCGCGAACGCCGCGACCTCGTGGAACGCGTCCTGGACCGCTACGACGCGGTCGTCGCCCCGGCGTGGCCATCGCTCCGCGCCCAGGTCGTCCACGGCGACCTCACCAGCGACAACGCCCTCACGGATGAGACAGGCCGGATCACCGGCATCGTCGACTTCGGCGACATGAGCCACTCGGCGCTCATCGTCGACCTCGCGAGCGCGCTCGATTCCCTGCTCAACGACCGCGGTCCCGACGAGCTGTTCCGCGCGGCCGACTCGTCATCGACGGCTACCAGCGGATCACGCCGCTCGAGCCGCTCGAGCTCCGCCTGCTGGGCGAGATCCTCGCGACGCGGGCCGCGGTGACGATCGCCATCTCCTCGTGGCGCTCGGACCGCGGGCTGGAGGACGCCGACCTTCGCCGAGCGCTACAACGGGTCCGTCGCGCAGACCATCGCCACGCTCCTCGAGACCGGCTGGGACGAGGTCGCCCGGCGATTCGGGGCGGAGGTGCCGGCCGACGACGGCGGTCGGCGATCGGGACCGGCTCATCGAGCGCCGGACGCGCGGCGATGGGCCCGGCCCTCGAGCCGCTCACCTACGAGCAGCCGCTCCACCTCGTCAGCGCGCAGGGCGTCTGGATGACCGACGTCGACGGCCGGCGCTACCTCGACGCCTACAACAACGTCCCGTGCGTGGGTCACGCCCATCCGCGGGTCACCGAGGCGATCGCCCGCCAGGCCCGCCGCCTGAACACGAACCTGCGCTACCTCCACGAAGGCGCGATCGAGCTCTCGCGAGCGCCTGATCGCCACGATGCCCGACCGGGCTCGACACCGTGTTCTTCGTGAACTCCGGCTCCGAGGCGAACGACCTCGCGTGGCGCCTGGCGACGACGTTCACCGGCCGGCACGGCGGTCTGTGCACGGACTACGCCTATCACGGCATCTCCGAGGCGATCGCCGCCGCTCTCGCCGGAGTCGTGGCACGGCGGCCAGCGGCCCGACGCACGTCGAGACGTGGGCGGTCCCGGACCGGCGTACGCGGCGAGCACCTGGATGCGACGGCGTTCGAGGCCGCCCTCGCCCGCCTGACCGATGCGCGGGATCGCCGCCGCGGCGACCATCCTCGACGGCGTCCTCACGAGCGACGGGTTCGCGGCCGCCGATCCGGCCCTCGTCGCGGGCCTGGGTCGCGGCCACCCATGCGGCCGGCGGCCTGTGGATCGCCGACGAGGTCCAGGGCGGCCACGGCCGGACCGGCGAGGCGATGTGGTCGTTCGAGCGGTTCGGGATCGTCCCGGACCTCGTCACGCTCGGCAAGCCGATGGGCAACGGGCATCCGGTCGGGGCCGTCATCACCCGACGGGAGATCGCCCAGGCGTTCGCCGACGAGACCGTGTTCTTCAGCACGTTCGGTGGCAACCCCGTGTCCGCGGCGGCGTCGCTGGCCGTCCTCGACGTCCTGGCGGACGAGCACGTCCTCGAGCGGGTGACGGTGGCCGGCGCGGCGTTGCGCGACGCCATCCGCGACCTCGCCCGCGCTATCCGGCGCTGCTCGACGTCCGCGGGGTCGGGCCTGGCGATCGGCGTCGAGTTCGTGCGACGCGGCCACGACGATCGGCGGTCAAGGAGGGCCTGCGCGAACGCGGCGTCCTCGTCGGCACGTGTGGCCGGCACGGTAACGTGCTCAAGGTCCGCCCGCCGCTGGCCTTCACCACCGCCGAGGTCCCGGTCTTCAGCGAGGCGCTCGAGGCGACACTCGCGAGCCTGCGCGTCAGTCCCGGTCGCGCGTCAGTGAGCGCAGCCTGACCTCGAACTCGGCCTGATCGATCTCGCCCGGGCATAGCGCTGCCTTGAGGGCGGCGACCGCCGGGTCCTCACGCGGGGCGCTGTTCCGTCGGATCGCCCAGATGACCGTCCCGATGACGAACCGTGATGACGAGCGGCACGATGAAGGACGCCGCCATGATCGGCCAGAACCAGTCGAAGAGCGAGTTCATGTCGGGCATCGGGCGCATCGTGCCGCGCGTGCCGCCGCCGCGTCAACCTGACGGGACGGCGGTTCTCGTAGCGACCACTCCGTCGTGATCGACGTGCCGTCGACGAACTCGACGAGCGTGTCGCCGCTCCCCGCTCGTCGTCGTGCACGGCACCGCACTGCATCGGACGGTGATCGAGGAGATCTCACGCCCCTGCCGGGATCCGCGCTCGACGACTCGTCCGCCAGTCCCGGCACGTCAGCGCAGGCACGCCCTGGCACACGGGTTCGCCGGGCACGACGGGCGCGACCGGGATCCGGCGCGACGCCGGGCCTCGACCGCGCTCGACCACCCCATGCTCCGGACGCCTGCCCGGCGTCCGTCCGAGTACGCGACCTCGATATCGACCTCCCCGTTCTGGATCGTGCACTGCGGACTGCGAGCACGCGGCCCGGATGTGGACACGGGGACCGTGCCCGGCTGCGCGTTGCGCCGCGCGTCGGTCACGATCTCCTGGCAGGTCTGCGCCGGGATCCCGAGGCATTCGATCGTGGGCTGCCGTCACCACGGGCGGGGACGGGGCGTCTCGCCTGCGACGCACCCGGCGCGATCGCCCCGATCGCGATGACCAAGATCCCGAGCGCCAGCATGCTCGATACCCTACGCCATCCGCATCCGGCGTCACGCTCCGACGACCAGGACGTCGCGCGGGAACTGCGTCAGCCGCTCGACCCGCTTCGCGGCGGCATCGACGGCGACGAGGTCCTCGATGCGGACGCCCATCTCGCCCGTCGAGGTAGACGCCCGGTTCCACCGAGAAGACCGTCGGGCTGGGCAGCGGCGCGTCCGAGGCGGCCTTGCCGAGCGAGGGTGCCTCGTGCGTGGCGAGGCCGATGCCGTGGCCGGTCCCGTGGCCGAAGTGCTCGCCGTGCCCGGCATCGATGATGACCTGTCCGGCCATGGCATCGAGCGCGCGGCCCGGATGGCAGCTCCCCTCCCGCCGGCGACGACCGTCTCGAGGGCGGCGATCGGCGCCGCCTGGGCGCGCGCGACGAGCTCGTAGATCGCGAGGTCGCGTGCCGTCGGTTCACCCACGAACAGCGTCCGGGTCATGTCGCTGCGATAGCCCGCGACCTGCGCCCCGAAGTCGAACAGCAGGACGGTCCCGTCCAGGACCGGTCGATCGCCGGGCGCGCCGTGCGGCAGCGCCGCCTCCGGTCCGCACAGGCACGCGACGTCGAACGCGAGCGCCTCGGCGCCGCCGGTCCGCATCAGCCACTCGAGCGCGCAACGCCAGAGTCGGCCTCGGTCACGCCGGGCCGGATCTCGGGGAGCAGCGTCGCGAGTGCCCGGTCCGCCACGGCACACGCGGCCGCGACCCGTTCCAGCTCGGCCGGTTCCTTGACCGCCCGGTCCGCCTCCACCCAGCCCTCGACCGGGACGAGCTCGACGTCCGGAGCCGCGGCCGCGAGCCGCGTCCAGGTCGCGTGCGGGCACGAATCCGGCCTCGACGCCGACCCGGCGCGCCCCGATCGCTCGCCACGAGCTCCGGCCAGCGCGTGGGCAGGTCGCCGTACGCCTCGGCGATCCGCGGCCTCGGTGCCTCGCGGCTGGGCCTGGATCGTGTAGCGCGAATCGGCCAGCACGACGACCGCGTCGCCCCGACGAGGAACTGCCCGGAGTTGCCCGGCGACCTTCTCCTCGCCGTCGGCGAGGTTGAAGCCCGGTCAGATAGCGCATGTGCTCGCGTCGGACGCCGAAGTAGGCGTCGATCCCGGCGCTCGCGAACCGATCGCGCAGGCGGGCCAGTCGAGCGGGTCGGGCGGCGCGATCCGCCGCCTCCCAGTCGGCCAGCTGCGCCGGCGGTCGGCGGTGGTGCGAAGTCAGCGGGCGTCGGCCACCGGTCGGTCATTCGTAGCCGTACTTCGGCGCGGTTGGCGTCGATGTTCCTTCTTGGTCTTGGCGAACACGTGCGCGCCGTTGCCCTCGGGGATGGCCAGGAAGTAGATGTACTTGTCCTTAGTGTTCGGCTCCAGTGCCGCATCGATCGAGGCGATGGTCGGCGTCGCGATCGGCCCTGGCGGCAGACCCGGGATGACATACGTGTTGTAGCCCGGCGAGGTCGTCGGGGAGTTCCAGCTGCGCCAACGGCGTCTCGGGCACGGTCCAGAAGACGTACTCGCTGCCAGTCGTCGAACGGCATCGCATCGAGGTTCACCGTATCCGCGGCGTAGATGACGGTCGGGTCCGCGTTGAGCAGCCCGGTCTTGACGCCCGGCAGCTTGTCGATGCGGTTCTGGTAGACGCCCGCGATCAGCGCCCGCTCCTCGTCGAGCACGGCCTCGCGCTCCACGATGGAGGCGAGGGTCAGGACCTCGTAGAAGTTCAGACCACGGTCGGCGGGCACATCCAGTCGCGCTCTCGCCCGACGGCCTCGATGAATTCGTCGAGCATCAGGCGGACCAGCTCGTCGGGCGTGGTATCGGGCAGGACGCGATAGGTCGCGGGCCAGAGGAAGCCTTCCAGGGAGGCCCCGTCCGGGGCGTCCTCGAGGACCTTGCTCCAGCCACGGGTAGTCGTCGAGCAGGGCGGCCGGCGGATCGGTCACGAGCTCGTAGAACTCGCGCGGATCCATCTCCAGCCCATCGAGGGTCTGGAGCTTGGCGGTGATCTGCTCCAGGCGCAGGCCCGTGCGCAGGGCGATGTCCACGTACGGGACCGCGGGCGGCGCGAGCAGGGCGGTCACGACCTCGTCGGGCGTCATGTTCTTGCGCAGCAGGAACGTGCCCTGCTGGAGGTCGCCGGTCAGCTCGCGCTGGGTCGCGATGAACACGAACGCCCGCTCATCCGTGATGAGGTCCTCCTCCTCGAGGCGCGTGGCGATGGTGCCGGCCGTGTCGCCCTCGAGGACCGTGAACTCGACCTGGGCCGGATCCGTGGACGCCGGGGTCGTCAGTGCTGCGCCCAGGTCCTCCTTCACGAGGTCGGCCACGAACTCGATGCTGCAGCGCCGCGGGATTGTCCGAGGCCCAGGACAGGATGGCGGAGTTGAGCAGCGGCCGAAGGGCGGTCAGCGAGACGATGAGGACGAACCCCGCCAGCACGAGCGCGAAGATGAGGAACTTGACGATGCCCATGATCCCGCTGCCGCCCCCACCGTTACGCCGGCTCGGACCACCGTAGTTGCCACGACGCGACGGCTCGTAGGCCTCGGGGACGTACTCGGTCGCGTAGGCGTCGGGCTCGTACGGGTGGGCATGGGGTGCGCGAGAACCATTCGGGTCGCGCGGGTCACGCGGGCGTCCGCCGGAGCGGATCGTCATGAGGGGATCTCCATGGTGGTCGGGGGACGGGGAGAAGACGAGCCGGGCGCTGCGCCGTGTGTCGAGGGCATCTTGCAGGATGATGGCCGCAGCTTCACGGTCCACCCGGGCACGGTAGGCATCGCGCTGCGTGCGACTCGGGCGGGCCGCCCGAGCGGCCGCGCGGCATGGGACCCAGGCGTTGCTCGGCGAGATGACTGCTGAGGCGCTCGTCCTGGAACGTGATCGGGGTGGCGGGCTGCTCCAGCAGTGGGGTGATCGCCTCGACCCACGCTCGCGTGAGCGCCGCCTGGGAGCCCTCCTGGCCAGCGGCCTCGAACGGCAGGCCGACGACGAGCGCGTCGGCCGCGTGGAGATCGATCAGTGCCTGGATCGCGGTCGCATCCGCCTCGATCGTCCGGCCGCGACGCAGCGTGGTCAGTGGACGCGCGGAAAACCCTTCTGATTCGGCGATCGCGACGCCGATCCGCCGCTCCCCGAGGTCGATGCCGAGGATCGTGCGTCATGGCGAGGCCGCCGGGCTTGCTGACGGCGACGAGCCAGGGGAGGCGGTCGGGCCCAGGACCGTGACCTCCACCCGTGAATCGATGGTCGGGATCGTGCCGACCCAGTCCGGCCAGGCGTCGAGTTGGACCTCGCCGTAGGCGGACAGGATCGCCTCGGCTTCGTCGATCGGCTTGCCGAGGATCTCCGCCTCCAATGCGGCCGGATCCAGGATGGCGATCTGCCGAGCGGTGGCGACGACCGGATACGTGATCGTGTCGCCCTCCACGACGGCCGGCGCCTCGGTGATCTCGCTGGAGTCCTCCACCATCTGGTGATCCGGCTCGACGAGGGCCTCGAGTCGCTCCTCGGCGATGGCTCTCGACCGGGGTGGAATCGACGGTCGTGACGGTCCCGGTCGCGGTCGCAGCCAGTTCGAAGGTCTCGACCTCCTGGCCGACGAGTTCGTCCGGGTCCGTGGTGGGCGTCGCGGGGCCGAGCTCCGCGGTCTCGGGGAACACGCTCACGTCGCCAGATACCAGGTCCTCGTCGTCGAGGCGCTCCGCGAAGCTGGCGTTCAGCTGCCCGGTCAGAGCGACAAGGGCGGCGTCCACGTCCTCCTGGGTCACCCGCGGGAACTCCTCGCGTGTGCCGCCACCGGTCGGGTCCGGGTTGGTGACCTTGAGGAACAGTCCGTTCTCGCCGCGCGGTACGTTCTGGATGGCGCTCGAGCCCACATTGCCGTCTGGCCCGGGATCCACGGCGGTCACCTTCACGTCGGCCGTCGCCGGGAAGATCGTGATGCCGACGAGCTCCGCCGCCGGGACGGTGACGGCACGGTCCGTGCGGAAGCGGATGCCCGACTGCGTGCTGACCGTGGCGCCCTTGGCGATGGTGTTCGACGACGTCGGGTCGAGGTTCTGGAACTGCACGGAACCTGTGGCCTTCTCCTCCTCGACGCGCTTGCCGGTGGCCGGGAACGTGTCTGCGGCCTCGACGTTCACGGTCTCGATCTCGGCGGGGACCAGGCCGGCCTCGACGTCCGGTTCGTCGATCTCCGTGCTCGCCGAGATGCGCAGCGAGATCGGACCGATGGTCTCCTCGCGCGGCGTTACGACGGCCGTCGCGGAGGGCAGGAGCAGGTAGGCTGCGACGCCGCCGACGACCACCGCGAGCGCGACCACGGCAAGGCCGACGACGATGGCGCCGCGACCGATGCCGCGGCCCCCGGACCGGGCCACGGGCTGGGTCCGAGGTGGCGTCGTCCCTGTGCCCTTCCCGGGGACTGGACGAGACGGTGAGGCGGCGACCGGGGTCGTCGTGGTCGTCGCCGACCGCTGGCTGGTGATGCTCCCGGTGTCCGGGCCTGAGACGACCGGGTCCGGGGTGGTCGGGGCAGGCCCTGAGGCGACCCGCGCGGCCCCTGCTGCGGCGATCACTGCCGCCGGCGGCGTCACGACCGTCTCCGACTGCTCCAGCGGCCGGTCCGCGACCGAGCTCGCGGTCCCGACCGACGCCTCGTACTCCCCCACCGACGCGTAGACCGGCAGGCCGGCCGATGCGGCCAACGCCCGGGTCCCCGCGTCGCCCGAGATGATCGAGAGGTCCTTCTCGTGCGTCTGGGCGTCACGGGCCAGGAGCCGGAAGTTGATCCTCGAGGTGGCGACCCGCGAGCCGTATGGCAGAACGACGGCGACGCGCCGACCCTCCACCCCCCGGATGCGCGCCGCAGCCGAGGTGATCTCGTCGTCGATGTCGAGGTAGAGGACGCCGCCGGCCATCAGGTCAGACCTTCATCGCCCGAAGGACACGGCGCAGGGCGACATCGAGGGCGTCCTCCGTCGAACGGAGCTCGATCGCCTGGAAGGCGAGGCCAAGGGGCGTGACGTCCTGCTGGTCAACCAGGAGTTCGGTGGCGTCCGAGATCGTGTCGATCTGGTCCGGGGCCATGATCGTGACTTCAGGAGGGCGGGCGAACGGCATCTGCTTCCAGAACGACTCGGCGGCCAGCGCCGCCCGGATCTCCGGGAGCCGCGACCCGCCGCCGCACAGGTAGATGCGGCCGGGCAGGAGGTCGCCGCCCGACAGCTCCTCCATGACCAGTTCCACGCCGGCGGCCCACACGCGGACATCATCGCCCACGATCGCCGCGACCTCGTCGCGACCCTCGATCGAGATCCCGCGGGCGTAGTCCACCTTCAGGGCCTCGGCGCGGGGGAACGGCAGGTCCATCCGATCGGCGATGCTCTTGGTGAACGCCCGGCCCCCCAGCGCGAACATCCGCGTGCCTTCGATGCCGCCCTGGCGCACGAGTGCCACGTCCGTCGTCCCGCCACCGACATCCACGAACAGCGCCCCGGACTGGCGGACCTGGTCGGTTCCCAGCACCCGGGCGACCGCGTATGGCTCGGCGACGATCTCGAGGAGCTCCAGGTCCAGCTGGCTCGCCACGCTCTGGAGCGCACCGAGGTGGACGAGCGGGGCGAAGGCGTTGAAGATCCCGATCTTGATGTGGCGGCCCTGGAAGCCCACCGGGTTGGTCAGCGCGTAGCCATCGATCGAGGCGCCGGTGATCGCCGCGTGGACCAGTCGGACATCCACGTGCGGCAGGCCTGTCTCCCAGGTGATCGCCCGCTCTGCTTCCCGAAGCGCCTCGCGCTGGACGTTGTCGATGAGCTTCTGCAGCTCGGCCTCGCTGATCGGGACGTCGGGCTTCTTGCGCTCCTGGCTGTGGGTCGTCGTGAATCCCTTCACGAGCTCGCCGGCGATCCCGATGACGACCTGGTTGGGCCGGAACCCGGCCATCTCCTCGGCCTCCTGGAGGGCGACGGCGCAGTTGTCCACGACCGCCGGGATGTCGGCGACCGTCCCCGACTGCATGTGCGAGAGACCCTGGCGCTTGCGCCCCACCCCGCGGACCGTGCCGTGGCCGGCGTCATCGATATCGAAGACGAGCGCCTTGGCGAACTCGGTCCCGACGTCGAGTGCGGTGCAGGCGGCGAGGTTCTCCTCACCGTCGCGCTGCCAGATCCGCCGCCAGAAGGCCATCAGGCCCCCGTGGTGAGCGCCGAACGGATGGCGGCCAGCGCGTCCGGGATGCCTTCGCGGCGGGCTCCCTTGCCCTGGGCCATCTCGGGCCGGCCACCGCCCTTGCCCTCGAGGTGGGGCATCGCCGTCCGGACGAGATCCCCGGCGCTGACGCCGGCGGCCACCAAGTCGTCCGAGACCGTGACGAAGAGCTGCGGTTCGTCCGCGTCGTGCGCCAGCGCGATCACGCCCCTGGGTAGGGCTGCTCGAGTGTCACGGGCAAGGCCCTTGACCTCGTCCAGCGAGCCCGCCGGGATGGCCGCGATGACCGCCAGCCGGCCGCCGCCCACGTCCTCGGCGCGCGCAGCGAGCTCCGCCGGCTTGGGCAGGCCGGCGCCGCCACCGGCCTTGAGTCGCTGCTTGGTGGCGCGGAGCTCGTCCTGCAGGGCCGCGATCCGGTCCTCGATGCTCTCGACGTTCTGGGCACCGATCGCCGCGGCGACGCGCTCCAGCCGGTCCGTGCGCTCGCGGAGCAGGGCATCGGCGGCGGCGCCGGTGACGGCTTCGATGCGGCGCTGGCCGGAGCCGATGCTCCGCTCGCCCGTGATGACAAAGCCGCCGATCTGGCCGCTGGCGCGACAGTGCGTGCCGCCGCACAGCTCGAAGCTGTAGTCCTGCACGCGGATCGTGCGCACTGTCTCGCCGTACTTCTCGTCGAAGAAGGCGTCGGCGCCGGCCTCGATGGCCTCGGGCATCGGCATGAACGCGATGCTGACCGGGCGGTCGTCGCGCACGACCGCGCGGACCTCGTCCTCGATGGCGCGCTTCTCGTCGTCGGTCAGCGCCCGGTCGAACGGGAAGTCGAAGCGCAGGTAGTCCGGGGTCACGAGCGAGCCGGCCTGCCGGGCACGCTCACCGACGACGTTGCGCAGCGCCCGATGCAGCAGGTGCGTGCCGGTGTGATTGCGCATCGTGTGGGCGCGCCGATCCGCATCCACGACCGCCTCTACCGTCTCGCCGACCCGCAGCCGGCCGTGGAGGGTGCCGCGGTGGACGATGAGCCCACCCACCGGCTTCTGCGTGTCCTCTACGGCGAAGAGCTCGCTCCCGCCACCCGGCTCGCGGATGGTGCCCCTGTCGCCGACCTGGCCGCCGCCTTCCGCGTAGAACGGGGTCTGGTCCAGGACTATCTCCGCCTCGCCGTGGCCGGTCAGCTCGTCGAACTCCATCCCGTCCCGGATGATCGCGACGATGCGGCCCTCCGCGGTCGTCGTCTCGTACCCGAGGAACTCGGAGTCGCCGGCGCGGGCCTGGATGGCGCTGTAGAGCGATGTCGCGAGGGCGGCCGTGGCCAACCCCGCCTTCGTATGCGACCGACTCCGCTGCTTCTGCTCGGCGAGGGCGGCATCAAAGCCGGCGCGGTCCACGGCGACGCCGTACTCGGCAGCGAGCTCCACCGTGAGATCCACCGGGAAGCCGTACGTATCGTGGAGGCGGAACGCGATCTCACCGGGAAGCCTGGGGGCATCCGCGGGCAGGTCCTCCTCGCGCCGGCCGACGACCCGCTCGGCACTCGGTCAACGGGATGAGCGCCTCCTCGAGCTGGACCGTGCCGGCGTCGAGGGTCCGGGCGAACTGGCTCTCCTCGCGCGCGATCGCGGCCAGGATCTCGCCGCGGCGGTCGACCAGGTGCGGGAAGGCGTCCGCCATGACATCGATCACGACCGCGGCCGTTTCGGCCATGAACGGCTCGCGGCGGCCCAGCAGGCGCCCGTGGCGGACGGCCCGGCGCAGGATGCGGCGCAGGACATAGCCCCTCCCTTCGTTGCTGGGAAGGACGTCATCGGCGATGAGGAACGTGACGGCACGCGAGTGGTCGGCGATCACCTGGTAGCTGAACCGCTCAGCCTCGAAGGCATCCGGGTCATGGCCCAGCAGCTCGCGCATGCGGGCGTGGATGGGCGTGAACAGGTCCGTGTCGTAGTTCGTCGGCACCTGCTGGAGGACGCTCGCCAGCCGCTCGAGGCCCATCCCCGTGTCCACGCCGGGCGCCGGCAACGGTGTGAGGCTGCGGTCCGGATGGAGCTCGAATTCCATGAACACGAGGTTCCAGATCTCGAGCCAGCGCGGGCAATGCTCGCTGTGGTCCGGGACGCACTCGGGTCCCTCGCTGAGGTGGGCGCCGCGATCGAAATGGATCTCGGAGCACGGGCCGCACGGGCCGACGTCGGCCATGCGCCACCAGTTCTTCTCGTCGCCGTTGGGGAAGTCGCCCCAGCGGACCAAGCGCTCGGGCGGGAGGCCGATCTCGTCGCGCCAGACCTCGAACGCGAGATCATCGGTCGTATAGGTCGTGGCCGCCAATCGGTCGCCGGGGATCCCGAGGTCGCGCGTGAGGAAGTCCCACGCCCAGTGGATCGCCTCGCGCTTGAAGTAGTCGCCGAAGCTCCAGTTGCCGAGCATCTCGAAGAAGGTGTGATGGCGGGGCGTCCGGCCCACCTCCTCGAAGTCGTTGTGCTTGCCTGCCACGCGAAGGACGCGCTGGTAGTCGACGGCGCGCGTGTAGCTCCGTTGCTCGGCGCCCGTTAGGAGGTCCTTGAACTGGACCATCCCGCTATTCGTGAAGAGCAGCGTCTGGTCGCCCGCGGGTACGAGACTCGCGCTGGGCACCACCGTGTGGTTGCGCTCCTCGAAGAATTCGAGGAAGCGCCGGCGGATCTCGGCCGCCGGCAGCGACGTGATACGCGGATCCTGGCGATTCGTGGGGGTCGACATCGCTGGCAATGGTAGCGGAGCCTGCCGCTCGCCTTGGGAGTGCCTGCTACGCTCCGGGGCATGTCGCTCGTCGCCGACCTGCTCGTGCTGGTCGTGGCCGCCATCCACGGCTACATCCTGGTGCTCGAGATGTTCCTCTGGCAGACGCCACGCGGCCTGAAGTCGTTTGGCATCGACGCCGAGTTCGCCGCCCGGTCGGCGACGCTCGCGGCGAACCAGGGGCTCTACAACGGGTTCCTCGCGGCGGGCCTGGTCTGGGGCGTGCTGGCCGGCGACCCGGTCGGCTTCCAGGTCAGCGTATTCTTCCTCGGCTGCGTGATCGTGGCCGGCGTCTACGGGGCCGTGACGGTCTCGCGACGCATCCTCGTCGTCCAGGCCGTGCCGGCGATGGTGGCGCTCGTGGCCGTGCTTGTCGCGGGACAGACGGCCTGAGCGGGGTGCCCTGGTTCTGGCGGCCCGGCCCGGCCCGGCGCGGGCGACGGGCGGCTCTCAGCCGATTCTCAGGACCGGCACCGACGCTGGCGACCGATGACCCGCCACCCGACGAGGACCTCGATGACCAGCCCGACCACCTCCGATCCCCTCCCCGACCTCGATCTCGACGATCTCGATGACGACGACCGGCCGGTCGGTCGTTTCCTGAGTCGCCGCGAGGTGCTCGCGCTGTTCGGCGTGGGTGGCGTCGCCGTGGCGGCTGCCGCATGCGTGCCGGGTGCGTCGGGGAGTGCCGGGGCCACTGCTGGGTCCTCGGCCTCCGCCTCGGCCGCGGCCACGGCCATCGCGACGGCCTCGGCGGCGGCGATCGCGAGCGCGATCCCCTCGTGCGTCGTCGTCCCCGAGCTGACCGAAGGCCCGTACTACCTCGACGTGAACCTGGAGCGGTCCGACATCCGCGCGAACACCGGCGACGGGGCGATCTCCGAGGGAGCGGTCCTCGAGCTCGGCTGGATCGTGTCGCAGGTGGACGGCGACGCGTGCGCGCCGCTGGAAGGCGTGATCGTGGACGTGTGGCACTGCGACGCCCTCGGGGTGTACTCAGGGGTGTCGGGCGACACCGGCGACTTCCTGCGCGGGCACCAGCGCACCGATTCAAATGGCGCGGCGTCGTTCACGACCGTCTACCCGGGCTGGTACTCGGGTCGCGCGGTGCACATCCATTTCAAGATCCGGACCGATCCCGACGCCGCGGCCGGGTTCGAAGCGACCTCGCAGCTGTTCTTCGACGACGCGTTCAGCGCCGAGGTGTTCTCGAACGGGGTCTATGCCGCGAAGGGCACGCAGGACACGCCCAACGACACCGATGGGATCTTCGGGCAGAGTGGCGGGACCACGCTGCTCGACGTGACCCGCGACGGGGATACCTATCGCACGACGTTCTCGATCGCGGTGCAGATCGCGTAGCGACGCGTCGTCGGCCGGCGCCCGAGTCCTTACAGGCGGCGGAACCTCGTCCACAGGCGCGAGCCCGCGATGATCGCGCCGATGAAGGCGCCGATCGTGAGGCCCCGGAGAAATTTGGCCGTGACGCGGTCCCTGTCGTGATCGCTCATCGGCCCCTCACCGTCCGACCCCGGGTCGGATCGGACCCAGGGTCGACACGACCATGACGAGCCCGATCCCGACCCACGCCAGGATCGACGCTCCGAGCAGGTGGTAGTCCCCGATCGTGAGGACGTCCAGTCCGAGTCGGTCCATCAGGGCGTCGCCGGCCCACGCCCCGAGGATCGCCGCGATGACGATGAGGGGCAGGCGCCTCGTCGCCGCGCCCTTGATGAGCACGGACAGCGACGCGTGAAAGGCACCGACGAGCACGGACAACACGAGCGAGGGCTCGATGCTCACGCGGTCGCGAGGACGACGGCGCGGTCGGGCGCCACGGCCGCATCTGTCGCGGGCGATGGTCGCTCGATCCGGCCCCCGCCCAGGACCTCGTCCCCGTCGTACAGCACCGCGGCCTGCCCGGGTGCTGCGGCCCAGACCGGGACATCGGTCGTCACCGTCCAGCGGCGGTCGCCGAGTGGCGCCACGGTCGCCGGGATCAGGGCGGCGCGATGGCGGATCCGGACGGCGGCCCGGAGATCGGTCCCGTCGGCCGGCGGCCCGGCGACGAACGACGCCCGCTCGATCACGAACGTCGTGGTCTCGAGGTCCTCGCGACGCCCCAGCTGGATGGTGTTGCTCAGCGGATCGATGCGGGACACATAGCGCGGCTCCCCGAGCGCGACACCCAGGCCCTGCCGCTGCCCCACGGTGTACGCGGCGCTGCCCCCATGCGCCCCGACGACGGACCCATCCACGTCAACCACGGGCCCCGGCACCGGCGTCCAACCGGCCCGCTCCCGGAGCGCGTCGCGATAGTCGCCGCCCGGAACGAAGCAGATCTCCTGGCTTTCGGGCTTGTCGGCCGTGGCCAACCCCAGCGCTCGAGCCACGTCGCGCACCTCGGACTTGGTCAATTCGCCCAGCGGGAAGCGCGCGTGCTCCAACTGGTCCGCCCGCAGCCCGTACAGGAAGTAGGTCTGGTCCTTATCGGTATCGCGGGCCAGGCACAGTCGGGCGCGGCCATCGGCGCCCACCACACGCCGCGCGTAGTGCCCGGTCGCCACTGCCTCGCACTCGTACAGGTGGCGGGCACGCCCAAGGAGCGCCCCGAACTTCACGTACGTGTTGCAGTCCACGCACGGACTCGGCGTCTCGCCACCCAGATACGCATCGAGGAACGGCTGGAGCACCCCGGCGTCGAACTCGCGCTCCAGGTTCATGACGTAGAACGGGATGCCGAGCTGGGCGGCGACGCGCCGGGCATCATCGGCAGCATCCAGCGAGCAACAGCTCTTCTTGAACTCGGAATAGGAGTCGGCGACGTCGTGCAGGCGCATCCACACGCCGACCACCTCATGGCCCTGGGCGTGCAGCAGCGCCGCGGCGACGGACGAATCGACCCCACCCGACATCGCGACCAGGATCCGGCTCATACGGGCACCCCGGCCTGGGCGTCCGTCCCCTGCCCCAGCGGATCTGCGGCGACCGCCACGGAACCGCGGCGCATCGATGCCAGCACGGTCGGCACGACCGAAACCGCGACATCGATCTCCGCGTCCGTCGTCGTCCGTCCCAGCGACAGTCGCAACGCGCCGCGAGCCTCGTCCTCCGGGTAGCCCATCGCGGCGAGCACATGGCTTGTCTCGGTAGATCCGGTGGTGCACGCCGACCCGACCGACGCGGCGATGCCCTCGAGATCCAGCGCGACCGCGACTGAACTGCCATCGGTGTCACGGGCGATCACCGACAGCAGCCCGGGCAGGCGGTCGGTCGGGTGACCCGTGAGTTCGGTCCCGTCCACGCCGAGCACCGCGCTGGCGAGTCGCTCGCGACCGCGTCGAACCCGCTTCACGGTCGCGGCCCGCTCGGCGCACGAGAGCTCGTAGGCGGTGGCGAACCCGACGGCACCGGCCACGTTCTCCGTCCCAGCCCGCCGATGGCGCTCCTGGGTCCCGCCGTGCTGCTGCGCCAGGATGTGCGTCCCGTGGCGAACCCATAGGACGCCCACCCCCTTGGGTCCCTCGAACTTATGCGCGCCCAGGGCCACGAGGTCCGCACCGAGCGTGCGCACATCGATATCGATCCATGGGGCGGCCTGGACGGCGTCCACGTGGAGCAGCACGCCCTTGTGCGATCGGACCCGTTCGGCGATCGCGGCGATCGGCTGGATCGTGCCGACCTCGTTGTTCGCGAGCATCACCGAGACGAGGATCGTCCGATCCGTGATCGCGGCATCAAGCTCGTCGGGATCCACGCGGCCGTAGCGGTCGACGGGGAGTTCTACGACCTCGAACCCGAACTTCTCGAGGTAGCGCAGCGTGTGGCCCACGGCGTGATGCTCCACCGACGAGGACACGATGCGGTGGCCGCGGGCCTTGCCCGCCCACGCCGCGCCCTTGAGCGCGAGGTTGTTCGCCTCCGTTCCGCCGGACGTGAACACGACCTCCCGCGCCTCAGCCCCCAAGCTCGCTGCGACCCGCTCGTGCGCCTCGTCAAGCCCGGCGCGCGCCGCGCGCCCGAACGCATGCGCCGACGACGGGTTCCCGAAGGACTCCGTCAGGTACGGCAGCATCGCGTCGAGGACCTCGCGGCGGAGCGGGGTCGTGGCCGCGTGGTCGAGATAGATGGACATCGCGCGGATTGTACGCCGGGCTACTCGAAGGCCCGGCGCAGGAAGGCCGCCATCTGGCCGCGGGTGACCCCGGCGGTCGGGCAGTACGTGGTCGGGCTGCAGCCGGTGGTGATGCCCGAGGCGGCCAGGCGGTTGATCGAGCCCTCACCGGTGCGCCCGGTGTCGTCGGTGAAGAAGTCGGTGCCGGTGGCCGGCAGCTCCAGGGCGCGGTCGAGGAAGATGGCCATCTGCTCGCGGGTGACGTTGGCCGTCGGGCAGAAGGTCGTGGCGGTGCACCCGGTGGTGATGCCCGAGGCGGCCAGGCGGTTGATGGCGGGCTCGCCGGTCAGTCCCTCGTCGTCGCTGAAGAAGTCCGTGCCGGTGGCCGGCAGGCCCAGGGCGCGGTCGAGGAAGATGGCCATCTGCTCGCGGGTGACGTTGGCCGTCGGACAGTACTTGGTCGCACTGCAGCCGGCGGTCAGCTCCTCGTAGAGCAGCCAGTGGATGTCGTCGATGAACGTGCTCGAGGCGATGTCGCTGAATTCGGGAGCAAGGACCCTGAAGAGGATCCCGCTCAGGCTGACGACATACAACTCCCCGGACTCGCTCTCGCCGAAGGACGTGATGAGCAGGGTGGTGTCGAGCCGCTGGGTGATGGATCCGCCGGTCGCGGGCATCGTCCAGATCCGCCCGCTGCAAAAGTCCCCGAACACGTACAGGTCCTGCAGGTCGTGCTGGCTAGGCCCGCGGTACACGTGGCCGCCGGTCACCGAGCAATTCCCGGATCCCTGGACGCTGGAGTACTCGGCCACCGGCAGCGTCAGGCCGGACTGGTCACAGCTCCCCGACGGGTAGCAGTGGGCGCCCTCCATCGTGTTCCAGCCGTAGTCGAGGCCGGGCGTGACCGGCGTCGCGTCGCGGTTGATCTCCTCGTACGTGTCCTGTCCCACGTCGGCGGTCCAGAGGTCGCCCGTGCCGCGATCGAACGACAGCCGCCACGGATTGCGCAGGCCGGTGGCCCAGATGGCGTCGTCCCCGGTCTCGCCCACGAACGGGTTGTCGGGCGGGTAGTCGAACGCGTCGTTGTCGCCTTCACCGGTCCCGTCCACGTCGATCCGCAGGATCTTGCCCAGGCGCGTCGTGATCAACGGTCCGTTGTCGCTCTGACCGCTGCCGCCGTCGCCGATGGCGATGTACAGGTACCCGTCAGGTCCGAACGCCAGCGCGCCACCGTTGTGGTTGGTCTGGGCGCTGTGCTCGATGGTGAACAGGGTCACCTCGCTGTCGGACGGGGCCGAGGTCCCGGCGTCGTTCGCCGTGAGGCGGCTGATGACGATGTCGCCGTCACCACGCGTGTAATGCACGAAGAGCCAGCGGTTGTCCTCGAAGTCCGGATGGAAGGCGAGGCCCAGCAGACCGCGCTCGCCGCCCGTTCCCACCTTGCTGCTGATGTCGAGGAACGTCCCGGCCTGGAGCTGGTTGCTCTTGACGACCCGGACCGTGCCGCCCTGCTCCACGATGAACAACCGGCCCGACCCATCACCGGCATGGGCGATCCCGACCGGCGATGCGAGGCCGCTCGCAACGCTGACGACCTTGAGCTGTACTGTCGCGAGGGCCGCCTGCGTCACGGGCGCGAACGCGAGCCCGAGCCCGAGGGTCGCCGCGAGGAACGCCACCACGAGGGGGCGTCGTACCCGGTGGGCGGCGTGGGTGCCCCGGCCCCCGATCACTCCTCGAAGGCCCGGCGCAGGAAGGCGGCCATCTGGCCGCGGGTGACCCCGGCGGTCGGGCAGTACGTGGTCGGGCTGCAGCCGGTGGTGATGCCCGAGGCGGCCAGGCGGTTGATCGAGCCCTCACCGGTGCGCCCGGTGTCGTCGGTGAAGAAGTCGGTGCCGGTGGCCGGCAGCTCCAGGGCGCGGTCGAGGAAGATGGCCATCTGCTCGCGGGTGACGTTGGCCGTCGGGCAGAAGGTCGTGGCGGTGCACCCGGTGGTGATGCCCGAGGCGGCCAGGCGGTTGATGGCGGGCTCGCCGGTCAGTCCCTCGTCGTCGCTGAAGAAGTCCGTGCCGGTGGCCGGCAGGCCCAGGGCGCGGTCGAGGAAGATGGCCATCTGCTCGCGGGTGACGTTGGCCGTCGGACAGTACTTGGTCGCACTGCAGCCGGCGGTCAGCTCCTCGTAGAGCAGCCAGTGGATGTCGTCGATGAACGTGCTCGAGGCGATGTCGCTGAATTCGGGAGCAAGGAGGCGATACAACCCGCCACCGATGGTCACGTAGTAGATCTCGCCGTTCTCGGCCTCCCCGAAGGAGGTGATGTTGCCCCCGACGACCAGGTCGATCTTCTTGTCGGCGCCGTTCGTGGAGGTGGCCGGCATCCGCCAGACGTTACCGCTGCAGAAGTCGGCGAACGTGTACACGCCGACGAGCCGCTGCTGCGTGTCACCGCGATAGGTGTACCCACCGATCACCGAACAATTGCTGGAGCCCTGGGCGTACTCGGCGATGGGCAACGTCTTGCCGCTGGTGTTGCAGCCGGACGATGGGTTGAAGCAGTGCTTGCCCTCCATCACGCGCCAGCCGTAGTTGCGACCACCGTTGTGAACGGCCGGCTGGCGGTTGATCTCTTCCCAACGGTTCTGACCCACATCGGCGATCCAGAACACGCCAGTGTCGCGATCGAAGGAGATGCGCCATGGGTTGCGCAGCCCGTAGGCCCAGATGCCGTCGTTGCCGGGCACGGACCCGTAGTAGGGGTTGTCGGTCGGGTTGGCATAGCGATCGAACGTGCCGTCGCCGGTCCCGTCCACGTCGATGCGCATGATCTTGCCGAGGTACGTGCCCTTGTCCTGGCCGTTGTTGGGCTGGTCACCGGCACCGCCGCCGTCGCCGACGCCGATGTACAGGTACCCGTCCGGCCCAAACGCCAGGGCACCGCCGTTGTAATTCGTGTTGGCGCTGTGCTCGATGACCTGGAGCGGGGCCTCCGATGACGCAGGGACGCTGGTCCCGGCAGCGTTGGCGGTGAAGCGCGAGATGACGATGTCGCCGCCGTTGCGCGTGTAATAGACGAACAGGCGGCGGTTGCTCTCGAAGTCCGGGTGGAAGGCGAGGCCCAGCAGTCCGCGCTCCCCGCCACTGGCCACCTTGCCGCGGATGTCAAGGAAATTCCCGGACTTGAGGCTGTTGTTCTGAACGACCCGGATCGTCCCCGCCTGCTGGACGATGAACAGGCGTCCCGTGCCGTCGCCGGCGTTGGTGATGGCCGTCGGCGAGCTCAGACCGGTCAGGATCCGGTTGCTCGCGAGCTGGCCCGGGTACCAGGTCGCGGCGCCGGCCGTCGCCGGGGCGATCGCGGTGGCGATGGTCGCGGCCGCGATCAGGAGCATGGCAAGGATGGAGCGGCGGCGGCGGGATATCACGAGCGGGTCACCTCACTGGTCATGGTTCGCCGAAGGCTCGATGGAGGAACGCGGCCATGGCGCCGCGGGTGGTGTCGGTGTTGGGACAGAAGGTCGTCGCCGTGCAGCCGGTCGTGATCCCGGCGGCGGCGATGGCATCGATGTCGCGCTCGTGGCTGGATCCATCGTCGTCGGTGAAGTGGTCGGTCGTGCTGCTCGGGAGTTCGAGCGCACGAGCCAGGAACGACGCCATCTGGCCACGACTGACGTCACGGGTCGGGCAGAAGCGGTCGGGGGCGCAACCGAGCGTCAGGCCTGCCTCGGCGACGCGGTTGATCGCGCCCTCATGGACGCTGCCCTCGTCATCGGTGAAGTGGTCCGTCGTCGTCGGATGGGAGGTCGAGGGCGCGATCGAGGAAGGTCGCCATCTCGCCGCGTGAGACCGGGTTGAACGTGCAGAAGAGGTCGGCATCGCAGCCTTCGGTGATGCCTTGGTCGTACAGCCACTCGATGTCGGTCGCGAACGAGGTGGTGGACCAGTCATCGATGCACCCGGAGCCGGTACTCACCACCGACACGCCGGAGCCCGACGAGTTGAACCGGACCTTGGTCCACGTGCAGTTGTTCGCCTCGTTCGTCTCCAGGAACGAGTCGTACAGGTCCACCACGGTCCGCAGCGTGTACGTGCCACCGGGCAGGCCGCTGATGTCGATCCACTGGTACGCGAAGTTCCACGGGTACGTGTCGCCCCAGCCGACCGACAGGCCGGTCTTCGTCGTGAGCGATGCTCGCTTGCCACACGTGGATTCGAGATAGACCTTCGAGTTGGGCGATCCGGGCAGGTCCAGGTCGCGCGGCGTGGTGTCGAAATAGCAGAAGCCGATCTTGGCGTCCCGGTAGGTGCCCTTGCTGCCCCATAGGTGATAGGTCATCACCCGCCGGACGTGCCAGTGGTCGTGCCCATCACCCGCGTAGGCCAGCGTTGCGGCCGAAACGACGTCGCGGTGACGGCCGTCGGTGTCGTAGATGCGCTGGCGCACGACCCACGGCGACGATGTGTTCGGGCGGCTGGAACGCAGCTCCATCGGCCCGGCGCCGAAGTTGACCATCTGGCTGGTGAACCGGAGGAGCCGCTTGCCACCCGAGGTGGTCCGGATGCGGAACGTGGTGGTTCGCGCGGCGCGGAGATCGGGCAGCTTGTCATCGGCAGCACGGGCCGGCGTTGCGGGCACGACCCCGATCAGCACGCCGATGGCGGCGATCAACACGAGGGCTCGAACGGTCCGGCGGCGTCGCTCGACTCGTCGGGTCACCTGTCCGAGGGTACACGGACGGGGCAACCCCGCGCGTTGCCGGCGTGGTTCGCCTCCCTCACTCCTCCAGGGCGCGGCGCAGGAAGGCGGCCATCTGGCCGCGGGTGACGGAGGCGGTCGGGCAGTAGGTGGTCGGACTGCAGCCACTCGTGATGCCGGCCTCGGCGACGCGGTTGATGTTGGCCTCGTGGGTGGTGCCGGTGTCGTCGGTGAAGAAGTCGGTGGTCGTGGGCGGCAGGGCGAACGCTCTGGCCAGGAAGCTTGCCATCTGGCCACGGCTGACGAGCTCGGTCGGGCAGTACAGCCCGACCGCGCAGCCGGTCGTGATGTTGGCCGCGCGCAGGCGGTTGATGGCCGCCTCGCCGGAGCGTCCGGTGTCGTCGCTGAAGTAGTCGGTGGCCGTGGGCGGCAGGTCCAGGGCGCGGTCGAGGAAGATGGCCATCTGCTCGCGGGTGACCGGATCGTTGGGGCAGTAGCGCTCGGCGCTGCAGCCCACGGTGATCCCTTCGGCATACACCCACTCGATGTCGGTCTTGAACGTGCTGAACCTCGCGTCCACCAGGGGGAACGCGGGGATGGGCTGCCAGTCGGGGCTGATCTCGTCTTCGGCGGTCGCACCGATGGCCGTCTGGGTGCCGCCGGTCGCCGCCATAACGTAGACGTCCGCGTCGGGATCCCGGTAGCTCCAGAACGCGATCTGCGTCCCGTCCGGCGACCAGGTCGGCTCTAGATCCAGGAAATCCGGGTCGTTCGTGAGGTTGGTCTGGCCCGTCCCGTTCGCGTTCATGACATAGATCTCGTACTCCCCGTCCCTCAACGACGTGAACGCGATCTTCGTCCCGTCCGGGGACCAGTCGGGCCACGAATCGGATTCGGCATGCGTCGTGATCCGGGCCAGGCCCGAGCCATCCATGTTCATGGTGTAGATGTCGAATTCGCCCGTCCGGTCCGAGGCGAACGCGATCTTCTTGCCATCGGGGGACACGCTCGCGTAGCTGTCGGTCGCGGCATTTGACGTCAGTCGACGGACGTCCGTGCCATCGACCTTCATGGAATAGATATCACCGCTGCCAGTCGAGCCCGTAAATACGATGCGGCTGCCGTCGGGCGTCCATTCGGGATTCGAGTTGTTCGACGCCGCGGTCGTGAGCCGCTTGATCCCCGTCCCATTCGCCTGCATCACGAAGATGTCTGTGGTCAGCTCATCCTCGTCCGGCGTCACGTCCCGGGCGAATGCGATCATCGTTCCGCCCGGGGAATAGGCAGGCTCGAGATCGCCGAAGCCTGGCTTGGGAGGCGTCACGGCCTGGGGATCGGCCCCGGTCGATGTCATCGACCACAGGCCGATCGGCAATTCGAGGAATGGCGCCCGTCCGAACACAAGGCGACCGTTGGCGCCGGGGGCGGTCTGCGTCACCCGGTCGGGATGGACCTTGGGCGAGTTCGCGGTGCCCGACGACAGGCCTGGCCCAGATCGCATCACGAGATCGAGGACGTCCGGCTCCGACGCCAGCGCCGGCCCGGCCAACGCCGACGACATCGTCACGAGCAGCAGCAACGAGGCGGCGAGGCGGCGCACCACGCTCCTCTACTCCTCCAGGGCGCGGCGCAGGAAGGCGGCCATCTGGCCGCGGGTGACAGAGGCCGTCGGGCAGTAGGTGGTCGGGGAACAGCCGCTGGTGATGCCGGCCGCGGCGACGCGGTTGATGTTGGCCTCGTGGGTGGTGCCGGTGTCGTCGGTGAAGAAGTCGGTGGTCGTGGGCGGCAGGGCGAACGCTCTGGCCAGGAAGCTTGCCATCTGGCCACGGCTGACGAGCTCGGTCGGGCAGTACAGCCCGACCGCGCAGCCGGTCGTGATGTTGGCCGCGCGCAGGCGGTTGATGGCTGCCTCGCCGGAGCGTCCGGTGTCGTCGCTGAAGTAGTCGGTGGCCGTGGGCGGCAGGTCCAGGGCGCGGTCGAGGAAGATGGCCATCTGCTCGCGGGTGACCGGATCGTTGGGGCAGTAGCGCTCGGCGCTGCAGCCCACCGTGATCCCTTCGGCATACACCCACTCGATGTCGGTCTTGAACGTGCTGAACCTCGCATCCACCAGGGGGAACGCGGGGATGGGCTGCCAGTCGGCCGACCATTCGTCGTCGGTCGTGGCGCCGATGGCCGTCTGGAGGCCTCCCGTGGCGGCCATCACGTAGACGTCCGAGTCCGAATCCGAGTAGCTCCAGAAGCCGATCTGCGTGCCATCGGGCGACCAGGTCGGCTCCAGGTCGTGGAACCCGCCGTCCTGCGTCAGGTTGACTTGTGACGTCCCGTTGGCGTTCATCGAGAAGATCTCGTAGTCACCGGTCCGCCCGGTCGTGAACGCGATCTTCGTCCCGTCGGGCGACCAGTCGGGCATGAAGTCATCGCCAGCCGTCGTCGTGAGGCGCGCCACACCGGTGCCGTCCAGGTTCATGGTGTAGATATCGAACGCGCCTGACCGATCTGAGGCGAACGCGATCCGCGTGCCGTCGGGGGAAACGCTCGGGTGGAGGTCGTTCGCCGCATTCGTGGTCAGTCGACGAACATCGGTGCCGTCGATCTTCATGGAGTAGACGTCACCACCACCGGTCCGGTACGAGCCGAATACGATCCGACTCCCATCGGGCGTCCAGTCCGGGAGCGTATCCGCCGTCGCGGTCGCGGTCAGACGCTTGACGCCGCTCCCGTTCGCCTGCATCACGAAGATGTCGGCGTCCACGCTCGTCGTGTTGGAGGTCATGTCTCGCCCGAAGGCGACCATCGTCCCGCCAGGCGAGTAGGCGGGCCAGACATCGCCCCAACCGATCCCACCCGGGGTGAGTTGCACAGTATCGGTGCCGTTCGCCTCCATGGACCAGATCCCGGTCGGGAAGCTTGCAAACGGGGCCGCGCCGAAGGCGATCCTCCCGTTCGCGCCCGGGGCGCTCTGCGCGTCGCGATGGACCTTCGGCGACGGGCCTGCCTGCAGGTCGAGGCCCGGTCGATCGCGGGGCGGCAGGCCGAGCTCATCCGGATCGGCCGCCAGCGCTGGCCCGGCCAGCACGGACGACAGCGCAACGAGCACCAGGAGCGAAGCGGCGAGGCGGCGAGCCATGATCCCTCCAGACGGCCCACGGTCAGGCACGCAGCGCACTCGACTCGCGTCGCATGCACGCTACAGGGGCGTCGCCCGCGGCGCAACAAGGTTTGTGTTCCTGACGTCGAAACTCGCGGTGGTGGGAGGCACCACCACCTGCCGGCGGATCAGTCTGCGGAATCCTCGCGTTCGCTCGCGCGCGCCAGGTCGTAGGCGCGGCCACGGTCGCGTTCGCGCTCGTGCTTCGCGAGCAGGCGCTTGCGCAACCGGATCGATTGCGGCGTCACTTCGACCAATTCATCGTCCGAGATGAACTCGAGCGCCGTCTCCAGCGTGATGGGCCGGGCCGGCGTGAGTCGGAGCGACTCGTCGTGCGAGTGCGTCCGGATGTTCGTGAGCTTCTTCTCCTTGGTCGGGTTGACGTCCATGTCGCCCGAGCGGCTGTTCTCCCCGACGATCATCCCCTCGTAGACCTCGACGCCAGCTCCGATGAAC
>CAVURB010000009.1:0-17976 GCA_963743815.1 uncultured Chloroflexia bacterium | reverse complement strand
GGCGGCGGTCTGAAGATGCCGCGGCGGCGGGCCTACCATCTTGCGCAACCTGACCACGTAGTACCCCACGCCAGCCACCAGTCCGGCCGCGACACCGATCGCGAGCCAGTAGGGGGATCTCAAACTCGGTCATCGCTAGACCTCCGTCTGCCGGTGCCCTGGTCGGATCGGGTGCGACCGTTCGAAACTCACGGAACGCCCGGGAAGTCCCCGTCGCCGACATCCTCGGTCGGGGCGTTGCCCCCCAGGACCGTGTTCAGCGTGAGCGTCCAGTTGTCCCACGTGATCATCGTCGAGGTCCGGATCGTCTTGAACTTGATGGTGTCCTCGAACCGGCGCCGCTCGCCGCCGACGGTGAAGGCCTTCGACTTGGCGTCCCAGCGCTCGCCGAGGCCGTAGTACACGATGTAGGTGCCGTCCTTGATGCTCTTGACCGTCGCGTCCTTGCCCGCCCGGACGTAGACGACCAGGAGCGCCTTCTTCGGGCTTGATTTCTTCGCCAGGATGAGGATGGCATCGCTGTCGTTCCCATTCTCGATGGTGAGCTTGCCGCGGCCGCCCTTGAGCTTGTTCGTGATCACTTTGCCGTTCTTCGGCCGGGTGATATCCCAGACGACGAGCTTCTCCTCGCGATCACCCACGGTGACGGTGTGCTTGCCCGCCTTGGGGACGTCGAGCGGAACCTCGACGGTGGCGCTTCGGCCGCCGGCCACGGTCACCTCGGCGGTCCCCGCCTTCTTGTCATCGATGGCGACCTTTACGGTGATCGACCCCGTCGCGCCGCCGGCGTTCGAGACGGTGACATCGGCCACGAGCTCGCCGTCGTCCTCGACGGGATCCGGGGAGAGCGTGAGTCCGGTCACCTGGAGGTCCGCCGGCGACAGGACGTTGAGATTCGTCGTAGCGTCGCCGACCTGCACCTCGTAGGTGCCCGGGTCGCCTGCGGTCACCACGAACCGGACCGGCGTCATCTCGCCGGCCTTGAGCGCGACATCCTGGCTGGCGACCTGCATGCCGCCAAGCCGCAGTGTCGCAGCGTAGTCGCCGGACATCGTGCCGACGTTCGTGATGTCGGCGACGATCTCGACCTCATCGCCGGCCAGGATCTCGGGAGCCGCCGAGGACAGGCGGATCAGCGTGACGGTGAAGTTCGGACCAGCTGTCACGCTGAGCGTCCCCGTCAGCCCTTCGATCGCGACGGTGTGCTCGCCGGGCTCGTCGACGGCGACGGTGAACGTGACGCTCCTCGCCTCTCCCGGCGCGAGGGTCACGTCCTGACGAATGGCGACCGTCCCATCGACACTCAGGGCGGCCTCGTAAGAGCCCGCGAGCGAGCCGGTGTTCTCGACCCGGGCGGTCACTTCGACCTCGTCGCCGGGGAGGATCTCGGCGCCGCCGTTGACGACCGCGAGGTCGCTCACCTCGAAAGCGGCCGTCGGGGACGAGGCACCCCGCCAAGGATGCCGACGATCAGGGCGGCGATGGCCGAGAGCTGGATGGTCCTGCCGAGGCGACCCTGGGTGCCGGACGGTGCCATCGAACGCCTCCTTCAGTCCGGGCGTTCGCGAGGCGGTCCTGGGCGCCGCGACGCCCTCCGAGTCCTCCGCAAAGCGTGCGCGTCCGATCTGTCGACGGGTAGTGCCGACCGGCCCCTCGGCGCCGCCGAGATCGATACTCGACGTTTGACAGGAGAATCGTCGGCCAGCGGACGCTCACGCCATGACTCGACACCGACTCCACCCGTCCGGGCTGCGCCGGACCGTCGTCGCCACGTTGGCGATGGCCACCACGCTGGTCGTGGCGGCCTGCAACAGCGAACCGGCGGCCTCCCCGCTGACGGACCCGACGGCCATCCTCCAGGCCGCGGCGACCCAGACCGCGGGTGCCACCGTCCGTTCATCTTGATCTCGCCGCGGATGGCGAGTTGAGCTTCGATCTGACAGGGACGGGCACTGGCGCCCCGCTTTCCCTCGCCGATACCACCGCGACCGCGGACCTCGATATCGCCGGAGGCGATGCCCGCGCCACCTTCGCATTGCCGGGGATCCTCGGACTGCGAGGCGAACTCGTCGCCGTGGACGGCACGGCCTGGGTCAAGACCACCATGACCGGCCCGCTATATCGCGAAGTCCCCCTGGGCGGCGCACTGCCGACAGATCCCGGCGCGAGCCCCGACACCGCTTCGATGCTCGAGGCCCTGAGCGATTTCCTGGAGCAGCCCGGACTGGACCCGGTCAAGGGCGAGGACGTCGACTGCGGGACGACGACCTGCTACACGGTCCTGATCGAGCTCACGCCCGAGGAGCTCGCCGGCCTCGGCGACGATGGCGCCGAGCTGCCGATCCCCACCGACCTTCCGATCCCGATGCCTGACCTCGGCGAGTTCGGGATCGACCTGACGATCCGCGTCGAGAAGGCCACGACCAACCTGGCCGGCTTCACGGCCGTCGCGACGGCCGGGGAGGTCGGCGAGGTCACGGCCGAGCTCACGTTCTCCAAGTGGAACGAGGGCGTGACGATCACGCCGCCGCCGGCCGACCAGATCGACAGCACCGGCCTGCTTCCGTGAAGGTCCGGGAGCGCGCGCGGACCTAGAATGGGCGGGTGAGCCCCACGTCCCGACGCCGGCGCGGCGAACCGATCCTCGACGACGCCGCCGTGACCGTGGGGACCACCATCAGCGAGGCCACGGACAGCGTCCCGGACGAGCCCGAATGGCTTCGCGAGGCGGCTAGCGGAGCGCGGACGGACACCGATCCCGCCGCGCCCCAGCACCACCGCCCGACCCCGCCGTCATCGCCGCGCGCCGAGCGGCGCGCGAAGCCGAGATCGTCCGGGCGCTGAACCCCGAGCAAGCCCGCGCCGTCATCACGACCGACGGACCCCTCCTCATCCTGGCCGGCGCGGGCTCGGGCAAGACGCGGGTCCTGGCCCACCGGATCGCGTACCTCGTGGGGGTCAAGGGAGTCGCCCCGTGGCGGATCCTCGCGGTCACATTCACCAACCGAGCTGCCGCGGAACTTCGCGAGCGGATCATCAGCCTCGTCGGGGAAGGCGGTCGTGACGTCCAGGCGGGGACGTTCCATTCCCTCTGTGCCAGGGTCCTGCGCCAGGACGGTGAGGCCATCGGCATCAGCCGCCGGTTCGTCATCTACGACACGGACGACCAGCAGTCGCTCATGAAGCAGATCCTGCGCGAGCAGGACCTGCCGCTGACCGGGGAGTTCCGGCCCAGCGCGGTCCTGGGCGCCATCTCCCGAGCCAAGAACGAGATGCTGGACCCCGCGTTTCTCTCCGAGAACGCCGCGAACCACCGCGAGCGCACGATCGCCCGCCTGGCGACCCGATACCAGGAACGGCTCCAGCGTGCGAGCGCCCTCGATTTCGACGACCTTCTCCTTGAGGCCGTCCGCCTCTTCCAGGAGGCACCGCAGGTCCTGGCCAAGTACCAGGAACGCTGGCGCTACCTGCACGTGGACGAGTACCAGGACACGAACCGTGCCCAATATCTGTGGGTCCGCGCGCTCGCCGAGAAGCACCACAACCTGTGTGTCGTGGGCGATGACGACCAGTCCATCTACTCGTGGCGCGGAGCGGACCTTCGCAACATCCTCGATTTCGAGCGCGACTGGCCCGCGACCGCGGTCGTCAAGCTCGAACGCAACTACCGCTCGACCCAGCTGATCCTCGATGCCGCCCACGCGGTCGTGTCGCGCAACACGGCGCGCAAGGAGAAGAAGCTCTGGACGGAGATCGCTGGCGGGATGAAGATCCAGCGCTTCGAGGCCTACAACGAAGAGGAAGAGGCCGAGTGGATCGCCCGCCAGGTGGAGACCCTGGTCGGCGGCCGGTCCACGGCGCTCACCCGCCGCGCCGACGACGACGAGTCCGAGACGACGTTCCGCGCCCGCGAGATCGCGGTGATGTACCGGATGAACGCGCAGTCGCGCGCCATCGAGGAATCGTTCCTGCGCTACGGCATCCGCTACCAGCTCGTCGGCGGCACGCGCTTCTACAGCCGGCGCGAGGTCAAGGATGCGCTCGCGTACTTGCGGATCCTGCGCAGCGACACCGACAGCGTCAGCTTCGAGCGGATCATCAACGTCCCGGCGCGAGCCATCGGCGACAAGACGGTCGAGGTCCTCCGCGCGGCCGCCGCGTCGACCGATCCCGAGACCGGCGAGCCGTCCACCACGTGGAGCGCGATCGAACGCGCCGCCCGTGGGGACCTCCCGACCATCGCCGCGCGGACGCGCAACGCGCTCGCCGAGTTCGCGAACCTGGTCCGTCGCCTCCGGGCACGGGTGCAGATCCTGCCGCTGCCCGAACTGCTGGACGAGGTCCTAGAGGCCTCTGGGTACCGGGCGATGCTCGCCGACGGCTCGGAGGACGGCGAGGAGCGCTGGGCGAACCTGCTCGAGCTACGCTCGGTCACGACGCGCTACGACGACCTCGAGCCCGAGGACGCGCTGGACCGCCTGCTCGAAGAGACCGCGCTCGTCGCGGACCAGGATTCGTACGAGGGCGATGCCGATGCGGTGACGCTCATCACCCTCCATGCCGCCAAGGGCCTCGAGTTCCCGGTCGTGTTCATCGCGGGCCTCGAGGAGGGCCTGTTCCCACACAGCCGCGCCCTTGACGACGAACGCCAGCTCGAGGAGGAGCGGCGGTTGGCCTACGTCGGGATCACCCGCGCCAAGCGACGGCTGTTCCTCTCGCATGCCTGGCGTCGGGCGACGTGGGGGATGGGTCAGGCCGCCGTCCCGTCGCGGTTCCTGCTCGAGATCCCGGCCGAGCTCATGGTCGGACCTCGGCTGGGCGGTCTCGACGAGCCCGAGCGCGAACTTGACCTCGACCTCGTATTCGGAGCGCGGCGGACGAGCCGGTTCGGGACGCCGGTCCGTGGCAACGGCGGCCCGGCCTACCGGCAGGGGAGCGGCCGCCCCGGCGCCCCGGCCGATGGAGAGTCCTTCCGGCCGTCGCGTGACCTCGCGGCGAGGCGCGAAGCCTTCGAATCGGGCGCGCCGTCAGGGAGCCTTGGGTCATCCGCGTCGGGCCCTGCGCCCGCCCGACCGGCGCGTCCGATCATCCCCGGCGAGCGTCAGTTTCGCGATGGCGACCGCGTGCGCCACGGTCGGTGGGGCGACGGGATCGTCGTGACGTCCAAGCTCACCCGGTCCGACGAGGAGATCACGGTGGCCTTCAAGGACCCGGTCGTGGGCCGCAAGACGATGCTCGCGAGCCTCGCCAACCTCGAGATCATCGGCTAGGCGGTCGTCAGGCGGTCGCGCCGGCGGCCTCCAGCAGCGCTGCGGTGACGGTGTGGCCACGCGCCCGGGCATGCGCGAGCGGCCGTACGCCATCCCCATCCGCGAGGTCCACGTCCGCGCCATGCCCGATGAGCAGCGACACGATCTCCTGGTGCCGCGGCCCGCCATCCGAGAGCAGGATCGCCTCGAGCAGGGCCGTCCAGCCGAGACGGTTGACGTGATCCACGTCCACGGCCGTTTCATCCAGGAGATACCGCACGACCTCCACGTGACCACGCTCCGACGCCGGGATCAGGGCGATCCCGCCGTAGCGGTTGGTGATCGCCGGGTCGGCTCCGGCCTCGTTCGCGAGCCGGAGGATGTCGAGCAGGCCCTCGGCACCGGCGTACAGGAACGGGTTGTCGCGCTTGTCGTCCTGGAGGTCCACGTCGGCGCCGGCGTCGAGCAAGGCGCGCACCACGTCGGTCTGCCGTGCCTCCGTGGCGATCATCAGTGGCGTCCGGCCGCGCTCATCCCGGGCGTCGATATCGGCGCCGCTGGCGACGGCGGTCGCGATCGCCGCGAGATCGCCCGTTGCCGCGGCCGTTGCGATCGATCGATCGTCCATCGCGGCATGGTAGCCGCGCGCTAGGATGCCGGGCATGGACCTCGCCTCGATCGTCAACCTCGCCGAGTTCGAGGCGCTCGCCCGGGACGCGATGGACCCGGCGGCATTCGACTACGTCGCGGGCGGCGCCTGGGACGAGATCACGCTCGCCGAGAACGAGGCGGCCTGGCGCCGACGCCGGCTCCGCCCGCGCGTCCTCGTCGATGTGTCGCGGATCGATCCGTCCACGACGATGCTGGGCACCACCACCGCGCTGCCCCTGGCGATCGCCCCGATGGCGGTGCATGGGCTGGCGCACCCCGATGGCGAGATCGCCACCGCCCGGGCCGCGGCCGCGGCCAGCGTTCCATTCACGTTGTCCACGATGTCGTCGAAGTCGATCGAGGAGGTCGCGGCCGCGACCCCGGGCGGGACGACCTGGTTCCAGCTCTACACGCAGGCGGACCCGGGACGCACCCGCGAGCTCGTGGATCGCGCCGCAGCCGCCGGGTTCCGTGCGCTGATCGTCACCGTGGACCTGCCCAGGCTCGGCTATCGGGAACGCGACCGGCGATCCGGCTTCGAGCTCAGCGGCCTCGGCAACTTCGCCGGTGCGCCCAACGGGCCTACGCATGGCGGCGGCGTCCACGCCGCCGGCGATGGGTTCGCGCAACTGGACGTCGGGCTGACGTGGGCCGATCTCGCCATGATCCGGTCCTGGTCCCCGCTCCCACTGGTCCTCAAGGGGATCCTCACCCGCGAGGACGCACGGCTGGCGGTGGAGCACGGTGTCGATGCCGTCGTCGTCAGCAACCACGGTGCGCGCCAGCTCGACCGGGTGCCGGCGACCATCGACGTCCTGACCGAGGTCGTCGATGCCGTGGGAGGCGCCACCGAGGTCTGGATCGACGGCGGTGTGCGGCGCGGCCTCGACATCGCGATCGCGGTCGCCATGGGCGCGCGCGGCGTCCTCCTCGGGAAGCCGGTGTTCTGGGCGCTTGCGGCCGGGGGGCAGACCGGTGTCGAGCGGGCCCTGGACATCCTGCGCGAGGAATTCGAGATCGCCTTGGCGCTCCTCGGGACGCCCGCGCCGGCGCACCTGACGGCGGCCCACGTCGTCTCCGACCGGCCCCGAACCGCCACCTGAGCGACCCCGTCCCGGCGCCGACGCGACGGGTCGGGGCGTGGCAGGGTGAAGGTCGATCGGAAGGGTGGCCGCCAGGCCCACTCGGGTCCCACGGGACCCACGCGGGGATCCACGGGACCCCGGACCCGCCGATCGCTGCCAACGACTTCCCCCTCTTGAGGTTCCACCATGTTTGACCGTGCCCGTCTCGTCGAGCTCGTCGAGAGCGCCATCGACGCCCAACCGTACTGTCCCGCCTGCGGCTCATCGACCGAGATCGCTGATGAAGACCGGGGCCTCGTGCTGCGCTGCACCGGTGCCGCTTCTGCCACGACGCGTCCTTGGACGGATCGGGGCAGCCTTCCTCCCGCACGTCCGCCAGGTCCTCGTGGCTCGCGAGGAACTGCGCGCCGCCTGACCCTCGGGCGGTGGCGCTCGTATCCTTGGCGGATGCCCGAGTTCGTCGCGCTGCCGCCGGTGGATCCTGCCCTCGTCGAGGAAGCGGCTGCCCTCGATCCGGGGGCGGCCGCCGCCCGCCACGCCGAGCTCGTCGAGGCGGTGGACCGGGCGAACCGCCTCTATCACGTCGAGGATTCCCCGGAGATCAGCGACGCCGAGTACGACCAGCTGTTCCGGCGCCTCGTCGCGCTCGAGACGGCCCATCCGGGCCTGATCACGCCCGAGTCGCCGACCCAGGTCGTCGGCGGCACGCCCACGGGCGAGGTCTTCACCGAGGTCCGCCACCGGCGGCCCATGCTCAGTCTCTCGAACGCATTCAGCCACGACGAGCTGCGCGCGTTCGATACGCGCGTCCGGCGCGGCCTCGGCCTGCCCGCCGCTCCCGAGCCCGCACCGGACCTGACGCTACGTGGCGGAACTCAAGATCGATGGCCTCGCCATCACCCTGCGCTACGAGCGCGGCCGGTTCGTGCAGGGCGCGACCCGCGGCGACGGCACGACCGGCGAGGACGTGACGGCCAATCTGCGCACGATCGCGGCGATCCCGTCCCGACTCACGGACGCCGCCACGCTCGATGTCCGCGGCGAGGTCTTCATGCCCAAGGCCGAGTTCGCGCGGATCAACGCCGAGCGCGAGGAGGCCGGGCTCGCGCTCTACGCCAACCCACGCAACTCCGGCGCGGGTTCCCTCCGGCAGAAGGACCCGGCCGTAACGGCGGCGCGACTCCTGTCTGCGTGGACCTATCAGCTCATCGAGGACGGGGCGTCCACGCTGACGACGCAATCGGCGGCGCTCGATCGGCTGGTCGCAGCTTGGCTTCCCGGTCAACCCGGATCACGAGCCGGGCCTCGACATCGATGGCGTCATCGCGTTCACCGAGCGCTGGCGCGATGCCCGGCACGCCCTCCCGTACGAGACCGACGGCGTCGTGGTCAAGGTGGACCGATTCGACCAGCAGGAACGCCTGGGCATGGTCAGCCGGGCGCCGCGCTGGGCCATCGCCTACAAGTTCCCGCCCGAGCAAGTGGAGACGACGCTCGAGGACATCGTCCCGTACGTCGGGCGGACGGGGACGCTGACCCCGGTCGCGCACCTCACCCCGGTCAAGGTCGCGGGTTCCACCGTGGCGCGGGCGACGCTCCACAACCTCGACGAGATCGCCCGCAAGGGCCTGCGCATCGGCGACCGGGTCGTGCTCCAGAAGGCCGGCGACGTGATCCCGGAGGTCGTCCGGCCCATCGTGGAGCGCCGTGACGGCTCCGAGCGGGCGTTCGTGATGCCGGCCTCCTGTCCGGTCTGTGGCACGCCCGTGGTCCAGGACGAGGGCGCGGTGCGGGTCTACTGCCCCAACGTCGCCTGCCCGGCGCGCCTGTCGCAGGAGTTCGGGCACTTCGTGGGCCGCGGCGGGATGGACATCGAGGGCGCCGGTTGGGCGGTCCTGAGCCAACTCCTGGAACGCGGTCTCATCCACAGCCGGGCCGACTTCTTCCGGCTGACGGTGGAGCAGCTCGAATCACTGGAGCGGTTCGCGCGCAAGAGCGCGGAGAACCTCCACGGCCGCATCGAACGGGCGCGCGTCGGACGGCCGCTGGCGCGCGTCCTCAATGGCCTGGGCATCCCGCAGGTGGGGGAATCCACCGCGATCGACCTCGCGCGCTGGCTGGCGACCCGAGTCCGTCCCGATGCCTACCCGCCGGCGTCCGGCGACGCGGTGCCGGACCCCTGGTTCGCCGCCGTGGACATCGAGCTGCGCCGGATCGCCACCGATGAACCCGAAACGCTGACCGAGGTGGAGGGGATCGGTCCGCTTGTCGCGGCGGCGATCGGTCGCTATTTCGCGGACCCGGCGACTGGCGGCGCCCTGACGGAGCTCGTGGAGGTGGGGGTCGTTCCGGAACGCCCGACGGTGCCACCGCCGGGTGCCGCCGACGCGGAAGGTCCGCTGCAGGGCAAGAGCGTGGTCGTGACGGGCACGATCGAGGGGTTCAGCCGCCAGGAAGCCGAGGAGGCGATCCGGGCGGCGGGTGGAAAACCGGCCGGTTCGGTCTCGAAGAAGACCGACTACGTGGTCGCGGGTGAGAGCGCCGGGTCGAAGCTCGCGAAGGCGCAGGAGCTCGGCGTGCCGGTGCTGGATGCGGATGGGTTCCGGCGACTGCTCGCCGGCGAGGACGCGGGCTCCGGGTCCGCCTGACGAGCTCGCCTAGCGGCGACCGACGGCATAGCGCTCCATCAGATCGGTCACCGCCGCGCGGGCCGCCTGCCACTCGGCCTGGTCGCCCATGATCTCGGCATCGGCACCCCATCGACGCAACTGCGTCATCGCGGTCACGATCATGTCGTGGGCAAGTCGTCGGTTTCGGCCCGCGTCGATCTGGCCGGTCACGAGGTATCGACGGACGGTCTCGAACGGCGCCGTCCAGCGACCCCACCGGATCCGATCCCCCTCACGCAGGGTCTCGAGCCACTCGTCGTCGCCGACCGGGTGCCGGTCGTGCTCGGCCATGTGGTGGCGCAGGTCCACGCGCAGGCCGCGCAGCTCGAGGCTCGGCGTTCGGCCGTCATCGTCCACGGCCAGATAGCAGACCGGGCACTGCGGCAGTTCCGCGTCCGCGCGTGGCGCATCGCCGTAGGGCAGGCCGCAGCGCCGGCAGAAGGTGGCATCGGCACGGACGGCGGGCGTTCCGCACTGAAGGCAGGAGACGGCGATCATCGCGGGCAGCATGGCCGCCGGGATGGGACCCGGACCATCCACCCAACGGTCCCGGTCCGCCCGGTCGATGGGGTCATCCGGCGGGAGGCCGTGGTCAGCCCACGGCGTGGTTGAACTGCCCCCAGATCGCCGACGGCTGCCAGATCATCGGGTCGCCGCGGACGAGCCGCGGAGCGTGCCACGCCTCCGTCCAGCCGGCCGCGGCCAGCCGCGCAAGACCGTCGGCGTTGGCTTCCACGAGACCGGCGCGAACCGTTCGGTCCGGGCCCGATGCCCGCCGTCGCGCGTCGAGGATCGCGAAGGCGTCGTCCGCATCTGGCGCGATGGTCGCCCCGCCGCCCCACGGCGCGCGGACCACGAACCCACGCGGCCGATCATCGACGCCGACGACCACCCGCGTGCTGTCGGGCGACGCGAACGCGGCCAGCAGATGGCGCCGGTCCTCGCCCGTGGCCGCGGCATCCAGCTCGGCCATGGCGTCCAGGTCGTGCGGCCGCCACGCCCGCACGATGCGAGCCGGGTCGGCGGTGTCCGCACCGGGCTCGTCCGGGGCCAGACCCGCCGCCTCGACGATCCGATACGACGTCTGGACGTCGAACCCGAGGCGCTCGTACAGCGGCCGTCCGACGGTCGTCGCGACGAGCACGAGCGTCCGACAGCCCGCGGCTTCGGCCGCCTCGATGGGCACCTCGGTGAGGCGGCGACCCAGTCCCTGGCCCCGCCATGTCGGCGCCACCCAGATGGTCCCGATCCAACCCACCGGTCCGTTGAGCGTCGCCACGCCGGTGCCGACGATGTCACGCGATGGGGCCTCGGCCACGAACGTGCGGCAGCGGGCGCTCGCGACGGCGAACTCGAACCAGCTGCGGCGGTCACCCCAGTCATCGGCGAGGATGGCGGCAGCCGCGGGGGCGATGTCGGCGGGGGTCATGGGTCGAAGGCGCGGGGCGGGCATGTCCCGGCTATCATCGGGCGCATGGCCACCCTCTCGCGCGCCGATGTCGAACACGTGGCGCATCTCGCGCGCCTCGGGCTCACGGACGCGGAGCTCGAACGACTCGAGGGGCAGCTGAACCACATCCTCGACCAGTACGCGATCCTCGCGACCGTGCCCACGGACCACATCGCGCCCACCGCGCAGACCATCGAGCTCGAGAACATCCTGCGCGAGGACGTGGCTCGACCGTCACTCGCCGTGGAGGACGTGCTCGCGAACGCCCCGGCGCGTGACGGCGACTTCGTCGTGGTCCCGGCCATCATCGGCGAGCGCGACTGAGCCCGGCGATCGACGACGATGAGCAGCGATCCGACACGCCTGTTCGCCCATGAGATGGCCGCGCGACTACGGGATGGGCAGGTCTCGTCGCGGGAGCTGACCGACGCGCACCTCACGCTCGCGGAACGGCAGGACCATGGACTTCATGCCTGGCTGACGGTCGATCGCGACCGTGCCCTCGAGGAGGCCGACGCCGCCGATGCCCGGATCGCCGCGGCCCGAGGGGAGGGGAGTGACGCCCTCGCCGATCTGCACCCGCTGCTCGGGATCCCGGTGGCCCTCAAGGACCTTGTTTCGGTCCGTGGCGGCCAGTGCACGGCTGGCTCGCGGATCCTCGACGGGTACCGCGCGCCGTACGACGCCCACATCACCGAGCGGCTGCACGACGTCGGCGCGGTCATCCTCGGCAAGACGAACATGGACGAGTTCGCGATGGGCTCGTCCACCGAGCACTCTGCGTTCGGCCCCACCGCCAACCCGTGGGCCCTGGACCGGGTCCCCGGGGGAAGCAGCGGTGGTTCGGCGGCCGCGGTTGCGGCGTTCCACACGCCGCTCGGCATCGGCACCGATACGGGTGGCTCCATCCGCCAGCCGGCGTCCCTGACCGGGACCGTCGGCCTCAAGCCGACCTATGGCCGGGTGAGTCGGTACGGGATCGTGGCCTTTGCGTCGTCGCTGGACCAGATCGGACCGTTCGCGCGCGACGTCCGCGACGCCGCCGCCCTGTTGCATGGGGTTGCAGGCCGGGACGAACGCGATTCCACCTCGTCCCCGATGCCGGTCCCCGACGCCCTGCTGCACCTGCCGGCGAACGACGACGAGGCGGCCGCCACGTTGCGCGGCAAGCGGCTGGGCCTGCCGCGCGAGTACTTCGTCGAGGGGATGGAGCCCGGGGTCGAGGCCCGCATCCGCGACGGAGTCGCTGCCCTGGAGGCCGCGGGCGCCATCGTGGAGGACGTCTCGCTCCCGCATACCGAGTACGGCCTGGCGACCTACTACATCGTGGCCCCGGCCGAGGCGTCGGCCAACCTCGCGCGGTACGACGGGATCCGCTACGGACCGCGGCTGGGCGAGGGCCGCGACGTCATCGCGGACTACCTCGCGACGCGGGGCGAGGGCTTCGGCGCCGAGGTCAAGCGCCGGATCATGCTCGGGACCTACGCGCTCTCGGCGGGCTACTACGACGCCTACTACCTCAAGGCCCAGAAGGTCCGAACGCTCATCAAGGGCGATTTCGATGCCCTCTGGGCGCAGGGGTTCGATGCCCTCGTCGCCCCCACGTCGGCGACCGTCGCGTTCCGCTTCGGCGCGCGCATGGCGGATCCGGTGTCGATGTACCTCTCGGACGCCTGCACCCTGCCGGTCAACATGGCCGGCCTGCCCGGCATCTCCGTCCCCGCTGGGCTGTCCGAGGGTTTGCCGGTCGGACTCCAGTTCATCGGCGCCCCGTGGTCGGAGCTGACCCTGCTCGAGCTCGCGCGCAGCTTCGAGGCGATCACCGCCGATGCACCGTGGCGCGGCCAGGAGCCCGCCGACCTCACTGCGCTCGACGACCCTGCCACGCCGACGCCGCTCGAGCGCGCGGCCGCGCTGGCCGCGTCGTGAACTCGCACGTCTCGCCCGTCGGCACCGGCCTCGACCCGACCTTCTGGAACGATGCCTTTCTCGGGTTCGCCATCGTCGGCGCGCTCCTGGCGGTCGGGATCGCGGGGGCGCTGAGTGGCCACTTGACCCGGATCGTGGAGGCCCCGGGCGCCGTCGCACGTTCGGCGGAGGCGGTCATCTTGCCGCTCGGCCTGTCCGTCGTGGGAATCGCCGGGCTCTGGCCGGCAGATACGCCAGGTCGTGTCGGGAGTGCGGTGGCGATCGTCGCTGCCGGCACCCTCGCCGTGCTGCTCGGCACGCTCGTCCTCGGCGGCTCGGGTCCGGCGATCCCGAAGCGGACGGTCCATCGTCTGGCGATCGCGCTGCTCGCGACCATCCCGACGCTGATCGCCGGATTCCTGCTCGCGGCGGGAATCGCGCCGGGCCTGGACCCGATCATCGTCGGCGCCGGTGCGTCCGCCGTCGGCGGGCTCTGGCTCGGTGCCCTCGTCCTGCTGGACCTGCCGCGCGGTTGAGCAGGGCGCCTGGCACCAACGTCCCGCCATTCCGGGACTCCCGGCACTGTCGACCGATCCACCGGGGCGCACAATAGGCCCGGAGGTACCAGCGACATGCGCATGCGCCTATTCCTGATCGGCACCGTCATCGGCACGATCACCGCCATCGCGGTTACCCAGGCCCGTCGATGGTGGCATTCCTGGGGCGTGGACCCAGATGAAGCGGCTCGCCCGCTTCCGGGCGACGACATCGTCACCGATGCGGTCGGTGGCGAGACCCGCGGGATCACGATCGACGCCCCGCCCGAGGCGGTCTGGCCGTGGCTCCTGCAGATGGGCTACGGGCGAGCGGGCTGGTACAGCTACGACCAGCTGGACCAGCGAGGCAAGAGCGCGGACGAGGTCGTCGACGCCTGGCAGGGACTCGCCGTCGGCGACGTGGTCCCGACGCATCCGGGTGGCGGCTTCGAGGTGGCGCGCATCGAGCCGGGTCGGGCCCTGGTCCTGCGTTCGGATACCGCGCTCGTGACGGCGCAGGCGGAGGCCGCGAAGGCGGCGTCGAGCGGGCTCGAGACCGCGACACCAGGAGTGAAGATCTCGGGAGCGATGCTGTCCGGCACCCCGCAGCAGTTCGCGGCAACCTGGGCGTTCGTCCTCGAGCCGCTCGGCGGCGGTCGGACCCGCCTGATCGAGCGCTTCCGCGTCTGGTTCGGGACCGAGCAGCCGGGATCCAGGCTCGCCATGCCGTTTCTCGGCTTCGGCGTGTTCGTGATGATGCAGAAGCAGATGGTCGGGCTGCGCGAGCGAGCCGAGCGCTTCGCCCGCATGCGTCCGCCCGTCGCCGCGCCAGACCCGATGGACCCTCCGACTCCCGTCATCCCGGCCCAGGAGCCCGTCGCGACCACGTAGGAAGCGAGACCTCGGGAGGTTCGCGGCGACGCGGTCGCCGATGCCGTAGGCTCCGTACGTGACCACGGAGACGACGCCCGTCGAGCCGCGTGCGCCGCTGGCCGAGCGTGCCCTCGCGCAGCGGGTGCAGGCCGTCCCGCCATCGGGGATCCGTCGATTCTTCGACATCCTGGCGACGATGGACGACGTCATCAGCCTGGGCGTCGGCGAACCCGACTTCGACACGCCGCGGGTGATCGTGGAGGCGGGCGTCGAGTCGCTCCGGGAGGGGCGCACCCACTACACCTCGAACTACGGGACGATGGAGCTCCGGCGCGCCCTCGGCGAGCACCTCGAGCGCCGCTACGGCGTTCACTACGACCCGGCCAACGAGATCCTCGTCACCGTGGGTGCCTCGGAGGCCCTGGACCTCGCGCTGCGCGCCACGTGCGACCCCGGCGACGAGGTGATCCTCCACGAGCCGTCGTACGTGGCCTATGTCCCGGCGATCGTGTTCGCCGGCGGGGCACCAGTCCTGATCCCGACCCGGTTCGAGGACGATTTCGCGTTGGATCCGGCGGCGGTGGAGGCGGCCATCACGCCTCGGACGAAGGCGCTCTTCCTGGGCTACCCGTCCAACCCCACCGGCGCGGTCCTGCCCGACGACGTACAGGATGCGCTCGCGGCGATCGCGGAGCGCCACGACCTCCTCGTCTACAGCGACGAGATCTACGATCGTCTCGCCTACGGGTCGTATCGCCACCGGGCTTTCAGCTCACTGCCCGGCATGCGCGAGCGCACGATCCTGATGGGCGGCTTCTCCAAGGCGTATGCGATGACCGGATGGCGGGTCGGGTACGTGGCCGCGCCGGCGGGGATCCTGGAGGGCCTCGTCAAGGTCCATCAGTACGGGATCATGTCGGCGTCGACCGTCGCGCAGGACGCGGCGCTCGCGGCCGTCCTCGACGACGGGAGGCGGAGGTCGAGCGGATGCGCGCGGAGTACGACCGGCGTCGGCGTCTGCTGGTCGACGGGCTCACGCCCTGGGCCTCGCGACGTTCGAACCACGCGGGGCGTTCTACGCCTTCCCGCGGATCACCTCGACCGGGTTGACGGACGACGTCTTCGCCGAGCGGCTGCTCACCGAGGAGCGGGTCGCGGTCGTGCCGGGGAGCGCGTTCGGTCCGTCGGGGGCTGGGCACGTCCGGATGTGCTACGCGACCTCGTATGCGGGCCTCGAGGAGGCGCTCCAGCGGATCGGGCGGTTCGTGGAGCGCCTCGGGGTCTGACGGCGGGTACGGCTACTGCTTCGCCGCCATCTGGCGTTCGACTTCCTCCTGGATCTTGTCATCGCGCCGCTGCTTCGCGCGCCGACCGACCATGATCCCGGCGACGACGGGCCAGAAAAAGCTCGCGATGGCGCCGATGATCGCCGCCCCGGCATAGAACGGGATCGGGTCGGGCTGGTCGCCGATATTGCCGATCACCAGGGCGAGGAATGTGACGAGCGCGCCGATGGAGACCTGGATCAGTCGCTGGATCATGCTTCTCCCTCCGTCCCCGCCGGATGGCGGTCAGTCGGATTATCCCCCACGTGGATACCCGTCGAGGCGTCCGTCCTGCGCGCCCGGCGAAGTGCCTCCTCGATGGCCCAGATCGCGAGCGGCCGCAGGTAGATCGATGCCCGGAAGTCTCCGTGCTCGTCGTAGGCCTCCGGGGTCCGAAACCAGAGCCCGCGTTCGTACGTGACCTCAGCGGCGCCCGGGCCGTGTCCCAGCCCTCGTCGACGAGACCGCGTCCGATCATGAACGCCGCCAGGGCGTACGTGGTCCCGACCCAGACTTCCGCCGACTGCTCACTCGAGGCGTCGACCGAGCCATCGGGGCGCGTGCCGTTGACCGCGCCCATCCGGCCACCGCCGAAGCCGCGGACGTTGCGGGCGTGAACAGTGCGCAGCGCCGCGTCCACCCGCTCGGGTGGCACGAGATCGCCGAGGCCCGTCGCATCCGCGTACCACTGGCCGGCGAGCTGGTCCGCCATCACACTCTCGGAACTAGGGCCGCCCCCGTCGTCGTAGGCGTAGTGGTCGCCGCGCCACAGCCGACGATCGAAGGCGACCTGCGCGCGCTCGAACCACCCCGCCCACCGGGTCGCCGCCTCGTGGTCGCCAAGCCGCAGCGCCATCGCTTGTGCAGCGAGCGTCGCGGCGAGCCAGAGTGAGCCGCCATAGGCCGACGGACCATGCATCGGCCACGTGTCGTAGGTCTGGTCGGGCTCGCCGTCGTGCTCGGGCAGCCCGTCCCCGTCCCGGTCGCTGAGGGCGAGGCGGCGGAGCACGGCGTCCACGGTCGGGAAGACCGCCCGGATCAGGGCGTCACCCTCGTCGCCCGCCGCGACCGCGTCGCGCCACGCCTGCAGGACGAACTTGGACCCAGGTCCTTCCAGCCGCTGACGTCCTGGAACTTGTACCAGTTGGGTTGATGGAAGGGGTCGTCGCCGGGCCCCCCGACGTCGTGCGGGACCGTGCCGCCCACCTTGCGCGCCGCGCTCCGCCCGGTCGCCTCGATCTCGACGACCCGCGGATCGTCGACGGGGATCGTGGCGAGGAGATCCAGGATCCCGCGCAGCTCCAGCTCCGGGTACAGCTCCAGCATCGCGAACGACGCATAGAAGTCGACGTCCACGGTGTCGTAGAACGGGTAGTCGAGGCATTCGAGGAGCGCGAACCGGCCGGGGTCCGCACGGTCGGGCGGGGGAGCGCCGACCTCGCCCGCCTCCCAGAACGTCCCGCCGTCCACGAGGAAGTACAGCTCGTTGAAGAGGGCAGCGCGGTACCAGTCGGGTCGCGCGGGGTCGTCGATGATCGGCCGCTGCCAAGCTTCGATCGCCGCTCGCCACGCGGGCGCCTGCTCGAGCGCATGGACGGCGAGGTCCCAGGCCCGCGTGCCGTCGTGCCCCCAGTCCCGCGTGTAGCGCTTCCACCATCGTCGCCCGCCGCCGAACTCCACCATCGGGAAGTCCCAGGCGAGTGCGAATCGGATCGAGCGGCGCGCCCCCGGCTCCAGCGTGGTCGTCGCCGCGATGGCGGCGCCCGCCGGCCCGGCCGCGGGGGCATCGGCACGGGCGGCGGAGCCTGGGCGAGGCGACCGTCGGCGGAGAAGTCCGCCCAGAGTTCGGTGTCGTACTGCGGATCGAAGTCGGTGCGCGTGCTGGCTCCGACCTGTCCGCCTCGAGGGCGGCGATGGCGATCGAGCCGCGGACAGCCGTCGGGGCATCATCGGGTGCGTCGCCGAAGCGGACACCAGCGACGCCGGGGACGTCGCGGACGGCCGCGTGCTGCCGGCCGGGCGCGGGCCCGCTCGTCGGGCCGGCGGGCGGATCGGCCCAGGTGAAGAGGATCCCGACCGTGAGCGGCTCCGGCCCGGGTTTGTCGCACCACCACTCGAAGACGCCCACGGGCAGGGCACTCGCGCTCAGGTCGCCACCGATGACCGGCGACAACTGTTCGCCGGTCAGCCGGAGTCCCAGCTCCCCGGTCTCGAACGTCTGCCACGCTCG
>CAVURB010000008.1:0-26681 GCA_963743815.1 uncultured Chloroflexia bacterium | reverse complement strand
ACAGCGCCGCGTAGGCTGCGGACCCGACGGTCGTATCATCGAGGTCCTCGCGACCCCGATCCGCAACCATCCCGAGGTCACTCCGATAACGATGAAATCGCAGCCCGCGGCAACGGCCGCCTCCCCGACGACGATGCGCATGGTGATCGGCGGCGAATCCGTCGATGCCGCCGACGGCCAGACCTTCGATATCGTCAACCCCGCGGACGGGCAGGTCATCGCGACGGCGCCGATGGGCGGCCGCGCGGACGTCGACCGGGCGGTGGCCGCGGCACGCCAGGCGTTCGATCATCGCAAGGGCTGGGCGAACTGGGCCGCCGGCAAGCGCGGCCGGACGCTGGCCAAGTTCGCCGCGCTCCTCAAGGAACGCACCGAGGAGCTCGCCCAGCTCGAGAGCCGCAACGTCGGCAAGCCGATCAGCGGCGCTCGCGGCGAGGTGACGAGCGCCTCGCTCGTCTTCGACTACTACGCGGGGGCCGCCAACAAGATCTTCGGCCAGACGATCCCGGTCTCCAAGCCCGGCCTCGACCTCACGCTGCGCGAACCGATCGGGGTCGTGGGCCTCATCGTGCCGTGGAACTTCCCGATCCTGATGGCTTCCTGGAAGGTGGCCCCGGCCCTGGCGGCCGGGAACACCGCGATCCTCAAGCCCGCCTCGTACTCCCCGATGACGGCCATCCGGCTCGGCGAGCTGGCGCTGGAGGCGGGGATCCCGCCGGCGTCCTCAACATCATCACCGGGCCGGGGCGGGACGGCCGGCGCGTCCCTCGCCGCGCACGAGGGCGTCGGCAAGGTCGCGTTCACGGGCGAGACCACGACCGGGCAGGAAGATAATGCGGCTGGCCGCCGGCAACATCAAGAAGGTGAGCCTCGAACTCGGCGGCAAGAGCCCCAACATCGTCTTCGCGGACGCGGACCTCGAACTTCGCCGCCACTCGCCGTAAAGCGTGTCTCGACAACGCGGGTAGAATTGCTCGGCGCGTACGCGGATCTTCGTCGCGCGCCGGTCCACGACCCGTTCGTCGACAGTTCTTCGCGAAGCGACGCGCAACGTGGTCGGTCGGCGACCCGGCGAACGAGAAGACCGAGGTCGGGACGCTCGTCAGCTTCAAGCAGCGCGACCGGTGAAGGACTACATCGAGATCGGGCTGGCGAGGGCGCGAATCTCGTGGTCGGCGGGGAGGCACCCGACGATCCGGCGCTGGCCGGCGGGGCGTACCTGATGCCGACGGTCTTCGACGGCGTCGACAACGACATGCGCATCGCGCGCGAGGAGATCTTCGGTCCGGTGGTGAGCGTCATCCCGTTCGACACGGAAGAGGAAGCCCTGCGCCTCGCGAACGCGACGCCATACGGCCTCTCCGGGTCGATCTGGAGCCGCGACATCGGGAAGGCGCTCCGGGCGGCCAAGGCGCTGCAATCGGGCGTCATCAGCATCAACACGAACAGCTCGGTCCACACCGAGGCGCCCTTCGGTGGTTACAAGATGTCGGGCATCGGGCGGGAACTCGGGATGAGCGCGCTCGACCTGTACACCGAGACCAAGAACGTCTTCATCGATATCAGCTGAGGCGCGGGTCAGCGCTCAGCGGCCGTGCATCACGTCGGGCCAGGTGAGGTCCGGCCGGCGGCGATCGATCCAGTCGCGTAGCGCCCACGTCGTCGTCTTGAACGCGATGCCCGACCACGGGATGGCCTCCGGGGCGAAGGTCGCGATCTCGAGCGCTTCGGGGGTCGTGGTGGCGGTCCCGCCCACGATCCGCGCCTCGAACGCGATCGTCACGACGGCGGCCTCCAGCCGGGTGTAGAGCCCCACGATCTCGCCCGGCTCCACGATGAGTCGCGTCTCCTCCCAGGTCTCGCGGATGGCCGCCTGGTTGACCGTCTCATCGACCTCGAGGAACCCGCCGGGCTGCGCCCACGCGCCGAGGCCCGGCTCGATCCCGCGACGGAGCAGGACGATCTCCCCGGCGTCGGTGATGGGCAACGTGGTCACGACCAGTCGCGGATTCACGTAGGCGATGTGCCCGCACGACGGACACGACAACCGATGCCGGTCTTCGCCGGGGATCTCGCCGAACCGCAGTGACGCCCCGCAGCTCGAACAGAAGTTGAGATGGTGGGCCATCCAGTCGGGGACGCCGCCGCCCAAAATCGAGGTCAGTGGATCGCCCGTCGGGACCTCGGTCGAATGCGTCCATCGTCGTCGCGCGCGGCCCGGGTCAGGCCAGCAGGACCGCGATCGAGGCGGCGACCAGCGCCGCGAGCCCGATCACGCTGACGGCCACCCAGGCGAGGCGGAACCAGCCCTTGCCGCGATCGACCGGCATCCACGCCCATGCCGAGCGCCAGATCCGCAGGATCGCATCGGCCGTGGTGAGGACGAGCAGCGGGGCGGCGATGAGGACGCAGAGCTTGATGAGCGGATCGCCCAGCTTCGCTCCCAGGTTGAGGGCCGTGATCGCGATCGCGCCACAGATCAGCACGACCACCGACAGATTGATGTAGTGCCGCTGGAGGGGTGTCGGTGCGACCTCGGGGACCGAGCGCGGCGGGAGGCCCTGAAGGCTGGGCGGCAGGTTCGGGCTGGTGGCCGGACGGCGCTCGGGCACGGCCTGCCGGTCCAGCACGGGCATCCCGGGTTCCCAGCGTTCGTCGTCCATCGTCACGCTCGCGAGTGTAGTCCGATGCCGACCGGCTAGAGGAATCGCTCCTCGGGGGCGTCGGCATCGGCAACGACGGAGGCACACGTCGGGCAGAACCAGCGGGCCTCCAGCGGGGTCCCGCAGGTCGCGTGGCGGATCGGTTCGGCATCGGCGGAGCGACGCGAGCCCCAGTCGGCGAGGAGGCGGAGGGCGGAGGCGAGGTCGCGGCCGTCGGCGGTCAAGTCGTAGGCCAGCCGGGTCGGTCGCTCCTGGTAGGGCGTCGCCCGGACGATCCCGCTCCGTTCGAGCCGGCGGAGCCGGTCGGTCAGGATGTTCGGCGCGATCCCGGGCAGGGCCTCGCCGAGCTCACCGAAGCGCCGCGGCCCGTCGAGCAGGGCTTCGACGACGAGCAGGCTCCACCGGTCTCCCACACGGTCGAGGGCGGCCTCGAGCGGGAGGATCGGTCGGTCGGAGGCGTGGTGGGTCATCGCGGAGTCGATGGTAGCGGTCCTAGGGACTTGCCAGCGGTCGAGGTCAGTAGTAACTTGCATCTCACAAGTAACTCCCTCCCATCACCAGCGCGAGGCTATCCCATGAGCGTCATCGACGAACTCGGCGCCGCCGTCCAGACCGTCGCCACCGCGACCGGCACCTCCATCGTCGGTATCGGCCGCAACGCCCGGGGTTCCGGCGTCGTCATCGGCGACGGCCAGGTCGTGACCAATGCCCACAACCTGCGCGGCGGCGAGGTCACCGTGACCTTCGCCGACGCTCGGTCCGTCCGCGGATCGGTCACCGGCATTGATGCCGACGGCGACCTTGCGGTCGATCTCCGTCGATACCGCCGGAGCGACGCCCATCACGTGGGGCGATGGCGCGTCGCTGGCCGTCGGCTCGGCCGTGTTCGGGGTGGCGGCAACCGTCAACGGCGCCCCCCGCGTCACGTTCGGCCTCGTGTCGGCGGTCGCGCGGGCGTTCCGCGGTCCGGGCGGCCGGCGCATCTCAGGGAGCGTCGAGCACACCGCCCCCCTCGCGCCGGGTTCGTCGGGCGGTGCGCTCGTCGACGCGGGTGGAGCGCTCGTCGGGCTCAACACGAACCGGATCGGCGAGGGGTTCTATCTCGCGCTACCGGCCGATGACGAGCTCAAGGCACGGATCGCGGCCCTGGGACGCGGTGAGTCCCCGTCGCGGGTCCGCCTGGGGATCGCCATCGCACCGAACCATGTCGCGCGACGGCTGCGACGATCGGTCGGCCTGCCGGATCGTGCCGGCGTTCTCGTGCGCGGGGTGGAGGACGGCTCGCTCGCGGATGACGCCGGCGTGGAAGCTGGGGACCTCATCGTGTCGGCTGGCGGCCGCGAGATCCGGGATGCCGACGATCTCCACGAGGCGTTGGGGACCCTGGGCCAACCGTTCGACCTGGGCGTCATCCGCGGCGCGGATGAGCGGACCGTCGCCGTCGGCGCGGCGAAGGGGCGAACACCCGGCGACGCGTGACCGTCGCGGGGTAGCATCCGCGCGTGGATCGGATCGTCGCCTGGTACCGCGTGACGTCGTCGGTCGGCGCCGTCGTGGCGCTGATCGTCGCCAACCTCATCCCGCTGGTCGGTGTCCTGTTCTTCGGCTGGAACGTCTGGATGATCCTGATCGTGTACTGGCTCGAGAACGGCGTCGTGGGCGTGTTCAACATCTTCAAGATGCTCAAGGCCGAGGGCGCGCCGGGCGACGCCTCGGCGAACCTGCGGATGAACGGCCGGCCGGTCAACGACGTCGCGAAGGCTGGCCTGATCCCGTTCTTCGTCGTGCACTACGGCATCTTCTGGTTCGTCCACGGCGTGTTCGTGTTCATGCTTCCGGTGTTCGGCTCGATGGAGACGGAGGCCGTGGATATGACCACTGGCTTCGAACCGCTGACGATCCCGTTCGCCGTCCTCGCCCTGACCATCAGCCACGGCGTCTCGTACTGGTTCAACTTCGTCAAGGGCGGGGAGTATCGGCGCGTGTCCGCGGCCCAGCAGATGTTTGCGCCGTACGGGCGGCTGGTGGTGCTGCACATCACGATCCTCTTCGGGGGTTTCGCGATCGCGTTGTTCGGTGCCCCGGCTGCCGTGGTCGCGATCCTCGTCGGGCTGAAGACCGCCCTCGACGTGGGCTTCCACCTCGCCGAACACCGCAAGGCGGAGGTACCGGCCGGAACGACGATCACGTTGGGGTAGCGGGCTCGCGGCGGTGCTCCCGCGGATCCGACAGGTCACGCGCGATGACGATCGGCCGCATATCGATGGGTTTGCGGCCGACAGGGTATGCGTCCGATTGTCATCAGCCACGGGTCCTCGGCTCCGCGCTGGCGCGCCCGCGGCGGCCCGGTCTGGCGCCGCGCCGCTAGGCGTTCGAAGGATCGTCCAGCACGCCCTGGGTCTGCGCGGCGCGCCACGCCTCGAGCCGCGCCGCCAGTGCGTCGTCGCCCAGCGCAAGGATCTGCGCCGCGAGCAGCCCGGCGTTCATCGCGTTCCCGATAGCCACGGTCGCGACCGGGATCCCCCGCGGCATCTGGACGATCGAGAGCAGCGAATCCATGCCGCCCAGGTGCTGGGTCGGGATCGGCACTCCGATGACCGGTAGCGTGGTCTTCGCGGCGAGCATCCCCGGAAGGTGCGCCGCGCCCCCGGCGCCGGCGATGATCACGCGGATCCCGCGGGCGCGCGCCTCCTCGGCGTAGCGGAACAGGTGGTCTGGCGTGCGATGTGCGGATACCACCCGCAACTCGGACGGCACGTCGAGCTCCATGAGCACCGCACATGCCCCCTCGAGCACCGGGAAGTCGGACCGACTCCCACCGATGACGCCGACGATCGGCAGCGCCGTCGTCCCGCCTATACCGCCCGTCATCGATCGTCCTCCTCGTCATCGAGCCAGCGCAGCTGATCGCGGGCGCCGCGCGCGGTCGCAAGCGCGTCGTCCACGGTCGAGGCGGTCGCCGTCACGTGGCCCATCTTGCGGCGTTCGAACACGCGGCGCTTGTCGTACAGGTGCAGGTGGACGGTCGGATCGGCCAGCGCGCGACGGATGGAGATCGGTTCGAGACGCGCGTTCCGCAGCCGCCCGGTGCCCCAGAGATTGACCATGGCGGTCGGCGTGAGGGCACGCGGATCGCCGAGATCGAGGCCGCAGATCGCCCGGATGTGCTGCTCGAACTGCGAGGTCGCCGCGCCGTCGAGGGTCCAATGGCCGCTGTTGTGGACCCGCGGCGCGAGCTCGTTGACGACGAGCCGTCCGCCGGGCATGAGGAACAGCTCGGCGGTAAGGGTGCCGGTCAGGCCCATCGCGAGCGCCAGGCGCTCCCCGATGGCAGCGGCACGTTCGGCGACGTCGGTCGGGATCGGCGCCGGCGCCACGCTCTCGGCGAGGATCCCCGCGTCGTGGACGTTCCGGGCGATCGGGTACGTGCGCATCCGCCCGTCGACACTGCGAGCGACGATGACGGACACCTCCTCGTCGAACGCCATCTCGGCCTCAGCCAGGAGCGCATCATCGGCCGCTCCCCCGAGTCGCTCGATCGCCGTCTCGACGTCTGCCCCCGAGGTGAGTCGCAGCTGGCTGCGCCCGTCGTAGCCGCCCGTCGCCGACTTGAGCCGGAGCGGCAGCCCGAGGGCGTCGACCGCGGCGCGGAGCTCCTCGGTGGTGCGCACCTCGTGCCATGGTGCGACCTCGATCCCGACCGACTCCGCGAACCGGCGTTCGGCGATCCGGTCCTGCGTGACGGTCAGGGGCAGGCGCCCGGGCCGAACCGGCGTGATCGCGTCGGTCGCGACGACCACATCGAGCGCCACGTGCTCCAGCTCGTACGTCACGACATCGCTGATCTCGGCAAGGCGGAGGGCGGCCCCGACGTCGTCGTAGCCGGCGATGATCGTCCGGTCCGCGAGCGATGCCGTCGGGCAATCCGGGTCGGGGTCAAGGACGGCGATCCGGTACCCCATCGCACGAGCCGCCAGGGCGAGCATCCGGCCCAGCTGCCCGCCACCCAGCAGCCCGATCGTCGCAGGCGGCGCGATGGGCGGCCGGTCCACGCCGAGCCGATGCTGGACGTCGGCGATCCACGCCTGCTTGCGGTACGTGTACTGGTGGCCCTCGGTGACGCCGCCTCCGACGATCTCCGTCTTCAGCGCTGCATAGGCCCGCATGAGCTCGGGGTCTGCCCGCAGCGCGTCGCGGAAGGCGACGTCGCGGCGCAATTCGTCCGGCTCGGGCTGCACGTGGACGTGGATCCGGAACGTGGCCTCTCCTCGGACCATCGTCCCGACGAGCATCGGCCGGGTGGGCGGCCACGGATCGGGTCCCTGCTGCGGGCCGAATCCGAGGTCGGTGAGCATCGCCACGATGCCGGGGATGGCGGCGGGCCCCGTGGAGATCGCAAGGTCCACGATGCCCTTGCCGGGCAGTCCAGGGACGGCGGTACTGCCGATGTGGACGACATCGATGTCCGGGTGCCGCTCACGGACCAGCTCGGCCACGATGCTGGCGACCTCGGAGGTCCGCGGATCCCAGTCCACGACCTCCGCTGGCTGGCGGACATAGGGTCCGATCGGTGGCAGGCTCACATCCCGAGTGTAGACTGCGGCCCATGCGCCAGGTCATCGGGCGTCGTGCCTTCGAGGTCGACGTCGGCTAGGTCACCAACCTGATCGCCCGCTTCGAGCGGGTGGTCGTGGATCTCGGCACCGGCGACGGCCGGTCCGCGTTCGCCCGAGCCGCGGCTGCGCCAGCGACGCTCGTGTTCGGTGTTGACGCGTCCGCGGCCGCGATGGCCGAGGCGTCCCGACGGGCCGACCGGACGCGGATCGCCAACGTCGTGTACGTGGCCGCGGGCGCCGAGACGCTGCCCGCGACCCCGCTGGCCGGGGCCGCGGATCTCGCCACAGTCACGTTCCCGTGGGGATCGCTGCTTCGCGGCGTCATCGGGGTCGACGAGACCGCGCTCATAGGCATCACATCCGTGATCCGACCGGGTGGTGAGATCGACGTGCTCGCCTCGGTCGTGTCGTCCGACCGCGTGGATGGGATGACGGCCCTCGATGCCACCGTCGAGCGGTCGATCGCCGCCGCTTGGGCGGCTGCGGGGCTTCGTCTCGATGCGATGTGTCCGGCCGGCCCGGCTGAGATCGCCGCGACCCACTCGACCTGGGCACGTCGGCTCGGCGCGGATCGCCCGGTCTGGCGCCTGACGGGTACCCGCGCGGGAACCCCTCGGCAGTCGGACCAAGTCGTGACAGCGGCGCTCGGCTAGCATCGCAGCCATGTCCGAGCGCGTGCCGCTGATCCTCGATGTCGACACCGGGATCGACGACAGCCTCGCGCTCCTCTTCGCCGCCGCATCCGCCGATGCCGAGCTCGTCGCGGTGACGTGCCTCTTCGGCAACGTTGACGCCCATCAGGTCGGGCATCAACACGCGAGCCATCCTCGAGTTGGCCGGGCGCGACGACGTCGAGGTCGCGATGGGCCGGGAGGTCCCGCTCGAACGGCCGCTCGAGACGACGCCCGAGACGCATGGCCCGCACGGCCTGGGCTACGCGACGCTCCCGCCACCCACACGACCCCTGAGTGATCGGCGCGCCGTGGACCTCATCGTCGACGAAGCCCGACGGCGTCCTGGCGAGATCACGCTCGTGACGCTGGGGCCGCTGACGAACCTCGCCGTCGCGCTTGAGCGCGAGCCCCGTCTGCCGACGCTCCTGCGTGGCGTGGCGATCATGGGTGGCGCCTTCGGTGCGCCCGGCAACACGACGCCCACGACCGAGTGGAACGTCCATTGCGACCCGGAAGCGGCCCAGCAGGTCTTCCGCGCGTGGAGCACGGCGATCACGACGGACCCCACCACGCCTCGCCTCTTCGCGCTCGGCCTGAACGTCACCGAACGGGCGCGCATCACGACCGACGAGGTCGTCCGACTCGCTCGACGGGCCGGCAGTCGGCCGGACGACTCGATCGCCCTCGGACGCGGCGAGGACCCGATGCACCCGGTCAACTCCGTCGCGAGCGACCCGATCATCCGCACGGTCGCCGACGCCCTCCGCTTCTACTTCGAGTTCCACGAGCGGTACGACGGGTTCTACGGCGCGTTCATCCACGATCCGCTCGTGGTCGCGGTCGCGTTGGACCGATCCCTCGCGCGATCGGAGCCGCTGTTCGTCGATGTCGAGACCCGGGGCGAGATCACGACCGGGATGACGGTGGCGGACACCCGGCACCTCACCGGGAACGCACCGAACGCCGACGTCGTCGTCGATGCCGACGTCGCGACCTTCCTCGATCGACTCATCGAACGCGTCGGCGGACTGGCGGCGGACCGCGCCGCCGTGGCACGCTAGGCGGCGAGGGAGGCCGCGTGAACCGATGGACTGGTTGACGATCTGCGCCGAGGACCAGACGAGCCCGTGCCTGCCCGCGGACAAGGTCCCCTACTTCGTCGCCATCGTCATCGGGGCGGTGCTCCTCGGAGTCATGGCGCGGCGGACGCGCGACCTTTCGACCGCGACCTTGTCCCTCATGGCGGTGGCGATCGCGATCAACGTGGTCCTGGGCTCATTGACGGTCGCGCTGCGGCTCCCGCTCTACCTCGATTCGGTGGGCACGATCCTCGTCGGTGCGCTCGCCGGGCCGTGGGCGGGTGCCCTGACCGGTGTCCTGTCCAATCTCCTCTGGTCGTTCCTGCCGATCCCCGGCGGGGCCGGCCCGGTCGCCGCCTTCTTCGCGCCGGTCGCGGCGGTCATCGGCCTGATGGCCGGCTTCTGGGCGTCGCGGGGCGTCTTCCAGATCCGCTCGGGCGACGGTAGGATCGGCGGCTTCCTGGCGCTCGCGACCGGTCTCGGCGTTGCCCTGCTCGGCATCGTCGTGGCGGCCAACACGGTCGGCTACGGCGTTGCCGAGGACGACCCGACATCCGGCGATCGATTCCTGGTCGCGACGGCGGTCATCGCGCTCCTGGGACTCGTCGCCGCGGTCGCCAGCGGCCGGACCCTCTTCCGACTCGAGGGACGCCCCGAGGCGGCTCGCCGATACCTCGTCGTCGCCGCCACCCTGACGGCCACCGTCCTCGTGATCGCCATCCTGCGTCTGCTCTTCTCGCCCACCGGCTACTTCTCCAGGGTGGACGGATCGGACCCCGACGGACCCGACGGACCCGAAGGACCCCTCTTCGGTGGCGCGGACCTGTCCGGCCTGGCGCTCGACGATCCGCTCGGACTCTGGGCCGCCCTCGCGGTCGGGCTGTCTGTAGGGGGTCTCGTGTACCTGTGGGCCCGACGCGGCGAGAACGTCCGCTTCTTCCCGGTCTGGGTCGGCGGCATCACCACGGCCCTCGTGGGGACGACGATCGCGACGCCGATCGCCGCGTACGTCTTCGGTGGCGTGACCGGCGGCGGCACCGATGCCCTCGTCGCGGTCTTCCGAGCGCTCGGGCTCGACGTCCTCCAAGCCGTCTTCCTGCAGAGCCTGCTGTCCGACCCACTCGACAAGGCGATCAGCTTCACGGTCGTCTTCCTGATCCTTGGCGCCCTGCCGATCACGGTCCGGACCATGTACAGCCGGGGCGAGACCACGGTCGCGGACTGAATGTCCGCCACGACCGGGTACTTCCTCCCCGGCGAGAGCTGGCTCCACCGGCGCAACCCGCTGACCAAGCTCCTGGGGCTCGGGTTCGTCCTGCTGGCCGCATTCCTCCTGCCACCGGTCGCGCTCGTTCCGCTCGTCGTCGCACTCGCCGTTCTCGGCTGGAGCACCGGTCTCCTCGGCCCGATGCTCCGGGCCCTCCGGATCCCGGCCGTCCTGCTGGCTTCGATCGTCGTCGTCAATGCGCTGCTGTTCCCGGGCGCGTCGGAGCGGTGGCTCGAGTTCGGCCCGTTCGCCCTCACCCGCGAGGGGGTCACGTTCGGGCTGGTGTCGGCCGGGCGGTTGCTCGCCGTGTTCCTCGCCTCGGTCCTGTTCCTGTTCACGACACTGGCCGACGACCTGCTGGAGGCCCTGGTGGCTCGTGGCGTCAGTCACCGGCTCGCGTTCGTCGTGCTCTCCGCAGTCCAGCTCGTCCCGCGGTTGCAGGCGCGGGCCGAGGCCATCCTCGAGGCGCAACAGGCGCGTGGCCTCCAGGTCGAGGGTTCGATCGCCCGCCGCCTGCGAGCACTCGTCCCGCTGATCGGGCCAGTGGTCCTGGGGTCGCTCGTCGATGTCCGGGAGCGGACGTTCGCGCTGGAGGCGCGCGGGTTCGGGGCTCGCCCGGACCGGACGGCCTATCGGGTCGTCGCGGACCCGCCGATGGACCGTTGGATCAGGCTCGCCCTGCTGCTGGCGAGCGTCCTCGTCGTGGTCGCGGTGCTGACCGGCACCGTCCGATGAGACCGATACGACCCGGCTCCGGCTTCATGGCGCCGGCGTCCGATACGCGGGGCGATCAACACTCGCGCTCGACGGCGTGGACCTCACCGTCGCGGCCGGGGAGCGCGTCGGGGTCACCGGGCGGACCGGCGCGGGCAAGTCCACGCTCGCGCTCCTGGTCGGGGGATTCATCCCGCGCGTCGTCCGCGCGGCGACGAGCGGGACGACGACGATCGACGGCATCGACGTTTCGGACGGGACGGAACCGGCGGCCCTGCTCGGCCGCGTCGGGATCGTGTTCGGCACGCCGGCGAACCAGCTCTCGGCATCGAAGCCGACCGTCCGCGACGAGCTTGCCTTCGGGCTCGAGAACCTTGGTGTCCCGCGGGACGAGATGGACGACCGCATCGATGGCGTCCTGGACCGTCTCGGCATCGCGCACCTGGCCGAGCGCGAACCGTTCGCTCTCTCCGGCGGGGAGCAGCAACGCGTCGCGATCGCGAGCATCGTGGTGATGGATCCGGGCCTGCTGGTCCTGGACGAACCGACTGCACAGCTCGACCCGGACGGGACCGCCGAGGTCGGCCGGCTGCTGGGCGATCTCGCGGCCGACGGCACGGCGATCCTATGCGCTGAGCATGACCACGGGATCCTGGGCGGGTTGGATCGTGTCGTCGTCCTGGACGGCGGGCGCCTGGTCGACGCCCCGTGGGTCGCGGCGACGCCCATGGTCGTCGACCTGCGGCTCGCCGGGCTGGCCGATGCTGAGCGACCCGTCCCGACCGTCGAGGTCGACGATGTCGTGCATCGCTATCCCGGCGGCATCGAGGCGGTCCGCGGTGTCTCCCTCCGGATCGAGCCGGGCGAGGCCGTGGCGATCGTCGGCCCGAACGGTTCCGGCAAGACGACGCTCGCGAAACACCTCAACGGCCTCCTGCGACCAGCCATCGGCGAAGTCCGCCTGGACGGCCGCTCGACCGCCGGAGATCGGGTGGATCGGCTCGCCGCCGACGTCGGGTTCGTCTTCCAGGACCCTGGCGATCAGCTGTTCGAGCGCTCGGTCGAGCGCGAGGTCGCCTTCGGGCCGCGCAACCTGGGCTTCGATGACGCGCGCACCGCGGCGCTGGTCAGCGGCGCCATCGAGGCGGTCGGCCTCGCCGACGAGCGCAGGACGAACCCCTACGACCTCGATCCCTCGCGGCGCAAGCTCGTGGGCCTGGCGTCGGTCCTGGCGATGGACCCAGCCATCCTCGTGCTCGACGAGCCGACGACCGGTCAGGACCCAGACGGCGTGGCACGGGTCGCCGGCATCATCCGTGCCTGGACCGCCGCCGGGCGGACCGCGATCGCCATCACCCATGACCTTGGGTTCGCGGCGACGGCATTCGGGCGGATCGTGCGCCTGCGCGACGGCAGCGTCGTCGCCGACGGCCTGCCCGACCCAGGACCAGTCACCCGGTGATGGCGACCTCGTAGCTCGGCGCCGTCCACGATGCGCCAAGCGCGCACGCCGGGCTCGCCTGTGGCCGGGTCTGCCTCGTCCTCGCTCAGCGAGACCAGGATGTACAGGGCGTCCGGGTAGAACGCGAGGCCCAGGTCCGTCGGCGACGGGACGGCCGGCGTGTGCGTGTGCGAATGGACGATGCCCCAGATGACTTCGTCGGCGTCGTCCGCCGCGACGGAGATCCGGTACAGGTCCGTCGGGTCGATCTCGTAGCGGTACGGCGAGGCCGCCTTGTTCCGGGTGGGTTCCCAACGGAGCGCCACACCACCCGTGGCCGCCGGCGCCGTCCCGATGATCAGCCCGCACGCCTCGTTCGGATCGTCGGCGCGGGCGTGAGCGATGACCCCCGCACGGATGGGGGCCGGCAGGTCCACGCGATCCGGGCCTGGGTGGACGCCTACCACCAGTTGACGGCGCCCTCGAGCGCGTCTTCCATGTCGTCGAAGTTCGTCGTGAACGTACCGGCCGAGAGGTACTTCCAGCCGCCGTCCGGGAGGAGCGCGACGATCGTCCCCGACGTCATCGCGCGGGCCTCGCGGGCCGCGGCGACCAGGACGGCCCCGCACGACGGACCCGCGAAGATCCCCTCGCGGAACACGAGCTCGCGCAGCGCGCGCGATCGCGTCGCGGTTGGACACCAGGTACTTCGCATCGATCAGCGACGGGTCCAGGATCTCGGGGATGAACCCCTCGTCGAGTGATCGCAATCCCTGGACATGCTCGCCGGGGAGCGGCTCGGCGGCCACGATCCGGACGCCCGGCTTGTGCTCGCGCAGGTAGCGCGACACGCCCATCAGGGTCCCGCCGGTCCCAAGACCCGCGACGAACACATCGATCTCCGGACAGTCGGCGAGGATCTCCGGTCCGGTCGTCTCGTAGTGCGCCTGCGGGTTCGCCTCGTTCCCGTACTGGTAGGGCATCACGAACCGCTCGTCCTTGGCGACGAGGTGCTTGGCCAGCGCGATGGCACCGTTCGATCCCAGGGCCCCTGGGGAATCGATCACCTCCGCGCCGAACAGGGCCGCCATCTGGCGACGCTCGTTCGTCACGTTGTCCGGCATGACGAGCGCGACGCGGTAGCCCTTGCGCCGGCCGATCATCGCGAGCGCGATCCCCGTGTTGCCGGATGTCGGCTCCAGGATGATCGAGCCCTCGTGGAGCACGTTGCGCCGTTCGAGGTCCTCGATCAGGTACTTCGCGATACGGTCCTTGACCGAACCCGTCGGGTTGAGCATCTCCAGCTTGGCGAAGAGGTGCACCTCGGGGTTGGGGGACATGCGCGGGATCTCGACGATCGGCGTGTGGCCGATCGCCTCGAGGATGTCCGCGAACCGCCCACCGTGCCGTGGGAGTTCGTCGTGGTCGTGGAAGTGCGGGTGGTCGTCATCCGCGACGGCGGGGTCGTCGTGGTCATGCCCGTGGTCGTCGGGATCGACCGGACCGACCGCCCGCATGGCCGGCATCGCCATCGGGCCTCAGCCGCCCGCCATCGCCGGGAGCAGCCGGACCTCGTCGCCAGCGGCGACCGGCGTATCGAGCCCGGCCAGGTACCGGACGTCCTGGCCGTTCACGTAGACGTTGACGAATCGATTGAGATCGCCGTCCTCGGTCAGCAGCTGTCCGCCGAGGGTCGGGTGCCGCTCGACGAGCCCGCTGACGACCGAACGGATCGAATCGCCATCGATCTCGAGCGACTTCACGCCACCCACGTTGGCCCGCAGGACGGACGGGATGAACACCGTGCTCACGCGCGCGCCTCCGGCGAGACCGTGCCGGCGAGACCGGTGGTGGTCAGGAGGAACGGGGCGTCCGCGCCCACCGCGGTCGCAGCGAGCGGCCGCCCGGCCTTCCGCGCCTCGACGGCCTCGTCCGAGCAGACCGGGCACTTCGGATCGCGCCGAAGCTGGAGCTCGGTGAACTCGGTCTCGAGGGCATCGAACAGCAGCAGCCGGCCGGCGAGCGTGTTCCCGATCCCGAGCAGGACCTTGAGCGCCTCGTTCGTCTGGAGCAGGCCGAGGATGCCCGGGACGACGCCCAGGACGCCGGCGACGGAGCAGCCCGGGGCGAGCTCGGGCGGCGGCGGGGTCGGGTACAGGCAGCGATAGCACGGGCCCTCGTACGGGATGAAGGTCGTGAGCTGGCCCTCGAAGCGGAAGACGCTGGCATGGATGACCGGGATGCCGGCCGCGACCGCAGCGTCGTTGAGGATGTAGCGGGTCTCGAACGTGTCGGTGCCGTCGAGGATCACGTCGTAGCCGGCGATGATCCGCTCGACATTGGCGGCGACGAGCATCTCCTCGTGGGCGACCACGTTGACGTCGGGGTTGAGCGCGTTGATGGCGATCTTCGCGGACTCGACCTTGCGCTCGCCGATGCGGGCGGTCGTGTGGACGATCTGGCGCTGGAGGTTGCTCAGGTCAACGACGTCGAAGTCGACGAGACCGATGGTCCCGACGCCCGCGGCGGCGAGGTAGAGCGCGGCCGGACTGCCGAGACCTCCGGCGCCGATGAGCAGTGCCTTGCTGCCGAGCAGCTTCGCCTGACCGGTGGAGCCGACCTCGGGGATCAGCAGGTGGCGGCTGTAGCGCTGCTTCTGCTCGTTGTCGAGGACGACCGGCTTGTCGAAGTCGAAGCCGGCGCTCTTCCAGCCCTGGAAGCCCTGGGACATGGACGCGACGTCCGAGTAGCCCATCTCCTGGAGGGTCTGGGCCGCGAACAACGAGCGGATGCCGCCGGCGCAGTACAGGATCACCGGCTGGTCGCGGTCCGGCGCGACGGCCTCGATCTGCTGCTCGATGTAGCTCTTGGAGACGTGCTGGGCGCCAGGGATGTACCCCTGTTCCCACTCGGAGTCCTCGCGAACATCGACGACGGTCGCGGCGCCCGACGGGAGGGCGTCCACCTCCTGCGGGGAGACTTCTCTGATCTGGGCGCGGGCCTCGCGAAGGAGGTCCGCATAGGACTTCGGCATGGGGCTGGTGGGCTCCGGTTGGTCGACGGGCTGGCCCGCGGCGCGTGGCTCGCGGTCAGGGCGGTGAGGACGATCCCCCCAGGACCGTCCTCGTGGAACGTTCGTTGGACCGGGGGTCGCTGGATGCGCCGGCGGTCAGGCCGGCTCGCTACACCTGCAGCGGCCCATCACGACGCGCTCTCCTGGGGCTGGGCGACGCCCAGATCTCCCAGCACGTGCTGGAGGCTGTCGTGGCTCAGCATCGCGCACTTGAGGCGCGCCGGGCTGATCTCGATGCCGAGGAGGTCGAGCAGGTCGTCGGCGCGGATGCCCGCGACCTCGGCGACCGGCTTGCCCTTGATCTCGTCCGTCAGGAGGCTGGCGCTGGCCTGGCTGATGGCGCAGCCACGGCCGGTGAACCCGACCCGATCCACGACGCCGTCCTTGACGCCGATCATCAGCGTGATGCGGTCCCCGCACAGCGGGTTGGCGCCTTCATAGGACGCGTCGGCATCCTCGATGACCCCGAAGTTGTGGGGCCGTCGGTAATGCTCGAGGATGTAGTCGCGATACAGGTCGTCCATGCGACTTCGGACTATATCGCGAATGTCCAATCCCGACCACCGGGGTCGGGATTAGTTGCGTGTCCGCATGGTGATCGCCGAGGTGCGTCACCGCTGATGCTCGCTGGTCCGCTCACGATCGCGGATCGGGACAACGGTCCCATGACGGTGGGGCCGCGACAGATCGATACTCGTGTCGTGGACCGAAGCGTCGGCGACATCGGCGTCCCCGCATCCGCCCGCTGGGCGGCGATCGTCTGCTGGGCCTATGCGGCGGGTTTCGGGCTGCCCGCCGTCCCGGTGGCTGCGTACCACCTCCGCGAAGGCCGTCTGCCATGGTTCGGCGGCCTGTTCCCGATGTACGGCGGTCCGTGGTCGGATCGGATGACGCCGACCGAGTTCGCCGGCACGACCGTGGCGTTCACCGCCGTGACACTGGTCGTCGCCGGTGGGGCGTATCGCCTATGGCGTGGCCACCGGGATGGCGCCGTCCTCGTCCTGGTCACCCTCCCGGTCGAGGCGGTCTTCTGGTATGGGTACGCCCTTCCGATCCCACCCCTGCTCGCCGTCCTTCGGGTCGCGCTCATCGGCGCCGCGTGGCCACGCCTCCGCACCCGGGGCTGATTCGGGACGCCGGTCCCATGACACCGGGACGAGCGGTGTGCACCATCGATGGCATGAACGGTGCAGTGATCGAGATCCGGGACGTCGAGATCGGCGGGCGGACGCTGACGACGGTCGGATGGCTGTGCCTGGTCGTCGCGGTCGTCGCCGGGGTGAGCTTCGTCTGCCTCGTCCTGATGTTCACGATGTTCGCCGTTGGGGATCAGGTACGCGGCCAGCTGTTCGGGCGGACGAACGACTGGCTCGGGCTCATCTCATCGGTCATGGCCATCCCCATCGTCGTCGTCCTGGGCCGCCTCCTGTACCCGTCGCGGTCGCTGACCGGGCTGCTGATCACCGCCGTCGGCGTCGGCGCATTCGCCGCCATCGTCGTCCTGTCGTGGCTGCTCGTCAGCGACACCTGGACATTCGAACAGCAGATCGGCCTCGTGACGGTCGCGTATTTCGTGCTCATGGGATGGTTCGTCGTGACCGGTCGTCGGATGGCCACCACCGGGTTCCACCGGCACGGGCTCCCGCTGGGTATCGGTGCCGCCCTCTACGCCGGCTTCCCCGTCTGGGCGTTCGCGGTCGGTCGTCGTCTGATCCGCCTGGGGCGCGTGGATCCGCAGCCCTAGACTGACGCCACCGATATCCGCGAGGGTGCAGTGGCCGTGATGCGAGCTGGTCGTTCGGGATGGGTCCGACTCGCCCTGACGTGGCTGCTGCTGGTCGGATCCGTGCTGGCCGCGGCCGCCTTCACGGTCGATCGCCTGGCGAGCGCGTCGGACGGCGGTGGGATCGGCTTCTACGACGAGGCGTGGTCCGACGACGGCGTCCGCGTGACCGCGCTCGACCCGAGCGCCGCAGGCCCGGGTGGGCTCCAGATCGACGATCTCGTCCGATCCATCGACGGCACGACGATGGACGAGTGGCTCGCGCTCGTCGCCGACCCCGGCGCTGCGCGCCCGGACGGCGTCAGACGTGAGCTACGTCGTCGATCGTGGCGACGCGACACTTCGCCCGGCGATCTCGTGGGGCGAGCCGGACGTCGGTGTCGCCATCGCCGCGACGTGGCCCGTCGCCCTGCTATCGATCGCGATCGCCGTGATCGCTGGGTATGTGTTGGCACGACGTCCCGACCTTCCGGCCTCCACCGCGCTGGTCATCGGCGCGGTCGGGATCGCCGGGTCCAGCGTGCCCTGGGCGCTGGGCACCACCACGAGCGGCATCACCCTTGGCGGTCCGTTCGTCCTGCTGGTGGTGCTGACCGTCGCCCTGTACATGGTCACGTGGCCGGCGGCCATCCACATGGCCCTCGTCTTCCCACGGCCGCTCCGCGTGGTCGGGCGGCATCCGAGGCTCGTCCCGGCGGTGTATGCCGTCGCGCTCGGCGGGTATGGGCTGGGCCTGGCCGCGAGTCTCGCGACGTCAACGAGCACCCTCGCCTGGATCGGATCCTGGCCGCGCATCCAGCTGGTCGTGGCCATCGCCTGCCTGGCCGCCTTCCTCGGACTGTTCGCCTGGCGGTATCGGAACGAGGACGAGCCGGAGGAGCGGCGGCGGAGTCGCTGGGCTGCCGGTGCCGCGCTGGTGAGCGTGATCCTTGGCCTGGTGCTCTTCCAGATCCCCGAGCTGGTGCTGGGACGGTCGCTCCTGCCGGCGAGCTGGATCGGCCTGGTCGCCCTGCCGGTCCCGATCGGCCTCGCGATGGCCATCCTGCGCGACCACCTGTTCGGCATCGATGTCGTCGTCAATCGGACCCTCGTGTACGGCATGCTCACGGCCGGCGTGTTCGCCATCTACCTCGCCACGAGCGCCGTGCTGCGCTGGATCGTCGGCGACGACGCCGGCTATGGCGGCACCCTGCTCGCCACCGGGGCGGCCGTGCTGCTGGCGCTGCCCGTGCGGGACCGGCTCCAGCGCGCGATCGATCGACTGATGTACGGCGACCCGCGACACGCCGAGCTCGTCCGGCAGCGGGAAGCCCTCGTGGTCGCCCGCGAGGAGGAGCGGCGGCGCCTGCGACGCGATCTGCACGATGGACTCGGACCGACCCTTGCCGCGGTCGGGCTGCGGGCCGAGACCGCTGCCGCGCAACTCGACGCGGGCTCCGTGGCGGACGCCCAGGCGTCGCTGACCGAGCTGAGCCGCGAGGTGGAGATGGCCATGATCGACGTGCGCCGCCTCGTCGACGGCCTGCGCCCGCCGGCCCTTGACGAACTCGGCCTCGTCGGTGCGATCGACCAACAGGTGCGCCGGCTCGAAGGCACGCGCCAGGACGGACGGGCCCTGCGGATCTCCGTTGCGAGCACGGGGAGTGACGGGCTGCGATCGCTCCCGGCCGCGATCGAGGTTGCCGCCTACCGCATCGCCGTCGAAGCGGTGACCAATGCCGTCAGGCATGCCGACGCCGATCGATGCGACGTCCGCATCGATGCCGGCGACACCCTGCGCATCGAGGTCTCCGACGACGGACGAGGGCTCGAGGGTGATGCCCGAGCCGGCACCGGGCTCGAGTCGATGACCGCCCGCGCCACCGAGGTCGGTGGGCACCTCGACCTTGAGCGCGCGCCAGGGGGTGGAACGCGTGTGATCGCCGTCCTGCCACTGGCACCAGGAGGCAGCGCATGAGCGACAGCGCCGGCGAACCGATCCGGGTCCTCATCGCCGACGACCACGCCGCGTTCCGTGCGAGCCTGGAGGCGCTCCTGGCGACGGCCGGGGACCTGGTCGTCGTGGGCTCGGCGACCGACGCACCGACCGCCGTCCGACTGGCGCGTTCGGCCGGTCCTGATGTCGTGCTCATGGACCTGGACATGCCCGGAGGCGGCGGGCTCGAGGCCACGCGAGCGATCGTCGATGCGGCCCCGCACGTGGCCGTCCTCGTCCTGACGATGTCCGACGACGACGACTCGATCTTCGCGGCCGTCCGCTCCGGTGCGCGAGGCTACGTGATCAAGGGTGCCCGGCGGGGTGAGTTGCTCCGGGCGATCCGGGCGGTCGCGGCCGGAGAGGCGATCTTCGGACCGGGCGTCGCGCGGCGGATGCTCGCCTGGTTCGCGCGGCCGCGTCCAGGTGTCGATGCGACGCCGTTCCCCGAGCTGACCGACCGCGAGCGCGAGATCCTCGACCTTGTCGCCGGCGGCGCCTCGAACGCCGACATCACGAACCGACTGGTCCTCTCGCCGAAGACGGTCCGCAACCACATCACGAACATCTTCTCCAAGCTCCAGGTGCGCGACCGTGCCGACGCCATCGTCCGCGCGCGCGAGGCCGGGATGGGCGGAGCCGAGCAGGGGCGCTGATCGGGACACCGGTCGGGACCGCGGTCCCATGACGGCGGGACACTCCGCGGCGGAGGCTGGCCGAGCCAGCCCGGACCGTGGACCGGGCGGCTGCAGCGGAGGTGCGGATCGGTGGCTCGGGACCTCGCGCGGAGCGCCCTGCCGGTGATCGGAGGCGTGTTCCTGGTCTGCTTGCTCGGGCAGGTCTTCCTGGCCGGACTCGGGGTGTTCGACGACCCGTCGTCGTTCGTCACCCATCGCAACGTCGGCTACCTGCTGGGCTTCGGCACCCTGCTCATCCTCGTTGTCGCGATCGTGGCGCGGGCCGAGCGGCTGGTGCTTGCCCTGAGCGTGCTGCTGCTCGTCCAGTTCGCGCTGCAGTCGGCCTTCGTCGCGATGCGGATCGATGCCCCCGTCGTCGCGGCGTTCCACCCGGTCAACGGGGTCCTGATCATCCTCGTGGTCGCGGCGATCATCGTCCTGTCCACGCGACGGCGGACCGACCGATCGCCGGTGTCGACGAGTCCCGTGCCATGAGCACGGTCTATCCCTGGCTCGTGTTCGCCCATATCGTCGGCGTCGTGCTCTTCGTCGCGGCGCATGGCGTGTCGATGTTCGCCGCGTTCAGCATCCGGGGGCAGCGCGACCCTCGCGCCGTGGCGGTACTCCTGACAGCCAGCAAGCGAGCCGTCGCGCTAGCCTACGTCGGGCTGCTGTTGCTGGTGGTCGGCGGCGTCGGGGCGGCCATCACGACCGGGGTGATGGATCGGCTGTGGACCATCGGATCGATCGTGATCCTCGTCGGGGTGATGTCCGCGATGTACGGCATGGCGACGACCTACTACATCGGCATCCGCGGCCTCGTCGGCGACGGGCTGGAGCAGGGCGGCGAGAGCTCGCCGGTGGTCGATCGCGCCGTGCTGGATGCGCGGCTCGATTCGCGCCGTCCCGAGCTCCTCGTCGTGGTCGGTGGCAGCGGGCTCGCGATCCTCGTCTGGCTGATGGTCTTCAAGCCGGGTTGACGTCGGTTCCGGGCGGGCCGGGAGCCAGCGCCGGTGCGGACCCGCAACGGACTGTTGGGTGGACGCCCCGGTACCAAGCGGCAGGCCGATTCACCACCCGGCGGCGCTATCGTCCAGAACGGTGGCAACGACGGTCGGGGATCGGCTCGGAGCGAATGTCGGCGGGCAGGCACACAAGCGGGGGCTCATCCCGCGTACGCCCGCCGGTGACCGCCTGCTCGCCGATGCCGCGGTGTGGTTCGCGGCCGACTACCCCGACGCTGTCCGCTCCACGCGGCAGCGCACGCTGGCCTCCGGCGAGGCCGAGCTCGCGATCGACCTCCACCCGGCGACACCGCCCCTGCGCATCACCGCCTCCGACGAGGGGCGGATCATCGTCGCCAGCGACACCGCGCTAGCCGGCCCGGGGTACCACCGGTTCGTCGGTCGCGTGCTGGAGCGCCTCGGCGCCGAGGTCGGCATCGAATGGACCGATGGCGACGGCGCGATGACCTTCGCGGATCGACCGGCCGTCGAGCGCGCGTATCTCGGCTGGCTCGGCCCACAACTGGCGCGTGCCCGGGTAGCCGTCCGGCGCGGCGAGCGTCGGGTCCACCTCGGGATGCCGGCGGGAACGCGCTTCCTGACGGATGGCGCCCTGCTCACGGCGCTCGGGCCCCGTGACGAAGCGTGGCTGGAATTGGCGATCGCCGATCCACGCGTCGCGCTCGAGATCACGCCGTGGTGGGCGGATGCCACGGACGGACACTACCTGCTCAATCGAGCGCTGGTCCTCATGTGGTCGCAGGTCCGCTGGCGCCCACCCGCCGTCGAAGGCGAGGCCGACCTCCTCGACGAGGTCCATCGATTGCTGTCGCGCGCGTACCCGATGGAGCCCGGCGCGGGATTCCCGTGGCGTGCCTGGGCCCAACTCGTGGCGTATCGCGGCATCGAGGATCAGATGGCCCGCCAGGCCGTCCAGCGAGCGGGAACCGAACCCGATCCGGAGACGCCGGTCGGCTATCGCCGGGGCGACGTCCACATCACCCACGAGGGATGGGGCCTCGACGTTCCGGGCACCTACGCCGAGCGGCGGACACCCGAGGAATGGTGGGGCGGCGGCGCGGGCCGGAGCATCACGCTCGCCGCGACGCGCACGGCGACCCACGGTGGCACCGAGATGCCCGCCGAGGCGTTCATCGAGCAGTTCGCGACCGACCTCGGACGCGATGCCCTCAGCCACCGGTCCGGCGCGGTGGTGGGCCGGGCGCGCCTCACGACGGATGCCTCGTCCGGCGTGGAGGTCGGGGTCCTGGAGGGATACAGCGCGGTGCTGGGATCCGGCGCGGCGATCAGGATCGAGTTCGATGACGCCGGCGACTGGCAGTGGGCCGTCGAGACGTGGCGGTCGCTCGCCCCCGGTTGAACCGGGTCCTGCGGCCGTCCCCCCTGGATCGGCCGCAGCACCGGATCCCTCGGCTCAGAGAGAGTCCCCGACCTTGTTGAGAATGTCGCTGATCTGGCCTCCGAGGAAGATGAGCGCCACGATCGCGACGATGGCGATGAGCGCGAGGATGAGTGCGTACTCGGCCAGACCCTGGCCACGTTCCTCGGCCACGACGGCCCTGAGGTTCCGAACGATCTCCAACATGGCGGACTCCCGGTGCGTGCCTCGATCGAGGCCGAGCTCACTCGATCTCGAGCGAGCCAGCCGAGCATCACGGCCGCGCCGAGGTGCACGGAATCCGTGGCCCCACCGCGCTCGCGTTGCGGGTCATCCCGCAACGGGCGTCAGTCGCCGGGCCAGTGGAATTGGACGACCGTGCCGGGTCCGTCGTCGCGCCCAGACACCATGAGTGAGGCCCCGCAGATCTCGGCCTCGGCTCGCATGTCCATCAGTCCACGCCGGCCGTCGCTCGCCGCAGCACGCTCGGCGCCGGGAGCGATCCCCGGTCCATCGTCCATGATGACGAGGGAGATGAGCTCGGGCTCCGCGCGAATCTCGATCCGGACGCTTGCTCCCGGAGCGTGCCGGATGACGTTCTCCAGCGCGAGCTCCGCGACCCGATAGGCGGCCGCGGCGACGGGCTCTGGCAGTCGCCTGGGTACATCGCCGGCCGCACCGGGGACGTCGATCGTCACCCGCACATCGGACCGTTCCTCGGCGCGCTCGGCCAGCCACTCGACGGCCGGGACGAGGCCATCCACCTCGAGCACGATCGAATGGCGAGACGCGACCAGGTCATCCACCTCGCCGAGCACGTTGCGGAGCGCCGCCGCCAGCCGCTCCACCGATCCGTTGCGTTCCGCCTCGGCCAGCGCCTGTCGGATCGCCGGGACGACATCGGCATGGAGCTCACGAGCGATCCGCGACCGTTCCGACACGGCGGCCTGATGGGCGCGAGTCCGTCCAGGGGCAAGCTCCTCGAAGAAGGCGCGGAACCAGGCCGCTGCGTAGCCTCCGCGCCCACCGAGGGATGTCGGCGGCGGGCGCTGCAGGGCGAGTCGGCGACCCGCCCGATGGGCCGCCGGTCGGGCGTCCCCGATCGCGCCAAGTGCGGTGAAGGCCAGGGTGCTGGCGAGGAACATCCGCGTGACCACGCTCAGGGTTCCCAGCGGGGCGCCGTCGTCCACGCCCGCAGGAGCCGCGGCCACCGGGTTCGCGATCACCCAGATGGCCGCGACCGCCTGGATCGCGAGCGCGGTCAGGCCGGCCGGAAGGACCCAACGGCCGAGCCGACGCCGATGGTCGGTGGCATAGGCGACGGCCGCACCGGTGGCGAGGAGCGCCATGACGCAGATGGCGATCGACAACCATCCCCATGCCGCGGCGTCGAGCGTCGCGCGACCGACCCGTGCAAGGGCCGCGAGGTCGATCGTGCAGATCGCGAGCGCAGCGATCGTCGCCAGCCAGGCGACACTCGGTTGCCGTCGGATGGTCAACCCAACGACGCAGAGCGCCGCCAACGCGACGAGGAGCGGCACCATCGCCCCCGGGGTCGCCGCACCGCCAGCCAGCGTCCAGCCGACGCGGATCACGATCGCGACCGCGGTGGCCGCCGTCGCCGCCATGGCCGCAACGATCAACGCGCCGGGGATCCTCATCGATCGGCCCGGTGATCCGCGCTCCACCCTTCCTCGATGGCCATCACCGCGAGCTCGGTCCGCGACACCAACCCGTACCGGTCGAACAGGCGCCGGAGATGGCTTTCGACCGTCTTCTCCGACAGGCCGAGTGCCGTCGCGACCTCGGCGTTCGTGGCGCCCGCGCGCACGAGGTCGATGACCTCGATCTCGCGGTCCGACGGCCGGCGGTGCGCCGTGCGCGATCGCTGGAGCGCCGATGCCGTGAACACCGTGCCGCCACCCGCGACGATGCGGATGGCGTCCAGGATGGCGGACACCTCCGCGCCCTTGTCCAGGTAGCCGGCCGCTCCACGCTCGATGGCGGCGCGGATGATCGATGGGTGCCCGAACCCCGAGAGCATCAGGATCGCCGGTGGCGCGGCGGCGCGCTGGACCGCATCGAGGATCTGGAGCCCTTCGGCGTGCCCGTCGAGTTGGACGTCGCAGACCAGGACGTCGACGCGGTCCGCCAGGATCAGCGCGTCGGCCACGGTCGGGCCCGAGCCGACGTACGCGAGGTCCACGGTCTGGGCGATGGCGCCCGCGATCGCCGAGACGATCGCCGGGTGGTCATCGACGATCCCGACGCGGATCCGCCCGATCGCCGGGGCGGCGCCATGCTCAGGACTCAGAGGGACCTCCATCGTCGAGGGGAGCCTACCGCGCCACGGTGGCGGGAGAACGCGCGGGCCGCATCCGGGGAAATCCCGCAACGCGTCGTCGTTTCGATGCACACTTCGCACTGTGGACGACGACAGGCGAGACGTCGGCAACGCGCGCCTCACGGCGGCTGACCTCGCGGCCCTGACCGGCACGACCGCCGAACGGATCGGGCGACTCACGGACGTGGGTGTCCTCGAACCGCTTCCGGACGGCCGGCACGACCTCGGCGACGTCCATCGAGTGCGTCTGTTGGGAGCCTTCGAGGAGGCAGGGATCCCGCTCGAGGCACTCGCCGCCGGCGCACGGACCGGACGAGTCGATTTCGCGAGCTACCACCAACTGCACGGGGAAGCGGGGCCGGTATCCGCGACGACCTACGCGATGCTTCGACGAGAGGCAGGCCCCGATGCCGACGCCATGCCGGCGATGTTCGCGGCCTTCGGGCTCGCCGAGCCGCTGCCCGAGGCTCGCCTCGATGAGCACGACGAGCGATCCCTGCGCACCGTCCTCGGCCTGCTCGCCGAGATCGAGGATCGCGACCTCGCGTTGCGAGTGCTGCGGCTCTTCGGCGAGGCCGCCCGTCGGTCGACCGCAGCATCCCTTGGTATCTACGAGGACGCCGCAAGCCGCCTGGGACCCGATCCCGCGTCCATCCCGCCCGACGCCTATGCCCGCCTCCTCAGGCCCTGGGCGCAGCTTGCCCGCAGCCTGCCGGCCCTCGCAGCCTGGCTCACAGAACGCCACCTGACCTACGCCATCGACGCCTTCAGCGTCGCGACCACGGAACAGCTCCTGGCGGCCGACGGCTTCGTCCCCGAGCCGCGCGCGATCACGCCCGCGATCGCGTTCATCGACCTGACCGGGTTCACGCGCCTGACCCAGGAACTCGGCGACGAGGCGGCCGCCGGCCTGTCGCTGCGGCTCGGCGATATCGCCAGGACCGTGGCCGATCGGCATGACGGGCGTCTGATCAAGCTCCTCGGCGACGGGGCGCTGCTATGGCTGCCGGATGCCGGCCGCGCCGTGGCCGCCACGGCCGAGGTCATGGCCACGCTCGCGTCGGCGGGTCTCCCCAACGGCCATGCCGGCATCCACCACGGTCCGGTCATCGAGCGCGAGGGCGATGTCTTCGGGCGGACGGTCAACATGGCAGCGCGGCTATCGGACCGCGCCCCCGACGGCGAGATCTACGTGACGGCCGAGGTGGTCACGGCCATCGAGGGCAGCGGCGCCGTCGCGATCGACGTGGGCGAGGCGGACCTGCAGGGTATCGGCTCGGTCCGCGTGTTCCGGCTGGAGCCGGGTCCGGTCAGCCGTTGAAGACGCGCTGGACCTCCACGAGGCCGCGCGCGAGCGCATCGATGTCGTCGGTCGTCGTGTAGACGCTGAACGACGCGCGCGCGGTGGCCGCGAGATCCAGGCGTTCGTGGAGGGGCATCGTGCAGTGGTGGCCTGCACGGACCGCGATCCCGAAGCGGTCCAGCACCTGCGCGACGTCGTGCGGGTGGATCCCGGGCAGGTTGAAGGGCACGACGCCGCCGCGGAGATCCGAGTCCAGCGGCCCGTACAGCTCGATGCCCGGAACCTCGCGCGGCAGGACCTCGAGCGCGTACGCGACGAGCTGGCGCTCGTGCTCGCGGACCGCGTCCATGCCGATGTCCATCAGGTACTCGGCGGCGACGCCCAGGCCGATCGCGTCACCCACGGCCGGGGTCCCCGCCTCGAACTTCCAGGGGATCTCGTTGAAGTCGCTCCGGCGCAGGTGGACCTCGCGGATCATCTCGCCGCCGGCGAGGAACGGCGGCATCGCCTCCAGCAGCTCGCTGCGCGCCCACAGCGCGCCCGACCCCATCGGGGCCAGCATCTTGTGCCCGCTGAACGCGTAGAAGTCCGCACCGAGCGCCTGGACGTCCACCGGCACGTGCGGCACGGCCTGCGCCCCGTCCACGAGGACCAGCGCGCCCGCGGCGT
>CAVURB010000007.1:0-179865 GCA_963743815.1 uncultured Chloroflexia bacterium | reverse complement strand
ACCAGGCCGTAGCCGAAGAGCTCGTTGTCGCGGAAGCCCTGCACGTCGGCCAGCTCCTTGATGCGCGCGGCGGCGCTGGCCGGGGCGGGGAGGGCGAGCGCCAGGGCCACGGCGGCCAGAGCGCCGTCAGGGCGGCCAGCGCCGGCCGGGCGCGGAAGGCGAGGATGCGGAGAAAGTGGTCACCTTGCGCCTCAGAAGGGCCAAGCAGCCGAAGTAGCGCGACATCCAGCCCTGCTTCTGGTTGTCGGAGAGGATGCCACGGCCGGTGAACTCAATCTCGGCGTCGGCAATCATCGAGCTCTTGACGCTGTTCTCCTGGTCGATGTCGATGGGCCGCACCACCCCGGAGATGTAGAAGTGCTGCTCCTCGCTGTTCACCAGCACCACCCGGTGCCCCTCGATGAAGAGGTTGCCGTTGGGGAGGACCTTGCGCACCAGCGCCGGGACGGTGGCCACCAGGCGCTCGGTGCGGGCGGTGACCCAGCCCCTGAAAGCGCTTGTCGAAGCCGCCGCGAATATGGGCGGTGAGGTCGAGGGCCTGGTTGAGCGCGGCCACCGCGGCGAAGTCCGACCGGTGCGTCATGTCGGTGTAGATGCGCTTGGCGTCGGCAATCTCCTTGAATCTTCACCACCACCAGGTCGTGCTCGCGGAGCGCGCGGGCGTCGGTGTAGAGCATCGCCGGCGACCGGCCGTCGCGCCAGAGGCGGCTTTCGGCGACGGCGCCGCGTCGGCGCGCGACTCGGCGGCGGTCTCCTCGTAGGCGCGCCGCTTGGGCACGTACTTGTCGATGTGGGTGGAGCCGCCACAGCCGGCCGCGTGGAGCGCGACGAGCGCCAGCAGCGCCAGCCTGGCGGCGGCGCGGCGAGTCGGGCGCCGGAGGGCGGCGCCGGCAGGGGCGGGGGTGTGGGCGACGTCGCGCTGACGCTTCATGGCGACTCCACCTCGATGCGCCCGCCGTGTGCCAGGTGCCCTCGAGGCGCTTCCCGGAGGGCAGCAGGGCGCAGGCCCGCCCGCGGCGGCAGGGGACGGCGCGGCCTTCCCGCTCCACGCTCGGCGCCCTGCCCGCATCACGATGGCCACCGGCTCGCCGGGGCGGGGACCCAGGCGCAAGAGGGCCTCGTCGAGGGCGGTGTTGACGGGGAGGGCGCGCGCGGCGGTGGCGCCCTCGGGCAGGTGCGCGAGCCAGGCCCGCCCCGGCGTCACCTCGCGCTCCTCCAGCCGCACCGCGCCCTCCAGGGAGGCGCCGTCGGCGAGCTCCCGGGTGGTGACCAGCGCCGGCGCCGTGACGCGCACCCGCAGCCAGGCCCAGCGGATGCGCCGGCTTCGGGGGCGCCGGCCCGGCCGGTCAGCCGCGCCGCCACCCGGCCCGAGGCGGTGACCGGGCGCGGCACCTCGGCGCGGGCCCGGGCGCAGGCCGCGGGCAGGGTCCCCTCCACCGCCAGCACCTCGGCCCGGCTCGCGGTGATGGCCAGGGCCGCCTCCACCGCGGCGGCGAGCTGGGGCGGGAGCGCGGCGGCGGTCGGCTCCCCGGGCGGCGGAGCCCCGGGACCAGGGGCTGGCAGCGTGGCCGTGGCGAGCGCGAGCAGGAGGGCGAGCACGGGCGGTGGCTAGCGCAGCGAGGTGAGCTTCTGGAGCATCTGGTCGGCGCTCTGGATCACCTTCGAGTTGAGCTCGTAGGCGCGCTGGGCGGCAATCATGTCAATCATCTCCTCCACCGCCTTCACGTTGGAGCCCTCCAGCTGCCCCTCGGCCAGCGTGCCGGCGCCGTTCTCGCCCGCCCGCGCCGTCAGGGCCTCGCCGCTGCCGGAGGTGGGCTGCACGAGGTTGTCGCCGATGCTGGAGAGGCCGCCCGGGTTGGTGAAGGTGTAGAGCTGAATCTTGCCGAGCTGGGTGGGCTGCGAGGCGCCGGCCAGGGTCACCTCCACCGTCCCGTCGGCCTCGATGGTGAGGTTGGAGAAGTCGGCGGGGATGGTGATGCCGGGCTCCACCACCTGGCCGTGCTGGGTCACCAGCCGGCCCGAGGCGTCCAGGGTGAAGTTGCCGGCCCGGGTGTAGGCCTGCTCGCCCGAGGCGAGCTGCGCGCGGAAGTAGCCGTTGCCCAGGATGGCCACGTCGGTGGCGTTGGAGGTCACCGTCAGCTCGCCCTGGCCCACCGTGCGCGAGGTGCCGCTCGTGCGCACGCCCAGGCCCACCTGTGCGGCGGCGCGCGGGTCGTTGCCGCCGCCCTGGCTCTCCACGCCGGTGACCTGGATGGTCTCCGAGAGCAGGTCCTCGAACTCGGCGCGGGTGCGCTGAAGCCGGTGGTGCTGGCGTTGGCCAGGTTGTTGGCGATGACGTCCATCTTGAGCTGCTCGGCGTCCATGCCGGTGGCGGCGGTGTAGAGGCTAGGAGCATCGGTCACCTTCCGTGGAGGAGCAGCGGCGCCTCTCGCCTCCCCTCCCCCCGGAGGGGGAGAGGGCCAGGGAGAGGGGGAGGCGTCTCACCGGACCCTGCCCATCTCGTTGCTGCGCTGGTCCATGCTGCGGTAGGACGGTCTGCAGGGCCTGCATGGAGGCCTCGAAGTGGCGCTGGGCGCTGATGAGCTGGACCATGCCGTCGAGCGCGGTGGAGTTCCCCAGCTCCACCTCGCCCACCCGCACGCTCCCGCCGGTCACCGGGGTCGCCGGCCGCCCGGGCCCGGCGCGTCGAGGGTCGGCCCCGCCGGTCCAGCGTCCCCTCCAGGTGGTGGAGGCCCAGCTCACCCACCGTGACGTCACCGGCCGTGACCGTGCCCCTGGTGTCCACGGTGGTGGTGGAGCCGGGCGGCACGCGCAGGGGCTGGCCGGCGCGGTCAGCACGGGGCGGCCGGCCTGCACCAGCAGGCCCGCCCCGTCCACCGAGAGGCGGCCGTCGCGGGTGTAGGCCACGCCGGCGGGGGTCTTCACCGCCAGGAAGAGCGCCGACCTCGGGGAGCACGTCGAGCGGCTCGCCGGAGCGGATGGAGGGGCCGGGCCGGGCGTCGATGGGGGTGCCCACCGCCGCCGGGTAGGTCTGTCGGCGGCGCCGCTGGCCGCCAGGAAGGCCTGGAACGCGGGGCGGGACGCCTTGAACCCAGGGGTCTGGGAGTTGGCCAGGTTGTCGGCGATGGCGTCGAGCGCCTGTGTCCGCGCCGCCGCCCCGCACATGCTCACGTAGATGCCGTCGGCCATGGAGCCTCCGCGGCCCTCCAGCAAGGACGGGGCCAGCGTCAACGGGGTGGCACCGCCAGTGACGGCGCGCGGTTGCGCGGCGGCGGGGCGCGCCGGGGCGCTGGCGCGGGGCAGGGGGCGCCGCCGGGCCTCGCCTCCGTGGACGCCCCTCGCCACCCCTGGCGCGGCGCCGGGTCGGCCGCCCGCCCGGCCGCGCCGGGCGCGCGCCGCGGTGGCCCGCGGCTCGCATGCCCCCTGGTCGGCCGCGCCGCACCGGCGCGCGCCGTGTCGGGGCCTGGAGGGGCGCGTGGCGAACCCGAGGACGCGACTCGACAGGGTGGTGGAGGTGCGGGAGCGCGCCGAGGACGCGGCGCTCACCGCCTTCGCCGAGGCCCGCGCGGCCAGCGAGCGCGCCCGCCTCCGGCTGGCCCAGGCGGTGGCGGCTCGCGCGCCGACGCCCGCGCGGCCGGGCCAGTGGAGCTCTGGCAGGCCGACGAGCTGGCGCGGCGTCGCGCGCTGCAGGCGGTGCGGACGGCCGAGCACGAGGTCTCGCAGGCGGTGGCCGGCGAGGCGGCGGCGCTGGGCGGCTACACCGAGGCGCGCCAGGCGCGGCGGGCGGTGAGCCGGGTGCAGGAGAAGCGGCAGGGCGAGAAATCCTGGCCGAGCTGGACCAGAGGAGCGCCGGGGCCTGGACGAGCTGGCGACGCTGCGGTTCAACCATTCAGCTTGAAGCAGGAGAGCTTCCAAGGCCTGCTCTCTCCACCGGGAAGGTCGTTGCGCGGGAGCACCGCCTGGCGGCGCATCCGCCAAGCGCAGGGCCTCGTCCTCTCTGCTGGGAGCCCGCCACTCCCCGCGCCCGGCTGCGGAGCGCCGGGCTCGGGGTCAACTCTGCGTGAGCCCACCCGCAGCTTCTCCACCGCCTCGGCGTGGAGCTGGCAGACGCGCGGCGCGGCGACCTCCAGCATCTTGGCGATCTCGCGGTAGGTGAACCCCTCCACGTAGTGCAGCGAGAGCAGCACCTGGAGCCGCTGCGTCAGCTGGCCCACCGCCGCCGCCAGCCGGCGCGCCAGCTGCCCGCGCTCGAGCCGCTCGTCGGCCAGCCGCTCCGGGGACTCCAGCCCCTCCAGCAGCTCCACGTGCGGGAGCACCGCCGCCGTCACGTTCTCCAGCTCCTCGATCGTAGCGTCCATGGCCTCTGCCACCTCCTCCGGCAGGGGCTCACGGTGCAAGGTCTGTGCGAGCCGCACGCGCGTGCGCTCCACCTCGTCGGCGCGGTCGCGCAGCCGGGCGCCGGCGGTAATCCATGCGGCGCAGCTCGTCGAGCATGGCGCCCTTGATGCGGTGCTCGGCGAAGGTCTCGAAGCGCACGTCGCGCGCCGGGTCGAGCGCGGGCGGCGTCGACCAGGCCCAGCGCGCCGGCCGACCAGAGGTCCTCGGCCGCCACCGCGCCGGCGGTGCGCGCCGCCAGTCTCCTGGCGGCGCGGTCGACGAGGTTCCCGTGACGCGCCAGCAGGGCGGCGTCGTCGTCGGGCGGCCGGGCCGCCGCGTAGCGTGCGTGCGCGCGATGCATCATCCGAAGCCGCCCTGCTGCCCGACGCCGCCTGCCCGACGCTGCCCTGCCCTGCGCCGCCGTTCCCGCCCTCGCGCTGGAGCCGACCCCAGAGGAACTTGAGGCCGCCTGGAGCGAGGCCGGCGGCGGCCGTCCAGCAGCTCGCGCGAGAGGTCCTGCAGGGCGCGGCTGGAGGGGGAGCGGGGGAAGAGGTCCACCACCGGGCGCTGCGCCATCAGCGCCCGCTGGAGGTTCTCGTCGCGCGGCACGTGCCCGAGGAAGCTCACCCGCGCGGTGAGGAAGCAATCGGTCACGCGGGAGAGCATCCCGAAGACCTCGCGGCCGTGGGCCTCGGTGGGCACCTGGTTCACCACCACCGAGAAGCGGTCCAGGCCGGCCTGCTGCGACAGCACCTTCACCGCCGCGTAGGCGTCGGTGAGGCTGGTGGGCTCGGCCGAGATGACCAGCAGCGCCTCCTGGGCCGCGCCGGCGAAGAAGAGCACGTTGTCGCCGATGCCGGCGCCGCAGTCGACCAGCACCAGGTCGAAGCGGTCCTCGATGGATGACGCCCGCCATCGCCCGGGTCCAGGCGTACCTCATGGCCCGCCAGGAACCCGCTCACCGAGCGCGAGGTCCGCGAGGCCCTGGGCCTCAGCCACCGTGCCGCGAGCCTCGCCCTCGCCGAGGCGGAATTCGTGGGGCATCGTGGAGCGGGTCTCGGAGCCGCGCCGGGTCGGCCGACGCGGGCCGGCGGGCACGGCCTACCTCGCCGTCGGGGACCACTGGCAATGGTTCGGCCGGGTCATCGCCGAGCGCAAGCTCCGCGAGGGCGACCCGATCGTGGTCGTCCTCGAAGCCAAGGCCGCCGAGGCCGCGGCAGCCGCGACCGCGCACCCGGACGATGCCGAGCTTGCGGCGCTCCGCGACTGGCTCGCGTCGTTCGTCGCGTTCGTGCGGCTCTTCGATCGGGCGGTCGGGCTCGTCCCGCAGCTGGAACCGCGCGAGCTCCAGCGCTCGCTCGAACTCCTCGGTCGCGTGCCGGATACGACCATCCTTCGGTTGTTCGACCTGCTGGGCAAACTCGATGACGACGACGTCCTCGAACTGGTCGAGACCCTGTCGCGCCTGTCGCCGACGGCCGCCCGCCGGGCGACCAAGCTCATGTCCGGGGTGATCCGCACCGTCGCGCGGTAGCCACATCGGGGGTTCCCCGCTCGTGGATACTGGTCATGCACGAGCCGTGCGCAGCGAGGAAGCCGCGTGACCGAGGTCCAGCCCGCGACCCGCTTCATCCGCGTGGAGGCCCCAGCCGAGGGCCATGGCGGCGTCGCGCTCGTCACCCTGGATCGGCCGGCGGCACGCAACGCCCTCAACTTCACGCTCCTCGCGGACCTTGCCGATGCCCTCGAAGGCCTCGATCGCGACGGCGTCACCCGGGCGATCGTCCTGACGGGAGCCGGCGACCGGGCGTTCGCCGCCGGGGCGGACATCACCGAGCTCGCCGACCAGACCCCCGAGCGACTCCGCGCCGACGGCCACTTCCACGCCTGGGATCGCATCGCCGCGATCGGGCTGCCGCTCATCGCCGCGGTCCGCGGCTACGCCCTGGGTGGTGGCTGCGAGCTCGCGATGACCTGCGACATCATCGTCGCCGGCGACGACGCGACGTTCGGGCAGCCCGAGATCCGGATCGGCGTGATGCCGGGTGCCGGCGGCACGCAGCGGCTGACCCGGGCCGTCGGGACGGCCCTCGCCATGGACATGATCCTCACCGGGCGGACGATCGATGCCGCCGAGGCGAAGGCCGCGGGCCTCGTCAGCCGGGTCGTGCCCGCCGCCGACGTGGTCGGCGAAGCCCTCGCGGTCGCCGACGCGATCGCCGCGATGCCGCCACTCGCGGTCCGTGCCGCCAAACGGGCGGTGCTCGCGGCGTCGGAGCAACCGCTGTCGACGGGACTTCGAGCGGAGCGCGAGGCGTTCTTCGATCTCTTCGCGACCGACGACCAACGCGAGGGGATGCAGGCATTCATGGAGAAGCGACCGGCGACCTGGACGGGTCGCTGACGCCACAGGAGGGACGACGGCGATGGAGCGTGATCCACTCGAAGGCGGGGCCGATGTCGGTCGCGACCATGCGCGCGACTTCGGCGATGAGCCGCCGCCGCTGATCCGCGACGCGCCACCCGATGTGCTCGCCCCGATCGATGCGCTCCGCGCCGGTCAGCGGCCATCAGCCGGCGCCCGAGGCCACCACGTCCGCCGTGGATTCGCCCGAGCACGACTGGGAACTCGCCAAGGGCCTCGTCCAGCCGGCGTTCCGGCCGGTCGGGACGCAGGGACTGGCGCTGGACTCGATCCAGCGCGAGACGCTCCTCGCCCACGCATCCAAGAGTCACGCCCAGCCGATCGTCGATCAGGGTCCGGCCGGACTGCCCGTGGTCTACGTGATCCCAGCCGACGGGTTCGACGTCGTGGTCAACGGCGACCACCTCCTCTCGTGGGGCATCGAACCGGTCGAGCTCCAGGACGCCGCGATGCGCAATCTCGCGGCGTGGTCGGCAACGGCGCCGTGGACGGACGAGACCTCGGGGGATCGGCGGCTCATGAGTTCGGAGACCGGTGACGGCCTGGATGCCGCCCGCGTCCTGCTCCCTGAGGTCGCGGCGCTACCTGGCCCAGACGCTGGGGCCGGGTCGCATCCTCATCGGCATCCCGGAGCGGCATCTCCTGACCGCGGCCTCCCTCCGGCCCGGCGACGAGGAGTTCGCGGCGATGTTCGGCGAGTTCATCGTGGAGCACTCGGGTGGCGCCGACGAGCCCATCGATCGGCGCGTCTTCGAACTCGTGGATGGTCGGATCGTCGAGTTCGCCTAGATGCCCGATGGGCTGCGCGTCGAGGTCGACGGCGCCGTCGCGACGCTGACGCTGGATCGACCCGAGGCGCTCAATGCGCTGACGATCCCGCTCAAGGTCGCGCTGCTCGGCGCGCTCGAGTCGATCGCGGCCGACCGGTCGGTCCGAGCGGTGATCCTGACCGGTGCCGGGCGGGCGTTCTGCGCCGGCCAGGACCTGGCCGAGCGCGGGGGTCCGGACGCCATGCCCCTCGACGTGGAGCTCCGCGAGCGCTACAACCCGATCGTCCGAACCCTGCGGTCCATGGGCCAACCGGTCATCGCGGCGGTCAACGGCGTGGCCGCGGGGGCCGGCGCCTCGCTGGCGTTCGCCTGCGACCTGCGGATCGCGGCGGCGGATGCCCGGTTCGTGCTGGCGTTCGGGCGGATCGGGCTGGTGCCGGATTCGGGGGCGACGTGGTTCCTGCCGCGACTCATCGGCGCGTCGCGGGCCGCCGAGCTGGCCCTTATCGGCGATCCGGTCTCGGCCGACGACGCGCTGCGGATCGGGCTCGTCCACCGCGTGGTGCCAGGGGATCAGCTGCTCGCCGAGGCGCGCGCCATGGCCGATCGACTCGCGGCCTCGGCGCCGCTGGCGCTGGCGATGACCAAGGCCGCGCTCGAACGCTCGTGGTCGATCGACCTGGACGCCGCGCTCGATGAAGAGGCGCGGCTCCAGGGTCTCGCCGGCGCGACCGCCGATCACACCGAGGGTCTGGCCGCCTTCCGCGAGAAGCGGCCGCCGCGGTTCACCGGGGAGTAGCGGGTCCCCCTACGGGACCACGATCGTCGCAGTGTCGGTCTGGGCGACGAGGAGCTTCCCCGCCTCGGTCGTGCGGAGTGCCTCCAGGCGGAGGTGGTACGTGCCCGGCGCGAGGCCTTCGATGACGGCTCCGGACGCGCCCTGGGACTCGCCCGCCCACAGGGCCTCCGCACCGTCGAGGTAGGACGGGGTCTCGTCCGTGGTCGAGGCCACGAGCTTGTAGGTCGAGAAGCACGCTTCGGGACCCGCGAACGCGGTCCACCCGGCCGTCAGCGTGCCGCCCTCGACGACCGCCTCGAGGGCACCCAGGGCCTTGACGGGCTTCACGTTGACGGTCCGGACCGGGCTGGCGGCGAGCGCCTTGTCGTCGCCGTTGAACGCCATCGTGCGATAGCTGTACGTGCCCGGATCGAGCTCGCGGTCGATGGCGCCCAGCGTGAGATCGATCGGTCGCGTACAGGGCATCCGGTGCCACCGCCGGGCGGCTCGGGCGGGTAGACCGGATCGATCGCGTCTGACGTGGATCGCAGCGTCTGGTAGTGGTTGAAGCCGTCGGCGTTCGACTTGGACCAGCCCAGGACGGCGAACCCGCCGGAGCACCCCACGGCGTCGAGGCCGAGCGTGCCGAGGTCGGTTCGGGCTTGGGGGTCGGCTTCGGCGTCGGCTTCGGCGTGGGCTTGGGGGTCGGTTTCGGGGTCGGCTTTGCCGTCGGTTTGGGCGTCGGCTCCGCGGTCGGGGCGTCCGTCGGCTCGGTTGCGGCTTCGGTCGGCGTCGCATCGGGGTCGTCGGTCGTCGCCGGCGCATTCGTCGGCGGGGCGGTGTCGGTCGCGGCGGGCTTGGCCGTCGGCGACGGGGTCGGATCGACGAGGGCGAGCAGCGGCCCGAACGGCCCCGGGTCGTAGCCGAGCGCGACGTCGCGGCGGGCGTTCGCGAGCAACCACGGATCGGCGGCATCGGACGCGGTGATCGCGCCGACATCGGTCAGGCGCACCGTCGCGGCGTCGAGGCGGACGAGCGCCGTCGAACCCTCGACCACGTCCACGCTCACGTCGGGCCCGGCGGCGGACACCGTGTGCTCGACGCCGACGGCGCGAACGGACTCGCCGTCGGCGTCGGTGCGTCGATCGAGGTCGAAGGCGGTCCCCGTGGCGGTCCAGGTCACGTCGGCGGTCTGGCACGGCATAGGCGTCCACGTCGCTCCCGACGCGATGCCACGTCCGCCCTGCCAGTTGCTCGACCTCGACGTCGTCGCCGAGCGTGACGAGCCGCACGGACGTGGCCGCGGCCAGGCGGGTCTCGCCTCGGCCGAGCGCCAGCGTCGCTCGGCCCGCGTCGGCGGCCGTGTCGATGCGATCGCCGGCGCGGAGTTCCGTGCCATCGGTGAGGGCGGTCGCGACGCCGTCGCGCGTCAGGGTCGCGCCCACTGCGTCGGCGACGCGGGCGGGCAGCGGAGCAGGGAGGAACGCCCGGCCATCGAGCGCCACGACGGCGATCACGATCGCCGCGGCGACCGCAAGCATCGCGGACCAGCTCTTGGCGAAGCGAGCCGGGCGTGGGGCGAACGGCGTCCGCGGCGAGGCGCGGTGCGACGGACCACCGTCGGGCGGAGCGTCTGGATCGGCTCGTCCACCCAGAGGGCTCGCGAGCGCGTGCGATCCGGCGCGGCCTGCGGCGCGGCCGGCGGGACGGCCACGACCGGGGACGCGACGGGGTACGTGGCAAGCAGCGATGCCCGCAGGTTCGCGGCGAAAGCTCGTGACGCCGCGGGTGCGGTGCGGTCGGCCGCGCGCGCGCCGGCGGCCGACAGCTCGTCGGCGAGGGCCTCCAGCTCGGGCTCTGGGCGGCCGTCGGGGAACGGGATCAGGCGCTCGTCGTCAGGCCACATCGATCGACTCCGTGGCGAGTTCGGCGCGGACCGCGCGCAGGGCGCGGTGATGGCGCACGGCGAGGGTCGCCGGCGAGCAGCCGAGGACCGCGCACAGCTCGTCGGTCCCGAGGCCGTCGAGGTAGCGCAGGACGAGGAGCCGGCGATGCGCCGCCGACACCCGCGCGAGCGCGTGGCGCAGGACGTCGCGATCCAGCGCCGCGGTCAACGCGCGCTCGGCGCGATCGTCGCCCACGGCCGCCTCGTCGCCGCGATCGGGCCCACCGTCCGTGGCGCGCCGGCCCATGGGGACGGACCGGCGGGATCGACGGACGTGGTCCACGACGGCGTTCGCCGCGACGCGATACAGCCAGCCGCCGAACGCCTCGTTGCGGAAGTCGCCGCGTCGGACGGCCGTCAAGCGCGCGCTCGAACGTCACGGCCGTGAGGTCCTCGGCCACCGCGGGATCGGCGACCCGGCGGGCGACGAAGCCGTGGAGATCCGGGGCAGGTAGTAGTCGTACAGCTCGCCGAACGCGGACGCGTCGACCCGGGCGCGGGCCACGAGGGCGCGCTCCCGGGTCGGGTCGAGTCTGGTTCCGGTGCCGGCATGGGGTTCCATCCGGTCACCGATGGTGGGCATGGACGGGCGGCCCGGCCACCGGCCAGCAGTACCGCTTGCGACGGGACCACGTGGTCCACCCGTCCATCCCTGTTCGTGGTGACCGGCCGCTTACTCGACGGTGACCGCGACCCACTCGGTCGTTCCGAGCAGGACCCACTCACCCTCGATCTGGCCCTTGGCCTGGACGGCGTACTTGTAGGTCACGCCGGGCTCGACCTCGGCATCGACGTAGCTTGTCGTGCCCTGGTCCTCGATCTCGGCGATGACCGTCGCCTCACCGTCCGCCTTGCGGAGGATCCGGTAGTGGCTGAACCCGTCGCTGTCGCACGCTTCCCAGCTCAGATGGACGGCGCCGCCGTCCTGGCCGGCCTCGATCCGCATGATGTAGGTCTCGGGCGTGGGCTTGGGCGTGGGCTCGGCCTCCTTGTCCGGCGCGACGATGGACCCGGTCTCGCTCGCGGCGACGACCTTGTAGCCATCGTCCGTCGAGCGGACGCAGAACACGCGATACCAGACCTTCTTGCCCGCGGGTGCGTGCTCGTCCCATGCCTTGGGCGTGCCCCCGACCTCGACGACGGCGATGACGTCGTCGCCATCGCCGGCCGGCCACTTCACGGTGGAGTCGGTCGAGCGGACGACCTTGTAGTAGTCGGCGCCATCGACTTCGCAGGCGCTCCACTTGACCAGGATCGCGCCTTCCTTGACGACGAGGGCGAGGTCCAGGACGGGCTTCTTGGTCGGCTCGGCGTCCGGCTTCTCGGTGGGCTTGGGGGTGGGCTTCTTGGTCGGGTCGGCCTCGGGCTTCTTGGTCGGCTCGGCGTCGTCGCCGTCCTTCGACTCGCCGTCCTTCGACTCGTCGGTCGGCTCGGCCTTGTCGGTCGGTTCGGACTCGGGCGTCTTCGTCGGCTCGTCGTTCGGCTCGTCCTGCGGCGCCTTGGTCGGCTCGGGCACGTCGGGCTTGTCCGGCTTGTCGAGCCCCTCGTCGCCGTCGGCCTTCGCGACGTCGGCGACCGGGGTCGACGTGTCGACGTCCGCGTCACGGCTGGCGCCCACGAGACTCAGGTTCGCCCCGAAGGCGATCGCGCCGATCAGCAGCACGCCACCGATGGCGCCCGGGACGGAGATCCCGAGTCGCGTGGCGGATCGCCGGGTGCGTTCCATCGGCACTGGCCCGGTGCGCTCGACCGGCGCTGGGCCGATCCAGTCGTCCTCCGGGGTGAGGTCCTCGAACCCATCGAGATCGTCGTGGTCCATCGTGCGTCTCCCGTGCCCGTCGATGGCCGCCGAGGAGCGGCCGGATGATGTCGACACGAGCAGAACGTGCGTGGGGCCGGTGCGCTTACCGGTGCGTGGGCGTCGATGGTCCCGGTACGGCCAGGACGAAGGTCCGCGGGTCGCGGTCGCCCGGTGGGTCGCCGCGTGGCAGGACTTGCGCCCGGGGACGCTTATGGCCGATGCGGGGGCTCACGGAGCCGGATCGACCGATTCGTGGACGTATCGGTCTGGGGGCGCACGTTGTGCCACGAATTGGCGATCGATCGGCCATAACGGCTCCCCGGGCGCAACATCCGCCGGTCAGGGTCGCTGCCCTCCGACGCCGACCCTTGCCGCCCCCGGGTCGATGGCGTAAGGTGCCGCCTAACGAACGTTAGGTTGCGAGGGGAGGTCGCCTGCGCCGTGGTCGAGACGACGCGTCGCCGCGAGATCGATGACGTGGCCAGCTCGCTCTTCCGCGAGCGTGGCTACTCCGGTACGAGCGTGCGCGACATCGCCCGGGCGCTCGACATCCAGGGTGCGAGCCTCTATGCGCATGTCACGTCCAAGCAGGACGTCCTCTGGTCGATCGTCGAGCGCACCGCATCGCGGTTCGAGGCGTCCGCGGACGCCGCCCTGGCTGCGTGCACAGACCCGACGGACAGCCATGCCTCGCGGCTGGCCGCCCTGACGAAGGCCCACGTGACGGTCGTGACCGACGACATCGAACGGGCGAGTGTCTTCGTGCACGAGTGGCGGGCGCTCACGGGCGACCGACGCACGCAGATCGCCCGTCGCCGCGACGCGTACGAGCTGCGGTTCCGGAGCGTCATCACGGACGGCGTCGTGGCCGGGACCTTCCAGGCCGCGGACCCCACGGTGACCGCGGCGTTCATCCTGACCTCGCTCAACGGCATCGCGACCTGGTATCGCCCCGACGGCCGTGTCTCGCCATCGGACGTCGCCGACACGTACGCCGATCTGGTGGTTCGCTCTGTGCAGACGTACGAACGTGGCGAGGACGCTGCCCGATGACGGACCCCCGCGCGCTCGACCCCGTGCTCGATGCCGCGGACCGCTCCGCGGACGCGCCGTCCGATGCCGGGTTCCTTGACGCCTTCGAAGCCCACGTCGCCGGGGGCGGCACCGTGGAAGCCACCGATCCGATGCCCGACGCCTATCGGACGGCCGTCCTGCGGTTCGTCGAGATGCACGCGAACAGCGAGCTCATGGGGGTCCTGCCGGAGCGCGAGTGGCTCATGCGCGCTCCCACCCTGCGTCGCAAGCTCGCCCTCACGGCCAAGGTCCAGGACGAGGTGGGGCACGCCCAGCTGCTGTACCGCATCGCCGAGGACCTGGGCAAGCCCCGCGAGGCGATGTTCGACGACCTCCTCGCCGGACGGACCAAGTTCCACAACGTGTTCCACTACCCGACCCGCTCCTGGGCGGATGTCGGGATCATCGCGTGGCTCGTGGACGCGGCCGCGATCGTCGCGCAGCAGGCGCTCCGGGACAGCAGCTACGCGCCCTACGCCCGAACGATGCGCAAGATCTGCTGGGAGGAATCGGTCCACATCATGCACGGGCGAGACGTCGTCGTGACCATGGTCACCGGAACGCCGATGCAGCGGGCGCAGCTCCAGGACGCCCTGGATCGATGGTGGGGCCCGCTCATGCAGATGCACGGGCCACGCACGCCCCGCGAGAAGGACCTCGACCTGCGCTGGCGGATCAAGGCCAAGACGTCGGAGGAGCTGCGCCAGGAGTTCCTGTCCATCTACGTGCCGCGGATCCGCGAGCTCGGTCTCGTCATCCCCGACCCGGAGCTCCGGTTCGATCCGGCCGCGGATGACGGCGCCGGAACATGGCGGTACACGGAACCGGACTGGGACGAGCTCCGGACCGTCGTCACGAATCACGGTCCCATGTCGGAGGCGCGCCTCGAGTTCCGCCGGCTGGCCCGCGAGGAAACGGCCTGGGTCCGCGATACGATCCTGGCGTCGCCCCGGGCGGCATGAAACGCAGCGAGGACCCCGCCCGCGCCGCCGAGGCCGACCCCGCCGAGGCCGAGGTGACCGGCATCCTGGAGCCATGGGAGGTCTTCCGCCGGGAGAAGGACGGCGATCCGATGCGCCACGGCGGCAGCGTCATGGCGCCCGATGCGGAGCTCGCGACCCACTACGCCCGCGAGCTCTACGGTCGGCGACAGGAGAGCGTGCGCCTCTGGGTCGTCCGCCGGGCCGACGTCATCGATCTCGACGACCCGGACCTGCTCCAGCCGCCGCTCGACCGCTCGTTCAAGAAGCCCGGCGGGTACGTGATGCGCGACAAGCTGGCGGCCGCCCGCGACGCCGCCGGTCAGGCGAAGCCGAAGGCGCGCCCGCGGTGACTGCGGTCGCGGCGCCGCCCATCCGCGGGCTCACGGACCTGCTGCTCTCGATGGCTGACGACGAGTTCGTCATCGGTTTCTCCGACTCGGAATGGACGGGCATCGCCCCGCTGCTCGAAGAGGACATCGCGATGAGTTCGCTCGCACAGGATGAACTGGGCCACGCGGCGGCCCTCTACGACCTGCTCGCGGGCTTGACCGGCGAGGAACGCGACTCGATCGCCTACGACCGCGAACCGGCCGACTATCGCCACGCCCGGTTGCTCGATCACGGTCGAGGCGACTGGGCGATGACGATCGCCCGTCGCTATCTGTACGAGACCGCCGACGCCGTTCGCCTCGAGGCGCTGACCGCCGGGACGTGGGGGCCGCTCGCCGACCTCGTCGGCAAGATCCGGCGCGAGGAGCGCTACCACCTGATGCATGTCGAGGCGTGGCTGGATCGCCTCGCGCGCGCCGAGGGCGAGCCACGACGTCGTCTGGTCGCCGCGCTCGAGACACTCGGACCCGATGCCGGCACCGTGTTCACGCCACTCCCCGACGATGCCACCCTGGTGCAGGCGGGCGTCCTGACCGATTCGCTCGATGAACTCGAGCGGCGGTGGCGCGCGGCCATCACGGCGACGATGGCACGCCTGGACCTGCCGCAACCGCCGCCGACCCGCGATCCCGAGCGCGGTCGCCTCGATCGACGGGGACGCCTTCACGTGGCTACACGGGGAGTTTACGTCCGTCCGCCGGAGCGACCCCGGAGCGACCTGGTGAGCGAGGCCGCCGTCCACACCTCCGTCGCCCGGATTCGCTCGATGGTCACCGCCATCCCCGACCCCGAGCTGCCGGTCGTTTCGATCGGCGACCTCGGGATGATCGAGGACGTCCGCGTGGACGACGGATCGATCGTCGTGACGGTCCTGCCCACGTTCATCGGGTGCCCGGCGCTGGACGTGATCACGGGGTCCATCACGGATCGGCTCGCCGGGGAGGGTCGCCCGGTCATCGTCGACGTGAGCTTCGCGGTGCCGTGGACGACGGAACGCATCACGGCGTCGGGTCGCGCGGCGCTCCAGGCGGCGGGCATCGCCCCGCCCGCCGAGCCCAAGGACGTCAGATGCCCGCTTTGCGGATCGGCGCAGGTCGTCATGGACAGCGCCTTCGGGCCGACCCAGTGCCGCTCCCTGTTCTACTGCCGCGACTGCCGCCAGCCGTTCGAGGCGATGAAGCCGGTGTGACGACCGTCGGGATCGTCGGCGCGGGGACGATGGGCACGGGGATCGCGCAGGTCGCGCTCGAGGGCGGCGACGAGGTCCTCCTGTACGACGTGGACCCGGTGGCCATCGAGCGCGCCGTCGCCCGGGTGGACGATGGCCTGGCGCGACGGGCGAGGAAGTCCGGCCTGCACGGCGACGCGGTGGACGACTGGGTGGAGGCCCAGGTCCTGCGACTCCGCACCGCGGCGACGATGGAGGCGATCGCCACGGAGGCCGACCTCGTGATCGAGGCCGCGCTCGAGGACCTCGACCTCAAGCAGGCGATCTTCCGACCGCTCGATGCCAGCGCGCCCGCCTCCACGATCCTTGCGACGAACACGAGCGCCCTGTCGGTGACCGCCATCGCCGCGGCGACGACCCGACCCGACCGCGTCCTGGGCCTGCATTTCTTCAACCCGGTCCCGTTGATGGACCTCGTGGAGGTCGTCGTGACCGAGCGGACCGATCCGGCAGTCGCCCGTGACGCGGACCGCGTGATGGCGGCATGGGGCAAGACCGTCGTTCGCTGCGCCGACGCGCCCGGATTCATCGTCAACCGCGTGAACCGCCCATTCACGATCGAAGCCCTGCGCATGCTCGAGGCAGGCGGGGCCACAGCCGACGGCATCGACGCGGCGATGCTCGCCGCCGGATACCCGATGGGTCCCTTCGAGCTCATGGATCTCGTCGGGATCGACGTCAATCTCGCTGCGGCGCGTTCTGTCTGGGAAGGGCTGGGACGCCCGGACCACCTGCGGCCGTCGCCCATCCAGGAGCGCCTCGTCGCGACCGGCCGGCTGGGACGCAAGACCGGCCAGGGCTTCTACCGCTATGTCGATGGTGTCCGGGCCGACGACGACGGCGCCGCGTCGGAGCCCGGGGCGACGGCTCCGGTCAGCCCCTCTGCGATCGTGGAGCGGATCGAGGCGGCGGTTGCCGCGGAGGCACGGGCGGTCGCTCGGGAAGGCCTCGCCACCGAGGACGACATCGAGCTTGCGCTCCGCCTCGGCGCCGGGCACCCACGCAGTCCGTTCGCGACCTGACCCGCAATACAATCCATCGATGAGCCGAGATCGACCATCGACCGATCCGCGAAGCCTGGATCATCGAGGCCGTCCGCACGCCGATCGGGCGCTACGGGGGTGCCCTCGCGACGGTCCGTCCCGATGACCTCGCCGCGACGGTCCTGCGCGCGGTGGTCGATCGTGCCGGCGTGGACCCCGCGCTCGTCGAGGACGTGATCCTCGGGTGTGCCAACCAGGCCGGCGAGGACAACCGCGATGTCGCGCGCATGGCGTTGCTGTTGGCCGGCTTTCCGGTCGAGGTCGGCGGGCTGACGGTCAATCGATTGTGCGGCTCGGGGCTCCAGGCGATCAACACGGCGGCGCACGCGATCGCGGTCGGCGATGGAGACGTGTTCATCGGAGGTGGGGTGGAATCGATGACCCGTGCGCCCTACGTCCAGCTCAAGGCCGACTGGGTCGGGGCTCACGCGAGCTTGCCGATACGACCCTCGGCTGGCGGTTCATCAACCCGAGGCTCGCCGAGCAGCACTACCCGTACTCGATGGGCGAGACCGCCGAGAACGTCGCCGAACGCTGGGGCGTCAGCCGCGAGCGCCAGGACGCGTTCGCGCTCGAGAGTCAACAGCGCGCGGTCGCCGCCGTCGAGGCCGGCCGGTTCGACGACCAGATCGTGCCGGTCGAGGTCGCCGGACGGAAGGGCGAGCATCACCGTGGTCACCCGGGACGAGCATCCGCGGGCCGACACCAGCGCCGAGGCGCTCGCCCGGCTACGACCCGCCTTCCGGCGCGAGGGTGGTTCGGTCACGGCCGGGAACAGCTCGGGCATCAACGACGGCGCGTCCGCCGTGCTCGTCGTGGAAGCCGATCGCGCCCGGTCGCTCGGCCTGCGGCCCATGGCTCGGATCGTCGCCACGGCCGTCGCCGGGGTGGATCCGGCGGTGATGGGCATCGGTCCGATTCCCGCGACCCGCAAGGCTCTCGAGCGCGCCGGTATCGGGGTGGACGACCTGGACCTCGTCGAGCTCAATGAGGCCTTTGCCTCGCAGTCGCTCGTGTGCATCGACGAGCTCGGCCTCGACCCGGCCAAGGTGAACGTCAACGGCGGCGCCATCGCGCTGGGCCACCCGCTGGGGATGAGTGGCGGTCGCCTCATCACGATGCTGACCCACGAACTGCGTCGGACGGGCGGCCGGTTCGGCCTCGCCACGATGTGCATCGGCGTGGGGCAGGGGATCGCCACGGTCGTCGAACGCCTGGACGACTAGGGCGGCAGGTCCTCAGAGCGCGGATATCGAACGATTGACCAGACGCCCACACTCATGCTCGTTGACGACGCCGAGATGCGCCGACAACGAGGAGGCAGCGGGTGCTGCGATCGATCGTGGACCAGGCGAGACAGGGCGACGAGGAAGCCTTCGGCGCCCTGGTTCGTGAGGTCGGCGACCGCTGCATCTTCATCGCGCATCGGATCCTGCGCGACGCGAACCTCGCCGAGGACGCCGTCCAGGTGGCCCTCGTCCAGGTGTGGCGCGACCTTCCCGCCCTCCGCGACCTCGATCGGTTCGAGGCGTGGCTCCATCGGATCCTCGTCCACGCCTGCTATGCCGAAGCGCGACGTGGTCGGCACTTCGCTGCGGATGTCGTCCTGCTCGAGACGGACGCACCGGCCGACGTCGACGAGTTCCTGACGGTCAACGACCGCGACCAGCTGGACCGCGGGTTCCGGCGACTTCCGCCAGACCAGCGCGCGGTCCTGGTCTTCCACTACGCCCTCGGGATGACCATGCCCGAGGTCGCCGACCACCTCGGCATCCCCCTCGGGACGGCGAAGTCCCGACTCTCCTACGCAACTGGTGCGATCCGGGCGGCGCTTGAAGCCGACGCCCGGACGCCGATCATCGACCAGGAGCAACTGGCGTGACGAAGCCGCGAGATCCCGACGCTCTCCTCTTCGCCTACCTTGCCGTCGGCATGGAGGTCCTCCCGGATCGGGTCGTCGATTCCGTCCTGGACGAGGTCCATCGAACCCGTCAGCAGACCGTGTTCGGCCCGCGGAGGACCCGGTTCATGTCCAGGACCTCGCTCGCGGCGGCGGCGGTGATCGCCGTCCTCGTCATCGGTGGTGCGTTCCTCGTGACCCAGCGCGGCCAGCCCGCGATCGGCGGTCCAGGGCCCTCGGCAAGCGCAGATCCAGGCCCCAGCCCGGCCGCCGTGGCAAGTCCGAGCGTGACCCCGACGGCAACGCCCAGCCCGACGCCCACGCCGATCCTGTGGACTGAGGCGAGTCTGAAGGAGGACTGGCCCGCGCCGGTCCGCTCCGAGCCGCCCGGTGGCGCGATCGTCCAGCCGATCCTCCTCGAGGATGTCATCGACAACCCCGAACTGCCACCCGCAGACCAGGGCCACACCCTCCGTTCGGGCCGATATGTCGATCCGTCGGGCGACACCGGGTCCGATGTCGTGCCGTGGGTCGACATCGACGAGTTGGTGTTCTGTGGGTCCGCCTGCCTTGGCATCACGCTCGTCTCGAGCCAGCCGCCGATCGTGGATCCCACTGATCGATGGATCGCCTTTGGCGTGGTCGTGGATGACGATGGCGACGGCGCGCCCGACCGACGGTTCGGGATCGACAACATGCCGGTCCCGGCATCGGGTCAGCAGGAGCACCGCGCGTGGTGGACCGACCTCCACGCGGGACGAACGGAGTCCGCGGCCGGGCCGCCCTACGGCGGCGTCGGCGATGTCTTCTTCGACACCTTCTACCCGCCCGGGGGGTACGGAGTGGACGGCGCGCGCTTGAGTTTCGGCGGAGACGCGACGGGTGGAGGCACGGTCGGTGGCCTGCCCGACCGCTTCTACGCTTGGGCGTCCGTGATCCAGGATGGTCGGGTCGTGGCTACCGACTACGCCCCCGATATCGGGTGGCTGGAGCCGGGTCCCGGTGAACAGGTCGAGCGTTCGCCAGGTCCCACGCCTTCGCCAGGTCCCACGCCTCGGGTCGAGATCGATCCCGGCGTCCCGGGCGGGCGGCTATGGACCGTCACGGTCGTCAACAAGAGTTCCAAGCCCGCGACGCTTGGTCATGGCCGAAGAGAGGGAGGATGGGCTCCCAGGAAAGCTCGTCGGGACCGTGACCCCGAGCACTGTGCCGGGCGGCGCCACCGTGGACGTGACCTTCGTTCTTCCCGCCAAGGATTTGACCGGGTGGTGGATCTTCGTGAACCCGGGACCGGACACGGGCGCGTTGCTCGGGTGGGACCAGGTGCCACGAGCGGGCGAGTTCCGGATCGATGGGGCCGGGCAGGTGGGCTGGGTGGGCCCGTAGGCGACGACCCGGTGTCAGGAGGCGCGTTCGGTCGCGCCCGGTCAGGGAGGAACGCCATGGTACGAAGGGTTTTCGACGTGGTGCTTGTCGAAACCCGTTGTCGTGCGTACGATGGCGGTCCACGCCGCGCCTCGCGGTGGATCGAACGCCACACCCCACGTCCGAAGGAGGACGCAACCAGATGATCGACCAGCAGCCGACGACGGTCGTGTCCCTGACCGATGCCGCGGCGTCCAAGCTCCGCGAGCTCACCAAGGACGAGGCCAATCCGGATGTCGGCCTGCGGGTCTACGTCTACTCGGGCGGGTGCTCCGGGTATCGCTACGGGATGATGCTCGAGGACGCGCCCACGCCGGAGGACAACCGCCTCGACGTCAACGGCATCAAGGTGTACGTGGACGGCCAGAGCGTCGGCCTCCTCCAGGGCTCGCAGATCGACTACGTCGACACGCTCATGGGCGCCGGGTTCACCGTGAACAACCCCAACGCGGTCAGCGGTTGCGGTTGTGGATCCAGCTTCCGGACCGCCGAGGACGAGGGCGCCCCGCGAGCCTGCGCGCACTGACGCGACACGCCTCGCGAAGCAACTGAGGCCGCCGGGCGACCGGCGGCTTCATCGATTCTCGGCTCGGCACGCGAGACTGGTCCCAAGAGCGGTCCCCGTACCGACGGGTCATGGGCGGCCGGTGTGGACCGGCGAACCTTCGGGCTGAGCACTCATGCCTGATCCACGACGATCCTTCTCGAAGATCCCGCTCTGGACGGCCTACCTTGCCGCCGGAGTGATGGCGGTCGTCCTCTGGTCCTCGCTCGAGACGGGGAGCATGACCCAGAGCCTGGTGTACGACGTCATCGGCGCATCGGCGGTCGTTGTCGCGCTGGTCGCGATCCGACGGTGGCGCCCTGACCGGATGCTCCCCTGGTTGCTCATGGTGGCCGGGCAGGCGCTCTTCGTGGCCGGCGACCTCGCGTGGAACTACTACGAGTTCGTTGGCGAGGAGCCCTTCCCGAGCGTCGCCGATGCGCTCTATCTCGCCGGGTATCCGTTCATGGCGCTCGGCCTCTACCTGCTGATCCGCCGTCGGCTGGCGGGCGGCGATCGCAGCGGCCTGCTCGACGCCGCGATCCTCACGACCGCCGTCGCGATCCTCTCGTGGACCTTCTTCATGCAGCCGCAGGTGGCCGCGGCCGAGTTGGACCCGCTGAGCCTTGCGATCAGCCTGTCGTATCCCATCGCGGACCTGCTGCTCATCGGGGTGGCGATGGGCCTGCTCACGACCCCGGGCGCCCGGACGACGTCGTTCCGCCTGCTGGGTGCGAGCCTCGTCCTCCTCCTCGTCGCCGACCAGATCTACGCCGTCCAGGCGATGGACGAGACCTACCTCTCGGGCAACTGGATCGACGCGCTGTATCTCGCCGCATACCTCCTGTTCGGGGCCGCCGTCGCCCACCCGTCCATGCAGCGGCTGACCGATCCGCACCCGGTCGCGGTCACGTGGCTGGGGCCGGTCCGCCTCATCTGTCTCGCCGCCGCCATGGTCACGGGACCCATGCTCGTCACCTTCGGCCCGAACGCCGTCCAGGGCCTCGGGGTCATCGCCGCGGGTACCGCGCTGCTCTCGCTGCTCGTCCTCGTGCGGCTCGCGGGTCTCGTCGGGCTCCTGGAGCGCGATGTCGCGGCCCGGCGGGTCCTCGAGGCGAAGCTGAGCTATCAGGCCTTCCATGATCCGCTGACCGGCCTTGCCAACCGGCGGCAGTTCGTCGAGCGTGCCGAGGCGGCCCTCAAGGCCCGTCAGCGGCCCGGGTCGCTGGCGGCCCTGTTCCTCGATCTCGACGACTTCAAGACGGTCAACGACAGCCTGGGCCACGCCGCCGGTGACGACATGCTCGTCGCGGTCGGCGAGCGGATCCGAAGCGGGATCAGGGACACCGACATGGCCGCACGGCTCGGTGGCGACGAGTTCGGGATCCTGCTCACCGATATCCCCGACGCATCCTTCGCGTCGACGATCTCGTCGCGACTCCTGCGGCTCCTCGATGCGCCGGTCGAGGTGGCCGGAACCACCGTCACCGTCGGGGCGAGCATCGGCATCGCCGTCGACACCCCCGGCATGACCGATGTGGACGACCTGCTCGGCGACGCCGACGTGGCCATGTACCAGGCCAAGGCCAAGGGCAAGGGCCGCCACCAGGTCTTCTCGCCCGAAGCCGTCGCGGCCGCTGCCGCCGCCGACCTGACGGACGTCGCCGATGGTGAGCGCCCGTCGTGGATCGGTCGCGCCCCGCACGTCCGGCGCCCGACGTTGGGCCCGCGCATGGAGCCCGAAGCGGGCTAGACTCGACCGGAAGCATCCAGGCCATCCCGATCGAGCGAATCGGTGGTGAGATGGAGATCCCGCTCTTCCCGCTGCACACGGTCCTCTGCCCCGGCATCGTCCTCCCGCTCCACATCTTCGAGGAGCGTTACCGGGCGATGACCCGGCACTGCCTCGACACGGGCGAGCCCTTCGGCGTCGTCCTCATCCGCGACGGGCGCGAAGTGGGGACCGACGGCGTGACGACCCTGGCCGGCGTCGGCGCGTTCGCGGAGATCCGTGAAGCCGGTCGCTACCCCGATGGCCGGTTCGACCTGCTGGCGGCGGCGACCGGACGGTTCGCCATCGAATTGGTCGATGCCGGGCGGGAGCCGTACCTCGTCGCGAGCGTGACCGCGCTGGATGACGAGGTGGGTGACGAGCCCCGGGCTGAGCGACTGGCCGCGACCGCGATCCGTCGGTTCGTGCGCTACCTCGATCTCATCCGGGCGCGCGACGGCGAGACGATCGAGGCGCTCGACATCCGCGTGGAGATCGAAGGGCCCGAGCTCGATCCGGACACGCCGAGTGGCGGTAGCGAGTCCGTGGTCGGTACCACTACGGCGGGCTCGGGCGATGCCGATGCACCGACCCGTCGCGATCTGGTGATCCCGGACGACCCGACCGTCCTGTCCTACCTCCTGTCGGGCATCGTCCAGGTGGAACTGCCACGCCGGCAGGAACTTCTCGAGGCCGAGACCACGGTGGAGCGGCTGGAGGGCCTGGTCGCGTTGTTGGAACGCGAGGTGACCTTCCTGGGTCGGCGCTTGCGCGTGTTCACGCCGGACCCACGGATGCTTGGGGGCCCACGCCGCAGTTAGGCGATCTGGACGCCGATCAGGCTACCGACCGCGTACGTGACCGCAGCAGCGACCCCGCCGAGGGCGACTTGTCGGACCGCGCTCATCAGCGGCGAGCGACGCGTCAAGCGGCTGATCCCCAGCCCCAGCAGGGCGAGCGCGATGAAACTCGCGACGAGGGATGCTGCGAGCGCGGCCGTCCCGGAGGTCAGCAGGAAGGGCAGGAGCGGCACGAATGCCCCAGCCGTGAAGGCAGCGAACGACCCCACGGCCGCCGAAAGCGGCGAGCCGATGCTGCGTTCGTCGAGCCCGACCTCCTCGAAGATCAGCTGGCGCGTGGCGTGGTCGCCGTCCTCGAAGACGGCGTCGACGAACGCGGTCGCCTGCTCGGGCTTGAACCCGCGATCGAGGTAGAGGCGTTCCAGGATCTGTCGTTCCTGTTCGGGGACCTCACGCAGCTGTTTGCGCTGGAACGCGATCTGGTAGTCGAGCAGCTCGCGCTGACTCTGCACGGAGATGTACTCGCCCACGCCCATGCTGAACGCGCCCGCGATCAGGCCGGCGACACCGGCGAGGACGATGACGGACGGCTCGGGGTTGGCGCCGGCCACGCCCATCACCAGGGCGAGGTTCGAGACGAGGCCATCATTGGCCCCGAAGACGATCGGTCGCAGGATGGCGTTGAGCGATGTCTCGTGGGGCGAGGTGGGATCAGGGAGCGCGTGGTCCCGGATGGCGCCGGGCGATCGGGTGGTCATCGGCATCATCGTCCGGCCTGCGATGGCCGGGCGCCAAGGGCCATCGGGCAGGGTCGCGCAGGCGCCTCGGCCCGCCCGGGTCACGCGGGGACGCCTGGTCGCAGCGCGTAGACGCGAGCCTGGGTGCGCGCGAGATCCTCGAGTTCGGTCGATGTCCGAACGTCGTAGGCGGCGAGTTCGACGAGGTGGTCGATCGGCAGGTCACGGCGTCCCGGATCGCCGACGAGGACAACGACCCCGCTCGCCTGGGCGCGCCGGAGCCACGGCAGGACGCGGGTCGCGAGCCGGGCGTCGTACCAGCAATCCCCCGCGAGGATGACGTCCGTGTCCGGCGGCGCATCGTCGAGGACGTCCCGGCACACGGCCGCGACCCGGTGACCGTTCGCGCGCGCGTTCAGGGCCAGTGCGGCGCCGGCGTATGGGTCGATGTCGATCGCCGTCGCCGAGACCGCCCCCGCGGCCATGGCGGCGATGGCGGCGATACCCGAGCCCGAGGCCAAGTCGACGACGCGACGTCCGGCGACGATCCCCGGGTGCGCCGCGAGGTGCCGGCCGATGGCCAGGCCGCCACCCCAGGCCGCGGCCCAGTAGGGCAGAGCCGCGTCAGGGTCGCCCGTCGCCAGTTGGACGGCGCGCCAGAGCGTGAGCATGTCGTCGGCGAGGTGGAGGCGGACGTCGTCGAGTCCCGGCGTGGGCCGCAGGTGGGTGTGCCGGAGGACGAAGGCGCGTGCGGATTCGGTCAACCCGGGTCAGCCGTCGCTGAAGCGCTCTTCCTTCCACGGGTCGGCGCTGTTGTTGTACCCGTAGCGCTCCCAGAACCCCAGCTGATCGTGATCGAGGAACTCGAGACCCCTGACCCACTTCGAGCTCTTCCAGAAGTACTTCTTGGGCACGAGCAGTCGAAGCGGGTAGCCGTGTTCCAGCTCCAGCGGCTGGCCATCGAAGGTGTCGGCGAGCAGGACGTCATCGTCGTCGAACACGTCGAGCGGCAGGTTCGCCGTGTACCCCTGTTCGGCGTGGCTCACGACGTGCGTGGCGGCGGGGCGGACCTGCGCCAGCTCGAGGATCGCCTGGATCGGAACACCCTCCCAGGTCGTGTCGAGCTTGGACCACCGGGTGACACAGTGGATGTCCGTGTGCACCCGCTTGCGGGGCAGCTCGCGGAACTGGTCCCAGGTCAGGGTGAATGGGGCATCCACCTCGCCGTAGACTCGGAAGTCCCACGTAGCAAGGTCCACGCGCGGGATCGAGCCGTAGTGGAGGACCGGGAACTTCTCGGTGCGGTACTGGCCGGGCGGGATCCGCTCGGCGACGGCGGGGTCGGCGGTCTGGCCGCCGAAAAGGCGTTCGAACATGGGGCGCGGGGTCCTCAGGGATGGTGAGCGTCGCGGGTATCGTCGCACACCGCGCGTGACGTACCCGTGACGTACCCTTGCCTCCGTGACCGAGCCCGCCCTGCCCGCCGGACCCGTCGTCGTCATCGTCATGCCCGCCTATAACGCGGCGAAGACGCTGGAGCGGACGTACGCGGACATTCCCCACGACCTGGTCCGCAAGATCATCCTGGTCGATGACGTCTCCCACGATGAGACCGTCGAGATCGCCCGCCAGCTGGGCCTTGACGTCATCATCCACGCCCAGAACCGCGGGTACGGCGGGAACCAGAAGACGTGTTACGACGCGGCCCTGGCCGCCGGGGCGGACATCGTCGTGATGCTCCACCCGGACTACCAGTACGACGCGACGCGCATCCCCGCCCTGATCGGACCCATCGCCGCGGGCACGCACGATCTGATGCTCGGCAGCCGGTTTCTGGGCGACCCGCTCGCGGGCGGCATGCCCACCTGGAAGTTCGTGAGCAACCGGTTCCTCACCACGGTCGAGAACTTGGCGTTCGAGCTCCACCTGTCCGAGTACCACACGGGACTGCGGGCCTACAGTCGGCGCCTTCTCGAAACGATCCCGTTCCACGCCAACAGCGACGACTTCGTCTTCGACCAGGAGCTCATCGCCCAGGTGGTCGCAGCAGGGATGCGTCGCCGGATCGGCGAGATCGCGGTGCCGACCCGTTACTTCGAGGAAGCGAGCTCGGTCGGGTTCAGGCGCAGCGTCGTGTACGGGCTCTCGACGCTCCGGGTCGTCGCCCGATACCTGTTGCATCGACTCCGGATCCGACGTTCCCCGAAGCTGACGCGCCGACGGTGACATTCAACCGCAACGCACTCCTGCGCGGGACGCTCGGGATCGCGATCAGCCTGATCGCGATCTACGTGCTGCTGCAGTCGGTCGATCTTGAGCGTGCCCTTGAGGTCCTGGGGACGGCCAGCCCCGCATGGGTCGCCCTGATGGCCGTCCTCGTCTTCCTGGATGTCGCCACCCGAGGTGCGCGATGGCGCGCCATCCTGGCCCCGATCAAGGTGATCCCGCTCCGCCGCGTCGTTGGGTACACCTATATCGGGTACCTCGCGAACAACATCCTGCCGGCGCGCCTCGGGGAACTCGTGCGCAGCCATGCGCTCGGCGAAGGCGAGGACGTGAGTCGCACCACGGTGCTCGGGACCGTGGTCGTGGAGCGGATCATCGACACGCTCATCGTGGTCAGCATCGCCGCCGTCGCGGTCCTCGTCCTGAGCGTCCGAGGGTTCATGACCAGCGCCGTCCTGCTCGGGGCGGCATTCGTGGCCCTGCTCGTCCTGGGCCTCGGCATCGCCATGGCTCTCCACCGCCTGCCCGGTGCGGAGCGCGTGGCGACGTTCATGTCGCGCTGGCCGCGCATCGTCTCCCTGGCGCAGCGGTTGCGCGATGGGCTGTCGGTGGTCCGTGACGCGCGCACGCTCGCGACGGCGGTCGTCCTGAGCCTGCTCGCGTGGTCGATCTCGATCGCGACCTACCTGTCGGGTGGTCAGGCGGTCGGGGTCGAACTGACCATCGCCCAGGGCGCGCTGCTCGCAAGCGGCGTGGCCCTGTCGTTCATCATCCCCGCGGGACCGGCCAATGTCGGGACCTTCGAGCTCATCGCGGTCGAGATCGCGAAGACGTTCGGGGTGGATCCCGACGCCGCGTTCGCGATGGCCCTGCTCGTCCACGCGATGATCCTGACCGTGTCCACGGTCGGCGGCATCATCTCCGCGATCAAGCTGCGGGTCGGGATCGTCAGGACGGGATCGGCGCCGGCATCGGACTGAACGGGCCCGCGGAGCCTCCGTCCGTGGCGGCCGCTGGAGGCGACGGCGCGTCGTAGGGCTCGAACGTGAGCGGCCCGTCGGCGGTGCGACGCAGGCGCAGGAACTCGAGCGTGTAGCGCTCGTACATCTCCGCCACGAGACTGGCGGCCTCCGCGTGGAGCGGCTTGCCCGCTGCCGCCCGGGCGGTCGCCCGGCTGCTCCAGATGCAGAACGACAGGCAGGTGCCGTCGTCCGCGAGCGGACCCTTGAAGTAGTGGATATAGCCGTCGGACCGGCTCGCTTCGTCGTGCGCCCGCTCGTCGAACTCGGTCAGCATCCGCTCGTCGGCGTCGGATCGGCGAACAGAGCGGAACGCGACCATGTACCACTCGCCGGACCCGAGTTCCTCGCCGGCCGCTCGCCAGTCGAAGGCATCCGCGACCGGGAGGCGAGCGTACGCCTCCGAGATCGGTGCGAGTGCGGCGAGGGCATCCATCGAGGATCGAGGATGGCCATCCCGGAGGCGATTGTCAAATAGCGAAAGTCACCAATCCCACCGCGCGGAAGTACCAACCGTGATCAATCGTCGCCGGCCGGTCGGAGGGCACGGGAGATGGCGCCGGCCGCATCGACGAGCACGCGGGAGGATCGCGTCCGCCAGGCGAGGGTCGCCCGGTCCTCCGGCGCGAGGATCGCGAGCGCCGCCACGATTCCGTCGTCTCGCATGACGGGAACCGCGATGGTCACGACGCCGGGGATCACGAGCCCCTCGCTCCGGGCGATCCCGTCGGTCCGGACGGTATCCAGGTCGGCGGTCAGCCCGGCCGCGTCCGCGGCGCTCCCCAGGACCTCGTCCTGGACATCCGCCGGGGCATAGGCCAGCAGGACGAGCGCGATCGCACCGACGTCGAGCGGGGACGCGACCCCGGGTTCCAGCGCGACCCGGAGCGGGTGGGCGGATTGCTGTTGGTGCAGACAGACGGCGGCGAGGCCGACGCGCCGACTGATCACCGCGGTCTCGCCGGTCTCCTCGGCAAGCATCGCGAGGACCGGATCGGCGCGGCGGATGAGTTCCTCGCTGCTGACCGTGGCTCCGCCGCCGATGAGCAGTCGGGGACCCAGCCGATAGCCGCCATCGTGCCGATCCACGAACCCGAACTCGGTGAGCGTTCGGAGATAGCGATAGATGGTCGAGAGCGGGGTCTCCAGGACCGTGCCCAGCTCGTCGGCGCGGATCGCACCGCGGTCGGCGATGGTGAGCAGGACCCGCAGTCCGCGCGCGAACGAGGTGTCCTCGGCGGCTTCCTCGGGTGGGCGGTCGCGGGCGGTGGCCATGTGGTCGGGGTCCCCGTGAATCGTCGAGGCCCGCCCGTCGCCGGGCGGGCCTCGAACGTGTTGGCGCGGGTGGGACTAGGAGCCGAGCAGCCCCTGCTCGGTCAGCCACTGGGTGGCGACGTCCGCGATGTCCTCCTGGTCCACGCCGATCTTGACCCCGAGCTTGGTCAGCTCCTCGGTCGTCATCAGGGCGGAGACCGGATCGAGGATGGCCGCGAAGGCGACCGGGTCGACCTTGGCCAGATAGTCGTTGCGGACGACCGGGGCCAGGTTCTCGGCGGGCTGGGTGTCGAGGTCGTCCTCGAGGACGACGAAGCCGAACTGCGCGATGGCCGGCTGCGTCGAGCACAGCCACGCGAAGTCGATGGCGTCGTTCTGGAGGGCCTGGGCGATCGGCGCATCGCACGCGGCGAGGGCCTCACGCTGGGCCGGCGGGTAGGTGATCCCGTAGGCCTCGAGTGCGCCCTTGCACAGCGGGTTGGCGTCGCAGTCCGGCGGGAGGCCCCAGCGGAGCTGGTCCTGGATCGCGACGAGGTCGCTGATCTTGGTCAGGTTGAACTCGGTCGCGGTGTCCTGGCGGACGACCGCGGCGTTGGTGTCCTCACCGGGGGTGATCGCGAGTACGGTCGCGAGGTTCCCCTTGGCGGCGTAGACGGCCTGCAGCGATGCGCGGTTGGTCTCGCCGTCGCCGGTGATCAGCTGCGTGTTGTAGTACCCGAGACCCGACCCGACGTACTCGGGCACGAGGTCCACCTGGCCGGCCTCGAAGGCCGGAGCGCGGTCCGGCCGTGCCCCCATGCCGAGGGTGCGCGTGACCGTGTACCCGGCGTTCTCGAGCGCCTGGGCGTACAGCTCGGCCATGAGCTTGGACTCGTAGAAGTTGTCCGAGCCGATCCGGATGTCGGCCTTGGGTCCTTCGGTCGGCGCGACCGACGGTTCGACGGACGGTGCCATCGACGCCTCGGCCGACGGTGCCATCGAGGCCTCCGCCGATGGCGCCGTGCTGCTGCCCCCTGACGAGCAGGCGGCAAGCACCACCAGCAACGTCGCCGCGAGGGCGAACAAGCGGTTCGTTCGCATCATGGGAACTCCTCTCGATCCTCCAACCGCCGCAGGATCGGGCGACGGTCCGCGTACCTTAGCAGCGCAACGTTCCGATGTCCGCAAACGAGTATCGAGGTCAGGGCCGCGTCTGGATGCCGAGCATCCCCGGGTCCACGACGGTCTCGTCCATCTGCTCTGGAGGTCGCATCCCCTCGCCGCCGCGCAGGGCCCTGGGCGTGAGGAAGCGCTGGACCACGGCCAGGACTCCATCGACGATCAGCGCGAGGGCCGTCACGAGGACCGCACCCGCGAACAGCATCTCGGGCTCGCTGCGCGCGATGCCGTCGATGATGAACCGGCCGAGGCCGCCATACGAGAGGATCGCCCCGATGGTGGCGGTCGCGATGACCTGGAGTGTCGCCGTCCGGAAGCCACCGATGATGATCGGGGAGGCGATCGGGACCTCGATCCGGCGGAGGATCTGCCGCTCGCGCATCCCCATCCCGCGTCCGGCTTCGATGAGGTCGCGATCCACCTCGCGGAGCCCGGCATAGGCGCCGACGAGGATCGGCGGGATGGCCAGGAGGGTCATCGCGAGGAAGATCGGCAGGAACGTCAGACCGAGCGACGGGTCGTACCCGATGGTCGGTGCGAGGGTGAGCGACAGGGGCAGGATCGCGACCATCAGCGCGTAGGAGGGCACGGCACGGCCGATGTTGGCGAGGTTGATCGCCAGGTTCGCGAAGCGGCCTGTATGGCCGATGTACAGGCCGACCGGCAGGCCGATGGCAGTCGCGCCCGCCACGGCGAGCAGCGAGATCTGCAGGTGCTCGATCAGGCGGGTCGGGATGCCCGTGGGGCCGGTCCAGTTGGCCGGGTCGGAGAACCAGGAGAGCACGCCTTCCATCAGGCGTGTCCCGCACGGGCCTGGGCCCACGGTGTCAGCCGACGCTCCAGTCGGACCAGGAGGAAGTCCGCGGTAAATGCCAATGCCACCGACAGGACGGCCCCGAGGTAGATCTTCGTCGCGAAGAACGTCTGGAGCCCCTCGGTGATGAACTGCCCAAGGCCGCCGAACGAGTCACCCAGGATCGAGGCGACCGTCGCCAAGCCGATGATCGTGACGACCGCAAGCCGGATCCCCGAGATCATCAGCGGGATGGCCAGCGGCAGTTCGATCCGGCGGAGTCGCTCGCCTCGGGAGTACCCCATCGCTTCCGCCGCCTCAAGGACGTCGGGCGGGACCGCACGGAACCCCTCGGTGTTGTTGCGGACGAGGATGAGCAGGGTGTAGGTCGTAAGCGGGATGATCGCGGTGATGAGCGACAGTCCGAAGATCGGCCGGAGGAAGGCGAATGCGGCGAGGCTCGGGATCGTATAGAGAAGGCCGCTCACCGCGAGGATCGGCGCGTAGACCCGGGGTTGCCGCACGATCCATATCGCCAGGAACAGCGAGATGACGAAGCCGAGGGCGACCGGGATGATCGTGAGCTGGAGGTGCTGGATCGTCCGGGCCGCGACGTCGTCGAGATGCCCAAGGATCCAGTCCCAGTCGATGAGCGGTTGGCCCTCGGTCATGTCGTCATGCCTCGCCGATGGGCGACGCCTCGGCCTCGACCTCGGCTTCGTCGCCGTGCAGCCCGAACGCCTGGCCGTGATCGCCCTCGCGCATCATCTGGATGACCCGCTCCACGGTCATGATCCCCTGGACCGCGCCAGTGCGGTCCACCACGATGGCCGCCTGGACGTCCGCGTCAAGCATCATCGAGAGCGCGTCCTTGAGCGTCGTGCGCTTGTTGACCGAGGGCGAGACAGGGTTGGCCATCGCGGCGTCCAGGGTGCCGCTCACCGGGATCGCGTCCTCGGGGATCCACCCGACGGGCGCCCGGTCCGCGTCCACCAGGAGCAGGTAGTGGAAGGGGGCCTCGTGGGCGCGGCGGCGCGCATCGCCGGCGTCATCGCCGACGGCCGCGATCGCCGGCTGGGTCAGCTCGAGGTCGCCGACGCGACTGAGCGCGAGACGCTTGAGCCCGCGGTCCGCGCCCACGAACCGGGCGACGAACTCCGAGGCCGGGTTGGCGAGGATCTCGGCCGGTGTCCCGAACTGGGCGACGATGCCCCCGTCCTGGAAGACGGCGACGAGATCGCCGATCTTGATGGCCTCGTCGATGTCATGGGTGACGAAGAGGATCGTCTTGGCGAGCTCCTCCTGCAGGCGCAGGAACTCGTTCTGCAGGCGGTCGCGGACGATCGGGTCCACGGCACCGAACGGCTCGTCCATGAGCATGATCGGCGGGTCCACCGCGAGGGCCCGGGCGACGCCGACCCGCTGGCGCTCGCCACCGGACAACTGGCTCGGGAAGCGGCCCCGGTACTTGCCGGGCTCCAGGCCCACGAGACGCAGCAGCTCGTCGGCCCGCTCGCGCTGTCGCTCCTTCGTCCAGCCCTGGAGCCGGGGCACGGTCGCGACGTTCTCGGCGATCGTCTGGTGCGGGAACAGGCCCACCTGCTGGATGACGTAGCCGATGCTCCGGCGCAGTTCCGTGACGTCGCGCGTCGCCGCGTCCACGCCATCGATCAGGATCCGGCCGCTGGTCGGCTCGATGAGGCGGTTGACCATCTTGAGCGACGTGGTCTTTCCGCAGCCGGACGGACCCACGAAGACGCAGATCTTGCCGGCGGGGACGGTCAGCGAGAGGTCGTTGACGGCGCCAGGGGTCGGGGCGGTCGTCCCGTCCTTGCGCTTGACCGGCGCGTCGTACCGCTTGGTGACGTGCTCGAACTCGACGACAGCGGCTCGGTGGGTGGGTTCGACAGCCATCGGCGACGGGCTCCTCCGGGGTTCATGTGCTCGGTCGGTGCTCGGTCTGCTCGGGTGTCGGCCGACAGTACCGTATCGGGGCGCGTCGGCGATACTGCCAATCGCATGCGCATCACCGCCATCCGTCTCGACCGACTGCGTATCCCGCTGGATCCGCCGTTCCCGGCGGCGTGGGACCCGGTGCCCCGGACGGCGTTCCCGGTGACCATCGTCCGCGTCGAGACCGACGAGGGCGTGGTCGGGATCGGCTCCGGCGACACGATGGATGGGTTCGAGGCGTTCGCGCACCTATTCGTCGGGGAGGACCCGCTCGCGATCGCGCGCCACGTCCGCGTACTCGAGACCGATCGACTTCCACGCTGGCCGGTACTGGCCGCTGGAGGCGGCGCTGTGGGACATCCTGGGTCAGGTCGCGGGCCTGCCGGTCGCGACGCTGTTCGGTGGGGCGACCGACGGGATCCCGGCGTACGCGTCGTGCGGGATGCTGCTGCCGGCGGCGGCCCGGGCCGAGTCGGCGCTCCGCCTGCGCGAGGAGGGGTTCCGCGCGTTGAAGATCCGGGTGGACCCGCGACACCTCGACGATGGCCTGGCGGCGGTCGCGGCGACGCGGGCGGCCGTCGGCGACACGATGGCGATCATGGTGGATCTCAACCAGGGCTGGCGGATGGCCGGGGACGTGACGGCGTCGCTTGACCCGGTCGCGGCTCGGCGCATCGCCGCGCAGCTTGCGGAGTACGGCGTGCTCTGGGTGGAGGAGCCGCTCGCCGGCACGGATCTGCGAGGCCTGGCGGCGTTGCGGGCGTCGTCCCCCGGTGTCCGGGTCGCCGGCGGGGAGATGACGCGCACGTTCGCGGATGGCCTGGCCGCCCTCGATGCGGACGCGTTCGACGTCTACCAGGGCGACGTCGTTCTGGCGGGCGGCATGCTCCGGACGAGAACGCTCGGCGAACTGGCGCTGGCCCGGAACCGCTGGTTTACGCCGCACACCTGGACCAACGGGATCGGGTTGCTGGCCAACCTGCACGTGGCGGCGGGCGTAGGTGGCGGGCCGTTCATCGAGTTCCCGTACGACCCGCCAGGCTGGACGCCGGAGCGGCGCGATGCCTTCCTCGCCGAACCGATCCGCCCCGATCGCGACGGGATGCTGCGCGTGCCCGGCGGCGCCCGGTCTTGGCATCGCGCTCGACGAGGACGCGATCGCGCGGTACGCAGCATGACGACGAAAGCGCCCGCGCTCACGGTCACCGACTGGCTCGAGCGGGCAGCGCTCGTGACGCCCCGCCGCGAGCTGTTCATCGATGGCCGGTTCGTGCCTTCGGCATCGGGTCGGACGTTCGAGGACATCGCCGGACGCGACGGCTCGAAGATCACCGACGTTGCCGAGGGCGACAGCGCGGACGTGGACCTTGCCGTATCGGCCGCGCGCCGGGCGTTCGACGACCGCCGATGGGCGGACCAGTCGCCGACGAACCGCAAGCGGGTCCTGCTCCGGTTCGCCGAGCTCATCCGCGCGAACCGCGACGAGTTGGCGTTGCTCGAATTGCTCGATGTCGGCAAGCCGATCCGCGACACGCTGAGCGTGGACGTGCCGTCGGCCGCCAAGACCATCCAGTGGTACGCCGAGACGATCGACAAGGTCTACGGCGAGATCGGCCCGACGGGGCCGGATGCACTGTCGCTCGTGACCCGCGAACCGATCGGGGTCGTTGCCGCGATCGTCCCGTGGAACTACCCGCTGATCATCACGGCCTGGAAGCTGGGCGCGGCGCTCTCGACCGGCAACTCCGTGGTCCTCAAGCCGGCATCGCAGTCACCGTTGACGGCGTTGCGCCTGGCCGAGCTCGCGTCGGAAGCGGGCCTCCCGGAGGGCGTCCTCAACGTCGTCCCAGGCCCGGGTGCCGTCATCGGGACGGCCCTTGCCCGCCACCCCGGGGTCGACAAGATCACGTTCACGGGCTCCACCGAGGTCGGGAAGTCGCTGCTCCGGGCCGTCGGCGAGACGGACGTGAAGGCGATCACCCTCGAGCTCGGCGGGAAGAGCCCGCAGGTCGTCCTGGCCGACGTGGGCGACCTGGAAGCGGCCGCGGCGGCGATCGGGTCGGGGATCTTCTACAACACCGGCCAGACCTGCAACGCGGGATCGCGGCTCATCGTGCACCGAAACGTTCGCGAGGAGCTCGTGGAACGGATCGCGGCGATCGGTCGCGACATGGCGCCCGGCGAACCGCTGGATCCCGCCACCCAGCTGGGCTCCATCGTGGACGAGCGCCAGCTCGACAAGGTCCTCGGCTACGTGCGCCTGGGAGCCGAGGAAGGCGCCCGCGTCGTCGCCGGTGGCGAGCGGGTGCGGCAGGAGACGGGCGGCTTCTACATCGAGCCGACCATCCTCGATGGCGTCGACAACGCCTGGCGTGTGGCACGCGAGGAGATCTTCGGGCCGGTCCTGACGGTGACCGAGTTCGAGGACGAGGCCGACGCGCTGGCCATCGCCAACGACACGCCATACGGGCTGGCGGCCGGCATCTGGACCCGCGACGTGAACAAGGCACACCGGCTGTCGCGGGGGATCCGTGCCGGGGTCGTCTGGGTCAACACGTTCGACTCGGCCGACATCACCGTCCCGTTCGGCGGGTTCAAGCAGTCGGGGTTCGGGCGTGACAAGGGGATGGCCGCGCTCGACGGCTACACCCAGCTCAAGACGACCTGGTTCGACCTGTCGGGGAAGTAGGACACGCGGTGACGGATCTCGAGCAAGGGGGACCGGAGGGCGGCACGAGCGCGCGCCGGCGCCGGGGCGGCGGCCGCGAAGGGCACGAGCGCAACCTCCTCCCGCCGCAACGACCGTGGGCGCAGCCGCGCCTGCGCTATCGACCCACCGAGGTGGTCTCCGCCGATGAGCTCGAGTCGATCCACGTCGCGTCCCTGCGGGTGCTCGAGGAGATCGGGATGGACTTCCTGGATCCCGAATCGCGCGAGGTCCTGCGCGCGGCGGGTGCGCGCGTGGAGCCCGGATCGGAGCGCGTGCGGTTCGACCGGGCGATGGTGGAGGAGCTGATCCGGACGGCGCCGTCGTCGTTCACGCTGCATGCCCCGAACCCGGCGCACGACCTCGAGATCGGTGGCGACTGGGTGGCGTTCGGCTCGGTGGCCAGCGCGCCCAACGTCTACGACGCGGATCGGGGCCGGCGCGTCGGCAATCGAGCCGACTATCAGGACCTCATCCGGCTCTCGCAGATGCTCGACGTCGTCCACTTCTTCGCCGGATACCCGGTGGAGCCGGTGGACATCCACGCGTCCGTCCGCCACCTGCATGCGATCCACGACCTGGTGACGCTGGCGGACAAGCCGATCCACGCCTACTCGCTGGGTCGCCAGCGCAACATCGATGCGCTCGAGATGATGCGGATCCGACGCGGCGTGGACGACGCGACCATCGACCGCGAGCCATCGATCTTCACGGTCATCAACTCGTCGTCCCCGCTCCGCCTCGACACGCCGATGCTCCAGGGGATCCTGGAGTTCAGCCGGCGTAACCAGGTCATCGTGATGACGCCGTTCACGCTGGCCGGCGCCATGGCGCCGGTCACGCTCGCGGGCGCCCTGGCCGAACAGAACGCCGAGGCGCTGGCTGGGATGGTGCTGACCCAGGTGGTCCGGCCCGGGGCGCCGGTGGTCTACGGCGGGTTCACGAGCAACGTGGACATGCAGTCGGGCGCGCCCGCGTTCGGGACGCCGGAATACATGCGAACGGCGATGGTCGGCGGTCAGCTCGCGCGCCGGTACGGCGTGCCGTATCGATCCTCCAACGTATCCGCCGCGAACGCGGTGGACGCCCAGGCCGCGTACGAGAGTGTGTTCAGCCTGTGGGGCGCGATCATGGGCGGGGTCAACCTGCTGATGCACGGCGCCGGCTGGATGGAGGGCGGCCTCCACGCCGGGTTCGAGAAGGTGATCCTGGACGCCGAGCTGCTCGGGATGGTCGCCGCGTTCCTCGATCCGGTCGTCGTGGACGACGACACGCTGGCGTTCTCTGCGATGGAGGAGGTGGGGCCCGGCGGGCACTTCTTCGGCGCGGCGCACACGCAGTCGCGCTACAAGACCGCGTTCCACAAGCCGATGCTCAGCGACTGGCGCAACTGGGAGACCTGGGAAGAGGCGGGTTCGCCGCAGGTCCCGGGCAAGGCCAACCGGCTCTGGAAGGAGCTGCTCGCGGCGTACCAGGCGCCCCCGATCGATCCGGCCGTCGCCGAGGAACTCCAGGCGTTCGTCGACCGGCGCGTCGCCGAGGGCGGCGTCCCGACGGACTTCTAGCTGGGCGGGCGCGGGACCTCCATCCCGTGACGCTCCATGAGGGCGGCGAGCGCCCCGCGATCCATGACCCCGGTCGCGGCGAGACCGGCCATCTCGCGGAAGAAGTCATCGAGGGGCGGGGCATGGAGTACGAGGATCCGGCCAGGGTTGTCCCCCGCGCTCTTGAATCCATGCAGATGCCCCGGTGGGACGTGCACGAACGCCCCGGCCCCGCGTTCGAACTGGCGGGCTCCGATCCGGAAGGCGAACCGCCCCTCAAGGACGTAGAAGCTCTCGTCCTCGTCTCGGTGGATGTGCGGCAGAGGCGCGAAGCCGCCCGTCTGGAAGCGACCTTCGAGGAGCGAGAAACGATCGCCTGACCCCGTCGCCCCGATCCTGATCGTCAAGGTCGCATCGAACATCGGGAGGATCTCACCCTTACCGGGCTCGAGCTCGAACGGTTCTCGCATCCTCGCTCCTCGCGATGCTGGCTCGTCGCGCTATGGTGCCATCGCCGAGTCCCGATGTCCGCTCGGGCTCGCCCGGCGCACCGGTCCTGCGCACATCGACATCGCGCCGTATCGTGCGTCCGGTCGCTGCCCGAGCCCGAACGTCGCCAGTCACGTAGCCGTCGAGGAAGTCCATGAAGCGTGAGGCCCAGGTCGTCGTCATCGGTGGGGGCGTCGTCGGCGCCAGCGTCCTGTATCACCTCACGAAGGCGGGCTGGACGGACGTGGTCCTGCTGGAGCGGCGCGAGCTGACGGCCGGTTCCACGTGGCACGCCGCGGGCGGGATGCACACGCTCAACGGCGACCCCAACGTCGCCCGGCTCCAGCAGTACACGATCCAGCTGTACGAGGAGATCGAGCGCGTCTCCGGTCAGGACTGCTCCATCCACCTGCCCGGCGGGCTGATGCTGGCCGACACGGAGGTCCGCATGGACTTCCTCCGGATGGCCGTGGCGCGCGGTCGCTACCTCGGGATGGAGCTGGAGCTCATCTCGTCGCGCGAGGCCGCCGACCTCTTCCCGCTGATGGACCCGCAGTACTTCGTCGGCGCGCTCTATGACCCGGTGGAAGGGCACGTGGACCCGAGCGGGGTCACGCGCGCGTACGTGAAGTGCGCCCAGCTGGCCGGCGCGGAGGTCTACCAGCACACGCCCGTCGTGGGCCTGGAGCAGCGACCCGACGGGACGTGGGACGTCCGCGTCGAGAGCGGCGACACGATCCACGCCGAGCACGTCGTCAACGCCGGCGGCCTGTGGGCGCGCGAGGTCGGGCGGATGGTCGGCCTGGAGCTGCCGGTCCTCGCGATGGAGCACCACTACCTCATCACCGAGGACATGCCGGAGGTCGCGGCGCACGTCGCGAAGACCGGCCACGAGATGCCGATGGCGCTCGACTTCGCCGGCGAGATCTACATCCGCCAGGAAGGCGGGGCGATGCTGCTGGGCACGTACGAGCAGGCGTGCGTCCCGTGGTCGCCGAAGGAGACGCCGTGGGACTTCGGGTCGCAGCTGCTCAAGCAGGACCTGGACCGGCTGACCCCGGAGCTCTCCGTCGCGTTCAAGCACTACCCGGCGATGGGCACGACCGGGATCCGCCGCGTCGTCAACGGACCATTCACCTTCTCGCCCGACGGCAACCCGCTCGTCGGCCCGGTCCGCGGCCTGCGCGGGTTCTGGGTCGCCTGCGGCGTCATGGCCGGCCTGTCGCAGGGCGGCGGCGTGGGCCTCGCCCTCGCGACCTGGATGACCGCGGGCGACCACGGCGACAGCGGGATGGATATCTGGGCGATGGACGTGGCCCGCTACGGCGACTACGCCACGCTCGCCTACACGAACGCGAAGGTCCAGGAGAACTATCGACGCCGATTCCGGATCACCTTCCCCAACGAGGAACTGCCGGCCGGCCGCCCGCTGCTGACGACACCGATCCACGACCGACTGACCGACGCGAACGCGGTGTGGGGCGCGACCTTCGGCCTGGAGCACGCGCTGTGGTTCCAGGAGCCCGGGCTGGAGCCGCGCGAGGAGGTCACCTTCCGCCGATCGAACGCCTGGACGCAGGTCGCCGCCGAGGTGGCCGCGGTCCGCGAGCGGGTCGGGATGACCGAGATCTCCAACTACGCCAAGTACCGGGTCACCGGTCCGGGCGGCGAGGCCTGGCTGTCGTCGCTGCTGACCGCGCGGATGCCGGCCGCCGGGTCGGATCACGCTGACCGCGATGCTCAACGACGCGGGGCGGATCGTCGGGGAGTTCACGGTGGCGCGCCCGACCGAGGCCGACGAGTGGTTCCTGTTCGGGTCGTTGCCGGCGGAGGTCCACCACTCGCGCTGGTTCCGGCACCACCTGCCCGACGACGGATCGGTCGCGTTCGAGGTGCTGGGGCTCGGGCTGACGGGCCTGTCCGTCGCCGGACCGCGTTCGCGCGACGTGCTGGCGGCCGTGGCGCCGGACCTGGACCTGTCCACCGAGGCGTTCCCGTTCATGACGCTTCCGGCGCGTGGATCTCGGGATCGATCCCGGCGCTCCTGGCCCGCATCAACTACGCCGGCGACCTCGGGTACGAGCTGTGGGTCGCGCCCGAGTACCAGCGCGCGCTGTTCGACCGGATCATGGCCGCCGGCGAACCGCACGGGCTGCGGCTCTTCGGGATGCGCGCGCTGATGTCGCTCCGACTCGAGAAGAACTACGGGACGTGGTTCCGCGAGTACCGGCCGATCTACACGCCGCTCGAAGGCGGGCATCACCCGCTACATCAAGCTCGACCACGAGTTCATCGGGCGAGCGGCGCACGAGGCCGAGGTCGCCGCCGGCGGCCCGAAGCGGAGGCTCGTGGCGTTCGTCGTGGAGCCCGATCCGGACGATCCGGCCGACGTCATCGGCGACGAGCCGGTCTGGCACCACGGCGAGGTCATCGGCTGGGTCACGTCGGGTGGCTACGGGCACCACGTCGGGCAGTCGATCGCGCTGGGGTATGTGCCGGCCGAGCTGGCCACGCCGGACGGTCCCGGCGGTGCCGGGTTCGAGATCGAGATCATCGGCCGGCGCCGGCCGGCGCGCCTCCAGCCTGAGCCGCTGTTCGACCCGCAGGGCCTGCGGATGCGCCAGTGACCGAGGCTCCTGCCGGGGCGTCCACCACGCGCCGCATCGTCGTCGATGGGCGGCCGATCGCGTTCGAGCCGGGCGACTCGGTCGCGGTCGCGATCCTGCGCGCCGGCGAGCAGCCGGCCCAGGGCGGGACGCTCTGCCTCGCCGGCGACTGCCCGAACTGCCTCGCGACGGTCGATGGCATCGCCTACGTCCGCACGTGCCAGGTCGCGTGCCGGCCGGGTCTGGGCGTGGAGCGGCATCCCCCGATCGAGATGCCGCCACTCCCCGTGGTCCGCGCCTCGAACGTGGCCGCGACTCCGCCCGCGCCCGAGATCCACGTGGAGCGCCGCGACGTCGAGGTGGCGGTCATCGGCGGCGGGTCGAGCGGGCTAGCCGCCGCCGAGGCGGCGCGCACCGGCGGCCGCGACGTCCTGGTCCTCGATGCCGCCGACGGCAACGAGGTCGTGGCGATCTACGCCGGTCCCACGATCGTCGTCCGGACCCGCGGCGGGATGCTCCACGTCCGTGCCGACGAGGTCGTCGTCGCGACCGGTGCCGCGGAGATCCACCCGGCCTGCCCCGGCAACGACCTGGCCGGTCTGCTGACCGCGCGCGCGGCGGAGCAGGCGCATCGCGCCGGGATCGACCTCGGTCGAGCCGTCGCCATCGGCGCGCCACCGGCCGACGTGCCCTGCGAGCGCGTCGTTCGGCGAACTGGTCCGGTTCGAGGGCGACGACGCCGGCCGCGTCCGGGCCGTCGTGACCATCGATCCGCGCAGCGGGGTCGAGATCGAGACGCCGTGCGACACGGCGATCCTCGGCCTCGGGTTCCAGGCGCGCGACGTCCTGGCGCGGATGGCGTCGTCGGGCGCGGACGGAACGGGCGGCGCCGCCTCCACGCTCCGGGTCGTCGGTCAGGCCGCAGACGATCATCCGCTCCCACCGCCCCCGACCGATCCCGCCGCCGTCGTCTGCCGCTGCCACGAGACGACCGTCGGCGACCTCGAGCGCGCCTGGGACCAGGGGTTCCGCGAACTCGAACTCATCAAGCGGGCCACGCTCGCCGGCGTCGGGACGTGCCAGGGCGGGGCGTGCCTGCCCCAGGTCCGTGCCTGGATCGCGGAGCGTTCGGGCGGGGTCGTGCCGGAGCCATTCACCGCGCGTCCGGCGTCGCGGCAGATCACGATCGGCGAGGCCGCCGCCGACGTCTACATCGATGCGTTCCGGCGCACGCCGCTCCACGACGAGCACGTCGCCCTCGGGGCGCGGATGGACCGGTTCGGCGGCTGGTATCGACCGTGGCACTACGGCGACCACCTCGCCGAGTACTGGGCGGTCCGCGAGGCCGTCTCGATCGGCGACGTCAGCACGCTGGGCAAGCTCGTCGTGTCCGGGCCGGACGTCGTGGAGTTGCTGGAGCGGCTGTACCCGTGCCACGTCGCGGACATCAAGGTCGGGCCGTTCGCGGTACGCGCTGCTCCTCAACGAGCGCGGCCACGTCATGGACGACGGGATGATCCTGCGCGACGGCGAGACGCGGTTCACGCTGTCGTTCACGAGCGGTGGCGCGGCCAACGCCGAGATGTGGATCCGCGACTGGATCGACACCTGGGGCCTCCGCGTCCACGTCCTGGATCGGACGATGTCCCTCGCCGCGATCAACGTCACGGGGCCGCTCGCCGGGGAGCTGCTGCGCCGCGCGGGCCTCGCGGAGCCGCCGCGGTTCCTGGGCCACGTCCGGGCGGACGTCGCGGGCGTCCCGTGCCACGTCATGCGCCTGTCGTTCACCGGCGAGGCGGCCTGGGAGCTGCACCACCCGATCGACCGGTCCGTGGAGCTGTGGCGGGCGCTGATGGACCTGGGTCGCGACCTCGGGATCCGGCCGCACGGCCTCCAGGCGCTGTTCGCGCTCCGCCTCGAGAAGGGCCACGTGATCGTCGGGATGGACACGGACCTCGACTCGACGCCGCGGCGGCTCGGGATGGACTGGGCGGTCCGGATGGAGAAGCCGCGGTTCATCGGCCGGGCGGCGCTGGAACGGACGGCGAAGCTGCCCGACCACCGGCGCTGGATGGGCTTCACGATGGACGGCGCCGAGCCGGCGCCGGTCGAGGGCTCGCCGATCTGGTACGACGGCGAGATCGTCGGCAACGTGACGGGGAGCTGGCACTCCCCGGTGCTGGGCACGGACGCTGATCCTCGGCTGGCAGCGCGGACCGCCGTTCGTCGACCGCGTGACGATCGACGGCCGCGAGGCGGTCGTCGCACCGACCCCCTTCTACGACCCGGAGGGCCACCGTGCCCGCGCTTGAGCCGCTCGCAGGGACTGCGCGTCGTCGCCGACCCGGCGGCGATCGATTCGATGCGCTGGGTGCGCTCGCGCCATCGACCGTCGTCCTCCGCTTCGCTCCCGACGACGCGTTCGTCTCGGCGCCACCGGAGTCGCCGTCGACGACCCGCACGCGATCATCGAGGACGAGCACGGGTTCGTCGGTGGCTGGTGCGGCATCGATGCCATCCGGCCACACCTCGAGTGGTCGCTCCCGACCGAGCGACCGGCGCTCGCCCAGGGTTCGATCGCCGGCGTCCCCGCGAAGCTGTTCCTGCCCGATGGCGGCGACGTGCTTGTCGTGACCACCGCCGCCTACGCCGCGAGCCTCGCCGAGCGCCTCGGCTGGTCGCGACCTGACGCTCGCCGCGCGACCTGGTCGAGCACCCTCCTGCCGATCCGCTGGGCGGACGACGCCGAAGCCCGCCTACGACGTCGTCATCATCGGTGGCGGCGGGCACGGCCTGTCCACCGCCTACTACCTCGCGACCCGCCACGGCATCACGAACGTCGCGGTCCTCGAGGCCGACTACATCGCGTCCGGCAACACCGGCCGGAACACGACGATCATCCGCGCCAACTACGGCATCCCCGAGGCGGTCCGCTTCTACAAGCACAGCCTGCGAGATGTACGAGGCGCTCGAGGACGAGACCGGCGCGAACCTGCTCCACCAGACCCGCGGCATCCTGTGGTGCGCCCACACCGAGATGACGATGCGCACCGAGCGGGCGCGCGTGCGCGCTCAACCAGGCCCTCGGCGTCGAGACGGTCATGGTCACCCCGAGGAGATCAAGGCGCTCGTCCCGCAGATCGACCTGACCGGCGGCGGCCGCTACCCGATCCTGGGCGCCTCGCATCACCTGCCCGGCGCGACCGCCCGACACGACCGCGTCGCCTGGGCCTACGCCAGCGGGGCATCGCAGCGCGGCGTCGACATCTTCCAGCACACGCCGGTCACGGCCCTCCAGCTGGATGGCGACGGGACGCGGGTCGACGGGGGTCGAGACGCGCGCCGGGTCCGATCGTCCGCGGGCGTCGTCCTGTCCGCGACCGGTGGCCGGGTCACGAGGCTCGCCGCCCAGGTCGGGGTCCGGCTGCCGATCCGGACGCATCCGCTCCACGCGTTCGTCACCAACGACTACGCCCAGGGGCTGCGGACCGATCGTCGCGAGCACGGAACTCATGTGCTACGTCTCGCAGACGGAGCGCGGCCAGATGCTCATCGGCGCCGAGTTCGATGCGCAGCCGTCGTACTCGCGCCAGTCGTCGTTCGATGCGCTGCGCGGCTACGCCTACAAGATCTCGCTGCTGCTGCCGTTCCTGCGCGACCTGCGGATCCTGCGGACGTGGGCCGGCCTGTGCGACATCTCGATCGACTACAGCCCGATCATGGGGTTCACGCCGGTCGACGGCTTCCTCGTCACGACGGGCTGGGGCACGTGGGGCTTCAAGGCGATCCCGGCCGGCGGGGAGGGGATGGCCGAGCTGATCGCGACCGGCCGCCCGCCGGCGCTGATCGCCCCGTTCGCCCTGTCCCGGTTCCGCGCGGACCACCTCCTGGCCGACCAGGGCTCGTCGGGGACGCGCTGATGCACTCGATCGTCTGTCCCCGCTGCGGCCGCCGATCCCTCGACGAGTTCATGTTCGGTGGCGAGCGGCGGGCGGTGCCGGACTGGATCACCGACCCGGACGAGCGTGACTTCGACGAGGTCTTCGTGTTCGAGAACCCGGACGGCGTCTACGACCGAGCGCTGGTTCCACGCCCGCGGCTGCCGTCGCTGGCTGACGATCCGTCGCGACACGACGACCGACACCGTCCTGGAGGTTCGCTGAGTGCCGTCGCTGGCGGATCGCACGATCGAGACTGCCAGCTGCGGGACCGCGTCCGGTTCGGGGTCGGGGCGATCGAGGCACTCCCCGAGCTGGTCGCGGCGGCCGGCGATGGCGGGTGGCGCGACGGTCTTCATCGTCACCGATCCGGGCGTGGTGGCGTCGGGCGTCATCGACGCGGTCCGCGCGGTGCTCGAGGCGGCCGGGATGCACGGTCGGCGTCTGTGCCGAGGTCGAACCGAACCCGGGCCGGCGTCGATCGCTGCGCGGCAGCGCCGCCCTCGCGGCGTTCGGGCTCGCGGCACGGTCGTCGTGCCGGTCGGCGGCGGATCGTCCATGGATTCGGCCAAGGCCATCTCGCTGCATGCGGCCAACGGCGGCGACGTGCTCGCGATGGGGTATCACCGCGAGGACCTGACGGCCGGCCGCCCGGTCGATCGCCGTCCCGACGACCGCCGGGACGGGTGCCGAATGCCACACGCTTCGGTGTCATCACGGACGAAGTGGCCGGGCGCAAGGACTACGTCGGCCACCCGTCCGTGCTGCCCGTCTGGACGATCCTGGACCCGGCCCTGACCGTCGGGCTGCCACCGGCCGCGACCGCGGCGACCGGCGTCGACGCGATGACCCACTCGCTCGAATCGATGCTGTCGCGCAACCCGAACCCGTTCGCCGAGGCGATGGCGTTCCAGGTCATCCGGACGGTGCGGACGTGGCTCCCGCGCGCCGTCGCGGACGGGTCGGACCTGGAGGCCCGCTCGCAGATGCTCATGGCCTCGCACCTCGCCGGTCTTGGGCAGGCAGAGCGGGACGGGCGTCGGGCTCGTGCACGCGCTGGGCCACGCGATCGGGACGCGCGGCCGACTCCCCCACGGCGACGGCGCTCGCGGTCGTGCTGCCGGAGGTGCTCGCGTTCTACGCCGAGGAGCCGGGCCTCCGCGATCGGGAACTGAAGCTGATCGGCCTGGCGCTGGGGGCCGCGGCACCCGACCGAATCGGATGCCACCGGTGCCGTGCGCGGCGATCGGTGCGCTCCGGACGTTCCTGCGGCGAACTCGGCCTGCGGCCGCGGCTCCGGTCGCTCGGCTTCGATGAGGCGAGCCTCGACGTCGTCGCCGCCGACGCGCTCGCCGACGCCGCGATCAACAACTCGCCGCGGATGCCGACGCTGGAGCAGGCCCGGGCGATCCTCGTGTCCGTCCTGGGCTGACACCCCCGCCGGAAACGCATCGGCCCGCCGAGCGGACCAGCCACCTTGATGACAATCGGCCGCATATGCGTCTAGTTGTCATCGCGGGCCCGACCTCGTGACCTCGGCTGATGGTCATGTCCGGGCAGCCGTTGCCGCCGGTCGCCGCTACCGGTCGCAGCTACCGCGGGCCGTCACGGCCCCGAATATGCGGCCGATTGTCATCGCGCACGGGTCCTCCGCGCGGCCCGGCGCTACCCCCGATCGATGAGCGGCTTGACCTCGCCGACGAAGCGCTCGAGCGTCTCGTGGTCGTACGGCGCCGGCTGCTCCGAGATGACCGTCGTGAAGCCGAGCGTCCACGTACGGCCGGAGCCTGTCGGCGAGTCTCCTCCGGCGAGCCGTTCCAGAACGTGTCGTCGTCGGCGACATCGCTCATCGGCGTCCGGTTGTGGGCCATCGCGGCCTCCAGGACGCGCTCCGCCTCGGCCTTCGAGTCGCGGATCGTGAACTTGACGCCGAGCGTGAACTCGATCTCGCCGATGTCGCGCCCGACGGCGTCGCAGTGGCCGCGCAGGACCTCGACCTTGTGCGCCATCACGTCGACCGGACCCATCGCGTTCCACATGTCGGCGTACTTCGCGACGGTCCGCAGGGTCTTCTTCTCGCCGCTGCCGCCGATCATGATCGGGAGGTGCGGCTGGATCGGCGTCGGGCTGGTGGACGCAGGTCGTCGAAGGCGTAGCGGCCACCCGGTTCGGACGTCACCGTCTCGCCGTCGAGCAGCGCGCGCATCGCGGCGATCGATTCGTCGAGCCAGTCGAGGCGCTGCCCGAAGCCGGTCCCGAAATCGATGCCGTGCGCCTGGTGCTCGAGCTCCATCCACGCCCCGCCGATGCCGCAGGATCGCCCGGCCATCGCTGATGTGGTCGAGCGTCGTGGTCGTCTTGGCGACGATGCCCGGGTTGCGGAACGTGTTGGCGCCGACGAGGAGGCCGAGCTGGGTCTGCGCTCGGTCTGCGGCGCCCAGCGCCGCGAGCAGCGACCAGCCCTCGAAGATGGGCTGGTACGGGTCGCCGAAGATCGCGTACAGGTGGTCCCACGTCCAGAGATGGTCGTAGCCGAGGCGATCCACGCGGCTCGGCGGCCTCGAGTCATCTCGGGCCAGGTCGCGGCCTGGCTCCACAGCAGGATCCCGGTCTTGAGGTCGGTCATGGGAAGGGTGTCTCCGGAAGGGCGGGAAGTGCCGCAATTCTAGGGCCGGTGAGCCTCGGGCATACTGCGGCGATGTATGTCCCGGATCACTTCCGCCCGACGCAGGCCGAGATCGACGCTCTGCTGCGGCACCACGGCGCCGTGGACCTCATCACGGTCACCGCCCGAGGCCTACATCGCGGGGCAGCTTCGCGCGATCGTCGGCGTCGAACTGTTGATCGACCGCCTCGAGGCGAAGTCGAAGCTGAGCCAGAACCGGTCCGAGGCGGACATCGCCGGCGTCATCGACGGCCTCAGCGCCGACGGCGAGCAAGGGGTCTCGGCAGCGATGCGGGGGATGGACGCGGCTGGGTGACGACCGGCGTCCAGGTTCCCGTCAGATCGGGAGTGTCGCGATGTCGCCTTCGATGAGGTCCCGGTCGTCCTTGTCGGCGATGCCGTCCAGCGCGGTCGTCGCCCGCGCCTTCCAGTCCTTGGCGGCCGCGGTGTCGCCGCCGACCGCCGAAGCCCGGGCCATGGCCTCGTAGGCGGCGGCGATGTCCCAATCTGCCCTACCGGCGGCCTCGTTGATCTCGAGGCAGCGGCGCGCGTGCCAGAGCGCGGGTTCAGCACGGCCCAGGACGGCGTAGACACGCGAACACTGCCACTCGCCGCGGGCCAGGTTGACCGCCTCGGCGCCGTCCGCTCGGCTCCAGTGGAAGCGCGAGGCATGCGCCGCGTGGATCATCTCGTCGGTCTCGGCCGGGGTCCGATCGGGCTTCTCGAGCAGGGTCCACGCGTGGTTGAACAGTGCCGTACCGAGTGCTCGGTGGGTCGCGCCGTCGAGGTCCGTCAGCGGATCGGTCGTGGCAGGGGGCATGGTCGAGGTCTCCTGATCGGGGGTGGTCGAGTCGATGGTGGTCGCCGCCGGATCGCGCGAGAGCTGGCCGACCACATGGAGGACCCGCTGCAGCCGGAACGTCCGGGCCTCGAGGCGTCGGTGGTGCTGGGCGAGGAGCCGGCGGCGCTCGGCGGGATCGTCCGTCCCGAGGTAGGCGCGGATCGTCTCGAGCGGGACCTCCAGGTCGCGTAACCGCACGATCGTCCGTGCGGGCTCCAGCTGCTCGCGGCGATACGATCGATAGCCGGTCTCGGGATCGACCCGGGCCGGCCGGAGCAGGTCCACCTCGTCGTAATGCCGGAGCGCCCCGACGGACAGGCCCGACAGGCGGGCGAAGCGGCCGATGACGAGCAGATCCGGGTCCATGACGACCATCGTGGACCCTCGCCCTGCCCGAGAGTCAAGCCCGGGGTGCCTGCCAGGCTCAGATGCGTCCAATGCCCGCCTCCGGAGCATTGGGCGGCGGGCCGTTGCGGATTCGGCCACGGAGCGCGTCGAATGCTCGCCACGCAGGCGTATGGCGGCCGTGGTGCGACCGAACCCGTCGAACGCCCGCCCTGCGGGCGTATGACGCACGCGGCGGGGATCGGGTCCGCCGAACGCTCCCCGGGCGGGCGTATGACGCGAGGGCGAGGACCAGCGCCGCCACGCCGCCACGCCGCCCCTCAGGCCCGTCCAGCTCCCGGTCGATCGCGCGCAGGATGAACCTGGCCGCCTCGGCGCTCTTGCCCCCCAGCTTCGAGCCCGCCTCCTGCTCGAGCGCCTGCTCGAGATCGGCGAGGTACTGGTCCATCGCCGGCGTCCGCTCCAGCGAACCGTCGGCGAACGCCTCCTCCAGCCGGGCCACGGCCTCGCGCGCGTTGTCCACCACGTGGCCCTTGGCCGCGATCAGCTCCCGAACGTCCGATCGGGCGTCGTCGGCTGCGATCCCTTCGCTGCTCACGTGAACCTCCTGATCGTGCGTCGCACCATGCCGACATCGGGCGCGACGGCCTCGGGCACCGGCGCCGGCTCGCCGCGGTCGGCGCGGTCGGCCACGACCCGCGACGCTCCGTCGACGCCCGTGACGCGCCGCCGGTCCGACTCGAGCACGCTCATCGCGAGCTCGTCCCACCACCGACCGTCCCGGTAGATCGATTCCCGTGACCGCCCCTCGATGACGAACCCGCACCGCCGGTACGCGCGGATCGCCCGCTCGTTGAACTCGAAGACGTACAGCGCCACCCGGTGCAGCCCGAGCACATCGAAGGCGTGGTCCAGCATCAGTTGCGTCGCCTCGGTGCCGTAGCCACGTCCCCACGCGTCCTTCTCGCCGATGGTGATGTGGTACAGCGCCGAACCGTTGTCGCCATCGAACTGGCTGAACGCGCACGTCCCCACGAGCCGGTCACCGTCGCGTTCATGGATGGCCATCGCGAGCGCTTCCTGCCCCACGACGCGCGACGCGAAGAACCGTTCGATCTCCTCGGGGCGCATCGGGGCTTCCTGGTAGCGCGCCAGGCGGGCGATCTCGGGATCCGCGTACCACGCGCGGAACCGCGCCAGGTTCTCCGGGACGTGCCGACGGAGCACGACCCGCGAGCCCCACAATGCATCCGGAAACCACGCTCGCGGCGCCATCGGCCGAACCGTATACCATCCCCGCCATGCGCCGCTGGAGCGACCTTGCCGAGCGCGTCGCGGCCACGACCCGGACCACCGAGAAGACCGCGCTGCTCGCCGAGTACCTGTCCGGTCTCGATGCCGACGAACTGCCGATCGCGGCCGTCTTCCTGACCGGCCGGCCCTTCCCGGAGGCGGACCAACGCGCCACCGGCCTGGGCTGGGCCGCGATCGCGACGGCCGTGGCCGAGGTCGCCGGTGTCACCCGTCAGGACCTGGGCGCGGCGTACGACCGCCACTCCGACCTGGGCCTCGCCGTGCAGGACGTGCTGGACGGCGCCCTGCACGCCCCGGACCCGGCGCTGAGCCCGACGCTCCCCGAGGTCGCCGCCACGTTCGCGGCGATGGAGGCCGCCTCGGGCCCTGCCCGCAAGACCGCGCTCCTGCGCGACCTCATCGCGCGGTCCGACCCGCAGACGGCCCGGAGCATCGTCAAGGTCCTGGGTGGCGACCTGCGGATCGGCCTTCGTGAGGGACTCGTGGAGGCCGCGATCGCCCGCGCGTTCGATCGCCCGCTCGAGGCCGTCAAGTGGGCAGGCATGCTCACGGGCGACATCGGGCGGACGGCGACACTCGCCCGTGACGACGGCCTCGCGACCGCGGAACTCGCCGTGTTCCACCCACTCAAGTTCATGCTCGCCTCCCCGGCCGAGAACGCGGCCGAGATCATCCGCCGGCTCGGACCGGAGGTCTGGGTGGAGGACAAGTACGACGGGATCCGCGCGCAGCTCCACAAGCGCGGGTCGGACGTCCGCCTCTACTCACGCGACCTCCATGACGTCAGCGCCCAGTTCCCCGAAGTCGTCGAGGCCGCACGCCCACTCGCATGGAGTGGCGTCCTCGACGGGGAGATCCTCGGCTGGAAGGATGGACTCGTCCTGCCGTTCATCAGCCTCCAGGCACGTCTGGGACGCAAGGACCCGTCGCCCCGGATCCAGGCCGAGGTGCCGGTCATCTACGTCGCCTTCGACCTGCTCGCAGCGGGCGTGGGGGACGACGACGCCGGCGATCGAACGGTCGAACCCCTGCTACGCGAACCGCTCACGAGCCGGCGAGCCCGGCTGGACGCCATCCCCCTGCGACTGGTGACCGAGGGCGGCCGATTCCTCCGCTCGCACCTGTCCGTGGCTGCGGACACGGAGGCGCTGGAGCGCGCCTTCGACGGGGCGCGCGCCCGACGCAACGAAGGCCTCATGGTCAAGGACCCGACCAGCATCTATTCGCCCGGTCGGCGCGGCCTGGGCTGGCTGAAGATGAAGAAGGCGCTCGCCACCATCGATTGCGTGGTCGTCGGCGTCGAAGTCGGACACGGCAAGCGGCATGGGGTCCTGTCCGACTACACCTTCGCGGTCCGCGACGACGAATCGGGCAAGCTCGTCAACATCGGCAAGGCCTACAGCGGGCTCACCGATGTCGAGATCGCCGAGATGACCGCCTGGTTCGAGGCCCACACGATCGCGCGATTCGGGCGCTATCGCCAGGTGGAGCCGACGATCGTCGTCGAGATCGCGTTCGATGTCATCGTGCGCAGCAAGCGCCACGGCAGCGGCTTCAGCCTCCGCTTCCCGCGCATCCACGCGCTCCGACCGGACAAGTCCGCCGACGAGATCGACACGGTCGAGACCGTGACCGCGCTCTACGAGGGTCTCCAGCACGGCTCCGAGTTGCTGGTGACCGCAAGCGCCAGGTCCGTGGATCCGGGCGGCGGACCACCTTCCGGGGGGTAGACCGCCACCGTATGCTTCGCCCATGTTCGATGCCATCGGGGGGCCGCCCCAGTCGGTCCATCTGCTTCTCTATACCGACGCGTTCCAGATCCGCGGCATGGTCGAGACGCGGCAGCGCCGGATCTCGGACATCCTGAACCTCTCCGACGACTCGTTCGTCGTCCTGTCCGATGTCACGTTCGATGAGTTCGGGTCGCGTGGCTCACCCATCCAGGCGGCCTACGCGCAGATCAACCTCGCGTCCGTCCTGTTCGTCGTGTCGGATGAGCACGTGGAGCCGTTGCCAGAGCTGCGGACGCCCAAGACGGCGGAGGAAGCCATCATCTCCGTCCCGCCATTCAAGATCACCGGCCGCATCCACCTCATGCCGGAGCGCAGCCTTCGCGATGCCCTGACCGAGCTCCACGGGCAGTTCGTGCCCGTCACCGATGCCACGTACTGGTCCGACTCGCTCGGCGAGGCCCGCGAATCCGCCGAGCTCGTCGTGGTGAACCACTCGCTCGCCCAGATCCTCGCCCCGCACCGCGAGGTGGATCCGTGGGAAGGGATGCCCGCGTCGCCGCCCGACACCGAGGCAAGCGGCTGGTGACCGTCGCAGCCTAGTTATCGGTTATCGGTCGACCGGCAGGTCCAGGCGGTTTCCCCACTCGGCCCAGCCGCCGTCGTACACCGCGACATCGTCGTGCCCGAGCAGGGTCAGGACGAAGGCCAGTTTCGCCGCCGCGATGCCGGACCCGTCATAGGTCACCATCCGGTTGCCGCGGCTGATGTTGGCGGCGTGGAGCCGATCGCGTAGGACCTCTCCCGGACGCAGCCGCTGCGAACCCGCGTCGTGCATGCCGCCGACCGGCATGTTGATCGCGCCCGGGATGTGCCCGAGCCGCCGCGTGTTCCCCTCGAACCCGCGGTACTCCGCGGGTGCACGGGCATCCAGGAGCGTCACGTCCGGGGCGCCCAACAGGCCGCGGACGTCCGCCGTGGTCAGCTGGATCTTCGTCGGCCCGCGGGGGGTGAAGGGAGCGGACGAACCAGGCGAACCGGGCACGGCCTCCATGACGGTTCGCGTCACTGGTCGTCCTTCCGCCTCCCAGGTCGGAAAGCCGCCGTCGAGGACGCGCACGGACTCCAGCCCATAGGCGCGCAGCGTCCACCACACGCGCGTGGCGTAGAGCGACTGGGTGTCGTCGTAGATCACGACGGTCGTCCCGTCGCCGATCCCGGCCCGCTGGGCCACCGCTGCCACGCGGTCGGGCCCCGCCAGGCGGAGCGCGTCGCCCTCGTCGTCGGTCTCGATGAGGTCCGTCCGCCAATCGACATGGACGGCACCGGGGATCCGGCCGGCCCGATGGACTTCGGCGCCCGTCCCGTCCGGTCGCCACCGGGCGTCGAGGATCCGGATCCCCGGGCGACCCAGCTGCTCGCCGAGCCACTCGGTCGTGGCAAGGAGTTCGGGGCGGGGGAGGCCGGACATCGTCGGTATCATACGGCGGTGTTTCCCCCCGACTCCACCGAAGCTGATCGGCTTGCCGCGGTCCGTGCAGCGCTGCCGGCGCTGGGTGCAGGCATCTACCTCAATGCCGGCACCAGCGGTCCGCTCCCGGCCGAGACGGCCGCGGTCCTCGCCCAGATGGCCGAGTACGAGCTGAACGTGGGTCGCGGCCATCCCGAAGGTTTCCACGAGTTCCTGCAGCGGATGGAGGAAGCCCGCGCCACGATCGCGGCGCTCCTGACCGCGGACACGGACGACATCGCGCTCACCCACGGCGCGAGCGACGGGATGAACATCGGCATCGGCGGGTTGGACTGGTCGCCCGGGGATCGGGCGGTCACGACGCGGCTGGAACATCCCGGCGCGACGGGTCCGCTCTACGTCCAGCGCGCTCGCCATGGCATCGAGATCGAGTTCCTCGACATCGGCCATGGGGGCGATCACGAGCGCATCATCGCCGCCTTCGACTCGGCCATCGACGATCGGACGAAGGCCGTCGTGATCAGCCACGTCCTGTGGGCGACGGGGGCGTGCATGCCGGTCCGCGAGATCGCGGATATCGCGCATGCTCGAGGAGCGCTGGTCGTCATCGATGGAGCGCAGAGCGCGGGCGCGATCCCCATCGATCTCGCGGCGACCGGGGCGGATGTCTACGCGGTCCCCGGCCAGAAGTGGTTGCTCGGCCCTGAAGGGACCGGAGCCGTGGCGGTGACCCGGGCTGCGCGGGATCGGCTGCCGCCGACCTTCGCCGGCTACCTGACGTTCGAGCGCGTCGACTCGGCGGGGGACGCCCAGTTCTGGTCCAGCGCCCGTCGGTTCGAGGGGACCGGATTCCACCGCCCCTCGGTGGTCGGCCTGGCGCGGTCCGTCGGCTGGCTGAGCATGTTCGTCGGCCTGTCCTGGATCTACGAGCGAGGCCCTCGCCTCGCCCGGGCGACCGCCGATCGCCTCGCCGCGATCCCGGGCGTGGAGGTCATCACGCCGCGCGATCACATGGCGACGCTGGTCACCTTCCGCATCGCGGGTTGGACCCCGGAGGAAGCGTGCGCGGAGCTCGGCGCCCGCGTGTTCGCGGTGACGCGCACGATCCCGCTGGTGAACGCCATCCGGATCAGTGTGGGCTTCTTCAACTCGGAGGAGGAGTTGGAGCGGCTCGCCGAGGCGGTGGAGCTGCTTGCCGCCTACACGCCCGACACGATCCCGGCCCGCCGGACCCTCGCCATCCTCGGTGAGGGTTGAGCGAGATCCCGACCGGTCCCGCGAGCGACCCGGTCCGGGAGCCGGTCCGGCACCGGTCGTGGGCCGAGGTCCGGTGGCGCCAGTTCCGCAATCCCCCACGCCCCGTGGTCCGAGCGGTGCTCTCCAGCCTCGTGGTCGCCGGCATCCTGGCGACGGGGTATCTCGTCTATGACGTCGCCCTGTCACGGGGCGTGGACCTTCCCGGCGGGGACCTGCGCGTGCTTGCGATGGCGCTCTACGTGCTCACGGTGCTTGTGGTCGGAAGCGTCGTGACGTACCTCGTGGTCCCGCAACCGAGCGGCGCCGGCGCGGTCCGTCGTCGTAGCGGATGGAGCGCGGCGCTCGGGTTCTTCGCCGCCGTCCCGATCGCCTACCTCGTGATGGTCGTCGCGCTCCAGATCGTCCGGCCGTGGTTCGGGTGAGCAACGCGTCGGGACACGGGATGCCTGACCTCGCGCCGGCGCGTGGCGTCCACGCACCGGTTCGAGGGCGGACCGGCGGCACGGGCATAGCCCATCCGTACCATTCCGCGGTACTCTCTGATGGCTATCATCTCGGTGTGTCCGGGCATCCGGCGCATCGGCGTCATCCGATCATCCTCTGAGGTCTGCGCGTGTCCATCGACGAGCAGCACATCGCGCTGCCGAAGCTCTACGGAGCCCCCGCGTACGCCCGCCCCGTCCCTGTCGTCGACATCGGTCCACGTCCCTTCGACCCCGACGACCTGCCGATCGAGGCGTTCCAGACCGACGACGAGCGTGAGCTCGCCTCGAGCCTGCCGGCGCGGGCATGGGACCCCGGCGGTACGGTCATCGATCCCAAGGATGCGTCTGGCGGCAAGGGACATCACGGGAAATCCGGTCACGACGCCAAGCTGCATCCTCGTCCGCTCAAGCTGAAGTCCATCGCCGGGCGCCTCCTCGGCGGCGACTGACCCGCCACCGGCTCCACGGCCGTTCGGGCGGCAGGACGATTCCGATCGGCCCATCGAGGCCCCCTTCCCCGGCGGGTGTAGATTTGCCGCCTCCATGGGGGAGTAGCTCAATCGGTCAGAGCGGCGGGCTTATATCCCGCTGGTTCCAGGTTCGAGTCCTGGCTCCCCTACCATCCTTCCACTGACGCATCCGACCGACGCATCATCCCGTGACATCCTCAGACTGTCGCAGTCCATCGTTCCTCGCGCTCATCGCGATCCTCGTGGTGGGGCTTGTCGCGGCGTGCGTCCCGGCCGGGTCTGGCGACGTGGCCGCCGCGGTGGGGACCCCAGCACCAGTCGTGCCTCGACCGACACCCACGCCTTCCCTCGGCCCGACGCCGACGCCGACGCCTACTGCGAATCCGACCCCGACGCCCACGCCGACCTCCAGCCCGACGCCCACGCCCACCGCGACCCCGACGCCGATCCCGACCGGGCCGTACGAGGTGAACCTCTACGGCAAGGGCGACTTCGTCAGCCAGGCCACGAAGGACCAGTGCGTGTCCGCAGCCATGCAGATCATGCTCAATGTCGTCGGCCCCGAGAACGACCGCAGCAAGGCGACCCAGGCTGGCCTTGCCCGGCTCGCGAAGCGCCTGTCCGACGCCCGTGACGATGGCACCGAGCCGCTCGGCTGGGCTCGAGGACTCGCGGAGCGAGGCGCCGGCGACTACGAGGTCGTCACCGAGCCGAGCATGGGGGCCGCCGTACGCCGGGCGATCGGCGCGATCCGCGCCACCGGCCGACCGGTCGGGCTCCTTGTCTGGCGTGGCGCGCATTCGTGGGTGCTCCACGGCTTCGAGACGTCGGCGGACCCCGCGCTGACCGACGACTACGAGGTCCGCGGATTGTGGGTGAGCGACCCGTGGTACCCGCGCATCAGCAACATCTGGGGTCCGTCACGCAAGCCGAATCAGCGGGTCACCGTGAAGCAGCTCAGGGAGGACTACCTCAAGTGGCGCCGGCCGACGGGGAAGTACCCCGGGATGGACGGCAACTACGTGCTGGTGCTCCCGGTCGACTGACGCCGGTCCGGGTGTCCGGTCAGGTCGCCGTCCGGCGTACGAGGTCGAGCATGCGCTCGCGTCGTCCCACGGTGAGGCTCCGCTGCGCCGGCAATGCCATGACCCATGCGACGAGCTGGTCGGGCGTCAGGACCGCGCAGGTCGGGGTCCGCGGGACGGTCGTCGTCGGCGGTCCGACGACGGCCGCATAGGCTTTGACCACGAAGTCGGCATCCTCGTGCGCGAGCCAGCGGCGGACGCGCTCGGCGTCGCGGGCCGCCCGGTCCAGCGGGTTCTCGAGGGGCGTCCAGCCACGATTTGTGCGCAGCTCCCAGTGACCCTCGCGGATCCGCGTCACCTGGACCGACGGCAATTCGCGGATCACCGCAGCGCCGAACGGACCCACCAGGACGTCGGAGATCCCGCGCCCATCGGGCAGGGTCAGGCCCGTCGCGAGCGCGACATCTTCCGGCAGCGACGCGAGCGCGACCTGCAGCGCTGACCGACGAGGGATCCGGCGGCGGGCGGCGGCCAGGATCCGGGCAAGTCGGCTGGTCCCGAGGAGCAGGAAGCCAGCCGGTGCCACGAGGGCGACGGACCAGATCAGCGCGCCCACCACCATCTCACCCGGATCCAGGGCGCCGGTCGGCACGAGCCAGGTCAGGACGGGCGTGAGGTAGGCGACGTAGGCGAGGATGACGCCCGCCACCATGAGCAGGGTCCCGAACAGGGTCCCGGCGACGACGGGCGCGACGGACATCCGCTCGGCGGGGCGGGGCGGGCTGATGACCTCCATGCCGCGCATCGTCGGTGGTGCGCGTGGTCACGGCCATGACCGAACCGGGGTAACCCCTCCTGCCGGTGGGACCAGCCACCGCCCCGAACCGCACCGGACCACGCCCGCACCGGTGTACGAGCGCACCGTTCGTGCGTGCGAAGCCACGCGAAGGCGCCCGACCGGCGGTGCTCGGCCCGGACCCCCGTACCATTGCCCGCCCCTTCGGTGCAGACCATCCTCGCGAGCAGGGATCCGGGCCCAGACCCGGTCCGGAGGGCATCCAGACGTTGCTCGTCATCAAGCGCCGCCAGGGTTCATCGCAGCGCGCCGAGGCATCGGTGGTTCGGCATGCGATCCGTGGTGCCGCGGCGTGGTTCACAGCCATCGCGCTCACGCTGATGCTCGCCCTTCCGGTGGCGGCGGCGCCGCGTCTGGAAGAGCCAGGGGTCTCGCCACGCGAGGGCACGACCACCACGGACTTCGAATTCGAGGTCCGCTACCGCGGTGCCGGCAACGGGCAGGAGCACGCAGCCTGGGTCGCCGTCCGGGTCGGCTCGCGGACGATCGAGCTGCGGCGGGCGAGCCCGGACTCGTCGCGCTGGCGGGTGCGTGACGTCGAGCTGCCCGCTGGGACCCACCAAGTCACATTCCTCGCTCGCTCGAATGGAGGTGCCGACCTGGAACTGTCGGCCGGGACGGTCCTGGTGCGCGCCCCGGCGACCCCGACCCCAGAACCGACGCCGACACCCAAGCCGACCCCGACACCGACGGCGACGCCCAAGCCGACTCCCACCCCCACGGCCACCCCGAAGCCGACGCCCAAGCCCACGGCCAAACCGACCCCCGAACCCACCGCGAAGGCGACCCCCAAGCCCACCCCCAAGCCAACGCCGAAGCCCAGCGCGCGGGCCACCCCCAAGCCAAGCCCCGAGCCGACCCCAAAGGCCGCAGCCAAGCCGACACCCACCCCGGATCCGACGGATGAGCCGGCCACCGGGGCGCCGTCCGACACGCCGACTGATTCCGCCGGCGCCGCGCCGAGCGACGGTGGCGCGGCAACGCCCAGCGACGGCTCGATCGGCTTCGTGGTTCCTGCCGGGATCGCGGGCGGATCGGGCGGCAACACCGGTCCCGGCGCGAGCGGCCCCGATAGCCCCGACGACCCTGGCCCCGGCTCCGATCCGTCCGGCGGATCCGACGCCGCGGCGGGCGCCGGCGATCCTTCCTCCGACGGCGGTGTCGGCATCGACCCGGGCGTGGTCCTCGCCAGTGCGATGGACGTCCTGGGCAGCGACGGCCCCACGCTTCCGCTGGGGTTCGTGGCGACGATGGTGACCACGACCGGCGTCGTCACGGCCGCGATGGCGTTCAGCGTGTTCGGCAAGCGTCGTCGCGATGGGGCGCAGCCCGCACCGGATGACGTCCTCGCCAAGGCGGCGGCGAGCGGGATGGGGGCACCGGTGAGCGTGCTTGCCGCGATGCCCGCCGTCATGCCCGCCGCGGTGGTCGTGCCGGCGGTCGCCCCCGGCTTCTCGGACGCCGAGATGGACATGCCGCGCTGGCGCCGACCGTCCCTGATGGTGGCGCGTAAGGCAGACCCGGTCCGGGACGCGCCGGCAGCGGCGCCGCGCCTGACATTCGAACGCGGCCTGGTGGGCCCACTCGACGGTCGAGAGCGTCGGCTGATCCGCTACAACGTCGTCCGGCTACTGGACACGCCCGACGAACTCCGTGGTGGCGAGATCGGTTTCCTCGATCAGGGCGACGAGGTCCAATTGCTCGAGAAGCACGGCGTGTACTGGTTGGTCCTGTGCCCGGACGGGAGCCAGGGCTGGATCCACAAGATGACGCTCGGTGACGTCGTGGGAGCCGGAGACGTGGACCAGGGCGCCGCCACCGCGACGATGCCGATCGCGGCGGACTCGTGGACGATGGGCGACGACATCGATGGCGACGTCCTCGCCGCCTACATCGAGAGTCGACGCCGCGCCTGACGCCGCGTGGTCTCGCGTCGGAACACCAGGATGTGCTGGTGCGCGATGTTGGGCACGAACACCCGCGGATACCCGTACGGCCGCAGTCGCGTCCCCGCCTGGTGCCAGATGATGTCCCCCTTGGGCACGAACCCCGCAGCATCGGCGCGCGCAGCGAGGTCGGAGGCGACGAACTGGTAGCGCCCGTCCTGGTAGGCGTCCCGGACGATGACCACCGCATAGCGACCGTCGCGCAGGACCCGGATGAGCTCACGGAAGACGGCCTCCATCCGATCGAGGAAGGTCGCGTAGTCCGGGGCGTTCGCCAGGTCCTGGGGTGAGTCGCTGACCATCGCGTAATCGGTGCGCCGGTTGGCGTGCGTCTCCGACAGCGGTCCGCCCGCCATCGTCAGCGGGAGCTGGATGTTGTAGGGCGGGTCCGTCGCGATGAAGTCGATCGACCCTTCGTCGAGCGTGGGGAGCAGCGCGAGGGCGTCACCCTGCCGCAGCTCGAGACCGGATGCATCGAACGTCCGGGTGCCACCCGGGTCGGCGCTGCCGAGGTCGGCGATCCGGGGCCCATCGCCACCATGTTCCGCCTGGAGATCGGCGACCACCTGCCCGTGGATGGTGACCCAGCGCGGGTCCAGCTCGATCCCGATGGCCCGCCGCGGCCCGCGGGCGATCGCCGCTCCGAGCAAGGTGCCGCCGACCCCGGCGAACGGATCGAGCACCAACTCGCCGGTCTGGCTGAAGAATTCGATGAGGCGGGCCATCAGCCGGGGCGGCTTGTTGGCGCCGTGGGCCTTGCGCGCGGCATGACCCAACTCCGACGGATAGGCCGTCGTGAGCACCGATTTCGTGAAGTAGAGCCATTCCTCGCCGGGAAGCTCATTGAGCTGGTTCGCGGGATGGGGTGGACGTCGGCCGTCGGTCACGCGGTGCAGCGTAGCCCACACTTCCGGAAGGGGACGGGTGACCGCGCCGCCGGTGCGCCCCTAGAATGCCGCCATGCCCGTCACGTACACGAGCGCGCGGTTCGTCGGGCGTGAAGACGCGTTCACCCGACTCGCGGCGCTGCTCCAGGCGGCGTCGTCCGGCGAGGCCGGCGCGCTCATGATCGAGGGAACGGCCGGTGTCGGTGTCACCCGGTTCATCGACGAGACGATCCGTCGCGTCGCTGCGCTCCAGGAGCCGATGCTGGTCGTCCGTGGCGGCGCGTACGGTCCCGGCACGGATCGACCGTACGCGCCGCTGATCCGCGCCCTGCGACCGGTCCTTGCCGACCTCCCGGATGCCGAGCTCGCGGCGGTCGTTGGCTCCGCGACGGATGAGCTCGTCCGTCTGCTGCCGGAGCTCGACGCCCGGATCGGCGGCGCTTCTGACGGCGACCGTGTCCGTCTCACCACCGTCCCTGAGCGGCGGCAGGCACGACTGCTCGAGGGCGTCCTCGGCGTCCTGGGACGCCTGTCCGAGCGACGACCGGTCCTGTTCGTCATGGAGGACCTGCATCGCGCCGACGCGGGCACCCGCACCCTGGTCAGCTTTCTCGCCCGGATCGCACGCTCCCAACGGCTGGCGATCGTGGCGACGTACCAGGCCGATGCCATCCGCCGGGACGACCCGTGGGCGGGCGACCTGCGCGGGCTCGAGGGGGCACCACGGCCACCAGGACGGCTGTCGCTGCCGCGGCTGGTCCGTGACGACCTCGTGCGGCTCATCGAGGCCGTGGAGGGCGGGCGCCCGTCCGCGAGCGTCCTCGTCGTCGTAGCGGAACGGTCGGGCGGGCGGCCGCTCGTCGCCGAGGAGCTGCTGGCCGCCCGACGTGAACTCCCCACCGTTTCCCTGACCTCGTCGTTCGAGGACCTGGTGCTGGCTCGCGTCGCGGCCCGGTCACCCGAGTGCCGGCGGGTGCTGCGGGTGCTCGCGCCGGCTGGGCGGCCCCTGCCGCGCATGTCGCTCGTCGCGATCGCCGAGGCGTTCGAACAGGAGGCGACCAGCGGGCCGCCGCGCTCCTCATCCGGCCCGCGCCGGGGCGACGGGGTCCTCGACGCGGATCTCACCGTCGGGCTGGAGGAAGGCATCGAGTACGGATTCATCGTCGAGGCGTCCGACGGCCTCGCGCTCCGCCACGAGCTCGTCGGCCGAGCGATCGAAGCTGATCTGCTGCCGACCGCGCGCAGTCGCTACCACGCGGCGGTCGCGACGGCCATGGCCGACCACCCGTTCATGGCGATGCACCACTGCCTTGCTGCCCTGGACGCCCGCGGCGCCGGCCTCGCGGCCATCGCGGCCGCCGACGCTGCCGCCGTCGTGGATGCCCCGGCGGATGAACTCGCTGCGCTGGAGCTCGCGATCTCGGTCCGGGGATCCGTCGATGCCGACCGACCCGGCCGTGGGACACGGGGTCGCGGCACCCGACGATCAGCGGCCGACGGGGTATCGGTGGCGATCGCCACCGAGGCCGATGGCCGCGTCGGGCAAGGTTCCCTCGCGGGGGACCGCGCCTCCACCATCGACCTGGGCCGGCGCGCCGCGGAGGCGGCATTCGCAGCCGGACGCGTCGGGCGCGCCGTTGCGTACCTGGATGCGGTGATCGCCGCAGCGGATCCGCGTCCTGATCGCGCCCGTCTGGGCCTGACCTACGACCGACTGGGCCAGTTCCGCCGGGTCGCCGGTGACGCGGAGGGGGCGATGGTCGCCCGACGACGTGCGGTCGAGCTCGTGCCGACCGCGCCCTCGCCGGCGCGTGCCGCCGTGGTCGCGGGCCTGGCGCAGGTCCGGATGCTCGAGGGGACCTTCTCGGACGCCGAGCGGCTGTCACGCGAAGCCATCCGGCTCGCCCGTGCCTGTGACCCGCCGGCTCGGACCTGGGAGCTGCATGCTACGACCACGCTCGGCGTCTCCCTCGGGTGGCGAGCGGATCCCGATGCCGCGGTCGCGACCCTGGGCGATGCCCGTCGCATGGCCGAGGAACTGGGTGATCTCGACGAGTTGTTCCGGGTCTACGCGAATCTCACCACCGTGCTCGATCTTGCTGGCCGCCACGAGGAGGCCGTGGCCGTGGCGTCCGAGGGGATCGATGCCGCGCGTTCTGCCGGGCTGGAGGCGGTCTACGGCAACTTCCTGCGGGGCAACGCCGCCGATTCACTGTTCCTGTTGGGTCGCTGGCAGGAGGCGCGATCGATGAGCATGACCGCGCTCGAGTGGCTGCCCGCCGGCGTGAACTTCCTCAACACCCTCGTGGCCCTCGCGACCGTCGAGATCGAGATGACGGCGGGGGAAAGCGCGGGTCGGCTCCTGGGTCAGACCCTGCTTGAACTGGAGGCGGTCCGCGATGCCCAGCAGGCCGTCCCACTCCATCTCGCGGCCGCATCGTTCGCGCTGTGGCGCGGCGACACGGCGGACGCCCGCCGTGCGGCGGAACGAGGCTGGCGGTTGATCGGGGACACCGAGGACTGGATCCTCGCGGCGCGAACAGCAGCGACGGCGGTCGAAGTCGATGCTGCTGCGGCGATCGAGGCCCGCGAGCGCCGTGATCTCGCTGGGCTGGCCGCGGCCCGCGAACGGGCGCGCGACCTGGTCAAGTCGGCGGAGACGATCGTCCGTCGGCATGGCGTGGCGCCATCCCTCGGGTCAAGGCGCCTGGCCGATGCCTGGCTCGCCACCGCCCGTGCTCATCGACGCCGCGTGGACGGCCGCGATGACGCCGCGGTCTGGGACAAGGTCGCCCACGGCTGGGCCGAGCTGGAGATCCCGTACGAGACGGCGCGCGCCCGCTGGCGCGAGGCCGAGGCGGTCCTCGGCTCGGGAGCCGGGCGGGCCGGGAGGCGTGATGCTCGTGGCCCTCTCCTCGAGGCTGCCGAGATCGCCCTGGACCTGGGTGCGCTGCCGCTGCTGCGGGAGTTGCGCGAACTCGCCCATCGGGCGCTGATCACGATCCCCGCCGAGGTCGAGGAGCGCCTCGCCGGTCCCGAGGATCATCGGCCGGCGCTCGTCGGGGTGATCGCGACGCCGGTCCACGCCGGGAGCGCCGACGTGCATGGCGATGTTGTGACATCGGACTTCGTCCGCGGTCTCGCGGGGTCGCCGGACGGACCATCACGGCGCGACACGTTCGGTCTGAGCAACCGCGAGCGCGAGGTCCTCGCCCAGATCGCTCGTGGGCGCACCAACCGCGAGATCGGGGAACGCCTCTTCATCAGCCAGAAGACGGTGGGCGTCCACGTGGGCAACATCCTGAGCAAGCTTGGGGTGTCCGGCCGCGTGGAGGCTGCCGCCGTCGCCATCCGCCTCGGCCTCACCGACCGCGCTTGAACAGATCGCCGGACCGGGACATAAAACGAGACCCGGAGGGAGGTCTCCGGGTCTCGAATGAGGACGGTCGTCAGACGGATGGGCTCCGGCCGACGATCGGCGCTGGATGAAGCTGGGTTGGGTTCAGAACCAGCGACGTCCGGCAGCCAACGTCAGGGCGATCGCGATGATCGGGCCGATGACGGTGGCGACGCGCCAGACGCGGGTCGCGAGGTCGGTTTTCATGGGGTCAGGTGGGCTCCGGTCAGTGATCTGGGATGGACGTCTTGGTACACGCCCAGTCGATGAGGGGAGCGCAGCCTAGTCTCGCGAGGGTCCCGTCGCAATCCGGACGATGGTACTAGGAGGTACTAGTCGGACGCTCCGGACGGTGCGTCCGGGCACCCGCGTCCGCAAGAACGCGGTAGATTCCATCACGCATCAGCCGCAACGCGGGCCCGGCACATCCCATCCCGCGCCCATGAACGAGGTCCCACGCACCCATGCGAGTCGCTCGATCCCTGCTCCTCGTCGCCACCGCCATCGCCCTTGCGGCATGCACCGGCGCGGCCCCTGGCTGGACCTACGCGCCCGCGCCGTCGGCGACGCCGCTCCCCAGCGTCGCGCCGAGTGAGGGCACCGCGAGCGAGGCCCCATCCGGGTCGCCCGATGGTGCCGTCCTCGAGCTCACGGCGCTCAACATCGCGTTCGATAAGACCGAGCTCACAGCACCGGCCGACACGCCGTTCCAGATCACCCTCAACAACGACGACAACGGGATCCCGCACAACGTCGAGATCAAGGACGGGGGCACGAGCCTCTTCAGCGGCGAGATCTTCAGCGGCGTGGACAAGCGCACGTACGACGTGCCGGCTCTCCCCGCGAAGGCCTATCAGTTCCTGTGCACAGTGCACCCAGCGATGGCCGGGACACTCACGGTCCAGTGATGGGCGCGGGCACGGCGCGGCCCCTCCGATGACGCCCACGGGCGAGCACCTGTGCTACACGGACGCCTACGCCCGATCCGTCGTGGCCCGGGTGCGGCACGTCGAGACCGGCGACGCCACCGTCCTCGTGCTCGATCGGACCGTCTTCTACCCGGGTGGCGGCGGACAGCCGTCCGACCGCGGGCTGCTGTTGCGGACCCAGGATGGGCGCACCTGGACGGTCAAGGGCGCGCGCAAGGCCGGCGGGGAGATCGTCCACGAACTGGAACCAAGCGACGGCGATCCGCCCGCCATCGATGACGAGTTGACCGTCGACCTGGACTGGGCACGCCGGTTGTCGCTCATGCGGACCCACACGGCGCTCCACGCCCTGTGCGGGGTGGTGTGGCGGGACTACGGAGCGCTCGTCACGGGCGGGAACATGGAGCCAGGCTCAGGCCGGATGGACTTCGAGTTCGAGACGATGTCGGGCGACCTCGTGGACGCCATCGAGGCGACCGTCAACCAGGAGCTCGCCCAAGCCCGCGATGTACGCGTCAACGTCCTGCCGCGGGACGAGGCCTTCGCGATCCCGGACCTCATCCGGACGAAGATCAACCTGCTGCCGCCCGGGATCGAGGAGATCCGCACGATCGAGATCGTCGGGCTCGACCTGCAGGCGGACGGCGGTACCCATGTCGCGAACACGCGCGAGGTGGGCGGCATCCGCGTCACCGGATACGAGTCGAAGGGCCGCATCAACAAGCGGATCAGGATCGCGCTGACGGACTCGTAAGGACTCGACCGGGCATCGTTCAGGCGCTACGCTCGGGTCGATGTGATGCGCCTCTCGCTCCTCGGCGCGACCGCCACGTGCGCCATCGCGGTCCTCGTCGCCTGTGCGGCACCCGTGCCGACCGAGCCGACTGAGGCGACCCAGCGACCCGGCCTATTCGGCCCGACCGAGGCCGATCTCGGCCCGGACGCGGAGCGGCTGATCCAGCGCATCGCGATCGGGGCGTGTCTGATCGATGCGACCGGCGGCGCGGCGCTCGGCGATATCGAGGCTTTGGATCCGGACCTCATGCTCTGGCTGGGCGACAACATCTATGCGGACGTGATGCGAGTCCCGGGCGATATGGAGGGCCTTCGCCACCTGTACCGGCAGCTTGGCCGGAACGATCGATTCCGGACCCTCGCCGCCCGTACGACGCTCATGGCCACATGGGACGACCATGACTACGGACGGAACGATGCCGGTGCTGAATGGGTGTTCAAGAACACCACGAAGCGCGAGTTCCTAGAGTTCTGGGGTGACGGGGAGAACGACCCGCGCGTGGGACAGCCGGGCGTCTACTCAGCACGGACCTTCGGCTCCGGGGACCGGACCGTCCAGGTCATCCTGCTCGACAATCGGTTCGAGCGCGACCCGTACAGCGACGACCCCTCGCACACGATGCTCGGCGACGCACAGTGGGCCTGGCTCCGCGAGCGACTGCAGGAGCCCGCGACCATCCGGATCATCGGTAGTGGGATCCAGGTCGTGAACGACTACGACCCACCCACCGGCGTGCAATGGGAGAGCTGGGGCGACATGCCCGGGGAGCGCGACCGGCTGTTCGCGCTCGTCCGAGAACTCGGCGTGACGGGCGCCATCCTCGTGTCCGGCGACATGCACCACTCGGAACTGAGCCTGCTCGCAGACGACGCCGCTGGTTTCGGCTACCCCACGTACGACCTCACGGGTTCGGGCCTGGACCAGGTCGAAGTGGAGTTCTGGCCCAACCCGGACCGTATCGGCACGATCCTGAACAGCGACCGCAAGTTCGGGTTCATCACGATCGAGTGGGGATCCGATCCCACGATCCATCTCGAGATCTACGACGGTGCGACGGGCGCCATCCATCTCGACCACCCGGTGCGCCTCTCCGAGCTTGCGCCGACGACCTGACCCGATCCTGGCAAGACTGCGGGGACGATCATCTGTTCGTGATCGTCCCCGCCGGCGATTCGACTGGACGCCGCGGCGACGCAACTCGACGGCGTCGGCATCGGGGGAGGGCAAGGCTCGGAGGGACGTCAGGGAGCGTCGGGTTCGCCGAACCGGATCGAGTCGAGCATCGCGGTCAATGCGATCAGGTCCTCGGCGTGCCGTTCGGCGTCCGGCTCGACGCCCTGCCCCGCCTCGTGTGGCGACGGACCGATGGTGGCAGGCGTTCGGATGATGAGCATCTCGCCATCCAGGTCCAGGATGCGGAACGTCGCGGGCTCGCTCGTGGGGTCATCGCCCACCATCGGGTAGCCGTCGATCCAGGTGCCGAGAGGCGTCGACCAGGTCGCCGGCGTCATGCAGGTGCCGAGATCCTCGGTCACCGACACGTCCACCTGGACCCCAGGCGCGTCGCCGAACGTGATCGCCTCGGGGTCGGTGACGGCGAAGCCGGGCCAGGTCGCCATGGCCGCAGCGACCTCTGCAGGCGTATCGATCTCGGCCGGTTCGAAGACGGCGCCATCCGGTGCGCAGGGGTCGCGTCGGACGTCGCCGATCGCCGAGATGAGCAGGCCCCAGCCCGAGCCCTGCGGGGCGTCGGTGCGGTCGACGAGCAGGGTCATGGCTCCGGCACCGGGCTCCCAGGGGAACCACCCTTCGGGCACGGTGACGATGACATTCCCCGGGATCGTGTCCGGGTTCAGAGCGTAGGTGCCTGCGGCGATGCAGGCAACGGCACCGCCTTCGAAGCAGGGCGCCGACGCGGCTTTCGCGATCGGCACGACCCCGCTGGCACTGGCCGACGGGCTCGGCGCGAAGGACGGTGTCGGCGCGGTCGACGGGACGGATGACGCGGGTGGCTCGCCGCCGACGCCTGGGCCCGTGCTGTTCACCCAGGTCGCCCCGAGCGCGACGGCGACGATGAGGCCGGCCGCGAGCAATCCGCCGCGGACAGGGGTGGGAAGTCCCGAGAACATCGTGAGCAATCTCCTTGGGCCCCGCCCGGATCGATCCTGGCGGGTACCTGGCAGCTCGGCCCGGATGGCGTCGCGGACGTGCATCGGTAGCGGCGTCTCGCCGTCGAAGGCGTCGAGGTAGTCCTCCAGCCGTCCGATGAATCGGTCGTTGTCGCTCATGCCGTGCCTGCGCTTCTTTCCAGCCGCGCATCGGCCTCGACGGCCTCGCGCAGGTGTATCAATGCGTAGTGGAGCCGCGATCGGACGGTACCGACGGGCGTCCCCATGACGTCCGCGACCTCGTGCGACGAGAGCCCCAGGTAGTGGATCAGCACCACCACGGTCCGGTGCTCGACACCGAGCCGCCGAAACGCGTGGTCGAGCTGGTCCCGTGTCGCGATGCCGGACGCGGCGTCCGGTATCGTCGGCTCGTCGGACGTCAGCAGGCGGAAGTTGCCACGATGGTGTCGCTCGCGGCGCGCTTCGGCATGGCAGGCGTTGACGAGGAGCCGATAGACCCAGGCGTCGAACCGGTCCGGGTCCCGCAGCTGGGGGAGTTGGCGCCACGCGTCGAGCAGGGCTCGTTGCGTCGCGTCTTCGGCCAGGTACGGATCGCGCAGGATCCTGCGCGCGACCGAATGGAGGCGGTCACCCACCCGTCCGACGAGCTCGTCGAACGCCGATTCGTCGCCGTGCATCGCGCGTTCGACGAGTCTTCGCTCCATCCCTCACCCCTTGGCCGACCATCCCGAGGGCCGGTTCGCGGAGTATGAGTCGAGCCACGCACGAAACGTTCAAGCGACCGTGGCGCGGACCGAGTTGACGTTCCCCGGCGACCGCGCCACCGTTCGAACGGTCGCACCGAACACGCCTTGAGGAGCCCGACGTGGAGGACACCCCAGCGCTCACGGCCCTTGCCGGCACCGGACTGCGCTACGCCGTGGTCCGCACCGAGCGGGCGCGGAGCGCACAGGAGAGCGCCGACTTACAGGGCGTCCCCCTCAATGCGCTCCTGCGGACGATCGTCGTCCGTCGTGGCGAGGACGACTACCTCTTCGTGATCGTCCCCGCCGGCCGGCGGTTCGATTGGCCGAAGCTGCGCGAGCACCTGGGCGTGCGTCGCCTGACGCTCCCGGACGCCGATGAGGCCCAGGCGGCGACCGGGTACGAGCGGTACACGATCACGCCGTTCGGCGCCACGCGGGCGTGGCCGGTCATCGTGGATGCCGCGGCCATGGGGCACGACCTCGTGGCCATCGGGGGCGGGGGCTTCGGGATCAACATCCATCTTGCCCCCACCGACCTGGTCGCCCACCTCGGAGCGACGCTCGTCGATGTGAGCGTGCCCGACCCGGGCGGCCAGTAGACTCGAGACCATGATCGACTTCGATCTGGGCGGCGCGGTCGCCATCGCGGTCCGTCTCACCGTGGCGGCGATCCTGGGAGCCCTCATCGGGCTGGAGCGCGAGATCCACGACCATCCGGCGGGGATGCGGACGCATCTGCTCGTGTCCCTCGGGTCTGCCGGGTTCACGTTGCTGTCGATCCAGGCGTTTGCGGCGAGCGGTGGGGACTCGGCCCGGATCGCTGCGCAGATCGTGACCGGCGTCGGGTTCCTGGGGGCCGGGGCGATCCTGAAGGAGGGCGCGACCATCCGCGGCCTGACCACGGCCGCAAGCCTCTGGGCGGTCGCCGCCGTCGGGATGGCCGTCGGCGCCGGTGCGTGGGAGATCGCGATCGTGACCACGGTGCTCGTCATCGTGTCGCTGTGGCCGCTCCGGGTCATCACCGACCGATTCGTCGGCCGGGGCGACCACCGCGTCCGGTACCAGTTGGCCACGACCGAACCCCACGCGCTGGGTCGGGTCGTCGCGGCCGTGACCGACCAGGGTGGCTCGATCGCCCATCTGGAGACGACGAGTTCGCCGGGCGGCGGCATGATCATCGACCTCGAGATCCGGGTCGCGGATGCCGCGACCGGGGCGCAGATGACGGCGGCGATCGGGGACCTGGAGTCGATGAAACTCCTGTCGTCGAAAGCGATCGGAGACTGACGCCGACACCCGCGGTGTGGCACGATCGCCGCCATGGCGCGTCCGAAGTTGAAGTCGCTCCCGATGCCGGTCATCGCGTCACCGCTGATCCGGCGCGTCGCCTGGCACATGCGACGGGTCGGCGGCCAGCTGGATCGCCGTTTCTTCCTGTCGCTGGCCCAGGGGATCGTCGGGTTCGTCCTGATCACCGCCATCCTGATCACCCTGTTCGAGAAGCCGTGGACGTTCGAATCGATCTTCGACTCGTTCAACTGGGGGATCGCCACCGTTCTGGGTCAGGGCGACTCGGCGTTCGTGACCTCGCCCGCCGGGCGGATCATCGGGTGGTTGCTCATCTTGTTCGGTGTCGCCATGCTCGGCATGATCACGGGCGCCCTCGTCGCGATGGTCATCGATTTCCTGCTCAAGGAGGGTCAGGGCTTGGGTGCTTCGGGGTTCAAGGATCACATCGTCGTGTGCGGCTGGAACACGACCGCGCGCGACCTCATCAACGAGCTTCGCGGCGACGACTACAAGCAGAAGGTCGTGGTCATCGCGGACGTCGACAAGAACCCGGCGGGGGATGGCGTGTACTTCGTGCGTGGTGACGCCACCAGTGAGGAGGACCTCGATCGGGCGGGGATCAAGGAAGCCTCGGCAGCCCTGATCTTCCCGAATGACCCATCTGATGACGCCGACATGCGCTCGATCCTGATCGTGATGGCCATCGAGCACATCGCCCCCGATGTCCGGACGGTCGCCGAGGTCAACAACCCCAAGCACGAACCCCACTTCCGTCGTGCCGACGTGGACGAGCTGCTCGTCACCTCCAAGGTGGCGTCACACCTCCTGGCCCGATCCGCCCTCTACCCGGGCCTGACCGGTATCGTCACCGACATCGTGTCCGGCGGCGAGGGATCCGAGCTCTACCGGATCGTGCTCCCGGACGACTACATCGGGCTGTCGATCGACGCGGTCTCGGCGCGATTGCGCACCGAGCACCAGGCGACCCTGCTCTCAGTCAACCGGTACGGCCAGGCGTTCGTGAACCCCGGGGCGGATTTCGTCCTGGAGCCCGGCGACGACGCGGTCGTGGTGGCGGAGTCGCTGGGTCAGCTGGCCCCGCTCGAGATCTCGGACCTCAACGCCATCCCGCGGTCCGCAGCGGTGGTCCCTTCGGCGTGACGCAAAAGCCCCGGCCAGACGGCCGGGGCTTCGCCTTCGCGCTCGGATGGATGGGCCGCGAGCCCTAGTTCAGGACCAGGTGGACCGGATTGCCACGGATGTTGACCTGCCACGTCGTCAGGTCCGTGCTGGCCCCGGTGTTGCTCATCTGGTAGCGGATCCGCCACCATCCTGGCTCTCCTGAGCCCGGGTCGATCGGGGCCGAGTAATCGTCCGCGAGCCGGACACAGATCCGTAGCCACCGGCCGTTGAAGATCCCGCCGGAGCCGGAACTGGTCCGAAGCGAGCTCACCGAACCACTGGTCTGCGGTCCGCAGGCGAAGTTGGTCGGTTTGGTCGTGCCCGACGATTGGTTCCAGTAGAACTGGGTCCCCACGTTGCTCCCGGGTGGCAGGAAGCTCAGGTCTGCCGTCAGGTCGCCGGTGTCGCCCGGATCCCAGAGATCGATGTCCACCCACTTGCCCGCGTGCACGGCGTCGATCTGGGCCAGGTAGAACGTGGACGTCTGATTCCCCGGCAACGGGAAGTAGGCCTCCATCGCGCCGATCCCGTAGACCCGGGGCAACGTGCCGCCACCGCTGGTCGTCCAGATCGCAAAGGCGTTGAGGCCCGTCGAATCAGTCTGGTTGTCGGCACCATCCAGGGTGCCTGCCGCTGGGTTCGTGTAGATGCGCGACGTGGTATGCAGGCGATACGTGCCGGCGGGCAGGTTCTGCGCGCCCGGCATCGCCCACCACTGGTTGTGCCAGCTCGTGGACCGGCAATCCTGGGGATTGCCGTATTCGTCGCCGCTGTCGCCTCCGAGATCCGGGTCGCGCATGAACGTGCGCCGGAAGGTACTTCCGGTGCTCGCCACGAGCGTGTCGTCCGTCAGGGTGTAGGGCGTGTCATTGGTGTTGTAGAGATTGAACTGCGCGCTGACGGGCTGGGCCGTGTTCGATCCATTCGAATCGCCGAGCGTCCAGGACTCACCGGTGCCTTGGTTGACCGCGTTCCGCCGCCAAAATCGTACTGGGACGTGTCGCAGAAGCCTGGGTCGAACAACCACACCTGGCCGCCTGACCCGAAGATCTCGATCCCGTAGTTGTAGTAGTTGCGCGGGTCGTACTCCGGGTTCGTCGAACTCTTGCGGGTCGTGTACCCGGCCATGTACGCATCGCCCTGGATCCCCGGCGCGCCCTGGCTCTGCATCGCGCCCCAGAACCGCTGGGGCACCAGGTCCTGTCCGTTGGGGCCGTTGATGTCGACGGGCGCGGGCGGGGCGAGCGTGGTGACGGTCGTGTGGTAGCTCACGCGGACCTCGAGGGTATCCACGAGTGCGCTTCGGCTGCTTCCACACGTGGTCTTCACGAAGGTCAGCCGGACACGCAACCGGTTATCCGCAAAATCGGCTCGCGTCCATGTGTGATTGCCCCACATCGACGTATCGTTGTCGTCTCCGAATGTCTCGACTCGCTCGCTGGTGCTCAAGGGCGCGGACAAGAGGGCACTCGACCAAGCGGTGCTCGAGCCATTGTTCCAGTTCAGCTCGACTCGCAGCCTGCAGTTCGTGGACGTTCCGGAACCGCCGAGCCGGTCGCGGAGTCGGACCTCGACGCCATCGATGACGAGCGTCCCGTCGTTCGGGATCGCGTTGCCGCCGGAAAGGAGGCCGAAACTCGTCCATTGCTGGTCGTTGCCGTTGCCGGTTTCCGAATCGGCCTCATCGTTGTCGTTGTCGTTGTCGGCGTCCTGGGGATCGTCCCAGTCGCCGCCACTCGGGCCTCGAGCCGGCATCCTGCCAATCGGTGTCATCTCGTTCGATCTGTTGCTGAGCCTGCCGAAGATTGAGCACGCCGACGCCGTAGTAGTTCTCCGGACTGCCCATCGGGACGGGGAGGACGTACTCGGCGCTCCCCGCGCGTTGTGCGGTCCACGAGGTGATGCCGACGACCCTCGCGAAGTACGTGCCGACCTGGCCGTTGATCGTGACGGTGAGCCGTCGGTCATTCCCGGGGTCCTGGACCGGCGTCACGGTGTACTGGGGCGCGGCGTAGCCGTTCTTGAGGGCCTCCGCCCGCGCCATCGCAAAGGCGCGATTGGTGTCGCCCGGGAGATAGACCGCCCCGGCCAGCGCGGCGGCGTCCGCCGCGCGCTGCATCCGCAGGTTGTTCGTCCAGTACCACGAGATGTCGATCACGGCAGCGCAGAGACCCGCGAAGAGGATCATCGCGCCAGCAAAGATGATCACGACCTGCCCGCGCTCGCGGAGACGCCGCTGCAGGGACCGCGGTCCGGTGAGGAGCATGGATAGCCTCATTGCTGGTCGGTGGGATTCAGCGCCATGATCGTCTTGTCCGTGATCGGAAGGTCGCCAGACCCCGTCGACCCGAAGAAGCCGAAGACCGCCGCGAGCGGCGTCTGGAACTCGTAGGAATAGGTGATCGAAACGCCAAGTGACTCTGGCGGGCGTGTTGCCGATCCAGGCGTTCACGCGGTTGCAGGCGTTCCATGTCTGCGGACCCGACTGTGCTGAAGTGAAGAGCCTGGCCATCGACGACGGGCCCGGTGCCCGGGACCCAGTTGTTCCCCTGACCGGTGTCGCCCCCGGTGGCATTCGCCTTGAAGATCCGGACCCGCGACACACGTGCGACATCGACCTGTGAACCCGGCGCCTCGAGCACGCGCTGGACGGCGGCGATGATGTTCTTGTCCACGTCCACCGTGGCGTTGCAGACCATCGTCGTGTTGTTGCCCGCCGCGAACGCCGCCCCACTTCGCGCTCCTTCGCGCGTCGCGTAGTTGAGAGTCATGGTGTGATCGAACACGAAGCCGAACTCGAGCAGGCCCAGCAGCAGGAGCATGAAGACCGGGACGATCAAGGCGAACTCGATCAGCCCCTGGCCTCCCGTTCGATCTCGCCGGTCCGCGGACCGCAGCCGGATCACAGGACCGGCTCCATGCGCATGACGCTCTCCCGATCGAACGTGAGAGTCCCACCGGGGCCGCCGATGAAGTTCCGGAACGGCGTCACGAACTGATGGGTGTAGGTGACGCGGACGGCGATGTTGTCGACGGTGTCATTGATGACGTTGGGGTCACAGCCAGCGAGGATGTTGCACCGCGTGGCTTCGGGGTACCCGTTCGAGGTCCTCGTGTAGTGCAGGACCGTGTTGTCGATCGGCGCACAGATCGAGGTGTTGTCGACCGATGCTCGGGTGTACACCGTGGCGGATCCCTGCTGCGCCCCGTTCGGCGTCGTCTTGTAGACGGTGACGCTGACGATGCGCGAGTCGTCGGTCGGCGGCCCGATCGCGGCATCCACCGACTTCAGGATGATGCAGTCGCCACCGCTCATCGTGCCCGCCTCCGCCGCGGACAGCGCGGCATCACGAGAGGCGAAGTTGACCGCGAGCAGCGCGTTGAAGACGAACGTGAACTCGATGATCGAGAGCAGCATGATCACGAAGAGCGGAAGGATCAGCGCGAACTCGACGAGCGACTGGCCGCGGCGACCCCGGCGGCTGGATGGTCGGTCCTGTTCGGCCAGCGGCTTGATCGTTTGGAACGTCGATGGCATGTCCACTCATATCGGCGCGTCGGAGGAGGGGGCGTCTGGTATCGGACGGTCGGGTCCGGGACGGTCAAGTGTAGGCGCAGTCGCTTGCAGCCTGCCTTACAAGTACTACGGATTCGCGTTTGGCGGTAGTACGAATGGCGACGCAACGTTGTGGCCGGGCACGGAACGGCGGATCCCCCTCGGGTCCTTCGTTCGGGCGCCACGAAACAGAAACGCCCGACCGGTCGGGGTCGGGCGTTCTGGAGTCGGCGGTGGGGGCTGGGTCAGGGAAGGACGAGGTGCACCGGGTTGCCGCGGATGCTGACCTTCCATGTCGTGGTGTCGTTTCCGCCATCCACGTTGTAGCGGATCTTCCACCACCCGTCCTCGGCGAGTCCGCCACCCGCTGCCGATCCGTACGTTGCCGGCAGCGCGATCGAGATGGTCACCACCGAGTTGTTGAAGCCCTGTGCCCCGGCGTTGACCACCCTGATCTGCTGTCGATCGGACGCGCTGCAGGCATCGCTGGCTCCCGTACAGTTCGCGTCGGCGGCGTAGTCGAACGTTGCCAGGTTGTAGGTGCCGCCATTGGGGCTCAGGATGCTGAGCGTGCCGTTCGAGCTTGCGTCCGGATCGAACAGCTGCATCTCGAGTGTCTTACCGGCATGGACTGCGTCGATCTGTGCCAGGTAGAAGTCCGTCTGTCCGGCCCGCAGGTTGTTGTATGCCACCATCCGGCCGCCGCCGTACACCCTCGGCTGCGCGCCTCCGATCACCCAGATCGACCAGCCGTTCTCCGCGTTCGTGGCGCTGTTGGCGGCGTCCGCGAGGTTGACGTTCACGCGGTAGATCCCCGCCGCGAGGCCCCGCGCCAGCGGGACCCACCGGTTGTGCCACACGTTATGCGGTGCCTGGCTGCAGTCTCCGGCTCCGGGCACGTTTCTCGGCGTGCCCATGTCGCCGCTCTGATCGGTCAACTGCTGATTGGAGAGCGACGGGAACGACGGATCCAGCGGCAGGAGCGTGTGGGACCCCTGGTCGAAGAAGTTGCCATTCGTGTTGTACAGGCGGAACCTGGTCGTGACGGCATTGCGATCGCTGCCGATCCAGTGATCGCCGGCGCCGAACCAGCCGCCGGTGCCGTTGCCGGCGGTTTCACAGAACCCGGCGTCAAAGATCCAGACTTCGCCCCCAGCGCCGACCTCGACCGTGTAGTCGTAGCCGTCCGGATCGTGGTCGGCATTCGCTCCACCGCCATCGTTGGCGGGGCCGTGCTGGTCGCCGTAGGTCCGGGCGCTGCCGAGGGTCATGGCCGCCCCCCAGAACCGTTGTGGGTTCAGCACCGTGATGTTGTCCGGCGCGACGACGTCGAGGAATTCCTGGGTCACCGTGGTAGTGGTCGTGTGGTACTGGACGCGAACCTCCAGCTGGTCGAGTTGGACGCTGTGGGTCCCGGCGCAATCAGCGGTGCCGTCCTGCCACGTGAGGCGGACGCGGAACGTGCCGTTGGCGAAGTCGCCACGGGTCCACGTGGTGTGCGGCGTCCACATCGACGTGTCCGAGTTGCTCCCCACGACCGGATCGGTGTCGCTCGTGGTCAGCGCCGCGCTCGGCACGTTGCTCGACCAGGAGCTCCCGCTGTTCCACGACACCGCCACCTGGATCTGGCAGCTCGTCGAGGTCCCGCTTCCCGTCAGCCGGGCATCCTGCAGCCGGACCTCCAGCCCGTCGATCTCGAGCGTCCCGTCGTTGGGGATCTCGCCTTGGAGGTTGAAGTTCGTCCACACCTGGGCGTGATTGTTCGTGTCTTCCGTCGTGTACGAGTTGTTGTTGGTGAAGGCCCGGTCAGGATTGGACCACTGCCCGCCGCCTGACGATATCGTCGGCGCATTCCAGGATCCATCCAGGGCGGTATTGCCCGGCACATCCGTAAAGGTGCGGACGGTGCCCTGGTACTCGCCGACCCCGTAGTAGTTCTGCGGGCTGCCCATCGGGACCGGAAGCACGTAGTCCGCTTTCGCGGTTCGCAGCGCCTGCCACGAGTCGATCCCGACGACCCTGGCGAAGTAGGTGCCGACGGGGCCGCTGATGGTGACGAGCAGGCGTCGGTCGTTGGATGGATCCTGGACGGGGGTGACGACGACACCATCAGTGCCATGTTCGAACCCGTTCTTGCTGGCTTCGGCCCGCGCAACGGTGACGGCCTGGCCGACGTTGTTGGGGAGGAACACGACGCCAGCGAGCGCGGCTGCATCGGCCGCCCGCTGCATCCGCAGGTTGTTGGTCCAGTACCACGAAAGGTCGATGACGAGAGCGCACAACAGGGCGAACAGGAGCATCCCGCCCGCGAAGATGACCAGGATCTGCCCGCGCGATCCGAGCGGCGCCGAAGGCCGGACGGCGTCCGATGCCAGCGGTTCGGCGGCAGCCGTGTCGTGTGTCTTCACGTTGCTCCCCCGGCGATGGTCATGGAAGGACGAGGTGCACCGGGTTGCCGCGGATGCTGACCTGCCAGGTCGTCACGTCGAGCGAGGTGTCGCTGCTGGCGCCGCTCATGACGTAGCGGATCTTCCACCAGCCGGGTTCGGTCTCGCCGGGCGGGGCGACCGCCGTCGAGTAGCTGGTCGGGATCGGGATCTCGATCGTCACCCAGCAGCCATTGAACCGCTGCGTGCTTCCGCTATGGGTCGAGATCGAGGTGCCGCTTCCGCTCAGGCCGTTGCAGCTGCTCGCGTTCGAGTGGGTCGTGCCCTTGGCCGAAGACCAGTCCAGCGTCGCCGAGGTGTAGCCCGAGGATGAAGGGATCCGGATGGAGATCTGGCCGGTCAGCGATCCGGTGTCACCCGGGTCCCACAGCGAGATCACGACCGTCTTGCCAGCGTGCACGTCATCGATCTGCGCGAGGTAGAACTCCGACGTCGCATTCCCGGGGAGCGGGGAGAAGGACTGCATCGCACCGACGCCGAAGACCTTCGGCGCCGTCCCGGTGGCCGTCGTCCAGATCGCGAAGCTGTTCTCGCCATCCGCGCCCTGCTGGTCGGAGGCGGAGTTCGGATCGGTCGTCGTCGTGCGGACTCGATAGGTCGTGCCGCCGGCGAGGCCACTCGCGAGCTGCCACCAGCGGTTGTGCCAGTACGCGGCCGTCCGCCGTGTCGGACGTCGCGCCCTGGGCGCAACTCACGGTGCTTCCACCGGTGGCCGGGCCGTTCAGGGTCGTGTCGGACGCCTGGATCCGTCGGAACAGGTTGTCGTCACCGGTCGGGTCCACGCGCGTGTCATCGGTCAGGTCGAACGGCGTGTTCTTCGTGTCCCACAGCTGGAAGAACGAGCTCGTGGGTGTCGCGCTCCCGAACCAGCGGTCGCCGGTCCCGTACTGGCCGTTGCTGCTCGTCGCGCAGAACACCGGGTCGTAGATGAAGACCTGGCCGTTGGAGGACCCGGCCGGCATCTCGACTGCGTAGTCGTAGTACTTCGCCGGCTGATACTCCGGGTTGATCGTTGAGCCGCCCTCGTAGTTCGGAAGGTAGGCGTCGCCGTTGATGTCATCCGCGCCCTGGGTCAGCATCGTCGCCCAGAAGCCACGCGGGTTCAGCGCCTGGCCGGACGGGCCGGCGAGGTTGGTGTCGGGGATGAACGTGGAGGTCGTGTGGGTCGTAGTGGAACCGGATGTGCACGTGGTCGACGCGCGCCTCGGAACCGTCGGTGCAGGTGCTGTTCGAACCGGGGTCCGGGTCGCGGTACTCCAGCCGGACCCGGAGGTTGGAGGTGGAGATGTTGCCGGTCGTCCACGTGCGACCCCACGTGTCTGTCGGCGACCCGGCCACGAGGCCCTGGAACGTCCCGGTCAGATTCAGGGTCGTGTTCGAGGTCCACGAGCCGCTGGTCGGGCTGTTCTGTCCGGTCCAGTTCAGGGCGACCCGGAGCTGGCAGCCGTTCGTGTCGACGGATCGGGCGATGACCTCGACCTCGATGCCATTGATCGTCAGCGTGCCGCCGCCGGGAACCGCCGTCGGGAATGCCGCCATAGACCTGATACGGGTCCGTGTTCGTGTTCCTCGTCGCGTACGACGTCGGCGGTGACACACTGTCCTGGACGTAGGCACGCGCCGCATTCGTCCAGTTGCCGCCCGGCGCCGAGGACGGGTCGAAGTAGGACGTCGTTCCGGTGTCCGTGTCGGTCTCGGTGATGCCGCCGCCGGGCGTGCGCACCATGCCGAAGACCCCGTAGTAGTTCTCCGGGCTTCCCATCGGGACGGGCAGGACGAACTCGGACTTGGACGTCCGCGAGGCGGGCCAGGAGGTGATCCCGGCAACGCGCGCGAAGAAGGTCCCCACGTTGGCGTTGATCGTGACGATGAGGCGCCGGTTGTTGGTGGGATCCTGGACCGGGTCGACGACGACGCCGGCCGTCCCATGCTCGAACCCGTTCTTCTCGGCCTCGTCGCGGGCCGCGTTGATGGCCGACGTCGGATCACCCGGCAGGAAGACGACGCCCGCGAGCGCGGCGGCGTCGGCCGCACGCTGCATCCGCAGGTTGTTGGTCCAGTACCAGGACACGTCGATGACGGCCGCCGCGAGCATCGCGAACAGGAGCATCGCGCCCGCGAAGATGACGATGACCTGGCCGCGTCGGCGGTCGGTCGTGCGCGCGGAGGTGTGTCGGTCGAGGTCGTTCGGCTGCATGTCGGTCAGGTCCCCAGGGTTCAGTGCCATGACCGTCCGGTCGGAGATCGGAAGACCGCCGCCACTGCCGGCAAGGTTCAGCGCGACGCCGAGTGGCGTCACGAACGGGTAGCTGTATTCGATGGCGATGCCGATGGAGTCCGGCGCGACGCCATTGGTCCATGAGCTGTCGCGTGTGCAGGCGTTCCAGGTCCCGGAGGCGAAGCTGAAGTCGAGCGCCGCGCCATCGACGGTGGGACCGCCGTTGTCGTTGTAGCTCCAGATGTTGTTGTTGGCGGTGCCCGTGTACGGGCGTCCCGTTCGTCTGGGCGCGGTAGATCCGGATCTCGGAGACGCGGGCGAGGTCCACCCGCGAGCCGTCCGCCGCCAGCACGCGCTGGACCGCGGCCACGATGTTCTTGTCGACATCGGCGCACGGAAGGGTCCCGCTCGGGCCGTTGCCGCTCGCGAACGCGGACGCGCTGCGCGCGCCCTCGCGGGTGGCGTAGCTGATCGTCATCGTCTGGTCGAAGACGAAACCGAACTCGAGCAGGCCGAGCAGCAGGAGCATGAAGAGGGGGACGAGCATCGCGAACTCGACCAGACCCTGCCCTCGGGCATCCTCGCGTCGTGCGTCGCGTCGCAGCCGGATCACAGGATCGGCTCCATGCGCATGACGCTGTCTCGGCTGAAGGTGAGCCCGCCCGGGCCGCCGCCGATGAAGTTGGGCAGCGGCGTCACCCATGAGTGGTGGTAGGTGATCCGGACGGAGATGTTGTCGACCGTGGCGCTACCGGTCGGGCAGCCGCCCAGGATGTTGCAGCGGTCGAGCTCCTGGTATCCGTTCGAGGTGCGCTCGTACGGCATGTTCGGGATGCCCGCCACGCCGGTGCACTGCATGTCGGTCGGATCGTTCGTCCGCGTGTAGACCGTCGGCGAACCGATCATCCCGCCGTTGGGGTCGGCCTTGTAGATCTCGATCATGGTGATGCGCTCGTCGGCGGTCGGCGACCCGACGGCGCTCTCGACGGCATCGACGATGACGCAATCCGCACCGATGGCATTGCCTGCCTCGGCGCCGGCGAGGGCCGCGTCGCGCGCGGCGTAGTTGACCCCGAGCGTCGCGTTGAAGACGAACGCGAACTCGATCATGCCCATCAACAGCGAAACGAAGATCGGCAGCACCAGGGCGAACTCGACGAGGGACTGGCCTCGACGGCGGCGCCGCGAACCAGAGGGTCGCGGGAGGTGGCTGGGATCTCGCTGGGTCATGTGCAGTGGTCTCGATTCGGTGCGGTCGCGACGGATCGGATGGACCCGTGACGTCACATGGACCGAGGATAGGAACGGCAACCTTGCAGCCGACATCACACTTTGGTCGGGACCCGGGGGAAGATGGTCCTGCCCGGGCGGGCTACTTTGGTCAGCACCACCCGGGCATGGGAACGCCCCGGCCGGGTGGGCCGGGGCGTCGGATCGCGGTGGGCGATGGACCTGCTACAGGGCCTTGACCGCCGCGGTCAGTGTCGCGAGACCGTCCTTCGCGTCGGCGAAGAGCATGCCCGTCTTCTCGTTCGTGTAGAGCTCGTTGTCGATGCCGGCGTAGCCGCGACCCATCGAGCGCTTGATGACGACGATGGACTTGGCGTGGTCGACATCGAGGATCGGCATGCCGGAGACCGGTGAGCCGGGTCGGCGAGCCGCCGGGTTCGTGACGTCGTTGGCGCCGATGACCAATGCCACGTCGCAGCGATCGAACTCGGGGTTGATGTCGTCCATCTCCTTGAGCTGCGGGTACGGGACGTTCGCCTCGGCGAGCAGGACGTTCATGTGCCCGGGCATCCGGCCGGCGACCGGATGGATGGCGTACTTCACGTCCACGCCCTTCTCCTCGAGGAGTTCGGCGAGCTCGCGCACCGCGTGCTGGGCCTGGGCGACGGCGAGGCCGTAGCCGGGAACGATGATCACGCTCTGGGCGTAGGCCAGCTGGATCGCGACGTCGTCCGCGCCGATCGCCCGGACGGTTCCGCCGGCTCCGCCGGCCTCGGTCTGGGTGCCTTCGCCGCCGCCGAACCCGCCGATCATGATGTTCATGACCGACCGGTTCATGGCATCGGCCATGAGCTTGGTCAGGATGGCGCCCGACGCGCCCACCAGGGCGCCGGCGATGATGAGCACCGGGTTGTCGATGACGAAGCCCGCCATCGCGACCGCGGTCCCGGTGAACGAGTTCAGGAGACTGATGACCACCGGCATGTCCGCGCCGCCGATGGGCAGGGTCATGGTCACGCCGAAGATGAGCGCCGCGGCAAGGATGAGCAGCATCAGCGGCAGGTTCGGGGTGCCCGTCGCGAACAGGATGGCCGCCGACACCACGGTGACCACGGCGAGCCCGACGGTGATCAGGCGTCCGCCCGGGATGATGATCGGTTGGCCGGAGATCAGGCCCTGCAGCTTGCCCGAGGCGACGATCGACCCGGTGAAGGTGATCGAGCCGATGATGATGTCGAGCACGATGAAGATGTTCGTGTCGATGCGGACGGGATCGCCCAGCCCGGTGAGGCGCAGGTAGTCCTCGATCGCGATGAGCGCCGCGGCGCCGCCGCCGACCGCGTTGAACAGCGACACCAGCTGCGGCATCGCGGTCATCTTCACGGTCCGCGCGGTGTACAGCCCGAGGCCGCCACCGATGATGACGCCGACGATGATGATCCCCCACACGACCGCGCTGATGCCGTCGCCCGTGAGCTCCTCGGCAAGGATGAGGATCGCCGTCGCGACGATGGCGATGGTCATGCCGCCGGCGGACACCAGGTTGCCGTTGCGGGCGGTGGCGGGCGAGTTCATCCGCGACAGGCCGATCACGAACGCGACGGCGCCCACGATCCAGGCGATCCGGACGAGGATCTCGATGATCTGGAGGGTGGTCACGACGCCGCCTCCGCGTCATCCGTCGCGGGCTTGGGCGCGACGGGCTTCTTGCGGAACATCTGGAGCATCCGGTCCGTGACGACGTAGCCGCCGACGACGTTCATCGTGGCGAACGCGACGGCCACGAGGGCCAGCGCGTAGCCGACCGGGTCATCGACCTCCGCAGCGATGAGCATCGCGCCGACGAGCACGATCCCGTGGATCGAGTTCGCGCCGGACATCAGCGGGGTGTGCAGCGTGGCTGGCACCTTGCTGATGACGGCGATGCCGACGAGGATGGCGAGGGTGAAGATGGTCAGGGCGGTGAGCAGGGCCTCGATCTCTTCGAAGGTCATGCCTGGGCTCCGGGGTTCAGCAGCTTGTTGACGGCGTCAGATACGACCGCGCCACCGTTGGTGATGACCGTCGCCTGTGTCACCTCGTCCTCGAAGTCGAGGTGGAGGACGCCGTCCTTGACCATCCCGAGCACGAGGTTCGAGATGTTGCGGGCGTAGAACTGGGAGGCACCGGCCGGCATGCTCGCGGGCAGGTTGTCCGGCGCGATGATCGTCACGCCGTTGGGCGTCTCGACCGTCTCCCCGGCCTTGCTCAGCTCGCAGTTGCCGCCCAGGGCGGACGCCGCCATATCCACGATCACCGAACCCGACTTCATCGCGCCGACGGCGTCCGCGGTGACGAGGACCGGCGGCTTGCGACCGGGGATCTGGGCCGTGGTGATGACCACGTCCATGCCGCCGATGGCCTCGTTGAGTTCGGCCTGCTGGGCGGCGCGTTCCTCGGCCGTCAGTTCGCGGGCGTAGCCGCCCGCGCCGGTGGCATCGATCGTCGTCTTGAGCTTCACGAACTTGGCGCCCAGGCTCTCGGCCTGCTCGCGGGTCTCGGGTCGCACGTCGTACGCGTGGACGATCGCGCCGAGCCGCTTGGCCGTGCCGATCGCCTGGAGGCCGGCCACGCCGATGCCCAGGATGAGCACGTTCGCGGGCTTGGCCGTGCCGGCGGCGGTCGTCAGCAGCGGGAAGTAGCGGGGATACGCGTTGGCCGCGATGAGGACGGCCTTGTAGCCGCCGACGTTGGCCTGCGAGCTGAGGGCATCCATCGTCTGGGCCCGGCTCAGGGTCCGCGGGATGGCATCGAGGCTGATGGCCGTGACGCCCTTCCCGGCGAGCTCCTTGGCGAGCTGCGGGTCGATGAGGGGCTGCAGGAATCCGACGACGGCCTGTCCCTGGCGGAGTCGGGCGACTTCGGCTGGGGATGGCTTCGCGACCTTGAGGATGACGTCCGACTGCTGGTAGAGCGTGTCAGTCGGGACGACGGTCGCGCCGGCCTCGGCGTAGGCACTGTCGAGGATGGCCGAGCCGGCGCCTGCGCCGGCTTCGACGAGGATCTCGCACCCGGCCGCCTGCAGCTTGCCGAGCGCTTCGGGTACCAGGGCGACGCGCCGCTCTCCGGGCGCGGTCTCCTTGGCGACACCGACCTTCATGGGCACCACCTGTTGAGAGGGATGACGGGCCGCGGATCAGGGCAGGTCCGCGGGGGACACGTGCGGTCAGCGTCCAGTCTAGCGCTCCGACGGTGAAGGTTGCGACGCCATGGAGGTTGCGGTTGGGCGACGACGGCGCCGGTGATCGACATGGATCATGCCCGGCGTGCAGACTGCCGGAATGAGCATCCCCGTTGCCCGTCTCAATCACGCGGTCCTCTATGTCCGTGACGCCACCAACGCCGCGGACTTCTACGCCCGCGTCTTCGGGTTCGAGATCGTCGAGAGCGCGTTCGGCGGCCGGGCGGTGTTCATGCGATCGGCGAGCGGCGACAACCACCACGACCTGGGCCTGTTCTCGGTCGGGCCGGATGCGCCGCGTGCGCCGCGCGGTTCGGTCGGGCTGTACCACCTGGCCTGGGAGGTCCCGACGATCGACGACCTCGCGGCCGCCTCGCGCGTCCTCTCCGAGGCGGGCGCCCTGGGTGGAGCGTCAGACCACGGGGTCTCCAAGTCGCTCTACGGCGCCGACCCCGACGGCAACGAGTTCGAGATCATGTGGCGGGTCCCGCGCGAGGCGTGGGGCGAGTACGCCGACAAGGGCGTCGTCATGCCGCTGGACATGGACGCCGAGGTTCGTCGCTGGGGGAGTGCCGGCGCCGCCCGCGCGTGAGGTCGCGGGCGTCCCCCGACCCGCGGCCGCCGCCGCTTACCCGGGGGCGGCGAGGACCATCACCAGCGTCAGGATGTAGACGTGGCCGATCGCGCCCCACGCGATGGAGCCGGTCCGCCACGCGAGCCATCCGTAGACGAGGCCGCCGGCCAGCGTGGAGAACAGCTCGAGTTCGGGCTTGCCCAGGTGGGAGAACACGAACGGCATCGTCGCGACCAGGACGCCGAGCGGACCGATCACGCGCACCAGCGTCAGCATCAGGAAGCCGCGGAACAGGAACTCCGCCGCGACGAGGTCGAGGGTGTTGGTGACGATCAGCTCCCCGACGGGCGCGCACTCGGCGCATAGAACGCCCGGACATCGGGAAGCGTCGCGTACCAGACCACGACCGGGGTCATGACGGCGCACCCGATGAGCACGAGCGGCAGCCCGGCGCGCCGATCGCCGACGCGCAGCCCGTAGCGCCCCGGACGATCGCGGAACCCGAACACGACGACGGCCAAGGGGATGAGCCCGAACAGGACGGCCCGCTCCAGCGCGATGGCGCGCATCGCGTCGGGCGTCCGGCCGGATTCGGTCACGCCGGGCGCCAGGAACGTCCCCGAGTAGTCGAACAGCAGCGCGAAGGTCGCGACGGCCACGGCGATCGTGGCACGAACCGGGAGTCGCAGGCCAACGACGGCGATCTCGCGCCGATCCGCGTCGGTCGCCGGGTACGACGGCGAACCCAGGAACGCGGCCCAGGCCCGCGCGAGCATCGTGGCCCGGTCCGGTTCGATCAGCCGTGCCCGGCGGCGCCGGGAGTCGGAGCCGTCGGCGTGCGGTACCGGCGCGCGACGATGACCGTCACGACACCCACCACGAGGGCGACGGCGTTGGGGACGATCAGGGCGGCATTACCGAGCGAGATCCCGTACGCCACCCACAGCGCGAACCCGATAAGCAGGACGCCGAGGTATCCGAGCGACACGTCATCTGACGATCGTCGTTCGAGGATCCGACGGATCTGGAGGATGGGTGAGACGGCCATCAGCACCCCCCACGAGGCGGCAAGGACGGCGAGCGTATCCGACATGGCGGACTCCACGGACGGCGCTCGAACGTTCGGGCCGCGTTCGCTGGGGACACCAGGAGGAGCGCAAGCGCGGCGTCGGCATGGTACCGCGAGCGGAGGTCCCGACGGGCATACTGTCCCCCACGTTGGACGTGGCCGGGCGGAGGAGCGACCGTGGCGATCCTGATCCGAAAATGGGCGACCGTACGCGAGGAGATCCTGTCCGACGGCGGCCGGGACCTGGAGCGTCCGCTCCGTCGCGTGGCCGTCGCCGCGGTCGTGACCAACCCGTATGCAGGACGCTGGTCCGACGACCTCACGGAGCTCATCGACCTGGGCGAGTACCTGGGCGACGAACTGATGCGCCGCTGCCAGGAGGCGCTCGGCGACCCGGTCGAGGCCTACGGCAAGGGCGGCATCGTGGGGGAGCACGGCGAGCTGGAGCACGTCGCGGCCGTCCTCCATCCGAAGTTCGGGGCTCCCACCCGGGGTCGCGTGGGCGGCGTCTCCATCCTTCCCTCGGTCAAGAAGCGGGCCGCGATGGGGGCTTCGCTGGACATCCCCGTCCACCACATCAAGGCGATGCTGGTGCGATCCCATTTCGATGCCGTCGAGATCCGCGTCCCCGACGCTCCCGGGGCCGACGAGCTGCTGCTGGCCCTCGCGGTGACCAACGGCGGCCGACCCCACGCCCGGGTCGGCGGCCTGCTCGCGGCCGACGCCATCGGCGAAGACGGCCTGCACTGAGCCCGGCCACGGTGCGCACGCTCGTCAGGGGCATCGGCCGGATCGCGACGGGCGACATCGCCCGACCCTTGGCGGACGGTGACTCGATCCGTATCGAGGACGGACGGATCGCGGCGATCGGTGCCGACTTGGCCGACACCGACGCCGACGTGATCATCGATGCGCACGGCGCGACCGTCATCCCCGGATTGATCGATTCCCACGCCCACCCGGTCGTCGGCGACTTCACGCCGCGTCAGCGCACGATCGATTTCATCGAATCGACCGCCCACGGCGGGGTCACGACCATGATCTCGGCCGGGGAGCCGCACACCCCCGGTCGGCCGAAGGACATCGTGGGGCTCAAGGCCCTCGCGATCGCCATCAATCACGCGTACGCCACCCTCCGACCGGGTGGCGTCAAGGTGCTGGCGGGCGCGCCCATCCTCGAACTCGGCATGGTGGAGGCGGACTTCGCCGAGATGGCCGGCGCCGGCGTCCGACTCATCGGCGAGATCGGCCTGGGCTCCGTCAAGACCGGCGCCGACGCCGCCCCGATGGTGGCCTGGGGCAGGGCGCACGGCATGATCTCCACGTTCCATACCGGTGGTCCATCGCTGCCCGGGTCTGGCGCGATCGGTGCGGACGCCGTCCTCGAGGCGGATCCGCACATCGCCGGCCACGTCAACGGCGGGACGACGTCGCTCCCCGAGTCAGACATCGAGCGGCTTATCGCCGCGGAGTCCGGGATCGCCCTGGAACTCGTCCATTGCGGCAACGGCCGGACGGCCTTGGTCGCGCTCCGAGGTGCTGCCAGCGCCGATGCCCTCCACCGGGTGATCCTCGGGAATGACGCGCCGTCGGGGACGGGCGTCGTGCCACTGGGGATCCTGCGACTGATGGCCCACCTCGCCTCCCTGGGGGGCGTCGCCCCGGAGATCGTGGTGTGCCTTGCGACCGGGAACACGGCGCGCGTCCACGGGCTGGACACCGGGATCATCGAGCCGGGCCGCGCCGCGGACGTGTGCATCGTGGATGCCCCCGTCGGGTCGGTCGCGGGGGACGCGCTCGACGCGTTGGCCACCGGCGACCTGCCGGGGATCTCGATGGTGCTCGTGGACGGTGTCCCCACCCTGGGCCGCAGCCGCAATACGGCGCCGGCCGGGCGGATGGCGGAGGTCGTCAAAGGCACGGCCGTGGTTGGTGGTGCGCACTGATGCGGTTCGGGCTGCGGCTTCCCACCTTCGCCCTGGGGTCGGACACGGCGAGCCTCGCCGAGATGGGCGCCTACCTGCGCCATGCCGAGGACCTCGGCTTCGAGAGCGCCGTGTTGATCGATCACCTGCTCGTGACTCCGCCGGCGTACCGGACGACCTGGCTCGAGCCGATCTCGCTGCTGGCCGCGCTGTCGGGGGTGACGCGGACGATCAAGCTTGGGACCCTGGTCCTCGTCCTGCCGTTCCGCGATCCCGTCGCCTTCGCCAAGGAGTGGGCCACCCTCGACGTGCTGTCCGGTGGTCGCTCGATCCTTGGCGTCGGGGTCGGCTGGCACGAGGGCGAGTTCGCCGCGTTGCGCATCCCGTTCCGCGAGCGGGGTCGGCGGATGAACGAGATGCTCGAGGCGATCACGGCCCTGTGGGCGGGCGACGACGTGACCTACGAAGGCCAGTTCTACCGGTTCGAGAACCTCACGATCGACCCCAAGCCGGTGCAGCGACCGCACCCCCCGATCTGGATCGGCGGTGGGACACAGCCCTCGGAGAAGATCTACGGACAGCACGTTGACACGATCCGTCCGGTCCTGCGCCGGATCGCGAAGTACGCGTCCACCTGGGTCCCGCATTCGTCCGCGACGGCCGAGATGGTGGCCGGCGACTGGGAGATCATCCGCGACGAGATGGCCGGCTTCGGGCGCGACCCGAACGAGATGACCAAGGTCTATTCGAACTTCGTCCACGTCCTGCGACCGGGCGAACCGCCCGCCGCCGCGACGGAGAAGTTCCAGCGGTTCTCCGGCATGGATCTCGACTACTGGCAGGAGTTCTACCTGCTCGGCGAGGCGGAGCCGCTGGCGGAACGGATCCGCGGCAAGATCGCCGCCCTCGGCGGTGTCGAGCACGTGATCCTCAACCCGCTCGACTGGAGCCTCGAAACGCTGGACCGGCTCGCGACGGACGTGCTGCCGCTCGTCCGCGACTGACGGCGACGTCCGATGGGCAGCTATCTCCGCCCGACCCGCCTTGACGACGCACTCGACGCGCTGCATGCCGACGCCGCGGACCGTGCTCGCCGGCGGCACGGACATCTACCCCGCCCGGGTCGGGACCGTCATCGATGACGACGTCCTGGACATCACCGCGCTGCCGGACCTCGGAGCGATCCGCCTCGACTCGGGACGCTGGAGGATCGGCGCCCTCGCTACGTGGACGGACCTGGTGCGCCACGACCTGCCGGCGGGCATGGACGGGCTCAAGGCCGCGGCCCGGTCGATCGGTGGGGTCCAGATCCAGAACCGCGGCACGATCTGCGGCAACGTGTGCAACGCATCGCCCGCCGCGGATGGCCTGCCCAACCTCATGGCCCTCGATGCCACCGTCGAACTGACGTCGGCCGCTGGTCGCCGCGAGGTGCCGGTGGCCGCGTTCGTGACCGGCAACCGCCGGACGGAACGGCGCGCCGACGAACTGGTGACGGCCATCCTCGTCCCGGCTCCGGCCGGCGAGCCGCGATCGACCTTCCGCAAGCTCGGGTCGCGGGCCTACCTCGTGATCTCGATCGCGATGGTCGCGATCGTGGTGGAGATCGGCGGCGACGGCCGGATCGCGGTCGCGCGCGTGGTCGTCGGCGCGTGCTCAGAGGTGCCGCAGCGCCTCGCCGGACTCGAGGACCGGCTCGTCGGTTCGCTGCCGTCGCGCGACCTCGCGAGCACCGTTACGTCGGCCGATCTTGCCGGGCTCACCCCGATCGATGATGTCCGGGCGACCGCCGACTACCGACGGGATGCGGCGCTGGTGCTCGTCCGCCGCGCGATCGAGGACGTGACCGGATGACCCGACGACCGTCGACCGCACCGCCCACGACGGCCGAGTTCCGGGTCAACGGTCGCGACGTCACCGTCAACGGCGACCCGATGCGGCGCCTCACCGATGTGCTTGCGCGAGGATCTCGGCCTGACCGGCACCAAGGTCGGTTGCGACGCGGGCGACTGCGGGGCCTGCACGGTCCACCTGGACGGTGACCCGGTCTGCGCTTGCCTCATCCCCCTCGGCCAGCTGCCCGGCCGGGACGTGGCGACCGTGGAGGGTCTCGCGGACGGGGACCGGCTCCGACCCATCCAGACGTCGTTCCTGTGCGCCGGGGCGGCGCAGTGCGGTATCTGCACGCCGGGCATGCTCATGGCGGCCGACGCGCTCCTCGCCGTCGAGCCGCACCCGAGCGAGACCGAGGTCCTCGATGCGCTCGGTGGCGTGCTGTGCCGCTGCACCGGGTATCGCAAGATCATCGAGGCGGTCCGGAACGCTGCGGACACGGCGGACGGGACCGGCCCCGCCGCGACCGCACCGCGGCCGGCGACCCCGCCGCAGCCATCGTGGGGTCGCGGGTCGCCCGGGTGGATGGCGTGGACCAGGTGACGGGTGCGACCGTCTTCGGCGCCGATTCGGCACCCGCCGGTGCGCTGTCCCTCCGCGCGATCCGCTCCCCGCACGCGCATGCCCGGTTCGCGATCGGCGACCTCGACGGCCTCTACGCCGCGCACCCGGGCCTGATCCGCGTCCTCGTCGCGGCGGACGTCCCCGGCCAGAACCGGTACGGGATCTATCCGACCGGCAAGGACCAGCCGGTCCTCGCCGATGGGTACGTCCGGTATCGCGGGGAAGCCATCGCCGCGCTCGTCGGCGATGCGGAGACCGTTCGGCGGATCGCCGACGCGGAGCTCCCGGTGACATGGGATGTCCTCGCCCCGACGCTCGACATGGAGGTGGCCGCCCACGACGGGGCCGTGCGGCTCCACGACGGGTCCCCGGGCAACATCCTCGCGGCGGGTCGCGTCGCGCGCGGGGACGTGGAGGGCGCCCTTGCGGGCGCGGCGATCGTCGCGACCGGCACGTTCGAGACCGCCCACGTCGAGCACGCCTACATCGAGCCCGAAGCCGGCTATGCCCAGCGCGACGGCGACCGGATCGCCGTCTTCGCGACCACCCAGACGCCGTACATGGATCGTGACGAGCTCGCGCTCATCCTGGGACTCGCCCGCGAACAGGTCCGGCTGATCCCCAGCGCCTGTGGCGGCGGTTTCGGCGGGAAGCTGGATCTCGGCGTGCAGGCGCTCGTCGCGGTCGCGGCCTGGGTGCTGGACCGGCCGGTCCGGATGGTGTTCACGCGACCGGAATCGATGCGCGCCACGACGAAGCGCCACCCGTCGCGCATCGTGGCGACGATGGGGGCCGATGGGTCGGGCCGGCTCGCCGCCGTGGACTTCCACGCCGACTTCGACACCGGGGCGTACGCCTCCTGGGGCCCCACGGTCGCCGACCGAGTGCCCGTGCACGCCAGCGGCCCATATGCCGTCCCCGCGGTCCGGGCCACGACTCGCGCGATCTACACCAACGGGCCGATCGGCGGGCGCGTTCCGCGGGTTCGGGGTCCCGCAGGCCGCCATCGCGACGGAGGCCCTCCTGGACGATCTGGCCGAGCAGCTCGGGCTGGATCGCCTCGAGATCCGGCTGCGCAACGCGCTCCGCCACGGGTCGACGACCGCGACCGGGCAGACCCTCGCGGCGAGCGCCGGGCTCGTTGCCGTGTCTCGAGGCGTTGCGACCGGCTGGGACGACGCGGTCGCAGACGTCGCGGCCACGTGGAACGCCGCGCGCGACCTCGTCCCGGCTGGCGACGGCGGCGCGGCCATCCGGCGGGGTGTCGGGATCGGAGCCATGTGGTACGGGATCGGCAACACGTCGCTCCCGAATCCATCGACGATCCGGGTCGGCCTGGTGCGCGACGGTTCGTTCGTCATCTACAGCGGCGCCTTCGATATCGGTCAGGGCTCCAACACCGTGGTCGCGCAGATCGTCGCGGAGACGCTGGAAGCGCCGCTCGACCGGATCCGGATGGTCACCGGGGACACGGACCGGACGCCCGATGCGGGCAAGACGTCGGCCTCGCGCCAGACCTTCGTGTCGGGGAACGCTGCACGTCTCGCCGCGCTGGACCTGCTCCAGCGCATCGAGCTCGCCGGGCCGGACCTGGCGTTGCTCCCCGAGGATCGCCGATGGCTGCGTACTGGTCGGCAGCGGCACCTATGACCCGAAGACCACGCCGCTCGATGCGGACGGCCAGGGCATCCCGTATGAGACCTACGGGTTCGGCGCCCAGGTCGCGGTGGTGGACGTCGACATCGAACTCGGGACAACGGTGGTCCGGCGGGTGGTCGCGGCTCACGACGTGGGGCGGGCGATCAACCCGATGCTCGTCGAAGGACAGATCCACGGCGGGATCGCGCAGGGGATCGGCTTCGCCCTGATGGAGGAGTACCACGCCGGTCGGACCGACAACCTGCACGACTACCTGATCCCGACGATCGGCGACGTGCCGGACATCGAATGCCTCCTCATCGAAGACGCGGAGCCGGCTGGGCCCTTCGGCGCAAAAGGCGTCGGTGAACCGGCGATCATCGCGACCGCGCCGGCGATCCTGGGTGCGATCCGCCACGCGACCGGCGTCCGGATCGATCGGGTCCCCGCGACCCCGCCGCGCGTCCTCGAGGCGATCCGCAGCATCGCTGCCGCCGAGCGACTAGCGACCGCGCTCTTCAGCGCCCGAACCAGGCCTCCAGTCGATCCGACTCGAAGGCGTGCTTGGCGGCCAGGTTCGCCGCCGACTCGTCCCGCAGCGCCACGGCCGGTGGATCGGCGAAGAAGTCGCCCTGGACCATCGTCGCCGCCTCCATGACCGGTCTCCAGGAAGCACATCCCCTGGCCGCTGAACGTCGCCGTGGGTTCGCGTCCGCCGAGGGCATCCGCGATCCGCGCGGCCACGACCTCGCCCTCGGCATGGGCGAAGACCCCGGCCTTGGGCAGTGGCATCCCGTTCGCGAGCGGGATCGCGGTCACGTCCCCGATCGCGGAGACCCCGGGAAACCGCGTCTCCAGTGTCCGCGCGTCCACCGCCACCCAGCCGCTGGGGCCGGTCAGGCCGGCCGCAGCCACGACCGGCGGCACGCGATGCGGCGGCACGCCCAGCAGGAGGTCGAAGGGGATCCGGGTGCCGTCAGCGGTCAGGACGGCGCCGGCTTCGACGGACGTGGCCTGCGTCTTCGGGCGGAACGTGATCCCGGCGTTCGCCAGGCGCCCGTCGAACGAGGCGCACGCGTCCGTTCCCAGGATCGGCAGCGAGCCCGGCTGTGGCGTGAAGACGAAGATGCCACCCGGGGTGCCACGGGCATCCATCCGCTCCGCGAGCAGCAACGCGAGCTCGTACGGTCCCGGGGGACAGGGGTACGGCGCCCCGAAGACGCCGATCACGATCCGCCCACCCGCGAAGGCATCGATGGCCGCGGCGCCGGCGACACTCGCACCCGCGTCGTAGACATCGATGGCGTGGTCGCGAAAGCCCGGGATCGCGTCCGGATCGCGCATCGCGCCGAGGGCGACGACCATGGCATCGGCGTCGATCCGCTCGCCATCGACATCGGCCGACCGTGTCGCGGGATCGATCGACGTGATGGTCCCGTGGACGACCCGGATCCCGCGATCGCGCAGAATCGAGAGCGGACGCTCACCCTGCGGCGATCGTGGACGAACCAGCCAGCGCCCAGTTCTTGCGCAGTCCCATCACGAACGTCGGCCGTCGCTCCACGAGCACGACCTCGTCATCGGGCGCGAGTCGGTCGCGCAGCGCGACTGCCGTGGCGATCCCGCCGAATCCACCACCCAGGACCAGGACGCGATGCATCGTTCACCCCTCGACGTGTGGAACCCTCGGCTAGTCTACGGCTGCGGCGCTCGGGCCCGGCCGACGATCGGCGAACCGGCCATCCCGTCCGGGAAGAGGCGGCCCGGTCGAGCTCGAGATCAGCTACATCGAGATCACTCGGGAACGGGCCACTGGGGCACCCTGACGTTGGGCTCGCCATACTGACGGGACAACGACGACGGATCCGAAAGCGAGGACAACGTGGCCCGTGACACCGAGCGCCTCGCGCGCTCGCAGGAGACACCCATCGTCGGTGGCCTCCCAGACGTTCCAGGGATCCTCGTCGCGATGCGGCTGACGCCCGGCCTCGGGACGCACATGCGCGGTCTCGCCGACGAACTGCTCGTGCATGACTACCCGGGAGCGACCATCAGTCGAGTGGAGCGCGAGATGCTCGCGACGGCCGTCTCCGCCGCGAACGACTGCTTCTTCTGCATGGATTCGCATGCCGCCCACGCCCACGCCCTGATCGAGCGGACCGGCGAGCTCGACCGCGCGCCGCTGCTGGACCAGATCAAGCTGGGCTCCGTCGACGGACTCGACCCGAAGATGGCGGCCCTGATCCACGTTGCCCGGACGGTGCAGCGGGCCCCACTCGACCTGACCGCCGACGATGTCGCCGCCGCGCGCAACGCCGGCGCGACCGACGCCGATGTCCAGCTCGCGGTGCTCATCGCGGCCGGGTTCTCCATGTTCAACCGGATGGTGGACGGGTTCCGGGCGGCGACACCTCCCGTGGTCGAGGTCTACGACGAGCGCGCCGGCGAGATCGCCGATCACGGCTACAGCGCCCCGCGACCGACGCCGGCCTAGCGCTTGCCCCGACGCTTCGGGTTCGCGCCCGCGGCGCGGCTCGCCGCCAGGCGCCGCTCGAGACCGTCGAGGATCATGTCGAGCCCGAAGTCGAACTCGATCGGGAAGCCCGCGTCGGTGGCCGCGTGCTCGGCCATCGCCCGCAGGCTGGGGTAGGTCTCGCCGAAGGTCTCCTTCGCCAATGTCTCTGCCTGCTCGGGTTCGTCGCGGATGTCGAACGGCATCGCGGCCACCTGGAGCGTGAACCCGTAGACGTGGCTGTCGACGGCCAGGCCGGCGCGGCCCACGTCGTCGATCGAGAATCCAGCGTCGAGGAGGATCGCCACGACGGTGTCGAGGTAGCGCAGGCGCGCCGGGCCCGGATTCCGGCGCGACTCGAGGACCACGCTCGCCCACGGATGGCGGAGGAGGGCGTGGTGCATCGACGTGGCGCTCTGGCGGAGTGCCGCCCGCCAGGGGAGGGCGCGCGCCGGAACCTCGACCTCGAGCATCACGAGGTCCGAGATCCCGTCGAGGATGGCCTCCTTGTCCGCGACGTGCTTGTACAGCGACATCGCCTGGACGCCCAGCGCCTGGCCGAGCCGGCGCATCGACAGGGCGTCCAGCCCCTCCTCGTCGGCGATCTGCAGGGCCGTTTCGAGGATGCGCTCACGGCTGAGCTTGCGCACCCGTGCGGCCGGCGGTCCGGCTCGGACATGCGGCCCTCCAAGCGAATCAGGGGTTGACAGGCTTACGGTGTAATCCTAGACTGAGCGTCTCTCAGGCTTACAGTGTAACCCAATCAAGAAGTGGAGCGTTCGATGATCGAGCTGGTCGCGCTGGTTCTCGGGTTCATGGTCGTGTCGATGGTGGTCCTGGGAGTGGTGTTCATCATCGGGATGCGACGGAAGTCGCCGACTCGTGCTGGCTGCCGTCATCTGGGTCTCCAAGGTCTACTTCAACAAGTCCCAGATGCGGACGGCCGGGACGCCGGGCGCGTACGCCGCGATCATCCGCCATCGCGGACGCGTCTCGGGAACGGCCTACGAGACGCCCGTCGGCGCCGTCGCCACCGACGACGGCTTCCTCATCATCCTGCCGTACGGGCGCTCCTCCTGGGCGCGGAACGTCCTCGCGAGCGGGACCGCTACGCTCGTCCACGAGGGCCAGACCTATGACGTCGACTCGCCGGAGATCGTCCCGCTGTCCAGCATCGCTTCGGCCTTGTCGTCGAGCGACCAGCGGATGGCCCGGATCTTCCGGGTCACCGACGCGCTCCGCCTGCGGCGCGTCCGTCCGGTCGAGGTGGCCCTCGGCGGCCTGATCTGCGCAGTCTGGTGCGTGCATCCACCACCAATGGTCCCAGTGCGGCGTGCGAAAGGTACCTTGCAAGGTGAGGCGTGTGGTACTAGTGGCCCAAGTCGACCCGCACACCGTCGACACGGGGCACGATCGGAGCACCGATCCACAGGGGGCCGCACGCCATGACGCCGATTCCTCCGCGTTCGACATCAAGGTCACGACGACGGCGACGTTCTCGGGGCCAGTCCCTCGTCGAGTTCGCGCTCGTCCTCCCGGTCTTCCTCATGATCCTGTCCGGGATCATGGATATGGGATTCCTCCTGTACTCGCGGATGACGGTCATCAACGCGGCACGCGAGGGCGCCCGGGTCGCCACGATCATGACCGAGGAAAGCGACAACGCGATCCGCAATGCCATCACGGGCCAGGTGAATGGTGCCGCGAATGGACTCACGGTCAGCACCGCCGTTGCGTTGGGTGCCACCGAGCCGCAGGAACCATTCAGCGTGACCGTCACCCACACGTATCGGCCCTTCTTCCCGTTGCTGATCGGCACGACCGTCCCCATCAGCTCGACCGTCCGGATGGTGTTCGAATGAGCCGCATCGGTGGCTCGATCCACCGGCGCCTCCGTGACCGCGGACGGACCGATGGTGAGCGTGGCCAGATCCTCGTCCTGTTCACGATCGTGCTTGTCGTGATCCTCGCCTTCACGGCGATCGTCGTGGACCTCGGCATGCTCCGCAACAACCGTCAGACACTCGCCAACGCCGTCGATGCCGGCGCACTTGCAGGCGGCACGCTGATGCCCGTGAACGGAGCGGGAGAGGTCGCGGCCGTCACCGCGATCATCGACGAGACCGTCCAGGGCACCTATCCCGGCGTGACCCGGCCAACCAACTACGGCATCGAGTACAAGTGCCTGATCGGGACGGGCGCCGGTAACACCGGGACCTTTGACCAGCCCGATATCGATGCGTTCATCCCGCTCGACTGCGACCCGACTCCCTCGTTGGGACACCCACCGCTCGTCGGCGACTTCGAGGGCGCAGGCAAGACGCGAACGGTCGACTGCTATCCGGACCGCGGCGACAAGTGCAACGTCGTCGTCGTGGCAGGCAATGTCACGACCGGCTACACCTTCGCCCGCGTCGTCGGCGTGAACGAGGGCAACACCGGGGTCGTCCAGTCGGCAGCCTGCAAGGGCTACTGCGGGATCCTGCCGGATACCCCCTTCGACGTGGTGATCGTCCTCGACACTCCGGCAGCATGCGGCACCAACGTCGGCCGGCCAGACGCGGCTCCACTGGGCCAAGCGGGCGGCGAACCAACTGATGGACTCCCTGGAGACCGCGCGCGGCGTCCAGCGGGTCGGTGTCGTCCAAGTACTCGGGCGATGTGACCGCGACCACACCGCCGCCGCCTCGATGCTGTCGCCGCTGACCAGCGACTTCGCGAGCGTCAGGGCTGCGATCAACCGTCTGTCCGGCAACTGGCAACACCCCGTTGAAGCAGGGCATGGCGCTGGGCGCATCGACCGCTGACCGTCCGGTGCGCGAGCCGGCGTCAAGCAGGTCCTCGTCTTCGTCTCCGACGGTCGGCCGTGGCCGGATGTTGTCGGCACGGCCGCCCGAGTCCGCGGACTAGCCGCTTTCCGCGCGCAGCGCAGACCAGATCTACTCCGTCGCGATCGGAGCCGGGCGGCCGGCGCGTGCAACGCCGTCGATCTGCCACTGATGCGATCCGCTCGCCAAGCCGGATGCCGTCGACGCACTTCTTCGACGTCGTCGACGCCAGCAACCTGCCGGATGTCTTCCGGCAGATCGCCGTCGATCTGATTGATCCCAAGTCGCACCTGATCAACGTCTATCCGGCCCCGATCGTCGATTCCGTCGGAAGCGGTGGCACGGTCGCGATCACCGGCAAGTACTTCACCGGGGCCACGAGGGTCACGTTCGGTGGGGCCAACGCCACGTTCAGCATCAACAGCGATACGTCGATCACCGCCGTCGCGCCGAGCGGCACATCCGGTCAAACGGTCCATGTCCGGGTCTCGACGTCGGGTGGTACGTCCGCCATCGGCTCGGACGACCTGTACACGTTCCCCTGATCGGGGCCACTGACCTCGCAAGCGAACGGCGGTCCTTCGGGACCGCCGTTCCGATTTGGTGATGAGTCGCGTGCCGGGTGGCTGGTCCGCCCGCGACCCGGTGGTCAGGTCATCGGCGAAGCGTTACCGCCCATGCCGAATGGCACGCTCCGCGAGGACGCGTGCCGTCCCGCGGAAGATCAAACCGTGCACCGGGTACAGCAGGTACCAATAGGCGAGACCAGGGAGCCCCTTCGGCTCGAAGAAGGCGGTCTGGACCAGGCGGCTGCCGCCGTCGGCGGGCATCACCTCGTACTGGAGCCAGGCCCGTCCGGGTACCTTCATCTCGGCTCGCAGTCGCAGGAGCGTCGGCCGGCGCACATCCTCCACGCGCCAGAAGTCGAGTGCATCCCCGATCCGCAGGTTCTCGGGATCGCGACGGCCCAGGCGCATCCCGACGCCGCCGACGACGCGGTCCGCCAAGCCCCGGACGCGCCACAGGATGTTCGCGTACGGCCAACCGGCGTCGCCGCCCACCCGCTCGATCTCGGCGAACACCAGCTCGGGTGGAGCGGCGATCGCTCGCTGCCGGCGCTCCACGATCATCCCCTCTTGGGACGTGAGCGACGACAGGCTCGCCTTGTCGGGGGTGACCAGCGCGTCAAACCACGTCGATTCGACGTCGTGCCGGTCAGTGCGACTGATGGCCCGCTGGAGCGCCTCGACGTATGGCAGGGGTGTCAGGCCAAACCCCGCGGCCGGCCCGGGTTCTTGGACGACGACCTCGTTGCGGAGGCCCTCGATGAGCGGCCGGGCGATCCCCGCCGGCACCGGCGAGACCAGGTTCACCCAGTACGAGGAGAGGCGCGGGGTGAGCACGGGGACGGGGATCATCAGCCGACGAAGGCCGCGCAGGCGAGCGTAGGTCCGCATCATGTCGCCGTAGGAGAGGACGTCCGGCCCACCGATCTCCACGATCCCGGCGATCTCCGGGTGGTCCAGCGCAGCGGCGAGGTAGTCCAGGACGTCATGGATCCCGATCGGTTGGCAACGGGTGGCCACCCAACGGGGGGTGATCATGATCGGCAGGCGCTCCGTCAGATGGCGGAGGATCTCGAACGACGCACTGCCCGAACCGATGATCACCGCGGCCCGAAACTCGGTGACCGGGACACCGTGTGCCGCGAGCTCAGTTCCCGTCTCGTGGCGGCTGGCCAGGTGGTGCGAGAGGTTGGCCGTGTCGTCGCCGAGGCCGCCCAGGTAGATGATCCGCGTCACGCCCGCGTGCTTCGCTGCCTGAGCGAAGTTGCGGGCCGCCTGCCGGTCCCGCTCCGCGAACCCCTGTTCCCCGGCTCCCATGGAGTGAGCCAGGTAGTAGGCGACCTCGATCCCCTCGACCGCCGGGGGCAGCGTCGATGCGTCGAGGAGGTCGGCCGCAACGACTCTCGCCTCCGGGAACCGGGCTGCGAGGGGCCGGGCGTCGCGGCTTAGCAGGACGAGGTCGTGGCCCTTGGCCTGGAGCAGCGAGACCAGGCGGCCGCCGATGTAGCCGCTGGCGCCGACGATGAGGACGCGCATGGCACGAGTATGCGCGGACGGGTCGCACGGACGGTCGCGGGAACCCTGCGTGGCATGAACGAGCTTCACCGGACGACGTAGCACCCGCCATGACCGAGCCGGTCTGCCGCTGATGCGCCGCCACGTCCTGGTCCTCGGCGACCAGCTGACCCGCGTCGTCGGGCCGCTCGCCGGCGCCGATCCGGCGACCACGACGGTGCTCCTCGTCGAGTCCGACGCTTGGGCGCGGCGCCGCCCGTACCACCGCCAGAAGCGCCAACCCGCGCATGGCGACGATCGTCGTTGGTCGGGGCCGCCGCGACGAGGCGGCGCGCTCCGCGATCCGGGTCCGGGCCGCGGAGGTTCGGGCGATGGCCGACGCCGGGACGCTCTGACCCACGGCCCCGGCCGGCCCGTGGTTTAGCCCTTCCGGGCGTCTGGCAGGCTGCAGCGGTGAGTCCGTCTGCCCATCCCGGCGCAGTCCGGATGGTAGGCGACCATCCGGCGCATGGGCAGACGCGAAGAGGAGGGTGATCGCCACGACCGATCCCGACCCAGCCTGCACCGGTCCGCACGCGGAGACCCCGAGCGGCGCGCCGAGTCGAGTCACTCGTGCATCCGCTACCAGCCGAAACGGACCAAAGCAAGGAGCGCAACGACATGGCCACCAAGGAAATGGACTGGACGTACCCGGTCGGGGCGGGTGACTCCGGGATCTTCGAGATCGGCCGACGTCTCGCGGAGGCACTGGGTCGCGCACCTGATGCCACGCGCTTCACGTACGACCCGCGTGCGATGCTGCGAACGACCCGCGATATCGAGCGTGCCGCGACCGGTGGCCGGCTCCTCGTGGGCTTCCAGGCTGCCGCCAAGTTCGACGTCGAGGCAGAGCGGTACCGAGCCCTCCTAGCTGCCGGTACCCAGGTGGTCGCGTGGGCGGCGGGGTCACCAGCTGATGGTCTCGGGATCGACGGTCTCGACTACCGGGCATTGCCAGCCGACACCCGCCGGATCGAGAACCAGTGGTTCCTCGTATCCGACTCGCCGGAGCCCCTGGGCTTCGTGAGCTACGAGCTCGGGGACGCGAAGACGTTCGGCATCGGTGGCGCCGCAAGTCCTGGCAAGCGCTTCGTCGGCTTCGTCTCCGACGATGCCGACGTGATCGACCTCCTCATCCGCACCCTCCTGCCGATCGGGGCGCCGCCTCCACCGGCCGACCAGGCGTCGCCCTCGGCGTCCGCTCTGGCGCTTGTCAAGGCGAGCGACGTCCTTCCCGACGGACCTGCCTCGGTTGCCGGCGCGGGAGCCGTCGTGGTGGCTGTGGGTCGGGGGGATGATCGGCTGGCATTCATCACGGCGCTGGCTATCGCCCGGCGCGAGGATCGCTTCCTCGTCGTCGTCGACCGCGCGGCTGAGGGCTTCGCGAGCCCGTATCACGATTGGCGTGGCGACGACGCCAACCGTCCGTCGCCCGAGCGGCTCTTCGACGTCGCCACCGCGCGTCGCGAGGGTCGGCGGGCCATGATCACCTACCTCGAGGCGGCGACGGCCGCGGGCGTGGACGCGGGTGGCTGGTTTCCGACTGCCTCCGGGGCCGAGGGCCTCGCCGAGGCGGGTCGACGCTTCAGCGGTGCCATCGTGGTGCTGCCTCACGACGTGATCCGGCCGAGTTTCGCGGAGCGGCTCCGCGGCATGGCCGCGGACCGCCTCGGCCCCGTGATCGGCCTCCCGATGGTTGTCGCAGGGGAGGCCTGACGCCGCCACGTCGCCCATCTAGCCAGACCCGCACCCGGAGTGTCGAGAGTTCTGTCCGGCCGATGCAATGCTCGCGGGTCCGAAATACTCGCGGGCTTAGCCCGACGACCGACAAGATGCGGGAGACGTTCCTGCAGGCCATGCTCCAAGCCTCGGGGGAGGCCAACGATACTGGCAGCCGAAACGATCTGGACCCCGGTGGTGGCACCGGGGTCCCTCGCTATGTCGGGGCTCACGGGCCATCACGCGCCGTGCGTGATCCTGTGGCCCGCCCGGAGGGATTCGAACCCCCGACCTACTGATCCGAAGTCAGTCGCTCTGATCCACTGAGCTACGGGCGGATGCCCGCGGATGATACCGCGTCGGTCGGGTGGACACGCTCGTCGTGATCAACCGACACCGAGTCGGTAGACCCGCTGCGCCGTGCCCCCGAACACAGCCGCTCGCTCGGTCGGCGTGCGGGCCTCCAGTGCTCGCTCCGTGGCCGAGACCACGTCGCCATAGGCACTGACCTGGAGGCACGCGGGCCAGTCGCTGCCGAACAGCAGCCGGTCGGGTATCGAGCCCCGACAGCTTGGCCATCACGTTCGGTCGAGCGGCAGCGTTCGCCATCTGGCGACGCCAGACGTCCCAGCCGGTGCCCCGGATCGGCGGCTTCGCCAGGCGATCGATCACGAAGACCAGATCCGGGTGACGGTCGGCGATGACGGCCGGACGCCGGACAGCATCGTCGTCGTGGGCTTCGACGCTTCACCCGATGAGGTCGCGGCGATCGTCGCCGGGACGCAGGACGCCAGCGTGGCGCAGTCCCCCGCGAAGATGGGCGAGCTGGGCATCGAGACCACGTACAAGGCGTCATCGGTGAAGCGGTGGAGGCCAACCTGGATACCGGGACCGCGATCGTGACCAAGAAGTTCGGGCCCCGTGTGTCCGCATGCCGGTGTGTCGGGCTGTGCGAGTACGTGCAGCACCTGGCGATCTTCGACTACATCGCGGTCAGCGGCTCGCTCGACGGACGGGTCGTCCCTCCGCTTCGCCCCCCACGGTCGCTACGTGGCGCCGACGTCGCCGGGATATAGCATCACCATGCGGGAAGCGTCCGTGGCCAGGTTCACGTTCCCGGATGGGCCCGCCTGGATGGTCGAACGTCCCGTCGTGGAGGTCTGAGCGTTGCGACTCGCGAACAAGGTCTGCCTCATCACGGGAGCCGGATCCGGGATCGGGCGAGCCACCGCGCTCGCATTCGCCAGCGAGGGGGCGAGCGTCGCGGTCGCCGACGTGGACACGGGTGCCGCCGACGCGACGGTCGACCTGCTCGCCGCAGCCGACGCCCCGTCAGAGCGTTCTCGATCCTTCGAGGTGGACGTCACCGACCCTGACAGTACGGAGCGCCTCGCGACGGACGTCATCGCGACGTGGGGTCGGATCGACGTGCTCTTCAACAATGCGGGGATCGCCGGGGTGGGGACCCTCCATGAGACGTCGGTGGAGCTCTGGGACCGGGTGATGGCCGTCAACGTTCGAGGCGTGTTCCTCGTGGCCCGTGCCGTCCTGCCGCACATGATCGCGGCCGGCCGCGGATCGATCATCAACATGTCCTCGTGCATCGCGGAGATCGGGCTCGCGAACCGCGCGTCGTACGCTGCCTCCAAGGGGGCGGTCCTGTCGCTGACCCGCCAGATGCAGGCGGACTACGCTGCCCATGGCATCCGCGTCAACGCCCTGCTTCCGGGGACCATCCATACGCCGTTCGTCGACCGCTACCTCCGCGACAGCTATGAGGATCCGGCGGCCGGTATGGAGATCCTGAAGCGACGTCAGCTGACGGGTGATCTGGGCCGTCCCGAGGACGTCGCCATGGCGGCTCTCTACCTCGCATCGGAGGAATCGCGGTTCGTGCTCGGGTCCGGCATGTACGTGGACGGCGGCGTCCGCGGGGCGAAGTGATCCGAACGTGCGCCTGATCAGCCGGCGCGAGGGCGCGGATCTCGTGCTGGGTGTCGCCCTGGCTGGTGGCGACGTCGTCGATGCCACCGAGCTTGGCCCTGGCGTTCCCACCACCATGGAGGCCCTGGTCGAGGGCGGCGACGCAGCACTGGAGCGGCTTCGTCGCGCGACGTCATCGATGGATCCGGAGCGGATCGGCCGTCCGCTCGACGAGCTGGAGCTGGCGCCACCCGTCGGGCGCGTGGGAAAGCTCATCGCCGTGGGGAAGAATTACCTGGACCACGCCGCCGAGGAGGGCGTCGCGGCACCGGTGGAGCCCGTGCTGTTCACCAAGTTCCCGAGCGCGATGATCGGGCACGGTGCCGAGATCACCTGGCGGGCCGCAGACGTCGACCAGGTGGACTGGGAGGCGGAGCTCGCCGTGGTCATCGGTCGCCGCTGCCGCGATGTCGCTCCGGGGGACGCACTCGACGCCGTCCTCGGGTACACGTGCATCAACGATGTGTCGGCTCGCGGCATCCAGTTCGGCGACGGGCAATGGGTTCGCGGCAAGAGCCTCGACACGTTCTGCCCCATCGGTCCCTGGCTCGTCACGGCGGACGAGGTACCCGACCCCCAGGCGCTCCGGATCCGCTGCCTCGTCAACGGCGAGACGATGCAGGACGCCTCGACCCACCAGATGATCCACGGCGTGGCCGACCTCATCGTGTTCTGCTCCCGGTTCATGACCCTGGAGCCCGGCGACGTCATCGCGACGGGCACGCCCGCGGGTGTCGGCGTGTTCCGCGATCCGCCGCGATTCCTCCACGATGGCGACGAGGTGGTCGTGGAGATCGAGGGCATCGGCCGACTGGAGAATCGCTGTCGCGTGGTGGATGGGTGACGCGATGACCCGCGCGGTGGCCGATCGACGGTCCATCCGCTTGGCGTATGGGACGACGGGATTGACGATCCAGGTCCCGCGCGAGCGGACGACGGTCATCGCCCCGCGGCATCGCCGTCCCGCCCCCGAGCCGCTCGACACCCTGCGGCGCGCGCTCGCCGCTCCGATCGGCACCCTGCCCCTGCGGGCGCTCGTTCGCCGAGGGCAGCGCGTCGCCATCTCCGTCTGCGACATCACCCGGCCGCAGCCCAGGGCCCTGATGTTGCAGGCGGTGCTGGAGGCCCTCGACGGCGTGATCCGGCCGCAGGACGTCGTCGTCCTCATCGCGACCGGGACCCACCGGGCGAACACGCCAGGCGAACTCATCGACATGCTCGGCGCTGAGGTGGTCGCGCAATGTCGGGTCGTCAACCACGACGCGCGGGATCGGGCCAGCCTCGTGGACCTGGGTCGGGTCGGCGACGTGCCGGTCTTCCTGAATCGGGAGTGGGTGGACGCCGACGTCAGGATCACGACCGGGTTCGTGGAGCCGCACTTCTTCGCGGGCTTCAGCGGCGGGCCGAAGATGGTGGCTCCGGGCCTGGCCGGTCTCGAGACCACTCTGGCCCTGCATGATGCTCGCCGGATCGGTGACGCGCGGGCGACGTGGGGTGTCATCGAGGGCAATCCGGTCCACGATGCGGTCCGTGCGATCGCGGCCGCAACCGGCGTCCATTTCGCCCTGGACGTCCTCCTCAACGACGACCAGCGGATCACCCAGGCGTTCGGTGGCGAGTTGTTCGCGATGCACGCTGCGGCGCGTCGCGAAGCGCGCCGGGAGGCGATGCGCCGGGTGGACCACCGTTTCGACATCGTGGTCACGACCAACAGCGGCTACCCGCTGGACCAGAACCTGTACCAGGCCGTCAAGGGCATGTCGGCGGGCGCCACCGTGGCAAAGCCCGGTGGCACGATCATCTGCGCCGCGGAGTGCCGCGACGGACTGCCCGAGCACGGGTCGTACGGTCGACTGCTGGCCGCGCGCGAGGACCCGCCGGCCCTGCTCGAGATGATCGCGTCGGCGCCCAAGACCATCCCGGACCAGTGGCAGGTCCAGATCCAGGCCCGGATCCAGGTGGACCACGAGGTCCTGCTCAAGAACGACGGCTTGTCCGCGGCCCAGGTCAGGGCTGCGCACCTCACGCCGATCGACGACATCACGGCGCTGATCGAGCAGCGGATGGCGGCCGACCCCGACGCGACGCTCTGCGTCCTGCCGCAGGGTCCGCAGACGATCCCTTACGTGGCCTGAGCCTGGTCCACGACCGCTACCAGTCGGTGGTCGCGCGCAGGCGATCCAGCCAGCGGTCGCGACCCGGTCCGGGGGGCAGACGGGCGGCACGCTCGAGGCACCGGACGCGGCCGATCAGGACCGCCGCCTCGTCGAGTGCGGCACCCCGCGTCAACCCCGCGCCGTCGAGGAGCGCCGGCCAGCCGCTGGTCCATACGTCGGGATGGTGGAACCGAACGACCCATCCCCACCACGCGAGGTCGAAGAGTCGCGGGGCGACGGCGACGTCCTCGTGGTCCAGGAGCAGGAGCCCACCGCCCGTCGCATCGACGACGTTGACCGGGACGAAATCGCCATGCGCGACGACCGGATCCCAGAGAGGGCCCTCCGTCCAGGAGTTCCCCAGCCGATCGATCGCGGATCCGATGGCCCTCCGGAGCGTGGGGTCGAGACCATCGTCCACGGCGTCCGACCATGTCGTGGCCGCGGACAACAGGTCGTCCCGCCGGGACCACGTCCTGTCGAGTGGCACATCGTTCGGATCGATGGCCACGATCCGGGTCGACAACGCACCCATCCGCGTCGCGAGGCTGATCGTGTCGGCCGAAGTCCCCAGGGAAGCCGAACCGAGGCGACCGTCCAGCCAAGGGCACACCAACCAGGCACCGCCGGCGGGCGCCGGGATGGGCTGGGCAGGGTGGGCGGTCGAGATCCCGGCCCCGTGAAAGTGCTCGATGCGTGCGGCGATGACCGTGGCCCGCTCGAGGGCGTCCGGGCCCCCGAGGTAGCGCGCCGCGACGATCCGGTCGTCGCTGAGGCGAACCCGGAAGGTCGCGGCCGAGTCACCCCAAGGGGCCGGCTCTGCGGAGACCAATCCCGATCCGAGGGCGGCCGCAACGGCTCCAAGCCCGGTCGCCGCATCGAAGCCCATGGCGCCGATGATAGGTGCCGGGGATCGCGCCGGCCCGATGGGTCCTAGGCGGTCAGCTCCCTGGCCGGCGCGACCGTCGCGGCGTCGAGGAGCTGGTGGGCCACGTGCTCGTGCGCTCGGAACCACGCGAGGGTCGCGCGGTTCAGGTCACCCGGGGAGGCGTGACGCTGGCGGGACAGCGCGTCGGCACGGACGGCGGCGCTTACGAGCACGCCCGCGACCTTCGCGACGACGGTGTCGGTCGGTTCGCCCGCCATCACCGCGGTCGCCTCCACCGCCTCGGCCCGTCGGATCGCACGCGCCACGAACGACTCGGCTTCCCTGGCCGGCAATCGGCCGGCGCTGGTACGCAGCAGGATCTCGGCGGCATCGATGGGGTCCACGACGCGCCCCTCGGCGTCGATCATCGGGATCGCTGCGCCATCGAATCCGGCGAGCGGGATACCGAGTTGGAGACGATCGACGAGGAGGGTCAGAACGGTGTTGGCGTCGCGAAGCATCGGGTGGGGCGTCCTTCGGTCTGGGCGTGGTCCGGCAACGGACCATCGCCTCCCACCGTACCGACCGGACGTGATGATGCGGCGGTCGGGATGGTGAAGACTTCGCCACGCCAGCGTCGTCACCCGACCGTCCTGCGGGCAGATACCATGCGCGAGTGCCGTCACCATCCGGGCGCCCGCCATCCCCCTTGGGCGGCCTGCCCCGACCGATCTCCGAACGCGACCGCGGCCGACCGACCAGCCGTCGGGCGCTGACCCTCGGCATGGTCCTGGGCATCGTCGCCACGATCGGGTTCGTGGGGGCCGCGGCTTGGCGCGACGGCGGGATCGACCCCATCGGCGCGGTCACCGGCGCGTTCGCCGGTACCGTTTCCGGCCTGAGTCCTCGCGTCGTGGATCCCGTCGCCGTCGTCGATGCGGCAGAACCAGACCCCCCGGACGGCCCGCTGGCTCCCGGCCTTGGCGGGCTGCCGGCGAGCCCGGCACCGACCCGCGCCCCGGCCCGCACCGCCGTGCCCATCCCGACGGCCGCCCCACCTGCGACGCTCAGCGGTTACCAGTGGCCGCTCCCGCGTGGCCGGCTGACGCTGCCGTTCGGGGCATCCCCATGGGGCTCGCGCATCGTGGACGGGGAGAAGTTCCACGACGGGATCGACCTCGCCACGTTCTGCGGCGACCGGATCGTGGCCGCGCATGCCGGCACGGTGCTGACCGCCGGGCGTCGCTACGACCCGCACATGGGCTGGATCGGCGACCTGCAGCCGTATCTCGATCGCCTCGAGAAGAAGAAGCTGTACCCGACGCTGCCGATCGTCGTGATCATCGACGACGGGAATGGCTACCGCAGCATCTACGCGCACTTCAGCAAGGTCGTCGTCAAGAAGGGCCAGACCGTCGCGGCCGGGGACTTCCTGGGCTATGAAGGGATGACCGGACGAGCGTCCGGCTGCCACCTTCACTACGGGATGTTCAGCCCGCTCGAGACCGCGACCATGGCGATCGACCCCGACGTCGCGAAGCGGATGAAGCTGCCCGCGTTCGAGATCGCCCGGATCGATCCCTTGCTCGTGCTGCCCGAACGCCCGAAGCCCACGAAGAAGCCGTCGCCGACCCCGACCGTCACGCCGCCGCCCTGATCTCCCGGGACGTCGTCCCTCAGGTCGGGCGTCGCCGATACCGGCGGCCGATCAGCCAGTACGCCGGGATCGACGCGAGGGCGGCAGCGAGCGAGGGTCGCGATCCATCGCGATTCTCCAATGCCAGCAGGCCGTCCGTCGATGCGGCATCCGCCGGTCGGGCATCGACGACCGCCAGGTCGATCGCGACCGACCCGGGCTCGCCGCGGCCGAGCGTCGCGACGAGGGCGTCCGGGTACGCATCGGGTTCGTACTCCGCGCGCACCTCGGCCTCGGATCGCCAGGTCGGCTGCCGGAGCAGGATCGCCCGCCAAGCCTGGGCGACCGGGCGCCCGACCTGGTCTTCGTCCACTCCTCGCGCCCAGCGCGCGGCCTGGTGGAGCAGGGCGTACTCGTCGAGGTCGGCATACGCCGGCAACCGCTCGGCGGGGGAGCCCTCCCCGAAGATCGCCCGGATCGACGGCCCGAACACCTCGGCGAGATCGAGGTCGATGGCCCGGACCGTTCGGTGGAGGTAGACCTGCTGGTACATGAACCGCCGCGCCGTCAGGAACATCTCGAGCGCGCCGAGTCCGGGTTCGTACAGCGTGAGACCGCGGTCCGAGAAGAACGTGTAGCGGCGCAACCGCTCGACGTCCACGGGGCCTGCCGCGACGCCGGTCAGGTAGCTGTCGCGGCGGACGTAGTCCAGGTTGTCCACAGTGAAGACGCCGGACAACAGCGGTGCGAGCCAGCGGACCCACAGCGGCATCGCAGGGTCGCGCAGCGCCGGCTTGGCGATGAGGAACGCGACCCAGGCCGGGTCGATCGATTCGCCGTCGGCGAACGCGTCGCGCTCGGGGACGCCGCCGGGCGCCCGTCGCAGGCCGCGGATGAGCGGGCCCAGCTCGTCCTCGATGATCCGCTGGCTGAGGTCCTCGTGCGAGAGGCGCTTGACGTCCGGTCGGCGCGGGTCAGCTGGAGCGTCGAACGCTGCCAGGACATGGTCGTCAAAGAAATGCGCGAAGGGGCCGTGGCCAACGTCGTGCAGCAGCCCCGCCATGCGCATGGTCTCGACCACGAGGCCTTCGGACGGTAGCGACTGGCCGGGAACCGCGCCGGCAACCGCGGTCCGCAGGCTCGGGTACAACGATCGCGCCCAGGTCCCGGCTTCGTGCATGACCCCGAGGCCATGCGTGAAGCGTGAGTGCTCGGCCGTCGGAAAGACCCACCGAGCGCTCTGGAGCTGGCTGATCCGGCGCAGCCGCTGCAGCCAGACGGTGTCGAGAAGGTCTTCTTCGGCGACATCCTCGTCGGGCAGGCCGGCGGCCGCCGACGCGTCGCGGGGCAGGCGCTTGGTGAGTTCGATGTACCCGTGGATGGGGTCGCTGATCAGGTTGACCGCGGTGAACGGGTGGCGCGCCATGGCACCTACGGTAGCGTGACGCGCACTTCCGATGTCCACGCTCCCGCGTTCCCGCGCCGGTCGGTCGCGCGGACCCGCAGGCTGTACGTGACGCCCGACGTCCGGTTCGAGAGCGTCGCGCTCCTCGAGGTCGAGTCGTTCCGCATCGTCGTCCACCCGTTGCTGCCCGCGCGGTACTGCACGTCGAAATCGCGCAGACCGGCGGTCCGCGTCTGGAGCAGCAGATCCGCGCCTGCCCATTCCCAGCGGATGTCGTCACCGACGACGTCGACGCCGGTGAACCACGATCGGGCCCCGTTCTCGTCCACGGACTCGGTGAGGACCACGGAGCCGAAGGTGCGGCTGTTGCTGGAGCGCAGGGCCAGTCCGATGCCCACGTAGTTGAACTTCGAGCTCATGAGCAGCGCCCGATGCGGCGAGCTTGCCATCCACGCCCGGTGCAACTCGATCGCCGCCGACTTCGCCCAGGCCTTGGTGGTGTATGCGATCGCCTCGCCGTAGCGATACCAGACCACGTCCTTGGCATTGAGCTGTGAGCTGATGCTGCCGCCGACCGTGTGGCTCATGACATTGCGCGAGGCCATCTTGGCGGCGCGGGATCCCGAGACGCTTGCCAGATCCGTGTGGTAGCGCAAGGGGATCAGGCCCGCGTCGGCGCGGTCCTCGTTGATGAGCTGGAGCACGAGCGCCTCGGCGTCGGACGCCGTGGAGGCGGACACCGGAGCCGGCGCACCGGACAGGGCGAACGAGGCGAGCAGGACGGCGGAGAAAGCGACGAAGACAGGTCGCCGTCGGGGTCGGCGGGTCATTCGATAGGGGACCTCGGCGTGTGGGGGGCACGTCGCGCTGGTCGCCTAGACTACCCCAGACCGCACCGGACTGTCCTTATCCGCCATGCCGTTCCGCCGCACGACGGTGCGTCGAGGCAACGTCGTTTCGCAGCGAATCGGGGGCAATGACCTCCACGTCGTCACCCCACGACAGGATCCACAACCGGATCTCGATGGTGCCCGCGACGGTCGCCCGCCAGGTCAGGGAGCCATCCGCTGCGGTCTCCACGCGCTGGGTCGGATGCCACGTCGTCTCGAGGACGCGGGCCGCGACGGTCGGCGTGAATCGCAGCTCGATCGGGGTGGATTCCTGGTCGGCGATGATGTCCCAGGCCCCGCGCATCGTGCGCTCCACGGAGCCGACTTCGGGCGGCTCGAACGTCCGGGGCGTGATCGCCACATCGCGGATGCGCTCGATCTTGAAGGTGCGCAACGCGTCGCGGGTCTCGTCCCATCCGATCAGGTAGAGCGCGTGCGTCTGGAGCGAGGGTTCGATCAGATACGGCCGGACGACGGCGGTGCGCGCCAGCGCATCGGGTCCGTAGCGGGCGGGCTCATAGGACAGGGTCACGACCCGCCGATCCGCCCAGGCCCTTGTGAGTCGATGGACGTGCTCGCTGAAGGCCGCGTCCCTCGGGTGCTGGGCGAGGATGTCCAATGTCCGTTCGACGTGCTCGGCGAGTGGTGCGGGCAGGACCTCCTCCAGCTTCTCGAACGCTGCGGCGAGGTCGGGGTCGTACTTGTCCGCGTAGCGGACCATCAGTCGGGCGGACAGGACGACGGCCATCGCCTCGTCCAGGGTGAGCTTGAGCGGAGGCAGGAACTCCTCGTTGACGACGCCCCACAGGCCGTTCTCTGACCAGACGGCGACGCCGACCTCCGTCTCGAGGGCGGTGAGGTCGCGGTACACGGTCCGTGGCGTGACGCCCACGCGGCGCGCGATCTCTGCGGGACGGATGCCCTCGGGATGGCCTCTTAGGACGGTCACGACCCGAAGCATCCGCGCCAACCGGTCACGCTTGCCGAACGGTCGCTCCTCGTCGTCGATCATCGGATCGGAGGATAGATGACGAAGGGCCGCCCGCGCTCCGTGGCCGTCAGGATGACCTCGAGGGTCCCCTGGATGGCGTCGGGCTGGACGACCGCCCCGGTCCCGTTGATGCTGCCCGCGATCTGGCCGACCTGGCCATCGAGGAAGACCCAGAAGTCGAGCTGACCGCGCCAGTCTCCGATGTCGGCGCCGCCCACGATCCAGCGGACCTGCGGAAAGGCGGCCCGGAAGACGGGCCCGTCCACGGCGATCCGACACCGTCGGGCGGGAGCGCCCTCGATGACCTCGATGCCGCGGTCCTCGGCGGTCGCGCGGTAGCCGGGGGTCAACGCCGTCTCCACCGCGAGCAGGTCCATGGTCCCGTCGGCGACTGCCGCGGTCGATGTCGTGCGCCAGTCGCTGCCGGGGGTCCGTGCCCATGCCTCCCCGCCGGTGGAGGCGGCGCCGTACCAGCCGAACTCGCGCCCGGTCGCGACGTAGGCCGACCAGCGGAAATCGACTCCGTTGCGTGGGCCGCCCTGGTCCACCGAGCCGACCCGCCGCAGGTCGACCGTGCCGCTGAGGGCCACCGACACCGCCGCGGTCGGGCCGGCTGCCACATCGCCGTCGCATGGTGGTGGCTCACCTTCGGAGTCCGTCGGCCCGAATCGCGACCCCGCCGCCGAGCCCGGGCGGTCTCGCAGCGCCAGCTCGTTGCCGATCGCGACGCTCGCGAAGGCGATCCCCGTGATGACGGTCAGCACGGACCCGATCGCGACCCCGGCAGCGAGCCGGCGCGGGCGCAGGGCCGTGCCGCCGAGCCAGCGCCGGGCGAGCCCGAAACCAGCGAACAGGCTGGTCCCGGCGAGCGCGAGCAACCACGGGTAGGCGGCCTCCCAGGAGGGGAGCAGGGTCTGGGAGCCGAGGGCCTGGAGCTGGTTGAAGAGCCCGCCGATGGATGGCAGCAGCAACAGCAGCGATCCGAGACCGAGGCTGAGCATCAAGGGAAACGCCCCAGATCCGCGGGCGAGTGGCGGCCAGCGGACCGATGCCGCGGCGATCGCGATCGGGAGCATGAAGGTCAGCCCGACGAGGAGGTCGATCGGGCCGCCCGGTCGGTAGGCGAAGAGGACGAGCGCCGCGGCCGTCGCCCAGGCGACGACCAGGGCGATCGCGATCAGGCGGAGCTCGAACTCGCGGACGCGCACGAACCGGAGTCTAGCGGTGGTGCGTCCGGGCACCGCCGCAAGTACCGGCGAGGGGAGTACAGCCGGGTCATCGCGACCACCGTGCTCCGTGTCGAACATGCCCGTACCGCACACCGGCGTCGCCGGCGCGGTACGACCACCATCCGAGGGGAATGTGGGATATGGCCGGCCCGGTGCAGCGAGGATCACGGGGACGCGGGCGATCGTCTCGCGACGGCTCGTCCTCCCGACCACGCGTGGCGGGCTCCGCGGTCGCGTCTGGATCCACGGCCCATGGGTCGTCTCCGACGACGTCGCCGGATCCGGGGCGGCTGCTGGCGGACACGCTGGCGACCCGGTCGACGTTTCGGGTCCTCCTGATGCGCGGCCTCACGCCTGAAGAGGCCGCCAACCTGACGGCGTTCCTCTGCGGGATCCCGATCGCCCAGGTCCGCTGGTCTCTTTCTCAGGTCAACCAACTCCTGTTCCTTCGAGCGATGGCCCGGACCGGACGGTTCGGGGCCATGGACGGGGAGACGCCCCGACCGCACTGATCCCTCGTTTGCATCAGGCCGTGACGGTGGACCCTCCTCCTACCCGAAACGGTCACCCCTCCGAAGCGGCGCCGAACCCTCCTCCCGGCGCCGCTTCGGCGCGTCAGGGTCTGCCGCCGTGCGCGCCCCGATCCCCACCTGACAGCTCGGGCATCGCCGGGTACACTCTCGCGCGTCCTGTCAGCCCCATCGGAGAGATGAACGATGCGTAGAACCGCGACCCTCGCGACGTCCGCCCTGCTGGTGTCGATCGCGGTGGCGGCGTGCTCCGGCAGTGGCGCCAGTCCATCGCCCAGTGCCGCTGTTCCGAGCGAAGCCCCGAGCACCGCACCGAGCGAGGCGCCGAGCGTCGCGCCGAGCCCGACGCCCGACGCGTGCGCCAAGGAGAACCTCGCGCTCACGACCCCGGGCACCCTCACCATCGGGGCCGACAACCCCGCCTTCCCGCCGTATTTCCAGGGTCCGGCCGAGGGTGAGACCGCGACCGAGCCGTGGGAATTCGGTGACCCGAACAACGGACAGGGCTTCGAAGCTGCGACCGCCTACGCGATCGCCGAGGCACTTGGATTCGCCAAGGAAGAGGTCACCTGGATCCCGGTGCCGTTCAACAATGCGATCCAGCCCGGCGACAAGGACTTCGATATCTACCTGACCCAGGTGTCGTTCTCCGAAGAGCGGGCGACGGCGGTCGATCTGTCCGACGGCTACTTCGATCTGAACCAGTCGGTCGTCGCGCTGGCTGACACGCCGATCGCCGGCGTCACGTCGGTCGCCGCGCTGAAGGACTTCGTCCTTGGCGCGCCGATCGGGACGACGAGCCTGACGTACATCACGGAGGTCATCGCCCCGACCGCCGATCCCAAGGTCTATGACACGCTCGACGCCGGCGTGCAGGCCCTGTCCAATGGGCAGGTCGATGGCCTGGTGGTCGACCTGCCGACGGCGTTCTACATCCGCGATGCGCAGCTCACGGGGGGGCAGATCGTCGGTTCGCTCCCACAGGTCGGTGCGGACGTCGAGCACTTCAGCGTCGCCCTCGACCTCGGCAGCCCGCTGACCGATTGCGTCAACGGCGCGATCGCCTCGATCACGGCCGATGGGTCCCTCGCGGCCATCACCGAGGAGTGGATCACCGGCCAAGGCGCCCCGGCACTCACCCCGTAGCGGAGGCCGCCAACAGGCTACCCTCCGTCCGTGACGGACCAGACGGACACCCGAGGCCCGCGCGAATCCGGTTCCGACATCGGACCCGGCTCTTCGAGCGGGTCTCGTGCCGCCCGGAGGGCGGCGGAACGGCGTCGCGCGATCCGGGCAACCGTGATCACGCTGGTCAGCACGGTCGTCGTCTTCACGGTCCTGGGGCTCGTCATCGTCAACGCCCCTGGCTGGCCGGAGCTCCAGGCGTCGTTCTTCGACTTCCCTCGGATCGCGGAGGCGATGCCGGATCTCATCGAAGGCTTCTGGACCAACGTCCGGCTCTTCCTGATCGCCGAGGCCCTGGTCCTGGTGCTTGGCCTCGCGGTCGCCATCGTGCGCAGCCTGCCCGGACCGGCGCTCTTCCCCTTCCGACTGATCGCAACCATCTACGTCGACGTCTTCCGGGCGGTCCCCGGGATCGTCTGGATCTTTCTGCTTGGCTTCGGCCTGCCGTCGCTTGGGATCGAGGGCCTGCCCAAGGACGAGTTCTTCTGGGCGGTGGTCGCCCTCACCCTCATCTACTCGGCGTACGTGTCGGAGGTCTATCGGGCCGGTATCGAGTCGGTCCACCCGAGCCAGGACGCAGCGGCCCGCTCGCTCGGGCTGAGCCGCATCCAGTCGATGCGGTTCGTGGTCATCCCGCAGGCCATCCGACGCGTCATCCCGCCGCTCCTCAACGACTTCATCGGTCTCCAGAAGGATTCGGTGCTCGTGTCGTTCATCGGGATCGTGGAACTGTTCAAGACCGCGGCGATCAAGCAGTCGGCGACCTTCAACTGGTCCTACTACATCGGGGTGGCGCTCGTCTTCATCGTCGTCACGGTCCCGATGACCCGCCTGGTCGACTGGCTGGTCGCGCGCGAGCGACGCGCCCGCGTGGCGGGTGGCGTTCGATGACGAGCCCCACGCGGCCTGCCGTGCGCATCCGCGGCTTGCACAAGTCCTTCGGCGACCTCGATGTGCTGCGTGGCATCGACCTCGACGTCGCTGAGCACGAAGTCGTGTGCCTGATCGGTGCATCCGGGAGTGGCAAGTCCACGCTGCTGCGCTGCATCAACCTGCTCGAGCCGGTCGACGAGGGGACGATCAGCATCGAGGGCGACGAGATCACCGCGATCGGCGTGGACGTCGACCGGATCCGCCGGCGGATCGGCATCGTCTTCCAGGCCTTCAACCTGTTCCCGCACATGCGCGTCATCGACAACGTGACCCTCGGTCCGCGACGCGCGCTCGGGACGGACCGGGTGACCGCAGAGCAGGATGCGAAGGCGCTGCTGGAGCGCTTCGGTCTGAGTGACAAGGTCGATGAGTACCCGGATCGACTCTCCGGCGGGCAGCAGCAGCGCGTCGCGATCGTCCGTGCGATGGCGATGCGCCCGGACATGCTCCTGCTCGACGAGATCACCAGCGCCCTGGATCCGGAACTCGTTGCCGAGGTCCTCGATGTGATCCGCGAACTGGCCGCCGGCGGTATGACGATGATCATCGCCACCCACGAGATGGCATTCGCCCGCGAGATCGCGGACCGGGTCTGCTTCCTCGACGGGGGTGTGGTCTGCGAGGAGGGCCCGCCGGACCGACTGTTCTCCGATCCGGTCGAAGCGAGGACGCGTCAGTTCCTGGACCGCATCATCAAGGCGGGCCGGCTCTAGCGACAGGCCTCGACGAACGCGGCGAAGAGGCGCTCGAACGCCTCGGGCGTGGAGTCCGTCCGTTCCGGGTGGCACTGCACACCCACCACGAACCGGCCATCGGCGACCTCGAGGGCCTCGACGAGATCGCCCGCGGAGCTCTCGGCCCAGGCGCTGGCGACAAGACCGTCGGCGAGGTCCGCGGGCCGGATCCCCTGATGGTGATAGGAGTTCACGTCGAGGGCGCCGAGGCCTCCGATCCAGCCGGCGAGTCGCGACCCGGGTTCCACGCGGAGCGGATGCGTCGCCGCCGGTCCGTGGCCCCACGCGGCCCCGGCGTGGCCGGCGACGTGCTGGAGGAGCGTGCCGCCGGAGAAGACGTTGATGGCCTGCAGCCCGCGGCACAGCCCCAGGATCGGGACGCCGCGATCCGACGCGGCTGACCACGCCTCCCATTCGAGCGCATCGCGGTCGGGTTCGAGGTCCACGGCGCCGTCGACCGACTGGCCGTAGCGCGCCGGGTCGATGTCGGCGCCGCCGCTCAGCAGGAGGCCGGCCATCGACGCGAGGGCCGCGGCACGTTCCTCGACCGTCGCCGACGCGTCCAGCACGACCGGCATGCCCGCCGTGGCGGGCGACGGCGTCCGCGTACAGCTGGTTCTTGCGGGCCGCGATCAGCGGCTCCGACTGTCGGCCGGGGACCGCGACGGTCACGACGATCCGGGGGGCCGGGCGGGTCGAGATGTCCACGAGCCGGGAGGATAGCGGACTCGACGTCCGGCGCGAGATCAGGCCTCGAACATCTCTCCCAGCATGACCGGCGTCAGGCCCTTCGCCCGGAGGCCATCGACGATCCGCGGCAGGGCCTCGAACGTGTTGAATCCGCCCAGGTGCATGAGCACGATCGAGCCACCCTCGGCACCGTCGACCACCTTGGCGACGATCTCGTCGCCCGTCGGACCGCCATCGCTTTCGGGACGCCAGTCGATCGTGTCGATGTCCCACATCACCGTGTAGCCGTACCCCGCTCGACCGACGGTCTCGAGGACCCGGTCGCTCACCCCACCGAACGGCGGGCGGAACCACGGGCGAGCGGTCATCCCGGTCAGGGCGAACAGCGCGGACTCGGTCTGCTCCAGCTCCTCGACCATCCGTTCCGCGCTGAGGTCGCGGAAGTCGGGGTGGGACCAGGAGTGGTTGCCAAGGTCGAACTGGTCGGGATGGCTCGCGACCAGCGCCATCACCCGCTGACCGGTCGTGGTCGTGGATCCGGTCCGGCCGGTCGGGAAGATCGTGGCGTGGACCTCGTTCTCGATCAGCCAATCCATGATGTCGAGCGCCGGATCCAGGCGGCCACCCATGTCCAGCGTCAACGCCACCATCGACGAATCCCGCGACCCGTGACCCACGCGGCGGCTGGTCCCGCCGGTCGATGGGTTCGGAGTCGCCGCCGGTGAGGTCGACGATGGAGCGGCGGTCGGTGTCGCGCTGGGACTCGGCTCCGGGAGGTCGTCACCATCGAGCTCCACCCCCGGGATCAACGACAGCGTCCACCCGATCGCGATCCGGTCGGGGTCGTAGCCCTCCGACTCGGGATCGAGCGACGGATACGTGTCGCGATTCCAGTACGCGATGCTCAGGGGCGTCGTGGAGAAGGTCCGGGCGATCGATGAGAGCGTGTCGCCAGCGCGGACCGAGTACGTCAGGAACGTCGGGAGTGGCGTCGGGGTGGGACGGACGAACGACGGGGCGGGCGTCGGGCCGGTCGGACTCGGCAGCGCGGATGCCGGGGCGGTCGGGGTCGATCGTCACCGGCGTCGCGCTCGGGCGCCCAGCGGGTGGAGGGACGCACGCCGCGAGTAGCACGGCGACGGTCAGCATGGTGGCGAACGAGCGACGTCGGATGCGCATCTCGATGGAGGTGACGACCACCGTCACGCAGTGGTGACGCGATCGATCACCCGGCGAGCCCTGCCTCCGAGTCCACCGGGGTCGGCGCCTGCGGCAGGAACTCGGCGGCGAGGGCAAGGCCCTCGGCGGCCGTTGCGACACGATCGCGCCCGCCGCGCTTGGCCACGAAGCACGCCCGGTCGGCCGCGAGGAGCACCTCGGGCGCGGTCGCGCCATCGGTCGGGAAGTTGGACACGCCGACGGACGCGCTCACTGGCCGGCCTACTCCCGACACCGCGGCACGAGCTCGCTCCGCGGCCTGTTCCACGCCCGCGGGATCGGCGTTGGGCAGCAGGTACGCGAACTCGTCACCGCCATACCGGAACACGAGATCCGAGTCGCGACCGCCTCGGACCAGGGAGCCCGCGATCTTCCGCAACAGCTCGTCGCCAGCCTGGTGGCCCATCCGGTTGTTGACCTCGCGGAAGTCGTCGAGGTCCAGCATGATCAGCCCGAACGGCGACCCGTCGCGCACCAGCTGCTCGAGGTAGTCCTGGAAGGTGCCGTGATTGAGGAGGCCGGTCAGGTCGTCGGTCTGCGCGCGGATCTCCACCGCCCGGAACATCTCCGCGTTCTGGAGGGCGATCGAGACCTGCGCGGCGAAGAGCTTGACCAGGTCGAATTCCTCGGGCTCGAAGGTGTTGCCCGCGCCGAGGCGCTCGATCGTCAGGACGCCGATGGCGCCGGCGCGTCCCCGCAGCGGCACCACGATGAGACTCCCATCCATCGCATCCACATTGCGGAAGTGGTTCACGCGTTCGTCGTTGCGCTCGTCGGCGATGTAGACGGGTTCGTTGTGGTCCACGACCCAGGTCGCGACACCGGTCTCGCCCGGTTCCCACGGCTCAAGGTAGTCGTTCGCGTGGACGCCGCGCGCGGTCAGTGGGGTGAGCAACCCGGTCGTCGGGTCGAGGACCTCGATGGCGATGTTGTCGCAGGCGATCAGCCCGCCCAGCCGGTCGGTGATCCCCTCGAGGACCGCGTGGCCGTCGAGCGTGGTGAGGATCGATTCGGTGATGCTGATGAGCTCGCGCTGGCTTCGCAGCTGGCGCTCGAGCGCGGCGGACTGCTCGCGAAGGCGCTCCGTGGTATCGGCGTTCGCCATCGCCTGGGCGGCGAAGCTCGCATAGATGACGAGGAGCCGCAGGTCGTCGTCATGGAACTGGTGAAGCCCGAGCTTCGAGAGGACGAGCACCCCGATCGCCTGGTCCTCGTAGAGCATCGGCGCGAGGAGCATCGACTCGTCGAGGTCGTCCTCCGTGCCCGGGATCGTGTAGGCGCGCGGGTCGGCCGCCGCATCGGGGAGGTTCTGCGCGATCCGATGCTCGGCGACCCAGCCGGTGATGCCCTCGCCGACCGACACGCGCAGCTGGTCCGGTGTCTCGTCGACGTACTCGCCGACCTGGCCCTGCATGGCCACCGGGATGAGGTCGGATCCGACGAGACGGTAGACGCGGACGTTGTGGAAGTCGATGAGCTGGCGGAGTTCCGTCGCGATCGTCATGCCGATGTCGCGGACGCTGGTCAGGTGATTGAGGCGCGCGCCCAGCTGCTGGATCGACTGCAGTTGCGCCGTCCAGGTGGCCATGCGCTGGAAGTTCTGCGCCGTCCGGATGGCCATGCTCGCCTGCGTCGCGAGGGCGGCGATGGTCTCGAGCTCGTCCGCGCTCCAGGGGTGCGGACGATCGTGATAGACGTTCAGCAAGCCCAGCAGGTCGCTGCCGTCCATGAGCGGTGCCGTGCACAGCGTGTCGAAGCCTTCCTGGACGACCGCGGCGCGCACGTCGGCGCCACGCGGATCGTCCCGATAGCCCACGGAGAAGAGCGGCCGGCGCGCCACGACGGCGGCTGAGGGCAGGGTCCGTGTCTGCACCGAGCGCATCGCGTTGATGAACCCGTTCGAGAGGCCGCGGCTCACCTCCGCGACGTCCTCGCCGTCGGGTCGTCGCAGGAAAACGGCCGCGCGGTCGGCCTCGAACAGGACCATCGCATGGTCCACGAGCCCGGACAGGATCCGGTCCAGCTCCAGCCGGCTTCCGATGTCACCAGCGACCCGGCGCAGGGCTTCGGCGCGGTGGAGGAGATGGGAGACCTCCTCCTGGTGGCGGGCGACGCCGACGATGGTGCCCACGGCGTCGGCGAGGACCATCGCGAGGTCCTGGTCGAACGTGGTCAGGGTATCGGCGCCGTCTTCGACGATGAGGAGGGCGCCCCATGGACCCATCGGGCCCGGGGATGCTGGCGGCCAGCTCGGAGCGTTCGCCGGGCAGGGCCGTGACGGTCACGCGTTCATCGCGCTCGGCGATGACGGGGACGGCGGGTGGGTCATCGCTGCGCGACGCTCCATTGCGCGGGCCGGGCGCCGCATCGAGGGCGCGGCCGAGCACGCCGTAGCCCCGCGGCAGGTCCAGGAGACGGGGTCGGCACTCGCCGGCCGGGAGCGACGGCGACGGCTCGGGCGACGAGCCGGTCGCCACGCAGCTCCCAGATGACCACGAGCGCGTGATCCGCCGATTCGCGGATCTCGCTCGCACGAGGTGATCGAGGTCGTCGTCGAGATCGGCTGCCGGTCAGCGCCGTGCGGGCGATCCGGTCCAGGAGGGCGAGATCGCGTCGGTGGCGCTCCTCCGCCGACGGTCCGGCGGCGTCCGGGCGCGGGTACACGTCCAGTCCCGCGACCCTGCCGGCCCGAGCCGGTCCCGAGCGCGGCTGCGACGACCGCGGGATCGAGGGGTCGGCGATGCCCGGTCGCGGACGTTGGGCGATCCGTCGCCCACTGGCAGGTGCTCGGCCGCGGCAGGAAGCGCTGCAGATCCCCGGGTCGGTAGCGCCGGTCCCCGCGCGGGTTGATCCGGTAGTAGCGCAGGCGCCCGGCGTCACTCCACGCCCGGACCGTATTCGGGTGGACGCCGAGGAGACGGGCGGCCTTGGTCACCGACAGGGTGGCGTCGGTCGGCCTTGGCGGAAGGCTTGTCGTCACGGGCCAGGGGCAACATCTGTGAAGTCCACGACGCTTGAGGCTAGCAACTTCACAGTTCTTGCCAATAGGTAGAAGGTCCCAATCGCCCGGCGGGCCCCGATCAGGCCTCCGGTCCGCGACTGAATCGCACGTAGGCGAGCGTCACGACCGACGGCGAGCAGGCCGAGCCCGATGACGAGGCCGATCGCCACGAGTGGCTCGCCGACGAGGCCTGGCCCTTCGCCACTGCTCCTCGGATCGCCGCCGACCGCCGTCGTCGGGGACGGTGACGCCGCCGCGACGGTCCCGGTGATCGGCGCCGACGATCGGCCCACGCCAGTCCGAGCGTGAGGCGATCGCCCCGGCCGCGAACGAGATCGCGGCGATCAGCGGCCGCCGATCGCCGCCTTCGGCGATGACCCGCATGGCCTCGGCGGGCTCGAGCGTGGTCAGGATCAGCGGCCGGCCGAGCCCGGCCGTCATCGTGGCCGTTCCGCTGGTCGAGCCTCGCGTCGGGACACCCAGGACGATCGCGTGCTCGACCGACGAGACCAGATCGACCCGAAGTCGGACCGGGGTCGTCGGGCGCGGTTCCCGCGGGCACGCGATCCGCGACGTCCGCCGCCGTCCCGACGGACTCGCGAGGGATGACGACGAGCCCGGCATCGAGCGCGGCGTGGTCCACCGCGATCGGCGTCCAGTCCCTTCGCGGACGCCGAACGCGACCGCCTCGACGTGCGCAGTCGATCGTCGTCCAGCCCGTCCGGCCTGCCGCCGCTGGATGCGGGCCCGGCGCAGGACGAGCGGTCGATGGGCGTCGTCCTCGAACTCGTCCTCGGCATCGATCCGCCCGCGGATGCCGACATAGCGAGCCGGTCCGTCGGCGAGCGCGATCGCCTCGGCGATCGACACCATCGGCGTCGCAGCGAGCAGTCGACCGACGCGAAAGCGGGGCCCGAAGGTCCGCAGCACCGCGAAGCCGATCGCCGAGCAGCACGAACCCAAGGAGGATCAGGAGGAGGGGAGTCACGGCGGCGATGATACGCGCCGGACAGCAAAGGGCCCGAAGGAACCTCCACGACACGTGGGCGTTGATGCGATCGCCGCCGTTAGTATCGTTCGGCCCCTCCGGGCTGATGGCGTACGATGGGACCCGCGCCCCATCGCGGTCAACGGGCGTCATCCACCAGATTCGTCGACTGCGGCGAAGTTATCCACCGTCCGTCCACATCCTGGTGTGCGAGGTCGGGTCAGGCCGCGGGGCGACCGGTCGCCGGATCGACCGCGTTCAGCTGCCCGTCGTACCCGGTCAGGACGAGCCGACCGCCGACCATCTCGGCCGACGTCACGACGTCGCTGTGGGCGATCCGCCAGGCGACGGACCCGTCCGGTTCGATGCGCGAAGGTCTCGAGCTCCGACTGGACCACCACATGCCGAAGCCGGGGCGAGCCGAACAACCCGATCAGCGGCGTGGCAGACCGATGCTCCCACCGGTCGGCGCCGGTCGCCGCGTCGAGTCCGAAGGTGTGGAACCCGTAGGCCACGACGAGCAGTCCAGCGGTGTCCCAGTACGTGGCCCGCGGCTCGTCGTGGATCGTGGACGCGAACCTGGCGGTCCACGCGCCACGCGGACCCTCGAGCCGGAGCTCCGCCCGACAGAGTGCGTCGGGGTCGGGGCTGCACGCGCGGACCGAGGTCCACGAGTGTCCCGCCAGCCTCGCTGAGGGCGAAGACGGCCGCGGCCTGGCCGCTGCCGCCCCAACGCCAGCGCGCGCGCAGGCCACCCGGGTACGTGATCGTGGCGTTGCGCGGCTCCGGGACGGTCGCCCCGACGCTGCCGGTCACGGCCGGTTCAGGCGCCGCTGCCCTGGGTCGCGACCGGACCGGAGGCCTCGATGTCCGCGGCCCGACGCTCCTCCGTGATGGGGGCGACCGTCGCGTTCGACAGGGTGCGCAGGGTCGCCGGCGGGACCTCGAAGACCGCGGTGGGCAGGCCGGCGGCGGCCCAGACCGTGGCATGGCGGCCGAGGTGCGGATCCATGAAGACGCGGACCGGACCCCGGTGGCCGATCGGCGGGATGCCGCCGATGGTGAACCCGGTCAGCTCGTCCGCCTCCCGGGCGGTCGCCCGGCGGATCTCGGGTTCCGCCGCCACGGCCGCCAGGCGCGCGACATCGACGCGGTCCGGACCGGACACGAGACAGACGATCGGCTCGAGGCCCCCGTCCTCGCGCGGTGCCACGAAGACGAGCGACTTGACGATCTGGCCGAGCTCGGCGCCGACGGCGGCTGCAGCCTCCGCCGCCGTGTGGGTCGACTCGTCGAAGGAGACGACCTCGATCGTCACGCCCTTGCGCAGGGCGGCGTCCTGGACGCGTCGGACAGCGGGGTGGTCGGTCGGGTGGGGCACGCCCGGAGTCTAGCATCGGGGCGGCAGGGGTCCGGGTAGCATCTCCCCGTGGTCATCCTCATCCTCGCCGACGGCGATGTCCCCGATCCCGCCTTCCTCGCGAAGCACTGGCCGCACTGGTCCGACGACATCGAGCTCGTGATCGCGGCCGATGGCGGGGCGCGGCACGCCGCGTCGTTCGACCTCCGGATCGATGTCTGGGTCGGCGACGGCGATTCGATCGACCCGGCGGCGCTGGCCGGCCTGGCGGACGCCGGCGTCGAGATCGAGCGCGCGAGCGCCGACAAGGACGAGACCGACACCGAGCTTGCCATCCGGGCGGCCCTGGACCGCGATGCCACGGGCGTGCTGGTCCTGGGTGCGACGGGCGGTCCGCGCATCGACCACGAACTCGCGAACATCGCGCTCCTGGCCATGCCCGAGCTGGTCGGGACGACCGCGATCCTGTACACGCCGCGATCGACGATCCGGCTGCTGCGCGGGACCGCGCACCGGACGCGATGGCGCCGCCGGCGCGGATGCCGCTCGCTGGTGCGCCGGGCGACACGGTGTCGCTCCTCCCGTTCGGCGTCGACGCCGTGGGCGTCACGACACGAGCGGGTTGCGCTACCCGCTCGACGACGCGGTCCTGCCGCTCGGGACGTCGCGGGGCGTCTCCAACGTGCTCGTCGATCCCGACGGCCACGTCTCGCTCCGGAGCGGCATGCTGCTCGTCGTCGAGTCGCCCGCTACTATCGGCGGATGAGCATGCCCGTCGTCGGGCGACCTCGCTCCCGAGGTCGCGCTGCCGGACGAGACCGGCACGATCCATCGCCTGAGCGATCAGCGGGGACGCTGGACCGTCCTGTACTTCTACCCCAAGGACGACACGCCCGGCTGTACGGTGGAGGCGTGTTCGTTCCGCGACGAGATGGGCCAGTACGCGGAACGATCGACCGACGTCTGGGGCGTCAGCCCGCAGGGCGCCGTCGAGCAAGCGGGCGTTCCGCGAGAAGTACTCGCTCCCGTTCCCGTTGCTGTCCGACGAGGACCACGCCGTCGCCGAGGCGTACGGGTCGTGGGTGGAGAAGCAGAACTACGGCAAGACCTACTGGGGCACCGCGCGGACGACGTTCCTGGTCGACCCCGACGGGCGGATCGCGCGGACCTGGCCGAAGGTGAAGGCCGAGGGCCACGCGACCGAGGTCCTGGCCGCGATCGACGACCTGCAGGCCACCCGCGCGATGACCGCCGGGAATCAGGAGGCTTCGCTCGTGGGGGGAGACGAGCGAAGCCTCGGACGGAAATGTAGCGCCGAGGGTCGGCCCCCGCAAGCCTGTCGTGCATGGCAGACCTGACCGCACCCCACCCGACGACACCGCATGGCTGGCGCCCCGCCCGCTTCATGGTGATCGCCGCGCACCCGGATGACGCCGAATTCGGACCCGCCGGAACGGCCGCGCGATGGATCGACGAGGGATCGGTCGGCTGGCTCGTGTGCTGCACCAGCGGCGATCAGGGCGGCGAGGATCCCGACGCCGACCCCCTCGACCTCGCGGCCCTGCGCGAGACGGAGCAGTCGGCGGCGGCGGCGGTCATCGGCTACGACGGGGTGACGTACCTGCATCAGCCGGACGGCGCGCTGGCCAACGACCTCGCCCTGCGCGAGATGCTCGTCCGTGAGATCCGGACCTTCCGACCGGACGCGGTCCTCGCCACCGACCCCGAGACCCTGTTCTACGGCGACGGCGGCGTGAACCACACCGACCACCGAGCTGCCGGGATGGCCGCCGTGGATGCCGTCTACCCAGCGGCCCGCAACCCGATGGCGTTCCCGGCCCTGGTTCGTTCCGGTCTTGCCGGCGCACAACGTCCGGCGGCTCTACCTCTTCTGGTCGAATCACGCGAACGCCTGGGTGGACATCTCGTCGACCCTCGGATCGCAAGCTCGACGCCCTTCGCGAGCACCGCAGTCAGATCCGCGACGTGGACGGCCTCGTCGAGCGGATCCGGTCGTGGGCGGCGGAGGAAGGTGCGGCCATCGGCGTGACGGCGGCAGAGGCGCTGCGCGTCGTCGTCATCGACGACGACGAGGATGAGGGTCCGGGACCGGCCGGCGACGCGAGCCCTGGCGTGGGCGAGGACCGCTAGCGCTCCTCGAGCAGCAACGGTCGCAGGCGACCCCACTCGTTCCACGCGTCCGCGAGCCCGTCCGCACGCCGTCCGAGCATCGTGACGAGTTCGCCCAGCGTGAGGTCGCCAGCCGCACCCACGAGCCGCTCGTCGGCGGCGACCGTCACGTCGCGCAACAGGTCCTCGCACCTCGGCCTCGGTCGGCCACGGGCGGATCCGGCATCGGGTCGATCCCGGCATAGCCGAGGGCGAGCGACAGGTCGCGCTGCGAGGGCGCGCGACCGTCGACCCAGCCGCCGAGGCCGTCGAATCGATAGCCCAGCGACGAGAGCGCGTGGATGATGTCGCGGCTCTGGTCGGTGGGGAACGGCCCCCAGAAGTCGTGGTCCTTGGGGAAGTCGAGCGAAGCCGCCGCGATGCTGTCGGCGAGGATCGCGTCCACGAGATCCGAGAGGACGAGTTGCCAGTGCTTGCGGCCCGACGGATCGTCACCGGCCATCGCGTACACCAGCTCGGCCATCGCCGTCCGATCGCCGCGCACCAGCCGGAAGATCCTCGGCGTGCCGCCGGTCCCGAGGACCGCGGCGACCGGGACCTCGTCGAGGACGTCGTCGTCGTCGGGCGCCCCCGACGGGATCGTCGGGAGGTGGCCGACCGGTCCAGCGGCCGCTTCCTCGCACGCCGCGACCGCTTCGCGTGCCGCCAGGCACGCGGCCTCGGCCGTCTCGGCGGCGATCCGCGCCGCTTCGGCCCCCATGGCGATGCGTTCCAGTTCCAGCGTGAGGGTCCGGACCGCCTCGCGCTCGCGGGTCAGGATCGCCGCCGCATCCCGAGCATCGCTGTTGATCTGGTTGATCTCCATGAGCCAGGTTCGCGCGGCGGCCTCGACCTCGTCCGTCGTGCCGAGCCCGTTGCGCGCCGCGCGGAACTTGGCCTGGGCATCGTCCTTCGCGCGCCGGACGGCTCGCGGGTCCGCCGCGACGCCTGGCCTCGTTCGCCCGGGCCTCGTGCTCGTCATAGGCGCGCTGTGCCGCTCGGTGCGTCTCGTCGGCCGTCTCGCGCCCCTTCACGCGCCCGTGTCGCGAGCTCAGGCAGCGCTCGTCGGCCAGGCGGCGTTGCTCGGCACACGGCCCAGAGGGCGGCGCGGCCGGGTCGCCGGCAGCCGACGCCGCGGGCGGAGTCGCCGCCGCATCGTCGGGCGTCGCCGCGGGCTCGTCACCCGATGGCGTTGCGATCACCGGCCATCGACACGAGGATGGGGTCGGGTCCGCTCAGGACCCCGGGCCGCTCCGCGGTCGGCGGTCGTGGTCGTGGCCGAGGTGCGCATCGCGGCGACCGCGCTGGCGGCCGCGACTGGCTCGCATGGCGGCGAGGAGCGGGTCGTCACCGCCGCTGACGGGGACGCCGACCCGTCGGGAGCGATGGTCCCGCCCCGGGATCGATCGGACGCCCGCGCCGGAGCTGGCCGTCGCGGCCGCCAACCGGAAGGTCATCGGCGACGTCCGGGGAACGGATGTTCGACGTTCGGGCATGCCGACGGGGGGTCCGGCCGGTTCATCTCGCCGGTCCGCCGGACCGCCGCGCGCCGGCTCGGCGCTGGCGATCGCGAACGCCGCCTCGGCGAGGGTCGCGGCGCGTCGCGGGATGGCGTCCTGGGCCACCGTCACGCGGACTTCACGCGGGGCGGGAGGTCGGGCCCGCACGATCTCCAGGAGTGCGGCACCGGCCGCGACGCCAAGGACGAGGCCCATGACGAGGAAGGCGAACTCGGGGGCGGTCACGGAGCTAGCATCGCTTGGGTCGGGGTCCTTCGCGCGACGGCGCCATCGCGGGCAGGGTAGCTGCGAGGGTGCGGGGCGTCAACTTCGGGCACGCTCGCCGAATGCCCATCGCGTTTTGCAGGCCGAAGACGCGGATGGTAGATTCGGCGGCGTCGGCGCCCACCGCCGATCCTTCGTCCGCGCCCGAGCCCGACCTTCCCTGAAAGGCACGTGCCCCGCTTGGCCATCGATCCCACCCAGGAATTCCTCGTCCAGCCCGTCGACGCCTCCTGGTTGCAGTGCAACATCGAGTGCCAGGAAGCCTGTCCGGTCGGGACGAACTGCCGCGGGTACCTGAACCTCGCCGCCGAGGGTCGGTTCGAGGAGGGATACATCCTGTCGCGCGACCCGAACCCGGTCGCGGCGATGTGTTCGTACGTCTGCTCGGCGCCGTGCGAACGTGCGTGCCGCCGCGGCGACATCGATCGCCCGCTGGCGATCCGGGCCATGAAGCGGTTCCTCGTCGAATGGCACGAGGCGTCGGGCATCCCCGACGTCATGCCGCAGATCACGCCGCGAGCGGAGCGGGTCGCCGATCGTCGGCGCCGGACCCGCCGGGATCGCGGTCGCGCGCGAACTCGCGATGAAGGGCTACCGCTGCACGGTCTTCGACAGCCTGCCCTTCGCCGGCGGGACGATGCTCATCGGCGTCCCGGCGTTCCGCCTGCCGCGCGAAGCGATCGAGATGGACGTCCGGCTGGTGGAGCGCCTTGGCGTCACGTTCGTCTACGACACGACGATCGGCGTGGACATCACGTTCGATCAACTCCAGCGCGACTTCGATGCGATCGCCATCACGGCCGGCGCGATGGACGCGGTCGCCCTCGACATCCCGGGCGCCGAGCTCGAGGGCGTCGACTACGGCGTCGACTTCATGAAGAAGGCCAACCTGGGCCAGCCGCTCGAGGTCGGCAACGACGTCGTCGTCATCGGTGGTGGCTACACGGCCATGGACTGCTCGCGCACGAGCCTCCGCCACGGCGCGCAGAACGTCACGATCGCCTATCGCCGCACCCGATCCGAACTCGTCGTGGACGAGGAGGAACTCGGCGAGACGGAGCGCGAGGGCGTCCGCATGGAGTTCCTCGCCAGTCCGATCGAGGTGCTCGGCGAGGACGGCAAGGTCACCGGCGTCCAATTCATCCGCAACCGCCTCGGCGAGCCGGATGCGTCCGGTCGTCGATCCCCGGTGCCGATCGAAGGGTCGGAGTTCGTCGTCGCCGCCCAGACCGTCATCCCGGCCGTGTCGCAGGCCGCCGACCTGACCTTCCTCCCGGTCGAGGCCACGTTCGAGATCAATCGCGGTCGCGTGAAGGTGGATCCGGCGACCTATGCGACGAACGTCCGCGGCGTCTTCGCCTGCGGCGACTTCGTCACCGGTCCCACGACGCTCATCGAATCCGCCGGGCACGGCAAGAAGGCGGCCTACGCGATCGATCGATACCTCGCCGGGCGCACGGACGTCACGGTCGCCGCCAACGTCAAGATCACGAGCTCGTGGCGCCACGACATGCCCGAGTTCTACGACATCCTGCCGCGCCAGCACATCCCGATGGTCCCGCTCCAGGCGCGGATGCCGTCGACGGAACCGGTCGTCAACTTCAACACCCCGGTGGAGCTCGGGTACGACGCCAACGGTGCCGTCGCCGAGTCCACGCGCTGCCTGATGTGCAACTACAACATCTGGTTCGACCCGTTCCGCTGCGTCCTGTGCGGCGCCTGCGCGGATGTCTGCCCCGAAGGGCGTCATCCACATGGTCGACATCAACGCGCTCAAGTCCGAAGGGCTGCTGCCCGAACTCGAGGAGGCCTACGGCTGGGAGCAGGGCGGGGCCATGATCCTCGATGAGGAGCGGTGCATCCGCTGCGCTCTGTGCGTCAAGCGATGTCCCTTCGACGCCATTACGATGGAGCGGTTCGAGCTCCAGGAGATCTCGACCGACGGGCGGCTGTACAAGGAGTCGTACCGAGACGCGCAACTCGCCGGGACGCCCGGCGTCGCAGGAGGAGCCCGGTGAGTTTCCTCGAGCGGGTGGACCAGACCATCCGCCGAAGCCCCGTCTGGCGGTCCATCTTCCGCCAGCCGTATCCCCGCGACGAGCGCTCGCGCGCGTACGCGGTGATGAACAACGTCTTCCTGCACATCCACCCGGTCCGCGTCCGCCAGCACGCGGTCAAGTTCGCCTACACGTTCTGCCTGGGTGGTCTGAGCTTCTTCCTGTTCCTCGTGCTGACCGTGACCGGCGTGTACCTGATGTTCTTCTACGTGCCGAGCGCGACGCAGGCCTACACGAACATCCTCGACATCCAGAGCCAGGTCACGTTCGGGTTGCTGACCCGCAACATCCACCGGTGGGGCGCCCACCTGATGGTGTTCTTCGTGTTCCTGCACATGATGCGGGTCTTCTACCACGGCGCCTACAAGCCACCGCGCGAGTTCAACTGGGTCGTCGGCGTCGTGCTGCTGTTCCTCACGATCATGCTGAGCTTCACCGGCTACCTGCTGCCGTGGGACCAGATCGCCTACTGGGCGATCACGATCGGCACGAACATGGGTGGGTACGCACCGCTCTTCAACACGCCGGTCTCGCGCATCCTGCTGGGCGGCGTCGAGGTCGGGCAGAACACGCTCCTGCGCTTCTACGTGCTCCACATCATGGTGCTTGCCACTCGTCGCCGCGATCTTCCTTGCCGTCCATTTCTGGCGCATCCGCAAAGACGGTGGGATCAGTGGGCCGCTGTGACGACCCATCGCCGCGTTGCCGGCTGCGCTGCTCGCTCACGCACCTTGGGGTGCGCTCGCTCCGCTGCTCGCACGGCGCCTTGCGCTGAGCCGTCCTATCGACCCGCAAGGCAGTTCGAGCCATGACAGACACGAAGGCGCCGCCCGAGCGTCGCGAGGTGCTGCCGGTCGATCCGACGCGGCGGACCGAGATCGACAAGCAGCGCGTCCCGATGTCGGCGCGTCCATACCGCCTGCTCGCCCTGGTCAAGCAGGACGCGGTCGTCCGGGTCCAGAAGGAACCCGACGACACGGTCATGACCTGGCCGCATCTGCTGACGATCGAGTTCCTCGCCGCCGGCATGATGAGCATCTTCCTCCTGATGATGGGCCTGTTCATCAACGCCCCCCTGGAGGAGCTCGCCAACGGCAACGTCACGCCGGCGGTCGCCAAGGCGCCGTGGTACTTCCTCGGGCTCCAGGAGCTGCTGGCCTACTTCCATCCGACGGTCGCCGGCGTCCTCGTGCCGACCTTCGTACTCGTCGGCGCGGCGCTGATCCCGTTCGTCGATCGCAAGGATCTCCAGGTGACCAAGCCGTCGCAGCGCAAGACGGCGGTCGTCCTGTTCACCATGTTCTGCATCCTGGGCCTGCTGCTGACCTTCGTCGGCATCTTCTTCCGGGGCCCGGGCTATACGTTCGTCATCCCGTTGGTCGACGGGGCCGGCTTCTACTTCGCCCTGTGATCCCGCGGCAGCAGAGGACATCCGTTCGCGCATGAGCAACTACCACGTCGAGCCCGCCGCCAAGCCCGCCGCCCTGACGTCGGAGGCCATCAAGTCGCTCCGCAAGGAGCAGGTACAGGGCCTGTCGCGTCGACAGCTGATGCGCGGCGCGCTCGGTGCCGGCATCGGGCTCTGGCTCCTTGAGGTGAGCGCCGGCACGATCGGGTTCATCTGGCCGAACCTGTCCAGTGGCTTCGGGGCGCCATTCCGCGTCGGGAACGCTCGAGGACATGAAGACCCAGAACTCCACCCTCCCGATCGAGGAGGGGTTCCCGGCGTACTACGCGGAAGCGCGAGCGTTCGTGATCCTCGTGGACCCATCGCAGCAGCGCTTCATCGCCGGTGAGGACGCCACCGGGGACGGGACCGCCCTGAACGTGCGCGCCCTCTACCAGCGCTGCCCGCACCTGGGCTGCAAGCCCAATCCATGCGAGCGCAACTTCTGGCTGGAGTGTCCGTGCCACGGATCGCGCTACGACCGTCTCGGTGTGAAGGCGGACGGGGCCGCCTATCGGCCCCGCGCCGCGCGGCATGGACCGCTTCGGCGTCACGGTGGATGGCGAGGGCGCCCTGACCATCGACACCTCCAAGATCACGCTGGGACCGCTACCGGTCGCCCTCGGGCAGCCCGGCATCATCCCGCCACGCACGCCCACCGGCTGCATCTGACGTGACGATGACCCCGACGACTCCACGAGGAGACCGATGACCGATACGCCCGGACGCGAGCCCGCGGAGCGCGAGCCCGAGCCGGAACAGCGCCTGCCCGTGCCCCGGCCGCCGGTCGAACCGGCCCCGGTCGAGCGGTTCACGTCGGCGCCATCCACGCGGACCTTCGAGCTGACGCCCGAACGCGCCGCGCAGGTCGTGCGCCAGTCGTCGAACGCCCGCTGGGTGGGCTTCCTTGCCGTCATCGTGGTCATCCTGTTCGTCGCCATCTACTGGTTCTACGAGCTGGGGACGCCGCTCGGGCTGACCGAACCACGACTCGATGCCGAGGCGACCGCGCAGCAGGTCATCAAGGTGGAACGCGGCTACCTCATCTACGAGGCGAACTGCGCGCGCTGTCATGGCGTGGATGGCCTGGGTCCCAACGACGACCCGCCCGGCATCGGGCCGGCGCTCAATCGCCAGGACAAGCTGTTCGCGCATCTCAGCGAGAACTACCTGCGCAATATCCTCGAGGTCGGCGGACGGTACGCCTGTGGCAATCCGAAATCCGTGATGCCGGTCTGGTCGGACACGGCCAATCCGCCGGGTCCGCTGAACTACCGCCAGGTCGACGAACTGATCGCCTTCCTGCGTGCCACCGACGATGTCACCTATACCGTCCGCGACGAGCATCTCTTCGAACCCGTCCTCGACCCGATCACGGGCGAAGTCGAGACGTTCACCGGTTGGCGCGACCCCGAGTACGAGCCGGCGCCCGGCGCGACCCCGTTCCCGGCCTGCTGGACCGAGGAACTGACCGGGGGCGCTCCCTCTCCGGGTGCCTCTGCCGGCCCGTCATCGCCCGCGGCGGAGACGATCGTGGAGATCTCGGCGAGCTCCAGCACCGCGTTCGAAACCACGGCCGTCACGGTCCCCGCGGATGAGGCGTTCCAGATCCACTTCTCGAACAACGAGGCCGGCGTGCCCCACAACGTCGAGGTCAAGGACGGTGCCGGCACGAGCCTCATGCGTGGCGACATCATCACCGGCGTCGCAGATGCGACCTACGACGTGCCAGCCCTCCCGGCCGGCACCTACCCCTTCCTGTGCTCGGTCCACCCGGGCATGACGGGGACGATCACAGCGGAATGAACCGCGGCCGCCCGGCGGCCCGGTGAGGATGGAGGACGATGGCCCAGCAGGCGCTCGAAGCCGGCAGCACCGTCCCGCGCAAGCGGGTCTTCTTCGGCGCGCTGGATGCGGACAGCTGGGCATGGGCCGGGGTCAAGGCGACGTTCTGGCTCGGCCTCATCATCATGATGCTCGGCTACATCCCTGACCGGGCGTACTACCTGACTGTCAACCGGACAGTGGAGCTCGGCGTCCTGGCCTGGTCGCCGATCAACTTCTGCCCACCGGAGAACGAGACGCTGCCGTGTCCCGCACCGGTCGGCGCCGTCGTCCCGTGGCACCCGTCGCCCGCCGAGCTGGCCCTGCCCGCACCGCGCACGGACGGCACCGTGGTCCAGTTGGGGACCAAGTTCCTGTACATCGGCGGCAGCGATGGCGAGACCGCACAGTCCACCGTGTATGTCGCGGAGATGTCCGGGACCGGCAACTTCGACAAATGGGCGGAAGGCCCGGCGCTCCCCGAACCGCGATCCGACGCGAGCGTGCTGCTCGTCTCGGGCCGGATCTACGTGATCGGTGGATACGACGCGGCAGGGGAGCCGACGCAGACCGTCTTCGTGCTCACGCCCGACGGTACGACCGGCGCCCTCAACGAGTGGGCGACCGCCCCTGAAGACCTGTTGCTGCCCGAAGGGCGCGCAGGCGCGGCCGGTGTCTCGGCACCCACCGGGATCCTCCTGATCGGTGGCGAAGGCCCGGATGGACCGGTCGCCACGACCTGGAAGAGCGAGTTGTCGGAGGCCGGCGTCCTCCAGAAGTGGGCGCCCGAAGCCGAGCTGCTCCGACCGCAGGCCGATGGCGGCGCCGCCGTCATCGGTGACTACGTGTGGGTCTGGGGCGGACACGATGGCGCCGGACCCGTGGGCGCCGTCCAGCGTGGTTCGATCGGTCTGCCTGCCGCCGCCGGTCTGCCCGCGAACCCGGACGAGGGCAAGGTGGTCCAATGGGCCGTGACCGACACCGCCAATCTTCCGGTCGCCCGCGACGACGCCGCGACCTGGACCGCAAGCGGTGCCCTGTATCTGGTGGGCGGCGCCGACGCCGAAGGACCAAAGGGCGAGCTCTACTGGGCGATCCCGACGACGACCGGCGACCTCCTGGAGTGGAAGCACCTGACCCAGAGCGACTTGCCGTTCGGGCTCACCGGATCAAGCCCGGTCCTGTCCGGTCCGAACGCGATCCTCGTAGGCGGTGAGACGAGCGAGGGTCCCACGTCGAGCAGTGCGCGGGCCAACGTGGCGCCGCTCAGCCCGTTCTTCCAACTGGGTGTGGCCGGTGCGACGATCCCGGGCCTCAAGATCGAAGGGGAGATCGGCCAGCAGCTCGGCTACCTGAACGCGGCCGGTGCGGGCACGGTGAATTTCATCATCCTGCTGCTGATCGGCTGGGGCTTCGCCCATCCGGAACAGGCGCGCGGGATCGTTCGGCGGGTGCTCCGCCGCTGACGGCGCGGCCCCGGCGTGACCGACGTCAGTCGGTGATCCGGCCCTCGTCGGGATCCGGGGTACCCCGTCGCACGGGCAGCCCGGATCGCTCCCAGGCGTCCATCCCGCCCGCCACGTTCGCGACGTCCGCGCGTCCGGCGCGGAGGAGGTAGCCCGTCACCGCCGCCGACCGGTTGCCGGTATGGCAGATGATCAACAACGGCCGATCGGCCGGAAGCTCGTCGATCCGGTGGAGGAATGACGACGTCGGCATGAGGGCCGCGCCCGGCGCCCGGACCGCGATGAACTCGTTCTGCTCGCGAACGTCCACGAGCAACGGCCGATCGGGATCCTCGCGCAGGCGACGGTCCGCCTCGATCGCGTCGACGGTGGGCAGGTCAGGGGCGCGAAACATCATCGACTCCAGGGCAGGGTGGTGGGTGTCGTCGCCGCACCGGTCCGGGCGCGGTCCAGCCGGGTATCGATATCGGCGATGAGCGCGTCAAGCCGGAAGCCGGCCGGCAGGGCGACGTCCGCGGCAGCTGCGTGGCGCAGCCGCTCCAGCGCGCCCTCCAGGTTCCGTGCCACCCCACGGGGATTACCACGCACACCGTGCACGTCGGCGGCGGCAAGCTTGATCAGGCCCTGGACGAAGGCCCGCTCCCCGGGGTCGGCGGTACCCATCCAGGCGGGTTCGAGCAACTCGTGGGCCAGGAAGTAGTCGCCGTTCACGTAGGCGTCCAGACCCGATCGCAGGGCCGCCGCCCGTTCCGCATCCGGCATCGGCCGATATGCCTTGGAACGCCCGTCCGCCTGGATGACGCGGGCCGTCGAGTCCGCGCCGGTCACAACAGCTCGATGAGCGGCCGCCGGCTGCCGAAGCCGGTCTCCAGTTCGTGCCAGTGTGCGACGCCCGTCTCGCCGAGCTGCCAGCACAGCCATACCTGCCGTCCGCTGGCCAGCGCGGGGAAATCGATCAACCCGCGCTCGATGTCGCGGAGCGTGATCCCGAGGGTATCGATCCTCGCCACCGCCGCGCTCATCTGGTCGATGACGCCCTGCATCCGGAGGCGGATGCGACGCGCTTCCTCGGGATCTGCCTCGTCCGCGGGTCCGGCCCCGGACGGCGAGCGCGCCCCCAGCGCCCGGTCGCGCAGCATGATCAGTTCGTTGCGCTGATCGGCGAGCGTGGCGAGGAGTGGGGCGACCTCCGCGAGGGCCTCATTAGCGGCGTCGACGTCGAAGAACCGGGTCATCGTCGGGGGATTCTAGCCCGACCTGCGAACCGGGGTCCCGAGCGGTCCGGTCGCGGCGTACCATCGAGCGCAGTCGCACGGCGTCGGCTCGGCAGATCGAGCGCCCGCCGGCGGTGCTGGAGGAGCGAATGGACCTGGGTCTCGACGGCGCTCGGGCGCTGGTCGGCGGTGGCTCGGGTGGCCTCGGCGGGGCGATCGGTGCCGCGCTCGCCGCGGAGGGCGCCAGGGTGGCACTGGTGGCTCGGCCGTCCGACCGACTGGACGACGCTGCCGCGCGCACGCCCGGATCCATCGCGGTGCCGACCGATCTTTCGGCCGCCGACGGACCATCGGCAGCCGTTGCGACGACGCTCGCGGCGCTGGGCGGTCTGGACCTCGTGCTCGTCAACTCCGGTGGGCCGCCGCCCGGCCGATTCGAGGACCTCGACGAGGCCGCATGGGCACGGGCGATCGATGGCACGCTGCACAGTGCCCTGCGCCTGATCCGGGCCGCGCTGCCCCACCTGCGCGCGAGCGACCGGGCAGCGATCCTCATCATCCTGTCGTCATCCGCCCGGGAGCCGATCCCGGGACTCACGACCTCCAACGTCATCCGCCCGGGACTCGCCGGGCTGATCAAGTCGCTCGTGCCGGAGATCGCGCCGATCCGGATCAACGGCCTCGCGCCTGGTCGGGTCTCGACCGCGCGCATCGCCCAGATCGATGCCGCGACCGCCGAACGGACCGGTGCGTCCCCGGACGCCATCCGTACCGAGGTCATCGCGCGGATCCCCCTGGGTCGGTACGGTGACCCGGCCGAGGTGGGTCGGTTGGGCGCGTTCCTGCTTTCGCCCGCGGCGTCCTACGTCACGGGAGCCATCGTGCCTGTGGACGGTGGCATGGTGAGGAGTCTTCCCTGATGCGTCGCGTCTTCCTGTGGGCCGCCCGGAATTGATGGTTGAAGGAGCACCTTCCGGGGCTCCCGTTCATGCAGCGTGCTGTCCGCCGGTTCATGCCGGGCGAGACCATGGAGTCCGCGCTCGATGCAGCCGTGCCACTCCAGGCCACCGGTATCGCGACGATGTACACCCGCCTCGGCGAGAACCTGGCGTCGCTGTCGGAAGCGGACGAGGTCGCCGAGCACTATGTCGCGCTGCTCGACGCGATCAAGGCCCGTGGGATCCGCGGGGAGGTGTCGGTCAAGCCCACGCAGCTGGGCCTGGATCACGACGAGGACGCGACGCTCGCACACCTCGTCCGCATCGCGGAGCACGCAGCAGCCACGGGCTCCTACCTCTGGATCGACATGGAGGGCTCGGCATACGCCGAGTCCACCATCCGCCTGTACGAACGGCTGCGCGCCGTCGCGCCGAACACCGGCATCTGCCTGCAGGCCTACCTCAAGCGAACGGCCAAAGATGTCGCCCGGCTGATGCCGCTCGACCCGGCCATCCGCCTGGTCAAGGGCGCGTATGACGAGAAGGCGACCATCGCGTATCGCGACAAGCGCCGCGTCGACTCGAATTTCGTCGGCGCTCGCGGTGAGCTTCCTGCTCGACGGCCGGGACCGGCCGATCCGCCTGGGTCTGGGCACCCACGACGTGGAACTCATCGAGCAGATCGCGGAGGCCGTGGCCCCGGCCGGGATCGGTCATGACGGGTTCGAGATCGAGATGTTGTTCGGCATCCGCACCGGCGAGCAGACCCGACTCGCGAAGGCCGGGTATCGCGTGTGCACGCTCATCGCCTACGGCGAGCACTGGTATCCGTGGTACATGCGCCGGCTCGCCGAACGACCGGCCAACGTCACGTTCGCCATCCGCTCCCTCCTTCCCTAAGCCGGACGGCCGGGTCTGACACGGAGATGCTCGGGGTCTGGCGGCTGCAACTCCTCCGCGAAGTGGCCCGACGCGGGACCATCAAGGCGGCGGCCGCCGCGATGGACGTCACCCCGTCCGCCGTGTCGCAACAACTCCGGATCCTGGAGGCGGAGGCCGGTGTGCCGCTGATGGAGCGACATGGTCGGCGGGTGCGCCTGACAGAGGCAGGCGAGGCGCTCGTCCGCCACGCCGATGCGATCAGCGCGGCACTCGACGCGGCCGAGTCCGACCTCGCGGCGGCGCGCGAGGGCGTCTCGGGGACACTCCGGGTCGCCGCGTTCCCGACCGCAGCCCGCGCCATCCTGCCCTCGGCGATCGCCATCCTGGCGGGCCGGCATGCGGGTCTGCGGGTCACCCTTCGCGACCTCGAGACCCGCGAGAGCCTTGCCGCCCTGGCCCTCGACGAGGTGGACATCGCGGTCGTGGATGAGTACGACGAGTCCACGCGCATCGGCGATCGGGGGATCGACCTGCTCCCGTTGACCCGGGACCCGATCTACCTGGCGCTCCCACCCGGACAGCGTCCCGAGGGCGCAGCCATGGCGCTCGCTGACCTGCGCGACGACCCATGGATCATGGACACCGAAGCAAGTTCGATCTACCAGGCGGTACTGCGGGAATGCCACCGCAGCGGATTCGAGCCGCACGTCCGGTCCAATTGCAAGGATTACAGCGTGATCATCGCGCTCGTCGAGGCCGGCTTGGGCGTAGCGGTGCTGCCGGGTCTCGCGCTGCGCGACCGTCCCATGCGCGCCACCATCGTGGCGATCGATCCGCCCCTCGAGCGACGGGTGATGGTCGCGGTGAAGCCGCAGCGGCGACGCCATCCGGCGGTGGCGGCCATGGTCGAGGAACTGGGTCGCGCTGCGACCGCCAATACATAAGGTGCGCTTCACGGTCGGCGTAGCACTTCGCGCTTGACGTTACGCATCGCGACAACGGATGCTCGCCGGACCCACCGCGAGGAGATCCCGCCATGACCATCGCGTCCGGTCTACACGTCGCTGCCCGGATGGGCACCATCGGCACCGAGAGTGCGTTCGAGGTCAGCGCGCGCGCTCGCGCGCTGGAGGCCGAGGGTCGATCGATCATCCACCTCCAGATCGGCGAACCCGATTTCGACACGCCCGCCCACGTGCGCGAGGCGGCCAAGCAGGCGCTCGACGATGGCGCCACCCACTACGCGCCGTTCCCAGGCATCCCTGCCCTGCGCCAGGCGATCGCCGCGGACGTGGCCCTCCACAAGGGCGTGGACGCGGATCCCTCGCAGGTCTTCGTGACCGTGGGCGGCAAGGGCGTGATGCTGTACGCGATCCTGGGCCTCGTGGACCCGGGCGACGAGGTGCTCGTCCCGGACCCCGGGTACCCGATCTACGAATCGCTGACTCGGTTCGTGGGCGCGACCCCGGTCCCGATCCCGATCCGGATGGAGAACGAGTTCCGCCTGGACGTGGACGAACTCGCGTCGCTCATCACGCCGCGGACCCGCGTCCTGTTCCTCAACTCCCCGGCCAACCCGACCGGCGGCGTGCTGACGCGCGACGACCTGACGCGCATCGCGGCGCTCGCCGTGGAGCACGACCTGTGGGTCGTCTCGCGACGAGATCTACGGGCGGATCCTGTACGACGGCCATGAGCACGTCTCGATCGCGACGCTCCCCGGGATGGCGGAACGGACGATCATCCTCGACGGGTTCTCCAAGACCTTCGCCATGACCGGCTGGCGGCTCGGCTACGCGGTCGTCCCGCCCTCGCTCATCCCGACGTACAGCCAGCTCGTGATCAACACCATCTCGTGCGCGCCGACCTTCGCGCAGGTCGGCGCGGTCGCGGCCCTGACCGGGCCGCAGGACGACGTGAACGCGATGGTGGTCGAGTTCAAGGCCCGTCGCGATCTCATCGTTGGAGGGGCTCAACCAGATCCCGGGCATCCGGTGCGCGCTGCCCGTCGGCGCCTTCTATGCGTTCCCCTCCATCGCCGGCACGGGCCTGTCCGGCCAGGAGCTCGCGGATCGATTGCTCCACGAAGCCGGGGTCTGCGTCCTTGCGGGGACGGCCTTCGGCGGCGTCGGCACGGAGCACATCCGGATCTCGTATGCGAACTCGCGCGAGAACCTGACCGAGGCGCTCGGTCGCATCGAGCGGTTCGTCGGCGGGCTGGGTCGTGGCTGATCGCACGGGCGGCGCCCGGCCGCGTGTCTTCGTCGCACGGGTCATCCCCGACGAGGGCCTCGAGGCCATCCGGGCGGTCTGCGACATGGACCTGTGGGACGGCGACCTGCCGCCGCCGCGGGACGAGCTGCTGCGCCGGGTCGCCGGCTGCGACGGGGTCCTGACGCTCCTCACCGACCGCGTGGACGACGAATTCCTCGATGCCGCCGGTCCGGGGCTCAAGGTCGTCAGCAACTACGCCGTCGGGTTCGACAACATCGATGTCGCCGCGTGCGCGCGGCGCGGGATCCCGGTCGGCAATACGCCGGGCGTCCTGACCGAGACGACCGCCGATCTCGCCTGGGCGCTGCTCATGGCGGCTGCCCGACGGCTGCCCGAGGGCGACCGATACGTCCGGGACGGCAAGTGGAAGACCTGGGGTCCGATGCTCCTGCTCGGCCCCGACGTACATGGCGCCACGATGGGTATCGTCGGGTTCGGGCGGATCGGGCAGGCGGTCGCACGACGGGCGCAAGGGTTCGGGATGCGGATCCTCTACCACGACGTGGCGGAACTGCCGGACGACGTGACCGGCCCGCTGGGAGCGACGTACCTGCCGCTCGAGGCATTGTTGGCGCAGAGCGACTTCGTCTCGCTGCACGTGAACCTGTCGCCGGTGACGCGGCACCTGATCAACGCCGAGACCCTGGCCTGGATGAAGCCGACGGCCGTGCTCGTCAACACGTCCCGCGGACCGGTGGTGGACCAGCGGGCCCTCGCCGATGCCCTGCGCGACGGCACGATCTGGGCCGCCGGCCTGGACGTCACCGATCCCGAGCCGATCCCGATGGACGACCCACTCGTCGGGCTCGACAACTGCCTCATCGTGCCGCACATCGCGTCGGCATCGAGGGCGACCCGTGGCAAGATGGCCGCCATGGCGGCCGCCAACCTCGTGGCCGGGGTCCACGGGACGGCGCTCCCGACCGAGGTCCCGCCGCCGGCCTGACACGGAGGACTACGATGGCGACCGTCGACGACGCGACGCAGACGCAGATCCGCAACATCGAGCAGGGGACTGGCCGGTCGATGGCGGAATGGGTCACCCTGGTCCGCGGGTCCGGCCTGGCGAAGCACGGCGAGATCATGACCTGGCTCAAGTCGGAGCACGGCTTCAGCCACGGGAACGCCAACCTCGTGGCCCTCACCGCGTTGCGGGGCGACGATGCTCCGGCGGGCGATGCCCTGGTGGACGCCATCTATGTCGGTCCGAAAGCCGGCCTGCGACCACTCCACGACGAGGTGATCGCGCTGGCTCGCGGGTTCGGCGATGACGTGGAGCTGGCCCCGAAGCAGGCGTATGTCTCCCTCCGGCGCTCGAAGCAGTTCGGGACCGTCGGTCCGGCCGCCGGTGGACGGCTCGAGATCGGGCTCAACCTCAAGGGCACCGAACCCGTCGGGCGGCTGGAGGCAGCCAGCGGCATGTGCACCCACCGCGTGCGGCTCGACGGCCCAGAAGCGTTCGACGCCGAGGTGCGCGGCTGGCTCCGCGAGGCCTACGACCGCGCGTAGGTGCGACCACTGGTCCTCGCCCTGGATGTCGGATCGTCGTCCGTCCGGGCGGCGCTGTACGACCGGCTCGGTCGAGAGCTCAGGCGCACGCATGTCCGCGTTCCATACGCCTGGGACGTCGATTCGAGCGGGGGCGTTCGACTGGTCCCGGAGCGGCTCCTCGAACTCGTTTCCGAAGCGATCGACGGGGTTCACGCGCTCGCGGGCGACCTGGCCGGCGATGTGGAGTCGGCGGGGATCTCCTGCTTCCTGCACAGCATCGTCGGCGCTGATGCCGCCGGACGACCGCTCACGCCGATGCTGTCGTGGGCCGACACCACGAGCGTCCCGTCCGCGGAGCTGCGCGCCCGGATCGATTCGGGGGCCGTCCATCGAACGACGGGGGCTCCCATCCACGCGAGCTACTGGCCGTCACGGATCGACCACCTGCGCGGGGAGCACCCGGGGATCCAGCTGTGGTTCGGATTCCCCGAGCTGCTCACGCGGCACCTGACGGGGCGGGCCGTCGTGAGTCGATCGATGGCGTCGGGAACCGGGCTCCTGGATCGGGCGGTCGGTCGATGGTCGGCGACCGTTGCGGACTCCGTCGGGGTCGACATGGATCAGCTTCCCCGGATCCTCGACGATGACGAGCCGTGCGGCCGATTGTCCGCGGTGGCGGCTGCGCGTTGGCCTCGCTTCGCCCACGCCGTGTGGTTCGCGGCCTGGGGCGACGGGGCGTGCAGCAACGTCGGCCTCGGAGCCACGGACGAAGGGTCGGCGGCGCTGACGGTGGGGACGTCGGGCGCGCTGCGAGCCATCGTCGCCGAGCCTGCCCCGGACATCCCGCCCGGCCTGTTCGCCCAGCGCCTGGGCCTCGGGGCGGTGGTGGGTGGCCAGCTGAGCGAGGGTGGTGGGGTGTCCGCCTGGGCGAGCCGTCTCCTGGGCCGGTCAGCGGCGACCCTGGAGCGAGCGGCGGCCGCGCTGGAGCCGGACAGTCACGGGCTGACCGTCCTCCCGTTCATGTTCGGCGAGCGCAGCATCGGCTACCGCGACCACGCCCGAGGAGCGGTCATCGGACTGCACCCTGGGACCGACGCGGCGAGCCTGTACCGAGCCGTCATGGAGTCCCTCGCGCTCAGCTTCGCCGCCGTCGATGAACGACTTGGCCGGGCCGTCGGGCTGACGCCCAGGATCGTTGCTTCGGGCGGAGCGCTGACCCGCTCGCCGGTCCTTGAGCAGGCGCTCGCCGACGCCCTGGGGCGGGACATCAGCATCGCGTCCACCGCGGAGGCCTCCCGACGGGGCGCGGCGCTGATGGCGTTGCGCGGCTCCGGTGCCATCAGCGATCTCGGCGCGACCGCGGCCCCACGCACCCGATCGATCAGGAGCGATCCCGCCACCGCAGCTCGCTACCGGACCGCCCGGGCGCGCCGCGACGCTCTCTCCACGGCGATCCTGGGCTGAGGGAGCCGACGGCGTCCGCTCCCATGTCCGCGTCGTCGTTGGCACGGCTATGCTCTCGGCGGGCCGGTAGCTCAGTGGTCAGAGCAAGGGACTTTTAATCCTTTGGTCGTGGGTTCGAATCCCACCCGGCTCGCCATCCGGGGCGCTCTCGCGCCACGGCGCCCGCCTGCCGCTCGGCCCGGGACACGATGACGTTCGGCACCAGCGGCGTCCTTGCGTCATGCGGCAAACTGGTGCCTGACCGCCCCGGGCCTCCGCTGCACCGCGCCGCCCATCGGCGGGAACGCACAGCATGCAGAGGGTGGAGGACATGCGTATCCGCCGTGGGCTCCTGTTCTGGGGCCTCTTTCTCATCCCGCTCGGGGCGATCCCGCTCCTGGTCCGAGCCGGCACGTTGCCCGATGACCTCATCACCAACATCTGGCGATGGTGGCCGCTCCTGCTCATCGGCCTGGGCATCGCGCTCCTCCTGGGGCGCAGCAAGGCGGGCCTCATCGGGACGGCCGTCGTCGCCCTCGTGCTCGGCACCCTGGGCGGGAGCGCCCTCGCGTCCGGAGGCTGGACCTTCGGTTCGATCGCGGGCTGCGTCGGGCCCGCGAGCGATCCGGCGATCGTGGACCGCGACGGCACGTTCGCGGGCGGGGCAACCGTGACGATCGACCTCGACTGCGGCACCGTGAACCTGGCGACCGAGCCGGGCGACGCGTGGCGCGTCCATGCCGAGTACGTCGGCGATGAGCCGCGGATCGATGCGTCCGGTGCCGGACTCGCCGTCCGGACGCCCGACGTCACCGGCCTGCATCGGCAGGACTGGACCGTCACGGTCGGAGCGGACGCGCTGCGGGACATCGACTTCGAGATGAACGCCGGATCGGCATCGGCGATCCTTGCCGGCGCGACGCTGGCACGCCTCACGAGCGACATGAATGCCGGTGACCTCATCATCGATGGCACCGGCGCCAGCATCGATCGGATCGACGCGTCGCTCAACGCGGGTCGGTTGCGCATCACCCTGGCGGGCGCATCGCGCGGCGATCTGTCGGCGAACGCGGGCGCCATCGAGCTGTGCGTCCCACCGGATGCCGCCCTGCGCTTCGACGTCGAGGAGCAACTCACGTTCGCCACGAACCTGGACGACCGGGGGCTGGCGCAGTCCGGCGAGACCTGGACGCGCGCCGGTTCCGGCCCCTCGATCGACCTCTCGATCGAGGGCAACGCGGCGAGCTTCACGCTTGACCCCGAGGGAGGCTGCAAGTGAACGATCGGTTGTACCGGTCGCAGAGTGACCGGATGCTGGCCGGCGTGGCCGGCGGACTCGCCGAGATGTGGGACGCAGACCCGTCCCTGATCCGCATCGTGTGGGCGTTGCTGGTGATCCTGACGGGCGGCCTCGCGCTCGTCGTCTATATCGTCATGGCCATCGTGGTGCCGGAGGAGGACGAGGTCTGGCCGGCGATGCCGGCGGCTCCGACGGCACCAGCGGATCCGACCGCCGGGGCCGCGGGTGCGGCGGCTGCCGTCGAGGGGGCGCCTGTCGTCGCCGATCCCGCGACCGGGACCGCGCTGGTGACGCCGGCCCCGGAGCCCGGAGCGATGTGGGCTTCGCGGCCGGTGGACGCGCGCCGCGCCGCGCGGATCGAGGCCCGCGCCGCCCGACGAGCCGCGCGCGGAGAAGGTGGCGGCCTCGGGGTGAGCGGGACCGTCATCGGGGGCCTCGTGCTCGTCGCGCTCGGCGTGTTCTTCCTGGCCCGTGAATGGTTGCCGATGATCTCCTTCGACTGGTTCTGGCCGTCGATGCTGATCGTGCTCGGCGTGATCCTGCTCGTGGCCGCACTCGGGCGGAAGCCGAAGGACCCGGGGAGCGTGTCATGAGTGGCGGGCGCCGGGGATCGCTCATCGCGGCGACGTGGCTCATCGGACTCGGGATCGTCTTCCTCGTCCGTCAGGCGACGGACCTGCCGTGGTCGCAGGCGTGGCCCATGTTCGTGATCCTCGTGGGGGTCGGATCGCTCGTCTCGACGGCGCTCTCCTGGCGCCCAGGGTTCGCCAACCTGTGGGCGTTCACGTGGCCCATCGGCTGGATCGTGGTCGGCGGCATCCTCCTGGCCAGCACCACGGGCAATCTCGACCAGGGTCCCGCCGAACTCATCGAGACCTACTGGCCGTGGCTCGCGATCATCCTGGGCGTGTGGTTCCTGATCGGTGCCATCGTGCCCGGACCTCGGTCCGAGGAAGCGCTGGTCGTGCCGTTGGCCGGTGTCCAGGCAGCGGAGGTGCGGATCAAGTTCGGCGCCGGCAAGCTGACGACCCGTCCGGCCGCGACCGGCAACCTGATCGACGGCGAGTTCCTGGGCGGCGTCATGCATCGGCAGGACGGGCCGGGTCGCGTGGAGCTGAGCCAGGACACGACCTATGGTCTGCCATGGCTGGACCGCGAGTCTTCGTGGACCCTCGGGTTGAGTCCCGAGATCCCGCTGGACCTGGTGCTGGAGATCGGTGCGGCCAAGACCTCGCTCGATCTCGCGGACCTCCGGGTCCGCCGACTGGAGCTGCACACGGGCGCCAGCGAGACCCGCGTCCGGCTCCCGCGAGCGGCCGGGGCGACCGAGGTCAAGACCGAGCACGGCGCCGCTGCCCTCACGCTGGAGATCCCGGCAGGCGTGGCGGCGCGGATCCGAACCCGGATGGCGCTCGGCAGCAGCCAGGTGGACGAATCCCGGTTCCCGCGGGTGGGCGACATCTACCAGTCGGTGGACTACGCCACCGCGGTCAACAAGGTGGACATCGACGCCCAGGGTGGCGTCGGGTCACTACGGATCGTCAGCGGGACCTAGCGCGGCTCGGCGTCTCAGGATGTTCTCAGGGGGGCGGCCCAGGCTGCGGGCATGACGGCCCTCGCCCGATCCGCGCCGGCGGCCTCCGCGGCCCGCCCCAACCAGCCCAGCGCGTGGCACCTACGTGCCGAGGACGTCGTCGGTTTCCTCGGCGCCAACATCGTGCTCATCGTCGCGATGTGGGTGCAGCACGGCGGGCTGGACCAGCTCGGCACCATCGGCGGGATCGCGACCGCCATCGGCCAGCTCAGCGCACTCGTCGGGACGTTCCTGACCCTGGTCCAACTCGTCCTGATGTCACGTGCGCCATGGCTGGACGCCGCGTTCGGGCGCGACCACCTGACGTTCGCGCATCGATGGGTCGGGTTCGCGAGCGTCTGGCTGATCGTCGCCCATTTCGCCTTCACGACGTTCGGGTTCGCGCTCCTTGACGGCGAGAGTGTCATCGGCGAGGCCTGGACCCTCATCACGACCTGGGACTTCGTCCTGATGGCGACCGTGAGCCTCGCGCTGCTTGTCGCCGTCGCGGCAAGTTCCATCCGACGAGCGCGCCGCCACCTCAGCTACGAGAGCTGGTACGGCATCCACCTGTACGCCTACCTCGCGATCGCGCTCGGGTTCGCGCACCAGCTGGTGGTGGGCACGGACTTCGTGGACGACCCGATCGCCCGGCTGTACTGGATCGGCCTGTACGTCGCGACGCTCGGGACGCTCATCGTCTTCCGGTTCGGCCACCCACTCCTCGTCAATGCTCGCCACCAGTTCCGTGTCGCGAACGTGGTCGACGAGGCCCCCGACGTCGTGTCGGTCTATCTCTCCGGGCGCGACCTGGACCGGTTCCCGATCCGTGCGGGCCAATATGTGAACGTTCGGTTCCTGACCGATGGCTGGTGGCGGTCCCACCCGTACAGCATCTCCGCCCAGCCGAACGGACGGTGGCTGCGCCTCACGATCAAGGCGCTGGGCGACGACTCCGCGCGTGCCCGTGATCTCGCCGTGGGCACGCGGGCGATCGTGGAGGGACCGTACGGCAACCTGACGAGTGACCATCGAACGGCCGATCGGGTCCTGCTGATCGCCGGCGGGATCGGCGTGACCCCGCTCCGCGCGCTGCTGGAGGAGCTCTCCGCCACCACGCCCGTCACCCTGCTGTACCGCGCGCGTCGCTCGGTCGACCTGATCTTCAAACGCGAGCTCGACCTCCTCGCGGAGCGGCGCGGGGCGCGTGTGCTGTATCTCGTCGGGTCGCGGAGCAGCGGCGATCCATCCACCTTGATGCGACCCGAGCTCGTCCGGCGACTGGCCCCCGACGTCGCGCGATCCGTGGTCTACATCTGCGGTTCGGACAGCCTGATGGACGACGCGTCCGCCGCCGTCCGCGCCCTGGGTGTGCCCGCCGACCGGATCCACGTCGAGCGGTTCTTCGACTGACATGGGAGTCCACCGATGATCCCGAAACGCGCGCTGGGCGCCCTCCTCACGACCGTCGTCGCGCTCGCGCTCCTGCTGAGCTTCAAGACCCCGACGAGTCCCGGTCTCGCCGCCTCGACATCCTCCGACTCGGCGATCGTCGGCGAACCGACCGCCTCGGCGGATCCCACGGCCGCCCCCACCGCGAGCGCCGCTGCGGGCGCGACCGCGGCGGGCGAGTACATCGACGGCACCGTCACCGGACCCGTCGTCGCGACGCGGTTCGGCGACGTCCAGGTCGAGGTCACCATCACGGGTGGCGTGATCACCGACGTGGTGGCCCTGGAACTCCCGTCGGGCGACCGTCGCTCTGCCGACATCTCGGATGCGGCCGAGCCCATCCTGCGCGAGGCGGCCCTGACGGCCCAGAGTGCCGACATCGACCTGCTGTCCGGTGCGACCTACACGAGTCGGGCGTACGCCCGATCGCTCCAGGCGGCGCTCGACGACGCGCGGGCATGATCGGGGCGCGGCCGGTCGGCACGGATGGAGACCGCCGGGTGAACCGCACCGAGGCGGTGATGGGGACGGTCGTGTCATTCGACGTCCGCGGAACGACGGTCCCACCGGGCGCGATCGACGCGTCGATCGACGGCGCGATCGCGTGGCTCCACGAGGTGGATCGCCGGTTCAGCCCGTTCCGTGCCGACAGCGAGATCAGCCGGATCGGCGACGGTTCGCTTGCCGAGCGCGACGCCCATCCCGAGGTCCGGAGCGTCCTGGCCATGGCCGACGCGCTCGCCGAAGCATCGGGCGGGGCCTTCGATGTTCGTGGCTGGCGGGCCGACGGCCGGGTGGACCCCTGCGGCATCGTCAAGGGCTGGTCCATCCAGGTCGCGGCCGATCGACTCGCCGAGGACGGTGTCACGGCGTTCGGCGTCACGGCCGGCGGCGACATCACGGTCCGTGGCGATGGACCGAGGGGCGGTGGTCCGTGGCACATCGGCGTGCGCCACCCCGATCGACCGGACCGGGTCGCGGCGGTGCTGGCGGTGCGCGATTCGGCGGTTGCGACGTCAGCGGCGTACGAGCGCGGCGCCCACATCCGGGACCCGAGGTCGGGCCGGACACCCAGCGGCGTCCGCAGCATGACCGTGGTAGGCCCGAGCCTCACCTGGGCCGATGCCTACGCGACGACGGCGTACGTGCTGGGTCTGGACGGGCTCGATTGGGTCGCCGCCCACGCCGGCTACGACGCCTACGCCATCACGTGGGATGACACGGTGTGCTGGACAGCGGGGATGGACCGACTCCTCGTCCGCTGAGTGACCGTACCCCGGCTGCAACCGTCCGGGCCGGATCGGGGTCACTCGCCACCGAAGCGACACCTTGTCGGTCCTGCCACGGGGACGACCGCGACCTTCGCGACTTCGTAGCCTTCCGATCACATCCGGCTGACTCCCCAGAGTCGCCCCCGGATCGTCCCTGCCACACATCGGGAGGAAGGATCGAAGGATGGACTCTGGAGATACCGCCTGGCTGTTGATGTCGACAGCCCTGGTGATGATCATGCTGCCGGGCCTCGCCCTCTTCTACGGCGGGCTCGTCCGCCGCAAGAACGTGCTCTCGACGATCATGCACAGCTTCTTCGGCCTGGCCCTCGTCAGCGTCGTCTGGGTGGTCGTGGGCTTCTCGCTCGCGTTCGGCACCGATGTCGGCGGACTTGGCCTGATCGGCGGCCTGGACTTCGTCGTTCTTCAACGGCGTCGGCCTGGAGCCGTCCACCGTCTACGCCGTGACCGTGCCGTTCGTGCTGTTCGCCGCGTTCCAGCTCATGTTCGCCGCGATCACCCCGGCCCTCATCACCGGCGCGTTCGCCGAGCGCAAGCGCTTCGGTGCGTTCGTCCTGTTCACGGTCCTCTGGAGCATCCTCGTCTACTCGCCGCTCGCGCACTGGGTCTGGTCGGTCGACGGCTGGCTGTTCAAGCTGGGCGCGCTCGACTTCGCCGGTGGCACCGTCGTCCATATCAGCTCGGGCGTCAGCGCCCTGATCGTCGCGCTGCTCATCGGTCGCCGCGTCGTCAACGGCGACTCGATGGAGCCGCACGACGTCCCGATGACCGTCCTCGGCGCGGGCCTCCTGTGGTTCGGCTGGTTCGGCTTCAACGCCGGCTCCGCCGTTGCCGCGAACGGCCTCGCGGCCAGTGCGTTCATCGTCACCAACACGGCCGCCGCCGCCGCCACGATCACGTGGGTCCTCGCGAGCTACCTGCGCACCGGCAAGGTCAGCGTCGTCGGTGCCGCGTGCGGTGCCGTCGCCGGCCTCGTCGCGATCACGCCCGCGTCCGGCTTCGTCGGCGTCGGGTGGGGCCCTCGTCATCGGCCTCGTCGTGGGTGGCCTGTCGTACAGCGCGACCCTGCTCCGCTCGTTCCTCAAGATCGACGACGCACTCGACGTCTTCGCGGTCCACGGGGTCGGCGGGATGTTCGGCGCCATCGCGACGGGCGTCTTCGCCTCCTCCGCCATCCAGAGCGCCTACACGGGCCTCCTGGAGGGCAACGTGCAGCAGCTCGTCAACCAGTTCATCGCCGTCGGGCGCGACGATCGCGTACGCCGTCGATCGCCACGTTCGTGATCGTCAAGGTCGTCGACCTGATCCTTGGCCTCCGGGTCACGTCGGAATCCGAGGAGATGGGTCTGGACCTCTCAGTCCACGGCGAGGCCGCCTACCAGTCCTGACGTCGGGGCGCCACGGCCGGCCGGGAACGGCTCCTCCCGGTTCCCGTCCGGCCGACGCCTCGTCGTCCCTCCGCTCACCCAGGCGGCCGTTGTCGACCCTCTCGACAGCGGCCGATCCGTCGCCTTCGGAGATGCCAGCGCTCATGGACACCGATCGTCGCGACCGCTCCACCACCCGACGACGACGCCCGCCCGCGGCGCCGCTGTACGACGCGCGGTACGAGCACGACGCGTGCGGGGTGGGGTTCGTCGCGGATGCGGGCGGCCGGTCGCGTGCCCGGGTCCTGCCGCTGGCGCTCGCCGGTCTCGCGGCCCTCGCCCACCGCGGGGCGTTCGGGGCTGATGGGGAGTCCAGCGACGGTGCCGGGGTCGCGCTGCCGCTCGACCGGTCGCTCCTGACGGCCCTGTCGGGCGACGTCGCGCTGGCCAGCGCCCGCCCGGCGGTGCTCATGCTCTTCCTGCCACGCGGTCGCGCGGCGGAGCGGAACGGCCGGACCCTTGTGGAGCGCATCTTCTCCGACGCCGGGTTGCCGGTCCTGCGCTGGCGCCCGGTGCCGATGGACCCGCGGGCGCTCGGCGCGTCGGCCGCGGCCTCGCGACCGACGGCCGTCCAGGCCTTCATCTCGCGTCCCGGCCGTTCCGCCATCGATTCCCGACCGATCACCGACGACGCGTTCGAACGGCGCCTCGTGGTGGCTCGACGCCGGCTCGAAACCGCGGTGCGAACCGCCGGCGGATCATTGGCCGAGCTCTCGGTCCCGTCCGCGTCCTGCCGCACGATCGTCTACAAGGGACTCGTCGCGGGCGGTCGACTCGGAGAGCTCTACCCGGATCTGCGTCTGCCGGTCGAGGTGGGCTACGCGGTCTTCCACCAGCGGTACGCGACCAACACCCACCCCGTCTGGCGGCTGGCCCAGCCATTCCGTGCGATCGCGCACAACGGCGAGATCAACACGGTCCGGGGTAACCGCGAGCAGGTTCGCGGCCGGGCTCGCGACCTCGGCGGCCGGCCCATCGCCGCCGACCTGATCGCCGCCGGCCCGCTCCTCTCGCCGGACGGCTCGGATTCGCTGTCACTCGACGAGGGGCTGGAGCTCCTGACGACGACCGGCTGGGAGCTGACGCCCGCGCTCCTCGCGGCGATCCCGGAGGCGCTCGGGTTGCGCCGCGCGCCGCATCCGCACGTGGCCACACTCCGGCGCCGGACGGCCGGGATGATGGCCCCGTGGGACGGTCCCGCCGCGATCGTCTTCGCCGACGGTCGCAACGTGGGCGCGCTGATCGATCGCAACGGGCTGCGACCGGCATCGTTCGCCGTGACGCGCGATCGCCTCGTCGCGGTGGCGTCCGAAGCTGGCGCCGTGCCATTCGCCGCATCAGAGACGATCCGTCGCGGCCGGCTCGGCCCGGGTGAGCTGTTGCTCGTGGACCCCGATCGTCACGCGATCCGCGAGGACGCCGAGGCCAAGGCCTGGGCGCTGCGGGCGCTGCCCATCCACGACCAACCACGGGCCCTCCACGAGGATGCGCCCGAGGCGGCAGCCGCGGCGGTCGGCGCCGGCGCATCGCTCGAGCACGTCGCCCGCTATCTCGTCGGCGTGGACGCCGAGCGTGCTCGCCTCGACATCAAGACGATGACCCTCGAGGCGCACGAGCCGCTCTGGAGCATGGGCGACGACACGCCGACGGCGGGCCGGGGGCGGCTGGACCGACCGGTGGCCGATCACCTGCGCCAGGCGTTCGCGCAAGTGACGAACCCGGCGATCGACCCGGAGCGCGAGCGGATCGTGATGGACCTGCGGGTGGAACTCGGGCGCCGTCCGGCGCTCCTGGGGGGACCACCACGCGGGCCACGCACGCTTCGCCTGGAGCGTCCGATCGTGGCTGACCTCGATGGGCTCATCGGGGCGCTGCGGGAGCGGGGCACCCGCGTCCGTCGACTCGATGCCACGTGGTCAACGCAGCATGGCGAGGTCGGGCTCGAGCTCGCCCTGGACCGACTGGCCACGGAAGCCCTGGCCGCGGCCCGGACGGGCATCGAGGTCCTCGTGATCAGCGACGCCGCGCTCTCGATCGATCGGCTCCCGGTCGCCTCCATCCTGGCCGCCGGCGCCGTGCACACGGCCCTCACCGAGGCAGGCCTGCGCGGTCGCACCGACATCGTGGTGGACGCCGCGGACATCCTCGCCGTGCACGCGATGGCCATGGTCCTGGCCGTCGGCGCCACGGCGGCGCACCCACGCCTGGCCATCGAACTGGCGTCGGAACTCGCGGGGACCCGTGGTGCGGAGACGATGTCGTCGGCCGCCGCCATCGCGAATCTGGTCGCGGCGTTCGAGGCGGGCCTGCGCAAGACCCTCGCCCGCATGGGCATCAGCGCGGTCGCCAGCTACATCGGCGGCGCGCTGGTCGATACCGTGGATCTGGCGCCGGAGGTGGTCGGCCGCTGCTTCCCGACGGCCGCAGCGTGGCCCGGGCGAACCACCTTCGCGGACCTGGGGGCCCGCGCGCTGCGTCGACGCGATGCCGCGCTTGCCCTTCCGATCACACCGGCCGGTCGCGAGCCGCGCCTGCCCGATCCCGGATTCGCGCGCTTCCGCGCCGATGGCGAGGTGCACCTCTTCTCACCGGCCATCGCCAAGGAGATCCAGGTGCTGTCGGGGTCGCTGGCCGACACCGAGATCGTGAGCACGGACCAGGGGCGAGTCCATCGATGCCGCGCTCGCGCGCTATCGGTCCGCCCTCGCCCGTGGCGCCGACGCGCCGTCCGTGCCACGCGACGAGCTGCGCATCGTGCGTTCGACGTCGCCGCTGCGCGTCACCGACGTCGAGGACGCCCGGTCGATCGCGCGACGGTTCGTCGTCTCGGCGATGAGCGTCGGCGCTCTCTCTCCCGAGGCACATCAGGCCCTCACGATCGGCATCCAGCGAGCAGGGGGTTCCGCGAACACCGGCGAAGGCGGCGAGGACCCGGCGTGGTACGTCCCCGGCCCCGATGGTCGTCGCCGCGATGCGCGGATCAAGCAGGTGGCCTCGGCCCGGTTCGGCGTCACTGCCACCTATCTCGCGCGCGCCGATCAGCTCGAGATCAAGATCTCGCAGGGATCGAAGCCGGGCGAAGGTGGCCAGCTCCCGGGTCGCAAGGCGACGGCCTACATCGCTGCCCTCCGACGGGGCCAGGCGGGCCAGAGCTACATCAGCCCGCCGCCGCACCACGACATCTACTCGATCGAGGACCTCGCCCAGCTCATCGCGGACCTCCGTGCGATCAACCCGACGGCCCGGATCGGCGTCAAGCTCGTGGCGGGGCGAGGGGTCGGCACGATCGCCGCCGGGGTCGCGAAGGCCGGCGCCACGTACATCCACCTGTCGGGGCACGCGGGCGGCACGGGGGCCTCGCCGCTCTCGTCGATCAAGCACGTCGGCGCCCCGTGGGAGCTGGGCCTCGCGGAGGTCCACCAGACCCTGCTGCGCAACGACCTGCGCGACCGCGTCGCCCTGCGGACCGACGGCGGCCTCCAGACCGGGCGGGACCTGCTCGTCGCGGCGCTGCTCGGCGCGGAGGAGTTTGCGTTCGGGACCGCGGCGCTGGTCGCGGTCGGGTGCGACATGGCCCGCCAATGCCACCTCGACACGTGCCCGACGGGCATCGCCACCCAGCGCGAGGACCTGCGTGCCAAGTTCACCGGGACGCCGGAGATGGTCGAGCGGTTCTTCCTCGCCGTGGCCGAGGACCTGCGCCGCGAGCTGGCGGCGATCGGGGCCCGATCCGTCGGCGCGGTCATCGGCGAGAGCCGGCGGACGCTTCGTCCGTTGGGTGCGTCACGCGGGGAGCTCGCGCCGGTGGTGGGCGCGCCATCCTGGGGCGCCGACGCGGTGCGCCGAGCCGACCCGACGTTCCCGGCGCGGACGGTCCGGCATGCGCCCGCGTCCCCGCTGGAAGCGCGCGTGGCGTCCGCCTTCCGCGACCAGGGACCCGTCACGGCGTCCGGCCTGCGGCTTTCCACGGCGGATCGCTCGTTCGGGGCCGGGCTGACCGGGGCCCTGGAACGCGGCGAGCTCCGAGGCCCGGTGCGCCTGGAGCTGCGCGGCGCCGCGGGTCAGTCGTTCGGTGCGTTCGCCGGACCGGGCGTGGAACTGACCCTCGTGGGACAGGCCAACGACTACGTCGGCAAGGGCCTGTCCGGCGGCCGCGTGACGATCGTGCCGGAACCGGACCTCGCGGCGGATCCGTCCGGCGAGGCCATCGCCGGCAACACGATCCTGTACGGCGCGACCGGTGGCCGGCTCCATCTCGTGGGTCGGGCCGGGATGCGCTTCGCCGTCCGCAACAGCGGCGCCGACGCGGTCGTGGAGGGGATCGGGCCGCACGGCTGCGAGTACATGACCGGCGGCACGGTCGTCGTCCTCGGCCCGGTCGGGGCCAACTTCGGCGCGGGGATGACCGGCGGTCGTGCGTACCTCTACGACCCGAGCGGCCGCCACGCCGCGGCGCTCAACACGTCCAGCGTGGTGGCCACGCGACTCTCCGCGATCCTCCACGAGCGGGACGATGGACCGGAGCGCAACACCCAGCTGCGCGGCTTGCTGGAGGACCATCGATCAGCCGGATCCGGTCTGGCCGGGCGGCTCCTGGAGCTCGACGACCTGCCCAGTGCCTTCTGGGTCGTGGAGCCGGTCGCCCAGCCCGCGGTCACGGAAGCGGTGCCGGCCGATACGCCGGCCCTCACGAGCGCATCCGTGGCGCCTGCGCGGATCGAGCGACCCGCGCTGGACTCGACCCAGCCGCTGATGTAGTCGACCCGCGGCGAGCGTGCGCCCGCGCGGGCATGGGTTCATCAGCCATCGGTCGGGGCCAGTCGCCGGGAGAGGTCGTCGGCGACACATCGATCGAGACGGCGCACGGCTGCCGCGCTCGCGAGGCTGAGCGTCGTCAGCGCCATGGCCAACCGGTAGCGGACGGAGCGGCGCTGCATTCGGCGCAGGCGGTCGACCTCCACCCGGTGGAAGCGATGTGGGTCGGGGCGGCGCTCGTGCGCCGTGGCGAGCGCGTGGGCGGCCAGGAGGTAGTGCATGGGTCGGTCGTCCTTCGAGCGGGCGGATCGGTCCGCGAGGGGTCAGCGCCGGTGGTCGTCGGTCAGGGCTGGGCGGGTGTCGACGCCCCAGCGCATCGCGGCGCCGGCGAAGATCGTCAGGCCGCTGATGATCATCGAGGTGAAGAGCAGAACGTCCATCCGTGGATCCTCCGTGCGTGTTGACCCCATGATGTATCGTTGCTGGCATCATGGACAGGCCCACGAACCATCAACGTGATAGGTCCAGTACGGTCGGGCTCCTCGTCGAACTCGACGTTCGGCGCGGGCGCCAGCGACGGTCGCTTCGCGAGTCGCTCCGCTCCGCGATCCAGGACGGACGGCTGACCGCGGGGACCCGGCTCCCGGCATCGCGGGCCCTGGCCGACGACCTCGGGCCTGTCGCGTGGCGTCGTCACCGACACGTATGACCAGCTCGCCCTGGAGGGCTATCTCGAGATCCGGCCGCGGACCGCGCCGGTCGTCGCGATGGTCCGTCAGCAGGATGCGTGCGCCCCGGAGCCCGTGGAGCCGACGTGGCGATACGACTTCATCGCCACGACCCCCGACATCTCGCTCTTCCCGCGGGTCCCGTGGCGACGCGCCCTCGAGGCGGCGCTGCGCGACGCCCCGGACCTGGCACTCGACTACGGCGACCATCGCGGGCGGATCGAACTGCGCGAGACCCTGGCGTCGTACCTCGGCCGGGTTCGCGGCGTGCGCGTGGAGCCCGGGCGCATGGTCATCACCCAGGGCTTCAGCCAGGCGCTGGACCTGCTGTGTCGGACCCTTGCGGCGCGCGGGGCGCGGACGATCGCGATGGAGAATCCGTCCCTCGCGAACCTGTGGTTGACCGTTCGGTCGTGGGGCCTGCGATCTCGTCGGCGTGCCGATGGACGACGACGGGCCCCGGCTCGACGTCCTGGACCGCCTGCGACCCGACGTGTTCGTCGTCTCCCCCGCCCATCAGTACCCGACCGGCCAGGTGATGGCCCCCGAGCGACGCGCGGCGCTGGTCGACTGGGCGTGCACGCACGACCGGCTGATCATCGAGGACGACTACGACGCGGAGAACCGGTATGACCGGCTCCCCGTCGGGGCGCTCCAGGGGCTGGATCCCGAGCACGTCGATCCACGCCGGCACCGCCTCCAAGGTGCTTGCGCCGGGCTTGCGGCTGGGGTGGCTGAGCCTGCCCGCGGATCTCGTCGAGCCCGTCATCGGCTTCAAGCACATCACCGATTCCGGGCTCCCCGACGATCGACCAGCTCGCGCTGGCGCATCTCATCGAGCGTGGCGACTACGAACGCCAGGTGGCTCGGTCCCGGCACGAGTATCGCGCCCGGCGCGACCGTCTCGTCGCGGCGCTCGCCCGAACGAGCTGCCCGGGCTGGTGCCACGCGGCGTCGCCGCCGGCGTGCACGTCCTCCTGCCCCTTCCCGACGGCGCGGACGACGTGGCCATCGCGACGGCCGCCGAGGCGCAGTCGATCAGCGTCCGGCCGCTCTCGCCGTCCTACCTGCCGGGCGCCGAGCGCGGGACGACGCCGGCCCGCGGCCTGATCCTGGGCTACGCGCGGCTCCCGCTCACGCAGGATCGACGACGCGGTCGCCGCGCTGGCCGATGTCGTGCGTGGGGCGATGCCGACCGACCGTCCCGCGGCCTGACGCCGCGGCCGCAGGCGCACCCCGCAACCGGACCGCAACCGTGGCGACTCCCGCCCGATGCCGACGCGATGCCGCGGTGACCCTACCCTGCGGCCATGATGGGGAAGCGTCACTCCGAAGCACGGACCTTGACGCTGCCCGCCAGCGCCGCCCGGCCCCGCGGCCACGGCCCACGAGAAGGTGACCGCCATGATCCACCCGTCCGACTCCGAGATCACCCGCCCGGTCGCCGTGCGCGATGGCCAGGGAGCCCCGGTCACCTGCGCCGCCTGTGGCTGTCGCCTTACGCAGACCGGCGAGGCCTGGTTCCACTTCAACCCGATCGGCGGTCGCGACGCCCGGGGTTGCCGGATCGCCTGCGCGGATGCGGCCCACGACGCCACCGGGCGCCCGGTCTCCCTCGCCGTCTGACCGTCGCCACGGCAGCGACCCGGGACACGCGGGCGGCCCTGCCGCCCGCGTCGATCATGTCCGGCTCAGTTCGGGGCGGCCGCGCCTCGTCCACGACGATCCGATAGCCCGACGCCACGGACGGCGACGACATGCGGGCCGCCGGCATCCTCGACCTTGGCGCGCAGTCGAGCCAGGTGCGGCTTGAGCCAGAGCAGGTCCGGGTCGGTCTCGGCCGGCCAGCCGGCCCGGGCGAGCTGGAGGTGCGGGACGATGTCGCCGTCGGCGCGGACGAGCGCCTCCAGCAAGCGGAACTCCGTCGGGGTCAGCGACAGGGCCGTGTCGCCGACCCGCGCCTCATGGCGCCCGGGCTCCAGGACCAGGCCGCCGGCCTCCAGCGGCCCGGCGGCCGATCTGCTCGGCGCCGAGCGGTCCACCCGGCGCATGATCGCGGAGATCCGGGCCAGCAGCTCGGCCTTGCCGAACGGCTTGGTCAGGTAGTCGTCCGCACCGAGGCCCAGGGCGCGGACCTTGGCCGCCTCGCCGCTCTCGCCGCGACACGACGAGGATCGGCGCCTGGCCGACCGCGCGCATCTGGCCGGCGACGGAGAAGCCGTCCGGGCCGGGCATGGCCAGGTCCAGCAGGACGAGGTCGGGGTGCTCCTCGCGGAAGCGCTTGACGGCGGTCAGTCCGTCGTAGGCGGTGATGACCTGGTGACCCTCGGTCCCGACGAGCGCGGTGATCGCCCCGACCATGGCCGGGTCGTCATCGACGACGAGGATCCGCAACGGGCGGGTGCTCATGGTGATCATGGTCCTCTCTTTCGTGGGTTCAGATGGCGACGGCGGCGGGCAGGGCGACGACGAATCGCGCCCCGTGGGGTCGGGCGGGTTCGCACCACAGGCGCGCGCCCATCGATTCACCGAGACGCTTGGCGGCATAGAGGCCGATCCCCGAGCCGCGGGCGGTGTGGGTATCGCGACGGGCGTACGGTTCGAAGATCCGCTCGCGCCACTCGTCGGGGATGCCCGGGCCCTCGTCGCTCACGCCGAGGTGGACGACGCCCTCGTGCAGGCCCCAGTCGATCGTGATCGTCGTCTCGGCCGGGGCGTACTTGACCGCGTTCTCCACGAGGTGCTCCACGATCTGGCGCAGCCGAGGCGGGTCGGCCAGCGCGTGCAGGCGCGGCGACCCCTGCGACCGCGACGTGGTGATGGCCGACGAGCGGCCGGAGCGAATGCAGGACCTCGCGCGACGAGCGCCTCGACGTCCACCGGGCTGACGCTCGCGGCGTCCTCCGGGACGACCCGGACGGAGGCGAGGATGGAGTCGACGAGGCGGTCCAGCCGCTCGATCTGCTCGAGCGTCGCGCTGTGCCAGGCCGCGCGCGTCTGGCGCCGCTCGATGTCGCGCGACTCGCGCCCGGCCAGCTGCGGCTCCTCGGCCAGCAGGTCGGCGTAGGCGCGGACGACGGCGAGCGGCGTGCGCAGCTCGTGGGTGACGAGGGCGATGAGCTCGCTGCGAGCCTCGTCGATGGCCTTGAGCGCCTCGACCCGCGCCTCGGCCTCCGATCTGCTGGCGCCCCTTCTCGACGATGCCGGCAAGCAGGTCGGCGACCGCGCTCAGCTGGGCCACGTCCGCCTCGCTGAAGTCGGCGCGGCCGCTCGGTCTGGACGTTGAGCACGCCGACGGTCTGGTCGTGCCAGCGTCAGCGGCACGCTGAGCATCGAGCTCACGAAGCGGCGCTGGTCGATGCCGCGGACCCACAGGAAGCGCGGGTCGGCCTTGACGTCGGGGATGACCAGCGGGCGCTGGGTCGCGGCGACGTGGCCGGTCACGCCCTCGCCGAACGGGACGCGCGCCCGGCCGATCTGGAAGCGGTCGAGGCCGTTCGTGGCGGCCAGCGTCAGGTACGCTCCGTCACGGTCCAGCAGGTACAGCGAGGAGACATCGGCATGGAGCGCATCCCGCGTCCCGTCGACGACGGTCTCCAGCAACTCGTCCCAGGTGCGCGCGGTCGTCGCCAGTCGCGCGACCTCGTGCAGGAAGCGAAGCTGTTCGAGCTGGTCGGATCCGGGGAGCGTCTCGATCGGGTCCTCCGTCCGTGGGGGCCATCGTCATCACGATACAAGGGTAGGAAAGGTTGCGGCCATCGAAGGTTGCGGTCGCTGTCCTCGCTGGGTTGCGGGTGGGCCCGACCCGATCGCCCGTCCGTGAGCGCGGCCATGACCAGCGACCGGACCGAGCGCGCGCCGAACCCGCCGGGATCGGCTCGGCCGGCGCCCGCGACCCGATGGCCCGCGAGGTCCGGCTGCTGGGCGCGCTCCTGGGCCAGGTCATCATCGAGCAGGCGGGCGAGGCGACCTACGAGGCCGTCGAGCGGATCCGCCGGCGAGCCATCGCGCTGCGCCGCGTCGACGACCCGGCTCGAACGAGAGCGCCAGGCCGCCGACCTGGACGCCCTCGACCTGGGCGCGACCGAGGCCGTCGTCGCGGCCTTCTCGATCTACTTCCAGCTGGTCAACCTCGCCGAGGCGCGCGGCCGGGTCCGGACGCTGCGCCGACGGGAGCGGGCCGCGCGCGACGGCCTGCTCGACGATTCGGTCGCCGAGGCCGTCGACCACCTGCGCCGCGCCGGCCACGGCGAAGCGGAGCTGGACGCGATGCTCGCCGCGGCTGCGCATCAGCCCGGTCCTGACCGCCCACCCGACCGAGGCGCGCCGCCGGACCGCGCTGGTCGCGCTGCGGCGCTGCGCGGTCCTGCTCGAACGGCTCGACGATCCGCGCCTCACGCCCGTCGGAGGATCGCGAGATCCGGCGCCGGCTGCGCGAGGAGATCACGCTCCTGTGGCGGACCTCGGACCTGCGGACGGTCGCGCCCGGAGCCGCTCGACGAGGTGCGCACGGCGATGGCGGTCTTCGATGCCACGCTGTTCACGACCGTGCCGCGGCTCTACCGCGCCACCGACGCCGCGCTGGATGCGCCGCGTGGCCGCGCCGTCCGGACGGGCGCGCGACCGCCGCGCGTCCCGGCGTTCGTCCGCTACGGCTCGTGGATCGGCGGCGACCGGGACGGCAACCCGTTCGTGACGGCCGAGACCACCGAGCGGACCGCTGCGCATCCAGGCCGACCACGTCATCCACGGCTACGAGGCCGTCGCGATGCGGCTCATGCAGACCGTGTCCGTCGCGACGTCGGGTGACCGCACGTGCCGCGCGCCCTGGCGACGCGGCTCGGCCGCGACGCCGAGGACCTGCCCGAGACCGACCGCCAGCTGCGCCGCCGATTCCCCGACGAGCCGTACCGCCAGCGCTTCGGGTTCATCGCCGAGCGACTGCGTCGCACCCGCGTCGCCCTGACCGACGACACCGGCCCGCGGGCCGGCCACTACGACGTCGGCCGAGGAGCTCGACGCCGAGCTGGCCGAGCTCCAGGCCGCCCTCGTCGAGGAAGGCCTGGGCCGGGTCGCCTGGGGCGAGCTGGCGGAGCTGCGCTGGCAGCTCGCGACGTTCGGGTTCCACCTCGCCTCGCTCGAGATCCGCCAGCACAGCGAGGTCCACCGGCGGGCGCTCGCGGTCCTGGCCGCGAGTGCCACGCCGGGGCCGCCGTCGCCGAGCTGGCCACGGAGGTGGCCGCCGACGTGACCCTGGGCGAGGTGCTCGCCACGTTCCGGGCGATCGCCACGGTCCAGGCCCGGTTCGGGGTGGAGGCCTGTCGCCGGTACATCGTGTCGTTCACGGCCGACGCCCGCGACGTCCTCGACGTGCTCGACGCTCGCCCGGATCGCCGTCGGCCCGGACGGCGAGCCGCCGGTCCTCGACGTCGTGCCGCTGTTCGAGTCGACCGACGCGCTCACCGCCGCCGGCCCGATCCTGGACGCGCTGCTGACCGATCCCGGCCTATCGCGCGCACCTCGCGTCGCGCGGCGATCGCCAGGAGGTGATGCTCGGCTACTCGGACTCGAACAAGGAATCGGGGTTCCTGGCCGCCGCCTGGATGCTCCACCGAGGCCCAGGAGACGCTGATCGCGGTGGCCCGGCCCGCGGCGTGGAGCTGACCCTGTTCCACGGTCGCGGCGGGGCGATCGGGCGCGGTGGGGGACCGGCGAACCGGGCGATCCTGGGCAGCGCGCCGGGCTCGGTCGACGGGCCGGCTCAAGCTGACCGAGCAGGGCGAGGTCATCGCCGCGAACTACGCCGACCCGGCGATCGCGCGGCGCCACCTCGAGCAGCTGACGGGTGCGGTCCTCATCGCCTCCACGCCGGAGCACGACGCGGCCGCCGCGGCCGCCCTCCGCGATGGCGCCCCCATCCTCGACGAGCTGGCGGCCACGGCCCGGGCCGCGTACCGCGCGCTCGTCCACGACGATCCGGGGTTCGCGGCCTTCTTCCGCGACATCACGCCGATCGCGGAGCTGTCCGGCATCCGCCTCGGGTCGCGGCCGGCGGCCCGCGGCCGGCGCACGGACGACGCGCCGCCGATCGACGCGCTGCGCGCGATCCCGTGGACCTTCGCCTGGTCGCAGTCGCGCATCAACCTGCCCGGGCTGGTACGGCCTCGGCTCGGCGCTGGAGGCCTACCGGCGCGCGCACGGTGACGCCGGGCTCGTCGAGATCGGGCGGCTGTACCGATCGTGGCCGTTCCTCTCGTCGGTCCTCGACAACGCCGAGATGATCCTGGCCAAGGCGGACATGGGCGTCGCCCGCCGCTACGCCTCGCTCGTGGCCGACGACGACGGTGCCGGAGCCGCGTCGCTGGGAGGCGATCGAGGCCGAGTACCACCGGACGGTCGCGCTGCTGCTCGCGGTGACCGGTCGCGAGCCCGGCTGCTCGACGGCGCCCCGGTCCTGCAGCGCTCGATCGAGCTGCGCAACCCGTACGTCGACTCGCTCTCCGAGCTCCAGGTCCGGCTGCTCGCCCGGCTGCGCTCGATGGCGCCCGACGACCCCGACCGCGGCTCGGGTGCTCCGGCTCGTCCAGCTGACGGTCAACGGCGTCGCGGCCGGGCTCCAGAACACCGGCTAGGTCCGGTGCCGGGCGGCACCGCCGGCTGCCTCGATAAGCGGATTCTCATCTTCGGCCAAGGTTCGACTCACGCGCGGGCGCGACGGTGCCAGGGATGCATGCAGCTTCCGCGCCTCCGATCCCGCACGTCCGCAACGCCTGGCACCTTGCCGCCGGCGTCGCGCTGACGCCCGACCGCCATATCCTCAAGCACCTCGGCGGCGGCGAACGCTTCGAGGCGTACGTCGCCTGGGACGAGCGGCTGCATTCGCCGGTCGTGGTCAAGGTGCTCCGGCCGAACCTGGTCGGTGAGCGCCGGGCGCAGCGCGCCCTCGCCCGCGAGGCCGAAGCGCTCACGCTCCCTGCAGCATCCCGATCTCGTACGCTCGTTCGGCGCCGTCCTCGACGGCCCGATGCCGCACCTGGTCCTGGAGTTCCTCGACGGTCCGCGCCTCTCGACGCTCGTCCGGCGATTCGGCCCGCTGTCGCCGGAACAGGTCGTCCAGCTCGCGCGGCGCCTCGCCTCGGTCCTCGCCTTCATGGCGGCCGAAGGCTGGGTCCACCTCGACGTCAAGCCGCGGAACATCGTGATGACGGCGACCCCGTGCCTGATCGACCTGTCGATCGCGCGGCCGATCGAGGCCGCACGCGGGCGGACCGGGATCGGTACGGACATCTACATGGCGCCGGAGCAGTGCGATCCCGATCGCGCCGATGAGATCGGGTCCCCGGCGGACGTGTGGGGGCTCGGCGTGACCCTGTACGAGGTGATTTCCGGGATGCCGGCGTACGGGCGCACCGTCGGTGGTCCCAAGCATCCCCAATCGACCACGGCGCGTGCCGCGCTCCCGGAGCGAACGCCGCCGGCCCTCGCGACCCTGATCGACGCGTGCCTCGCCGATCGGCCGGGCGACCGCCCGACCGCCGCCGACATCGACGACCTGCTCGAGCCCCTCGCGGACTGGGCCGCGAGCTCCGTCCGCAAGCTCCGATGAGTCCCGCGCGGATGAGAAAGGTCTCAGCCCCACCTCAGGAAGCACCAAGCGGCGGCCACGAGTCTGTGGTCATCGCGATCACCAGCGAACACCACGAAAGGAGTCGATCATGACCCCGAACCGGATCATCGCCTCAACCCTGGTCGCCGTCGTCGCCATCAGCGGCATCGGATCCATCCTCATCGCCAGCCATGCGCCGGGGACCGTGCAGGCCGTCGAGCTCTCGAGCGAGCGCGAGGGACCGCCGACCAGCGACGTCGTCGACCCGGCCATCCTGCGTCGTGATGACGACGCGGACGACGGTCTCGAAGCCGTCGACGACGACCGCGACGACCCGACCGGCGACGGCGTCACGGATGCCGGCGACACGGCGAGCGCCGATGGCCAGCCGTCCGTCGCGAGTGCCGCGTCGATGAGCGCTGCGTCGGCAAGCGCCGCCTCGGCGCCATCGGCTCCGTCCGCGGCCAGCGCGCCGAGCAAGGCGTCCGCACCGTCCGCGGCCAGCGCCCCGAGCGCCCCGAGCAAGGCGTCCGCGCCGTCGGCACCCAGCGCCAGCGCCGCGTCCGCCAGTGCGGACTCCGCCTCGGCCGACTCGGACGACTGATCGCCACGGCGCAACAAGCGTGGCGAGTCTGACCTCGCCAGCACCGACCCTCGAGGCCACCGCTCCGGCGGTGGCCTCGTCGCGTCCCGGCCGTGCGTCGCCGGCCGCGAGCGTCAGCCGGGCGGCGCGTCCTCGAACCGGTAGCCCATGCCGCGGATCGTGGTGATCCGCGCCTCGCCGAGCTTCTGGCGCAGGTAGCGGACGTAGACCTCGACGACATTGGACCCCGGGTCGTAGTCGTAGCCCCACACGTTGCTGAGCAGCTGTTCGCGCGACAGGACCTGGCCCGGGTGCCGGAAGAACGTCTCCGCGAGCGCGAACTCCCGGGCGGTCAGCTCCACGGTCCGGCCCTCCACCGAAAGCCGACGTGTCCGCAGGTCCAGGGCGACCTCTCCGACCGTGAGGACCGTCGCCTCGGGCGTGCGGTCGCTGCGCAGGCGGACGCGGACTCGAGCGAGGAGCTCGTCGAACCGGAATGGCTTGGCGACGTAGTCGTCGGCGCCACCCTCCAGGCCCGCGACCGTGTCTTCCACGCTGTCGCGGGCGGTCAGGATGATCACGGGGATGGGCCGCCCGCGCGCGCGCAGGTCGCGCAGTACCGCGAAACCGTCGCGCCCGGGCAGCCCGACGTCGAGGATCAGGAGGTCGAAGTCGTCCGAGTCGGCGAGCTCGAAGGCGTCGTTGCCGTCATCGACGACCGTCACCGCGAACCCATTCGCCCGTAGACCCTTGTCCAGGAACGCAGCGATCCGCGGCTCATCTTCAGCTACCAGGATGCGGTTCATCGGTCGGGTCCTCGTCGCAGGGGGATGATGATCGTGAAGGTGGCGCCACCGCCGGGCGGCGACTCGAGCGTCGCGCGGCCACCGTGGGCGTCTGCGATGGCGGCCACGATCGAGAGGCCGAGTCCGGAACCTTCGGCTCGCCGCCGGCCGTCGCGCCCACGGAAGAACCGTTCGAAGATGCGCGATTGCTCCTCGGCCGCCACGCCCGGCCCGTCGTCGCTCACCCACAGCCGGACCTCGTCATCGAGGACCTGCGACCCCACGCCGATCCGGCCGTCCGCGGCCGTGTGGCGAACGGCGTTCTCGGCGAGCTGGAGGATCGCCTGGGTCAGGCGCTGCTCGTCTGCCCAGATCGGTTCGTCGGCCGCGGACTCGAGCGTCCACGCCCTGGCCCCAAGCCCGCGGGCCTTCTCCAGCGCCGATCGGGTGAGATCGCCCAGGTCCACTGGCCCGGCGCGAAGGAAGTCCGGTCGCTCGGAGCGGGCCAGCGTGATGAGGTCGTCGACCATGCGTCGCGCTCGCCCCAGCTCATCGTCGAGCAGGGCCAGGGTCCGGGCGCGCTCGTCAGGATCGTCGCCCAGGGTGTCCAGGTGACCCTGGATGACCGTGATCGGCGTCCGCAGCTCGTGGCCCGCGTCGTCGATGAACCGCCGCTGGGCCGCGAACGCCGAATCCAGGCGATCGAGCATGTCGTTGAAGGTCGTCGCGAGCTCCGAGATCTCGTCGTATCCCGTCACCGGGATCCGCTGGCTGAGGTCCGTCTCCGAGATCGCCTGGGCCGTCTCGCGGACGACCCGGACGGGGGTCAGGATCCGATCGGCGAGCCGGAAGGCCAGCAGCGACCCGATGATGAGCATCGCCAAGCCGACGAACGCGGCGGCGAACGACGCGGCGTCCGTGTCCGCGCCCTCGAGGGCGCGATCGATGGCGACGACGAAGACGCCTGCTGGGGCGCCATCGACGAGGAACGGGACGGCGCGGTAATCGATCCGGCCGCCCCCGAGCGACGTGAGGCTGCCCTGGGCCGTCTCGGTCAGGACCGCCCACGACGCGATCGGCAGGACGTCGAGCGAGGGCGCGTTCTCGCCGGCGGCGACCCCCTCGAGCTCGCCCTCCACGAACGTCAGGATGGCCTCGGAGCGGGCCGGGACATTGCGCGCGAGCGCGACTTCGAAGATCCGCTCGACGTCCCCGAAGAATGGCTCGCCGGTCTCGGGGTCATTTCCCGCGGCCAGCAGTTCCACCTCGCGGACCTCCTGGATCAGTTCCGCATCGATCCGCGCGTCCAGGCGCTGGAACAGGATCTGGCGAACGACGAACACGGACCCGATCGTCGCGATGGCGAGGACGACGACGAACCACCAGACCAGGCGCAGGCGGAAGCTCGCGAGCGTCCCTCGGACCCGGTGCACGGCACGGTCGCGGAACGAGACAGGGCTGACGGTCATCCGCGCGAGGGTACTCGCAGACGATGTGTCCCGGCTGAAGCGCAGATGAGACTCCTCTTATGTCCGATCATCGGAGATCGATCGGTACCGAGGAGCTCGTCGCCATCGCCGAGGATGACGGCGCGCGGCCGGATCACGCTCGCCGCGAGGCAGCCAGCGGACCTCGCCCTCGCCGACGACCCGCCAGGACCGTCGCCCGTCGATGAGGACGCCGGTCCGCTCGCCGAGCCCGAGGATCGCCGAGCCCGTCGGGGCACCGCCGCCGAACCGGTGCAGGTTGTCGCGCCCAGGACCGGGCGTCGGCGTGCGGCACGACGATGATCCCGGGCACGAGGTCGAGCCCAGCGATCCCGGCCGCCGGGCGTCCAGGTCCACGTCCCCAGGGCCATCGCGCCGGCACTCGCGCCGGCGAGGACCGCGCCGCCCGCGAGGGCGGCCTGCGATCGCCGCCCAGGCCGGCGTGTCCGCGCAGGAGCGTCGGGATCAGGTCGGGGTCGCCGCCCGGGAGGTGGATGAGTCCGGCGGCCGGCGAGGCGCTCGGCGAGCTCCGGGTCGTTCGGCGGACGCGGCGTCCACGACCGGGACGGTCTCGGCGTGGACCGCGCAGGCCCGCCGCGGCGCCCACGCGCGCGAAGGCCTCGACCCCGTTCGCGGCGGCCAGATCCGGCCGGCCGCGCGCAGCGGCCGTCGGGACCACCGCGATCGCGGACGACCCCGTCCGACGCGTGGCGCGGCCGCCGAGGATGGCCCGCGCAGGAACGCGCTCGTCGCCGGGCAGGAACTCGCCGCCGCCGTGGAGCGCGATCGATCCCGCTCACGATCGATCCGTCCGCGTCGTCGGTCGCCGGCCTCGGGCGGCGTGACGTCCTTCATCGGTGGTGGGTCACCCGGTGGCAGGCCGACGCCGCGGCCGACGACACGCGGCGGACCTGGTCCGGGGCGCGCCACGAACGGCGCGATGTACGCGACCAGCAGGAACGGGACGAGGATGCGGGCGCCGACCGGGCGGATGGCCAGAGCCATCGCCGAGCGACCCAGAGCGCGAGCGCGTACAGGCCGATCGTCGCGCGACGAGAACCCGGCGAGCTGGAGCCGTCGCGCCGGGATGAGCACGAGCAGCGCCGATGACGAGCGCCAGGGCGAGGAGCCAGGGCGCCGGGAGCATCGGGTCAGCGGCTCATGTTGCGGTAGCGGCGGACGCCGAGCGGGGCCGAAGACGGCGACGAAGACGACGACCCAGACGAGCGTCACGAGGATCGGGTTCTGCGAGGGGAAGCTGTCGGTGACGTAGCGGGTTGGGGTTGCCCCACAGGCTCGCGCAACGCGCTCGTGAGCGTGCTCGTCGGGTTCCACTCCGCGATCGGCTGGAGCCACGTCGGCAGGCGTCTCGATCGGGCACGAACACGTTCGAGATGAACGTGATCGGGAACAGCACCGTGAAGATCGACCTGCTGGGCGACCTCGACCGTCGGGACGGACAGGCCGAGGTAGATGCCCGAGCCACGACATCGCGAAGGCGAAGAGCAGCAGCAGGGCGACGCCCGCGAGCAGCGCCGCCGAACCCGGTGTTGACGGTCCAGCCGACGAGCGAGCCCCGAGAGCATCAGCACGATCAGGATGCCCGCGTTGTAGACGACGTCGGCGAACGAGCGGCCGGTGAGGACCGCCGGAGCGCGACATCGGCAGCGAGCGGAACCGGTCGATGATGCCCTTCGTCGACGTCGTCGGTCATGCCGATGGCCGTGGTCCCGGCGGCGAACACGATGGTCTGGGCGAAGATGCCGGGCATCAGGTACTCGCGGTAGTACGTTCGGATCGGGCGGATAGCCGGGCAGCGGGATCGCGCCACCGAAGACGAAGGCGAACAGCAGCACGAACATGATCGACTGGAGGATCGCGAAGATCGCGAGCTCCGGGATGCGCGGGATCCGCTTGAGGTTGCGCCAGCTGACGATGAGGCCGTCGCGCAGGGCCGTCGTCATGCCGCCGCCTCCCGGATCGTCTTCGACCGACGCGTGGCCGGTCAGGGACAGGAAGACGTCGTCGAGGGTCGGCCGACGCAGGGCGATGTCGTCGATGTGGACGTCGGCCTCGCCGAGGTCGCGGACGACCTGCACGAGCGTCTGCGCGCCGCCGGTCGCGGGGACGGTGAGCTTGCGCGTGTGCTCGTCGAGCACGGACCGCCCGATGCCGTCGCGGTCGAGGACCTCCTGCGCCCGGGCGATCTCGGTCCGGTCGTGGACGACGACCTCGATGCGCTCGCCGCCGACCTGGGCCTTGAGCTCGTCGGCGGTGCCCCGGGCGATGATCTTGCCGTGGTCCACGACCGCGATCGTGTCGGCCAGCTCGTCGGCCTCCTCGAGGTACTGGGTCGTCAGCAGCAGCGTCGTGCCCTCGCGGACGAGCGAGCGGATGACGTCCCACATGCCCAGGCGGCTGCGCGGGTCGAGGCCGGTCGTCGGCTCGTCGAGGAACAGCAGCCGGGGCCGGCCGATGAGCGCGCTGCCGAGGTCCAGGCGGCGGCGCATGCCGCCCGAGTAGGTCTTGACGACGCGGTCGCGCGGCGTCGACGAGGTCGAACTGCTCGAGCAGCTCGTCGGCCCGCTTGCGCGACTCGGCGCGACGGCAGCTGGTAGAGCCGGCCGAACATCCACAGGTTCTCGCGACCGGTCAGGTTCTCGTCGACCGCGGCGTACTGGCCGGACAGGCCGATGACCGAGCGCAGCTCCTGCGCCTGCTTCACGACGTCGAAGCCGGCCACGGTCGCGTGGCCGGCGTCCGGCTTGAGCAGCGTGGCCAGGATGCGGACCGTCGTGGTCTTGCCGGCGCCGTTGGGCCCGAGGAGGCCGAGGACGGTGCCTTCCTCGACGGTCAGGTCGACGCCGTCGAGGGCGCGGACCTCGCTCTTGCGCGAGCGGTAGATCTTGACGAGGCCTTCGGCCGTGATCGCGGTCGTCATGCCTGCCTTTCGCGTGCAGCACGGTGGGACGGATGGGGGTCGCCGAGTATACGGGGAGTCGGCGAGCTCGTCCTGCGCGACGCATCCACGGTCGCCGGTCGCCGGGTGCGACTGGTACGCTGGCGGGCCGACGCCACGCGGAGCCCGGACCCGATGCCCACGAGCCCACGCCGCCCCTGCCTTCGCTCGTCCGGCGCGTCGGCGTCGCGCGGCGACCTGGCTCGATCGCTGGGGCGGCGTCCTGCCGCTGCTCGTCGCCGAGTTCGTCGTGTGGCTGGGCTTCGGTGGCCTGCTGCCCGGTCCTGCCGCTCTACTTCATCGAGCAGGGCATCGACCTCGCGACCCTGGGCCTCGTCATCGCCGCGTGGCCGGCCGCACGGCTGGTCAGCGAGCCGATCTTCGGCTGGATCGCGGACCGGACGGCGCGGGTCCCGCTGATGGTCGTCGGCCTCATCGCGACCGGCATCTTCGGGGCCCTGCCGCTCGTCCTGACCGGGCCGCTGGCGTTCGTCCTGCTGCGCGGCGGCGTCCGGCCTGGGTGCCGCGATCTACGACCCGGCGGCCCGCGGCTTCCTGACCGACGCGACGCCGCCGGAGCGGCGCGGCGAGGCGTTCGGGCTGTACGGGGCCGCGCAGATGGGCGGGCTGCTGCTGGGTCCGTCGATCGGGGCGTTCGGGGCGTCGATGCTTCGGGGGCATCGGGTTCGTCTTCGTGTTCAGTGCGCGTCACCGCGGTCATCGCCGCGGTCGGCATCGCGCTGCGCGTCCGCGAGGACGACGTCGAGCGGCACCCGCACGCGACGCCGTCGCCGGACCTCACGGAGTTCCCGCCGGACGCCCCGTTCCTCGAGGAGCGGCGGGCCCGCGACCTGGCCGCCGAGGCCGCGCGCGTCGCCGACGGTCCGACCGTGGCGGGCGTCCCGATGCGCTTGCTCAACCGCGGGCCTGATCGCGGCGATCATCCTCAACGTCGGCGGCTACTTCGGCGAGCGGCACGTACGAGGTCATCTGGAGCCTGTTCCTGGAGCGGCCTCGGGGCGGACCTCGCGCTGATCGGCCTCACCTTCGCGATGTTCGGGCTGCCCGTGCTGCTGTCCTGTCGCCGTTCGCCGGCCGGATCGTGGACCGGCGCGGGCCGTTCGCGTTCATCGTCCTCGGGCACCGTGCTGCCGGCCGATCACCGGGATCCTCTACACCTTCCTCGTGGATCCGGTCCTGGCCGTCCCGCTCATCCTCATCGAGGCGACCGGGTTCGCGATGCTCAACCCGGCCCTCTACGCGGTCGTCGCGGCGAGCTCACCACCCGGCCGATCGTCCACCGCACAGGGCCTCTACGGTGCCGCCGGGCACGCTCGGGTTCATCATCGCGTCGCTCGCTCGCCGGGGCCCTGGCCGAGATCGAACATCCTGTACCCGTTCTACCTCTTCAGCGTCGGTCATGATCGTGAGTCTCGTGATCGGCATCGTGGTCGGTGGACCGCACGCTCGCGGATCCGTCCCGCGCCGATGCCGGACGCGGCGGACGATGCACTCGGCGGCCGCTTGAGGTCGCGGTCGCAGCGAGGTGGCGGCGCCAACGGTTCGTACCGGCCAAGTGCGGTGGGACCGTCATCCCGAGCGCATAGCGGGTGTCGGAACGCGGGGCCGTTCCTGCCAGCGCGCGCCCTGAGCAAGCGTGAAGTGCCCGCGTCGGGCCGACTGACCGGTCGTGATCCGGGTCGTTGTCGGACGCCCTTCCCCGCGACGGAACGGTGGGAGCGCACCTGCGGTCGATATCGCCACTCGGCTTCGGCCAGGCACGTCGTCGCTAGGCCGGATCCACGTCCTGTGCTATCCTTCCGGCGCGGGGTGGAGCAGCGGCAGCTCGTCGGGCTCATAACCCGAAGGTCACTGGTTCGAATCCAGTCCCCGCAACCAACGCCTTTTCCCTGAACCCCGGGTCCCGACCAACCCGGGGTTCATCCTTTCCCGAATATTCGGATCGAACCGGACCGGGAGCGGGGCGAGGCGGTCCGGTCGCCCCGTGGGCGCGGCGACGCGTACGCCTGGCCCGGGCTCGGCCCTTCGCCGGTGGAACGCTCCGTGTCCCCATCGGACCGGGGATCGGACCAGTCGCGCTCGTGAGCGCCCCCCGCCGGTCAGGCTGTAACGGCACAGGTCCCCGATCGACCGGTGAGGACCCTTCGTCGCGCGGCCGACCGCCCGCCGCCGGTCCGATGGGGATCTGTGCCGTTCCACGGAACCTTGGCGCTGCGAACCCCGCGCGTCACGAAGGCCTCAGGCGCCCCGACAGGGCCTGGACCGCCCGACTCCACAGGCCCGAGTGCGGCCGGAGTGCCGGCCGAACCGCCGAGGCCTCGACACCCATCGCATTGACGGCTACGACATTTGTCCTGTTGCAATAGTGTGTGAGACACACTATGATGCGTGACATGGACTTCAGCGAGATCGTCTCGGGTGGACAGCAGGAGCTGCGGCGGGGAACCGTCGTCCTGGCGTGCCTGCTGCTCCTTCGCGAACCCGGCTACGGGTACGCCCTGCTCGACCAGCTGCGGGACCTCGGCTTCACGGTCGAGGCCAACACGCTGTATCCGCTCCTCCGCCGACTCGAGGCGCAGGGGATGCTGGCCAGCGTCTGGAACACCGAGGAATCCCGACCTCGCAAGTTCTATCAGATCAGCCCGGACGGGGAGCGCCTGGCCACGGAGCTCCTCGCCGACTGGGACCGGATCGACGCGTCGGTCCGCCGTCTCGCCCAAGGAGACCACCGATGACCACCTTGAGCGACCGCTACGTCTGGGGCGTGCTGCGCTCCGTCCCGGAAGCCGAGCGCAGCGAGCTCGAACCCGAGATCCGGGCGCTCGTCGCCGATGCCGTCGAGGCGCGTCTCGCCGACGGCGCCTCCGCCGCCGATGCCGAGCGCGCGGCTCTGATCGAACTCGGGGACCCGGAGTCCCTGGCCGCTCGATACACAGACCGCAAGCAGTTCCTGATCGGCCCGCCGCTGTTCCACGCCTGGAAGCGGATCGTCGTGCCCGTCCTGAGCGTCGTCGTCCCGATCGTCGCCATCGTCGATGGCGTGCTCGGCCTGATGGGCGGTGCGACGCCGGGCGAGACGATCGTCTCGATGCTCTCGACCGCCTACCTCGTGGCGGTGATGATCCTGTTCTGGGTGACCCTCGTCTTCGCCGCTGATCGAGCGGACGGGCACGGAGATCTCGTTGCCGGAGGGGGAGTGGACGCCGGATGCGCTCCCCGACGTGCCCGCTCCCGAGCGCCTGGGGATCGGCGAACTCGTCGGGTCCGTGATCGCCTCGGTGATCGTCGCGACGCTGATCGTCTGGCAGCAGCTGCAGCCCCCCATCGTGATCGACGGCGTCGCCGAGCCGCTCTTCGATCCGGCCCTCTGGTCGTTCTGGCTCCCGTGGTTCCTGGTCGTGACGCTCGTCGAGCTGGCGTTCACGGTCCTCCTCTACCTCCGTGGGCGCTGGACGTATGCGTTCGCCGCCGTCAACGCCGCCCTGGGTGCCGCCTTCGCCATCCCGGCCATCTGGCTCATCGCGAACGGATTGCTGCTCAACCCGGCGATCAAGGAGGCCGTGCTGGCCGCCGGCGGGACGTGGCTCGACGTGAGCGCGACGATCACCGCCGTCGTGGTCGCCGTCATCGTGGCCTGGGACGCGTTCGACGGGTTCCGCAAGGCCTACCGCAACACGCGCGAGCCGGTCCGGTCGCTCGCCTGAAGACGCGTCGGTCTGAATCTCAAGGGGCCGCTCGACCGATGGTGGTCGAGCGGCCCTTAGGTCGTCGTCTACGGCGAGAAGAACGACTTCCCACGGCGCTGCCAGCTCACACCGCCCTCCGTTCCGAGATCGGTGAGGGTCGCGGTCCGGGCGGCCGGGTCAACGAGCCAGTCCTCTCCCTCCGCGAACAGGTGCACGAGGAGCGAGGTTCCGTCGGGCGCGATGGCGACGCTGAGCCCTTCGCCCGGTTCGCTGACCACCCCAAGGGATGTCGCAGGCCCGCTCCCGTCAGCGGGAGCGATGAACAGCGTGTCGGTCGTCGGGATGCCGCTCTCGGGATCCGGCGGTGTCCAGCCGAAGCGCTGCTGGAAGACGATCTGCGACCCATCAGGGGTGAAGGTGGGGTAGAGCTCGTCATCGGCCCGGAGATCGAACTCCAGGCGGCGCAGGTCGGCGACCTCTCCGCGGGGCCCGATCGAGGCGGTGTGGATCCTCAGCCCCGGCGTTGCCAGCTGCGAACCGCGGAAGGTCGACCAGGAACTCGAAGGCGAGTCGGTCGCCCGATGGCGACCAGGCAGGATTCCGGAAGTCGAACGTCCACCTCGATGCCGGGCCCATCGATGTCGAGACGGACGGGCTCGCCACCCTCGAGATCGACGAGGTAGAGCGACCATCGGCCCGCCTCCTGCCCGCGGAACAGCAGCTGATCTCCGGCTGGCGGCCGGAACGTCGGCCACATGGTCGGGAAGTCGGCAAGGCGCTTGGCGCCACTGCCGTCGGTCGCGACGAGGTCGACCCGTGGCACCCCGTTCGTCGTATGGCCGACGGCGACGTGCGCCTGGCCGGCGACCATTCCACCCAATCGATGCCAGCGTACGGTCCGCCGATCCGCGTGAGTCCAGCGCCATCGGCACCACCGACCCACAGGTCCTCGCCACCGTCGGTCTCCCGCAAGAGGGCAAGTCGATCGCCGAGCGGCGAGTACAGCGCCCACGTTTCGGTCTCCGGACTCTCGATCAGAACACTCGGCGCCCCATCGATGGTCGTGCGGACGAACACGTCGCCGCCGTCCGTGTAGACGAGCTGCCCGTTCTCGGCGAGCCCGAACGGGTCCGGCGGACGCGGCTGCGCGCCGACGTACACGGCCACGGCCGTGGCCAGCAGCAGGGCGATGAGCGCGAGGACGCCGAGCTGACGCCACGGCACGCCGGGCGGATCGGGACCGCCTGGGTCGCGAGTGTCCATGGGAAGCCACCTTTCGGGGAACGTCCAGGCGGGTCGCTGCCGCACGCGGGCGATCTGCTGGACGAGGTCGTCTCGGTAATCGGGGGTCCCGGCGAGGTACAGGTCGGCGAGGAGCGCCGGCAGGTCCTGTTCGAAGCGTCGCGGCGAGGTCATGCGAACTGCCCTCCTGCGACGGATGTCGGGACGGTGTCGGGTTCGGCGGTCACGGTCGTGCGCATCGCGGCGAGCGCGTAGTGCAGCCGTGACTTGGCGGTCCCGACGGGGATCCCCAGGGTCTGCGCCACCTCCGGCAGCGGCATCCCCAGGAGGTAGTGCAGGGCGACGACCGCGCGATGGCCGGGTTGCAGGCCCGCGAGGGCCTGGTCCAGCACCTGGCGGTCGGCGAGGTAGCCGGCGACGTCGTGCGTCGCGGGCGCATCGATCGGGGTGAGCTCGACCTCGATGACCCGGCGCTTGCGCCGGCGGATCTGGTCGAGACAGGCGTTGACGGTCAGGCGATGCAGCCAGGCATCGAACCGCTCCGGGTCACGAAGCCCGGGCAGGTCGCGCCAGGCGCGGATCATGGCCTCCTGGACGGCATCGCGCGCGAGCTCGCCGTCGCGGAGGATGAGGCGGGCGGCCGCGTCCAGCCGCGCGAGACGGACATCGAGGAGCGCGGTGAAGGCGTCGTGATCGCCCCTCCGCGCTCGCTCGATCAGGTCTCGCTGGTCCACGGTCGCCTCGTCGGTCCGGTCGGCACGGCCACAGCGGTCGTGCTCGACAGGGTATGGCGTCCGTGTCGCCCGAATTGTTCAGTTCATGGCGCGAGCCGCTGCCACGATGGATAGCTTCGACCGGTCCATGGCGCCAGACTGAACGTGCCATCGACAGGATCCACGAGGACCTGTGGGCGTGGTTTGCCCTGCTCGTCATTGGGGCTCACGAACAGTCTGGTCCCGTCGGGCGCCCACTCCTTGGCCGCGCCGTGTGTCACATCCACGTCGGTCTCGGTGATGGTCCCGACACTGGGATCGAGGAATGCGATCTCGTACGGGCCATCTCGTTCGAACCAGCGGTTCACGGCGAGCAGCCGACCGTCAGGCGACCAGACCGGGTCAGCGGTGCTGGCGGGGTCGCTTGGCACGACCGCCCGAAGTCCGGTGCCGTCGGCGTTGATGACGTGGACCCGCGCCGTCCGACCCGGCTCGGGGTCGGGTCGATCGCCGGGCCGCGCGGCCCGGTCACGGGCTACCGCGCGACGCGCCCGCCTCGTCGGTGTAGTCGTAGTACCCGATGATGGATCTGCCATCCGGCGAGAGCTCGGCACGCCAGCCGCTCGGCGGGTACTCCGGCTGTGAAGATCGAGGTCGTGATCGGATCGACCATCCGCCGGGAGCACGGCCAACCTGGCGGCGATGCCGACTGGAATCGCTGCACGACCACGTGTCGGCCATCCGGGGACCAGGACGGTCCGTGTCCTCGGTGGAGTGGTTGCGCGACGTCGACACATCCGTGTCCTCCCCGGTTCCACCCCAGGATATGGAGTCTGCCCCCGGTCCCCGGTGAGATGAGCAGCTCCGGCCGATCGGATCGACGCTGTGAGGGCGATGCGGGTCCCGTCTGGTGACCATGTCGAATCCGACAGGCCTCGTTGCCGCCGGCCCTGCCGAGCGTGGTGACGTCGCGGCCGCAGGTCGGAGCCCTCGGCGCGCACAAGGTAGACGTCCGTCCGGTCCGCGGCTTGCCTCGGAAGGCCAGCTCGCGCCCATCCGGTGGTCGCCAGTTCGCGGAGGCTGACCACGATGCCCGGTGCTCGATCCGCGGGCGCCGCTGCCATCGGTCGTCACGATCGAGATCACGGGGGATCGCCGACCGGGTGTGCGACCGCGATCGCACTGCCATCGGGCGACCAGGATCGGCGCGTGACGTTGTGGAGCGGGTCGTGGTCAGCCGACGGACCTTGCACCATCATTGCCGCGGCTCCGGAGGTGCAGGCGATCGCCCAGCCGCACGAAGGCGATCGTGCGGCCGTCACGGGAGAGCGCGGTCGCGGATCGACCTCCGATCCGCCGACGAGGATCCTGCTCGACGCTCCCGTATCGGATCGGCCACGACGATGTCGCTGCCTCATCGCGAAGGCGATCAGGCCGTTGCGGCCGGGCCCGAAGGGTTCGGGCAGTCGGGGTCGCGATCCGACGTAGACCGCCAGGGCGGCCGCGATCAGAACGGCGATCAGCGCGAGGATGCCGATCTGGCGCCACGGCAAGGCGCGCGGTCGGGACCGGGCGGGTCGTGATATCCAAGGGGAACCACCTTCCGGGGAACGTCCACGCGGGACGCTGAGGTCGGGACGAGGCGTGCTCGATGGCGGCCTCGAGGTAGTCGGGGGTGTGGGGGTCGGCGAGATCGTCAAAGGCGACCACGATGCCGCGCACCAGGCGTTCGTCGGTCATGGCGTCCGTCCTTCGAGGAGATGCGTCGCGGTGACCTCATCGATCGACATGAGGGATCGGAGGATCCCGAGCGACCGGTGGAGTCGCGACTTCGCCGTCCCGGTCGGGATGCCGAGGATCTCGGCGACCCGTGAGAGGGGGAGATCGAGATAGAAGTGCAGGACGAGGACCGCCCGTGCTTCCGGCTCCAGGCGGGCCAGGGCGCGGTCCATGAGGTCGCGATCGACCACCTGCGTCGTCCCGTCGGCAAAGGAAGGCTCGAACATCGGCGTGAGCTCGACCTCGATCACCCGTCGACGCCGCTTGCGGGCGATGTCGATGCATGCATGGGCGACGAGGCTGTGCAGCCAGTGGTCGAACGCCCCCGGGTCCCGCAGCCCCGGGAGGTCGCGCCACGCCCGGATCAGGGTCTCCTGGACGGCGTCCTGGGCCAGATGCGGGTCACGGAGGATGAGGCGCGCAGTCGCGTCCAGGCGCGCACCGGACGCACGGACGAGCTCGGCGAAGGCGACCTTGTCGCCCCGCTTCGCTCGCTCGATGAGTCCGTCCCGGTCCACGATCTGGGCCTCTCGGCTCTCGGCACGACCAAGGTGATCGCGCTCGATAGCCTACGGCGCCGGCGTCATCGGAAAAGGTTCCAAGTTCCGCGCGCGGGCTGGCGCCCGACGGCCTGGTCGGTCGGTACAGCGTCCCGTTGGAACACGTCGTGTGCCAGCGGCGCGTCCTCAGCCGGACGCCGGCGGATGGCCCGCCGCTGTCAGTCCCAGGCGACGATGTCAGCCTCAGTGGACACGTTGCGCACGAACGCCTCGTGGCCCGCTGCCCAGTCGGCGGTCCGGCGATCTGGGCGCACGGCGCGTGCTCGTTCATGGCCAGGATGTCCACCAACACCGACAACCGCCACTCACACCGACACGGTCGCGGCGGCGGACGGGGGCTGACCTGCCCGCCGCGCGCGCGAGAGCCGCGCCTGATCGACTACGACGCTGGCGGCGTCGGGAGGACGTCGAGGAACCGGATGCTATCCAGCGTCGCGCGGTCGGCCTTGGTCAGGCCGTCCTCGATGACGGTCGATTTCGACCACGAAGGTCGCGCCATCGACCTCAGTGACCACGAGGATCTTGGTACTACCGATCCTCGCGGCCCAGCTGCCCGACTGATCGGCCTGCGCTTGCGGGATGTAGGTGAGCACGCCGCCATCCCAGCAGGGCGCCACGATGAGCATCGCTGACCGTGAACTCGATCTCGACGGCCGGCTGGCCGTCGAGCTGGGTGTCCTCTCGGCGGGTGACCGTGAAACGAGGCTCCTCCTCCAGGTAGGCGAGGAAGGCGTCCATACCTGGCGCGATGTCGAGGCGCCCCTGCTCGATATCGCACGGGTCCGCGAACCCGTCCACATCCTTCCACACGAGGAACGCGCCATCGTCGCGCTCGGTCCAGATGGTGTCCGTGTCGTTGAATTCGTACCCACGGAACTCCACGGTCGGTAGGGTGGCGGTGACGAAGGGTTTGAAGTTGGTGGCCACACCAGGACCGCCGTTGCTGGAGAACGCGAGGTTTCGCTGCCACGTCCCACTCACGACGTCGGCTCGGACCTGACACCCGTCGTCGATGAGCGCGAGCGCCAGCCACTGGCCGTCTTCGGAGAGCGACCAGGAATACGAGCCGCTACTGCCGGGCTCGCAATCGGCGCTGTCGGGTGGTATCGAATCGAGTCGGAGGACGCCGGGCGACGACTCGACCACCGAAGATCCGAGTGCATCGGCAGAATCCGCCCGGTACATCCGGAATCCCGGAGCGCTCGTGTTGGGCACCGAGGGGCCGAATGCGATCGTGGTGGTGTCCGTGTCTTCGATCGCGGTTCCCCGCGACGCGGCCGTCCATCCGCCGTTGATGGCTGCCGGGATCGGGCCCGGCCTGAAGGACGGCGTCGCGCTGGCGACCGCAGACGGCGCCACGGATGGCGCCACGGATGGCCCCGGTCCCGGGCTGCCACTCGACAGCGCGATCGCCCCTGCGACGATGATGATCAGGCCGGCGATGATCGCCAGCGCGGGAAGTCGAGACATGTGAGCAGGCCTCCAGAAGGGCCAGCGGATCGGACGCCGCGCTTGCGGCATCGATTCGACGGCCTGGAGGACGGCGGCGACCGCGCGATCGGGCGCCTCGTTCGGACCCAGGTCGAGCCAGGCTCGGGCGATCCGGTCGAAGTCGCGTTCGCTGGTCATGCCATCCGTCCTTCGGAAGCGACCGGGCGTTCGTCCGCCTCGATGGCGCCACGAAGCACTCGGGTCGCGTAGTGGAGTCGCGAACGGGCTGTCCCGGCCGGGATGCCGAGCGTCTCGGCGATCTCGACCAGAGGCAGGCCCTGGTGGTGATGCAGGACGAAGACCGCGCGCTGCTCGACCGTGAGGCGCCGGAAGGCGCGATCGAGGGCGTCGCGGTCGTCGATGGAGACGAGTTCATCCGGACCCGCCGGCCCGTCGACCGGCAGGACACGGACATTGGCCGCCCATGACCGGCGACGCCTGGCCTCGGCGTAGCACGCATGGACGAGCAGCTTGCGGACCCAGGCCTCGAAGCGGTCCGGGTCGCGTAGCGTCGGAAGTTGGCGCCAGGCCGTGATGAGGGCACCCTGCAGGGCATCCTCGGCCAGATCGCTGTCGCGCAGGATCCGCGCGGCAAGCGCGTACATCCGGTCGCTGGCCAGCTGGACCAGCGCCGCGAATGCCTCGCGATCGCCACGTTGCGCCTGCAGGACGAGATCTCGCACCAACGCTCCCTCGAACCACCCGCCGCGACGTTCGTGGCGGGGTCACTCCCTATGAGTGCGCCGCCAGCGAAGAACGTTCAACTCAGTCCCAACGGAACCAGCGAACGGTGGCGATCGCGGCAGTGCCACCCCAGGCCACAAGGATGGTGAAGGAGCGTACGAGGTCCCCGTCGCCTCCGAGCGAGACGCGCAGGGCCTCGGAGAGAGCCGCGGCCGGCAGCAGGTCGGCGATAGCCGCCAGCGGCGCGGGCAGGTGGGTGATGGGCACGATGATCCCGCCCAGGAGCATCGCCGCGATGAACAGGCCGTTGGCGAGCGCAAGGGTCGCCTCGGCCCGGAGCGTGCCGGCCAGCAGCAGGCCCAGGGTGGCGAACGTGGCCGTGCCCAGGACCAGGCTGACGACGAGCGCGCCGACCGCGAGCCCCGCGTCCGGCCGCCAGCCCAGCGCGATGACCGCCACCGCGAACAGCAGGACGGTCTGGAGCGAAACGATGACCCCGACCGCGGCGAGCTTCGCCGTGACCATCCCGGCCCGCCCGAGTGGGGAGCCGCCGAGGCGCTTGAGGACCCCGTAGGACCGCTCGTACGCGGTCGCGATCCCCAGGTTCACCAGCCCGGCCGCGATGACCGCCAGCGCCAACGAGCCCGGAAGCAGGAAGTCGACCGGGGTCTGCCCGGGCGTTGCGATCAGCGACGTCGATGCGAAGAAGACCAGGACGACCGCCGGGATGGCCGCGACCGCGAGCAGGTTCTCCCCGCGCCTGGCGGTCAGGCGCAGCTCCATCACGGCCTGGGCGCGCGTGGCGGCGGACCACGACGCCGGACGGCTCACGTTCGACCTCGCACGAGGCGCAGGTAGGCGTCCTCGAGCGAATCGGCCGACCCGACGACCTCCGCCACGCTGCCGCTTGCGACGATCCGGCCGGCCAGGAGCACGTCGACCCGGTCCGCCAGGCGCTCGACGTCCACGAGGTCGTGGCTGGTCAGGAGGATGGCGATCCCCTCTGCGCGCAGCTGACCCACGAGGTCGCGGGTGATGGCTCGGGCCTCCGGGTCCATCCCGGCGGTCGGTTCGTCCAGCAGCAGCACCTCCGGGCGGCCCACCAGGGCGACCGCAAGACTGAGACGCTGTCGTTCACCGCCGGACAGGCGCCGGTACGGCGTGGATGCCACGGCACGCAGCCCGACCAGGTCGAGCAACTCGGCCGGATCCCGCGGCTCGACGTGGAAACGGGCGTACAGCTCGATGGTCTCGGCAGGCCGCGCCCGGATGTCGAAGCCACCGTCCTGGAGCATCACCCCGATCCTCGCCCGAAAGGCGCGGCCGCCACGCGCAGGGTCCGTGCCGAGCACCCGGGCCGTGCCCGCTTCCGGTGACCGATATCCCTCGATGATCTCCACGGTCGTGGTCTTGCCGGCGCCGTTCGGCCCCAACAGGGCGACGATCTCGCCCGCCGCGACCGTCAGGGAGACGCCGTCAAGGACGGTTCGACCGCCGTATCGCTTGACCAACCCGGCGACCTCGATCGCCGCTCCGGTCATGGCGCGATCTTGTCGTACTGCCGGTCGAAATCGTCCTCGCGGATCTCTCCGATCTGGATGGAGCGGATCACCCCGTCGCCGTCGATGAAGTAGGTCTGGGGACGACCGGCGACCCGGTAGGCGGCCTTGAGCGCCTTGTCCGGGTCCTCGACGGTGGGCCAGGTGGCCCCATAGTCGGACGCGAACCGACGGGCCGGCTCGGGCGGGTCGTCGGTCAGGACGCCGACGATGGCCAGCCCGTCGTCGGCGTGCTGCGCCGCTTTCGCGATGAGGAGCGGGAACTCGTCGCGGCAGGGCACGCACGACGGGCCCCAGAAGTTGACGATCACCGGTCGACCGGCGTACGTCGCGAGATCGAACGCCTCGCCGTCCAGGGTGGTGCCCACGATCGGTGGGGCCGTGGCACCGACGGAGGCTCGCTCGCCCCCGGTGCCCGAGTTCACGTACCACCACACGCCCACGGTCGTGACGATGGCGATGGCGAGGGCGAGGAGGATCGGTCGACGCGGCGTGATGGGACCTCGGGCGGGAGCCCTACTCGAGCGTCGCCGTCCCCGTCATGGTCGGATGGACCGTGCACAGGAACGTGTAGCCGCCCGCCGGCAGTGCGGGGACCTCGTAGACCCGGGTCTCGACGCCGTTGAAGATCTCGCCCATCCACACGCTGGTGCCGTCGGAACCCTTGAACTCGACGTTGTGGGGCGTGCCGGCATCGTTGTTGATGAGCGCGATCGTGAACGGGACGTCGGCGGGACCCGTGATCGTGTCCGTGTCGAAGGCGATGTTGAACGCCGTCAGGACGATGTCCGCGACGGGCCCCGGCGACGCTGCCGGCGACTCGCCTGGAGCGGAGGTGGAGCCGGGCGCGGCGGACGGGGTCGACCCGGAACCGCCGTTCGCATCGCTGGGCGGGACCCAGCCCAGCTGGATCACCGCCGCGCCCACCAGCAGGACCATGAGTCCCACGAGGAGGAGCCCGGGGTCCGCGGCGCCGGGATGTTCTCGAGGTGCCCGGTGCGATCCGCTTCGACGACCTGGACGTACTCCTTGCGGGCGTCGACGAGCCAGCCGACGAGCGTCACGACGAGCGCGATGAGGCCGGCGAGCAGCAACCACTCGCCGAACACAAGGCCGAGCATGAGCATCGCGGCGCCGATGGCGCCCAGGAACGGTCGGAAGGATGGTCCGGGCATGTGGACGCCCGGAGGCGGCCCGTCGTGGACCACGGCCGGCAGCGGCGGTGCCGTCTCCCCCAGATCGTGGTCGTAGACGCGCAGTGCCTCGGCGAGCCAGTACAGCAGCGTGACCGCGAGGATGATCCCGCCGACCACGAGCATGAGCCCGCCGAAGACGAGCCCGAGGAACAGGGTGAAGGCGCCGAACGAGGCGAGGATCGGCGCGAACGACGGGCCGGGCATGTGGATCCCGGCCGGAGTCTTCGGCTCGATCCGTCCCTTCCCCCGCTGGGCCTTCGGGGCATGCCACAGGCGCAGGAAGACCCACAGCAGGACGGCGACGACCACGAAGATGATGAGGATCGGCAGCAGGGCGATGATCGCGCCCCAATCCGGGATGACGAACTGCGCGATCAGCTCCAGGAGGCCGTTCCAGAGTTCCGCGAAGAACATCGAGCCGTCAGCTCAGTCGTTCGGTGATCCGACGGCCAGGACGTAGGCCATGATGGCCACCGCCACGCCGAGTCCGAAGAGCATCGTGATGCCGGCGTAATCCACGTGCCAGCCGCCCACGGCGGGGATGACCCAGAAGAGCACCGCGATCACGACGAAGACCAGCCCGAGAAGGGCTGCGTTACGCGGATGGCGGAGCGGGTGCATGGGGCCTCCTACTTCCCGGGGAGCAGGTAGAGGAGCGAGAACAGCAGGATCCAGACGACGTCGACGAAGTGCCAGTACAGCGAGGTCGCCTCCACCGCGTCGTGGTGACGCGCCGAGAACTGGCCCAGCATGCCGCGGTACAGGACCACGCCCAGCATGATCACCCCGCCGAAGACGTGGGCGCCGTGGAAGCCGGTGAGCGTGAAGTACGTCGTGCCGAAGGTGCCCGAGGTCAGGGTGATCGGGTGCTCCTCGTGACCCAGCATCCAGTAGTCGATGAGCTGCATCGTGAGGAAGACGATGCCGATCGTCACGGTCACGGCCATGTTCCGCAGGAACGACACGCGGTCGCCCCGACGGATCGCCCACACGGCGAACTGGCAGGTGAACGAGCTCAGGATCAGCAGGACGGTGGCCGGTCCCACGAACGGCATGATCGCCAGCTCGTACTGGACCGGCGGAACCGTGTCCGGGATGATCGGGGGCCACTGGGCCGCGTTGGCGCGGACGTTGAAGTACGCGGCGAACAGGCCCGCGAAGAACATGATCTCCGAGGTGATGAATAGCAGCATCCCGAGGACCGGGTTGCTGATCCCGCCCGTGCTGT
>CAVURB010000006.1:0-158719 GCA_963743815.1 uncultured Chloroflexia bacterium | reverse complement strand
GTACGGGATCGAGGGCGAGGACGGCACGATCAGCGTCTGGAACTCGGGCGAGCTGTTCGGCGCCATCGACGTCGCGCTGTTCATCCTCGTCATCGGCGGCTTCCTCGGCGTGACGATGAAGACCGGGTGCGATCCAGGGCGGGATCGCGCGGATCGTCGGACGGCTGCAGGGGTCGCGAGCGCGTGGATGATCCCGATCCTGATGACCGTGTTCGCGATCGGCGGCACCACCTTCGGCATGGCCGAGGAGAGCCTCGCGTTCTACGCGCTGGTCATCACGGTGATGATCGCCGCCGGGTACGACTCGCTCACCGGGGCGCGCGATCCTCCTGCTCGGCTGCGGCATCGGCGTGCTCGGCTCGACGATCAACCCATTCGCGACCGGCATCGCGTCCGGGTTCGCCGGACACGACCATCAACGAGGGCTTCATCGGCCGGCTCGTCATCCTCGTGATCGGGACGATCATCGGGATCGTCTTCGTCATGCGCTACGCGGACCGCGTCAAGGCCGACCCGTCCCGGTCCACTGGTGTACGACATGAAGGCGGCGAACGAGGCGCGGTTCGTCGCGGATACCGCGACGGCGACGAGGCGGGCGGACCGCGATGACCGGCCGCCAGAAGGGCGTTCTCGTGCTCTTCTTCCTGGCCTTCGTCGTCATGATCTACGGCGTCATCCCGTGGGAGGACCTCGGGATCGCGGTACCGACCCTGTGGTGGTGGTTCCCGGAGATGACGGCGTTCGTTCCTGCTCTTCGCGATCCTCATCGGCGTCGTCGGGCGGATGTCGGAGTCGGACTTCACCGACGACGTTCGTCGAGGGCGCCAAGGACCTGCTCGGCGTCGCCCTGATCATCGGCGTCGCCCGCGGGATCACGGTCATCATGACCAACGGGTTCATCACGGACACGGTCCTCAACGCCGCCGAGCAGGCGGTGGCCGACCTCGGGGGCGTGGCGTTCATCAACCTGATGTACGCGATGTTCGTCCCGTTGTCGTTCCTGATCCCGTCGTCGTCCGGCCTCGCCACCGTGGCGATGCCGATCATGGCGCCGCTGGCGAGCTTCGCCGAGGTGCGCGCCCGAGCTCGTCGTGACGGCCTACCAGAGCGCGAACGGCCTGGTCAACCTCGTGACGCCGACGTCGGCGGTCGTGATGGGCGGCCTGGCCATCGCACGCGTCGGGTACGGCACCTGGCTCAAGTTCGTGTGGCCGGTGCTCGTGTTGCTCGCCGTGCTGACGGTGGCCGTCCTGACGGTCAGCGTGCTGCTTTGACCATGGGAGCCGATCGGCTTCGCTCAGCAGACACGCGAGCGGACACGCCATCATGAACGTTCACCGACGACATCCGAACCACGATCGTCGAGATCGGAACCACGACCCGGGAGGGGCATCGCGATGACGGAGCAGACAGCGACGGCGCCGGTCGACGCGACGGCCTGGCACGCACTCACCACCGATGAGACGCTGCAGCGGCAGGGCGTCGCCGTGGACGCCGGCCTCACGACCGCCGAGGCCGATGCCCGGCGGGCGAAGTACGGCGCCAACAAGTTCGCCGATGCCCCCAAGGAGCCGCGCTGGCAGGCGTTCCTGCGCCAGTACAAGGACCCGATGCAGATCGTCCTGCTGGCGGCCGGCATCCTCAGCCTGTTCATCCCCAGCCAGTTCGCGACCGGCGTCCTCCTCATCGCCCTGACCCTGCTCAACGCGGCGATGGGCCTGAGCCAGGAGGGCAAGGCATCGGCGAGCGTCGCCGCGCTCCAGAAGATGATGGTCGTCAAGGCCAAGGTCCAGACGGGATGGCGACCTCGTCGAGGTCCCGATGGAGCGACCTCGTGCCGGGCGACATCGTCAACATCGAGGCCGGCGACCTGGTCCCTGCCGACGGACGGATCCTGACCGCCGCCACGCTCGAGATCGACGAATCGGCGCTGACCGGCGAGAGCCTCCCGGTCCCCAAGCAGATCGATGCCGTCGCCGCCGACGCCGCGCTCGGCGATCGCATCGACCTGGCCTTCATGAACACGCAGGTCACCCGCGGCGCGGCCACGATGGTCGTGACCGGGACCGGCATGACGACCGAGGTCGGTCACATCAGCGGCATGCTCCAGACGACGAGGCCAGGAGATCACGCCGCTCACCCGACAGCTCAACCTGCTGACCAACCAGATCCTCGTCATCGCCGGGGTCGCCCTGATGGCCTCGATCGGCATCGGGCTGTGGCGCGACACGCCGTTCGATGAGCTGTTCCTGACCGCGATCGCGTTCTCCGTCTCGGCCATCCCGACGGGCCTGCCCGCGGTCGTGACGGCCATCCTCTCGTCCGGCACCCAGAAGCTCGCCGCCAGCCGGCGCGATCGTGAAGCGACTGCGCTCCGTCGAGACCCTTGGGTCCACCTCGGCGATCAACTCCGACAAGACCGGCACGCTCACGCTCAACCAGATGACGGCGGTCCAGATGGCGGTCGTCGGACGGCGGTACGCGATCACCGGCGAGGGCTACTCGACCGTCGGCCAGATCACCCACGTCGCCGGCCAGCCGGACGTGCCGCTCGACAAGCTGCTGCTGCCGATGGCGCTGTGCGCCGACGCCGAAGTCAGGGACGGCGCGCTCGTCGGCGACCCGACCGAGGGCGCCCTCGTCGTCCTCGCCGCCAAGGGCGGTGTCGACCCGGCCCTCACCCGCGAGCAGTACCCGCGCGTCGCCGACCCTGCCGTTCGACGCGGCCTACAAGATGATGGCCACGTTCCACCGCATGCAGGACGACGCCGGGCAAGGACGTCATCCGCGGCGTTCGTCAAGGGCGCTCCGGACCAGCTGCTCGCGCGCGCCGCGTCGGCGCACGGCCCAGCGGGCGAAGAGATCCCGGTGGCCCAGGTCCGGGACAACTACCTGGCCGAGAACGATCGACTCGGAGCGCAGGGCCTGCGCGTCATGGCGACCGCCCAGCGCGACTTCGACCCGGCGACGTTCGACCCGAACGCCGACCTGCTGCCGCTCATCGCGGACCTCCAGCTGCTCGCGCATCGTCGGCATCGTCGATCCGCCGCGGCCCGGAGGCACGGCTGGCCATCGAGGAGGCCCACGCGGCCGGCATCCAGGTCCGCATGATCACCGGCGACCACGCCGTCACCGCGCAGGCCATCGCCAGCCAGCTCGGCATCCGCGGCAGGGCCATCACGGGCGCCGAGTTCGCGGCGATGTCGCGACGAGCAGGCCGTTCGCGAGATCGACGACATCGGGGTCATCGCCCGCGTCGCGCCCGAGCACAAGGTCCGCCTGGTCGACATCCTGCGCCAGAAGGGCCACATCATCGCGATGACCGGCGACGGCGTGAACGACGCGCCGGCCCTCAAGAGCGCCGACATCGGCGTGGCCATGGGCATCACCGGCACCGAGGTCTCGAAGGAGGCCGCGGTGATGATCCTGACCGACGACAACTTCGCGACCATCGTCAAGGCGGTCGAGCTCGGACGGGCGCTGTACGACAACCTGTTGCGCTACATCCGGTTCCAGATGGCCTGCCTGTTCGGGTTCATCGGGACGTTCCTCGGCGCGAGCATCTTCAACATCCTGGGCGGCGTCCCGTTCCTGCCGCTCCAGACGCTGTGGATCAACTTCACCGTCGACATCTTCCAGGCCATCGGCCTCGGCTACGGCAAGCCGCGAGAGGGCCTGATGGACGAGAAGCCGCGGCCGAAGGACCAGGAGATCCTGCCCGCGGCCGCTGTTCCTGTGGCTCGCCGGCCTCGGGATCTTCATGGGCGCCGGCACGCTCGGCGTGATCGTGTGGGCCGGGAACGTCCACGGCGACACGGTCGCCCACACCATGGGCCTCGTGACCTTCTCGCTGTTCCACCTGTTCTACTCGCTCGAGACCGCGAACGCCGAGCGCACGCTCTTCAGCAGCGAACTGCTGGAGAACCCGACGCTCGTGAAGACCTCGGCGCTGTCGCTGCTGACGATCTTCCTCGCGACCGCGTTCGGTCCGCTCCAGCGGCTCCTCGACACCGTCGAGTTGACCGTCGATCAGTGGGCCATCTGCGGCATCGTCGCCGCTTCGATCATCGTCGTCGAGGAAGTCCGGAAGTTCATCCGACGTCGCAGTGGGTCGAGCCTGTCGGCTTCCATGACAGCGGCACCGGCGCCCGTGGGCGGTCAGGCTGCGTGACGGTCGCGATCCCAGACGGGATACGACGCGATTACACGCCGGCGATCTACGGCTCGCTCCTCGTTACGACGCTGATCGCCGTCCAATGGCGGTATGACGCCGTCCCGGAACTCATCGCGCTGTCCCTGGTCGTCTCGGTCGGGGTGTTCTGGCTGACCCACGTGTGGTCAAGGCTGATGAACCGCCGCGTCCGCGGACCGGTCGGTGGTCACGAGCTCCTTGGGCTTGCGGGCGCGGAAGCCTCGATGCTGACCGCGGTCGTGGTACCTGGGCTGGTCCTTGCGCTGTGGCGCGCGGCGAAAGTGACCGTCGATACCGCGATCGCGGCGGCCCTCCTCGCCAGCATCGTCCAGCTCTTCGTCTGGGGCCTCGTGGTCGGGCGAGCCGCGCATGCTGGCTGGCTCCGGGCGGTCCTTGTCGGCCTCGTCGACTGCGCGCTGGGCGTCGCCATCGTCATCTTCAAAGTCCTGGTGATCCACTAGACAAGGCGGCGAAGCGATGACGGCGAATGACCAGCGGGAAACACCCACACCGACCGTCGACGGCGGCAACCAGCGCCTGTCGATCCTGCTGGCGATGGCGATGTTCGTCCTCGTCGTGGATACCTCGTTGATGAACGTGTCGATCTCTGCGGTGGTCGAGGACCTCGGCACCACCGTCAGCGGCGTCCAGTCGGCGATCGCGCTCGAGGCCCTGGTGTCGGCCGCGTTCATCCTCATCAACAGCAAGGTCGGTGACCTCATCGGACGCAAGCGGGCGTACATCCTGGGCCTGCTCGGCTACGCGGTGGGTGCCCTCGCGATGACCGTTGCGCAGGGGCTCACCGCGGTCATCATCTTCTGGGCGATCCTCGGCGGCCTGGGGGCCTCGCTCCTCCTCCCGGCCATGCAGTCACTCATCCACGGAAACTTCGATGGGGCGGCCAGGAAGAAGGCCTACGCGCTCGTCGGCGCGGCGGCGGCCATCGGGGCGGCCGTGGGGCCGCTCATCGGCGGCTTCGTCACCACCTTTCTCTCGTGGCGGGTCGGCTTCCTGCTCGAGGTGGTCGTCATCGGCATCGTCCTATCGGGAATCGGGCTCGTGCGCGACACCCCGTACACCGGACCGCGCGGCATCGATCTCGTCGGCGCGGCGCTGTCGGTCGTGGGGATGGGCGGGATCGTGCTCGGCATCCTCGTCTGGCAGGAGGGCGGGACCGCGGTCGGCGCCTTCATCGCCACCGGGGCGGTCGCGCTCGGCAGCCTCGCGTGGTGGCTCGTGCGACGGAAGCGCCAGGGGAAGATCGCCCTTCTCGACCCGGACCTCTTCCGATCGCCCCACTTCCGGCTGGGGATCACGCAGCAGATGCTCCAGCAGATCGCCCTCGGCGGGGCGATGATCGCCCTCCCGATCTTCCTGCAGATGGTCCTCGAGTACAACGCGATGCAGGCCGGCCTGTCGATCGCACCGCTCTCGCTGAGCATGTTCGCGGTGGCGATACTTGCGGGCCGGATGGCCGGCAAGCGGCGAGCCGCGAGCGTGGTCCGAGGTGGATTCGGGCTGCTCGTCATCGGGATGGCCATGCTCCTGCCACTCGTCCCTCGCGTCGATGCCGGGTGGTACCTGTTCGTGCCGCTCGTCATCGCGGGCTCCGGGCTCGGCCTGCTCGTCAGCCAGCTGAACAACTACACCCTCGCGCCGATCTCGGCCGAACGGGTGAGCGAGGCGGCCGGCGTGAACTCGGCGGCTGGCAACTTCGGCCTCTCGTTCGGACTCGCGTTCGCGGGCGGCATCATGCTCGCGGTGTTGTCGATGACGTTCACGTCGATGTCCGAGGCGAGCACGGTCCTTTCGCCAGACCAGCAGGTGCAGGTCGCCGCGGCCCTCGAGGAGGACGCAGAGCTCATGACCAATACCCAGCTCGATGCCCAGCTCGCCGGTCAGCCGGAAGCGGTCCAGGACGAGATCATCCGGATCAACACCGAGGCGCGACCGATCGCGCTCCAGGCTGCCCTGCTCGTGCCCTTGCTCGCGGGTGTGCTTGGTCTCGTCAATGGGTTCCGGATGATGCGGCTGCCTGAGATCAAACCCACGGCCGACCTCGAGGGCGTCGCCCTGGGCTGATCGGCGGATGGCGAAGGACCCAGACGACGGACCGGCTGCAGCCAACCTCAGAACGGCGTGGGGATGTCCTTCAGCGGGAGGTCCGGCTCCACGTACTTGCCGGGGCCTTGCCGCTTCGGCAACCGGACGTCGGGAAGGTCGAGCGGCTCATACGGCACTCGGCTCAGCAGGTGGCTGATGATGTTGAGGCGCCCCCGCTTCTTGTCGTCCGTGTGTGCGACGTACCAGGGAGCCCACGGCGTGTCCGTCGCCGCCAGCATGGCATCGCGGGCACGTGAGTAGTCGTACCAGCGGCTGTACGACTTCAGGTCCATGTCGGTCAGCTTCCAGATCTTGCGTGGGTCGTGGATGCGACCCTCGAGACGACGGGTCTGTTCCTTGGGACTGACTTCCAGCCAGTACTTGATGAGGATGATGCCGGAGTCGACCATGGCCTTCTCGACGCCAGGTGTCTGCTCGAGGAACCGCTCCGTCTGCTCGGGCGTGCAGAAGCCCATCACGCGCTCGACGCCGGCCCGGTTGTACCAGCTGCGATCGAAGATGACGACCTCACCGGCCGCCGGGAAGTGCGGCAGGTAGCGCTGCACGTACATCTGCGACTTCTCGCGCTCGGTCGGAGCGGACAGGGCGACGACCTTGAACACGCGCGGACTGACACGCTCGGTGATGCGCTTGATGGTGCCCCCCTTGCCGGCGGTATCGCGACCCTCGAACACGATGCACACCTTGGCGCCGGTCGCCTTCACCCACTCCTGCATCGCGACGAGCTCTCCATGGAGACGGCGCATCTCGCGCTCATACTCCTTGGTCTTCAACTTCGCGGCCGGCCCCGCCGCCTCGGGCGGCTCCGCGGGCGGCGCGACGACGTCCCGGTCCCGGTGACCCTTCTTACCCTTGTTCTTCGCCACGGATCTCGTCCTCCCTCTGCGTCACAGCCTCGCGATGATGCGGCCGAGGCCACGTCGGTAGCTTGGGGCCACGATGGGACGCCACGTGGGTAGGAATGTGCGACCGTACCGGTCTACGCTCTCGTCCAGATCGCCCACGAACCTGGCGATCGCCTGCAATTCGCCGCCGCTCAGATCGGCGGACTTCGCGAAATCGCGGGCCATCGCGCCGGCAACGTGCATATCGTGCTGGCTCCCAAGGTGATCCTGGAGCGCGACGATCGGCCGGATGAGGGCGGTGGCACCGGGCTCAAGCGGCTCCCGCACGAACTCCAGCGTGTACCGGAGCCACTTGCCCGCGATGCGGAGCTGATGGAGCGTCGCCAGATCTGCCGTCGCGACGTCCCCATCGAACGCCCAGACGTCCTGGTAGGCTGACCAGATCGTCGCCGGCATGCGGTTGCGAACGGATCCCGGCGAGTGCGGCGGGATGTCGAGGGCAGCCAGCCCCGGGGTCAGGACCAGCCGTTCGAACTGGACGATGAACCCCGCGAACTGGTCCCGGCTAAGCGCGGCGACGAGGTCGATGCGTCGCGCCTCCCGTTCGGCGCGCCACGCGGCGAGGAGTGGCTCCACACCGGCGCGCTGACGGTTGCTGCGGCGCTTGCCGTGGTTTGCGAGGATCTCGATGAGGACGTCGAGATCGCGGACGGCACCGAGCCGAGCGCCGATGTCGCGAAGGCCACCCCGATGGAGCCGCATCGCGTCGCGCTCGAATCCATCGCCGAAGACCCGCCACGCGGCACGCATCCGTCGCGCGGCCACGCGCATGGCGTGGACGTCCTCCGCGTCCTCTCCGCCGACGACACCAGGGACCCGCTGGAGCATCCGCCCGAGCTGGAAGCGAAGGATCTTCCGTCCGGCCTCCGCCCACGGGTCGTCCACGCGGACGTCAGCGGTCATTCCGTCCGCCAAGCGGGACGCAGCAGTCATGACGGCATCGTCGGGACGGGACGCCGATGCGTCGAACGGCTGCGGCCCCGCGGCGCCGATACCCATCGTCAACGGAGGACCGCGGCTACGCCATCGCCGACGCCGGCTGGAGTGGCCCCGCAAGCTCGGCGCTCGCCCTCCAATGGCGCGATCACATCGGACGCGACGGGATCGACGGAACCGCCCTCGGCGACGGACCATCGCGGCGCGACCTCTTCGCGATCTGGTGTCGGGCTCAGGTCGGCCTCCGGCTATGGCGCGGTACGAGGTGGCGAGCGAGCCGGACCAACGCATCCAGCGACGCACGCTTCGGTCCCACCATGATGCCGCAGATCGGCCGACTCTTGGGCGTGAAGTCGGCACCCGCCGCGGCTCGGATCGGCCGATTCGATTCAGAAACCCATACCGACTCTCTCACCGAACCCTCAGGAAGCCGCGTCACTATGGGCATCCACCGCGGGCGCACCCCATTCCGGCCCGCCGCACGTGAGATGCCGACATGACCCAGCCCCAGGCACCCGAGCCGCAGCCTGACCTGCGCGCGCTCCCGGACCCCGCGGACCCGCGCGCCACCTCGGAAGCGATCCTCTTCGAAGTCCGGCGCGTGATCGTCGGGCCAGGACGCGATGCTCGAACGCATCCTCGTCGGGCTGCTGTCGGGCGGGCACATCCTCCTCGAGGGCGTGCCCGGCCTCGCCAAGACGCTCACGATCAAGACGCTGGCGGACGTCCTGGGCGGGAGCTTCAAGCGGATCCAGTTCACGCCGGACCTCATGCCCTCGGATCTCGTCGGGACCCGGATCTACCGACCCACCGACGGCGCATTCGAGACCGAGCTCGGCCCGGTCTTCGCCAACTTCCTGCTGGCCGACGAGATCAACCGGGCCCCGGCCAAGGTCCAGTCCGCCCTGCTCGAGGTGATGCAGGAGCACCAGGTCACGATCGGTGGGGTCACCCACAAGGTCCCAGAGCCGTTCATCGTGCTCGCCACGGAGAACCCCATCGAGGCGGAGGGCACCTACCCGTTGCCCGAGGCCCAGGTGGACCGGTTCATGCTCAAGATCGTCGTGGGGTATCCGACCGCAAGCGAGGAGGCGCAGATCGTCGCCCGCTCCCTGCGTTCCGGCCTTCCGCCGCGCGAGATCCTCGACGCCGAGGGGCTTGCCGCGCTCCAGCGTCGCGTTGACGACATCTACGTGGACCCGCGGATCATCAGCTATGCGGTGGGGCTGGTCGAAGCGACGCGGCGGCTCGCGTACTGGGGTGCCGCAGACCTCGAGTCGTACGTCGCCTATGGCGCCAGCCCACGCGGATCCATCAACCTCGTCCATGGCGGCCGGGCGCTGGCGCTCCTGCGCGGTCGCCGCTACGTGCTGCCGTCGGACGTCGCCGAGCTGGCACCGGACATCCTCCGCCACCGGCTCGTCCTCTCGTACGCGGCCCTGACCGATGGCATCACCGCGGACACGGTCATCGCCCGTGTCCTCGGCCTCGTGCCCGCGCCGCAGCTCGACCTCGCGGCGGAGCCCACCGCATGAGTGGCGACCTCGCCCACATCGGTCGCCGCGAGCGCACACCCGCACGCCCAGGCCCCGGGCCGATCTCGGATGATCTCGTGCGGCGCCTCGAAGTCGCCCTGACCCGGCGGGCCGGTGGCCGGATGACCGGCGATCACCGTGGCCACGGCCTGGGCGATGGCCTGGAGCTCGATCGCGTCCGCCCGTACGAGCCCGGCGACGACGTCCGGCGCATCGACTGGAATGCGACAGCCCGGACGATGATCCCGCAGGTCCGCGAGGACGTGCCGGACCGCCAGCTCACGGCCTGGCTGCTCCTCGACCTTTCGCCGTCCATGCACTTCGGGACCGCCGATCGCCGCAAGGCGGACGTTGCCGAGGGCGCGGCGCTCGTCGTTGGGCGCTTCGTCGCCCGACGCTCCGACCGCCTCGGCGTGATCACGTTCGGGGCCGGCCGCGATCGCGTCCAGCCACCGGCGGGCGGCCGCAACGGCATGCTGTCGCTGATCCGTGCCCTCCATGCTGATTCGCCCGCGGAGGGCGGTGGCGCGACCACGATGACCACGGCCCTTCGCACCGTCGCGGCCTCGCGCACGACCGGTGGGCTCGTCACGATCGTCTCCGACTTCCGCGGTCCGCTCGACTGGCGGCCGGCCCTCACCGAAGTCGCGGGGCGTCACTCGATGCTCGCCATCGAGGTCGTCGATCCACGCGAGGAGATGCTCGTCGACGTCGGCGAGCTGAGCCTCGTGGACCCCGAGACCGGCCGAACCCTCCGCGTGGACACCTCCGACCGGAGCCTGCGCGCGGCCTTCGCCGACGGGGCGGCCGCCGAACGCGCTGCGGTCGCCGGCGAGTTCCGCAGACTCGGCGTGCGCCACCTTCGCCTCGGCACCGAGGGTTCGTGGCTGGCGTCGCTGGCGCGCGGCCTCGACGCGACGGGGAGGACGGCATGACGTTCCTCGCGCCGCTCCTGCTCCTCGGCCTCCTGCTCGTCCCGGCGCTGATCGGGCTCTACGTGCTGGCCCAGCGCCGGCGAGCGCGCTACGCCGTGCGCTTCACGAATCTCGACCTCCTCGCCAACCTCGCCCCGAGCCGGCCAGCCTGGCGCCGGCACGTCCCGACGGCCGTCTACCTGGCCGCGGTGTCACTCCTCGTGCTGGGGCTCGCACGACCGACGATGGTCGTCGCGGTCCCGCGCGAGGATGCGACCGTCGTGCTCGCGATCGATGTCTCCGGTTCGATGAAGGCGACGGACGTCGACCCGACCCGGCTCGACGCCGCCCGTGAGGCTGCTCGCTCGTTCATCGATCAGCTGCCCGAGGACATCCGCGTCGGGATCGTCGCCTTCGCGTCGCGCCCGGTGACGTTCGTGTCGCCCACGACCGATCGCGCCGAGCTTGAAGCCGCGTTGGACGGACTCGCCCCGCAGGACGGGACCGCGATGGGCGACGCGCTCATGCAGGTACTCGACCTCGCGGAATCGATCCAGGCGGCTGACGCGGCGGCCACTCCGGATCCGACGGCTGCGCCGGACTCGACGGACGCGCCCGACGCAAGCGCCGACCCGGATGTCGCCACCGACAGTCCCGATGACGAACCGCTGGTCGCGGCCATCCTCCTCTCCGACGGGGCGAACTCCGTCGGGGAAGCGGAGCCGCTCGATGCGGCCGAGCGGGCGGCGGAGCTCGGCGTGCCGATCTACACGATCGCGCTCGGGACGGCCTCGGGCGAGGTCACCGTGGAGGACCCGTTCGGTCAGCCCGTGACGCTCGCGGTGCCGCCGGACACGGAGACCCTGGCCCAGATCGCCGAGATCACCGAGGCGACGGCGTTCGATGCGCCCGACCGCCGAAGACCTCGCCACGGTGTACGACAGCCTGCAGTCGCGGGTCGGGTTCACCGAGGAACAGCAGGAGGTCACGGCCTGGTTCGCGGCCGCCGCCCTCGTGCTCGTCGTCGTCGGTGCCGGGCTGTCCGCGCTCTGGTTCGGTCGCTTGCCCTGAGCCATGGCCCCGGCGCGGACCCGGATACGATGGGGTCGATGTCGGATGCCCGCAGTGACCCGTTTCCCAAGGAGGAGTTCGGCGCCTTGATCCGTCGGCTGCCCGCGTACGGGCGGCTGGCCTGGCGGCTCGGGCGCGAACCGCTCCTCTCGCGAACCCGCCGAGCGGCGGTGATCGGCGGCGCCGCCTATCTCGTGTCGCCGATCGATCTCGTCCCGGGGTTCATTCCCGTCCTGGGACAGCTCGACGACATCGCGGTCGTCCTGGCCACGCTGCGGCTCGCCCTCGACGGGCTCTCCCCGGCGCGCCGGCACGCCCACCTGTCGGCGGTCGGACTCACCGACGACGACCTGTCCACGGACCTGCGAGCGGTGGGTTCGACGGCGGCGTGGATCGGCCGGACCGGGGTTCGAGCCGGGTGGCGGGTGGGCGTCGCCGGGGCCAAGGCCGTCGGCCGGGGATCCCGTCGCGTCGGTGGGGCGGCGGTCCGGGGTGTCGGCACGCTGGCAGCGCGGCGTCCGCGCCGAGGTCCGCGCGAGGCATCGGACCAACCGGGGCCGCACTCGTCAGACTGAGCGCGTGACTCCCGACCGGCGACGCGACTTCATCGACGCTCACACGACCATCGGCGCGGTCCCGTTCGTGCCGGAAGTGCGCCTGCACATGGGCGGCCCGGCGATGCCGCTGTGGGAGGCCGCGTTCTTCGCCGATGAGCGCCTCCCCGTCCCGCCGCCGTACTGGGCGTGGCCGTGGGCGGGCGGGCAGGCACTTGCACGGTATGTGCTCGACACGCCGGATGTCGTGCGCGGCCGACGCGTCGCGGACATCGGGGCCGGTGGCGGGATCGTCGCCATCGCGGCTGCGCTGGCCGGGGCCGCCCGTGTCGTCGCGATCGATATCGAGCCGTATGCGATCGAGGCATGCCGGCTCAATGCGGTCGCGAACGGCGTCGGCGACCTCGTGGACGCCATCGAGTGCGATCCCGTCGGCAGCGACGACGGCTGGGACGTCGTGCTCGCAGGCGACGTCTGGTACGAGGCGGACCTCGCGGCGTACATGGAACCGTGGCTGCGGTCGCTGGCGGCGCGGGGCGCGCGTCGTGCTGACGGGCGACCTGGGGCGAGCACACCTTCCAGCGAGCGGTCTCACCGAACTCGCCCGGTACACGGTCCCGACGCTCGCGGACCTCGAGGACGTCACGGAGAAGGAGGCACGCGTCCTGCGGGTCGGGCCGGGCTGAGGCGTCGGCGTCTCACGCCGGGCGGCTCCGCGGTCAGTTCGGGTGCGGCGGTCCGCGCCAGCCGCGGCAGCATCACCTCGGCCAGTCGCCGCTCCAGGAACGTTCGCTCGGGCACGTTCGTGGTGAGCTCCAGCGCCCGCCGATATGCGATGGAAGCCTCGGTCCAGCGGCCAAGCCGGCGCAGGAGGTCCGCCCGACCGGCGTGGAGATAGGGGTACGCCTCCAACGCACCGCCGGCGGCGATGCCGTCCATCATCGCGAGCCCGGTCTCGGGTCCCGCTGCCATCGCGACGGCCACCGCGAGGTTCAGTTCGACGACCGGGGACGGGTCCCGTTCCATCAGCGCGAGGTAGAGCGAAGCGATCTGCGGCCAGTCGGTGGCGTCGGGCGTGGCCGCCTCGTCGTGTAACGCGGCGATGGCGGCCTGCAACTGGTATGGACCCGGGCGACCGACGCGGAGGGCGCGCTCGACGAGGGCGGCGCCCTCGGCGATGCGGCCGGCGTCCCACCGCGAACGGTCCTGATCCTCGAGCAGCACCAGCCCACCCTCGGGATCGGTCCGCGCTTCCCGGCGCGCATCGTGGAGGAGCATGAGTGCCAGGAGCCCGGTCACCTCGGGCTCATCGGGGAGCAACTGGCCCAGGATCCGTGTCAGTCGGATCGCCTCCGCCGTGAGCTCCCGACGGATGAGCGCGTCGCCGGACGACGCGGCGTACCCCTCGTTGAAGACGAGGTACAGGACACGGAGGACCCCGTCGAGTCGTTCGGGCAGGAGCTCGATCGGCGGAACCCGGTACGGGATCCCCGCATCGCGGATCTTCCGCTTCGCGCGCACGAGCCGCTGGGCAAGCGTCGGTTCCGGGACCAGGAAGGCCCGCGCGATCTCGGGCGTGGTCAGGCCGCCCAGGGTCCGCAGCGTCAGGCCGATGCGTGCGTCGAGCGGCAGCGCCGGATGACAGCACGTGAAGATGAGCCGGAGTCGGTCGTCGGCGATCGGCATCGCATCCTCCGCGTCACCGGGTTCGATCGCCGCCAGCTCCGCTTCCACGACCGCCTCGCGTCCCAGCTGCTCCGTCTTCTCGCGGAGCCGCCGGCGACGCCGGAGTCGATCGATCGCCCGATTGCGCGCGGTCGTCGTGATCCAGGCGGCCGGGTTGTCCGGCACGCCCCGCACGGGCCACGTTTCGAGCGCGGTGATGAACGCCTCCTGGACGACCTCCTCGGCGAGGTCGAAGTCGCCCAGGACGCGGATGAGCGTCGCGACCGCCCGTCCCTGCTCATCGCGGAACAGGCGGTCGACGACCTCGTGGGCGGCGCGATCGGTGGCGATCAGTCGGCCGTGGCCGCCCCGACCGGGGCGCCGGCGGCAGCGCCGGAGGTGTCGATGACGGGCCGCACCTCGACGGAGCCGAATCGCACGCCGGGGCACGGAGCCGCAAGCGCCAGGGCCGCATCGAGATCCGCCGCCTCGACGAGGTAGAACCCGCCGAGCGCCTCCTTGGTCTCGGCGAACGGCCCGTCCGTCGTCACGGTGCGGCCGTCGGCGTCGGTGCGCAGGGTCGTCGCGGTCGTCACCGGGTAGAGCGCCTCCCCGGCGATGAAGGCACCGCGCTCGCGGAGCATCGCGGTGTACGCGTTGTAGTCGCCCATCACGGCCGCCCACACGGCCGGATCCGGCGGTTCCGGGGACGGGTTCGCGGTCTCCGCGTCGTAGATGAGGATGAGGTACTGCATGGCGTGCCTGCTCCTTGGGGTATCGGCCGCGTCCGTCGTGGCCGCTACGGTGATGACGAACAGACCGCGACGGAATCGACAGGACCGCGGACCGCCGCATCTTCCGTCGCCGCACCGCGGATGTCGAGCGGTATCGTTGACCGCATGCCATCGCCCAAGGAGATCCTCGAGATCGGTGAGCGCGAGGTCGCGATCTCGAACCCGGGAAAGGTCTACTTCCCCGACGCTGGGTTCACCAAGCTCGACGTCGTTCGCTACTACCTGGCCGTCGCGGACGGTGCCCTCACCGGCGTCCGCGGGCGCCCGATGGCGCTCAAGCGGTTCGTGGACGGCATCGCGAAGGAACCGTTCTTCCAGAAGCGAGCGCCCGACAACACGCCCGACTGGATCCGCCAGGCCGAGCTGACGTTCCCGTCGGGTCGGACGGCATCGGAGATCGTCGTGGACGACGCCGCGGGGCTGGCCTGGATCGTGAACCTCGGCTGCATCGACCTCAACCCGCACCCGGTCCGCGCGGACGACCTCGATCACCCCGACGAGCTGCGCGTGGACCTGGACCCGGTGCCGGGCGTGTCGTGGTCGCAGATCCGTGATGTCGCGATGGTGTGCAAGGAGGCGCTCGAGGCGGTCGGGCTCGTCGGGTGGCCCAAGACCTCGGGCTCGCGCGGGATCCACATCAACGTCCGGATCTCGCGCGAGTGGACGTATCCAGAGGTGCGGCGCGCGGCGCTGGCCCTGGCACGCGACGTGGAGCGACGCGCGCCCGACGCCGCGACGAGCAAATGGTGGAAGGAAGAGCGCCACGGCGTCTTCCTCGACTACAACCAGAACGCGAAGGACCGGACGGTAGCCTCGGCGTACTCGATCCGACCGCTGCCCGACGCGCGGGTGTCCACGCCGCTCACCTGGGACGAGGTCCCGACCGTCGAGGCGGAGGCATTCACGATCGAGACGGTGCCGGCACGGTTCGCCGAGATCGGGGACCCCGGCGCCGGGATCGATGACGCGGTCGGTTCGCTCGACGCATTGCTCGGCCTCTCGGCGGAGCACGAGCGCGAAGGTCATGGCGATGCACCGTGGCCGCCGAACTACGCGAAGCAGGCGGGTGAGCCGCCGAGGGTCCAGCCATCCCGCAAGCGCCGGCCCGACGCCGAGTACGAGCAGGGTCGCGGCGAAGCCGGTGGCCCGCCGCCGGACGTCGCCGCCGCGCGTGCCGAGGCGGTCGCCGCGGGAGACCCCAACGCCGGCCTGCCGACCGAGTGGGAAGGTTCGCGACCGACCCCCACCGGTCGCCGGAAGACCAGCATCCCGGTCATCGAGATCTCGCGGGCCGCCTCCAAGGCGGAGGCGCTCGAGGGCCTGGAGCGCTGGAAGGCACGGCACCCGGCGGCGGCGATGGCCCTCGAACCGGCCGACGTCCTCGTCGACGGGATGCGCGGCCGGTCCTCGCTCTGGTATCGGGTCCGGGTGAACCTCACGCACGTCGCCGAGGCCGACCGCCCAGCACAGGAGACGCTCGACCCCGACTACGACCCGTGGGCGGGCTACGAGTGGCCCGATCGCGCGGGTCAGTTGGAACGAGCGCCGCGCAAGAAGGCGCCGGCCGCCGGCGACGAGCCGGCTTCATGAGGCGCGCCGATCTCCGCGCGGTCCTGGACCGCGCCGCAGCGGGCTGGGCGGCCGGTGACGCGGCGGCCGTCGCGGATTGCTTCGCTGCGGACGTGGAGTACCTGGACCCGTTCCTCTATCGGTTCACGCGTCGCGACGACCTGCTCCCCTTCTTCGAGCCACCGCCCGACGGCCACCGCGTGACGTGGCACACCGTGATCTGGGATGACGAAGCGCAGACCGGGGTCGTCGAGTACACGTACGAGGGCCACCACCGCTATCACGGCGCCGCCGTGATCCGGCTGGACGCCGATGGTCGCATCGCGCTGTGGCGAGAATGGCAGCACCTCGACGACGCGCTCGATTGGGACGCCCGGCTGGGTGGGCCGCCCGCAGACGATGCCCTCCTCGCCGCCATCGACCACGTCCAGCTGGACATGCCCGCCGGGCGCGAGGCGGACGCTCGGGCCTTCTACGGGGGCATCCTCGGCCTGCGCGAGGTCCCCAAGCCCCCCGCTCTCGCGGTTCGCGGCGGGGCCTGGTTCGCCGGTCGGAGCGTGGCCGTCCACGTCGCCGTGCCGACCGATTTCCGGCCGGCCGCGCACGCGCATCCGGCGTTCGTGGTGGACGACCTCCCGGCGATCCGGGCGCGGCTCGCCGTCGGCGGCGTGCCCATCGAGGAGGACGACAGCGGGATCCCCGTCGTGCGCTGCTATATCCGCGATCCGTTCGGCAACCGCATCGAGCTCGTCGACGCGGCCGACGCAGGGTTCAGCGTTCGCGACTGACCCGCCGCGAGCATCGCGGCCGTCAGGGCGTCAGGTCGGGGGGTCCGCGCCGGCCACCGAGACCAGCAGGTCGAGGCGCCACGCCCCCTTCTGCCCGCCCTCCCACGGCTGGCTGTACGTGAAGTGGATCACGGCCTCGCCGGGGTTCACCGTCCGGAACGTGAACCGCTCCTCTCCGGCTTCTCCCGGAGCGTCGCCGATCACCTGCATGACGGACCGTTCCACGAGTTCGACGACGGCGTCGCCCTCGCCGACTGGCTCCTCCCAGCTGAACCCGGTGGAGGGGTTCGAGCACAGCGTTACGGCAACGGTCTGGTTGACGCCGGCCGCGATCTCGCGCTGGACAGGCACGCCACCGGCACCCTCGGCCTCGAACGTCGCGCAGTCCACCGTCAGGCCCGGGCCCGGCGTCGGCGGTGACGAACAGGCGACCAGGGTCGTCCCCAGGATCATGACGAGCAGCGCTGCGACACGCATCCAGGCCCTCCGCTCAGGCGCCGAAGATCTCGCTCAGCAGGTACGGCGTCGTCGTCTCGAGCTGATCGTAGCGACAGTCGGCCGGCGGCTTGTCCGGGCGCCATCGCTTGAAGGTCGTCCCGTGCCGGAACCGGGTGCCCTGGAGATGGTCGTAGGCCACCTCGGCCACCCGCTCGGCTCGGAGCGGCTCCCATGAGAGGTCCTTGCCACGGTTCCAGCGCGACGTGGCGCCCGGCCGTCGCTGGCCGGACGCGTCGGTGTCGCCGGTGCTCGCCCACTCGGCCCATTCCTGCCACGGATGCCCGTCGAGGGCGCGCTCCCGGAGCGGAGCCAGTTCCTCGGTCAGGGCCGCACGCCGATCCCACGTGAACGATGACGTCACCCCGACGTGGTGGAGCGTACCCTCGGCGTCGAACAGCCCCAGGAGGAGCGATCCGACGTGCGTCCCCGGGCCGTTCTTGTGCCAGCGGAACCCCGCGACGACGCAGTCGGCGGTCCGCTGGTGCTTGATCTTGAGCATGGCGCGCTTGCCGGGCTGGTAGGGAGCGTCCAGCCGCTTCGCGACGACGCCATCGAGCCCTGCCCCCTCGAAACGCTCGAACCAGTCGGCGGCGGTCGCACGGTCGCGCGTTGCCGGCGTCAGGTGGACCGGCGACTCGGCCGCGCCAAGCACCGCCTCCAGGCGCCCCCGCCGCTCGCCCTGCGGCACGTCGCGCAGGTCCTCGTCGTCGAGGGCGAGCAGGTCCCAGGCCACGAACGATGCCGGCGACTCGGCCGCCAGCATCTTCACGCGTGACGCGGCCGGATGGATCCGCAGGAGCAACGACTCGAACTGGAGGCCGCCATCGCCGGCGATCACCACTTCACCATCGAGCACGCAGCGTTCGGGCAGTGCCGCCCGGAGCGGGTCGGCGAGCTCGGGGAAGTACCGGTCCAGCGGCTTGAGGTCACGCGACTGGGTGTAGACCTCGTCGCCATCGCGGAAGACCAGCGCGCGGAAGCCGTCCCACTTGGGTTCGAAGAGCCAGCCGTCGCCCTCGGGAAGCGCGTCCGAGGCCTTCGCCAGCATCGGCTCGAGCGGTGGCTGGAACGGGAGTCGAAGCGTCATCGCCCCGAGTGTACGCGGCGCGGCGATCAGGGCAGGGTGGACAACGCCGCCTTCGCCCGTTCCCGCCCCAGGTTCCATGCCGCGGGACTCCCGACGGCAGGATCACCCGCCAGTTCGTCACGACGCCGCTCCAGCATGTGACGCACGGCGCGCTGGTCGTCAGCGGGAAGACGCGGCAGGGCGTCCACGAGGACCGGCACGGCATCGTCAGGCAGGGTTCGCAGGTAGTCAGTGTCCAGCCCGACCCAGCCGTCCCGCGGCACGAGCGTCGGGTCGATCACGCGGTCCACGTTCCGTTGTGCGACGAAGGAGGCCGGCGCGAGGCCATTGAGCGCGATCAACGCGACAAGCCCGGTCACCGCCATGACGTGGCCGAGCCAGCGGGTGCGGTCGGTGGCGAGGAACGCGGCCAGGGCAGCGAGCGTGACCGCCATCGCGGCGATCGAGACTGCGACGTACAGGCGCAACTCGGTCCATCCGTACGCGTCCTGGTAGAGCTGCAGTCGAAGCGCGGCGCTGGCGAGCACGAGCACGGTCAGGACGACGAGGCCGACCCCAAGCCCCACGTACAGCCGACTGCGATGCGCCACGACGTACTCGAGCCCAACGAGGACGCCACCGGCCAGGCCCGCGGCGGCGACGAGTTCGAAGTAGCCGCGACGCGCGTAGTCGCTGTAGGTCAGACCGGCGGCCGCCATCGTGTCGAGGCCGCCGAAGAGGTAGGCCATCTGGAGTCCCACGAACAAGCCGACGACGCTCACGACGCCCACCAGGACGACGACCGCCTCGCCCGTTCCGAGCGCACGGTCGGACGCGATCGGTGGCGTCCACGCCGCGGCGCCCAGGGACGCCGTCTCGAGGGGCGGGATCCCTTCCGCGGCGACGGCCAGCAAGCCAGCGGTCAGCCACGTGACGGCGATCACGAAGAGCACCCGACCCGGCAGGTCGCCAAGGTCGATGCGGATCCCGAGGAGCTCCTCGACGCCACGGCCGAAGATCGGGTCCGCCGACGCGAACAGCACCGCGAAGATCGTCACGAGCGGGATCGTGAGGAACAGGCCGCGTCCCAGTGGCGCCAGCCAGCCGGGCGCCCGACGTGGAGCGGCATCCGGCGCCCGCCGGGCATGCGGTACGACCCGTGCCGCCCCGACGCCTGCCGAGCCGATGACCCAGGCGCCCATCGCGACCACCACGGATGCCGAACGACGCGTCACGGCAAGGCCCGAGAACGCCACGATCGAAGCGCCCGTGAACGCGGCCGCCCCCACCGCATCGAGGAGCGCGAGGAACGGATCCGCGCGCACCGCGACGAAGGCGGCGAGCACCAGTGAGGTCACCGGAAGCCAGGCATCCAGCGGGTCCGGAGCCCGCCCGGATCGGCGCACGAACCAACCGGCCGCCAGACACGCGCCCACGAGGATGACAACGTTGATCCCGTACGCGGGCCCGTCGAGCAGGATGTCGGCAAGGATGCCGATGGCGAGGGCGACGAGCATGAGCCGGCGGGCCGTGGAGCGATCCATGGGCGGACCTCGGGGGTGGGCCGGTCGGTCGGGCTGCACGACGCCGGCGGTCGCGTGCTCGGACGACTGCGGGACCGTGCGTGTGTCGCGAGACGCGGACAGCGTCCCGGGAACCCGACGCCTCCCCGACGCGTCCCCGCGGTGCCATCGACGCCCGCCGGGCGTTCGATGCGTCACGGAGGGCCACTGTGATGCGCACCATCCGTCCCACGAAACTCCTGGCGGCACTTGCCGTCCTCCTGCTGTCCCTGTCACTCGTCGCCTGCGCTTCCTCGGGCGGCGCGACGTCCGTCGGTGAGGAGCCGGGCCGCGGTGAGGTCGCCGAGGGCGGAGGCTACGGCACCGATGGCGGTCAGCCCGCGCCCAGTGCCGCCCCGGCGGCGCCCGAAGGCGAGAACCCACCCGACGACGGCGTCGGCGCCCCGATCGACGATGCGCGGATCGTTCGCACCGGCACGATCGAACTCCAGGTCAAGGACGTCCCGACCGCGCTCGCGACCGCGCGCGACGGCATCCGCGCGATGGGCGGCTACATCGGCGCATCGAACACCTACAACCAGGACGACCAGCCGATCGCGTCCATCACGTACCGCGTCCCGGTGGATCGCTGGGAGGACGCGCTGGACCTCCTCCGGGGCCTCAACGGGCAGACGACGAAGGTCGTCGCCGAGCAGACCGAAGCGGTCGAGGTGACCGGCGCCGTCGTGGACCTGGAGGCCAGGATCAGGAACCTGCGGGCCAGCGAGGCAGCCCTCCAGGACATCGCCGCGAAAGCGGTCCGCGTGACGGATGTGCTCGAGGTCCAGAACCAGCTGACGCAGGTCCGTGGCGAGATCGAATCGCTGACGGCACAGCTCAATGACCTCGAGGACCGGGCCGACTACGCCACCCTGAGCGCCACGTTCCAGGTCCCGATCGTCGCGGTCGAGGTCGCCCGTCAGGACTGGGACCCCAAGACCGTCGTCGACGAGGCATCCGCGAGCCTGATCGAGGTGCTGCAGGCCCTCACCAGCGCCGGGATCTGGTTCGTCATCGTCTGGCTGCCGATCCTGCTGGTCCTCGGCGTGATCGCCCTCGTCGTGACGTGGATCGTCCGGCGGATGGGCATCGTTGGTCCGCGCCGCCACAAGGGCGGTGGTTCGGCGACGCCGACCGGCGAGGTTGCCGCGAGCTGACAGTGGCCTGACGCGCGCTCACCCGGTCCCGAACGTGGCACCATCGGCCGGTGACGGACCAGGGTGAGCGCTACGACCGGATGGCCGCAGGCTACGAGCGGTGGTGGGCGCCCGTCCTGGCGCCCAGCGCTGGTGCATTGCTCGAGCGACTCGACTCTGTCATCGCCGAGGGCGCCCGCGACCTGATCGACGTCGGGGTCGGGACCGGCAATCTGGCCCTCGCCGCCCTGCAGCGCTGGCCGGTGGTGCAGGTCACCGGGGTTGACGCATCGCGCGAGATGGTCGTGGCCGTCGAAGCGATCGCCGATCGGTCGCACGCGCACCAGCGACATCGATTCCGGGGCACGGTCGCGTTTGCCGCCGACCTCCCGTTCGAGGACGCCGCGTTCGACGTGGCGATGTCGTCGTTCGTGCTGCAGCTCGTCCCGAGTCGGGCCAAGGCGCTGCGCGAGATCCGGCGCGTCCTCCGACCCGGCGGCACGCTCGCCTACGTCACGTGGCTCCAGGACCGATCGCCCTTTGCGCCGGATCGGCTGTTCGACGCGCTGCTCGCGGAGTTCGGGTTCGAGGACGGACCTGGAGATGAGCGGGTGGGCGATGTGCCGTCCGTGTCGACCGCCATCGCGGAGCTCCGCAGTGCCGGGTTCCGGGACGTCGCCGCCGAGGGCACCGTCCTCGCCCATCCGTTCACGGTGGAGGGCTACATCTCGTTCCTGGTCGAGTTCGACGAGGAGACGACGTTCGCCGAGATGGCCCGCCGCGAACGCCACCGGTTCCTCGCTCGCCTGCGCGAGGGCTTGATGGCGCTACCACCCGATGACCTCGTGTTCCGTGCCCCGATCGTGTATGCGTCGGGTCGCCGCTCGGGCGCCTGACGATCCCGCCGCCGCGCGTGCCTACGCCGGCGTGACGACCGGGGCAGGACGCTGGATCAACTGCTGGAGCGCGAACTGATCGGCGCCCGCGAGATCTGCGATCCGATCGCGATCGACCTCCGCGACGATGATGTGGCCTACCTCGACCGCGGTCGTCCGGAAGATCCCCAGTTCATGCATGCGCCTCGTTTGGGCGGCGTTGTCTTCGGTGGGCGTCAGGTAGTGCACCGAGTCGGCCCGATACCGGTGCATCAGGAACACCTGCACGAGCGTCATCAACCGACGCCGACGGACGGACGGATCGGTGTTCTGGTCGCGGATGGAGAGGATGCTTCGACCGCGCCGGTCGTGGATGCTCGCGAAGATGACATCGGCCAGGAGGGCCCCGTCCGATCCCACCACGCGCAGTTCCAGCAAGTCTGAACCAGCGGTATGGGGACGAAGCTCGACTCGTGGCGGCTGGGGGCGATCGGTGTGGCTTGCCCACGCGGCGAGCCAGTCCTCCAGCAGACGGGTCGGGACCTCGGTCTGGACGAGGTGCTGATGTTGCGTGGATCCCTTGCCCATGGCCTTGGTCGCCGCGGTGCGACCGGAGGCCGCCAGCAACGCCGCGTCGAGACGGTCCCCTCCGACGAGGGTCTGGGGCGTCCGGTACGGGGACTCGAGCAGGCGGAACGTGCGCTGCAGGCGAGCGAGGGCGAGCATGCCGTCAGCGCGAAGTGCCGTGGCGAACTCCTCCGCCGCGAGCCCATCGATCTGGTGACCGCCGTAGGTGATGAAGTTGAACACGTAGCCGAGCTTGCCAAGCTCGATCGGGAACTGCCGCATCTCGTCGTCGGACATGCCCGTGGTGTCCCAGTTGAAGGACGGCGACAGGTTGTAGGCGAGCATCTTGTCCGGGAAGGTCGCGTGGATCGCCGTCGCGAACCGCGCAGCGTCCGCCAGGTCCGCCGTCTTCGTCTCCATCCAGAGCAGGTCCGCGAACGGGGCAGCGGCAAGCGACTTCGCGATGGCGTAGTCGATGCCTCCGCGGACCTGGTAGTACCCATCCGGGGTCTTGGGGAGCTCGGGATCCCAGTCCACGACGATCCCGAGGGAGCGAGCCCGCGCGCGCACCTGGGACCACGATGCCCCAGCCGCGAAGGATCCCCAGGCCTCGAGCGTCATGTCCGAGGTCCCGCCTTCTGCCTGCCGTGAGATCAGCACGCCCGCGACCGCCTCACCCAGGGTCGTGAGTCCCGCCTCCGTCTCCCAGACCTCGGCGTAGCGCGACTCGATCGCGTCGAGCAGCGCCTCGAACGGGCCCTCGCCCGCCGCCTCCAGGTTCCGGTCGATCATCGCGAGCAGGCCGACCCGCTCCAGCCACGCTTCGGTCCGGCGGTAGTCCTCGTCGGGTACCGCGAACAGGAGGTGGCCACGAACGCTGTCGAGGCCGCCCTGATGCAGGCGACGCAGGATCGCGAGATACCCGATCCGATAGCTCGGGACGTTCGGATTCGTCGCCCCCAGGATGAAGGGCTGGTCCCGTTCGTCGCCACTTCCCTCCAGGAACGTGGCCGACTCCGCGTCGGTCCGAGCCACGATGATCCCGGGGACACGCATGATGTCCAGCTGCAGGCGGGCGGCGTTCAGGCGCTTGTTCTGTTCGTCCTGCGCGACGAGCACCTTGCCGCCCTGGTGACCGCACTTCTTCGCGCCGGGCTTCTGATCCTCGATGTGGTAGCCCGGGACGCCGACCTCGACGAACCGCCGGATGAGGTTTCGGACGTGGGCGTCGCCGCCGTGGCCCGTGTCGGCGTCGGCGATGATGAATGGCCGGTGATCCACCTCGGGCGTAGCGCGTCGCTGATCCGGTGTCATCCGGGCGCGGGCGAAGTGCTGATTGCGGTCGGCGGTGAGGAGGGCGCGGACCAGCCCGGCAGCCTCGTCGGGCACCTGGCTCAGCGGGTAGCTCGCCAGATCAGGGCCTGGATCCTCGGTGGACGAGCCTTTCGCCGACGTTGCCCAGCCTCCGAGGTAGATGGCCTCGATCCCCATCCGCTTCATGGCCACGGCTTGCCCGGGCGAGTACGGCCCGAACGTCGTGATCTGCCGACGCTGATCGAACAGTTCGCGCAAGCGCGCGTGGAAGGCTTCCGCCGCCGAGCGCGCGACCGCGTGCTCGACCGTGATCGTGCCCTGCTGTTCAGCGACGTCGCGCGCGGTGTGGAGGCGGGTGACGCCGGCGAATCGTGGCTGATCGAACCACGCCTGCGCGGCCGCCACGCCGCCGATGTATGCGCTGCGCTCGTCGTCGGCCGCGATCTCGGGGAGGGTGGGGGCAGTCATGCGAGAAGGCTCGTCCCTATTCGTTCGCGTGGTCGCGTTCGCAGAAGTCCGGGCAGGCGCAATCGGCGGACAGGGCGGTCGGCCGCGTGCGCGGCAAGGGCTGGAGAGTGCCGGAACCAAGGGATGGCGAGCGGGGTGCGTCGAACGCGAGGAGCTCGACGCGGTTCGGAGCGACGTCGTCGAACCCGAGGATCCACGTCCGGGATGGATGGACCGCGTCGCGGAAGTCGATGGTGATCCGGGCGGGGATGGCGGTCGGGCTCATGGGTGGCTCCTCGATACTGGCGCCCGTCGGGTGCAGGGTGGGGATGCTAGACGTGCCACCACCATCAGTCCAATCGAATGTCGTGATGTCTTACATCAATCTTGCTGATGTCACGGTGTACCATGGCAGCATGCTCATCGCGCAGGTGGAGGGCTTCCTCGAGACGGCCCGGCAAGGGAACCTCAGCCGCGCGGCGAGCACGCTCCACGTCACGCAGCCGGCACTGACGGCGCGTCTGCATGCGCTGGAGCAAGAAGTCGGCTCGGCCCTGTTCATCCGCGGCCGGCGCGGGATGCAGCTCACGGATGCGGGGCGCGCCTTCCTGCCCTATGCCCAGCGTGCCGTCCTGGCGCTGGAGGAAGGGGCCGCCCTGGTGTCCGCGCTCGGTCGCGGCGGGACCGGCGAACTGGTCCTGGGTGCCGCCCCGGCGATCAGCACGTACGTCCTGCCGGGCCTCCTTCTGCGCTTCACCCAGCGCCATCCAGGCGTTCGTCTCGTCGTCCGGACCGGCCATTCCGAGGAGATCCTCGAGATGGCGCTGCGGCGGGAGATCGATCTCGGCCTGGTCCGGGAACTCCGCAATCCAGACATCGAGAGCCGCCCGCTCTACGACGACGAGCTCGTGCTCGTCGCGCACGCGTCGCACCCGTTCGCAAGCCGGGATCGGATCGATCTGCGCGAGATGGCGGACGCTCGACTCATCCTGTTCGATCGGACGTCGAGCTACTACGACCTGACGAATGCGTTCTTCCGCCAGGCAGGTGTCGCGCCGAACGGTGTCATGGAGCTCGACAACATCGACGCCGCCAAACAGATGGTGGGCCAGGGGCTCGGCATCGCCCTCCTGCCGCACACGGCAGTCGCAGCCGAACTCGCGGACGGCCGCCTTCGTGCCATCACGATCGAGGGCGCAGCTCCGATCCGTCGACGCATCGTCGCCATCCGACGACGCGACCTCGGCGCGGTGGCCGGTCCGACGGCCGCGTTCCTCGAGATCCTCGCAGGGGTCGGAGAGATCCTCCCCGGCGCGCCGATCGGGCGCGCTGGCTGACCCCTAGCCCTCGTCGGAGTCGCTGCCCCCGGAATCGCCCGACGCTTCGCTCTCGGCGGCTCCACCCTCGGCGGCCTCGGCGGCCTCGCCCTCGGCGACGACCGGCACTTCTTCGACCTCCACGCGCGGCGGCTGTACCTTGGCGACGATCTCGTCGCCGTCGTTGAGGAGCGTCACGTCAGACGGGACGGAGAGGTCCCGGACGTGGAGCTGCGCATCGAAGTCCACGAGCGACTCGATGGAATACTCGATGGACTGCGGCAGGTGATCGGGCAGCGCCTTGACCCTGACCGTGTCGGTCACGTGCAGGAGCGTCCCGCCGAGCTGGTTGATCGCGATCGACTCACCGACCGGGACGAGCGGTACGTCCACGGTCATCTCCTCGGTCATCCGAACGAGGAACAGGTCGAGGTGCAGGGCGCGGCGGTTGACCGGGTGGACCTGGACGCTGCTGATCAGGACCGGCTGGGACTTCTTGCCGTCGACGGACAGGTCGACGAGCGCATTGGGTCCCGTGTGCTTGCGCAGCTGTTCGAACTCATGCGTGTCCACGGAGACGTTCGCCGAGCCTTGCCCGTGCCCGTACACGACGGCCGGCAGGCGTCCGGCCTTGCGCATGCGGCTCACGGCCTTGCCGGTCACCTCACGGTGCTCGGCGGCCAGCGTCGGACGGGCGGTGGACATGGATCGGGACCTCAGGTTCGGATGGTTCAGTCGTTGCGGGCTGCGGCTCGCCGGCGGGGCCGGTAGTGGCGAGGCGCCCGGAGCGGGACCGTAGGGTATCACGAGGGGCAAGGGCGGGCCGTCGGACGGGTCCGGCTCCGAGTCGGTGTAGCATCGCCCCGTGGCCACCATCCTGATCATCGAAGACGAGCACGCCGTCGCACGTGGGATCCAGTACGCCCTCCAGCAGGAGGGATATGACGTGGGCGTGGCGCGATCCGGCGAGGAGGGCCTCGAGATCGCGACGCGCGAGGCCCCCGACCTCGTCGTGCTCGACGTCCGTCTGCCGGGGATCGACGGCTTCGAGGTGCTCCGCCGGGTCCGCGCTGCCGGGGCCAAGATGCCGATCCTCGTGCTCACGGCGCGCGACGACGAGGTCGACAAGGTCATCGGGCTCGAGCTGGGCGCGGATGACTACCTGACCAAACCGTTCGGTCTGCGCGAGCTCCTGAGTCGGATCAAGGCGCTGCTCCGCCGTTCGTACGGCGACCTCGCCGATGCCGGGGGCGGTCGGGTCATCCGGCACCGGGACCTGATCATCGACCTGGAGCGGCGCCGGGTCCAGCGTGGAGCACGGCGGATCAGCCTGACCCCCACCGAGTTCGAGATCCTGCGCCACCTGGCAAGCCGTCCGGGCCGCGTATACACGCGTGGCGAGTTGCTCGAGCTGCTGCGGGACTACGAGGCACTGGACCAGGACGAGAAGACCATCAACGTCCACGTCAGCCACCTGCGCGAGAAGATCGAAGACGACCCGGCATCGCCCGCGTTCGTCATGACGGTCCGGGGTGTCGGCTACGCCTTCGCCGAGCGCTGACCCGCTGCTGACCGGCCCCGCCACGTCGCGCTGGTCGGCGGTGCTGCGTCGCGCCCGAAGCCTCATGCCGCACACGTTCCAGGGCCGCCTGACGATCGCGTTCGTCACGGTGATCGCGCTCACCCTTGCTCTCGTCACGGTCCTGGTCCTGAACCGGCTCGACGACTACTTCTCGAGCCAGCAGACCGCGGATCTCGAAGTCCGCTCGGCGACGGTGGGCGGATTCGTCCAGGCGCTCGCCGAGGGCGCCGCGGGCGAGGGCGGGCTGGTGGTCGGACCGGACGGGCGCATGAACCCGGCCGTGATCGCGAGCATGGAGAGTCCGGGCCAGCGGCGGCTCATCGCCGACCGACTCGGCCAGGCGGACGTCATCATCCAGTTCGGCCTCGCCGTCACGGACGGCGAGCGGACGGTCCATCTGCCCAGCCCGGACGGATCGTTCCGCATGGACCTGCAGGCGGGACCGGTCAAGGGGCAGTCACGCGAACCCACGTCCGTGACGCAACGCTACCCCGGTGGCCCGGTCTGGGGCCGCTACGTGGTCGACATCACGCTCGCCAATCCCTATACGTACCGCGCGACCGCGATCGCCAACGTCACCGGGTTGCTCGCCGCGATCACGCTCTTCGCGTTGGGCCTCTCCGTCCTCGTATCGGCGGCGCTGGCCCGGCAATTCACGACGCCGCTCCGGCAACTCACCGATGCCTCCAGGGCGCTCGCGGAGGGGGATCTGGCCCGCCGCGTCCCGACGTCGCGGCGACGCACCGGATCGTCGGAGATCGCCGAGCTGGCGGTCCAGTTCAACGCGATGGCGGATCGGTTGGAGGAGAGCGTCGAGATCATCCGCCGCGACCGAGACCGGAGCCGCGACTTCCTCGCCGACGTGTCCCACGAGCTTCGAACGCCGCTCGCGGCCCTCCGCACGTTCAACCAGTTGCTCCTCGAGTCCGCCGGAAACGACCCCGAGGCACGGGCCGAGTTCCTCGAATCGAGCGCCGGGCAGATCGAACGCCTGGACTGGCTCGCCCAGAACCTCCTCGAACTCTCGAAGCTGGACTCGGGGCTGGTGCTCCTCGAACTGCGACCCGACGACCTCCGAGCGGCGGTCGAGTCGGCGACGCATCAGCACGATGCCCTGGCCGCACGTCGCGGGGTGGCCCTGACGCTGGAGTTGCCGGACGCCCCGATCCGCATCCGCCACGATCCCCCGCGGGTCGGCCAGGTCGTCGCGAACCTGGTCGGCAACGCCATCAAGTTCACCCAGCGGGGTGGGACCGTCCACGTGCGGGTCGCGGCGTCCGACGATGGCGGGCTGATCGAGGTCACGGACGACGGCGTCGGTATCGACCCTCTGGAGCTGCCGCACATCTTCGAGCGCTTCTACCGCGGTTCGCGGGCCAATGAGGCGCGCGGCAGTGGCTCCGGCCTGGGACTCGCCATCGTCCGCAGCATCGTCGACATGCACGGCGGCTCGGTCACGGTCGAGAGCGGCGCGGGGGCCGGCAGCCGATTCACCGTCCACCTCCCACGCGATCCGCGCGACGTGGCCGGGACCCCGGCAGCCGCCCAGGCCGATGTCGCCTCCGCCGAGGAGGGCTCGCGGCGGATGGCGGGGGCTGCGGCCGGGCCAAGTCCCGCGGACGAGGTCGTGGACAACGTGACGGAAACTTCACCGTCCGATGCATCGCAGATGAATCCGGCTTCGGCACCCTGAAGCCCACACGATCCACCTCCGGCCGCTCACCGGCCGATGCCTCCAGGGGAACCACCGATCCATGACCGACTCCAGCCGACCTGACGACGCCGACCTGACCCGGCGCCACGACATCCCCTCGACCCCGCCGGCCACGGAGCCGGTGATCGAGCCGCTCTCGCCGATCGTCGAACGCTATACGCCCCAGCCCGAGTCGCGCTCGGACTGGTCGCGCCACGACGATGCCGTGGCCGCCCCGACCCAGGAGCGCTGGTACGAGCCTGCTCCCGTGCCGGCCCCGGTCAGCGCCACGACGACCGCGACGGGCACCACGCGCAATGGCACAGGCACCATCGTGGCGGCCGCCCTCCTCTCAGCGGTCCTCGCATCGGGCGGCACCCTGCTCGCCCTCAACGCCACGGGCGCCCTGGAGCAGGCAGAGCCGACCCGGACCTCCACGACCGGCCAGACGGTCGGCTCGGCGCAGCCGGTGACCATCGACGAGTCGTCGGCGACGATCGACGTCGCGGCGACCGTGAGCCCGGCCGTGGTGCGCATCACGACCGGCGACCTGACGCCCGACCTCGGCGTCATCCCATCCACCGGCGTCGGCTCGGGCGTCATCTACGACAGCGATGGCTGGATCCTGACCAACCGTCACGTCGTCGAGGGCAGTGACGAGATGCAGGTCGAGCTCAATGACGGCCAGATCTTCAGCGGGACGGTGTACGGCATCGACACGCTGACGGACCTCGCGATCGTGAAGGTGGAGGCGAGCGATCTCCCGACGGCTGCCGTGGGCAGTTCGGGAGCACTCAAGGTCGGGCAGCTGGTCATCGCGATCGGCAGCCCGCTCGGGACCTACTCGAACTCGGTCACCAGCGGCATCGTCTCGGCGACCGGCCGATCGATCACCACCGACGACGGACAGAGCCTCAACAACCTCATCCAGACCGACGCCGCGATCAACCCCGGCAACTCGGGTGGCCCGCTGCTCGACGCCAACGGCAACGTCGTGGGAATCAACACGGCGATCGCCGCGGACAGCAACGGGATCGGCTTCGCCATCCCCATCGACATCGCGCGGCCGATCATGGAGCAGGCCGTCGCCGGCAAGGAACTCGCGCGGCCCTACATGGGCGTGACCTACACCTCGATCACTCGCCAGCTCGCGGAGGCGGAGGGCCTGCCGGTCAACGACGGGGCACTGATCGGCAAGGGCGCGAACGGCAACCCGGCCGTCCAGCCAGGCACCCCCGCCGCCGATGCCGGCCTCCAGGAGGACGACATCATCGTCAAGGTGGACGGCCAGGCGATCGACGGCGACCACCCGCTCGATGCGACGCTGAGCCAGTTCTCCCCCGGCGAGACGGTCACTATCGAGATCTTGCGCGATGGCGCGACCCAGTCGGTCACGTTGACCCTGGGGACTCGACCGGAGTTCTGAGCGTCGCACCGGCGTCGGCGCACCGTCAGCGCTCGGATCGGCGGCGCCAGATCTCCACGGCGGCATAGTCGAGCGGTCCGCCGAGTTGGACCGCGGGCTTGCGGACGCGAACGCCCACCTCGATGACGTCGAAATCGACGAGGAGTTCGTGCGCGATCGCCTCCGCGAGCGCTTCGAGCAGTCGGAACGACGTGGATTCGACGATCTGGCGGACGACCGAGTAGACGCGGCTGTAGTCGATCGTCTGCTCGAGGTCGTCATCCACGCCGGCGGGCTGGAGGTTGCGGACGAGTTCGACGTCCACCTCGAACGGCTGGGTCTGCTGCTGTTCCCAGTCGTGATACCCGTGACGCGCATCGAAGCGCATGTTCGCGAGGATGATGCGGTCGCTCAGCGTGAGCCTCCTTCGGACGGTTCCGCGCGCCACGTGCCTCGCACGATGGCGTCCGCGACGCGCGCCGCCCGGACGTTGGCCTGGACGTCGTGGACCCGGACCATGTCGACCCCGGCCCCCACGCCGAGCGCGGTCGTGGCGAGCGTCGCCTCGAGGCGCTCCCCGGGCGGCAGGTCAAGGATGCGGCCCAGCGTGGACTTGCGTGAGGTCCCCAGGAGGATCGGGCGCCCCAGGTGACGCAGGGACGCCAGGTGACGCAGGACGGTGACGTTGTGGTCGGCGGTCTTGCCGAAGCCGATCCCCGGGTCCACGATCACGCTCTCCCGTGCGACGCCGAGACCCACGGCGCGCTCGACAGCCGCCCGAAGGTCGTCCATGACCTCCTCGACGACATCGCCGTACACGGCTTCGCTCCGGTTGTGCATGACGACGAGCGGGACGTGGCGCTGAGCCGCCACCGCCGCGACGTCGCCCGCGGATGGGCCGGTCCCCCACACGTCGTTGACCATGTCGGCCCCGGCGGCGATCGCGGCGTCGGCCACGACGGCCTTGGTCGTGTCGATGCTGATCGGCGTATCCGGGAGCGCCGCCCGAACGGCGCGGATCACCGGGATGACCCGGGCCGCCTCGTCCTCCGCGGCCACCGGCACGTGGCCGGGCCGCGTCGAATTCACCCCCGATGTCCAGCAGGTCCGCGCCCTCCCGGACCATCTGGCGCGCCTGGGCGAGCGCATCCTGCGTCGCTTCGGCGGTCCCGAGCAGTCCGTCGCCGGAGAACGAGTCCGGGGTCACGTTGAGGATTCCCATCACGAACGTCCGCGTCCCCCAGGCGAACGTCGCCGGACCGATGCGTGTCGCGGGCGGATGGGTCACGGTGCCACCGGGTCGCGCAGGTCCGGGTCGTCCACGAGGTGGCCCCGAACGGCACCCACCAGGTAGAGCGATCCGGCGACGATCGTGAGACCGCGCTCTCGTCCGGCAGCGATCGCCCGTTCCGTCGCCGCGATCGGGTCATCGATCGTGAGGACCTCGCGCGGTCCTGGGGCGACGCGGCGCCAGGCGCTGGCGAGGTCCTCGGCCGGCAGCGCGCGCGGGACGTTCCCGAGCGACGTGGCGATGACGGTGGCGCCGGCGAGTGTCCGACTGGCGGCGAGCGCTCCGATGATGCCCGCGACATCCTTGTCCGCCATCAATGCCATCACGAGCGTGACGTCGCCGGGCGGGACGTCGCCGGCCCGGTCGGCAAGCACGAACGGGGCAAGGTCATCGAGGGCCGTTGCGAGTACGGCCGCGCCGGCCGGGTTGTGGGCGCCATCCAGCAGCACGTCACCGCCACCGGGGATCGCGAGCAGTTCGAGCCGGCCGGGCCAGGTCGCGGTCGCATAGCCGCGTTGCCGTGCCTCCGCGACGGCGGTCGCGATCCCGCGCGCTTCGAGGGCGTCCAGGATCGCATCGGCGACGGCGACGTTCGCGGCCTGGTGCCGGCCGCGCAGTGCGACGCGCGTCGGGCCCAGGCGGGACAGGCCTACGGTGACCGAATCGCGGTCCATCCCCAGGATCGGTGCCGGTTCGACGACCGTGAGTGGGGCACCCACCCGGCGCGCCCGGCGACGGACGATCTCAAGCGCCTCGCCGGTCGCGCCGGTCACGGCCACGTCGCCGCGTTCGATGATCGCTGCCTTCTCCCGGGCGATCGCCGCGATCGTCGAGCCGAGCCGATCCATGTGATCGAGCGCCACGTTGGTGACGGCCGCGACGCCACCGTCCCAGGCATGGGTCGCATCCAGGCGACCGCCGAGGCCGACCTCTACGAGGGCGACGTCAAGGTCGGACGCGGCGAAGTGTCGGAACACCACCGCGGTGAGCAGCTCGAACTCGGTCGGGTCGCCATGCCGACGGGCGATCCGATCGGACGCGGCCAACACCTCGGTCACGTGCCGGGCGAAGTCGGTGGCGGCGATCGGGCGACCGTCCACGACGATCCGTTCGCGGTAACTCACGAGATGGGGCTTGGGCGTCTCGCCCACCCGTAGGCCCGCCGCGCGGAGGGCGCTGCCGGTGAGGGCGAGGACACTCCCCTTGCCGTTCGTGCCGGCGACGAGCGCACCGCGGACGGCGAGCTGCGGGTCGCCCATAGCGGCCAGCAGCGCACGGGTGCGACCGAGCCCCAGTCGGATGCCGAACCGCCCTCGATCGGCGAGCGCGGCCAGCGCCTCGTGGTACTCGAGCGAAGGGGACGTACCGAGAGCCGTCACTCGCGGGTCAGTTCGTCCTCGTAGAACACGCACTGGTTGAACCGTGGGGTCAGGCACACGTCGTTGACGTACCCCTGGTCCAGGTGGACACCGCCACGCAGCTGGCATCGCGAGACGTTCGCGTCCTGGCGGATCAGTGCCTTGAGCAGATGCGGTGCCTGGATCGGGATCGCCCCACGCGAGCCGGTCATATAGAAGTGCGGGCAGACATTCCGCCGGAGGTTCGGCAGACCGAACCCGGGGCGCGACATGCTCGGCATCGCGGGCGCACCCGGTGCCGGACGTGCGATGAGCGGAGATGGGGTGACACGCGCGATCGGCCCAAGACCGAACGCCGGGCGACCGGGGGGCGCGGATGATGTCCGATTCGACGGACCAGATGACGAGCCTCCCGTGGCGCGTCCGGATCGTGGATCGCGGGCCTGCACTCCATCCCTCGCTGCGGGCGCGCCCCGACGAGGCGACGCGCGACCCGGCCAGAGTACAACGCACCGCAACGGTCCGGCACGCTCCGCCCACGCGTCGCCGAGCGTTCCGACGCCGTTCCTCGCCAGCGCATGCGACAATCGCCGGCGATGGCGACTCGGCGCGGCGCGCGACCCACCCATGTCAGGCCCCGGCCCCCGTCGAATGGTCGACCCTCCCCGACTCCGGTCCGACCGCGTGCACCGGCTCCCGGCCGCCTCGCCGTTCGCAACCCGGTCCGTCGGAGCCGCGGCATCCCGATGGTCGGCCGGATCGTCCTGGTGATCGCCGTGGTCGCTCTCGCGGGGGGCGTCCTGTACGTGGGGGCGGGCGGGTTCACGACCGTCGCGGGCACCCTCGGGTCCACGCTCACGGGGTTCGTCGAGGACGTGACGGCGACGCCGACACCGGCCCCGACCGAGGTGCCCGTCAGCGAGGTCCCCTCCATCGTCGCGCCGACGGAGCCGTATACCAACCAGGAGCAAGTCGATCTCCTGGTCACCGTGCCATCCGATGTGGCCGGCGACCCCGACTACGTGATCCGCGTCTATCTCGCGCTGGAAGGCGTGCCGTCCACGCCGATCGAGGACCGCCAGCTGGCTTCCACGCCGCAGACGATCATCCCGGTCGCCCTGACCCCGGGCAGCAACGACTTCTCCGTGACACTCATCGGCCCGGGCGGCGAATCGGAGCCCTCGGCGGTCGTGCGCTATGTGCTCGACACGAAGGTGCCGGGCATCAGGCTTGCGTCCCCGCGCGACGGCGCCACCATCAATCGCAAGGCTGTCGACCTGGAGGGTCGGACCCAGGGTCGATCCACGCTGATGGCCCGCAACCAGACGACCGGCGACTCCATCGTGGGCACGGCCGATGCGGATGGACGGTTCGCCCTCCGGTTGCCGATCGCGATGGGTGCCAACCGGATCGTGATCGCAGCCACGGATCCCGCCGGCAACGGCAACGAGCTCAAGCTCACGGTGACCCGCGGTTCGGGCAAGCTGCGGGCCTCGCTCGGCGCCACGTCCTACACGATCTCCCGCGGCTCGCTCCCCGAGCCGATCCGGCTTTACGTGACCGTGGACGACCCCGACGGCAAGCCGCTCAAGGGGGCCCGCGTGACGTTCACGCTGAGCATCCCCGGGATCAAGACGGTCACGGGAGACGCGGTAACCGATTCGAACGGACAGGCGGAATTCCAGACCACGATCCCGACCGGTGCCGACCCGGGCGCAGGGACGGCGGGCGTCTTCGTGCGGACCAGCGAGTTCGGAACCACCACTGACGAGACACCGATCACCATCAAGAAGTAGCGACGTTCGCCGTGACAAGCGGCGCGATGGCAGCTACCATCGCGCGCATGCCGACGTGGCGCTGTCCCCATTGCGGGACACCCCAGACCGAGACGGCCCGATGCTGGGTCTGTCGGCGCTCCTCCACCGCCTGCGGCACATGTCGGAATTTCCGACGCTCCGTGGCCGCGCAGCTCGGCTACTGCGGCCTGGACCGGCGCCGCGCCCCGCTGGTCGGCGACGAGATCCGGGCGTGCTCGGGAATCGACCCCCGTGCTGGCGGTCGCTCCGCTGCCCCCGGCGGGCCCGGCCGCGACGGCCGGGCCGGGCGCGGTCCGACCGCCGAGGGGACGGGACTTCATCGAGGTGGACGAAGCCCCCGCGGTGACGCCTTCGGCGGCGGCCTCGACGACGCCAGGGCCCGACCCGCATCACGACCCAGTGGACGCGACGCTGCCTTCACCGGGGCTCTCGGCCGTCGGTACCGAGCCCGGCTGGAACCTGTGGGGCGACCTGGAAGCCTGATCGCGAGCGGTCAGGGCGCCGGGGTGGGCGTCGGCTCCGGGGTCGGTTCGGGCGTGGGTTCCGGCGTCGGCGTGGGCTCGGGGGTCGGGGTCGGCGTCGGCTCCGGTGTGGGCGTAGGTGTCGGCTCCGGTGTCGGTGACGGTGTCGGCGTCGGGCTGGGGGTCGGGGTCGGCTCGGGACCCAACGACACGGTGTAGTCGATGGCCGTGTCCTTGGCGACGATGGAACCCGGCTGGTGGCTTTGCGCGAAGATCAGGCCCTCGGGCACCGTCGGATCGAAGTCCTCGGTCTTGGCCCCCACTCGGAGCTCGGCCTGGAGGATCAGCTGGATCGCCTCGGCCTCCGTCCGGTTCCGCAGGTCCGGGACAGGGACGGTCTCCACGCCGGCGGCGACGGTCACGTTGATCTCGGAGGCAGGGGCGACGACGGCGCCCTGGAGCGGGTCCTGCGCCAGGATCGTGCCCACCGGTTGATCGGACCGTTCGGGCGTCGAGACGAGGATCAGGCCGAGGCCGTCCGCCTCCCTCGTGGCGTCCTCGAGAGAGCGACCGATGAAGTTCGGCACCATGACCTCGGTCGGCTCCTCGCGGCCCGGGCCCGAAAGGAGCTGGAACACGAGGAAAGCGATGGCCGCGAGCAGGCCGATGGCCAGGATGCCGGCGATCCACACTGCCGGGCCAGGACCCGAATCGTTCGGCTCGTCGCCGACCACACCCGGGTTGGACGCCCCGGAGGCGTCATCCGCAGATGCGTAGGCGTCGGGAGGGTAGGCGACGACGGTAGGATTGGAGCGGGCCACGCCCGCCGCGGCGACGCCAGCGGCGGCCCCGACGCCGGCGGCGCCCGCGACACCGGCCGCACCGGTGGCGCCGGGGATCGTCCGCTCGAGAGCATCGGCCATCGCACCGGCCGAGGCGAAGCGGTCCTCGGGCGCGAGGGCAAGCGCCTTGCGCGTGATCGCGGCGATGTCCGGTGGCAGGGCCGGGCGGACGAGCGCCGGATCCGGCACTGGCCCGCTCAGCCGTGCGAGCGCGACCGCCGCCGCGCTGTCACCCTCCCACGGGCGATTGCCGACCAACAGTTCGTAGAGGACGATACCCAGCGCGTACACGTCCGACCCGGCCGTCGCTGACTCACCGCGCGCCTGTTCCGGACTGAAGTAGTGGACGCTGCCCAGGGTCGTTCCAGGCAGGGTCATCTGGGCCTCGGCGATCGCGCGCGCGATCCCGAAGTCCACGACCTTCACCCGCCCATCGCGGCCGATCAGCACGTTGCCGGGCTTGACATCGCGATGGATGATCCCGCGGGCGTGGGCTGCTTCGAGGGCACGGGCGACGGCGGCGGCGACGCGGGCGGCCTGCGTGGGCGGCAACGGCCCGTTGCGCCGCAGGATCGTGGCGAGGTCCTCCCCGTCCACGTACTCCATGACGATGTACGGCCCCGACGGGTCCTCGCCGTAGTCGTAGACGGTGACGACGTTCGGGTGGCTCAGTGAGGCCGCGTTCTGGGCCTCCTGGCGGAACCGCGACCCGAAGTCGGGGTCGCGCAGGTACTCGGGGCGCAGCAGTTTGACGGCGACCTCGCGACCCAGCTGGGTGTCGAGGGCGCGAAAGATGGTGGCCATCCCGCCCTGACCGAGCAGCTCGATCAGCCGATAGCGCTCACCCAGGATGGACCCGATCTCCGCCAAACGTGCCCCTCGCGATGTCGTCGGGCGCCGCCCGTAACCTCGGGCGCGCTCCGCGCGGCATCGTACCGCATGGCGGCCGAACCGCCCGGCCCAGCCCGACGGGGGACGGTCAGCCTCCGGTGATCCACCGTCGGACGAGGTCGATCGCTTCGAGCGCCCCGATGTCGTCGAACAGCCTTGCGCCGTGGAGCGCCCATTCCTGGACGAGCTTGAGCAGCACGAGGATGGCGCCGGCGAGGGCGAGCTGGCGCCAGGACCAGCGGGCGACCGCCGCGTCCCCGATCCACGCGACCAGCAGGAACCACACCTCGAAGACATTCGGGAACGCCAGGAGGATCGCCCGTTCGCCGGTCAGCTCGAACGCCACGAAGCCGACGAGGCGGAAGGCGTAGAGGCCGACGGCGATGGCCCTCGCGGGATCCGACCAGCGCAGCGCCACCACGAGGAAGGCGGCGAGGTAGACCTGGTCAAGCCACTTGTCGAGGGCCTGGTAGTCGGGAACGCCCCCAAGGTCCAGGACATCGAAGAGCAGCAGGTCGCTGAGATCGACCAGGATCGCGAGGACGCCGCCCCAGAAGGGCCAACGCAGGACGGGCAAGGAGCCCGCGATGCGGATCGCGACGACGATGGCGACCTCGAGGGTCACCCTACAGTTGCAGCCCCGCGAGGTACTTGCGGAACTCGGTCCCGAGGTCCGGCCGCTGGAGCGCCAGCTCCACCGAGGCCTGCAGCCAGCCCATCGTGGTGCCCGCGTCGTACCGCGTCCCCTCGAACTCGTAGCCGAAGACGGGCTGCTCCTCCATGAGGGCGGCGATCGCGTCGGTCAGCTGGATCTCGCCACCGGCGCCACGCTGGGTCTGCTCGAGCTTGTCGAAGATCTTGGGCGTGAGGACGTAGCGGCCGATGATCGCGAGGTCCGACGGGGCGTCCTCCGGGGCCGGCTTCTCGACGAGCCGTGTGACCCGATGCAGCCGACCGTGGTCGAGCGGGTCCTCCGACGGTTCCGAGGCGATCACGCCGTACCGGCCGGAGTCCTCCGGCGGGACACGCATCACCGCGACGACCGATCCGTGGGTCTGGTGGTAGGCGTGGATCAGCTGACCGATCACGGGGCGGTCGCCGACGCACACGTCGTCGGGGAGGATCACCGCGAAAGGTTCGTGCCCGATGAGGTCCTTGGCCATCAGCACGGCGTGCCCCAGGCCCAGCTGCTCCTTCTGGCGGACGTAGGCCACCTGGGCCAGGTCGCTGATGTGGCGGACCTGCCGGAGCATCTCGATGTCGCCCTTCTCCTCGAGCAGGTGTTCGAGCTCGTAGGAGAGGTCGAAGTGGTCCTCGATCGCCCGCTTCTGGCTGGAGGTGACGATGATGACCTGCTCGATCCCGGCGGCGACGGCCTCCTCGACCGCGTACTGGATGATCGGCTTGTCCACCAGCGGCAGCATCTCTTTGGGCTGCGCCTTGGTGGCCGGGAGGAAGCGTGTGCCCCACCCGGCGGCGGGGAAGACAGCCTTGCGAACGCGCATGGAACCTCGACGATGGAGGGAGACCGGAAGGTCGGGGGGCGGCGCCAGTCTACCACCGGACCCCGGATGGGCCGGTCAGCCACCGCCGTCCAGGTCGCGCATGAAGCGGCGGATCGCCTGATCGAACGCGTCGGGTCGATCGAGATTCGCGAGGTGCGAGGCGCCCGCCAGGCGGACCCTGCGGACATCGCGCGCGACCCGTGCGAATGACCCGGCGGAGAGCCGGAACGGCAGGTCGTAGGCGCCGTTGAGGATCAGCGTGGGCCCGGGGTAGGTGGCGAGTCGCGGCGCGAACCGCTCCCCCGCGAGCGATCGCAGGGCGTCGGCCCCGCCGCTCGTCCAGAAGCCGCCGCTGACGATCGGTTCAGCGATGGTCGCCGGGAAACGGAGGCGGAAGAAGCGCGCATTGAGCGCGTCCAGTCGTGGGCCATCCAGCCGAGTCATGCCCCAGGCCAGCGCGCGATACGGGACGGACCGGATCCCGTCCGGCTCTGCCGTCGCCCCCGACAGCACGAGTCCGCGGACGATGTCCGGACGAGCGGCCGCCACATCCATCGCGACATACCCCCCGAGCGACAGGCCGACCAGCACCGCCCTGCCGTTTGCCGCTTCGTCCACGACCCGGATCACCTGCTCGCGCGCCCGTTGGAGCGTGAATCGCTCGGTGGCCAACGTCCCGTGGCCGGGCAGGTCCAGGGCGATCACCCGGTACGTGTCGCGCAGATCAGCCATCTGGGCCGACCATGCGGATCGGCACAACCGGGTGCCGTGGATGAACGCGATCGCGGGTGCGTCCGGCGGACCGTCGACATCGAACGAGGGCCGGGATGACGCCGCCGGATCGGGCGTGGTCACGACCCGCGCTCCGGATCGTGCTGGACCGCGAGGAGGGCCGCCTGCGTCCGGCTCGCCAGTCCCAGCTTGGCCAGGATGTTCGAGACGTGCGTCCGGGCAGTGCGCTCGGTGATGCCGAGCTCCGTTGCGATGGCCCGGTTCGAGAGTCCTCGTGCCACCCCCGCAAGCACGTCACGTTCCCGCGACGTCAGGGTGCCCAGGCCGGCGTCCGCGCCCGAGCCGTCGGTCGCCCTGCCGGAACCTTTGCGCATCCGGCGCGCCACGATCCCCGCCACCGCCGGATCGAGATGGACCTCACCTGCCGCGGCGGACCGGATGGCGGCAGCCAGGTCATCGGCATCGGCGTCCTTGAGGAGGAAGCCCGATGCCCCCGCCTCGATCGCGGCGACCACCCGCGACTCTTCGATGAAGCTCGTGATCGCGATGATCTCGATCGCCGGCCGCGCGGCCTTGATCGCGGTGGTGGCCGCGATCCCATCCAGGATCGGCATCAGCAGGTCCATGACGACGACGTCCGGTGCAAGGCTCAGGGCGAGCTCCACGGCCTGTGAGCCGTCCGCGGCCTCGCCGATCACGGCCAGGTCGTCGTGCAACTCGAGGAAGTCGCGCATGCCACGGCGGACCATCGCGTGGTCGTCGGCGATGAGGATGCGGATCGGAGCGCTGCGTGGCGACGTCACCTGTCCACCCTATGGCCCGCCGCCGACGGCGACCGCCGTGTGTGGCGCGGCCTCGTCAGGATCGCGGGCGGCCCGCTGGAGGATCACCGCCGCCCCGAGGATCGCGATGGCGCCGACCACCTGGATCGGGACCAGCGACTCTCCGAGCAGCCACGCCGCCAGCGCGACCCCGACGACCGGCTCGAACAACATCAGGATCCCGGCGCGAAGCCCGCCGATGGCGCGGATACCGGCGAGGAAGCCGAGCGACGGCAACGCGGCCGCGAAGATGCCCGTGAACAGCAGCAGCGGCACCAGTCCCGGGGCACCCACCGGCGGCACCAGGGCGGCGGCGGTCCCCCCGATGAGCGTCACCGTCGCGGCCCCGAGGACGGTCACCGCCATGACGACGGCGATCGCCTGCTCTGTGGGGACCTCGCTGTACCCGTCGCGGCTCACGACCACGTAGACCGTCTGGCTGAGCGCGGCGCCGATCGCGAGGCCGATCCCGATGGCGTCGAGGCGGATCCCGGCCGCCGGGTCCAGTTGCGACGCGACGACGGCGATCATGCCGAGGAGAGCGAGCCCAAGCGCGACGAGTCGGGCGCCATCGAGGCGCTCACGACCCAGGACGACGTTCACCACGGCGACCATCGCCGGGTACGTGTAGAAGCACAGGAGCGCGAGGGCGATCGTGATCCGGTCGAATGCGAAGAACATGCAGACGTTGAGGCTGAACCCCATCAGCCCCGCGAGCAGGAGGGTCGTCCTGGCATGGCGCGACAGCTGTGATGGCCGGATCACCGGCATCGCGCGCGCCTTCGCGCGCCAGGCGATGAACAGCGCGAGGGTCACGAAGCCGATGAACCCGCGCCACGTCACCCACGCGGCGGGGTGGACACCCATTTCGTAGGCCATCCGGGAGAGCGGTCCCAGCGTCCCGAAGAGGGCCGCCGAGGCCAGGACGGTGACGAAGCCGAGCAACGGGAGCTCGGGCGCAGCGGGACGCACGTCGACGGGCGGGACGGGGGAGGCGGACACGCGCGTCATGGTAGGGCGGGCGGGCATTCCGTCGCCAGCACGACCAGGCAGGTCGGGAGTCAGCCGACGCCGGCGCCCTCGGCTGGTCGTTCGACAACGCGCTCGCTCTCGTTCTCGCGGGCGATCCTGGCAGCCGCCACCGATTCCCGGCGAGCGGTCGCGAACCGGATGCTGGTGAACGGGATCCGGATCTCGCGAAAGACCTCGATCGAGACGAGGAAGCCGGCGAACAGGAACAGGACGCCCAGGAACTTGCCCGTCTGGAACAGCTCGGTCGCCCCGAACCGGTTCAGGCTGTCGGTGAGGGTCGGGATGAAGGCCCCGATGGCGATCAGGATCGTGGACGGCACCCGACTGTGGATGTTGCCGGTCACCAGGGCCCGGACGGCGCCCGGCAGCGACGCCACAAGGTTGACGACGATGGCGATGGGGGCGATGCACAGGTTGAACAGGAACTCGTCGCCGGGCTGGTTCGGGTCCAGCGAGTACGCGAGCACCCGGCGCTTGGGCATGAAGACGTACGTGCTGAAGATCGCTCCCAGGATCAGCGCGAACGCGCCGGTGATGTTCATGAACGGGGTCAGCAGCCGCAATTCCGGCGGGAACAGGGTCGCGACGGGGGCGCCGGTGGCGGGGTCGATGGCGTACCCGGGTGCCGGCAGGACGGTGACGACCATGAGCACGATGCTCAGGATGGTCGCCCCCACCACGGCCGCGGCCGCGAGGAGTGGCCAGCGGTCGTTCTGGAAGTACGTCTCGACCGCGACGGCGAGTGCCAGCAGCCCGGCCACGATGAAGTACAGGAGGGGCAGCGTCCCCGCACCCTGGTATTCGGGGCGGTTGCGGACCAGGAATGTGAACAGTCCCGCGAGGAACAGGCACAGCGCGAACGAGTACCCGAACCGCGTCCGGCCCAGCAGGTAGGCCGTCCCGAGGCCCAGCCAGCCGGCCGTCCAGACGGCACCCGTCAGGTACCACGTCCGATACAGCGCCTCGTTCCAGCCACCGGCTCCGGCGAGGGCCTCCGTACCGGCCGCGATGCCGTAGAACAGCATGCCGATGCCCCAGATCAGCTGGAAGCCGCCGCGCCGCTCGCGCCATTGGTCGAAGAGCGCGATGCTGAAGACCAGCGCGAGGATGGCGGTCAGCGCGGGGAGCAGGATCGTCAGGTCCATGGGCGTCAGCGGGGCCGTCCCGCCGCCTGGTGCGCGACGATGAAGCGCATCAGCAGCCGATCGAGCAGCGTGGACGCGTCCTCATACAGGATCGCCAGCCGCCCCGGATCGAGCGAGCGCCGGCGACCCAGGCCGGCGATCTCGGCCAGGAACGGCCGCCGCGCGGCGACGAACAGGGAGACGGCCTCGGTCAGACTCGCGCCGTGCTTGGCGAGGCGGATCGCCTGGTCGTCGACGATGGCATTCGCGGCCGCCTCGGTATCGATGCGGGCAGCATCGTCGTCACGGGCGTCGAGGTACGCCAGGAGGGCCTCCACGAGTCGTCGTCCGTCGCGCCGGTAGGCATCGCGCTCCCGATCGTCGCTCGGCACGGTCGGCGCCGGCCCCTCGGCCGTGGTCGCGTAGTGCTGCCGATAGATGCGTTGGAGTCGTGCCGGCGAGGCACCGAGGCTCGCCAGCGGCTGGCCGGACGCGCCCGGCCGGCGCTCGGTCGCCATCCGTTCCAGGACCCGCCGCTCGAACCGCCGATGCCCGCCGGGCGTCGTCCATGCCGCCACGCGGCCCTGATCCGCCCACCGGCGCAGGGTGTCGGGATCCACGCCCAGCAGGCGGCTCGCCGGGCCCAGCGACAGCCATCGAGCGTCGCGAGCGGAGGCGAAGGCGGAGGCGGGGGGCGCGAGGTCGGCCAACGGTCCTCTCGATGATCCGGTCGGATCGGGCGCCGACGGGCAGCCGGCCGTGGGGGGATACGTCCGGCGCCCGTCGACATCGAACCTGGGTAAATCTGGGTACCAGATCCATGCCCGGGCCGGCGGAGGATAGGACCGGCCCATCCGCGATGTCAAACCGGCGGCGGCCGGTCCGGCGGGTCAGGCCGGGACGAACTCGTGGTCGTCGCGATGGATGCCGTCACACAACCCGAAGCGCGGGGTGTCGGGCGCATCCTCGGCCGCGGGCAGCGGGACCGGTCGCATGATCTCGCGGACCGTCCCGCGGCGGCAGAACAGGTGGCCCTTCATGGCCATCCAGCGTCGGACGCAGGCGGGATCGCCGTGGAACTGGAAGGGGCCCGGATTGACCGCGGGCCGGCCCGCCCATGAGACGGGCGTCTCCGCGGCGACGATGTCAAGCAGGTTGATCCGCCAGGGTGTGCCGTCGATCAACTCGCCGCAACCGTCGCAGCGGCGGGCGTCGTTGTCGCTGATGATCGTGCGGATGTGCACGCCCATGATCTCCATCGCGTCCGATGGTAGCAGGGCGGTCCGACGCGGCGCACTGGCGGAGGTGGTACCCCCAAGGGGATTCGAACCCCTGATCTCCACCTTGAAAGGGTGGCGTCCTAGGCCTCTAGACGATGGGGGCGCGTGCGACCCGCAGCCGGGCGCCGAGTCTACCAGAGGCACGCCGGCCACCGGCCCGCGGAGGCCGGTCATCGCGCAGGACGATCAGCCGGATGCGGCGAGCTGGAACAGGATGATCGCCCCGGCCATGGCACCGGCGGCGGCCATCGCCGCCAAGCCACCCACGAGGGCGACGAGGATCGATCGTCCGCCACGGCCATCTCGCCCGGCCTGCAGGGTCGCCCCGAAGCAATACACCGCGAGCGCCCCGAAGGCGATGGCCAGGACCACCGCCCCGGAGGCAAGGAGGGGGATCTGGGACGCGTCCCGGACGGTGATGGCGTAGAGCAGATAGGCGACCGACGCGACCAGGGCCACGCCCAGGAAGATCAGGCCGGGGGCGATCCGTCGGCGGGGCGACGAGGTCGGACGTCGAGACCGCTCCGTCATGCTCGAGCCTCCCCGAATGTGCGGTGGTAGACGGCGACGTTATACGAGAGTCGCGGTCGGGTGAGCCGTTCGCTCACCGGCCGGGCCGCGTCGCCGAACGCCGCCTCGAGGAAGTCGCGCGTCTCCTCGAGGGTCTCGAAGGTCCACCAGCAATGGACGACCCGGACCCGAAACCCTCGATGGAGGAACGGCCCGCCCCGGTGGCTCCAGGTCGCATGTTCGGGCATCACGCCGCGGATCGTCGCGAGGTCGTCACGACCGTAATCGTGGACCACCAGCAGCCGCCCCCCCGGACGCAGGAGCCGATCCGCGGATGCCATTTCGTCGTCCGGCGCGCCGCGGAAGGCCGACCAACAGGCGACGACGACATCCGCGGAGGCGTCGGGCGCAGTCGAAGCCCTTGGGGCCGCCCGACGTCACGAGGGTGACTCGGGCACCAAGCTCGCGGAGCTGGGCCGCGCGGAGTCCACCTTCGCCGTCCACGAGGAGCACGTCACGACCGGCGACCGGACCCAGGGCGTCGAGGGCCCGCGGGATCTTGCCCTCGACATCGAGGGCGCGGGCCAGCCGCTCGGCGAGCCCGGCGTCGAGGTCGATGGGGAGGTCTGCCACTGGAGCGCGAGTATATCGGCCGTCCGAGCACACCCGCCGCGACGGTCGCGGGGGGTGGGGGTCGGCGTCAGGCGGCGACGACCCGCCAGACGGCACCGGCCCGTGGCTCGACCACGAGTCGTGCTCGTCCCCTGGCGACCGGCACGGGCTCGGTGGCGGCCGTGCCATCGAGCGTCACCGGCCGCAGGTACGCGACGTCGATGTCCGGCAACGTCACCTCGAGCGACACGGCGTCGGTCCCGGCGTTGACCGCGATGACGAGCCGGTCGCCGTCGAGTCGTCGTTCGATCGCCAGTGCCGGACCGGCGGTCGCGATCGCGGTGGTCGACCCGTGTCGAAGAGCCGGCTCCGAGCGTCGCAGGTCCAGCACGGAACGCACGTAGGCGCGTAGCTCCCCGTCCCACCGTTCCTCGTCCCAGGGGAAGGCGGCGCGACACTCCGGGTCGTTGCCACCGGCCAGGCCGACCTCGTCACCGTAATAGATGCATGGAGCACCGGGCAGCGTCGCCTGGAGTAGCGTGGCCATCCGCAGCGCTGCCGTGTCGCCGCCCAGTACCGTCACGGCTCGCGGCGTGTCGTGCGACCCAAGCAGATTCAGCTGGACCGCGACGACGTCCGGGTCGTACACGCCGAGCAGTTCGACCAGTCGTCCCGCGAACCCGGCACCGTCGAGTGGATGGAGGAACTGGCGGTACTCGTGGTGCGCGGCGACGACACGCATGTCCAGGCTAGGCCCGCCCACGAATCCGAGGATCGCCTCCGCGAGCGGATAGTCCATCAGCGCATCGAATCGATCGCCGCGAAGCCACTCCGGCGCGACCTCCCAGATCTCTCCGACGAGGTAAGCGTCCGGTCGGATGGCGCGGCACCGCTGGCGGAACGCCTGCCAGAACGCCTCGTCCTTGATCTCTGCGGGCACGTCGAGGCGCCAGCCGTCGATGCCGAACCGAAGCCAGTGCTCCGCGACACTCAGGAGATACTCGCGGACCGCGGGGTGGTCGGTGTTGAGCTTGGGGAGCGCGGGGAGGCCCCACCACGCCTGGTAGCCGAGCGAGGCCCCGGTCGGGGCGTCGTGTGGCGGATACGGTGTGAGACCGCGATGCCCGGCGAGGACCTCGGGGTCCAGGTGAAACCAGTCGCGGTATGGCGACGCGGCCCCGCCGGTCTCGAGGATGTGGTGGAAAGGCCAGAACCCGCGACCCGTGTGGTTGAACACGCCATCGAGCACGACGCGCATCCCGCGTTCGTGCGCCCGGTCCAGCAACTCCTGGAGGGCCGCGTCGCCACCGAGGAGCGGATCCACGTGGAAGTAGTCGTAGGTGTGGTAACGGTGGTTGGACGCGGACTGGAAGATCGGGGTCAGGTAGATGGCGTTGACCCCGAGATCCTCGAGGTAGGGCAGCCGCTCCGCGATCCCGAGCAGGTCGCCGCCCTTGAATCCATGGGTGCTGGGCGGCGTGTCCCAGGGCTCCATGGCCCCCGGTTTCGGGACGCGCTCGCTCGCTGCGAATCGATCGGGGAAGATCTGGTAGAAGACGGCGTCGCGGACCCAGGCCGGCGTATCGACGCTCACCTCCGACCGCTCATGAACGCCCTCCGGCGGACCCGATGCGATACTTCATCCCCATGTCCCTCCGTCGACCCGTCGCGGCTGTCGCTGTCCTGGCCATCCTCATCGCCGCGTGCGCTGGTCCGGTCACGCCGAGCGCCCCCTCGAGCGAGGGGCCGTCCCCCGGCGCGACCGTCGGTGCGAGCGAAGCCATCGTGACGCCTCGACCACCGGTGTGCCCGGATCTCCCGGCACCGACACCGGGTGTCGCCGGCGGCTGGTGGCAGGATCGCGTCTTCTACGAGGTCTTCGTGCGCAGTTTCGCCGACTCCGACGATGATGGCATCGGCGATCTCGCGGGACTCACCTCGCGCCTTGATGCGCTCAACGACGGTGACCCTGCCACGACCACCGACCTCGGCGTGACCGCGCTTTGGCTCATGCCCGTCGCGGAGTCACCCAGCTACCACGGGTACGACGTCACCGACTATCTCGCCGTCGAGCCAGACTACGGCACCAACGACGACTTCCGCGCGCTCGTCGAGGCCGCCCGCGAGCGCGGCATCGAGATCATCGTGGACCTCGTGATGAACCACTCATCCGTCGAGCATCCGTGGTTCGAGGATGCCCGAACGCCGGGTACTCGAGCACGACGACTGGTACGTCTGGGAGAGCGAGCGGCCGGCCGTCAGCGGGCCCGGCGGTCGTCCGGTCTGGCATGCCGACGGTGATCGCTTCTACTACGGGTACTTCTGGGATGGGCATGCCGGACCTGAACGTGGCCAACCCGGAGGTCACGGCCGAGTTGGACACGATCGCTCGCTTCTGGGTGGACGAGATGGGCGCGGCCGGGTTCCGACTCGATGCTGCCCGCCACCTGCTCGAGGACGGTTCCACCCTTGAGAACACCCCGGCCACGTTCGACTGGCTGCGCGGGTTCCGGTCCCGACTCCAGGAGGTCACCCCCGAGGCCCTCGTACTCGGCGAGGTGTGGGACGCGACATCCGTGGCCGCCCGCTACGTCCGCGACGGTTCGTTGGACCTCACCTTCGACTTCGCCCTCGCATCGCAGATGCTCCTCGCGGTCCGCAGCGGGGATGCCGGTTCGTTGCGGATCACCCAGGACGAGGTCACCGCCAGCTACCCGGCCGGTGGCTATGCGGCCTTCCTGAGCAATCACGACCAAGATCGCGTCTTCGACGTCGTGGGCCAGGACGTCGCGAAGGCGAAGCAGGTCGCCACGCTGCTCCTCACCAACCCCGGCGTCCCGTTCATCTACTACGGGGAGGAGGTGGGGCTGCGAGGGCGCAAGCCGGACGAGCGCATCCGGACGCCGATGCCCTGGACCGGGGAGGCGCCGGGCTACGGCTTCACCTCGGCGGATGCCCCGTGGCAGCCGATGGCGGAGGACGTGGAGACGGCCAATGTCGCTGCCCAGACTGGCGACCCCGACTCGCTCCTGTCGCACTACCGGGGACTGATCGCGCTTCGGGCTGCGCATCCGGCACTGGGGTCGCGCGCGTCGCTGGTTCCGGTCGAGGCATCGGACCGCGGCCGTCTACGCCGTGCTTCGTCACGACGCGGCGACGCGGCGAGAAGATCGTGGTGGTCTCGAACCTGTCCGATGGGCCGGTTCCGGACGTCCGGTTGACGCTGGCGACCGGGCCGCTCTGCGACACACCCGGGGTGGAACCCCTGCTGGGGAGTTCGCCTGGGCTGTACCCACCCATCGGCAACGCCACGGGCGGACTCGATGCGTGGCCCGTCGGCGACCTCGGCCCCCACCAGGACCTGATCCTCAAGATGACGCCGTAGGTCGCGGCCTGGCGTCCGGGCGACCCTCGCGGCCCGGCGTCCGGGCGACCCTCGCGGCCCGGCGGCGCGTCCGTGACCTCGCAGCGCTTCCTTCCCCGAAGTTCCCTCCTAGTCTCCGGGTGAATCTCCTGGACGTCGCAACCCGCCGTAGCGTCCCTCTCAGTTCCCACGGACTAGACCGGACGCAACGGGGCCCGGGATCGGCGGATCGCGCCGATCCTCGTCCACGAGATTCGCCACAGCACTAGGTGGGACGTTGGGCATGCTGCGGACGGGGAACGCCGGGCCGCGCGGCGCCTGAGGTCTTGCCATGCGCGCCGCGGGGGCGTGCTGGCCAAGGCGCCGGGCGAGCACCGTCTGACGACCCAAGCATGCCGCGGGGGCGTGCCGGCCAAGGCGCCGGCGAGCACGTGAGCGAGCGCACCCCAGGTGCGTGAGCGAGCGGAGCGCAGCCGGCAACGCCGGCAGGCGCGTCCACCGCGGCGCGCCTACTTGACCGCCGCTTACCCCTTGACGCCGCCGATGGCGAGGCCGCCGATGATGTACTTCTGCAGGAAGATGTACACGAGCGAGACCGGCAGCGCGAACAGGATCGCGAAGGCACTGAACTCGGCCCACGGCGTCGTCGTCGCGAACTGGCCGACCATCCCGTTGAGGGCCACGGCCAGCGTGAACTGGCTGGCGTCCGACAGGAAGATCACCGAGAAGTAGTACTCGGTCCAGCCGGCGATGAAGCCGAGGAACGCCGGTCACCGCGAGTGCCGGCACGGCCAGCGGCAGGACGACCTTGAGGAACGACTGGTTGCGCGTGGCGCCGTCGACGGCGGCCGCCTCCTCGAGCTCCCTCGGGATCGTGTCCAGGTAGCCCTTCAGATTCCAGATCGCGAACGGCAGCGCACTCGACGTGATCGCCACGACGACGCCGAGACAGCGAGCGGCCCAGGACGAAGTCGCCGATCTGGATCCGGGTCAGCAGGACGAACAACGGCGTGATCGTCGCCACCGCCGGGCAGCATCAGGACGCCGAGGATGGCGACCATCAGGATCTCCCGTCCGCGGAAGTCGATCCGCGAGAAGGCGTAGGCCGCGGTGACGCCGATCAGCACGGCAAGGATCGCCGTCACCGAGGCGACGAAGAACGAGTTGCGAGCGAGCTCCAGGAACGAGACCGGGTTGCTCGTCGGCTGGGTGAAGACGTTGCGCGTAGGCCTCGAACGAGATGCCGTCGGGCGGGATGAGGTTGAGCCCATCGGGCCGCGACAATCCGCGCGAGTCCAGCGACAGGCTCAGGATCCACAGCAGCGGGAACATCACCGTGAAGGCGATGAACAGGCACGCCAGCTGGTAGAGGATCTGCTTGCCCAGCGAGAGCTTGCGCTCCTCGGTTGCCTCGACGACGTGCTTGACCAGATCCGGAGGCCGGACCGGACGCCGCCCTGGGCGGGGATGGCAGTCATCGTGACGTCCGCTCCGTCCGCTCAGGCGTCATAGCGCGCCGTGGCCTTTGCCAGTCGATTCGTGATCAGCGTGATGGTCAGCAGGATGAAGAACATGATGATCGCGAACGCCGCCGCGACCCCGTACAGGCGCTGTTCGTTGACCAGCCGGAAGGCCTGGGTGACCAGCAGCTCCGTCCGTCCGAACGGCTGCCCGGCCGACATGAAGTACGACAGGTAGAACAGGTTGAACGTCACCACGAAGCCGTAGATCGCGTACGGGCAACATGGCCGGCCGCAGGTACGTGAGCGTGACGGTCCGGAACTTCTGCCACGCGGATGCGCCGTCCATCTCGGCCGCCTCGTACAGCTCGCCCGGGATGCTCTGCAGCGCGCCCGTCGCCACCACCGAGTTGAGCGGCCAGCCGAGCCACGTGTTCGCGGTCAGCAGCGCGAAGTACGCAAGCGGGCAGCGGGATGAACGGGATCGGGTCCTTCGACTCGCGCAGCCAGTCGATCTCGAAGACCTCGGGCGGGATCGTGAACCAGCCACCGATGATCGTCAGGACCTGGTTGATCGCGCCGTACTGTCCGTCGAACATGTTCCGCCACACCGTCGCGACGATGATCGGCGGGATGACGACCGGCAGGATGTAGACCGCTCGCCAGATGCGCTTGAACTTGAGGCCCTGGGTGTTGAGCAGGACCGCGATCAGCACGCCGAGGATGACGTGGATGACGACGTTGCTGAACGCCCACCACAGGTTGAAGAAGATGAGCCGGAAGAACTCGAAGTTCGGGATGGACGAGGTTGCTCGCCAGGATCTTGGACGTAGTTGTCGAGCCCGACGAACGGCGGCGCCTCTGCGCCGGCTCGCAGGTTGCGCAGACCGAAGTCCGTGAAGGACATGTAGGTCTGGAAGATCAGCGGATAGAAGGTGATGATGCCCATCACCAGGAACGCCGGCGTCAGGTACAGGATACGCGGTCCGCGTATCGCGGCCGATGCGCGGCTTGCGTCTCGCAGTCGGGAGCTGGGCCGACGCCGCGGTCATGTGGTCATCGCCTCCTCGGATCCGGCTCGGGGACGGGATGGGTAACTGCGCTAGGGAGATGATGCGCCAGCGGGGACCCCGGTGGGAGCCCGCTGGCGCTTGGTGTCCGTGCGGACGATCGACTAGAGGCCGTTGGCCTCGTTCATCGCGGCGCACGCGTCCGCGACGGCCTGCGGCGGGTCTGCACCCGTCTCCAGGACGAGCTGCCAGCGCGTTGCCGAAGTTGCCCCAGAAGTTGTCGAGCTGCTGGACCTGCGGGCGCGGGAAGCCGGTGGCCACCGCGTCGGCGAAGCCCTGGGTGATCGGATCGGTGATGGTGATCGTTCGTGTTCGCCGGGATGTGGCCGGCGACGTCCACGAACGACCTGCTGGGCCGTCCTGCGTCGGTCATCGCGAGGGCGAAGTCGATCGCGAGCTCGAGGTCGGCGGTGTTGGGGTTGATGTACCAGCCGTCGACGCCGGTCAGCGGCTGCGACGGGCCCGACGGGCCGGTCGGCATCGGCGCGACGCCGAGGGTCGGGACGGACTCCTTGTAGCCACCGGACGCCCACGGGCCGTCGACGATGTAGGTCGATGTCGCCCGCCTTGAAGGCGTTGGCCATGTCGTCATAGTTCGGGTAGAACTTCGCGCCGGCCGTCCTGCAGCTCGGCCAGGTAGGCGTAGCGCGTCGGCGACACCGGTGGTGTCGGCGATGCACTTGCCGGTCTCGTCCATGAGCTGGCCACCGAAGGCCGCCCACCAACCGAAGTTGTGGTAGGCCGCCGGTGCCGCCGAAGAAGCCGGCCTTGATCGAGCCGTCCGTGACGCCGGCCAGCAGCTCGTCCGTCGTCGCCGGCGGGGTCGCGATCTTGGCGGTGTCATAGACGGCCGCGACGGCCTTGAGGGACTCGGGGACCATGTAGAGCTTGCCGTCGACCTTGGAGCCGTCGACCGCGACCTGGACCGATGTCGCCGAGCTTGTCGGCGAGGAGCGCGTCCAGATCGGCGATCACGCCCTCACGCGCCTGGAAGCCCAGGCTGTCGTTCGGGGCGATGAACATGGTCGGGCCCGGCGCCCGTCGCGACGTCCGTGTTCCACTTGTTGAAGATGTCCGCGAACGGGACCTCGAGCACTTCGACGTTGAGCTCGGGATTGGCGGCCTTGACCGCGTCGAGGACCTGGGTGAGGGCGGCGAGCTCGGTGCCGGCGCCCGACGAGTAGCTGTGCCACAGCGAGACGTCGCCGACGAGGCCGCCAGGGGCCTGCGACTCGGGGGCCATGGACTCCGGGGCCGTGGACGGCGCGGTGCTTTCGGGCGCCGTGCTGGGGGCGGTGCTCGCACTGCCGCTCGAACAGGCCGCGGCGATGATCGCCACCCCTGCCACGAGGGCCGCGAAGCGAATGCTGCTTCTTCATCGCGTTCGATGTCTCCTCTCTCGATCCGGACCGTTCTGGTCCGGTTCACAACCGCTGGTCGGCGTTGCCGACCCAGTCGATGGCCGGGTTCTCCGGCCTGTGGTCGCCATAGCTGGCGGTCCAATGCATGCGGTACGTGCGTCTTCGGCGAGCCGTACCGATGTTCGAGTCGCTCGCCCGGTCGACCTCAGTCTCGGTCCCGGTCCACCTCCTTCCGGTGACGTGGCACCGGGCCGGTCGAGGCGCGGACGATGAGCCGCGTCTCGAGCCGGCGATGCTCGGGTTTCACCAGATCCCGTCGTTCGACGACGGTCAGCAATAGGCGGACCGCTTCCTCGCCCTTGCGACGGATGGGCTGATGCACCGTCGTGAGCGGGGGGTCCACGTGGGGGGCGAGGTCGATATCGTCGAAGCCGACGACGCTGACGTCGCCCGGGACGTCGAGGCGCAGGTCGCGCAGGGCGCGCATGGCACCGATGGCCATCGCATCCGACATCGCCAGGATGGCGGTCGGGTCGGAGGCCGTCCTCCCAGGCGCGATCGAGGATGGCGATCCCGCCATCGATACTGGCCGGACCGACCATCACCCGGTCATCGGGGATCTCCAGCCCGACCTTGGCGAATGCCTCGCGGTAGCCGCGGAGGCGTCGGCTCGTGACGCCGTCCGGATCGGGCTCTCCCGGTGCCGGCGGCTCGACGCCGAGGATCAGGATCTCGCGGTGGCCCAGGCTCGTGATGTACTCGGCGGCTGCCCGCGCACCACCGACGTCGTCGATCTCGACGGAGCCGTGCTCCGGGAGCGCGGTCGAGTCCACGAGCACGATCGGAAGGCCCGCCCGGCGGATCTGCTCCACCTCGGGGTGGGAATCGCTCAGTCCGATGGCGACCACGCCGTCCACCGTGGCCCGGCTCATCGCCCGGGCAAGGCTGCCGTGCAGCGGCGAGATGAAGTGGAGGCCGTATCCGTGCTCCTCGGCAACGAGGGCGACACCCTCACTGAACGCCCCGAAGAACGGGTTGCTGAAGATGACGCTCAGGGCCTGCGGAGTGAGGACGCCGATCGTCATCGTCTGCCGTTGGGTCAGCATGCGGGCGACCGGGTGCGGCGTGTACCCGAGCTGCTCGGCGACTTCGCGGATCCGGATCGCGGTATCCGGCGCCAGGCGATCGGGTGAGTTGAACGCGAACGACACCGCGGTCTTGCTGACGCCCGCCTCGCGGGCGACATCGGCGATGCGTGGACGCTGGGTCCGTGGCTCCACTCGGCGGTGACTCCATTGCTGCTCCACTCGTCGGCTCCTCCACCGACGTTCGGAGCGTCGATGCCGGGCCTCCGCGGAGGAGGTGAGGGCGGTCGGCCCACGGCATCGATGCAAACCGGTTTAGCAAACCGGTTTAGGTGACTGTAGGAGGGTCGCGGTCAGGTGTCAAGACCCGATCGGCCAGGTTGTGCCCGGGCTCGGGCGCGGGCCGCCGGTCGGGCGCGGGCCGCCGGTCGGGCGCGGGCCGCCGGTCGGGCGCGGGCCGCCGGTCGGGCCCAACGTCCGTCCTAGTCCCCGGGCGAATCCCGTGCACGCAAGCCATGCCCACGACGTCCCCGTCAGTCGCAGTCGGACTAGGCGGGACGCCAGATCGCCGCGTACGGGCCTGATCGCGCTCGATACCGTCCAGCAGATTCGCGGGGAGACTAAGCGGGACGCTGGGCACGGTCGGAAACAGAGGGCCGAGGCCGGAGGTTCGGGGGCCGCGGCCGCCGGCCGGACGCAGGCCGCGGCGGGAGGTTGGCGAGGCCGGGCCCGGCGGATCGCGCGGGACGCTGGCCCCGGCCGGAGGTTCGGGGGCCGAGGCCGCCGGCCGGACGCAGGCCGCGGCGGGAGGTTGGCGAGGCCGGGCCCGGCGGATCGCGCGGGACGCTGGCCCCGGCCGGAGGTTCGGGACCTCTCCCGACGGCCAGGACCCGGGCCCCGGCCTCTCCACGGCCCGGCCCAGCCCGCAACCCAGCCGCCTCGGCGGTACGATGCGGCCGATGCTCCAGAACGTGCGCGCGATGCCCGGTGGCATCCGCCTCTTCCTGATCTACGCCGCGCTGATCCTCGTCGGGATCGCGCTGAGCTTGCGCATCGTCGTGGACCAGGCCATCGCCGCCCCGGTCAGCCTGCTCGGGGTCATCGTCATGGTGCTGCTCGCCTATACGATCTTCACCATGACCCTGGTCCTCCAGCGCAAGCAGGCCGGGCGGGGCCTCGCGATCGGCCTGGCGAGCCTGGTCATCCCCGCCGTCGTCCTGCTCGCGACCAGTCCGGTCCACCCGGCGACCCCGTTCTTCGTGGCGGCCTTCGGGGTCCTGCTGTTCCGCGGGCTGCTCCGCCCGGAAGTCCGGGCCTACCTGAACGAGCCCTGAGGCATCGAACGGCGGACCGAATCGCGCCGAGACGGTACCCTCACGCGACGCGGCCCCGTCGCCGCCGGATCCCAGATCGATCCGACGACCCCATCGACCGCAAATCGAGGCACACGAGTGAGCAAGGAATCCCGACGGCGCCAGCGCGCCGCCAACCCGTCGACCAGCGCAGGCTCGGGAGCGTCTCCCGTTTCGGGAGCGTCGTCTGCTTCGGGAGCGTCATCCGCTCCAGGAGCGACCGGCAGCCCGTCGAGCACCGTTCATCCGAACACCAGCCCGAGCGGTTCCGCCCGTGCCGGCCGGCGCGATCGCGGTCGCACCGTGTACCAGGAGACGTCGTTCCTCGAGCGGCGGCGCAACCTCCTGCTCGGCGTCGCCGTCGTCGCAGTCGTCGTCGTGGCCGGTATCGGGATCTTCGCCGCCTCCACGCAGCCGGTGTATGCCTGCTCCACGGAGTGGACCCCCGACCCCACCGCCACACCGCCGAGCGGCGCCGGCCCCCAGCCCGGGTACGCGCAGCCCGACATGGGCAACGAGCACGTCTCCAATGGTGCGCCGATCACCTACACCTACTGTCCGCCCGCCTCGGGTCGCCACTATGCCGGGACGCAGACCGGGCCGATCTCGGCGCGTGTCTATGGTCCGGCGGATGACGTTCGCCCGCAGGGTTGGATCCACAACCTGGAGCACGGGGCGATGATCGTCCTGTACCGGGGTGACAGCGAGGGCGCCACGGACGCCGGCCAGGCCGCCCTCCGCGACTTTTTCGACTCCTACCCGGTGAGCCCGGTGTGCGGCTTCCAGCCGGGAACGAGCGTCGGCCCGGTGTTCGCGCGGTTCGACGAGATGCCCACGCCGTACACGGCCATGGTCTGGGGTCGCGTGCTCCCGCTCGAGTCCCTCGATACCGAAGCGATCCTCGAACTCGATCGCGCCTACGGCGAGCGAACCAACCCGGAGAGCTTCTGCGAACGCCCGTCGCCCACGCCGAGCGTCGCGCCCAGCGACTCGGCATCGCCGTCGCCGAGCGCCAGCTAGCCCCCCGGCAGATGCGTCTCTACGCCCACGCCGACCGACACGGCGAGGATCGGATCGGCGTCCTGACCGACGACGGGCTCTATACGGGCGGTCGCCTGGCGGCGACCGACAAGGCGTGGCCACTGGCGACCTATCAGTCGGTCTGCTGTCTGTTGGCGGACGATGACTGGCACCGTCGATTCGAACGCATGACGCGGGCCGCTCGAAAGCGCGGCCCAGCCCGACCCGCCACCGATCGCCCGGCCCTGCCCGCGGTCATGCACCCCGAGAAGATCGTCTGCGTCGGGCTCAACTACCGCGAGCACGTCGCCGAGGGTGGCCGAGCCGGCCCGCCACGGCCCTTGCTCTTCGCCAAGTTCGCCAACACCATCGTGGCCGACGGTGCGCCGATCGTCCGCCCGGAGGGCACGCACGCCCTCGACCTCGAAGTCGAGCTCGGCGTGGTCATCGGGAAGCGGGCGCGCCGCGTCGACGAGGCGAGCGCCATGGACCACGTCGCAGGCTACGTCGTCGTGAACGACATCAGCGCCCGCGACTGGCAGGGCACGCCGCAGGCCCTCCGCAAGGGCGAGAAAGGTGACGGCCAGTGGCTGCGCGCCAAGGGGAGCGACACCTTCCTGCCCATGGGACCCGTGTTCGCGAGCAAGGACGAGGTTGACCCGAAGGCCGGCCTCCGGCTGCGGAGCTGGCGGATCACCCCGGATGGTGCGGAGCACCTCATGCAGGACGGCAACACCCGCGACCTGATCTGGGACGTGCCGGCGATCGTGGCGTTCATCAGCAACTCGATCACCCTCGAAGTCGGCGACGTCATCGCGACGGGTACGCCGAGCGGCGTGGGCGTGTTCCGCGACCCGCCCGTCTTCCTGGAGCCCGGCGACCGCGTCCGCTGTGAAGTCGAGGGGATCGGCGGCGTCGAGAACCCGATCGTGGACGGGTCCGAAGCACCCAGGGACTGAGGGGCCGTCCGGCACCGGACGCGCGTCGCGCGGCAGCGTAGATTCCCGACATGCAGGCACTGGTCAAGCCGACCGCCGGACCCGGGCTCGAACTTCGCGAGGTCCCGCGTCCCACCATCGGGATCAACGACGTCCTGGTGCAGGTCCATCGGACGGGGATCTGCGGCACGGACCTCCACATCGAGTCGTGGGACCCGTGGGCCGCGAACGCCATCACGCCGCCCCTGGTCGTCGGTCACGAGTTCGTGGGCGAGATCGTCGAGGTCGGCGCCAACGTGAGCGATTTCCACGAGGGCGACCTCGTCAGCGGCGAGGGCCACGTGGTCTGCGGCCGCTGCCGTCACTGCCTCGCCGGCCGCCGCCACCTGTGCCCGCACACCATCGGCCTTGGGGTCGGCCGGGACGGCGCCTTCGCCGAGTACGTCGCCCTGCCGATGACGAACATCTGGCACCACTGGCCGGGCATCGATCCCGAGGTCGCCGCGATCTTCGACCCCTTCGGCAATGCGGTCCACACCGCGCTTGCCTTCCCGACGCTCGGCGAGGACGTGCTCGTCAGCGGGGCCGGTCCGATCGGCCTCATGGCAACGGCCATCGCCCGCTTCACCGGCGCGCGCCACGTGGTCGTGAGCGAGCCCAACGCCTACCGGCGCGAGCTCGCGATGCGGATGGGCGCCACCGTCGCGATCGACCCGCGCGAGCGGACCCTGTCGGACGTGTTCGAGGAACTCGACATGGTGGAGGGATTCGATGTCGCGATGGAGATGTCGGGCAATGCCAGGGCCCTTCGCGACGCGATCACGGCGATGGCGCATGGTGGTGGCGTCGCGATCCTCGGCCTGCCGACCGCCGAGATCAGTCTCGACGTCAACGAGATCGTCATGAAGATGCTGACGCTGCGCGGGATCTACGGCCGCGAGATGTACGAGACCTGGTACAAGATGACGGTGATGCTCCAGTCGGGGCTGGACATCAAGCCGGCCATCACCCATCGCTTCGCCCATACCGACCACGAGGCCGCGTTCGCCGCGGCCCGGTCCGGGGACTCGGGCAAGGTCATCATGGACTGGACGACATGACGACCGACCGCATCGACCCGCTCGCGTTCCTCGAGGACGAGGTGGCCGCCCTCCGGGAGCGCCACCTCTACCGGGCGCTGCGGATCATGTCGTCCGCCCAGGGGCCGATCGTCTCGGTGGACGAGAAGCGCGTCATCAGCCTCTCGTCGAACGACTACCTGGGGCTGACCCACCATCCGAGGCTCAAGGCGGCAGCGCTCGCCGCCGTGACCGAGTTCGGCGTCGGGTCGGGCGCGGTCCGGACCATCGCGGGCACCATGTCGATGCACGAGGCGCTCGAGGCGGAGCTGGCCGAGTTCAAGGGGACGCCGGCCGTCCTGACGTTCCAGTCCGGGTTCACGGCCAACACCGGCGTCATCCCGACCATCACCGGCGAGACCGACCTCATCGTGTCGGACAGCCTCAATCACGCGTCGATCATCGATGGCATGCGCCTCTCAAAGGCGCCCCGCAAGGTCTACCAGCACGCCGACGTCGACGCCCTGCGAGCGGTCCTCGCCGAGGCCGTCGAGCACGGCCGCGACGGGTCAGGCGAGCCGTACCGGCTCATCCTCGTCGTGACCGACGGCGTCTTCAGCATGGACGGCGATATCGCGCCGCTCCCCGGGATCGTCGAGGCGGCCGAAGAGCACGGCGCAGCGGTCTTCGTCGATGACGCGCATGCCTCCGGGGTCCTGGGCCGGGACGGCCGCGGGACCGTAGACCATTTCGGGCTCCACGGGCGCGTCGCCATCCAGGTCGGGACGCTCAGCAAGGCCGTCGGCGCGCTCGGGGGCTACGTCGCGGGCAGCCTGGCGCTGCGCGAGATCCTCACCCAGCGGGCGCGCCCGTTCCTCTTCTCCACGTCGCATCCACCGGCCGTTGTGGCTGCCTGCCGCGAGGCCCTGCGCGTGATGCAGGACGAGCCCGACCTCCATGACCGCCTGTGGGCGAATACCCGCCAATTCAAGGCGGAGCTGGCTCGACTCGGCTTCGACATCGGACGGTCCGAGACGCCGATCACGCCGGTCATGATGGGCGACCCCGAGACCGCGATGCGGTTCAGCGATCGACTCATGGGCGAAGGGGTGTTCGCCCAGCCCGTGGTGTTCCCGACCGTGGCGATGGACCAGGCCCGGATCCGGACGATCGTGACCGCCGCGCACGCCGACGAGCAGCTGGACCGGGCGCTCCAGGCGTTCGACATCGTTGGTCGCGAACTCGGGCTGATCACTGGATGAACCGGGTGGCGGGGGGTCAGCGGTGACCGCCGCGGATCGGCAGGCACGCGACCTGCCGCTGGACGCGCACTTGCACACCGACCTGTCGCCCGACAGTGACGTCCCGATCGACGTGTACGCCGCCCAAGCGGTGGAACGTCGCATCCCCGAGATCGCGATCACGGATCACGTGGACTTCGACCCGACCGCACCGGCGTTTGCGCACTCGACGTTCGCCCAGCGCGAGCGGGTCGTCCGCGAAGCCGCCGAGCGTTGGGCCGATCGCGGCGTCGCCATCCGCTTCGGGGTGGAGATCACGTGGGATCGTCGATGGGAGACGGACATCCGCGAGCACCTGGCCCGCCATGCGTACGACTTCGTGATCGGGTCCGTGCACGTCTACCGCACCTCCCCATTCGCGGCCGAGCATGTCGGCGCGTGGGTCCAGGGTCGCTCCCTCCCTGAGATCGTGGCGCCCTACTTCGACGAAGTGGAGGCCGCGGCTCGGTCAGGTGCGTTCGACGCCCTGGGGCACCTGGACTTCGTCAAGCGGTATCTCGCGCCACACGTGACGGCCGCCGACCTCGCTTCCGCCCCGGAACTCTATGAACCGATCCTCCGCGCTCTCGTGGCGACCGGCACGGCCCTCGAGATCAACACGAGCGGCCTGCGCCAGGCCGCCGGCGAGACCTACCCATCGAGCGCCATCGCCACCCGCTACCGGGAGCTCGGTGGACGCGCCGTGACGGTGGGGTCCGACGCGCATCGCGCCGACAGCTTCGCCTGGGCCCTCGGCGACGGGTACGTGGCCGCGACCGAAGCGGGCTTCTCGGATCTGACGTTCCGGCGCGGCGCAAGCCCGGTCCACGTGGCGATCCCGATCGCCGAGGCGACCGCGTCCGGGTCCCACGCGTGAGCGACCGCGCGTCCCCGGCCCTCACGCTCGACGTCATCGGGGCTGGTCCCGCCTACACCGATCGGCCCGGCGCGACCGGCGCTGCCTATCTCGTCCGCGACGCCACCAGCGCGCTCGTGCTGGACCTTGGCCACGGCGCGTTCGCGCGGCTCGCCGGCTCCATCGAGCCGAGCACCATCGACGCGGTGATGATCAGTCACCTGCATCCGGACCACTTCGTGGACCTGGTCGCGCTGCGGCACTACCTCCGCTGGGAGTTCGCGCCGAGCCGGCGTCTTCGGGTGGTGGGGCCCGCGGGATTGGACCAGCGGCTGGATGCGCTCCATGCCGAACCGGGTTTCAGCGCGGACGTCCTCGACGTCGAGGCACTGGCCGACGGCGCCCGGTATGACGTCGGAGGGTTCACCGTCGCGGCGGCACGGATCTTCCACACTGATGACAGCTATGCCTTCCGAGTCGAGCACCCGGGCGGTGATGCTGGCTTGGTCTACTCCGGGGACTGCGGCCGCGCCGAGGACCTCGAGATCCTGATCCGCCCGGGGGATGCGCTCCTGGCGGAGGTCTCGTTCGGGCCCGGGCCGGTCACCACGGGCGCGGCACACCTCGATGGGCCGGCCGTCGGAGCCCTCGCCGCCCGGACCGGCGCCGGCCGCGTCCTGCTCACCCACCTCCAGATGGGCTTCGATGAGGGCGCCACCATCGACAGCGTCCGGGCGGCGTACGACGGACCGGTCACCCTCGTCTGGCCCGGTGAGCGATACGTCATCGGGGCCTGAATCGAGGACCGCCGGCCTCGCGGCCGACGGTCCAGATCGTTCGGGTCAGAGCGGTCACCCGCTCACGGAGGTTCAGCGTCGGCGGTCGTCCGTGCGGATGATCAGCCGGGCCGGCGTGAGCAGGAGCGCGGCGGCGATCAGCCCGGCCATGGCCAGGATCACGAGGCGCCAACCCTGGCTCGCCCCGCCGTCGGTCGCGCCGGTGACCATGTCGGTCGGGGGCAGCGTGATGTTCGGCGTGCCGGTCTCACCGAGCGTCGATCCACCTGGGGACTCGTTCGCATCCTCGGGGATGTTCTCGACTTCGACGATCGTCCAGCTGGACTCCTCGTTCTCGCCGTCATTGCCGACGCAATCCACGAGTCCGCCAGCGCCCCAGATGCAGGTCACTTCCGAGTCGAGGTTGAGCTCGACGAGGATCGGGTCGGAGCCGGTGAAGCCGTCCGGCACGATCGTCTCCACGATCCAGTACCAGCCGGCATCGAGCGGGCCGGTCTCCAGGCGGCCGCCGGGGGCGACTGCCGGACCGAAGACGAGTTCGTCGACGCTGTCGTCGAACAGGTCGTCGCCGTCGTCCTTGTAGACCTCGAAGGTCGCGCCATCGAGGAGTTCGTCATCGAGGAGGTCGTTGGGCGTGCCCTTGGTGTCGAACTTCATGATGAGGATGCTGGCCTGGGCGTCACCGCTGGGGCTCCCGGTCGGCGTACCTGACGGGCTGCCGGTCGGCGTACCTGACGGGCTGCCGGTCGGCGTGCCGCTTGGCGAACCGCTAGGGCTGCCACTGGGCGTCGCGCTGGCAGAGCCACTCGGCGTCGCGCTGGCAGAGCCACTGGGCGTCGCGCTGGGAGAGCCACTGGGGCTGCTGGTGGGCGAACCCGACGGGCTGCCGGACGGCGAACCGGATGGGCTGCCGCTGGGGCTGCCACTCGGCGTTTCGCAGTCGCCGGAGTGGACCTGGTTCCGGTCCTCGCAATCGTGCTGGGAGCCCAGGAGGATCCGGGTCCCACCGGCATCGGCCGGAGACGAGGCGAGGGCACTGCCCGCCGTGGACGGCACCAGGAGCGCTGCCATGACCATGGCGGCGACCACGAGCCAAGAGAGACGCCGCGCCAGTCGCGAGCGCCGGCGTACGCGCGAGTTGATCATGCGATTCAGTTCCCCGAGCAGATGAGGCCTGATGGCCTCGGATGAGCCATGCGACGGTCGGATGCGTTCCCCGGAACATCCGCGCCCCGATCGCGCGATGCTGATGTTCGCACGCGCGGGTGGTACCGGTCCAGTACGAGTGGGTCAACGGACTGCACAAGACCGGAATCGACACCACCCCATCCCAAGAATCCCGGTGCATCCACGCACCATTCCAGTCCTACGCACCCCCGGGACCCATGGCGGGCACGGGTCCCGGTACGATGGGTGCCCTCCCGTGCCATGCCGAGGTCGCCCACCCGTGATCCAGACACCCCTCCGAACGCAGGCCCGCGAGGCGATCGAGCGCGCCTGGGACGCTGCCATGCGGACGGGTGCGTTGCCGGCCATCGCCGCGGATGCGGAGCGACCCGCGGTGGAGGTGGAGCGCCCGGCCAACGCCGACCATGGCGACGTCGCGTCCAATCTCGCGATGAAGCTCGCACGTCCGTACCGGATGGCGCCGCTCGCGATCGCCACCATCCTGGCGAGCCACGTCGCCCGTGACGCGGCCGAGCCTGGATCGACCTCGCCCGTCGGGTCGGTCGACGTCGCGCCTCCCGGGTTCCTGAACCTTCGGCTCCGCGGTGATGCCTATGCCGGGATCATCGATGGGATCAATGCGGCGCCCGACGGGTGGGGGCGTGTCGCACCGGTCCGCGTCCGCGCGGTCAACGTCGAGTTCGTCTCGGCCAACCCGACCGGACCGCTGACGATCGGCAATGCGCGCGGGGCGTTCGTCGGTGACCTCCTGTGTCGTGTCCTGGCGGCCGGTGGGCAGGCGGTCACGCGGGAGTACTACTTCAATGATTCCGGTGCCCAGGTCAGCCACCTGGGCGCGTCCGTCCTTGCCGTCCGGCTCGGCAAGCCCGTCCCCGATGACGGCTACAAGGGCGCCTACGTCGAGGACCTGGCGCACGACCTTCCTGCCGATGTGCTGGACACCGCCACCGCAGACGGGGCGGACGGCGCGGACATCGTCGGGCGGTGGGCCGCCGCTCGCGTGCGCGCAGGGATCGAACGATCACTCGAGCACCTGGGCGTGCATTTCGACGTGTGGACCAGCGAGGCTCGACTCCACGACGAGGGCTGGGTGGAGCGCGCGGTGGAGCGCCTGCGGGCGAACGGTCACGTCTACGAGCTCGACGGCGCGCTGTGGTTCCGCTCCACGACCTTCGGCGACGACAAGGACCGCGTCATCTACCGCGCCGACGGCCGACCGACCTACTTCGCAGCCGACATCGGCTATGTCACCGAGAAGTTCAGCCGCGGCTTCGACCACCTCATCTACATCTGGGGTGCCGATCACCACGGCACGGTGGCGCGGGTCCGGAACGCCGCGGAGGCCATGGGCTACGACAAGGAGGCTGTCCAGGTCCTCCTCTACTCGTGGGTCCGCTTCGTCCGCGACGGCGAAGAGGTGTCGATGTCCAAGCGGGCCGGCGAGTTCATCACGCTCGACGAGCTACTCGGGGAAGTCGGCGTGGACGCCGCACGCTGGTTCTTCGCGTCACGGGGGCATACGAGCTCCATCGACTTCGATATCGAGCTGGCGAAGAAGCAGTCGAACGAGAACCCGGTCTACTACGTCCAGTACGCCCACGCGCGCATCGCCTCGATCCTACGCAAGGCCGCCGAGGCGGGACTCGGGCCCGCGACATCGCTCGCGGGCGGTCTGGGCCCGGAGGCGCCCGCCGAGGCGCTCCTTGCCCGGGCGATCGTCCATCTCCCGGAGGTCGTCGAGGACGCCGTGGCCGCCGAGGAGACCCAGGGGATCACGGCATACGCCACCGAACTCGCGACCGCGTTCCATGCCTTCTATCGCGACGCCAGGGTCGTGGACCCGGACGCGCCGGAGCGCTCCGCCGCGCGACTCGCGCTCGCCCGTGCCGCGCAGGTGACCCTGGCGAACACCCTGGGCCTCCTCGGGATCTCCGCGCCCGAGGCGATGTAGCGACCTGCTTCTCAGTGGGTCGCAGCTGACCTGGGGGCGGTCAGCCGGCGAGGCCCAGCCCCACCGCGATCGACTCGAAGGCGGCGTCGTCGCTCCCGACGACGACCCAGCGCGTGGTCCCCCCGTCGCCAGGAAAGACCCCGGCCGGGCCGCCGGCCGTCGTGGCGGCCGCGGTCGCGGCGTCGTCGAAGGCCTGGGCGTCGGCGGCGGTATCCCAGACCGTGTGCATGACCAGGCCCCACGCGCCGTCCGGGCCCTCGAGCACCGCGAGGCGATCCCCACCCCAGCCGGCCGCAGCGTCGGCGGCATCCGTCGCGGGCACGCCGGCTCCACGGAGCCACGACCCGATCTGGAACTCGCCGTAGGTGTCCTGCAACGCGACCGTCCAGTCGCCATCGAGCGCCTCGATGTCATCGACCGGGATGGCGACCTCGACCGGCACTTCACCGGCCTCGTACTTCTCAGGGTGGAGGACCTGTTCGGTCGAGAGCGGGAGGTCGGCGAAGACGTCATCGACGGCCGCCCAGCCGCCGGCGGTCTGGATCGGCGAGATGAACTGGATGCCGGCATCGTAGGGGAACAGCAGGCCGTCGACGAGGACCTGTGGCGTACGTGCCAGCACGGCGGTCGACTCAGGATCGGAACCTGCGGCGACGACATCCTGGAGCTCGGCCGGGGTCAGGTTCGGGATCGCCCAGACCGTCATCAGCAGCGTCGCATCGCCCTCGTAGACGGCCGCTCGCGCGAGCGCCTGATCGGACTGGTCCAGCAGGTCCTTCTGTGCGTCGAAGACCCCCGGGAAGTTCGAATCCTGCAGAGCGTGGTTGTACTCGTGCGCGAACGTGATCTTGTCCGCGCCGTTGATGGTCCCCGACCGGGACACGACGTACAGGGTCTTCTGGTCCGGGCGATAGAAGCCTGCGACCTGGCTGTCGATGAGGTCCAGGTACAGGGTCTCGAGGGACTGGTCCTCGGTCAGCAGTCCGAGGGCCTTGAGGAGCCGATCGTTGGCAGCCACGTACTCCGCAGGGTTGTCCTCGGCGAACGACGTGGCGTTCATCTCCTTGAGCGTGTCGCCGTCGATGGTCTCGCGCGCGACATCGGTCGGGTCGAGTTCGCGAAGCGCGACCACCTCGTCCTCGATCGCGTCGTAGATGGCGTCGGCCTCGCCACTCGGCATCGGTGTCGCGGGTGCGGATGGTGACGCGGCGGGGTCGGCGGACGCAGATGGGGCGGTCGTCGGCGCGGTCGACGCGCTCGGCGTGGGGGCTGGGCTGGTCGGCGTCGAACCGCACGCGACGACGAGCAGGGTGGTCGAGATGAGCAGCGCGAACGAGCGCGCCTGAGGAGGTCGGGTCATGCGCCGGATTGTGCCATGTGGTTCGTGGCGGTCCGTCCGGGAGACCGATGTCGCTTTCTTAACCGGTTGCCCTCTCGACCGTAAATCAGCGTCCCCTACGGTAGTGCCTGGACGAACCCACAAGGTTCCATCCTCCCTCCCTCCGACCGGGGGCGCCGATTGGGCAGGCGCCTCCGGTCTTTCCTTGTCCAGGGCGCGCGGGCGTCAGACCTGCTTGCCGCGCGACTCGAGGAGGACCGTGATGGTCTCGGAGGGGAGGCTGGACGCCGTCACCGAGAGTTTCGGCTGCGTGACGGGCTCCGCGCCCATCTCGTGGAAGAACTTCCGGAGCGCATCGGCGCAGTCGGCATCGTCATCGCAGACCGGCATCGGAACCACGATGCGCGGATCCAGTTGTGCGACGAGCGCGGCGGCCCTGGTCGGGGTCAACGCCCCGCCCAGCGGTACGCAGACGATGTCCACCGACCCGATATCGGCGACTTTCTCCTCCGACAGGAGGTGGCCGATGTCGCCGAGGTGGATGGTGTGGATCCCGTCGATCTCGACGGCGAACGAGACGCCCTTCCCTCGTTCCGCTCCCTTGGCGTCATCGCGATAGGTCCGTACGCCGGTCACGAGGACTTCCTTGACCTCGTACTCGCCCGGACCGTCCAGGACGAATGCGTCGTCCAGGCTGGAGGGGACGAGCGTGGATCCGTCGCGCGACAGGCGTCCCTTGGGCTTGCCGCGCGCCAGCGGCGTGTCGTCTGGATGGCTGAACGTCACGATATCGCCGGTGATGCCGCGCCCCGTGGGGCCGACGATGGACTGATAGGGATCGGCCACGACGACCGCGTCCTTGCCTCGCAGCCGAACGCAAGTCCGGCCGTACCACTGCACTTCCATAGGCCCCGGATTCTGACACAGCGGCCTGCACCCTGGATCGCTACGGCCGCTCCGCGATCACGCGCCCGCGCTTGATCACCGTCCGCACCAGATCGGCGCCGGGCCAGTACGGGATCTGCGAGGTGGTGGGGACGCGCCAGATGACGACATCGGCGGCCTTCCCCGTCTCGAGCGAACCGATCTCGTCCTCGAGCGCCACCGCGCGGGCCGCGTTGATGGTGACGGCCGACAGCACCTCATCGGGCGTCATCCGCAGGTTGACGCAGGCGAACGACATGGCCAGTGGCAAGCTCGCGGCGGGCGAGGTCCCGGGATTGAAGTCAGTGCCGATCGCGACCGGCACGCCGGCATCGATGAACGCCCGCGCCGGGGCGTGGTGGTCCTTCATCAGGAACCACGTCGTGATCGGCAGGAGGGTGGCGACGACCGGGTCCCCGGCCTCGGCAGCAGCGGCCATCGCCGCGATCCCGTCTGGCGATGGCGTCGCGAGGTGATCGGCGGACGCGGCGAGGAGCTCGGCTGCGAGTTCGGCCCCACCGGATGGAGCCAACTCGTCGGCGTGGAGGCGCGGGGTGAGGCCCACGGCCCGGGCGGCCTGCAGGACCCGCCGCGATTGGTCCGCGGTGAAAACGCCGGACTCGCAGAACACGTCCGCGAACCGTGCCCGGCCATGGGTGGCGATCCCGGGCAACTGGTCATCGATGAGCGATCGGACGAAGGCCTCGGTCCCGTCGGGTCGGGCGCGGAACTCGGGCGGGACCGCGTGGGCGCCCAGCCATGTCGGGACGACGTCCACGGGGCCTTCACTGCCCAGCCGGTACGCCACCTCGATCAGGCGCAGCTCGGTCTCGAGGTCCAGACCATAGCCCGACTTGGCCTCCACCGTGGTGACGCCGTGGGACAGCATCTCGTCGAGCCACCGGCGGCCATGTGCGAGCAGCTCGCCCTCCGATGCCGCCCGGGTCGCCGCGACCGTGGAGAGGATGCCGCCGCCCGCGTCGAGGATGTCGAGGTACGACGCGCCCTGCTGGCGCAGGACGAGTTCGCCTTCGCGCGTGCCGGCAAAGACGAGGTGCGTGTGCGGGTCGACAAGACCTGGGGTGACCGCTCCGCCCGCGGCATCGATCCTCGCGAACCGGGCCAGCGGGTAGCCTTCGGCCTCGAGGGTCGCCTCCACGGAGGCCCGCGGGCCGACGGCCAGGATCCGGCCCTCCCAGCAGGCGACGACCGGGGCGTCCGGGCCGGCCGGATCCGACGCCACGAGTCTGCCGACATCGCCCTGGCCAGCACCCCGACGGACGCCGCCGGCCATCGTGACCACCTCGGTCGCACCGACGATGAGGAGGCCCGGCGTCGGTTCGCCCGTCCGTCCGCCCTCGATGACCCGGAACGGTCCACCACTCACGGACGGGCTCGCTTACCGCCCGAGCGCGCCGCGTCCAGGCGAAGCTCCAGGGCTTGCGAGGGGGAGAAGTCGCGCAGGCGCAGGTAGTCCGCGGCGGCCGCCAGTCGGCCCTCGACGGGCTCGTCGCTCGATGCTCCAGCGTGGTCCGCGACGGCGAGGAACGCCGCCAGCGGTGCGAGCCCGATCAGCTCGGACTCGGCCGGCTCCACGCCATCCTCGGCGGCGAGCTCGCGGACGCTGTCCCAGACCAGCCAGAGCGGCGTCACCGAGAAGTCGAGGAGGTTCATCGAGACCTGGGCGCGGAGTGGGTGACCGCGTTCCGGCTCGCGGACCTCGAACCCGTTCGCCTGCAGCTTCGGGAGGCCGCCGCCGGACTCGCGGACGCGCCGGGCGATCCGCCGCGCCAGGTCGACGTCGTCGGAGGCGAGGTTGATGTTGTACGCGATCAGGAAGGGCCGGGCTCCCACCGCGACCGCACCCGCCGAGGGATGCAGCCGGCTCGGTCCGAAGTCGGGTTCGCGGCCGCGCTGCCCGATCTCGGACCGGAGGCCCTCGTACTGGCCGCGACGGACATCGGCGAGCTTCTCGCGGTCGGCGCGGACGGCGGCGCGGGCGTACAGGTAGACGGGCAGCTCGAATCGGTTTGCGATCCGGGCGCCGAATGCCCGGGCGAGTTCGACACAGGCGTCGATCGTGGTGTCGGCCAGCGGCACGAACGGGATGACGTCCACGGCCCCGATGCGCGGGTGCTCCCCCTCGTGGGTATCCATGTCGATGTCGTGGATGGCCGCGGCGACCAGCGACTCGAGGGCGTCCGCGACCGCCTCGTGCTCCCCGGCAAGCGTGAAGACCGATCGGTTGTGGCTGGGGTCGCTCGTGCGGTCCAGGAGGTAGACGCCGGGCGTGGACTCGATGGCCATGGCGAGGCGATCCACCACCTCGAGGCGACGACCCTCGGATACGTTGGGAACGGCCTCCACCAGCACGTGCTGATGCTAGCCGTGCGGGACCTCGCGCGGAGCCTGCATGGGCACATGGACGCCGCGTTCGCCGGCGACCTCGATGGCGCGTTCGTAGCCGGCGTCCACGTGGCGCAGGACCCCCATCGCCGGGTCGGTGGTGAGGACCCGCTCGAGTCGTTGGGCGCTCAGTGGCGTGCCATCGGCGACGACCACCATGCCCGCGTGCTGGCTGTACCCGATACCGACACCTCCGCCATGGTGGATCGATACCCACGATGCGCCAGCCGCCGTGTTCACCAGGGCGTTGAGGAGCGGCCAGTCAGCGACGGCGTCCGTCCCGTCGCGCATGGCCTCCGTCTCGCGATTGGGCGACGCAACCGATCCGGAATCAAGGTGGTCGCGTCCGATGACGATCGGGGCCGACACCGCCCCGGTCCGGACGAGCTCGTTGAACGCCAGCCCAGCCCGGGCCCGTTCGCCGTAGCCGAGCCAGCAGATCCGGGCCGGCAAGCCCTGGAACGGCACGCGTTCCTGGGCCATCGCGATCCAGCGGTGGAGGCCGGCATCATCCGGGAACAGATCCAGGATCGCCTCGTCCGTCCGGAGGATGTCGGCCGGGTCGCCGCTCAATGCGACCCATCGGAACGGGCCGCGACCCTCGCAGAACTGGGGACGGATGAACGCCGGCACGAACCCCGGGTAGTCGAACGCGTTCGCGACCCCGGCCTCCTGCGCCTGCGCCCGCAGGTTGTTGCCGTAGTCGAACGTCACGGCGCCGGATGCCTGGAACGCGAGCATCGCGCGGCAGTGGTCGGCCATCGCCTGCATCGACCGGCGGACGTACTCGTCCGCCTGGGTCTCGCGAAGGATCAGCGCGTCCTCGAGGGTCATCTCGGCCGGCACGTACCCGCCCAGGGCGTCGTGCGCCGAGGTCTGGTCGGTCACGATGTCGAACCGTTCGCCGGCGGCCGCCCAGGCGGGCTCGATCTCGGCGGCGTTCCCGACGAGCGCGATCGAGATCGCCTCACCATGGCTGGCGCTCTCGCGAGCCCAGGCGAGCGCCTCCGCCGGATCCTTCGTCAGCCGGTCCACGTAGCGGATCTCCAGCCGTCGCCGTGCCCGGGCTTCATCCACCTCGATCGCCAGACAGACCCCGTCGTTCATCGTCACCGCGAGCGGCTGGGCGCCACCCATGCCGCCAAGACCTGCGGTCAGGGTCACGGTCCCTCGCAGGGTCCCACCGAAGTGCTGGCGCGCCGCCTCCGCGAACGTCTCATACGTCCCCTGCAGGATGCCCTGGGTCCCGATGTAGATCCAGGACCCCGCCGTCATCTGGCCATACATCATCAACCCCGCGCGCTCGAGGTCGCGGAAGTGCTCCCAGGTGGCCCACTTGCCAACGAGGTTCGAGTTGGCGATCAGGACCCGCGGCGCCCATTCGTGCGTGCGCAGGACGCCGACGGGCTTGCCCGACTGCACGAGCAGCGTCTCGTCGTCCGCGAGCACGCGGAGTTCACGCACGATCGCGTCGAACGCGTCCCAGCTCCGGGCCGCGCGACCGGTCCCGCCATACACGACGAGGTGGTCGGGATCCTCTGCGACCTCGGGGTCCAGGTTGTTCATGAGCATCCGCAACGCGGCTTCCTGCGCCCACCCGCGACAGGTCAGTTCAGGGCCGCGGGGCGCTCGGACGGGACGGGGGCCGCTCATCGGTCGAAGGCTACTCCTTCAACGACCCGATGACCCGACCGCCAAGATCCGCCGGCCCGGCACTCTGGACCGATACGACCACGCCCTCGTCGTCGAGATGCACGTGGTGGATGACCACATCGCCGACGCACGTCGATCGATGGACGGTCCGGTCAGCGATCTCGATCTCGGACCGACCTGGCTCGACGCCGCCTGCCTGTTCACACACGCCGGCATCGAAGGAATCGCGCCAGTCGCGGAACCACGCATCGTCATACACCCCGTCCCGCAGCCGGGCGACCGTCGCGACGGCATAGTCCCCGGGGGTGTCGGTGGCGAGCGGTCCGACGTAGATGGCGACGGCGAGGCCGCTGACGCTCGGCGCGAGGCCCGACGACGCGGCGATCTCGCTGGCGGTCTCGGGATCGGACCGGCGTACGATGCCATCCACATCCGCGGGCAGGACATCGAGGAGCGTGTCGTCCACGACGATGCCCGATTCGGGCGGTGGTGTGGCTGACGATGGGGTCGTGGTGGGCTCCGCACTCGACGAGGCGCTCGACGGGACCACCGACGAGATCTCCGACGGGACCGGCGCCCCGCAGCCCACGGCACCGAGCACGATCGCGACAAGGGCGAGTCCCCGACCAGTCGACCGCCTCACGCGAGGTCGCGTCGCATGACCGGGAAGCGATCGTCGGGCGCGGCCACCGCGAAGCCTGCCGAGATCCAGAACGCGGGCGTGGCACCGCTGGTGGCATCCTCGCGATCCCCGGTCGCCGGGTAGGTCTCGACCGCGGCGAACCCGCGGGCCGAGAGGTCGTCGCACACGGTCTCCACGAGTCGCCTGGCAAGGCCAAGCCCCCGGGCGGTTCGCGTGGTCGCGATGCAGGTGATCACGGCCGGGAGCGGGGCCGACGGGAGAGCGGGGTAGAGGTCCCTCGTCCGCTGCGCCCGCGGGTAGGCCGTGAGCGGCCCGAACTGGCAGTAGACCGCGGGTCCGCCGTCCAGGAGCAGGACCTTCGCGAAGCTCCCCGTCACGCCCAGGCCGCGGCCCAGGAGGCGCAGCTTCTTCGGTGCGGCATCGCCGACCGTCGGGCGCGCCACCGGCGTCGGGGCGAACGGGTTGATCGCGACGTCGGGACCCGCGTCGTCATCGGCAGCGATCAGGAACGGGTTGGCGGGCGGGCGTCGGCTCGCCTCGAGGTCTGCGAGGAAGGGGTTGGACGGGACGACCGGTCGTTCGGGTGCGCCGGCATCGGGCGTCGCCGCCGCGCTGGCGAGCCAGTCGAGCCGGATGGCTTTCGAGCCGCGATCGGCGTCCTCCCAGTAGTCGCAGGATCGATGGTCGAACCCGGGATCCGCGCACGGCGGGACCAGGGCAAAGCCCGATGCGTCCGTGATGTCGATGACCGAGATCCGGTCGGCGAGGTCGTCCATCGCATCAGCGAGTCTAGGACCTCTGGGGGACGTCGACGTGGACGCGGGTTGCTACAGTGATGGCCGCCGATGCGCACGGGAGGCACCGACCGCCGATGGCCGACCCGAGGGTCGAGGATCCGTACCAGATCTTGGGCGTCACCCGTGGTTCGGGGGACAAGGCGATCGCCGCCGCGTACAAGCGGCTGGCTCGCGAGTTCCATCCGGACATCGCGGGTGAATCGGCGACCCTCCAGATGATGCGGATCAACGCCGCGTTCGATTCGATCCGGACGGCGCAGGCGCGCGCCGAGTACGACGACCAGGACCACCCGACCGCTGCTGGCGGCACGCGCTACGGAACGGACGACGGGTCGGGCAGCCGGATGCAGTGGTCCGAGGAACGGGACGGCACGGGTGGCGCCGGCCCGCCGCCGGGGCGACCGTCCGGCTCGGTCATCCCCTTCGGTCGCCACATCGGATGGTCGATCGGCGAGATCGCGCGCGTGGACCCCGGCTACCTCGACTGGTTGGCGCAGCGCCGCGAGGGCAGGGCGTACGCGGAGGAGATCGAGGCCACGCTCCAGCGGATCGGCTACCGCGATCAGCAGGCGCCGGGCGGGCCAGGCTCGGGCTCGGACCGTTCCGGAAACCGCGGCTGGGCGTTCCGACGCTCCTAGGCGGTCGGACCGGCAAGCGCGGCGAGCGTCCCGCCGCGAACGAGATCGAAGGCCGCGGCCAGGTCCGGACCTGGTTCCCGGTCCGATCCGAGGTGCGCGATCCGGGCGCGGATCCCGGCGTGTGCTTCAGCGACGCCCGCACCGGGCCGGGGAGCCTCAGGATCCGAGGCGCCGACCCCCATCGCGTCCAGCCGAAGGTCGAGGGCTTGTGCCGCGACCACGAGCTCGATGGCGAGGATCCGCTGGACCCCGGTGAGCACCGCAACCGCATGCCGGGCCGCGATCGATCCCATGGACACGTGGTCTTCCTGGTTGGCACTCGTCGGGATCGAATCGGCTGAGGCCGGGTGCGCGAGCACCTTGTGTTCCGACGCGAGCGCCGCCGCCGTGTACTGGTAGATCATCATCCCGGACTCCACGCCGGACGCGACAGCGAGGAACGGCGGCAGACCCCCGTTGAGTCGCGCGTCAACGAGGAGCGCGATCCGTCGCTCGCTGATGGCACCGAGCTCGGCGAGGGCGAGCTTCGCGAAGTCGAGCGCCAGCGCGATCGGCTCGCCGTGGAAGTTGCCGCCGCTGATCACGCGCCCGCCGCCCGTGGCTACCGTGTCGACATCGGCCACGCCGCCACCCGGGAAGACGAGCGGATTGTCCGTGGCGGAGTTGAGCTCGATGTCCAGCACGCGACGCAGGTGGTCCAGCGCGTCGCGGACGGCGCCGTGGACCTGTGGCACGCAGCGGAGCGAGTAGGGATCCTGGACCTTGTGCGCGGATCCGTGGTGCGCCCGCTGGAAGCCACTGTCGCGCAGCAGGTGACGCAGTTCCGCGGCAACGGCCACCTGTCCCGGGTGCGGGCGAGCCAGCTGGTAGGCGGCCGAGAAGGCGACATCGGTCCCGAGGAGGGCTTCGACCGACATGGCCGCAGCGACACTCGCGGTCCGGACCAGCCGGTCCGCGTCGGCGAGTAGCAAGGCGCCGAGCGCGCCCATCATCTGCGTCCCGTTGAGCAGTGCCAGTCCTTCCTTGGCGCCCAGGACCAGGGGCTCCAGCCCGGTCTCGCGAAGGGCGATCAGGGCCGGCACGACCTGGCCGCCGAACTCGACCTGGCCACGACCGATGAGCGGCAGCGCGAGATGCGCGAGGGGCGCGAGGTCCCCCGATGCCCCGACACTCCCCTGCTCGGGCACGACCGGGTGGATGCCGAGCCGCAGGAAATCGAGGAGCCGGTCCACGACGAGCGGACGGCACCCCGAGTGGCCAAGGGCCAGCGTGTTCGCGCGGAGCAGCAGCATCGCGCGCACGACGTCGCGCCCGAACGCCGGACCGACGCCGGCAGCGTGGCTCATCAGCAGGTTCTCCTGCAGGCGTTCGGTGTCGCCCGACGCGATGAACGTGGATGCCAGGTCCCCGAAGCCCGTCGTCACGCCGTAGACGACCTCGCCGTCGCGGACGAGCGCATCGATGACGTCGCGCGCCTCCTGCATCCGGTCGCGCGCGTGGACATCGAGGTGGACCTGGGCGCCGCCACGAGCGACAGCCTCGACGTCCGCGATCGTGAGGTCCGCGCCCGTCAGGACCACGTCGTCGTGCCCCTCGCGGTCCGGGGTGAAGTGCGGGACCTCCGGCTCACTCACTGCGTCGAGGATAGTCGGCTATGCTCCCGGCCGTGTTCGACTTCCTCAACGGCCCGGTCCGCGACCTGGTCACCCAGGTCTACGAAGCCGTCGGCTATCTCGGGGTGGCCCTGTGGGTCGCCATCGAGAGCGTGATCATCCCGATCCCCTCGGAACTCGTGCTCCCGTTCGCGGGATTCCTGATCGGCGAGGGCACCGCCCTGGAGCCCCTTACGGGACAGCCGTGGAACTTCTGGCTGACCGTGCTCGCGGGAACGCTCGGAGCGACGGCGGGGGCGCTCATCGCCTACGGCATCGGCGCGTGGGGCGGTCGGCCGATCATCGAGCGCTGGGGTCGCTACCTGGGGATCACCGCCGCGGACCTCGACAAGGCAGATGACTTCTTCGCCCGCCACGGGGAGGCAGCGAGCTTCTTCGGCCGGATGATCCCGGTCATCCGTTCGCTCGTATCGTTCGCGGCTGGCGTCGCCCACATGCCGTTGGGCAAATTCACGCTGTTCTCGTTCCTGGGTTCCGCGCCGTGGACCGCGCTCCTGGTGTTCGCCGGCATGCAACTGGGCGCCAACTGGGAGCAGATCGGCACGTGGCTCAAGCGCTTCGAGTACGCGATCGTCGCCATCCTCGTCGCGATCGTGCTCGCGTGGATCTGGTTCCGGATCATCAAGCCGCGCCGCCAGCCGCCTCAGCGTGACGTTCCACCGGAGGCTTGAGGCAGGCACCTTGCCGCGAGGTCCGCGACAGCCAGCACGGCAGCGTCCCGCTTGGTGCCGTGGCGAGTACCGTGGACGATCACCGTTCGGATCTACCGTTCCCGGAGCCGCTGGCGGCCGGTGTCAGTCGGGAGGGGAATAGGCCGGACGTCAGTGCGGGCTCATTCGTCCCCAGGTTTCACGACCCGCCGGCTCGCTCCTCCGGAGGCGTGACCGCCCGGAACTCGCGGTAGAGCAGCAGGTCGTAGACGATCTTGCATCCGCCCGCGAGGTAGAACGGGACAGCGGCATAGCCGGCGCTCGCCATGAGGACCGACGAGAACGACGGTGAGATCGCCGCCCCGGTCGTCCGGGCGATGCCCGTCACGCCGGCGGCCGCCGACCGTTCGTCCGGGTCCACGACCGCCATCACGTAGGACTGCCGGGTCGGCACATCCATCTGGCTGAGCGCGAACCGCAGCAGGAGCACGCCCACCGCCAACGGAAGGGTCGGCATCAGCGGCACGAGGATGAGCAGGACGTTGGACGGCAGATGCGTGAAGACCATCGTGTTCACGAGGCCGAACCGTGCTGCCAGCCGCGCGGCCGACAGCGACGAGACGGCGGCGAGGAGGTTGGCGGCGAAGAAGATCGCGCCAAGGGTCGCGGGCTCGACCCCGAACTGGAGGTGGAACCAGAAGGCCATGAGGCTCTGGGGGATGAACCCGCCACCGAAGGCGTCCAGCGCGAAGAGGGCCGACAGCTTGAGGACGACGGGCTTCGAGCGATGCAGGCCGAGCCGACGGCGGATGGCATGGTCTGCCGGGCCATCGGCAGGCAGCGCCTCGATCGATGGGCCGAGGCGCCAAGCTCCGATCGCGATCAACGCGCCGACCAGCGCGTAGCCGACGACGATGGCTCGATAGGCGTGGGCGGGTGGCGTGCCATCTGCCAGCAGGGCCTGGCTGCCCAGTCCGGCGACGAGCGCGCCGGACGCCGTGGCGACATAGCCCGCGACGTTGTACCAGGCGAACGTCGCCGTGCGGCGCCGGTCCGGCACGACCTGCGTCAACCCGGCCTGTTCCACCGCGAGGAAGGGGCCCACCTCGTTGCCGGTCGGCGAGATGACACCGATCGCCCCGGCCAGGATCAGGAGCGGGACCCAGCTGGTCACGGCGAACACCACGCCGGCACCCAGCATGAGCAACGCGCCGGCGACGAGGACCCGCCGCCGACCCAGCCGGTCGGCATTGGTCGTCAGCCACAACGAGATCAGCGTGTCGCCGATCAGGGTCAGCGTGAGCACGATGCCGATCGAGAGCGGGTCCAGCCCGATCGCGTCGAGGTAGAGGACCAGGACCACGGCCAGGAACCCATATGCGAACATCCGCAGGGTTCGCAGGCCGAAGAGCGCACGCCCGTCGCGATCCAGGCCGCGAAGACTCGCGACCAACCCACTGTCGTTGGGAACGACGTCCATCTGGGGCGAGTCTACGGGTTCCCCGAGCGGCGATCGTCTGCCAGAATGCCGCCCGGAGGTTGATCCCTGCCATGAACTCCGATCCGCACGACGCCGACGCACCGGGCCACGAGGACGCCGTCGTTCATCACTCCACCGACGACCACGGCGACGACCACGGACATGATGACCACGCCCATGGCGACGAGGCCCTCGGGCTGATCGACATGCGGGCCTGGGGCGCCGGCGCGCTCGGGGTCGTCCTCGGGATCGTGGTGACGGCCTGTTTCGTGCTCGCGACCGGCTGATCTAGCGCGACCGCGCGGGTCGGCGAATGAAACTGCTGCGCCACCTCGTGCGTCCGGGTGCCGTGCGACGCATCGGCCTGCTTCTCCTGGCCCTCGCGGTGATGGTCACGATCCGCGTGGCCGTCCCCCCGATCGCGGTCGCCTGCTCCTGCGCCATGAACGAGGCGCCGATTCAGGCGGCTGCTGCTGATCCGAACGTCGCGGTGTTCACCGGGATCGCCGGCCCATTCGAGGCAGCGGGCGTGCAGGTCAAGGTCACGCGCTGGTTCCATGGGGCCATCCCGCCGTCGGGCATCGCGGTCCTGGACCCCGGCGGGTTCGATGATCCGGCCAGCGGCTTCGGCAACTCTTGCGGGATCAACGCGCCCGGTCAGGGGAGCGAGTGGCTCTTCATCGCCGGTCGGAACGAGGTCGGGCGGTACGGGGTCAGCCTGTGCTCCACCCACGCCCCGCTCGCCGCCCTCGAGGGTCAGCTCCTGCTCGCTGAGGCCCAGGACGTGTTCGGAGCCCCGGCCGTCCCCGTTCAGTCACTGCCGGACAAGAACGACATCGACACGACCTCCCCGGTCGAGACCGTCCTGCCGTTCGTCCTGGGCGGGCTGTTCGCGGTCGGGCTCGTCGGCGGACTGTTCGGGATCCTCGGCCGCCGTGGCCGCGACGGAGCCTAGAAGAGCCCGACGACGTTCCCCTCGGCGTCGATGTCGATGTTCTCGCCACCGGGCTTCGACGGCAGCCCCGGCATCGTCCGCATCTCGCCACACAGGGGAAAGATGAAGCCGGCGCCGGCGGACAGGCGGATCTCGCGGATCGGCACGGTGAATCCGGTCGGCCGGCCCTTCAGCGCGGCGTCGTGGCTGAGCGAGTACTGGGTCTTGGCCATGCAGACGGGCAGGTTGCCGTAGCCGAGGTCCTCGTACTGCTTGAGCTGCTTGCGCGCGGCGGGAAGCAGCTCGATCCCGGCCCCACCGTAGATCTTCGTGACGATCGTCTCGATCTTCTCGGTGAGCGGCATCTCGTCCGGGTACAGCAGCTTGAAGGAGCGCGACGGGTCCTCGGTCGCGTCCCACACGGCCTCGGCAAGGGCGGTCGCGCCGGCACCGCCGTCCGTGAAATGCGTGGCCACGACCGCGGAGCGGGCGCCGGCCGCGAGGGCCACCTCGCGGATCGCTTCGACCTCGGCCGGCGTGTCCGTCGGGAACGAGTTGATGGCGACGACCGCGGGCACCCCGAAGATCGTGACGTTCTCGATCTGCTTCGCGAGGTTCGCCGCGCCGGCCCGGACGGCCTCGACGTTCTCTTCCAGCAGCGCCGGGTCGAGCGGCTTGCCGGCGACGATCTTGCCGACCCCGCCGTGCATCTTGAGCGCCCGCACCGTGGCGACCACGACGGCCGCGTCCGGTGCCAGACCCGACGCCCGGCACTTGATATCGAAGAACTTCTCCGCGCCCATGTCAGCGCCGAACCCGGCCTCCGTGCAAACGATGTCATTGGTCACGAGCGCGAGGCGGTCCGCGATGATCGAGTTGTTGCCATGCGCGATGTTGGCGAACGGCCCGCAGTGGACGAACGCCGGTCCACCTTCCAGGGTCTGCAGCAGGTTGGGCTTGATGGCGTCGCGCAACAGGACGGTCATCGCGCCCGCCACCCCGAGGTCTTCGGCGGTCACAGCCGTGCCGTCCACGCGCGTCGCGAGGACGATGCGGCCCAGCCGTGCCCGGAGGTCGAAGAGGTCGGTGGCAAGGGCAAGGACGGCCATGACCTCGGAGCCGACCGTGATGACGAACTCGGTCTGGCGCGGGACGCCGTCCTCGCGACCACCCAGGCCGATCACGACATGGCGGAGTGCCCGGTCACTGATATCGAGGACGCGCGGCCAGAGGATGCTGTGCGGGTCGATGCCCAGCGGGTTCTTGTGATGGAGGCTGTTGTCGAGGAAGGCACCGGCCAGGTTGTGCGCCGCGCCGATGGCGTGGACGTCGCCGGTCAGGTGCAGGTTGAAGTCTTCCATCGGGATGACCTGGCTGTACCCGCCACCGGCCGCCCCGCCCTTGATGCCGAATACCGGACCCAGGGATGGCTGGCGGATGTTGACCGATGCCCGCTTCCCGATCTTGTTGAGGCCTTGGGCCAGCCCCACCGTCGTCGTGGACTTGCCCTCGCCGAGGGGCGTCGGGGTGATCGCCGTGACCACGACGTACTTCCCGCGGGGTCGCTCCGCCTCCAATCGCCGGATGGCCTCGAGGGTCACCTTGGCCTTCGTCGGGCCGTACAGCTCCAGGTCATCACCCGCGAGCCCAAGCTCGGCGGCGACATCGATGATGGGGCGCGGGGTGACGGAGCGGGCGATGTCGAGATCGGACGGGAAGCTCATCGGTCTCCTCGGGATGCCGTGATGGTGGCGGGGTTCGTCGCGGTCTGGCGTTCGGCCGCACGGACGAGGTGGGTCAGGAGCAAGGCGTTGGTGAGCGGCCCGACACCACCGGGGACGGGCGTGATCGCCGAAGCGACGTCGCGAGCCGAGGCGAAGTCGACGTCGCCAACGAGGCGTCCTTCGACGACATTGATGCCGACGTCGACGACCACGGCGCCCGGCTTCAGCATCGCTCCGGTCACCAGTCCGGGGTGTCCGGCGGCGACGACGACGATGTCGGCACGACGAACGTGGGCGGCAAGCTCGCGAGTCCGCGAGTGACACACCGTGACCGTCGCGTCCTCCTTCACGAGGAGGAACGCAGCCGGCATGCCGACCACCGCGGACCGGCCGATGACCACTGCGTCCATGCCGGCGATCTCGATCGCCGAACGTCGCAGGATCTCGACCGCCGCATGCGCGGTGGCCGGGAGGAAGCCGTCATACCCAAGCCGGAGCAGGCCCGCGTTGAGCGGGTGGATCCCGTCGATGTCCTTCGTGGGATCGATGGCGTCGATGACCGACCGCAGTCGGATGGTCGGTGGCAGGGGCATCTGGACGATGACCCCGTCGACGGCGGGATCGGCGTTGAGCTCCCGGATCCGTTCCACCACGGCTCGCTCGGTCGCCTCGCCCTCGAGTTCGACGAAGCGCGCCTCGATGCCGACCTTCGCGCACCCGCGCAGGATCTGCTCCAGGTACACGGTGGACGGGGCGTCACGTCCGATGATCACGACCGCGAGGCCCGGGGGTCGACCGTTGGCCTCCGTGAAGGTGGCGACATCCTCGGCGACCGCCGCCCGGATCTCGGCGGCGATCGGTCCGCCCTCGAGCAGTCGCGCGGACCCGGTCGGCACGGTCGGTGTCACGCCCGCGGGGCGATGGGATCGCGGGGTTCGCCGCTCGCGACGACATCGCGTGTCGCCGTCGCGAGTCGCTCGATGTCGTGGAGCAGGGTGTCCACGCGCTCGCTCATCGCCTCGGCGTACGACGGATCGCCGACGCTTGGGAGGTTGACGAGGACGTTGGCCGCCGCGCCACGTGCTGCGGCTTCGCCGAGGAGCGAGGCGACGTTCAGGTCGCTCGACGCATTGACGTTGCTCCGCCCAGCCAGGGCTTCGGCGGCACCGACGAGTTCGAGGCAGGCCTCGACGCACCGCATCGGGACCTCGGCGGCTACTCGAGCGGCGGTCTGCATCGCGGCGGTCCGCGCCGCGATCTCGACGTCCGTGCCCTTGGGCAGCTTGAGGGCTGCGGAAAAGGTCGCGTAGGACGCGGCGTCTTCGTCAGCGAGGGTGAGAAACCGGTCGGCCAGCGCCTGCCCGGTCGCGACCCCCCAGGCGAGCAGCTCCTCGTGCTGGGCGTACCTGGGTCGGCCGGTCGAGAGCGAGGCGACCATCGCGACGAGGCCCGCACCAAGCGATGCCGCCACCGCTGATGCGCTGCCGCCGCCCGGCACGGGTTCCGCTGATGCGAGGCGGGTGACGAACCCGTCGAGCGTCAGGTCGCGAAAGGGCGCGGCTGGGTCGGTGGGATGCACGGTCCGATTGTAGGTGCCACGACCGGCGACGCTCGGCCGGATGTCGCATCAGACGCACCCGCGCACCCGCAGGTGCGTGAGCGAACCCGCGGAGCCGACAACGCCGGCATCGGCCGATCCGTGGGTACGGGATCGGCGTCGAGGGCGGTCGAGGCCAAGGCGGAGGCGAGCAGGTGAACGAGCGCACCCGCAGGTGCGTGAGCGAACCCGCGGAGCCGACAACGCCGGCATCGGCTGATCCGCGGGGTCGATCGAGTCGATACGGGGTGGGCGCGGTACCGGCGCGCCCACCCCGTCCCGACAAGTCCGGTGGCTGGGAGGGTTGCCACCGAGGAAAGAGGCGATCAGGCGGCGCGGTGTTCCTGATCCATGCCGGTCACCGTCCATCGGCGTGATCGATGCAGATACGTCAACGACAGGCGAGCCCGGGGCGTTTCCACCTCGAAGAGCGTGCGCGGCCCGGTGATGACCGGGTAGGCGGCCGCCTCTTCGCGGATCGCGGTCAGGTGGGTGATCGGGAATCGCTGGGCGCCCCAGGTGACTTCCCGTGGACGACCGTTGAACCAATCGGTCCGGACGTGGACTTCGACCGGTTCGACTCGGATGAATGCCATGCGAGATGGCTCCTTTCAGGTCGAAGGGGGCGTTGTGTCGTCGTCCGGGGCACTCGTCCGACAGAACATCTGTTCGATGACGCCGTCACCGTAGACCGAACAGGTGTTCGATGTCAAGCGTCGTCAGGGGGAATGTCGTCGACGTCCGTGTCACCTAGGCTGTCACGATCCATACCGGCCATCGGCTGCGCCGTCATCGCGGGATCCGCGTCCACGGGCACACCTCGCGCGCGCCGGTCGAGCGGATTGCGTGGGTCCCGTTCGAATGGCGCGGGCAGCCGTGCGTCGACCAGGCGACCGCGGGTCACGACCCCGGCGCCATACCGCCGTCGGAGTGCGTCCGCCGCTTCGATCGCGGCACGTCGACGCGGGTCTTCCGTCGCGAAGAGACCGAGTTGCTCGCGCTCGCCCAGGTTCGAGGCGCTCACCCCCAACAGACGGACCCGGATGCCGCGGACCTCCGGTCGGGCGAGTTCCAGGGCGGCCCGGTAGATCGGTTCGGTCAGGTCACTGGGTTCCGGCAGGGTCCGCTGGCGGGTGATCGTCCGGAACGACGTGTCGCGGATCTTGACCGTGATCGTGGAGGCGCGGACGCCCGCCGACCGGAGACGACCGGCGACGCCGTCGGCCATCGCGAGCAGCGTGCGTTCGATCACCTCCGGGTCCGACGTATCGACGTCGAACGTGTGCTCGTGCCCGACCGACTTGGCCGGATCGCCCTCGTGGACGGGGTCGGCGTCGACGCCGCGCGCTCGCTCGACCAGGGACGCACCGTGCTTGCCGAATCGGCGGATGACCACGTCGGGCGGCAACGCCGCGAGGTCGCCGATGGTCGTGACGCCGTACTCCGCGAGGGCCGCCGCCGTCTTCTCGCCGACGCCCCACAACCGACCGATCGCCAGCGGCGCGAGGAAGCCGGCCTCGTCGCCTGGGGCGACCACGACCAGGCCGTCGGGCTTGCGCAGGTCCGAGGCGATCTTCGCCACGAGCTTGGTCGTCGCGACGCCGACCGAGGCCGTCAGGCCGACGTCGTCACGGACGCTCGCCTTGATCGCCGACGCGATCTTCTCGCCTGACCCGAACAGCGCGATCGAGCCCGTCACGTCGAGGAACGCCTCGTCGATGGAGATCGGCTCCATCTGTGGCGTGAAGCGCCGCAGCACCGCCATCACGTCCCGCGATGCCTGCTGGTAGCGCCGGCCGTCCACGGGAAGGAAGACCCCGTCCGGACAGCGTCGCCCCGCTTCGCGCAGGCTCATCGCGGACCGGACCCCGAAGCGCCGGGCCTCGTAGCTCGCCGCAGACACCACGCCACGACCGCCGGGGTCACCGCCGACGATGACCGGGCGTCCGCGCAGCTCCGGTCGGTCGCGCTGCTCGACGGCGGCAAAGAACGCGTCGAGGTCCACGTGGAGGATCGTTCGGGTCGTCACGCGACAACGCTACGCCACGTAGTCACCCGTCAGGAACGCCTGGACGAGGACCGCCAGGAACAGGGTCGAGGTGATGGCCCACGCCAGGCGCACCCTCGGCCAGGGGATCAGCGCAAGGACGACGAACATCGGGAAGATCACGAGCAGGTAGCGACTGGTGGAGGTCAGGGGCGTCGGCTGGATCCGCGTCGCGAGCAGTACGAGCTGGGGCAAGGCGAACAGCGTGTACGCGACCGGCAGGCGTCGCAGCCCGACGATCAGCAGCAGGCCGAACAGGACGAGCAGCGCCAGGTTCAGGAACTGCAGCGGGTCGTTGCGGTCCAACGTCCATTGCCACGCGGCGGCCGCGACATCCCACGGCGGGAAGAACTCCTTGCCGCCCCAGGCATCCTGCGTATCGAGTGGCGTCTGCCCGGCCACCGCGGCTGCGAACGCGAAGAACGCGACGAACCCCACGAGTGGGCCACCGGCTGCGAGCCCTCCACGCAGCAGGGGGCCGATCTCGATCGGCGGGAGCCGGACCTCGCGCCACGGCCGCCATGCCGTGAGGCCAGCCGCCGCGAGCGCCTCCCATCCGAGGGGCAGGACGAGGAAGACGCCCTGGATCCGCGTGAGGCCGGCCAGGAGCCCCAGCAGCCCGGCCAGCAGCCACCGACGTTCGCGGGCCATGGCGATACTCCACACCGCGAGCGCCAGGAACAGCGCCTCGGTGAAAGGCGCGAACAGGAAGAAGGCGCTGGGGAAGATCGAAAGGAACAGCACCGTTCGGCGGGCGATCGCCGTCTCGAAATCCCGCGCTACCAGCCGATGGAGGCCGGTCATCGCGACGATGTAAGCGACCGCCGACACCACCAGCCCGCCGAACGCGACCGAGCCGCCGACGATCCGTGCCGCGACCCCGGTCAGGGCCGGGAACAGGGGCCAGAAGTTCGCGCTCATCTCGGCCGGCTCGTACCCGAACCAGGCGATCTTCGAGTACCAGCAGCCGTCCCAGCGCTGCCAGACGCCGACGAGCGGGAAACCGGCCCCCTCATCGGCGAGCGGCGGGAAGGTCACCCAGCCGTTGCGTGCCAGTTCGAAGTGGCACGGTCCCGGCAGCCCGCCCTTCCACCATAGGTACAGCGCGACCAGGCCCAGCGCGATGCGCATCGTCAGGAACAGACCGACCGCATCGAGGAACCCCGCGGGGAGCCGATCCAAGCGGCTTGGCCGTCCGTTCATCGGGCCAGAGTGTATCGTCGCGCCCGATGGCCGAGCGCATGTCGATCCCGCCAGCTCCGCCGACGCGGCCGGCTTCGCGGATGGGCGTTCTCGGGCAACTCACGGGGTACGTGGAACGCCGGACCGAGACCGTCGGCACGCTCCTGGTGACCGTCCTGGCGGCGGCCATCTACCTGGTCACGACGGACCCGGAGCCCGTGGCCTTCGACTACTTCGTCCGCCTCGCGGACGCCTTCCTCCACGGACGGCTGTATGTCCTCGAGGCGCCGTCCTGGCTGAACGAGCTGGTGCCGGGCGGCGGCGGATGGTACGTCGTGTACCCGCCGGTCCCGGCCGTGCTGCTCATGCCGCTGGTCGCGGTCTTCGGCACCGACTTCCCCCAGCAGGTGGCGTCCTGCGTGTTCGGCGCAGTGACGGTGGGGCTGGTCTGGCTCCTGCTCGCCCGCTTCACGCTTCGCCTGCGTCAACGGGCGATCCTCACCCTGGTCTTCGCGTTCGGCACGGTGTTCTGGTATGTCGCGGAGACGGGATCGGCGTGGTACCTGGGCCACGTGAGTGCCGTGATGTTCAGCGTCGCCGCGGTCATCCTCGCGCTGGACCGGCGGTGGCCCGTCGTCATCGGGCTCTTCCTGGGGCTCGCCGCCATCTCCCGATTGCCGGTCGCGCTCGCCTGCGTCGGCGTCCTGCTACTGCTGCTCGGCATCGGGTGGCCCGTGCGACTCCCAGCCGACCGCGCCGCCGCGGTCCGCCGCACGCTCGGGTTCGGGTTCGGGATGGCGATCCCGGTCGGGCTGTACTTCGGGTACAACCTGGCGCGCTGGGGCACGCTGCTCGATGAGGGATACACGCGCATCCCCGGGATCCTGGAGGATCCGATCTACGAGAAGTACGGGATCTTCGCGCTGGAGCACATCCCGCGGCACATCCACGCCATCTTCCTGCGGTCGTGGAACTTCGTGGACGACCCGCCCTTCTTCCAGCCGAGCCTGTGGGGTCTCGGCCTGTTCCTCACGACGCCGCTCTTCATCTGGCTCGTCCGGGCCCGACTGCAGGATCCGCGCGTCCTGGGCTCGGTCGTCGCCGCCGCGCTCGTCGCCATCCCGATCGTCACGCACGGCAACGTCGGCCTGGCGCAGTTCGGCTATCGATTCAGCCTCGACGTCCAGGTGTTCCTGTTCGTGATCCTCGCGACCGTGTTCGAGCGCGGCATGTCACGGCTCGCCTGGCTGGCCGCGTGGGCATCGATCGCGATCTGCGCCTACGCGATCTGGGCGCTCTCGATCGACTTCACAGCGTTCTGAGCCGCTGGCCAGCCCGTAGCCCGGCTTCTAGCCTTTCGGCTCCACGATGATGGTGACTTCGGGGGTCATGCCGGACAGGACCTTGATGGCGACCTTGTAGGTGCCGAGGGTCTTGAGCGGCTCCTCGAGATCGATCTTGTGCCGGTCGACATCGATGCCCCGGCGGGCCAGGGCGTCGGCGATGTCCTTGGACGTGATCGAGCCGTAGAGCTTGCCGCCCTCGCCGACCTTGACGCCCATGGTGAGGGTCGTCGAGGCGATCCGGGTGGCGGCGATCTCGGCCTCTTCGCGCTCGCGCTGCCGCTTCTCTTCGCGGCTGGCGATGTCGTGCTGCCACGCGCGGTACGCCCCACCGGCGGCGGGCACGGCCACGCCCTGTGGGATGAGGAAGTTGGTGGCGTACCCGTCGGCGACCTGTTTCATCTCGCCGCTCTTGCCGAGCTTGGGCACGTCCTTGGTCAGGATGACCTTCAAGTGATGGGATCCTCCCTGTTGATCCAGGACCGCACGCGCGGCCCCAGACCTAGTTGGTTGATGGCGTCCCCGGCGCCGGAGATGAGGGCGGGGACCCGCCGGATGGTCCGACGGACGGGGCCCGGCGTCAAGCGCCGGATCTGGGCGACGTCGCGATGGAAGGCCGCACGATCGATGTCGAGCTCCGTGAGCTTCTCCTCGAGGAGGTCCTGCGGGACGCCTTCGAGGAAGAGATCGACCGCGAGCACGACGACGACCAGGTCGTCGAGGCCGCCGATGATGGGAACGTCATCGGGAACGATGTCGCGCCCGATGACGAGATACCCTGCGGCCGCGCCGAGGAGCACCTTGCGGTTCGCCGGCATCCGATCGTCGAGCACGAGGGCGGTGACGAGTCGGGCGTAGTCGGGGATCCGGCTGGCCACCGGCATGAACGCGAGCAGCGACAGCATCCGCGCGACGCCGGCACCGCCGACGCTTCGCCGTCTCGATCGCTCTTCGCCGTTCTTCGCCAACGCGCTCACCGTCCTCCACACCCGGCAGTCGGCGGTGCGTGCCGGCCCGGGCGGGCAGTCTACCAGCCAACCGGTCAGCTCCCCCGGCGCAGATCAGGCTGAACGCGTCCACACGAACCGGCCCGGACCTTGACATCGAACGCCCGTTCGGTATGATGCTGGGCAAGGAGGCGCGAGTGACCAAACACGACGCCGAGCGCAAGGTCAGGATCCTGGACTTCATCGCCGCGACGTTGCGCGCGCGCGGGTATCCGCCGTCGGTGCGGGAGATCGCCCACGCGGTCGGACTCGCCTCCACGTCCGCTGTCCACCACCACCTGCAGATCCTCGAGCGCGATGGGTACCTGGAGCGCGGCGAGAAAGAGAGTCGGGCCATCCGGCTCACGCCCACGGCCGCGATCCGCCTCGGACTCTCCAGCGAGCTCGTACCGCAGGCAACGTCCGCCGATTCGCGCGTGCTCCCGATCATCGGCGAGATCGCGGCCGGCGGTCCCATCGAGGCCTACCAGGACGCATCGGAATCGATGGCGGTCCCAGACATGCTGGCGCCGAGTGGCGACGCCTACGTCCTCAAGGTCCGTGGCGATTCGATGATCGAGGCCCACATCGCGGACGGTGACTTCGTCCTCATCCGTCCGCAGACGACGGCACGCAACGGCGACATCGTGGTGGCCCAGGTCGAAGAGAACGCCGTGACGCTCAAGCGGTTCTTCAAGGAGAAGGACAAGATCCGGCTCCAGCCCGCCAACCCGGCCTACCCGCCGCAGTTCTACGACGATGTGCGCATCCAGGGAAAACTCATCGGGGTCATCCGCAAACTCGACTAAGGGCGGCGATTCTCAGGTCACTCTTGGTTTGGGGATATCCACAGGAGTCGTCCACAGTCGGCCCACATCGGGGTTGAAAACGTGGAGCGAGCAGCGGGTGAGGCCCGGCCTTCGTTGACCGCCCCGGACCCTTGCGCCCGGACAATGACGCCCCCAAGCATCCGTCGGAGTCCTGCCACGCCGTGATCGATCGTCTGCCGCCGCAAAGCCTCGAAGCCGAGCAATCCGTGCTCGGTGCCATCCTCATCGACCGCGACACCGTGGTGGAGGTCGCGGAGTTCCTGCGGCCCGAGGACTTCTATCGCCAGGCGAACGCGCGGATCTACAGCGCGATCCTTGACCTGTTCGAGCGGCGCGAGCCCATCGACATCGTGACCGTCGCCGAGGCGCTCGAACGCCGCGACGAGTTGGAGGCCATCGGCGGCCGGGCTTACCTGTCCAGCCTGTCCAACGAAACGCCCACCGCCGTCCATGCCGCCCAGTACGCGCGGATCGTCGAACGCAAGGCGGTGTTGCGTGGGCTCATCGGGGCGGCGGGTCGGATCGCGGGCATCGGCTATGAGGATCCCGCGGAGATCCAGGAGGCCATCGATCGCGCCGAAGCGGAGTTGTTCGCCGTCAGCCAGAAGCGGGTGGACGTCGGGTTCAGCGCACTCAAGACGCTCCTCCACGATGCCTACGACCGGCTCGACTACCTGCATGCCCACCGTGGCGAGATCAGCGGAGTCCGGACCGGGTTCCAGGACCTCGATGCGCTGACCACGGGGCTCCAGAAGAGCGACCTGGTCATCGTCGCGGCACGTCCATCGGTCGGCAAGACGAGCTTTGCCCTCAACATCGCCGAGCACGCCGCGGTCAAGGAACGCAAGAGCGTTGGCGTCTTCAGTCTCGAGATGAGCAAGGAGCAGCTGGTCCTGCGCATGCTCTCCAGCGTCGCGAACATCGATTCGCAGCGGCTGCGGACCGGCTTCCTGGAGGAGCTGGATTTCGCGCGCATCGCCCCGGCGATGAACTCGCTGTCCGAGGCCCCGATGTACATCGACGACACGCCGAACATCAGCGCGATGGAGCTGCGGACGAAGGCGCGCCGCCTCCAGGCGGAGGCTGGGCTGGACTTGATCATCGTGGACTACCTGCAGCTGATGCAGGCCACAACGACCAACCGCGATGCGAACCGGGTCCAGGAAGTGTCGGAGATCTCGCGGGGACTCAAGGCACTCGCGCGGGAGTTGTCGATCCCCGTCATCGCCCTGTCCCAGCTGTCCCGTCAGCCGGAGATGCGTGAGTCCAAGGAACCGCGCCTGTCGGACCTTCGCGAGTCAGGAGCGATCGAACAGGACGCGGACCTGGTCATGTTCCTGTGGCGTGAGAAGGAACGCGGCGCGGAAGATCAGGATACCGACGGGGAGATCGTGAACCTCAAGCTCGCCAAGCACCGCAACGGGCCGACGGGCGAAGTCCAGCTCTGGTTCAAGAAGCGCCAGACGCGGTTCGTGTCGTACGCGGCCGATCGGTACGCCGAAGCTGGCTGACCGCGGCTATTCGGTCTCGTCCGGCAGGAGCGGCCGCAGCGAGAACGTGTACGTGGTGTCGTCGGTCCCGATGAGCGTGACGTTCTGGAGTCCGCCCTGGTATCCCGTGACGCCCAGCGCCTCGACCTCTGCCGGCATCAAGGTCCGATGCGGAAACTGCAGGCCGTTCGGGTCCGCGTCAGGAGCGAAGTCGGCGGGAGCGATGTCGGCCCACGGCCACTCGACCGCCCCAGGTTCCACGATGCCGGTGCCTTCGAACAGGAGACCCCGGTACGCGGTCGGGACATAGTCCGTCGCGCTGATCGCGCCTCCGGATTCGATCGACGTCAACGACTGGGCCAGCTTCGCGAACGCGGCACGCGCCGGAGCGTCGGCGAGCCCATCCATGTCAAGCCCGAGGGCGTACACCGACACGGTCTTGGTCAAGCCGCCGGCCTGCACCGTGAAGATGGCCGTCGATGCGTCAGCGATCATGTCATTGCGATACTCGGGTCGCGCGACGGCGATGCCGCCCTCGCCAAGTGCGAGCCGGAGCACGTCCTGGACCTGGGTCTCCGTGAGCTTCGCGGTTCGCAGTGGGTTCGCTTTCCCGACCGATCCCTCCATCGGCGGGACCTCGATGGTCGGGTCGCGGAAGACGATCGTGCCGTCCCCGTAGAGCGTGAAGTGCGGGACCATCGTCGCGGCGTAGCTCGCCATCATGAATCCGCCGCCCTCTTCGTAGCGCAGGACCACGTCCGTCGCGCCGGTCGGGTGCTCGATCGCATCGACATCCGGGGACGAGCTCGGGGCGGACGACGGCTCGCCGGACGGAGCTCCGCTGGGGGGCGGACTCGCTGCGCCGCCGGCACTGCTGCAGGCGACGGCCACGATGGCGAGGACGGGCAACAACAGGAAGGCCTTGCGGCGCGTTCGGTCTGACATGGGGGCCGGACGCCGATCCGTGGAGGACGGTTCCGGCGACCCGGATGGCGGGCGCTCGGCGGTGCATCCAGTCACCACCGGAATCTGTCCCTGGGGGTATTCGGAGGCTTATGGCGCGGATGCATGGCCCGCGGGGCGAGGAACATGGTCCAAAGGGCTTGACGGCGCGCGTATCTTCACCGCTATGAGTCCCGGGCAAGGCCCGGACCGACCCGAGCGCGCCCCCTGTTCCAGCGCGTCGGCGGCCGATCCGTGATGCCGTCCCCAGCCGCGGGTCTCGACCGTCATCGCGTCCGAGCCGAGGGAGGGTCTGGAGAGGGTGTACGCGGACCGATCGCTAGCCTGTCGCGACTGTAACGAGGAGTTCGTCTTCTCCGCCGGCGAGCAGGCCTTCTATGCCAGCAAGAGCCTGGTCAATGACCCGCAGCGCTGCCCGTCCTGCCGCGCTGCGGCCAAGCGAGCACGCTCGACCGACGGGCCACGCGAGTTCCATGCCGCGATCTGCGGGGCCTGCGGAGGGCAGGCCGTCGTGCCGTTCGCGCCAAGGACCGACCGACCCGTCTACTGCAGCTCCTGCTTCGACAAGGTACGAGCTGGAACCATCGGGACGACGGCCGCCCACGCGTAGCGGTCGTCGCGGGCCGCGCGTGCCATGATGTCGGCCCGAACGACGGTCGACCCTGGAGGTGCAAGCGTGGGCGTCATCATCATCCGCGAGATGGTCGGGACCAGCCCGCGATCCTGGAGCGATGCCGCCCGTCAGGCCGTCGCGACCGCATCGAAGACCGTGCGCAACATCCAGACGGTCGAGGTCGTGAAGTCGAGCGCGGTCGTCCAGGACGGCGAGATCGTCGAGTACCGCGTCGAGGTCAAGATCGGCTTCGAATACGAGGGCTGATGGTGGTCACGGGGAGCCGAGTCCCGTCGTCCGGTAGCAGCTAATCGCCGGATGAGCGGTGCGCGGCACCATGTCGCGCATGCCCAGTCCGCTTCGCTCCGTTCGCGCCCTCGATCGCCCCGTTGACAGTGCGCGCGAACGCTCCGTATCGTTCCCGCCGCCCGAGACTCGCGCCGACCTTCATCCCCCCGCGGTACGGCCGCCGATCCCAGTAGGTCCGGGCCGGCAGCCGATCGCGGTGCCGGCTAGGAGCGTCCCCCTGGACGAAGAGCTTCGCGGCTTCCCGGTCCAACTCTCGAAGGTCCAGCCTCCGGCGCTCCGCAGCGAGACGCTCGAACGGCCGCGGCTGCTCGACTGGCTGCGCAGCCACATCCACCGCCAGGTCATCCTGGTGCTGGCCGACGCCGGCTTCGGCAAGACGACGTTGCTCGCGGACTTCTCACGCCGAACGCGGCAGAGGGTCCTCTGGTACCGGCTTGATCAGGATGATCGTGACTGGGTGCCGTTCCTGAGCCACTTGGTCGCGGCAGGCCGCGAGTTCGACCCCGGTTTCGCCCCCGAGACGTCCGCGCTCCTCGAATCTCGCGACGCACCGCCAAAGCGAGACGTCGTGGTTGATCAGTTCTTGCTGGAGCTGACGGACATCGCGACGGGTGGAGCCGCCCTGATACTCGACGACTTCCACTTGGTCGATGAGGCGCACGACTGCGTCTACATAGTTGGGAGATTGCTGGCGAGTCCGCCCCACGAGTGGTCGACGGTCATTTTGAGTCGACGCGCCCCGAATGTTGGCTTGGGTAGATTGAGGGCGCTCGGCGAGGTAGCCGAGCTCCGTACGGACGACCTTCGCTTCGATCTCTCCGAAACGACGCTCCTCTTCAACACCACCTATGGGCGGCACCTAGACGCGGATGTCGTGGAGGCTCTCGCCAGTCGGACGGAGGGTTGGATTGCATCGCTCCAGCTTGTCCAAACGGCGCTTCGAGATCGCTCTCCCGCGGAAGTTAGGCAATTCGTTCGGAACCTAAGCGGCGCTGACCGAGACCTATATGACTACCTGGCCGAGGTAGTGGTGGGCGAGCTTCCCGAGGCGATGCAGCGTTTCCTCATGACGACGTCGGTTCTGCAGGTGGTTACCCCAGAGCTCGCTCAAGTCGTGTCTCGAGAATCGGAGGAGGCCGTTGAGCACCTCCTCATCGGTGCCGAGCGCTTAGCCCTACTGAGTCGAGTTGATGGAGGACCGAAGACGCACCGTCGTTACCACCCGCTTGTACGCGAGTTCCTTGAAAGTCGACTCCTCAGCGTCGTCGGCACATCAGGCTCCGTGGAAATCCATCGCGCGGTCGCGCAAGCGACTCTGACATCAGATTGGCGCCTAGCTGCCCACCATTATCGGGAGGCTGGCGACATGCAGGCCGTGGTTGACACCTTGAATTCGGCGATCCCGACAATCATGGCCAACGCCCAGTACATGCACGCTGAGTCGTTCATCTCCGAGATTCCAGCTGATCGGAGGCCGTCCGGCTCAAGCCTGGTGACCGGCCGCATGGACTTGCAGCGCGGTGACTACGAGGGCGCAGCTCAAGCAGCTCAGGCTGTACTCAATGCCTCAACCGGCGAACCGGTTCAACGCGATCACGCCCTCTTGAACCTGCTCGCGGTCAGCTTCAACTACGGTGACGGCGAGCGGGCATTCGAGTACGCCACATCCCTCCGCGACGATACGGAGGACAGCAACCTCCGTTCGATCGCTGAAGCATCTATCGCGATCCTTGAAGCCACCACGGAGCGGGACCTAGACGCGATCAATCGAAAGCTCCGTGCAATGGCGAGCCTTCAGCGCGAGGGCCAAGCTCACCATTTCGGCGTGACGATGTACAACCTCGCGACGAACTCGCTGAATTCAGGACCGCCTAGTCGACGCCGAACAAGAGGTCGATGAAGCGCTGCACGCCTTCTCGGAAACGTCTTCAACGGTAGAGCGACGAGCTGCGGAAGTCCTCCGGGTCGGCATCCTGCTGCGCACGGGCAGGTCTTCCGATGCTGCGTCGGTCATCGGCGAAATCCTGGCGAGTCCAGGTGGTCTTCAGAACGACGCACTCCTCGATGCGGCGGACGCATTTGACGGGTTCGGATCTCGCGAAATAGCGGAGCGGCTCCTGGATCGAGTCGGCGACAGCTCCGTGCACACGCTGGTTGATCGCAGGACGGCGGGGCTTACCTTGGCTCGTGCTCACCTTCGACGCGGTCGCGTCGCCGAGGCAGAGGAGGCCATCGACAGTTACCCCGACGGCATGTCCACGATACTGGGCATGTCTGTGTGGCGATCTGTCGTCCGCGGCCAGATCGCGCTAGCGCGCCGGAACCCCATGAGCGAGGCCATCCTTCGAACGGCGGCCACCGAGGCGGCCGTAAGCGGTATCCATGGAGCAAGACGAGTAGCCGAGGTTCTCGCTGCGGTAGCCGGTGACACTGCCTCCCTAAATCGCGCTGTCCAGCTTGTCGGCGAGTCGGCGCCCTGGCACCTAACGTCAATCGCCGAAGTCCTGACTCCACACCTTGGGCGCTTGGAAGACCGTGCGCTCGCCCAGGTATCGAAGGCGGTTCGGCTGCACCCGGATCGCTGGCGGGTCGAACTCAGGCGCGGAGTCGCATCGGATGATGCCTCGAGCCAACTGGCTGCCGCGATGCTCGAGTCCATTGGCGACAAGTCAGATGTCGCGCTGCTGCGGAGTTTCGCGAGGTCGCACCGCAAGGATCGCAAGAGCGCGCCGCTCGGCCGGGAATTGGCACGGCGACTCGCCGATCGCGTCATGGTCGAGGACCAAGGGCGCGTCACGATCTGGGTTGGCGAACGCGAGGTGCCCGGGGCGTCTATCCGACGGAAGGTGCTCGCTCTGCTGTGCTTTCTCCTCTCAAGAACCAGATCGCTCGGCCACTCGCGACCAGGTCCTGGACGCGCTGTGGCCCGACCTGGATCCTGATACTGCTGCGAACTCACTGAACCAAACCTTGTACTTCCTCAGACGGGTGTTCGAGGAGGAGTACGCGGAAGACCTGTCTCCCGGCTATATCCGTCATGAAGGCGACGTCATTTGGCTCGACCAGGATCTGATTAGTAGTCGATCGGGCCAATGCCTCCACCTTCTGCGATCTCTCCCGCCGGATCCAACCCCGGATGATGTCGATCGACTGTCGGGGCTGTACAGAGGCAGGTTTGCCCTTGATTTCGAGTACGAGGAATGGGCTTCCGCATACCGTGACAACGTTCATGCGGCCTACCTAGAGGTGGTCGAGCGCTCACTGTTGAAGGACGTATCGTCAGGTCACCATTCACGCGCCATAACCATCGCTAGGCGAGCGCTTGAGGTCGATCCACGCTCGGACCAAATCGAGGTGTCCTTGCTCCGTTTGTACAAGGCCACCAGTGCTCACTCGGCGGCCGCTGAGCTCTACGTCCACTACTCGACCGTTCTTCGCGACGAGCTCGGGGTCGAACCGCCACCCTTGGATTCTCTGTAGGGATAGGTAAGGTTCCGTATTGACCGGTTTAGTCGGCCGTCCGTAGAGTCCGGGCACTGACTAGTACCCCGGTACTAGGAAGTAACGTTAAGACGCTCGGACGCGCCGATGCCTCACCTGAAATGGGCACTTAGGGTGAGGCGGAGCGAGTAGTGCAACCGACCGACCATGAGTCTGGTCGGTTTTCGTGTTCTTTCGAGCACGGAGGCCGCGAAGGAGGATCGAGCGTGGCACCCGAGTCCGTCAAGGGCTGGTAGTAGAGGTACTGCCATGAAGGCCCGAGTACTGCGAATTGCCGTAACGCTTTCGAGCGTTGCGATGATCGCGCTTGCTGGAGGGGCTTCACTTAGGGGCTTCTAGTACGGGAAGGCCATTACCATGGAGAGCCCGGGGGCGCTAGAGTCAATCAGCCAACCCCCGACTTGAGACGGTGATGCCGAGGTCCCTGAAGCTCTACATCACAGGTGTCGTGGTCACGAGTGCTGTCGCACTTGTGGCCGCGACATTTCTGTTTCCGATTGACTCCGCGATTGCGATCCGGTTCGTAACGTCGCCTGACCAGGCGCCGACTGAGGCCGAGCTGCTGCTTGGCGTCGCATTTTGGATTGCTCTTGCGTTGATCGGGTCGGCGTATCCAGTTCAGCAGCCTCGTGGATCCCAGCAGGCCGTGGCGATTGCCCCAATCATGGCTTCAATGTTCCTGGGCGGACCGGCCGTAGGCGGTTGGGTCGCTGCCATCGGCACGACTGAAATGCGCGAACTTCGTGGCCGGATTCCGTGGTACGGGACCTTGGCCAATCACGCCGGACTCGTACTTCCTGCCATTGTCGCCGGCGTGGTGCGAGAGGGCGGCCTCATGGTTGCCAATGGTCCCGTGGCCGATTTCATCACCGCCATGATTGCCGCCACTGTTTTCCTAATCCTTAACCCGTTCCTAGCATCCACCCTCCTCGGGTTGCGGACAGGCCAGTCCGTCCGTGACGTATTCGTCAGCGACACTCGAGGGATCGCCGGGAGCATGATCGCCCTAGCTCCACTGGCGTGGCTAATGTCCGTTGTGTTTGTGGTCCAGTGGTGGGCCGCGGCACTGTTCGCGGTGCCGCTGTACTCGACGCGGATGGCTTACAGGCGCTTCGTCGAGATGCGCGAGATGTTCACCCAGACGATCGGGGCGCTGGCTGAAGCCGTCGACAAGCGCGACCCGTTCACGGCGAAACACAGCCATCGGGTGAAGGAGATCGCTGTCGACATCGGGCGAGTGATGCGCGTCAGCGATGCGGAATTGGAGGCGCTCGAATGGGGCGGCCTCTTGCATGACGTCGGCAAGATCGGAGTGCCCGACAACGTCCTGCTGAAGCAGGAGAAGCTCGACCGCGCGGAGCGGATGATCATGAACGCGCACCCGGTCCTGGGCGCGCAGATCATCGCGCCGGTCACGAAGCTGGCACCGGAACTGCCGATCATCCGCCACCACCACGAGTGGTACAACGGCTCCGGCTATCCGGATCGGCTCATCGGAGACGAGATCCCGAAGCTCGCACGGATCCTGCATGTCGCGGATGCGTTCGAGGCGATGACTGCTGCGCGCCCCTATCGCATGACACCCCTGACGACGGAACAGGCCCTCGGCGAGCTGCGCAAGTTCGCGGGGATTCAATTCGACCCGGTCGTGGTCGATGCCTTCGTCCGCACCCATCATGTCGATGGTGTCCCCGACCCGGGGCGGGCGACTCCCCCGCGACCGATCCCGCTGCTCGGACAGGCGGCCAATCGAGCCGCAACCTCGGCGCCGACTCCCCCGTCTGCGCTCGGGCCTGGCGCCACGGACCAGGCCTGAACGAGGCACGGGCGCCGGGCGTTGCGACCACCGGTGGCCGGCGTTCGCACGGCAAGTTGCCACCTAGTCTCCCCGTGAATCTGGCGCACGCCCGAGAGGGCACGCCGGCCCGGATGCCGTCCGGGCTAGTCTCGAGGGGGCTAGGCGGGACGAACATCCGTCCGAGAACGACGCCGAACGTGCAGCGGATTCACCACGGGACTAGGCGGGACGTTGCGGTGTTGGGGCCCGGCCGCCGCGCCCGCCCGCCTGCCGCGCCGCCCGCGGGAACCGGCCTGCCGCGCGCGTGCCACGCCGGCCGCGGGACCCTGCCGCGCCCGCCCGCCTGCCGCGCCCGGCCGGTGCGGCGCCGCGCGTTCGTCCAGCATGATGTGCACGTGAGCCTGCTCGACGTCGCGCGCGACGCCACATGTTGATCGTCGGCATCCTCCTCGGACTCCTGCTCGGCCTGCTCTCGGGCGGCAAGATCTCGAACCTCGCCTCGATCCAGCTCCGTTGGGTCGGGCTCCTATTCGCCGCGGTCGTCGTTCGGTTCGGCACCGAGATCGCGCTGAACAACGGCGTCGAGATCGTCGACACGCTCCGACTACCGCTGCTGGCAACCGGGTTCGGGCTCCTGCTCGCCGGGCTGTGGGTCAACCGCGGCTACCCGGGCCTCAGCCTCGCCTTCGTCGGGATCCTCTCGAACGCCCTGGTCATCGTCGTCAACGGCGGCTACATGCCGATCTGGGAGACGAGCCTGGAGGCGGCGGGTCTCACTGCGGATGACATCACATCGGCGCTGCACGTAGTCGTGCCTGGAACGCCCAGCGACTTCCTGGTCCGTCTCCTGATCCTCGGGGACGTGATCCCGATCCCCTTCGCCCAGAACGTCGCATCGCTGGGCGACCTGTTCCTGACCTTGGGTCTCGCCTTCTTCCTGTTCGCCGGGGTCGTCCGGGTCCCGAGTGAGCGCGAGGAGCACGAGGAAGCGGAGATCCGTGAACGCGCCTTGGGGCCGGCGACGTCCACTCGTCTCGCGCGAGCTCCGGGAGCGACGACGATCGCGCCCGAGACCGGCCTCGCGCCAGCCCTGGCTGAGACTGCCGCCCTGGAGCGGCCGGTCGCGTTCGGGACCCAGGCGCCCCGCCTGGCCTCGCCGGCCCCGACCGTGCTACCTCCGATCGCGCTGCCACGGCCCTCCCCGGAGACGATGGCGCGGGTCCGCCGACATCCGTATGTGCGGCTCGCCCTCAACGGCTCGTTCTCCGCACTCTGGGCCGGCCAGCTGATCTCGCTGTTCGGCGATCGGATCCACCAGGTCGCCCTTGCGGCCGTCGTCCTGATCACGCACCGGGTCGGCGCTGGCGTCCGCGCTCGTCTTCGTGGCCGCGACCCTGCCCAACCTCCTGCTCAGCCCCGTCGCCGGCACGTTCGTGGACCGCTGGGATCACAAGGAGGTCCTGGTCGCCAGCGATCTCCTGCGGGCAGCGGTCGTGTTGCTCGTTCCGATCGCCGCCGTGACCAACGTGTACCTCGTGTACCCACTGGTCTTCCTGATGACGACGATCTCCATCTTCTTCCGACCGGCGCGGGTCGCCATCCTGCCGCGCATCGTCCGCGAGGACGAGCTGCTGAGCGCCAACTCAGCGCTCTGGGTCGGCGAGACCATGGCGGACATCGTCGGGTGGCCCCTTGCCGCCGTCTTCGTCGGGTCGCTGGGCAATGCCGTTCCCGTCGCGTTCTGGTTCGACGCCGCGACGTATGTGGCGTCGGCGGCGATGCTGAGCACGATCGTCGTCCGCCGATCGGAGCGGCCGGAACGGAGAGCCACCAGGGACGACGTGGACACGGTCGACGCATCGGGCGGGCCCGGGACACCGGCTGATGTGGCTGTGCGACCCGGCTTCTTCGGGGAGATGCAGGCAGGCTGGGCGTTCCTGCGTCGGGAACCCGTCCTGCTCGCGAACACGATCCAGGCAACGGTCGCCCAGCTTGCGGTCGGGATCCTCATCGCACTGACGCCCGCGTACGCCTTGGCGGTCTTCGGCAATGACCCGCTGGGCTGGAAAGCGGTCTACGCCCTCATCGAGACCAATCAGGCGATCGGTAGCCTGATCGGCGGCTTCCTCGTCGGGCTCATCGGCAATCGCTATGCCAAGGGCCGGATGATCATCGGTGGCTACGCGGTCTTCGGCCTGATGCTCTTCCTGTTCGCCTTGACCGACAACCTCGCCCTGGTGCTTGGCTTCTCGCTTGGGTCCGGGATCGCGAACATGGTGTTCCTCATCCCGAGCCAGACGCTGTTCCAGGAGCGGACGCCCGCTGCGATGATGGGCCGCGTCGTCGGCTTCCGATTCGCGCTGGTCTTCGGGGCGATGACCCTGGCCATGGGGGTCGGCGGCATCCTGGCGGAGTGGATCGGCGTGGCGGCGGTGATCGCGATCGCCGGACTCACGTCGATGGTTGCTGGACTCGCCGGGCTCCTCGTGCCGGCCGTCCGGGACGCGTGATGCCAACGCCTGCGGCTGATGCTCACGGGCGCGAGCGGCCGCGACTTGGGTACACTGGCGCCCGCGCCGGGGCCGGATATGGTCCAGCGTGGTGCCGACTCGACGGCACGCGCCGCGCACCAGGAGTGACGACGAACGGATGACCGAACGACCTGAAGGCATGCCTGACCCCGAAGCCGTCGAGCCGCCTGATATCGCGCCCGAGCCGGTGGTCGAGCCGGAGTCGACGGCCGAGCCCGAGCCGGAACCCGAGCCCGAGCCGGCCGAGCCCGAGCCGGTGGTTGAGCCTGAGCCGGTCGAGCCCGAGCCGGTGGTCGAGCCCGAGCCGGTGGTCGAGCCCGAGCCGGTGGTCGAGCCGGTGGTCGAGCCCGAGCCGGTGGTCGAGCCCGAGCCGGTGGTTGAGCCGGTGGTCGAGCCCGAGCCGGAAGCCGAGCCCGAGCCGGAACCCGAGCCCGAGCCGGAAGCGGAGGTCGAACCGGCTCTCGCAGCAGCCGCCGTGGCGACAGGCAGCCATCGACGTGGGGCACGACCGACATCCACCGTCAAGGCTCCCTCGCCATCGGAACTCGCGGTCCATGTCAACGAGCCATGGAGCAAGGTCTACGTGATCGGAGCAGTCGCGGTCTTCGTCGCGATCCTGCTGTATGGCCTGGTGGGCGGCAAAGGCGGGCTGGTGACGGCGACGCCCTCGCCATCGCCCTCCGCGTCCGCGAGCGCTTCGGCATCGGCGAGCGCATCCGCATCCGCGAGCGCTTCGGCATCGACCGCTCCCAGCGCCAGCGCTTCCGCTGCCCCGAGCGCTTCGGCGTCGGCATCGGTCGCTCCGAGCGCTTCGGTCGCCCCGAGCGCCTCGGTCGAGCCGAGCGCTTCGGTCGCCCCGTCCGTGGAGGTCAGCCCTTCGCCCTGATCCGCGGGTCGGCGCCAGGACTATCCTCACGGGATGTTCCGCCGCCGGGACCCGATCGAGGATCGCGCCCGTATGGTCCGTGACCAGCTTCGCGACCGCGGGATCCGCGACGATCGCGTGCTGCAGGCCATGGGAGCCATCCCGCGCGAGCGATTCATCGATGACGCCCACCAGCACGAGGCCTACAACGACGAGGCGGTCCCGATCGACCGCGGTCAGACGATCAGCCAACCGTGGATGGTCGCCCGGATGACCGAACTCCTGGCGCCCGGTCCGGGCGACCGCGTCCTCGAACTCGGGACGGGGTCGGGCTACCAGACCTCGATCCTGGCCACCCTCGGAGCCCACGTCGTCAGCCTCGAGCGGCACGCCGAACTCACCGAGCTCGCCCGGGAACGCCTCGCGGAACTCGGTCTCCTCGACCGCGTGGACCTCCGGACCGTGGATGGCAGCCTGGGTGATCCCGCCGATGCCCCGTTTGACGGGATCATCGTGACGGCCGCGGCGCCTTCGATCCCCACCGAGCTCCGCGACCAGCTCGCGGACGGCGGCCGGCTCGTCATCCCGGTGGGCTCGCGCGATCGACAGATCCTGACGCTCGTGGTGCGCCGTGGGAATGAGTGGCTCGAGACGCCCCATGGAGCCTGCGTGTTCGTGCCGCTTGTAGGTGCGGGCGGGTTTCCCGACAGCGGTCACCTCCTGGACTGACGGCGCCCGTGGCGGCACGGGACGTGGCCGGGCCTCGCGGGACGTGGCCGGGCCTCGCCCCCGCCGCGCCCGCGCCGAGCCCGCGCCGCGCCCGCGCCGAGCCCGCGCCGAGCCCGCGCCGAGCCCGAACGTCCCACCTAGTTCTGTGGCGAATCCTGTGGAGGTGATCCCGTCCTCGCGGGTCATTCCTCGTCCGTGACAGTCGGTACCGGCTGAGCGGGACGTTGCAGGCCTTGAGCGGGCGTGTGAGCGGCCCTTCGACGTGCAGGAGATTCGCCCGGGGACTAGGTGGGACGTTGCGACGGATCGGAGGGCCGGAGGGCCGGAGGGCCGGCGCGGCCGGAGTGGCCGCAACACCCGCGGACCGGCACACGCCCCGGGCCTGACTCGGGGGTCGTCCCGCTCGGTATACTCGGCCGGCCATGACCCATGTGTTCGTCGCGCCACATCCGGACGACGTCGCCCTCTCCTGCGGCGGCCTCATCGCTAGCCTCCGCGAGCTCGGCCAGAACGTAACGATCTTGACCGTGTTCTCGGGCAACAGTCCGCTCGGCTCGGCCGACGACGGTGACGGCGGCGGAGACCTCCTGACCGACTACCAGCGCGAGGCGCTCGGTTTCGGGAGCAAGGCGCACTGGCCCGCGACGGAGGCATTCAACCGCAGCTCCATCCTCGCCGACCACCCGACGGCGACCGCGACCGCCCCATGGTCCGCGGACGACGATCAACTCGACGCGACACAGTCGGATGCGGACCAGGCGGCCAAGCGGTTCTGGCAGCGATCGTCGTGGTATCGACGCGCGAGCATCCGCAACGAGTCGCTGGCGGGCCAGCCCGTCATCGATGACCTGCCGACCCAGGGGGCCGTGCTCACCGACGACGTGATGATGGCCGCATCCGCCGGCGACCTGATGGCGCGACGACGGATGGAGGACGAGCGCTTCGCCTACTTCGCCGAGGCCTCGATCGTCTTCCTCGACCTGCCCGATGCGGTCTTCCGCGGTTACGAGGGTGACGAGCAGCTCCTTGGGGCGCCCCGCCCCGACGACGTCGCGCCGTTCGAGATCCTCCGACGTGAGATCGCGCGACTGGAGCCGCAGAAGGTCTACCTGCCCCTCGGCGTGGGCGGACATGTGGACCACCAGCTCTGCCGCGACGCGGGCATCCGACTTCTCAACGAGGGCCACCGATGGGTCATGCCCGGTCCCGAGTACGCCGGCACCGTCGTGTTCTACGAGGACTTCCCGTACGCGTACTGGAACGACTTCCGTCGGCTCGCTGACCTCGGCACGGACGTCCTTGCCGGCCTCCCCGCCGACGTCAGCATCTACCCGACGTACGCCGATATCACGGATCAGCTCGAACGCAAGATCACCGGCATCGGCCTGTACGCGAGCCAGATCGAGCGCCTGTTCGATGACGACAAGGCGATGGCAAACGCCGTCCGCGTCTACGGCAAGACCCTGGGCGAGGAGGGCGACGTAGCCGGCGCGGCCGAACGGTACTGGGTGACCAGCCGCGTCTGAGCCTCGACCTCCCGTCACCGACGTCTGGGCCCGGATCGGCCTGGTCGTCCTGGTCTTCGCCTTCTTCATCGGGATCGAGATCCGGCTGAACCTCCTGCCGGCGCAGGGCGTGCGCGGGGACCTGGATCAGTTCGTGGGTTGGGTCCATCACATCGCGGTCAACGGGCTGGGGTCGCTGTACAGCGGCACGGATGCCGGGCCGGTCACGTTCGGGCCAGTGATGGCGTACATCTGGGCCGTCCTGGCCGCGATCCAGCCGGCGTTCGCCACGGCGACGGATGCCTCGGACGAAGTCATCCGGTCACTCATGAAGGTCCCGGCGTCCATCGCCGATATCGGCCTTGCGGCGATCGTGGCGTACGCCTTCCGCGACCATCGCAAGTGGGCCGTGCTGGGCGCCGTGGCCATCCTGCTGCACCCGGCCGTCGTGAACGTGAGTGCCTGGTGGGGCCAGTACGAGTCGATCTTCGTCGTGTCGGCCCTGGGCGCGGTCGTCCTGGCGGCGAACGGCCGCAATGGCCCGGCGGCGGCGCTCATCGCCGTCTCGCTCATGACCAAGCCCCAGGCGGTCCCGTTCCTCATCCCATTCGCGGCATGGTTCTGGGCGACTGGCTACCGGCGCGAGGGACCGGACGGCCAGCCCGGCGGCGCGCGCGGTGGCGTCATCGAGCTGGTCCGGACCGGGCTCATCGGTCTTGCGACGAGCATCGTGCTGTGGCTGCCCTTCATCCCGGCCGGCGGCCCGATCGACTACCTCGGGAACCTCGCGACGTACCAGAACGAGGTCTTCAACGTCCTCTCGGTCCGAGCCTGGAACGTCTGGTGGCTGGTCCAGGAGGCCGCCGCCGGTGGCGAGTTCATCGCCGATGACGTCGCGTTCCTGGGCCCGATCACGCTGCGCCACGTCGGCTACCTCGTGACCGGCTGCCTCTCGCTCGTCATCGCTCTCGCGATCGTCCGCGATCCGCGACCACGGACGCTCGTCCTGGGCCTCGCGGCATCGGTGCTGGTGTTCTTCACGTTCATGACCCAGATGCACGAGCGCTACGCGTATGCCGCACTCATCTTCCTCGTGCTCGTCGTCGCTGAACGGCGACTCAGCTGGCTGTGGCTCGTCTTCGGGGTGGTGTTCACGCTCAACCTGCTGGCCGCCGTGCCACCGACGCCCGAGATCGAGCAGCTCCTCCCGGTCGCCGGACCGCTGGGGATCGCCGGGTCGATCGCGATGATCGCCCTGACCTTCGTCAGCCTGGCGGCGCTTCGCCGCTCGGACGACGCCACGGCGGTCGCACCTGGATGGACCGGCCTTGCCGCACCTCCAGCACCGCGAGGATGATCACGACGATCGGCACCATGAGCACCATCGGGAACGCGAGGGCGGCCGCGAGCAAGCGGTTCTTTCCGATCGCCGGCAGCGCCATCGCCACGTAGTAGAACTGCGTCGCGGGGAAGATCGCAGGGACGATGTACCACTCCCCTCCGTGGCGCCGTAGGACCCAGAGACTCGCGAGCACGAACGGGATGAGCACGGGCAGGCGCCACGCACTCCCGTTCCACGCCGTCTGCAGGTGGCTGCCGATCGCCAGTCTCCTGCCCTAGGTATGCCTGCCACGGCACGAACGGCAGGGTCAGCACGAGCAACACGCCCGCGATCACTGCCTGGCGAGGTCGGAACAGCAGGACGAGGGCGGTGTACAGCTTGATCGCCACGGCCCCCGCCGCTGCGATCGGCCCTCCGAGGACCAGCAGCGCGAGCGCGATGGTCTGCGGATTGCCGTTCCAGATGGAATGCATGAGCGGCGGGAACAGGAGCCACCAGAGCGGCAGCTGCAACCGTCGGACCAGCCACACCGAGCACGCAAGTCCGAGCCCCATCCATACGGCTTCCGACAGCCCGGGAGGCACGAGACTGGTGGGGACGTAGAACAGCAGCGTGTGCGGGCCGCTGAGGTACGGGATACCGCCGACCGTGACGGAGTACGGATCGCCACCGGCAACCCATTCCGAGGCCGCGCTCTGGTAGTGCCGGGCGTCGATCCCGAGGGTCTCCGGTCGGATGATCCACAGGATATCGATCGCGATGAACCAGGCCGGCAGGCCGATCCGTTCCGCGGCGGCGCGCAGTCGCTCGATCATGCCCGGGCGGACCGGCCTCGCCGCAGCCATCGGCCCCGAAAGGCCGCCGCGTACCAGTGCAGGTAGTGCGGCAGCCACTTGCGCAGCTTGAAGTTGCTCTGACCGGCCGTCCGGTCGCGCCACGTCGTCGGGACCTCGGCGACCCGTCGCCCGGCGAGGGTCGCCTTGACCGTGAGCTCCAACGCGAGCTCGAAACCAGCCGTGCTCTCGATCGTGACCGTGTCGAGGAAGCGGCGCGCATAGAGCTTGAAGTTGTTGGTCGGGATCGTGGGTGCGCGACCCCGGCGAACCAGTGGAGCGACAGGCCGGCGGCGCGGCTCATCAGTCGCTTGAGGCAGCGGTCCGCCGACCTGGCTGCCGCCGCGCATGTAGCGCGACGCCGCGACCACGTCGGCGCCATCGCGGGCCCGGGCGAGCATCGGGTCCACGACGTGCGGCTCGTCGGATCCGTCGGACATCGTGATGAGGATGTACTCGCCCATTCGATGCGGCGATCCCCGCCTTCATGGCGTTGAGCACGCCCCGGCCCAGGTCGTTGCGCAGGCCGCGGACGGACGGCAGCTCCGCGGCGAGCCGGGCGATGACTGGGACCGTCGGGATCCTCGTCGAAGTCGTAGACGACCAGGATCTCGTGCGACGCCGACAAACCGGCATCGAGCGCCCGGATGACGGACTCCACGGCCTCGCCCTCCTTGAAGACGGGCATGACCACCGAGAGCTCGGGTGCCGTGCTCACGACGGCCGCGTCCCGACGTAGAGCGTCTGTTTCCCCAGCACTCGCCACGCCGGTCGGAACGCGAGGTAGGCGCGAACCAGACGCGGGTCGCTCGGCAACCGACCCTTCGTCGAGTACGGGATGAACCGGGTGATCAGGTCCACCGTCCGGAGTCCGGCCAGCTCGGCTGCCTCGAGGAGGCTGCGTTCGGTCAGGGCGACGTGATGATCGATGAAGTCCCAGTAGCGCGGCCCGACGAGGCGGATGTTTGGTTGCAGGACGATCACGTGGCCGCCTTGGCGCACGAGCTCGGACGCCACGCGGAGCTGCTCGATGACGGCATCGCTCGATGGGAGGTGCTCGAGATAGTTGCTCATGAAGACCGTTCCGAAGTGCCCGTTCGGGAGGACGCCGGCGAGGTCGAGCCCGGACGCCTGGACGAACCGGACGTCGCTCGGCAGCGACCCAGCGACATCGCGGATATCGGTCGCCCAGCGTTCGTTCGCCCGCACCCAGCGGATGAAGTGACCGCGGTCGCAGGCGATATCGAGCACCGGAGCATCAGGGACGACGTATCGCTGGAGGAACGTCGCGATCTCCCGCCAGACGGCGTCCTTGGCACTGACCTCGCGCTCGTCGAACCGCGACTCGTACAGGTCCGGGCGGCCATGACGGCTCACAACCGTCCCGCTTCCACTTCCTCCCGGATCCAGGGAATGACCTCGTCGAGCATCGTCGAGAGCGACGTGGTCGCCTCGAAGCCCAGCAACTCGCGGGCCTTGCGGACATCCGGGACGCGGAGCTGGACGTCGTGCTCGAACGGTGGATCCGACACGAACCGGAACGCACGATCGGTTCCGTGGATCTTGTGCCAGATGGCCGTCGCGAGCTCCATCACGGTCGTGGACGCCGCGGTGGACAGGTTGACATCCTCGTTGACCGCCGCCTCGGATTCCATCGCGAGTCGGATGCCGTGAGCGAGGTCCCCACCGTACGTGTAGTGGCGGACCTGGGTCCCGTCGCCCAGGATGTGCAACGGATCCTGGCCCTTGAGCACCTTGAGCACGAGGTCCGGGACGACGTGCGAGAGGGCGAGCTTCACGTTGCCCGACATGATGTCCGTGTCGCGCAGTGCCCGGCGCTCCCCGATGCCCACGCAGTTGAACGGCCGCACGATGGTGTACGGAAGCCGGTACTGCTCCCACGCCCCCTTGGCGAAGTACTCCGACGCGAGCTTCTGGAAGCCATAGGTGGAGATCGGCGGTGGCGACGTCAACTGGGCGCCTTCGGGCGTCGGGAACACCGTGGCGGACTCGTAGACCATCGAGGAGCTCACCACGATGATGCGCTGGAGGTGACCGTCCCGGTGGGCCGCGATCGCCGCATCGAACGTGGATGCCAGGATGCGCTCGTTCTCCGCCATCAGGTCGTAGGCGAACTCATGGAAATAGCTGATCCCGCCGATCATCGCCGCCGATGCGACGACCTGGTCCACATCCGCAGCGAGCTCGCGCAGGAGCGCCGTGTCCTTGGCGTCGCCCTCGACGAAGCGGTAGCACGGATGGCCGTCATACGACTTGGAGAGCCGGCCGTACTTGGAGAAGTCATCGAGCCCGATGACGTCATGACCCGCGTCCAGCAGTTCGGGGACGAGATACCCGTTGATGAAGCCGGCGGCCCCGGTGACGAGGATGCGCACTAGAGCCGGATGCCCCCGCCGAGGGCCCCCCACACATCGACCACGTCCTTGCCTCCCACCTGCAGGTTTCGGTATGGCTGGTGCGGCGCACCCAGCACCAGGATGTCGCTCTCCTGGAGCACGCAGTCGAGCGAGACGAGCCGCTCGTCCTGGACGTAGGGGTCCGTCGCGAGGACCCGGGCGCCCGCCCACGAGAGCAGCTTGCGGAGCTTGTAGCTGAGCGATGCCCGCGCGTCGTCGGACTCGGCCTTGAATGCCATCCCGAGGATCCCGACGGTCTTGCCGTTGAGCCCGCCGTAGCGGCGCTCGAGGGCGCTGACGATGTAGGCGGGGAGGCCCTCGTTCACCTGCATGGCGGCCTGCCCCATCGGGAAGTGGTCGGCCGTGAAGGCGGACAGCTGCATCGTGTCCTTGAACAGGCACGGACCGGCGGCAAAGCCTGGCCCTGGGAGATCCGCCGCGCGAGGGTAGTCCTCGCGGATCGCGCGAAGCACGTTCGTGTAGTCCACGCCCGCCTGGTCCGCGATCATGAAGAACTGGTTCGCGACCGCGAACTTCATGTACCGCCACGTGTTGGTGAAGAGCTTGGCAAGCTCAGCCTCCCTGGACGTGGTCCGGATCGTCTTCGTCACGAGCGGCGCGAAGAGGGCGGTCGCACGCTCGGCAGCCGTGTCGTCATCCGCTCCGATGATCTGCGGCAGCGAATGCAGCTCCTCGAGGGCATGTCCCTCGGCGATCCGCTCCGGGCAGAACGCGACGTCCACCCGACAGCCGGCGGCGGCGAGGTGCTGGGCGACGTAGGCCGTCGTGCCCGGATACACGGTGCTGCGCATGACCACGAGCGCCCCGTCCCGCAGGTGCGGGCCGATCTGGTTGACGGCCTTCTCGAAGATCGTCATCGACGGGCCGAGGAATTCATCCACCGGCGTACCGATCACGACCACGAGCGCATCGGCGCGCTCGATCATCGCGGCGTCGGCACTGAACTCCAGGCGCCCGGTCGGCAGCATCTCGGCCAGGAGCTCGTCGGCGCCGGTCTCCATGAACGGCATCGAACCCGCAGCCAGCCGGTCGAGCGTGTCCTGGTTCACGTCGTACACGCCCACCCGCAAACCGGCCTTGGCGAAGGCCAGGCTCAGGGGCAGCCCGACATGGCCGCCGCCGCCGAGGACGACGACGTCGAGGTCCGGAGCATGATCGGTCATGGCTGCGAGTCTAACGACCTGGTGCGTGGCGTCACCGCACCGATGGTCCTAGTGGAGGCCAGATCCGGTCGGCTCAGGAGGGCGCCATCCGCGCCAGCGTACCGCTCCAGCCAGCCGGCACCCATGAGTCGATCGTGGAACGCGGCCTGCTCCGGTCCGACCGCCACGAACCGGACGTCCCAGGTGTCGAGCTGCACCTCCCATCCCTCGACACCCGCACCGACGGCTTCATAGGCCTCCCAGGTCTCGGGTGGGAACAGCTCGATGCGCGAGTCGATGGCGACCGGGAGCTCCGGCAGGGCGTACTCGAACCACGAGCCCCAAGGCTGGAAGTTGAAGACATGGTCGCCGGGTCGCGCGGCGTCGCGCAGCGCGGCGGTCACCCCTGACGGGGCGTGCGTCAGGACACCGATCGGGGTTCGCGTCCCGGGGTCGAGCGGCCGCCAGACCGGGAGGAGGGCGACGCCGGCCAGCACGAGGGCTCCGGTGAGGACGACGTTGATGCGGCGCATCATCGGGGGGTCCACGCGCGCGTCGCGCAACGACAGCGTCGCCGCCGGCAGCATGCCGGCGACGGCCACCACGGCCGCGAGTGGCCACCACGCCACGCCCCGCTGCGCGATGACGCCGATCGCGAAGAAGACCGCGATCCAGGCCAGTGTCGGCCACGACGTCGCCCGACCGCGACGGGCGATGACGGCGCCGACTCCGAGCACGGATGCGAAGAACAGGAGCCCCGGCACGGACCGCAGCGACGTGGGCTGCCATTCGCTGATCCGGGCCGTGACCTCGGGATTCGTGGTCAGGCCGACCGCGTACAGCCAGACCGCCGGCCCGAACGGGGTCACGCAGGCGGCCGCCACGCTGACCGCCGCGACGACGAGCGCCCGGTGCGGCGTCGGTACGCGGTCGTGGAGGTCCTCCAGCCAGGCGAGCCCCAGCACGAGCGGGCCCAGGAAGAAGCTGCCGTGGAGGTTCGCCCAGACCGCCACGACCACCGGAACGAGCCAGAGGCCGCGCGGGTTGGCGCGACGATCGCTGACGAGTAGGAGGACGACGGCGAAGCAGGCCATCCCCAGCAGTTGCGGGCGCAACGCCATGGCCGGCGCAGCGACGAGGAAGGCGAACAGGACGAGGAGCGCGGTCATCCGCGCGTCCAGGCCGCGTCGCCGCGCGATCACGACCAGGCATCCGAAGATCAGGCCGCTCAAGGCGGCGCGCGCCAGGACGAGGCCGGTCCAGCCACCCAGCCGCTCGACGATGGCCAGGACGACCTGGGAGCCCCACTGCTGATCGACCCACGGCAGGCCCGCGGCGGTGAACGTCCATGTGTCCGCGGTCGGGATGGCCCGCGTGTCGAGGATCTCGGCACCCGCGCGCAGGTGATAGGTGAGATCCACCGTGGACATCGGGGCGAGCAGAGCCGCGAGGACCGGAAGCGCGACGGCAAGGAACAACCAGAACCGCGAGAGCGACACGCTCGGCATCCTACCGCCCGTGGTGCGCCCCGGCACCATCCCGATGGTCCTACCGCTCAGGCGGTCGCGGCGATGACCTCGGACGGGCGCACGGCCCTCGCGCCCTCGTCGTAGATGGTCTGGACCGCCGACACCATGAGCTCGATGCAGAACCGGTCGTGGACGAGGTCATGCCCCGCGCGCCCGATCGTGTCGGCGTACGGGTGGTCGGTGAGCAGACGGGTGATGGCCGCCGCCAGCGCGTCGGGGTCGCGTGGCGGGACGAGCAGCCCGGTCTGACCATCGGTGATCATCTCGGGGATCCCGCCGACGTTGCTGGCCACCACCGGGCGAGAGAGGGCCATCGCTTCGAGGATGGACAGGCCTTGGGCCTCGCGATACGACGGGAGCACGGCGACGTCCAGGGCGGCGGTCACGGCGGGGACATCGTCGCGCCGGCCCGTGAACACGACGCGATGCGCGATGTGCAGCTCGCGCGCCTGGGCCTCCAGCGCCTCGCGCCGCGACCCCTCCCCGACGAGCAGCAGATAGGCATCGGGCACGGATCGCAGGACGGTCGGCCACGCTTCGAGCAACGTCGGGTGGCCCTTCTCCGGCTCCAGGCGGGCGATCACCCCCACGATCTGCGAACCAGGCTCCATCCCGTACTCCTCGGGCAGCGTGCAGCACGCCTCCGTGTGGTCGTAGCGGGACAGGTCCACACCGTTGTAGATGAGCCGGACCGGCGCGTGCACGCGTTCCTCGTCAACGAGCTTGTGCTCGATGGCTCGCGAGACGGCGATGAGCTGGTCCATGTGCGGGGTGAGATCGCGCAGGTGGTCGCGATCCTCCTGCGAGCGGATCCGGCTGGAGTGGACGGTGGACACCACGTACGGCCGGCGATGGCCGATCTCGGCGAGGGCCATCGCGGCCCGGGTACCGACGGTCTCGGCGCGGAACATGTGGTTGTGGATGACGTCCGCGCGGATCTCCGAAAGATGGGCGGCCAACGCGCCGACCGCGATCGCGTCGTCGGGTTCCTCGATCACGAGGACATCGAAGCCGGCGCGCTGCAGCTTGCGGACCGCACTCCCGTTGGACAGCGAGACGATCGACACGTCGTAGCGGTCCAGGTCCATCCGCGTCACGAGCGAATAGAGGTGCTCCTGGGCGCCGCCGTTCGTCCCCGTCGCGAGGACCTGGACCACACGGATGCGCCGACCGCCGGCGAGGGACGGCCGCTCCACGGTCTCCAGGCAGGGATCGAGCGGGCCCGGGGCACTCATGTCAGACGGTTCGTCGGAGGAGCAGTCGCTGGATGGGTTCGTCCACCGCGCCCCACTCGTACTTGTACGACTCATCGCCCCGGAGGAAGTCCATCCGCCGGATCCCGATCGCCAGCGCGCGGGCGACATAGGCATGGACCATCACGACACCCGGCGACAGGTCGCGCGCATCGGGATCCACGCCGGCGTTGTAGTACAGGAGTCCATCCGCGGTCTCGAAATGGATCCCCGCGGCGATCCGCCGGCCACCCACCGAGAGGAACGACAGGCGGAGCGGGCCGTCGGCTCCGAACAACTCGAAGAGGCGCGCGAACAGGACCCGGCTCTGCGCTCCACCCGGCGTGGGCGGGAACAGGCCATCCGCACCCCAGCGCTTCTGGTGGAGCTCGATGAACGCCTCCAGGTCCGCGGCGGGGTCGAGCGAGTCGGAGAGCACGACCTCGCCGACCGCCTCCGCACGCCGGACCTTGCGGCGGATCTCGTGCCGCTCCTTCTTGCCCAGTGTCGCGAGATACGCCTCCATGTCAGCGCCCGCGGGAAACGTCACGACCGGGCAGACATCCTCGCGCTCCACGTTCAGCGTCCAGCCCTCGGAGATCTCGCGCGCACCGAATGCGGTGGCCAGCGCCGTGCCGACGGGGTCCGCGCAGCGGAGACGTCGCAGGTCCACGACGTCCCAGTCGCCGCAGTCCGGGCCGGCGAAGTACGCCGCCAGGGCCTCGGCGACGGCCGCGAGATCGTCTGGGTCGCACAGGATCGTCGCGTAATCCGCGTGGTAGGAGCCACCGAAGAACACGGCCTTGGCCGTTGGCGGGACCGGGGTGAGCTCGAGATCCGCGCCGTGGCGCATGCGCGTGTGGGTCAGCGCGTCCGAGGGCTCCACCTCGTGGCGATGCATGAGCGGGACGATGGCCACGAGGACATCCGCCGGGTCCAGGACGACCAGCGTCTCCTCGTGGGCATTGGCGCCATACGCGTCCCACCACGCGCGCTGGAACGCCCAGGACGAGAACGGCGTGGCGGCCGGGTTGCGAGCGGCCAGGGCATCCCAGGTCGCCTGCGAGGTGTCCGCGAATGGGCGACGTTCCGCGCGCAAGGTACGCCGCGACTCGTCAGGGGAACGTGTGTCCAACGGGAGTCCGACGATCCCCGGACAGGCAGGTTCCGTTTCGAGGGCGGGGGCGGTCATCGTCGCCGATGATACGTCCGGACGGAGGAATTCTGGTTGCGGTCACAACCGGCTGACGCAACATCCGCCGCGCGACACGCGGTCAGCGATCCTCGATCCCGTCGGTGAGCCGTCGGATCAGGAAGTATTCCGGGCGCGGCCGGTCGTCGGTGATGAGCGGGCCCTCGCCGACGTACGCGGTGACGGCCGCCGCATCCGGGAGCCAGATCTGCTCTTCGATGACGTCGATCCACGCATCGATCGTGGTGGCGGGCGAGTCGTACGCGGTCGAGATGTCGTCGAGGACACCGGGGCGCTCCAGGATCTCGCGGATGGCGGCTGGGTCGAGGTCGATCGGATCCGCCGATCCGAGCATGTAGACGCCGTAGCCGCCGGCCCCGCGGACGACCATCAGGTTCGGGTAGACCGCGGCGAAGGTCCGCAGGTGCTCCTGGAACTCGGGTTCCGGGGCCCCGAACGGGACCCATTGCATCATCACGCCCCCCTCGGCGAGATGGTCGCGTCCGGCCTCGTAGTACTCCAACGACGAGATCACGGACGCGCCGCTGCTCTCGATCGGGGGCGGCGGATCCGTGACGATGATGTCGAACCGCTCGTCGCTCAGTTCCAGGTGATTGCGGCCATCGGCGACGACGACACGGCCGGCCGGGTCGGCCAGGACCTCGTCGGCGTCGTCGTAGTAGAAGCCGAACATGTCCGGAACGGACGGCACGAGCTCAACGACGTCCGTTCGCAGACCACCGATGAGCGCGGACCGGAATGCCGTCCCCATCCCGAAGGCGACGACGAGCGCACGCTCGGCGTCGGGGCGTGCGATGAGCGGCAGGATCGGCATGAGCTTCGCGTCCACGGTCAGCAACGTCATCGAGGTCCCGGCGACCCACAGCTCCGGGGTCGCTCGGATCTGGCCGGCCTGCACCGACGCGATCTCGTCCTCGGTCGAGGCGAAGATCGTCCCGCCCTCCGATTCGATCCACGCCTCGTTGGGCTGGGCCACGGCCCCGGGCCGGGTCACGAGGACGCCGACGATCGCCACAGCCACGAGCCCCGCGCCGATCGTCCCGAGCCGGCGGGGTCGGGCGACGATCGCGAGGCCGATCGCGACGGCAAGGTTGGTCGCGGCGAGGAGGACGACGATGGCCGGCGAGCCGATGGTCGGCATCAGCACGAAGGGGATCACCAGGCTCCCGAGGATGGCCCCGGTCGTATTGACCGCCAGGAGAGACCCGGACTCAGAACCCGCTGAACCCGCGCTGTCGCGCAACAGGGCCGACGCCGTCGGGAAGGCGATGCCCAGCACGATCGTGACCGGTAGGACGACCAGCAAGGCCGAGCTCACCAGGCGACCGATCGTTTCCATGGGTCGGCTTGGACTCAGCGTCTCCGGTTGTCCGAGGACGAACACGAGACCGGCAACGGCGAGGACCGCGATCAGGGCCTGCGAGATGGCGAGGATGCGGATCGGCTCGCGGATGCGTCCGACGATCAGGCTGTAGATCACCGCCCCAAGTGCGATGCCTGTCAGGAAGACGGCGAGGATGATGGTGAAAACGTAGGTCGTGTTGCCGGTCCCGGACGCGAGGAGTCGGGTCCATGTCACCTGATACCCGAGCGAGGTCAGGCCCGACAGGAAGGCGATGAGCAGCGCGAGCCGAACGCGGCTCCCATCGCCAAGTCCGACGGCGACCGTCGGTTGCGGCGACGGCGGCGACGGCGGCGTGGCTATCGGCTCGGGCGCGTCGAGCACCGGCTGGGATCGAGCCAGGCCGAGCGCCACGAGACCAGCGATGAGCGAACAGCCGGCACCGATCGCCAGCGCCCCCGACAGCCCCAGGACTTCGATCAGCACGAGACCGGCGGCGAGTGTCCCGGCGATCGCGCCGACGGTGTTCGCCGCGTACAGCCGTCCGAAGACCCGCCGCAACTCCGTCGTGCCCGTGAGGTAGCGGGCCAGCGCCGGGAACGTGGCCCCCATGAGGATCGTCGCCGGGGCCAGCGCCAGCACCGCGAGCGCGAGCCGGACGAGCGCGAGCCACGGCGTCCCCTCGATGGATGGGTACACCCCGCGGTACACCTCATGGATGAGCCCGAACGTCAGCGGCGTCACGAGGACCACGCCCACGAGCGCGAGCTCGAGGAACCCGTACATCTGCAACGGCGAGCGCACGCGATCGGCGACCCGGCCACCCACCGCAGCCCCGATCGCCATGCCGCCGAAGAACCCCGTGAGGATGGCGGACACGGCCTGGGTCGTGTTGCCGAAGACGAGCACGAGCTGACGGGACCAGACGATCTCGTACACGAGACCCGCGGCCCCCGACAGGATGAAGATCCCGAAGACGAGCGGCGTCACGAACCTACGCAACGGACGGCGCCACAGGTGGTCGGGCACGGATGATGGGAACGGCAGCGATCAGCAAGCTCAGCCCCGTGAACCACAGCGATGGCAGGGCGAGCGTGACGGCCCCGACCAGGACGACATCCCCGCGCCACTCGTCGAGCCGCGAGGCGATGACCACGAGGATAGCGGCTGCGACCGCCCGGACCGGGAATGGGATCGCGATGAACGCCGACTGCTGCCCGGGATCCACGGTGCGGAGGAAGTCCACGTACTGGGCCCACGCGTCGGGCGAGAGGACCACGCTCACCGCAAGGATGCCGAGGCCCACGAGCACACTGACCGCTGCGGCTCGCCATCGACCCCGGAGCGCGAGGTACGGGATGCCGAGCCCCGGGGCGATCTTGATGGCCGCGCCGATCGCATAGAACCCCGACCATCGTCGCAGCCCGAGCACCACGAGGACCGCGAGGAACAGGTGGACGTTCCGGAACCAGAACTCCACGGCGACCGGCAGGAACGCGACCAGCGCGAGCGCGCGGACCACGTCCCGACCGGCCAGCCACCAGAGCGCCACGCCCATCAGGACGATCCACCCGGCGCTGAACATCCACGACGGCACGACAGCGGCGACCGGGACGAGCGCCTGGGCGAGTGGCGGTGGGTAGAGGTACGCATACGGAGTGATGATCGTGACGGTGGGGTCGTAGAGCGGCTGGCCCTCGATGAGACGGCGGGCCGCCAGCCAGTAGGCGTGCTCGTCCGCCGGCACGCCCCACCGGTTGACCGCCACGATCACCAGCAGGCTCGCGCCGATCGCTGCGGCCACGAGCAGCCACCAGGGCCGGGTCCGCAGGATGCTTGTCGACGGCATCGTCACAGGCCGTACGCCCAGTAGACGCCGATGGCCATGACGACGACACCGAACGCGATCGCCACTTTCCAGCCCACCCCGATGCGGCCGCGATGCACGGCCGCGAGACCGCACAGCGCCATGACGAACGGCACCGAATCCAGGAAGTAGCGGTAGCCGTACTGCAGCCAGCCGCCGCCGTAGTAGAGCAGCGTCGGGATCAGTACCGCGATGGTCGCCCCGGCCAGCAACCAGGCCCGCCGCTGTCCCCAATCGGCACGGAACGCGTACAGCAGCCCCGGGCTCGTGATGAGGACGGACATGCCGAACCCGTCGGGCTTGAAGAACGGCGGCACGCTGATCGGGATCGCGAGATGCAGCAGGAAGTAGTCGATGTTCATCGGCACGTGGACCAGCCCGAACAGCCCCTTCGTGCGCTGGGCTTCGAGCCACTCGGGCAGCGTCGCGAGCGCGTACCCGGATTCGAACGGCGTGTCGAAGCGGACCTGGTTGTAGAGGAAGAACACCAGCAGCGAGGGCAGGAAGCCAAGGGTGAGCAGGGTCCACGATCGCCACGGGATGGAGGTCCGCGCCCGCGCGATGTACCCGCCGGCGACGTCCGCGACGAGCTGGCGGCCGGATGGTTCCAGCAGCATGAACGCATAGAACGGCATGGCGAACGCGAGCGGTGCCCGGGTCAGGAAGGCGAAGCCACCCAGGAGTCCGATCAGCCAGGCCCGACGCCTTCCCCATAGTTCGAGGAGGCAGGCGAACGTCAGGAGCGTCGCGATCAGGTGCCCGGTGTGCCACACGCCGCCGCGGGTCGTCACCCACAGGATCTGCGTCGAGAATCCGAAGAGGATGACCAGCCAGACGCGATCGATCAGCCGCGGGACACCGATCCGCCCCAGCAGCCACCAGCACATGCCCACGCCACCGGCCGCCAAGAGGGCGTTGATGCCCGACTCGAGCTGGTCCGCCCGAACCGCCCCCAGGACCGCGACGATCGGCATGAACGCCACCGCCGGGAACGGGGCGAACGGCACGTAGTAGCGACCGTCCACCGGGATGATGTCCCACACGCCCAGTGGGACTTCAAGCCACGTCCTGCCGTGGAGGAACGCATCGGCGAGATAGAAGAAGTCACCGCGTCCGGCGTCGTAGGCGCGGTTCGCGAGCCAGTACAGGAGCGCCGAGACCGCGACCACGCCGAATCCAAGGAGTGTCGCGCGATCGATGCGAGACGTCACGCCGGCAGAGCCTCACGCGTGCCGGCGCTCGCGCTGTTGTCGCGTGCGACTCGACCAACGAGGAACGTCGCCACCATGGTCAGCCAGAACACGGTCGGGTAGACGATCGGCGGCGTGACATCCACCAGCGGCCACGCGGTCACGATCGGGATCGCGAGCGCCCACCATCGACCGGCCGACAGCAGATATGCGACGGGGAGCAGCAGCAGCATCGCGTAATGGTCCCAGACGATCGGCGAGACGAGCTGGCTCGCGACGACGGCGACCAGGTACGACGCTTCGGGGGTGGACCAGCGGATCGCGGCGAGGAACACGGCAACGACCCCGACGGTGCTCGCGAGCTGGACGAGCGCAGCGACGTCCGCCGGAACGCCGAGCTGGTAGGCGACCGCGCCGGGCGTGAAGTTGTGGTCGGTGGTGATCGGGTCGCTCACGGTCCGCAGCAGCGTCAGGAAATCGGTCCAGGCGGACACCCCCGCGAGCGCCGTCGCGAGGACCGCGAGCCCCACCAGGACGATCGCGCCCACGACGACCGCACGGAACCGGCGCGTCAGCAGCGCCCAGACGAGGATGAGCCCGGGCTGGAGCTTGACGGCCGCGCCCACGGCCCCGCTGGCGCCCAGGCGGATCGGGTCGTCGATCCAGCGCCAGCCGATCGCGAATGCGAGGAAGAGCACGGGCCCGACCTGGCCCAGCTTGACGGCGTACACGAACGGGAACGACCAACCCGCGAGCAGGACGATCCACCAGCGGACCGACCGCGAGACCGGCAGCACCCCACGCCGACGATGAAGGACGCCAGGAGCGCCGCGATCCAGGTCCAGGTCGCGGTCGCGGCAGACAGCAGGCCGAACAGGAGGATGAACGGCACGAACGTCGGCGGATAGTAGAAGAGCCCGAAGCCACCGGTCTCGGTGAACGACATGTCGTAGAGCGGTTGACCATCAAGCAGGCGGACGACCGCCGAGTGGTAGGCGAGGAAGTCGTATCCGAGCGTGTCGCCCGCCGCCGCCAGCGTCGCCCCGACACCGGCGACGAACGAGAGGACGGCCAGGATCGGCAGGGCCGCGCGACCGAGGCGGAGCAGGTCCTCACGGTCCATCACGCGCGCTCCGCTGCGCTCCGGCCGCTTCTTCGATGGATGAGCGGGATCCGGAAGAGGTCCCACGCGACGCGCAGGGCGAGCCCAGGGCGCGCACGCATCCGCGACCCGCGCTTGTCGTACCAGCGGATCGGGACGATGGACATCCGGTACCCGCGCCGGCGTGCGAGATAGATGAGCTCCACGTCGAACACGATGCTGGTGACCCGCTGGCGCGCGAAGAGATCCTGCGCAGCCTCGCGTGTGAACCCCTTGAACCCGCACTGCGTGTCCTGGACCGGCCCGACGACCCAGATCGAGGCCAGCGCGTGAAAGACCTTGCCCATGAATCGCCGGTACACGGGCTGCGTCGCGCGCATGTCCGAACCGTCGGGCTGGATGCGCGACCCCAGCGCGACGTCGCTTTCCGCGAGAGCCTCCACGAGCAACGGGATCTGGTCCGGCGGCGTCGCCATATCCGCGTCGGCGAAGAGGACGAGGTCACCGGCTGCGGCCAGCATGCCGGCCCGCACCGCCGCGCCCTTGCCCCCGTGCGGGACGCGCAGCAGGTGCAATGCGACGCCGTCGATGGCGCCCGCCGTCTCGGCTCTCGCCTCCACCCGGGCGACGGTGTCGTCGCTCGACCCGTCGTCCACGACGAGCACCTCGATCGATGCCGGCAGCTCGCCGGCCCCGGGCGCGCCGTCGCGGGCGTGATCGCCGCGCCGGCGCAGGTAGCCGAACAGCTCATCGAGCGCTGGATCGATCCGCTCGGATTCGTTGAACGTGGGCAGCACGAGCGTGAGTCGCACGGTCGGTCCAGGCATCGCCGCAGTCTACCCAGCGCTGCGTGCGGATGGCCGACCAGATCTCGCGGCCCCGCGGACGACGAGCCCCACCAGCACCAGCACCGCTCCCAGCGTCGGGAGCAATCGGTTCACGATCCAGACGTGCTCGCCCAGCACCGCCTGCTCCCCACCGAACATCAGGACGTACGCGAGGGCGATCCACCAGATGGGCGGCGCCGATCGGATCGCGAGGAGCATCGGCAGCACCAGGATCGCGAGGTAGTGGTGGTACAGGGCGGGCGCGATGAGAACGGCGACCGCCACGGCGACCCCGAAGCTCACCGCCTCCGACCGGCGCTGGGACGTCCATGCAACGATCGCGACGCCGGCACCCACGACGAGGAGGCGCGCCACCGTCGGGGGAACGACGCTCGAGAGCCACACGATGGGAGCGACGGTGTCCCTCGTATCGACGGGTGGCCCGAGGTTCAGGAGCACGGTCGGGTAGTCGAGCCATGGCTGGAGCCCGATGACCGGGAGCGTCGCGATCGCCAGGACCGCCATCGCCGCGACGGCCGCGACGGCCGACGTCCACCGCTGGCGCAGGACGAACCACAGGATGAGGACCGCAGGGAAGATCTTGATGAGCGTCGCGATGCCGATCAGCACGCCGGCGGCGACCGCCGCCGAGCGGCCGGCTTCGGGTCGCCGGAGGGCCACCCACGCGCCGGCGAGCAGGGCCAACACCAGCAGGTGGACGTTCCCCATCACGAGTTCGCCGACGACCGGCGGAAACGCGAACGCCGCGCCCACGAGCAACCAGCCGTCCCGCCCGCCCGTGATGCCTTCGGAGCGATCGACGAGGCGGACGGCCACCACGACGAGCGCCGCCCCGAGCGCCGCCCACACCCAGTTGGCGACCCGGTAGTCGTCGAACAGCGCCGCGAACGGCGTCATCGCGACCGCGAAGAACGGCGGATACAGGTAGAGGTACTGCTGCTGCGGCGAATAGGTTCCTGCGAGTTGCTCGGCCGAGTAGATGGGATTGCCGATCAGGACGTTCGCGGCCGCGGCCCAGTAGGCGGAGAAGTCGTAGCCCCACTGGATCTGCGTCGAGTAGACGATGACCTGCCCAAGGCGCACCGCGAGCACGATGGCGAGGACCGCGAGGATCGCGATCCGTTGGGTCCGGCGCTCGCGCAGAAGCCGCAGTCCGTAGACATGTTCCAATCGAGGGCGGGACTGAGACTGGCCTGGTGTCGACATCGGCCTCGCGAGTCTACGCGGGCGCATGATGGTGCCTGCATGCACCGAAGGTCATGCCCGTCGTGGGATGACCAGCCCAGCGGAGGATGCACCGGTTGGACCCTAGTATCTCGGCCATGGGCGGACCTCGAGACCACGATGCTTCGGAGGAGGAGAACCGGTCGATCTCCTGGCGTACGGTGCTGCCTACGTTGGTCGCGGTCTTCATCGCCACCCGAATCCTCGTTGTTCTCATCGCCGCTTTGGCCGAGACGACGCTGGCGCCCGCGAACCCCGATCCGACATGGGACCAACGGCCGATCCTCTCCAGCCTCACTGGGAGCGACGCCGTCTACTACCTGGGGATCGCCGCTGAGGGCTATCACCTGGAACCGGTGAAGGAGGGGTATCGCGACTGGGTCTTCTTTCCGCTCTACCCGATGGCGATCCGGGCTGCGTCCATGATCACGCTCGGGGACCTCTCGTTGGCGGCGATCCTGGTATCGAACGTCAGCTTCCTCGCTGCCATGGCCGCGCTCTACGCCCTGTCCCGACGGTCCCTGGTCCACGAGCGATCGATCCGCGCGGTCACGTACCTGGCGATCGCGCCCGGCGCCGTCGCCTTCACGATGGCGTACGGCGAGAGCCTGTTCCTGTTGCTCTCGGTCGCAGCCTTCCTCGCCGCGGAGCACCGTCGCTGGGCCGCGATGGGCGTCCTCTGCGCGCTGGCAACGCTCACCCGCCTGCCTGGCGTCCTGCTGGTGATCCCGCTCTTCGTGCTCCAGTGGCAGACGTTCGGAAGGCCAAGGCTACCGATGATCTGGCTGGCACTTGGGCCGCTCGCGCTCGTCGGATTCATGGCGTTTCAGGGCGTCGCACTCGGGGATCCGCTCGGCTTCCTGACTGCCCAGCGTGCCTGGGACATCCCACCGCTGATCTCATCCGAGACGCCAGCCTCGAGCACCGCGCTGTTCAGTCCGTTGCCCTGGCTGCTCATCGGGACCTTGCTCGGCTACACCTTCCTGTTCGTGTTCATGCGCGTGGACCGAGTTCGCTTGCCGTACGTCGTCTATGCCGTTGTGGCCGTCCTTACGGTCATCGCGTCAGGCCGGCTGCAGTCGGTTGGCCGATATTTGGCCGTCGCATTCCCGTTCACCTGGGTTCTCGCCAATCGGCGGGCGCCGTGGTTCCTATTGGCGTGGCCCATCGTGTCCGTGGGGCTCTTCACGGTCCACGCTGTCCTCCATTTCACAGCCCTGGCTCCTTAGCCGAAGGCTGCCAGACGCCCGCGGACCGATCACGGATTGGTGGCGACTTGCGTGAGGTCGAGGAAGCCTTGCTCTGCGATCAGATCAAGCGCGACCGCATATGACTCTTCTGTCGCCAACGGCACGGAAAGCCCTGCATACGCGTTGAGTAGCCGCGGAAGTACGTTCACGGGAGACGCGTCGTCAGGAAACAGCCCGGGATAGCGGGGCGTGTACGAGGCGAAGAAGTTGCGAAACATCTCCTCCTGATCGTCAGGGTTCAAGCGATGCCCGTGGTCGGAGAACAGGATGATCACCGGTGGGCGAGCGCTTCGGGAGAGGACACTTCGAACTGCGTCCAACACCTCAACGTTCACGGCCCGGATCTGTTCCACCTGACCCTGGAGAGCCTCCGCGGTCGCCTCCCCCTGAGATGACCAGAAGGTGCATCTCGCCGGGAAGCATGCCGGGCCATTGGGGGCATTGCCGTTCAGAGAAAGGACGATCGGGGTATGTGGTGCGAGCACATGAGTCAGGACGAACTTGGGCCGATCGGTGCGTTCGGACGCGATGCCACTGGTGAGCCTCAAGCTCGAATCGATCCGGGTTCGATGTTGATCGGCGGCGAGCTCCCTGATCTGATCCGGGAAGAGATCTCTTCCAAGTGTCGAGGTGATCACGTCCAACTCGAAGGCCGACATCGTCCCCCCGTCGAGGTACCTGTTGGCGCTCTGAATGGTCAGGTGATTGAACTCGGAAGGCACGCTGACGATCTCGTAGCCGAGGTCTCTGACTGCCAGTAGGCCCGACGCCGAGTCGAGCAGGGCTCGGGCGGCGAGATATTGCCCGTGCTCGTCCGAGGGAGCCGAGGCCAGCCTTGAGATCGATGGGACCTGCCTCATGTCGAGCATCGACGCAAGCGTCAGCACGGTCATGTTGTAGTTGGAACGTGCCTCGCCTGCGACCTCGAATTCGAGGTCCTCCAGCGAATCCTCGAACGGTGCGTTGTCAAACCCGAAGTCCCGTGCCTGGGTATCCGACCTTGGGTAGCCATCGAGAAGGACCATGTAGATGTCGGGCAGTCCTTCGGAGACCGGGCTGGGAGTCATCGGCATCGAGGGTACGGGGAGCAGTCGTCCGGCGAACGCAAGCGACCCAAGACTGATGACTAGTACGAGCGCGGTCACGACGTTCGCGCCGCCGGTCACCCGGGGCCACAGTTCCTCGGGACTGATCGGATTTCGACGGATGTACGAGGACACGATGACCACTTCGATCAGCGCGATCAGGAGGATGATCGCCCCCCATTGCCGGACAAGTGCGAGCATCACCAGCGCGGAAAAGAAGGCCGCTCGCTGCCAATCCTTCAATGCGATCCGCAGGACCGCGTAGATGAGCACCCCGATCCCGACGGCAAGGACAACGGGTCGCACGAGGCCGCCGACCCCGATGACCGACTCGGAGTACACCGACAGGACATACGCGATCGGTATACCGACTGGATAGAGCGCGGGCGGTGCTCCCCGCGTTGACCGTGACCCGGCTGGTGTCGCCTGGTGGCTCACCGCTCCCCTCGTCGGCGGTCATCCGAAACAGCACCCGCGTCGTGCCCTCGATCTGGGCCTCGGCGTCGATGGTGAAGTGCCGGCCCATGGCGGCGCGGAACCCGTCGAGCGTATACGTCGGGAAGATGTCCTCGCGAGTGGCGAGGAGCTTGTCGACCATCGGATCGTCCTTGGGGACGAACTCGATGATCAGCCCCGACGCGAGGTCGGCGAAGAAGGCCGCGATGCGCTCAAGCGGCAGATTGCGCCCGATCGCCAGGTGGTGGACGAGAGCCAGTGCGAGGACGACGTCGGCGTCGGCGCGCTCGAGCAGGGACCGACGCTCCACGTGGGCCCAGCCCAGAGCTGGACTTGGATTGCGAGGTCGACGAGCAAAGGCAACGTCGTAGTGGTCGCCCTCGCCGCGAAGGAGCCGGTAGTGGCGCTCCGTGGCTGCCGGGTCGATGTCCCATGCGACGACGCGACGACCAAGTCCGGCGGCGATCCGTGCTGAAACGCCCGGTGTTCGCCCCCAGGTCCCAGACGACGGATCCTCCCGACGGCGCGAGGAACGGTTCGACGAGGCGGTCCTTGTGATCGGCGGCGTCATGCCCGTAGCTCGTGTGCTCCGCGTATTCCGCCCACTCGGTGCCCGGCTGGCTCCCACGACAGGCCCGCGACCGTGCGCTTGAGGCCGTCGAGCAGGGCCGCCTGCTGGAACGGGCTCAGCTTGCGGCTCGTCGCCTTGGTTGCGGCCACCGCGCCGGCATCCGCATAGCGCGCCTGCGCTTTGGCGTGGACATGGAGGTGTGGCCCGAGCCCGAAGTTCAGCCGCGTTCGAGCCGGCAAGAGCGAGGCCGCAAGGTCGAGTGGGATCCCATCGATGTGCTCGCGCAGCATGAGGCCGCAGCGGACATCTCGGTGGGCCATCAGGGCGAGCGGCGCGAGGAAGTGTTGGCAGAACTGGCGGTACGCCGACCACGGTGCCCCGGCTCGGCCCGCTCGAACGAGAGGGTGTCGATGAGGATCGGTCGGCCATCCTGGAACTGGACGTTGTAGGCCGACGCGTCGCGGAGGGTGAAGCCGGCGGCGACTGCGACCTCCTGCGCCGCCGAGTGTGCACGAGGGCCGCGTCCTTGAGTTGCCCGAAGGACCACTCGTACGGGTAGGAGATGAAGCGACCGGTTGCGGTCGAAGGACCGCGTACGCCGCGATCCGGATCCGCGGCGAGCTCCAGCCCGACCAAGTCGTGGCCAACGAGCAGGCCTCGCGCCTGGAGCGTCGTGAGCAGCTCGCTTGCCGACGAGGTCATCCCACTCGCTCGCGAATGACTGGTCGACCTGCCGGTAGAGCACCCCGTCGCGCCGAAAGACGAAGCCGCTCGGGTCGCGGAAGGAACTCGGGTCTCGTGTGACTCGGGCAGGCGGAGCGTAGGCTGCGTCAGTCACCGTGGATCGAGTGGAGTTCAGCTCGGCGAGTCGTTGGTGCTGGACCCGTTCGTCGTCTCGTCCTGCCGGCGCACTGTGCGGAGAATGCGGCCGATCTGCTGCCGAAAGAAGAATGGGACGGCGATCAGGGTCGCGATGACCGCCTGAACGATGAGGCTGCCGGACCCTGGATCGATGTACGCGAGCTCAAGATGCATCCGCTATATCCTCCACCGGCGGCGCCTTCGGTCTGAAGGGGCAAGCCGTCCGGGTAGCCTGACGAAGACGGTGCGTTCACGCAACCGCGTCCGGTGATTTTCTCGGCCCTGGCGTCCCATCGCCGATGCCACCTGATGGTCCCATCCCCGTCTGGGCTAGTCCGTTCGTACCGGTCGGCGTAGCCCTGACCCGGTGCTACGCTGCACCGGCCGATGCGGATCCCACTGCTCCTATACGCGCTCGCCTTCGTGGTCCGTGGGGTACTGATGGTCATGTACCCGGACCCCGCCTACGCCGACTCGTACTACTACGTCGACGTGGCTCGATCGCTCGCGTCCGGCGAGGGACTGACGGTCGCCATTCGTCTGGATCTTCGCCGAGGTCGGCGGCGTCGCATCCCGGCGGACGCCGGTCCTGCCGATCCCCTCCAATGCGCACTGGCTCCCGCTCGCGTCCTTCATCCAGGCCCCGTTCATCGTCGCTCATGGGGCCGACGGCCATCGCCTCGGCGCTCCCGATGGTGCTCATCGGCTCGCTCGCTGCGCCCCTCACGTGGGCGATCGCGCGTGACGTCGGGGCATCGAAGACGATCCAGGTGGGCGCCGGCGTCCTCGCCGCGATCCCGGCGGCCGGCACGGTCTTCATGGCCCAGCCCGAGAACTTCGCGATCTTCCAGCCGGTCGTCGCCGCGCCCTCTGGCTCGCGGCGCGCGGCCTGCGCGGCGACGGCCGGGCGTACGCCCTGCGCGGACTCCTGGTCGGCCTGGCCTCGCTCGCGCGGAACGACGCCTTCCTGCTGGGCGGCGCCATCGGTCTCGTCTTCGTCATCGAGCGCGTCCGCGCGTGGCGCGCGCATCGACCGGCGCGCCTCGGCTTCGGCAGCGCCGTCGGCTGCCTCGCGCTGTACCTCGCTGGTCATCGCCCCGTGGTGGGCGCGCCAGCTGATCGAGTTCGGGTCCATCTCGCCGACCGCCTCATCGGGCACGGCGCTGTGGCTCACGGAGTACCGGCAGTGGAACAGCGTCACCGCGAACCTGTCCCTCGACACGTTCCTCGCCGAGGGCTGGGGCGTGATCATCTCGACGCGTCTCGTCGGCCTGGGCTCCGCGCTCGCGAACTTCGTGGTCGTCATCAGCTCGGTCGTGCTGGTCCCGCTGGTCATCGTGGGCGCCTGGGCTCGCCGTCGCTCCGACGACTTCCTGCCGTGGTTCCTGTACGCCGGGATCCTGCTCCTGGGCGCCACGTTGCTGTTCCCGCTCCATGTCCCGGGCGGCGCCTTCGTGCACTCCGCGGTGGGCCTGGGACCGCACGCCTACATCATGGCGCTGGAGGCGGTCGCGATCATCGTGACCGCCATCGCGCGGCGCCGGCCGAGCTGGGATGCCGGCGCGGCGATCCCGGTCTTCACGTGGGGCACGGTGGCGCTCGTCGTCCTGACGGCCGCGACTCTACGCGCCGGTCGTGCAGTCGAGCTGGGACGAGGCTCGCGCCCCCCGTCAGGCGCTGGCGGCGGCCATCGATGACGCTCGGCGTCGCTCCCAGCGACCGGCTCATGTCCACCGACGCCGCCGGTCTCTGGTACTGGACGGACCGCGGTGGCGTGGTCTCCCCCGACGATCCCGAGGACGTCATCCGCGACGTCGCCGAGGCCTACGACATCCGCTGGCTCGTCCTGGAACGCGACGCCATCGTGGAGGCGTTCGAACCCGTCCTCGGCGAGGACCTGCGTCCCGAGTGGATCGGTCCGGCCGCGTTCACGGTCCCTGCTCCCGGTGGCGGCGCCGCCGGTCCTGGCGCTCTACCCCGTCTGTATCGCCGCCGGTGACCAGCGCTGCGAGGTCGGCGCATGACCCGGCGTGAAGCGGTGCTGTCCGCCCTCCTGGTCTTCGTCGTCGCGCTCGTCGTGCGGGCGTTCTTCGCGGCCCAGATCGTGTTCCCCAAGCCGGAGGACACCGCCTACTACGTCGGCGTGGCCCGGAACCTGCTCGAGGGCCGCGGCCTCGTGACCGACGCGCTGTGGAGCTACGGAACGCCACCGCTGGAGTTCCCGCGCGCCGCATTCGAGGTCTGGATGCCGCTGCCGTCGTTCCTGGCCGTCGTGCCGATGGCGATCTTCGGGGTGACGTTCGCGGCGGCGCAAGTGTCCAGCGTCCTCGTCGGCGCGCTGGTGCCGGTCCTGGCCTGGCGACTCGCCGCCGATGTCGCGGTGGAGCGCGACCTCCCGACCGTGCGCGCCCGGACACTCGCGCTTGGTGTCGGGCTGACGACCGCGGTCTACCTCCCGGTCCTCCTCCATTCCGCCCTGCCCGACTCGACGATGCCGTTCGCGGTCCTCGCGCTCGCGGCGTGCCTCCTGCATGACCCGGATCGCGCGCGATCCACGTGGGGCCCGCGCTCACGGATCCGCGCCTGCTGGCGCTGGGCGTCTGTCTGGGTCTCGCGGCGCTGACCCGCAACGAGGCAGCGTGGCTGGCGCTCGTGTGGGTGGTGATCGCGTGGACGACGCCCGATGCGTCGCGTCGCAGAACGCGTGCGCATGATCGCCGTCGCCGGCGTCGTCGCGCTCGCGATCTTCGCGCCGTGGATGCTTCGTAACTGGCTCGTGTTCGGGAGTCCGCTCCCCGGCCAGGCCGTCTCCAACGCCTTCTCGATCACCGGCTTCGACATCTTCGCGTGGAACGATCCGCCCACGCTCTCGCGGTACCTTGCCGTCGGCCCCGCGCGGTTGCTGGAGATGCGTCTCGAAGGGCTGTGGCACAACCTGGGCACCGTCCTGCTGCTGACCGGCATCCCCATCTCGCTCATCGGGCTTGCGGCGTTGCCGTGGCAGGCCCGGGGTCGCGCGGTCCGGCCGGTCCTGCTCCTCAGTGTCATCACCTTCCTCGTGACCAGCCTGGTCTTCCCGGTCGCGACGACGTGGGGCACCTTCCTCCATGCCGCAGGACCGGTCCAGGTCCTGATCGTGCTGAGCGCGCTCCTCGCCCTCGATGCCGGCCTGGCCCGGCTGTCGGCGCGGATGGGCTGGACCCGACCCGTCGCGTGGCTCGGCCCGCTCCTGGGGATCTTCTCCAGCCTGCTCTTCGCGGCCGTCCTGTTGCCGGGGTTCGGCGCCGGGTCGCGCGAAACCGAAGCGACGTACCAGCAACTCGGCGAACGGATGGCGGCGGCCGGCCGGCCGCTGGACGAGACCGCAGGACCGGTCATCAGCAACTTCCCGATCTGGATCGCCGAGAGCCAGCGCATCCCGGCCCTTGGCCTGCCCAACGAGCCGGTCGAGGACGTCCTCGATCTCGCCCGGAGCTTCCCGGGCACGCGCTACCTCGTGCTGACCAGCCCGGAGAGCTCGCACTGGCCGTCCAACCTTGCGCCTGGCGCTCCGGGAAGCGACTGCTTCGCGCCCGTCACCCTGCCACCCTGGACCGGCGACGGAGAGGATCCGCTGGCCGACACCACCGTGTACGAGATCGTCTGCCCATGACCGAGCCCTATACTCCGAACTCGATGGAGGCTGCCCGCTCCGATCCCGACGCGCACGACAGCCGTTTCGATGGTCTCCAGGCGGAGGCCAGCGCGGCGGTCGCCTACAGCGCGAACACGCTGCGCGGCGTCCGCGAGCGGTATCGCGAGCTGTACGCCGAGGCATTCGCTCGCTATGAGACCCTGCGCGACGACCTCGACGCTGCCGATCGCCGCAGCCCCGACCGTCGTCCGCGCGTCGTTGGTGAGGACGAGGTCGTCGAGGCCGCCAATGCCGCCGAGGCCGGCGCCGCCGATGCTCGCGCTCGCGCCCTGCGTCGCATCGTCGAGACCGGCGGCAACGAGCTCGGCGGGCAGCGATCCACGCTCGCGAAGCTCGACGTCGCTGAGCGGACCCTGGCGCGGACGTGGCTGTTCCTGGAACGTGGCGACGCGTCCCTCGTGACCGAGACGTCCGACGGCGTCGCCGACGATGACGTCGCGATGCGCATCGTTGAGGCACAGGAGGCGGAGCGCACCCGGCTCGCCCAGGAGATCCACGACGGACCGGCCCAGGCCCTTACGAACGCGATCTTCCAGGCGGAGTTCATCGAGCGGATCGCCGATTTCGGACCCCGCCATGGCCGCCGCCGAGATCCGGATGCTACGCGACCTCCTTCGCCGGGAACTCGCGAACGTCCGTGACTTCATCAACCAGCTCCGCCCTCCCCTGCTCGACGAGCTGGGGTTGGACGGCGCGATCGAAGAATTGGCGGGTCGGCTCCGGTCGGGCAACCTGACGATCACCACCCAGCTGGAGGCTCCGGCCGAGCGACTCGACGACCGCCAACGCACGGTCGTGCTGCGTGTAGCGCAGGAGGCCCTGCAGAATATCCGCAAGCACGCCGAGGCATCCATGGTGGTGGTCAGCACCGCCCTGGTAGACGATGACTGGACCCTGGAAGTCCGCGACAACGGTCGTGGATTCGAGATCGGGGCGGTGGCTGCGCGTGGCCCCCGGAACTTCGGACTGCAATTCATGCGCGAACGTGCGGAATTGATCGGTGCCCGCTTCGACGTACGATCACGACCGGACGGCGGCACCGTCGTCCGACTCGCGATCCCGAGGGGCGCCCGAGCGGGAGTAAAGGAGAACGGATGAGCGCCATGGAATTCACCGGGCAGGATCGTCGTCGGGGTGGACCCGACCGACGCGCTGCCGGCGAGACGACCCGGATCCTGATCGTGGACGACCACGCCCTCTTCCGGGCCGGTGTCGCGGGAATCCTCGCCCGGCGAACCCGATTTCGAGGTCGTCGGCGAAGCGGACGACTCGCGGAGCGCCGTGGATCGAGCCCTCGAGACGTCGCCCGACATCGTCCTGATGGACCTGTCATTGCCGGCGCCCGGTGGCATCGAGACGACCCAGCGGATCAAGCGCGAGCTGGCCGGTGCCGGGATCATCGTGCTCGCCGTGAACGAGGACGAGGACGCCCTGTTCGACGCCATCAAGGCGGGAGCCGCGGCATTCATCCTCAAGGATGTGGGTCCCGACGACCTCGTCACGATCATCCGCCGCGTGGCCCTCGGCGAGTTCCTCATCAATGACAAGGTCTTCGCCAAGCCGGCCGTCGCCTCGCGCGTCCTCAAGGAGTTCCGCGAGCTCGCCGTGTACGGCCAGGATGCCGCCCCGATCTTCGCCCCGCTCTCGCCGCGCGAGGTCGAGATCCTGGACAACATCGCCCAGGGCATGACCAACAAGCAGGTCGCCTACGCGCTGAGCATCAGCGAGCAGACGGTCAAGAACCACATGAGCTCCATCCTGCGCAAGCTGTCCGTCAACGACCGGACCCAGGCCGTGGTGTACGCGATGCGCCAGGGCTGGATCCGGATGCCCGAGGATTGATGCCGGACGAGACGCCCGCCGAACCCGCCGCCAGCCCGGCGGACCTGACCAGCAGGCTCACCGGCGATCTGGCCACGCTCGACGTGGAGCTCGCGGAGATCGAGCTCCTCGTCACCCAGGCCAAGACCGAGGCTGCCCGCCACGAGGCACGGCGGGCCTCCGCCGCCACGAAGCTCACGAACCTGGGCGCGGACGGCGACCTCCAGGAGCGCCTGGACCTGACCACCAGCCTGATCACGCTCAGCAAGCGTGCCGCGCTCATGGACTCCCAGGTGGACGTCCTGGAGGGCAAGCGCCGCGTCCTGGCGCGGTACCACGACGCCCTGGCCGCTTACGTGGAGGCCGCGGTGGCGCGTGACGCCGGGGGCGGGGGTGCCGGCGCCGTGGGCCTGGAGCGCGTCGACCCTGATGCGCCGATGCCGACCGCGGTCTCGCGCATGCTGCTGACCTCCCAGGAGGACCTGCGACGAGAGATCGCCCGCGCGATGCACGATGGCCCGGCGCAGAGCCTCACCAACATCGTGCTCCAGGCACAGATCGTGGAGCGGCTCGTCCTCAAGGATCCGCAGATGGCCGCTGGCGAGGTCCGTCAGCTCGTCGCGATGGTCCAGCAGACGCTCGAGGCCACGAAGTCGTTCATCTTCGACGTCCGCCCGATGGTGCTCGATGACCTGGGGCTGGTGCCGACGCTGCGGCGTTCGGCGCGCGACCGGGGCCGTCGCGCCAGCATCCCGGTCGAGTTCGACTCGATGGGCCAGGATCGCCGCCTCTCCATGGACCTCGAGAGTGGGCTGTTCCGGATGCTCGACGAGGCGCTCGCCGCCTACCTGGCAGCGGACCCGGAGCAGATCGCGATGCGCCTCGACTGGGGCGAACAGCTGGAAGCTCGAATCACCGCCACCCGCGCGGTCGCCGAGGTGCAGCGCGCCCCGGGCTCCATCGTCCCCATCCCGGAGGACGGCAAGGAGTTGCCGCCCGCCCTCGCGGCGATGATGGAGGATCGACGCACCGACGAGCGCGAGGCCGTGGAGGCGGCGGCGCGCAACGCCATCGTGATCCTGCCGGCGACCACATGGCGGGAGATCCAGAGCCGGGCCGGCTCCGTGGGCGTGACGGCCGAGCTGCTCGCCGATGGTGGCGAGGTCCGTATCGTGGCGGATATCCCGCCACTCGAGCCCGCCGGCACATGACCGCGATCCGGCGCCGCGGATCCCGCGGCCAGGGCATCGTGGAGTACGGGCTCATCCTGGCCCTGACCACGGCCCTGACCATCATCTGGCTCACGTTCTTCGGGGGGGCGGTGACGGACGCCCTGACGCTCATCGGCGAGGCGATCGACCAGGCGACCGGCGGCTGACCGACGAACGGCGTACCCGGCGGCCGCCGGGGGTCCGGTGCATCGTCGCACGCACCCATGACCATCGTCTCAGTATCCGTCCGACGTACCGCTTCCTATATTGACCCAGCCCTCATCTGAGGGTGAGTACTCATCCAGGAGGCAGCCACATGGCGCTGTTCAACGAATTCCTCGCCGCGATCCGAAGCGACGAGGACGGCCAGGGTCTCGCGGAGTACGCGCTGATCCTCGCGCTCATCGCGATCGTCGCGATCATCGCCCTCATCTTCCTGGGCGGCCAGGTCAGCTCGATCCTGAACACCGTCGGTACGTCGGTCTAACCGAAACCCGACACCCAGATGGACCGCCGGTCACTTGACCGGCGGTCTTTCGATTCGTCCCGGATGTCCATAGGTCGGATGGCCAGTTGACAGGTCCGACAAGTGGCACGTAGGGTGACTCGGCCCCCGGAGTCCGGGGAGCTTCAGAGGAAAGGAGGTACATGCACAGATGTCGAATCTCTTCGCTCTTATCTCGTCCTTCCGCAGTGATGAGGATGGCCAGGGCCTCGCGGAGTACGCGCTGATCCTCGCCCTCATCGCGATCGTGGCGATCATCGCCCTGATCTTCCTTGGTGGGCAGGTCAGCGGGATCCTGAACACCGTCGGGACCTCGGTCTAGGCGGACCCCTTCGTAGCAGTCGCGAGACCGTCGGCGCCAAGCGGCCCGACGGTCTCGTCATTTCCGTGACAGCGGTGCGTCCACGCCCGCATCCGACCATCCGGGCTATTGACACCCGGGACCCCATCTTTACCGTGGTGGGTACCTTGATGAAAGGAGGTGTAACAGCATGCAGTCCCGTGTCGCGGCGATCTTCGATCATTTCCGTCTCGACGACGAGGCTGGCCAGGGCCTCGCGGAGTACGCACTCATCCTTGCGTTGATCGCCATCGTCGCGATCATCTCGCTCATCTTCCTTGGCAGTCAGGTCAGCGACAAGCTGAGCGTCGTCGGCAACGCGATGTAGTCCCGCCAGGCGGCGGTCAAACCGTCTCGAGCACTCATTCCTCGACCCGTCGGACAACCGTCCGGCGGGTCGTTGCGTACCCCCGATGTGACCGTCACGCACCACCGTTCGCGGGTCCGCGACCACCTTGCAATCCACCTTGCGCCAAGCGTGGAATCCTGCCGGTTCCTACCAGATGGTCCTAGCCCATTGGTATAGTCGCGCGCCTCTTGGGCGGTGCTACAGTGGTGCCACCTGTCACACGGCTCGGGGAGATTTATCTTGAAACGCTCTAATCGATTGGTCCTGCTCATCGGGGTCTTCCTCGCGATCGTCGCGTTCGTCGGGATCCTTGCCCTGCAAGGCAACGGCACGGCACCGCGAGACCCGAACGCGATCGCCGACGGAAGCTCAACACCGTCATCGCGACGGCGGACATCCCGCTCGGCTCCAAGATCCAGGCCAACCAGCTCACGGTCGAGGTGCAAGCCGCTCACGGCCCGTGACCCCGGCGCGTTCGAGGACACGTCCCAGGTCGATCGGCAAGATCGCCCGCGAGGCGGTCACGACCGGCGCCCAGGTCACGTCGACCACGATCTCGGGTGGCGAGGCGGGAACGGTCCTCGACATCGTGACCCCGCCCGGCAAGCGCTCGATCGCCGTCCAGGTGGACCAGATCACCGGCGTCGGCACGGTCATCAAGACCGGCGACTACGTGGACATGGTCGCGGGCTTCACCGGTGACAAGTTCCCGGTCATCACGATCAACCCGGCCGACGACTCGTTCACCGTCGTGAGCGGCATCAACAGCACCAGCGTCAAGGTCCTGCTCCAGGGTCTCCAGGTCCTGGGCACGCTCCTGCCCCCGCCCCCGGCGGACGACGGGACGGCGGACGACGGCACGGACGACGGGACGGATGGCGGCACGTCACTGACCGGCCAGCAGCAGATCGTGATCCTCGCGGTCGACCTCCAGCAGGCCGAGATCATCAAGTTCGCCCAGCTCGACGGCAGCGTCAGCCTGCTGCTGCGCTCACCCGAAGACTTCCTTGACCCGGCGACCGGTCTTCCGCTCCCGGATGGCCCGCTCCCGGATACCACCACCGGCGTCATCCTCAAGGAGCTCGTCGACCTCGGCGTCCTTCCGCCGGAGCTGGTGGAAACCGTCCTGCCGGAGCAGTGATCAACCGACCGTAGCGCCAACCCGGCCACTCCCCGGCCGGCCCGGTACCTGACCCAGGCGCGACGGGCGTGATGGACCAACGAGTCCCGCGCCCGTCGCCGTCAGGGCCACCACCACAGCAACACTTCAGACCCAACCTTTAGCGAACGAGAGTCCGAACGCCAGATGGCCGACCAGATCCGTGTCCTGATCGTCGACGACATCCCCGAGACGCGCGACCACCTTTCGAAGCTGCTTGGCTTCGAAGGTGACATCGACGTCGTAGGGGTTGCCGCGTCCGGCGCCGAGGCGATCACCCTCGCCTCCTCGCTGAACCCGGACGTCGTCCTGATGGACATCAACATGCCGGACATGGACGGCATCGCCGCTACCGAGCAGCTCTCCCGGGACGTGCCGGCCGCCTCGGTCGTGATGATGTCCGTCCAGGGCGAGGCCGACTATCTCCGTCGGTCCATGCTCGCCGGCGCACGCGAGTTCCTGGTCAAGCCCTTCAGCAGCGACGAACTCACCGCGTCCATCCGCCAGGTCTATGCCCGGGAGCGCGACAAGATCAGCCGGATGGCGGTCGCCCCGGTCGCAGCGCCGAAGGGCGGCGGCTCTGCTCCGACCACCAACCCTTCGGGTGAGCCCGGGATCGTGGCCGCGGTGTTCAGCCCCAAGGGCGGCGTGGGACGCACCACGGTCGCCGTCAACATGGCGGTGGCTGCCGCGACCGAACTCGGCAAGAAGGTCGTCCTCGTGGACGGCTCGTTCCAGTTCGGGGACGTCGGCGTCCTGCTCAATCTGAACCCGAAGAACAAGTCGATCGCGGATCTCGTCCCCGAGCTCGAACAGGCCGGGAACGAGGTGGAGTCGATCGATACGTTCGTCATCAACCACTCGGCCGGCATCCGCGTGCTGCTCGCCCCGCCATCTCCCGAGATGGCCGAGCTCATCACGCCCGCCGGCATCAAGCGCGTCATCGAGGCCTTGCGCCAGACGCACGACCTCGTCATCGTTGACTGCACGTCGTACTTCAACGACACGACCCTGGCCATCCTCAATTCGGCCGACGTGATCCTGACGATGCTCAGCCTCGAGATCACCAGCATCAAGAACATGCGCCTCTTCCTGGAGGTCGCAGACCAACTCGGGTACGAGGGCCGCAAGGTCCGTCTCGTCCTCAATCGCGCCGACTCGGCGCTGGGCATCCGCGTGGCGGACGTCGAGCATTCGATCGGGCGCAAGGTGGACGACACGATCGTGAGCGACGGTCGCAGCGTGGTCTACGCGCTGAACCGTGGCGTCCCGTTCTTCCTCAGCAATCGGGAGGCCCAGGTGTCCCAGGACATCCTTCGGCTCGCCCGGTCCGTCGTCGATGAGCGGTCGCAGGTCGCGGCCGGCACCGGCGCAGGTACCGGTGACAAGAACAAGTCCTCACAGAAGAAGTCGTTGTTCGCATGGCGCTAGAGCAGCCGTTCCAGGCCCAGGCGTTCGAAGTGAGCCCCTCGGGGCGAAAAGGGGTGTAGGCGATGTCCCTGTTGAAGCGGATCGAGAGTGCTCGACCCGGTGGTGGCGGTGCGCCGGAAGCGCCCGCAGCGGGTGCCCCGGGATCCAACCTGCCCGCCCCGACCGGCGGCCCGCCCGCCGCGCCGCCGGCCGCCCCGCGCCTGACGTCGTCGGGACCGGTCCGGGAGTCGTTCCGGGACGTCAAGTTCCGCATCCAGAGCCGCGTCATCCAGGACCTGGACCCGAAGCTGGACCTGTCCAACCAGGTCGAGGTCCGGCGCCAGATCGAGGAGATCTTCGGCAAGGTCATCGACGAGGAAGGCCTCGCCCTGACCCGCGCCGAGCGCGTCCGGATGCTGGAGCAGATCACGGACGAGATCATCGGTCTCGGTCCGCTGGAGCCGCTCCTGCGCGACGAGTCCATCACCGAGGTGATGGTCAACGGCCCGCGCCAGGTCTACATCGAACGATCCGGCAAGCTGGAGCTGACCAACGTCGTCTTCCAGAACGATGACCACGTCATGCGCATCATCGATCGGATCATCGCCCCGATCGGCCGACGCGTGGACGAGTCGTCCCCGATGGTCGACGCCCGCCTGACCGATGGTTCCCGCGTCAACGCCATCATCCCGCCGCTTTCATTGGTGGGCCCGGTCGTCACGATCCGGAAGTTCTCGGCTTCGCCGTTCACGGTGGACGACCTCATCCGGTTCGGCACCGCGACCGCGGACATGTTCGACTTCCTGCGCGCCTGCGTGGAAGCCCGCCTGAACATCTTCGTTTCCGGCGGCACCGGCTCGGGCAAGACCACGACCCTCAACGTCCTCTCCTCGTTCATCCCGAACGACGAGCGGATCGTGACGATCGAGGATGCGGCGGAGCTCCAGCTTCGGCAGGAGCACGTCGTGACGCTCGAGTCGCGTCCACCCAACATCGAAGGCAAGGGTGCCATCCCGATCCGCGAGCTCGTCCGCAACGCCCTGCGCATGCGGCCTGACCGGATCATCGTGGGAGAGTGTCGTTCCGGCGAGGCCCTGGACATGCTCCAGGCCATGAACACCGGCCACGACGGCTCGATGTCCACGGGACACGCCAACAGTCCGCGCGACATGCTGTCGCGCCTCGAGACGATGGTCCTCATGGCCGGCGTCGACCTGCCGCTGCGGGCCATCCGCGAGCAGGTGGCGTCCGCGGTGGACCTCATCGTCCAGCAGAGCCGCCTCAAGGACGGGACCCGGAAGATCGTCAATATCACCGAGGTCCAGGGCATGGAAGGCGACGTCATCGTCATGCAGGACGTATTCGTGTTCGAGCAGACGGGCGTCATCGAGGGCAAGATCCAGGGCCGCCTCAAGGCGACCGGGATCCGGCCGAAGTTCGTCGAGAAGTTCGAGGTCATGGGCATCAACCTGCCGCCTGGCCTCTTCGGCTTCACGTACTAGCCGAAGGGAGGTAGACCGACCGTGGACGTCATGACCCTCGCGGTGGCGGGTGTCGCCGCGCTGGCCATCCTGCTCATCGCGGTCGGGGTCGCCAGCTCGGGGAACTCGGGGATCTCGGATCGGCTGGAGCGCTATGCCTCCGGCAAGGTCGAGACCGCCAAGACCCAATCGACCGGGCAGGGCCCGATCAGCGACCTCATCGCCCAGAGCGCGGCGATGGCGAACCTCAACAAGGTCGTCGAGCAGCGCGACTTCGGCGCGAACCTGGCCAGGGAACTCGCCCGGGCCGACCTCAAGCTCAAGCCATCCGAATACATGTTCATCGTGGCCGGCTCGACCGTCGGGCTCCCCGTCGGCATGTACATCTTCGGGTTCTTCTTTCCGGCCCTGCAGACGCCTCTGGCGCTGCTGATCGGCGCACTCATCGGATTCATGCTCCCGCGCTTCTGGCTCAATCGCCGGAAGAACGGCCGACTCAATGCCTTCAACAAGCAGCTCCCGGACACGATCACCCTGATCGCGAACGCGCTGCGCGCCGGTTCGTCATTCCTCCAGGCCATCGAGCTGGTCGTCCGCGAGTCGCGGCCGCCGATCTCGACGGAGTTCTCGCGGGTCATCCGCGAGGTGAACCTGGGCCTGCCGTTCGACCAGGCGCTCGAGAACATGGTCCGCCGCGTGCGGTCCGACGACCTCGAGCTCATGGCCACGGCCATCTCGATCCAGCACCAGGTCGGCGGCAACCTTGCCGAGATCCTGGACTCGATCGCCTACACCATCCGGGAGCGGGTCCGCATCAAGGGCGAGATCCGCACCCTGACCGCACAGCAGCGACTGTCGGGCTACGTGGTCGGCTTCCTGCCGATCGGCCTGGCTGGCTTCCTGTTCATCGCCGCCCCCGGGTTCATGGACCCGATGTTCGCCAATCCGCCCGGCATCCTCGGACTGCCGGCCGGCGTGATCATCCTCCTCTTCGGTGGATTCATGATGTTCATCGGCTTCATGCTCATCCGCAAGATCGTGGACATCGAGGTCTAGCCGATGGATCCTGTCGCAATCGCGGTGGCCGCTCTCGCGGCCGGTGCGATCCTCCTGATCGTCGTCGGGCTCGCCGGCGGTTCGCCGGTGGACCCGGTCCAGGCCCGCCTGACCCAGCTGGGCACCATGCAGGCCAAGAACCTCGAGGAACTCGAGCTCCAGCAGCCGTTCATCGAGCGGACCCTTCGGCCGTTGGCCGCGGGGCTCTCGGGACGGATGTCGCGCGTCGCGTCCTCGTCCTTCACCGAACGGACCGAAAAGCGCCTCGCGCTGGCCGGCAACCCTGGTGACCTCCGCGTGTCGGACTGGCTGGGGATCAAGGCCATCGGTGCGATCGTCGGTGCGATCCTGTTCTTCTTCCTGTTCGTCATCGTCAACGTGCTGAACTTCCCGGTCCTCATCGGGTTCGTGATGGTCGGCATCGGTGGGCTCTTCGGCTACACCATCCCGGAGTTCTGGCTGGGCGGGCGCGTCAAGAAGCGCCAGAAGGCCATCCTCCTGATGATCCCGGACACCCTGGACCTGCTGACGATCTCCGTGCGGGCCGGCCTCGGTTTCGATGCCGCCCTCGGCAAGGTCGTGGAGAAGCTCAAGGGCCCCTTGTCCGACGAGTTCCGTCGGGCCCTGGCCGAAGTTCGCGTCGGCAAGGCGCGACGAGATGCCCTGCGCGACATCGTGCCGCGCACCGAGGTCGTGCCGTTGACCAACTTCATCGGCGCGATCATCCAGGCCGAGCAGCTCGGTGTGTCGGTGTCCAAGGTGCTGCAGGTGCAGTCCGAGCAGCTTCGGATCGAGCGCCGGCAGCGCGCCGAGGAACAGGCCGCCAAGGCCCCGATCAAGATGCTGTTCCCGCTGGTCGGGTGCATCTTCCCCTCGCTGTTCATCGTCATCCTTGGGCCGGCGATCATCCTGATCGTCCAGAACCTGGCGGTCTGACCGAACCGGTCGGCGACGCGACGGCGACGTCGGCGGCGACGACGACGACGGCGACCGAACCCCGGCTCATGGGAACCGAACACCATGCGCGCACCGCGCGCAATGTGACACGAGATACGGATCTGGCGACCTCGCTCGAGGTCGCCAGTTCGTTATGGGCCAAGTTCATGGGCCTGATGGGTCGAGGCGAGCTGCCGGCCGGTGCGGGTCTGTGGCTGCCGGCTTCCAACGGGATCCACATGATGTTCATGCGGTTCCCCATCGACGCGGTCTTCGTAGGCCGACCCGTTACGGGGCGCGAGCGGCGCGGGCTCGGGCGCGGGCGGCCAGGCTGGGATCGAGGCTCCGGGCGAACTGCGGCCGGTGCTCTCCGTCCATCGCAACCTGCGGGCTTGGACCGGGCTCGTGCCCCTGGTGCGCGGTGCGCACGGAGTGCTGGAACTTCCCGCGGGCACGATCGACGCATCGGGCACGCAAGTCGGGGACGTCATCCGACTCGAGTAGGTCCGCCGCTCGTGCCCGCGTTGTGCCTTGCCCGGCGTCGTGCCTTGCCCGGCGTCGTGCCTCGGCCCGGCGTCGTGCCTCGGCCCAACTTCCCCCCTAGTCCCGTGGCGAATCCTGTGGAGGAAACGGTGCCCGATCCGGGCTCCTGGCGTCCGTCCTAGTCCGAGTGGACTCGTGCGGAAGGGGACCCGGCGTTTCCACAGTGATTGCCGTCCACGAGATTCGTGGGGAGACTAGGTGGGACGTTGGCCCGGTGTCGCGCGATTCGGCCGCGAGGAGTGCCGCGATCCGCGGCCCGCACTGCACGGGCGCATCGGCGGTGTCGCCCCGTCGCGCGGATCGTGGGGACCGCATCTCGCGACACGAACCAGACACCCGCGATCGGCCCAGACGGTTCCCGGAGCCAGGCCTTGACGTCCCGGGCACGCGACGGGAAGGACACATCGAACATCGCTGCGTGCGCCGCGACCACCGCCCGATTCGATGTGGTTCCCGCGACCACGACGAGGCGGCCGACGGCGTTCGCGTCCCACCCGCGCTCACGTCGGACGATGTCGGGAACGAGGCGGAGCTTCCGTCCCAGCGAGTGGAGCATCGCCTGGAGGTCCGTGAGGGCCGACTTGACCTCCACGATCAGGAGGGTTCGGGTGCTCGCGTGCCACGCGAGAACGTCGACCGACCCGCGCTCGCCGAACTGGTTGAAGCTGTACTCGACGACCACCTCCCAGTCCGCCCGAAGGGTCGCGACGACATGGTCCACCAGCGCGGCGTGGACGCGATCGAGCAATCGATCACCCATACCGCCCTGGTAGCGGATGTCGAGATACAGCGAAGCTCCCAGCGCCCCGACGATCCGATCGACCACGGTGACAGGCAGCTCGCCGACCGATCCGCGCTCGGATCGGGAGACGGCTCCCTGGCTCACGCCGGCGTCTCGCGCGACCTCGGATTGCGTCTTTCCCATATGTTCGCGGATCGAGCGGATCACTCGACCGACATGGCGACCATCCATCGCCTCATGGTGGCGCTCGCGTCGTGCCAGCCGGTTGTCGCAGGCTCAACGCAGGCTCAACGCAAGCTCACCGCCGGCTCATCCCCGACTCATCACCGCCTCATCGCGATGGGCACCGGACACGCCCCGGATACGCCGCCGCAACGTCGCCGGTGAGGGGCAGGTGAGGGGCAGGTGATGCACAGGTGAGGGACAGGTGAGGGACGCGGGATCACCAGTGCAGACCCCCTCGTCAGGATGGCGACATGCCGATCTCAACGCCGGATGCCGCCGCCTCAGACCGACGTCGGTTGCAGTTCCTCCGAGGGGACCACGACGTCGATCGACGCCGCCTCGTCCAGCGCTTCGAGGGCACCCGGATGGTCGGCGAACCGGTGCAAGCGCAGGTACTTGAACCCGAGCCGGTCCGCGGCCCACCGCGTCGGCCGGGGCAGTTCGCGGACATCGACCGGCTCCACCAGGAGCGGTTCGTCGAGATCGAAGACCGTGTCATGGAACTGCAGGCGGCAATGGCCCGCGGCGAGCACGTTCATCGCCCACTGCGATCCCTCGGCGAGCGGGACGATGATCCGGAACCCCTCGGGCGTCGGAACGGGGTGGACCGGCGTCAGATGTCGAGTACCGGTCTTGCGTCCGAAATGCTCCAGCGTCCCGAACTCGGACCTGCCGGCCCCGGACCACCCTTCGCGGACAAGCCACGGGTTCATCACCTGATTCGCCCATTTCGTTCCAGCCCGTGGGAACCACCGCCAATAGACGACCAGCCCGACCGTCGCGGCCAAGGCGAGCCCGGCGACCGCCAACATGGATCTGCGCATCACGCATGCCTCCGTACGAGAGCTTCAGCGTGGGCGCCCTCGCGACGACACACCAGAGCCGAAGGACCCGTGTGAGCGGGACGCGAGTCGCTCGGGCAGTCGTGGATCGCGTGCTGGACGCGGCATTCCCGGCACGCTGCGTCGGTTGTCGACGCGAGGGGGCTGCTCTGTGCCCCTCGTGCGGAACGGCACTCGATGCTCGCCTGGCACTCCCGGCCGGCGTCCCGATCGGGCTTCCTGGCGATATCCCGGAGCCACTGCTCCAACTCGATTGGTGCGCGGGCTTCCGCGGCGTCGTGCGGGATGCCCTGCACCAGCTCAAGTACGCCGGTGAGCAGCGGCTGGCTGAACCCCTCGGTGCGGCCGTCGCGCGTCGGTGGGCGAGCGTCGGCGTTGGTGCGGACGTGGTCGTCAACGTGCCGGTCCACGCGGACCGGGCGCGGGGGCGCGGGTACGACCAGGCCGGGCTGATCGCTCGTGTGGCGGCGCGCCATCTCGGCCTGCCCTTCACGCCGTGCGTCGAGCGCCGCCGCGCGACCATCGCCCAGTTCGACCTCGACCGCACCATGCGCGCAAGCAATGTTGCCGGGGCGTTCGCCGTCCGCGCACGCGCGCCTGACGTCGCATCGCCGGCTGGTCGCTGGGTGCTGTTGGTGGACGACGTGACCACGACCGGGGCGACGCTCGCTGCCTGCGCCGAGGCCCTGCTGGCGGCCGGGGCCATGGCGGTGTCCGCGATCACGGTCGCCAGGGAGCGCTAACCCTGACCGGCGGCCCCAGCGCCCCCGGCGGCCCCAGCACCGGCCTTCTGCCGGGACGAGGTCTATACTCGATTCCCGGCGTTCCACCTCGGAGGTGCCCCATGAGAACCATCGTCAAGGGCAAGAACGTGGAGGTCCCGGACCGGGTTCGCGACTACGCCGCTCGCAGGTTCCACCGGCTCGAGCGGCTGCTCGATGACCGGACGGACGCCATCGTCGAGCTCTCCAACGAGATGCATCGAAGCGCTTCGGACGCCCACATCGCGGACGTGACGCTCGTCATCGATGGCCAGGTCCTGCGCAGCCACGCCTCGGGAATCAGCTACCAGGCCGCCATCGACAACGTCATCGACAAGGCCGAGCGCCAGGCGGTCGACTTCAAGTCCAAGCCGCGCGTGCGCTCCCGCCCCGAAGAAGAGAAGCGGCTCCTGCGGACGCTCGCCGACGGCACCGCCGAACCCGGCGACGAGCGGCGGATCGTGAAGACCAAGCGCTTCGCGATCGAGCCGATGTTCGAGGAGGACGCGCTCGCATCGATGGAGGAGCTGGGCCATCAGTTCTTCGTGTTCGTCAACGCCGAGACCGAGCGGGTGGCGATCCTTTACGAACGCAAGGATGGTCACTTGGGCCTCATCGAACCGGTGATCGGCGGCGAGTACACGAAGGGCAAGGCGTCGAACGGAAGCAGTCGGCGCCGCTGACCCGCCCATCGAAGCCAGCCCGTCCCGTCGAGGCCGAGACCGTCAGTCGATGCCGCGCCGGTACTCACCGGCCGCCCGCGTAACCAGGCCCGCGTCCACCATCCCGCGGCGGATGGTGGCGACATCCGGATGGAAGAGCGCCAACCGCTGGTTGACCTCCGCCTCCGGGTACGACCGGGCCTCGGTGAAGACGATGTCGCGCAGGTATCGATAGACGACGAGCCGACGCTTCTCGCGCGCCGGGATCGAGACGAGCCGCCCGTCCCGGATGAACGCGCGGAGCGTCCTGGCCGTGAATGCCTCGTCGACCGCGAGTTCGTCCACCATGCCCGCATCGTACGATGGGCCGCGATGCTTCCCGACGGTCGACGGCTTGGCGCCCACCTCCCGCTCGGGCACGGGATGGTCAAAGCGGTGGAGCGTGCCGCGGAGGTCGGTGCCAGCGCACTCCAGATCTTCACGGACAATCCGACGGCATGGCGCCGTCGATCCGCGCCTCCGGTCGAACTGCCGGCGTTCCGCCAGCGACTGACCCATCACGGCATCGAACCCGTTGCGGTCCACGCCGCCTATCTCGTGAACCTGGCAGGACCCGACCCGGACCTGTTCGAACGCTCGATCGAGGTCCTCGCGTCGGACCTGCGCGGCGCCCCGTCGTTCGGTGCCCGATTCGTCAACGTGCATATCGGGTCACACCGGGGAGCGGGGGTGCCCGACGGCATCCGGCGGGTCGCCGATGGCGTGGCGCGGGCCCTGGCTGTCGCCGAGGACGCCGCCGTCGATCGGGCGCCCATGCTCGTGCTCGAGAACTCGGCCGGCAGCGGTTGGGGCCTCGGGGTCGACATCGACGAACTCGCGGCCATCGCCGACGCGATCGACGCGCGCGGCGTGCCCCCCGAACGGGTGGGGTTCTGCCTCGACACGGCACATGCCTGGGGTGCGGGCATCGACATCGGGGAGCCCGACGCCATCGATGCCTTCCTGGCTGCCTTCCACGATCGGATCGGGCGGCATCGCCTGGTCATGATCCATCTCAACGACTCGCGGGCGGAGCGGGGGTCGAGGATGGACCGACACGAACACCTTGGCGCGGGCCAGATCGGCGTTCGCGGCTTCGCACACCTGCTCCGCCACCCGTGGCTCACCGAGACGACCTACATCCTCGAGACGCCCGGCATGGACGCGGGCTACGACGCCGTCAACCTCGCGCGTGCCCGGGCGCTCGCGGCCGGTGAGCCGCTCGACGACTTGCCGCCGGAGGCGTTCGACCTCCCGGGGAGCTCCGCCACGCGAACGGCGCCGGTGTGACCGCGCCCGGGAGTGGCTGGCTGCGTGAGCCTGAGGTCCTCCGTGACCGCGGCGGCCTGCGCGATCTGGTGGTGCTGGTCGGACTCGTGCTGCTCGCTGCGGGGCTACGGCTGCCCGGTCTCGCGGCGCGCGGGACGTGGGATGGCGATCAAGGCCACGACATGCTCGTGCTGCGGTCGCTCGTGGTGGACGGGGTGGTGCCGCTCCTGGGTCCGCCGACGTCCATCGGCGATGTCCACCATGGCGCCTGGTACTACTACCTGCTCAGTCCGGCCGCGTTCCTGACCGGTGGCGATTCGCCGCTCGCGGTCGTCACGCTCATCGCGTTCGCGGGGATCGCGGCGGTCGGCGTGGTGTGGTGGCTGGCCCGCGCCATCGCCGGCCCGATCGCGGGGCTGGTTGCCGGGTTCGCGATCGCGATCTCGGCCGCCGCGATCGACGAATCGACCTTCATCTGGAACCCGAACCTCATCGCGCTCTCCAGCGCGATCGCGCTCGCGGGAGCGTGGCGGGCGTGGTCGGGCGGGGCGTGGGGCTGGTGGGTCGTGGCCGCGGCCGGCACCGCGGTGACGATGCAGTGCCATGTCCTTGGGGTCGCGCTGGCGCCCGTGGTCGGCGCGTTGTTCGTCCTCGATTCGCGACGGCGACCGCTGGGTCGAGCGGCGATCGCGTCGCTGGTCGTGCTGTTGGTCGCGTATCTCCCGCTCGCCATCAACGAAGCCACCACGGACTTCTCGGAGGTCCGTGCGGCGCTCGACTACCTGGCCGGCGGCCGCGAGTCCGGCGACGGCCGCGATCCCGGTGCAATTCGGGATCGTCGGCTTGCGCGTGGTGAGCTGGCCGCTCGTGGGACTCATCACCGACGGCTTCGTGGTCGCAGTCATCGCGACCTGTGCCGTGATCGGGATCGTCGCGTGGCGGTGGCGACCGCGCGGGGGCGGTGCGGCGGGGCAGGCGACCGCGGTCGATGCAGCGACGGTCAACGAGGCGACGGTCGCGCGCTGGCTCGGCCTGGGGCTGCTCTGGTCCACCGTCTTCCTGACCTTCGCCGCGCCGTCGCTCGCATCCGTCGTCCCGGGGCTTCCGAACGACCACTACCACGCCTTCGCCGATCCGATGGTCTTCGTCCTCGTGGGACTCGGGGATCGCCGCTCTGCTGGTCGGCGGCGGGGGGCCGTCGCGCAACGGATCGCTCCGACCGGCGGGGATCCTTGCGGTCGCGGCGGTCGTCGGCCTCGCCGGCTGGAACCTGACGCACCTGCCGCCCTCACCACATCCGGATGGCGGCTATCCCGCCGGGCCTGGCCGCGGGAGAGCGGGTGGACACGGTGCTGTCGTCGGCGGGCGTCGATCGAGAGTGCCGTCGTGCTGGTCCGGTCGCTGCCGGACTTCAAGTCGACGGAAGCGGTGGCCTATCCGCTGGCCGTGCTGGGTCGGGCGTTCGTGGCCGAGACGCCGCGTGGCGTGTCGCCCGGGAGCGAGGACCGGAGCACGATCGGGTCGCCGTCACCCGGCGAGTACGCGAGCCTCGTCCTCTTGTGCGACGACCTGTTCGCGGAGGCGATGGGGGCACGGTGCGGCGGGCCGGCCGAGGAGACCGTCGCGCCGGACACCGGGCGTGGTGTGGGGGCCGTTGCTGGATCGATTCGAGGCAGCGCCCGGGCGGTTCGTGTCCGTGTACGGGCCCGGGGCGGCCGGGGGCTAGCGCGGAGCGGCAGCGGGGCGCGGCTCGGCGCGCAGGTCGGCGCGGGTCGGCGATCGGGGTGGCTCCATCGTCCGCCCTAGTCGTCTGGCAAATCTTGTGGACGCTTCGGGCGCGGAATCGGCCTTGGACGGCCGTCGCGGCGTCCGTGTCAGCCCACCCAGGCTACCGGGGACGTTCCGGGCCCGGGAACTTGCGCGATTCGCCATGAGACTAGGCGGGAAGATGGCCCCGCCGGCGTGGCCGATCGAGAGGGCGCGGCCGGGGCCGGCCGGGCGGGCCGGGCGGCAGGCCGGGCGCGGGCCGCCGGGGCGGGGCCGGCGCGCGGGCGAGGTCCGGCCGGGCGGTGCGGGCCCGCCGCGGCTCGCGTCGGGCCGGGCAGTGCTGACCGGCCGCGGCTCGTGCGGTGCGGGCCGCGGGCCGCCAGAACCCCGCAGGGAATCGCGAACGCCGGCGCCCCAGACGCCGGCGTTCGCTGTCCCCGAGACCCGGATGGTGGAGGGCGATCCGGGTCGTGCCCTGGAGAAGATCTAGTAGCGGCCTGGCTCCCGGCCGCTGGAGCGTGAGACCGGTCGGACCGTGGTCATCGCCGTGCCGGTGCTGATGGAGCGGACCGTGGAGGTCATCCCGCCGATCGGTCGATTGGCGACGCCGGTCCCACCTGCCGCGCTGCCCATCTGGCGATCGCGCGGACGCTCACCGGAACCACCCGTGGACGTGCCGTCCGCAAAGGTGCGGCCGTATCGGCGCATCCGGACGGCGAGGTAGTACTCCATGATCTGACGGACCTGCGCCTCGGTGAGCAACTCGTCGGCCCGCAGGGCGTACTCGACTCGCGCGGTCGGGTTGGTGGATCCGGAGGCGACGAGGCCGAGGTACTGCGGCGTGTCGGCGTCGTCGCGCAACTCGCGCAACCCGCGGGCCAGCTTGGTGGCCGTCCCGAGGGACGGCATGCGGTCCCCGCGGATCAGCCGCGAGATGGTCGAATGGTCGACCCCCGACTGCTGGGCCAGCTGGCGCTGCGACATCTTCTTGGCCTTGAGCTGGGCTCGAAGCCATTCGTTGAACGCTCGGCCGTTCTGGGTGGTCATGCTGCCTGGGCGCTCCTAGGATGAGGACCGTGCGGCCCGTGCCGCCTACTCGGTGCGTCGATGCCACGATGATGGGCAGGACCGCACTACGGCTGTATCACCCGTTCGTACCGGTGTCGCCGCGCGGCTCCGAGGCCGATCGGGTCCGATGAGGTGCGGTCGCGAAGGGTCCGTCCAGGTTGCGCGCGGCCACTCCCCCGGGACGAAGGTACACCCCGGTCGCCCACATCGGCCACAGCAGATGCTCCGGGGGTCTTGCGCATGCCTTACGGTTCGCCGAGCCCCGAAGGACGGTCAGACGGGCTGGGACGCCGCGGAGGGACCGGTCAGGACCTCGATCTGGTCGGGCTGCGGGATCCAGCCCTCACCACGCGGCTTCTTCGAGATCACGTACGCGATCGAACCGAGCACGATGACCGAGAACACGCTGATCACGCGATCCAGCAGGGCGATCGCCGTCGCCTCGGGGAGCGGCACGCCATACGCGACGGTGAGCACGCCCACCACGCCGGCCTCCACGATCCCGAGTCCGGCCGGGCTGAGCGGCACGGCCGTCAGCAGCGAACCGATGAGGGCCACGAACACCGCTCCCGAGATGCCCATGGAGACGTCCGCGAACCCGAACGCCTGGATCACGAAGAAGAGGCGCAGGCCCTCGGTCATCCAGATCGTCCCGGTCAGGAGGCCGAGGACGGGCATCTGGCGCATGCCGATGGCACCGAACACGCCCTGCTCGAAGCGGTCGTACAGCTCGAGCACCTGATGGGGCAGGAACCGCAGTGCAGTGATGATCCGGCGCCCGAAGTTGCGCATCGTGAAGAGGCCGACGATCAGCAGGGCGACCACGACGAGGCCGACGATGAAGACGTATTCGATCACCGGCGGTAGCCCATCGCGGAAGCTCCAGTAGCCCGCGGCGATCCCCAGGAGGGCGATCGCGCAGACGTCCAGCACGCGTTCGATGAACACGGTCCCGAAGGTCCGCGAGAGCGAGGCCGTGCTGTTGATCTTGAGCAGGTAGGCGCGGTACACGTCACCGAGCTTGGCCGGGACGACGCAGTTGACCAGCCACGACAGGAAGATGATCTCGGTCGAATCGCGTCGCGGGATCCGCAATCCCGTGCCGCGCAGCAGGATCTTCCAGCGCTGCCCCCGAAGCGGGAACCCTGCGTAGAACACGACGAACGCGACGAAGACGAGCGCCGGGTTCGCCGCCAGGATGAGCTGCGGGACCTTCTGGAGCTGCTCGCCGTTGATCGCGACGAAGGCCGCGATGATGAACAGCGGGACCGCGATGGAGATGATGGTCCGCGGCTGACGGAGGCGACGGGCCAGGGACATCTGCTCCACGTCGGGCTCGCGTTCGGGGACGGGCGGGCGCTCGCCGGCGCGCGCGCGAGGATCGATCGCGGGGGTGGCCTCCATCGATGGGGACGGTACGGGCGACGGGGTCCCGGGTTCCATCGGTCGATGGTCCTGTGGCGTCATGCCGCGGTCCCCGGTCGGACGCGACCGTTCCCACGCATGCGCTGCACGGCCTTCGCGGCGGGCGTCCACAGGCGGACGAAGTAGCTCGCCCGCCCAGGCACGATCTCCGGCGCCGACAGGGCGGTCAGCAGGCTGGCGGCCGTGGAGGGGTCGCTGTCGAGGGCGGTATAGGCGACCCCCACCTCCAGGATGGTATGCGCGTCGGAGACGGCAACGCCGGGCAGTCCGTGTCGGAGGGCGTACTCCGCCGCCTGCTCGTTGCCGTTCCCGACCAGGCGCGCGTTGTGGGTCTCCACCCAGTCGACGAGCGGGGCGAGCGCATCCAGCGTGGCGCTCTTCGAGAGGGACCCGCGGAACCGGTCGAACGGGTGCGGGATCCCGACGAGGCCCCCCTGCTCGCGCGCTGCGGCGATCGTCTCGGCCGCCCGCATCCCCGGCGCGATGGCCGTGGTCAGGAACGCGCAGATGAGGTCGCCGTCGGCGGTCTTGACCTCCTCGCCGATGATCACCGTCAGCCCGGGTGGCGCCGCGTCACGAGCCGCGAGGGCCCCATCGATCCGGTCGTGGTCGGTCACGACGAGGTGGGTGAGACCGCGCGACGCCGCGGCACGCACGACGTCCGCGGGCTTCGACAGGCAATCGAACGACGCCGACGTGTGGCAGTGCAGGTCGATGAACGACCGCTCGGCGCCCGGCCCCGCCGCGAGGGTCACGCCCGATCAGATCTGCTGGACGAGCGACTTCTTGAAGAAATCGAAGTGCTCGAGCGCAAGACCGGTGCCCAGGGCGACGCAGTCGAGGGAATTCTCGGCCACGTGACACGGCACGCCGGTCACCTGGGTGAGCAGCTTGTCCACGTTCCGCAGCAGCGCGCCGCCGCCGGACATGACCATGCCCTTGTCGATGATGTCGGATGAGAGCTCCGGCGGGGTCTGCTCCAGGACGGAGCGGACCGCGGCGACGAGCTGCTGGAGCGGCGCCTCGATGGCCTCCATCACCTCCGACGAGGTGATCGGGATGGTCCTCGGCAGCCCGGCGATGAGGTCGCGGCCCCGCACCTCCATCGTCAGCTCGCGCTCCAGCGGCAGGGCGGTGCCGATCTGGATCTTCACCTCTTCAGCGGTCCGCTCGCCGATCATGAGGTTGTACTTCTTGCGGATGTAGGTCGCGATCGCCTCGTCGAACTTGTTGCCGCCGACCCGCAGCGAGTTCGAGACCACGATCCCACCCAGCGCGATGACCGCGATCTCCGACGTGCCGCCCCCGATATCGATGATCATGTTCCCCGACGGTCCGGAGATCGGCACGTTGGCGCCGATGGCGGCGGCCAGCGGCTCCTCGATCAGGAACGCCTCCTTGGCCCCGGCCTTGAGCGCGGCGTCGCGAACGGCTCGCTTCTCGACGGACGTCACACCGGCAGGCACGCTGATCATCACTTCCGGCCGGCTGAACCCGATGCGGCCCTTCGTCGCCTTGGCGATGAAGAAGCGCAGCATCGCCTCGGTGATGACGTAGTCGGCGATCACACCGTCCTTCATCGGGCGGATGGCCTGGATGTTGCCGGGCGTGCGCCCGATCATCTCGCGGGCTTCCTCGCCGACGGCCACGATGCGGTTGTCCTCCGACACCGCCACGACGGACGGTTCGGTGATGACGATGCCCTTGCCCTTCACGTAGACGAGGACGTTGGCGGTCCCGAGGTCGATGCCGATCTTCATGAGCTGGTGGTGTCGTTCCCTTCTGCCTGGCGCGAGATCCTGGCCCCGAGGCCCAGGAACTTGCCCTCGATGTTCTCATAGCCCCGGTGAACGTGGTGTGCACCGTGGATGGTGGTCGTGCCGTCGGCCGCCAGGGCGGCGAGGATGAGCGAGGCCCCGGCGCGCAGGTCGCCGATCTCGACCTCCGTCCCGCGGAGTGGGGTCCGGCCGCGGATCGTCGCGTGGCGATCGTCCGCGATGTCGATGTCGGCGCCCATCAGTCGCAGTTCGCTCATCCATTCGAGCCGGTCCTCGAAGATCGCCTCGTGGACGTGCGACGTGCCGGTGGCCTGCGTCAGGAGGATGGACGTGGGTGGCTGGAGGTCCGTCGCGAGGCCCGGGTATGGCGCCGTCTCGACATCGAGCGCGGTGAAACCGGCGCCCCCGAGCGCCGACCCGTCCACCTCGATCGTGTCCGTGCCGCACGACACCCCGACGCCGGCCCGACCCATGACCTCGACGAACGAGCCGAGGTGGTCGCACGGCGCCCCGGTCAGGGTGATCCGCCCTCCGGTGATCGCACCCGCCACGACGAACGTGCCGGCCTCGATCCGGTCGGGGATGACGCTGTGGTCCGCGCCCCGCAGGCGCTTGCGGCCCTCGACTTCGATCGTGTCGGGGGCCGTCCGCGTCACCTGCGCCCCCATCTTGCAGAGGAAGGCGATCAGGTCGTCCACCTCGGGTTCCTGCGCAGCCGGACGGATGACCGTGTGGCCTTCGGCGAGCGTCGCGGCCAGCATCGCGTTCTCGGTCCCCATGACGCTCACGAAGGGGAACCGGACCTCCGTGCCACGCAATCGTCCCGGAGCCGTGGCGAAGTAGTAGCCGTTGCGGTAGTCGATCTGGGCGCCCAGCGCCCGCATCGCATCCACGTGCAGGTTGACCGGTCGTCGCCCGATGCGGTCGCCGCCCGGGTTGCTGATGATGACCCGGCCGAATCGCGCCAGGAGCGGCCCCAGCAGCATGAACGAGGCGCGCATCTTGGCCGCGGCCTCGAGGGGGACGAAGAGCCAATCGACGTCCCCCGCCGCGATCTCGTAGACGTTGGGCTCCGGGTGATCCACGACCACGCCGAGCTCCATGAGCGTCTGGGCCATGACGCGCACGTCCTCGATCTCGGGGACGTTGGTCAACCGGCAGCGCTCACCCGTCAGCGTCGCCGCCGCGAGCAGCTTGAGCGCGGCGTTCTTGGCACCACTGATCGCCACGGTCCCGACGAGCGGCCGTCCGCCCTCGACGCGGAAGACCTCCGGAGCGACCGGCTCCGGGGTGTACTCCCAATGGAACGGTCGGGCGTCCGCCACGGTCCGCTAGCCGCGCTGCCGCGGTCGCCGTTCGGTCATCGGTGGCGCGGTCCTTCCCGATAGCGTCGCTCCGCGACCCGGATCCGGAGGAGCGCCTGCTGCAGCTGGGCGCGGGCGGCCGAGAGGTCGGCGCCTTCGTGGTATCCGCTCTCGAGCGCGCGTTCGGCCTCGCGACGGGCCTCCTCCGCCTTCTCGAGATCGATCTCGCTCGCCATGTCCGCGGTCTCGGCCATGACGACGACCTTGTCCGGACGGACCTGGAGGAAGCCGCCGACGATCGCGAACGATTCCTCCTGCCCGCCCTTGCGGATCCGGAGCTCGCCGACGCCCAGGGTGGACACGAGTGGTGCGTGGTGCGGCAGCACCCCGAGCTCGCCCTCGGACCCGGGCAGCACGACCGAGTCGACCGTGTCCGAGTACGCGAGTCGCTCCGGCGTGACGATCTCGAGCTGGATGGACATCGGATCAGCCAGCCAGCTTCGCCGCGTTCTCGCGGACGTCCTCGACCGTGCCGGCGAGGAAGAAGGCCTGCTCGGGCAGGGTGTCCGTCTTGCCCTCGAGGATCTCCTTGAACGAGGCCACGGTGTCCTTGATGGAGACGTACTTGCCGGAACGACCGGTGAAGACCTCCGCGACGAAGAACGGCTGGCTCATGAAGCGCTGGAGCCGGCGGGCCCGGGCCACGGTCGCCTTGTCGTCCTCGGAGAGCTCGTCGATGCCGAGGATGGCGATGATGTCCTGGAGGTCGCGATACCGCTGCAGGACGCGCTTGGTCTCCTGCGCCACGTCGTAGTGCTCCTGGCCCACGACGTTGCGGATCGAGGACGCGCGAGGTGGAGGTCAGCGGGTCCACCGCGGGGTAGATGCCGAGCTCCGCGATGCTGCGCTCGAGGCGGATCGTCGAGTCGAGGTGGGCGAACGTCGTCGCCGGCGCCGGGTCCGTGTAGTCGTCGGCGGGGACGAAGACGGCCTGGAGCGACGTGATCGAGCCCTTCTTGGTCGAGGTGATCCGCTCCTGGAGGCCGGCCATCTCGGTGGCAAGGTTGGGCTGGTAGCCCACCGCCGACGGCATCCGGCCCAGCAGCGCGGAGACCTCCGAGCCAGCCTGGGTGAAGCGGAAGATGTTGTCGATGAAGAGGAGGACGTCGCGGCCCTCCTCGTCGCGGAAGTATTCGGCCATGGTCAGGCCGGTCAGGGCGACCCGCTGGCGGGCGCCGGGCGGCTCGTTCATCTGACCGAACGCGAAGGCCGTCTTGGCGAGGACGCCGGACTCGGTCATCTCGGCGATGAGGTCGTTGCCCTCGCGGCTGCGCTCGCCGACGCCGGCGAACACGGAGTAGCCCGCATGCTCCTGGGCGACGTTGCGGATCAGCTCCTGGATGATGACCGTCTTGCCGACGCCCGCACCACCGAAGATGCCGATCTTGCCGCCCTTCTTGAACGGGCAGATCAGGTCGATGACCTTGAGGCCCGTCTCGAAGACCTCCACCTCGGTCGACTGCTCGTCGAACTTGGGGGCGCTGCGGTGGATGGGACGCGTCTCCGTGCTCGCCACGGGGCCCTTGTTGTCGATGGGCCGGCCGAGGACGTCGAAGACGCGACCCAGCGTGCCCTCACCGACGGGGACCGAGATCGGCGCGCCGGTGTCGAGCACCGCGATGCCGCGCGCGAGTCCGTCCGTGGTGGTCATCGCGACCGAGCGGACCCAGTTGTTGCCCAGGTGCTGCTGCACTTCGCAGACCAGCGAGTCCTGGCCTTCCCGAAGGATCTCGACGGCGTTGTAGATGGCCGGCAGTCCGCCGGCGGGGAATTCGATGTCGACGACGGGTCCGGTGATCTGGATGACCCGGCCGGTCGCGGTGGGAGCGGCGGTCGCCATGGTGTGGATAGCCTCCTGCGTCCTGTACGTCTACGTCGGCGTCAGCGGGCGTTCGCGCCGGACGCGATCTCGATCATCTCGCGGGTGATGTTCGACTGGCGAACCTTGTTATAGGAAAGGGTCAGGTCCTCGATGAGGTCCTCGGCGTTCTCGGTCGCGTTCTTCATCGCGACCATCCGGCTGGATTCCTCGCTGGCCTTGGCCTCGAGGACCGCCTGGAACAGGCGCGTGGCGACGTAGCGCGGCACGAGCTGCTCCAGCACCGTGGCAGGACCCGGTTCGAAGATGAACTGGTTGCCCGGGATCCCCTCGGTGTCGTCCGTGGCCCGGATGGGCAGGAGCTGGAACATCTCGGCGCGCTGCACGAGCGTGCTGACGAACCGGCTGTAGATGATGTCCACCCGGCCGTAGGACCCGGCGAGGAAGTCGTCGGTGATGAGCCGCGCGAGCGGCAGCACGTCGGCGAACGTGGGCCGGTCGCCGAAGCCGGCGAAGTGGGCCTCCAGCGGGACGCCGGCCCGGCGCATGGCATCGCGGCCCTTGCGCCCCACCGTGACGACCGTCAGGTCGCCCGGGTGCGCCAGGATCTCGTGGCTCGCGAACCGGATCGTGTTGGTGTTGAGCGGACCGGCCAGCCCGCGGTCCGTGGTGACGAGCACGATCAACCGCTTCGCGTCGGGTTGTCCCTCGGACAGGAGCGGGTGATCCGACTCGCCGAGCACGGCCGCCAGGTCCGCGAGGACCTCATCGAGCTTCTCGCTGTACGGGCGAGCGGCGAGCGTCGCATCCTGGGCGCGCTTGAGCTTGGACGCGGCCACGAACTGCATCGCACGCGTGATCTGCTTGATGTTCTTGACGGCGCCGATGCGCCGCCTGATGTCGCGTTGGCTAGCCACGGACTGGTCTCTTGCCTCGGAACGCTACGCGAGGAATGACTGGCGGAAGGAATCGACGGCGTCGTCCATCGCGGATGCGAGCTCGTCGCTCAGGGCCTTGGTCTCGCCGAGCTCGGTCAGGATGGCCGGGCGCTCGGTCTCCAGGAAGCGATAGAACTGGCTCTCGAACTCCTTGACCCGGGGGGTCGGGACGTCGTCGAGCTTGCCCGTCGTCGCGACGTACAGGATCGCGACCTGCTTCTCCACGGGGAGCGGCTGGTACTGCGGCTGCTTGACGATCTCGGAGAGCTTCTCGCCACGGGTCAACTGGTCGCGCGTGGCCTTGTCCAGGTCCGACGCGAACTGCGCGAACGCCGCCAGGGCGCGGTACTGCGCGAGGTCCAGCTTGAGCGGTGCCGCGACCTTCTTCATCGCCTTCGTCTGCGCCGCGGAACCCACGCGCGAGACGGAGATGCCGATGTTGAGCGCGGGCCGCTGGCCGGCGTTGAACAGGTCGGTCTCGAGGAAGATCTGGCCGTCGGTGATGGAGATGACGTTGGTGGGGATGTAGGCGGACACGTCGCCGGCCTGGGTCTCGATGATCGGGAGGGCGGTCAGCGACCCGCCGCCGTTGTCGTCGTTGAGACGGGCGGCGCGCTCCAGCAGCCGACTGTGGAGGTAGAACACGTCGCCGGGGTACGCCTCGCGGCCGGGCGGACGACGAAGCAGGAGCGCCATCTCGCGATACGCCCAGGCGTGCTTGCTGAGGTCGTCGTAGACGCACAGGGCGTCCTTGACCAGCCCCTGTCCGGCCACCTCGACGCCGTTCTCCATGACTTCCTCGCCCATCGTCACGCCCGTGTACGGGGAGAGGTACTGGAGTGGCGCCGGATCCTCGGCACCGGCGACGACCACGATGGTGTGCTCCATCGCGCCGTACTGCTCCAGGATCGCGACGGTGTTCGCGACCGTGGACAGCTTCTGGCCGATGGCGACGTAGATGCAGACGAGGCCCTTGCCCTTCTGGTTGATGATCGTGTCGATCGCGATCGCGGTCTTGCCGGTCTGCCGGTCACCGATGATCAGCTCGCGCTGGCCGCGGCCGATCGGGATCAGCGCATCGATGGCCTTGACGCCGGTCTGCACCGGCGTGTCGACGGACTTGCGGACGATGACGCCCGGGGCGATGCGCTCCACCGGGCGGGTCTGGGTCGTGGCGATGGGGCCCTTGTCGTCGAGCGGGCGGCCGAGCGCGTCCACGACGCGACCCAGCAGGGCCTGCCCCACCGGGACCTCCACGACGCGGCCGGTGGTCTTGACCGTGTCGCCTTCCTTGATCGCGGTGGCGTTGCCGAGGATGACCGCGCCGACGGTCTCCTCCTCGAGGTTCAGGGCCATGCCCATCACCCCGCCAGGGAACTCCAGCATCTCGGACGCGAGGGCGCCGTCGAGGCCGTAGATCTGCGCGATGCCGTCACCGACCTCCACGACCGTGCCGACGCTGCGCGTCTCGACGCCCGAGTCGAAGGAATCGATGGCGGACTTGATGATGCTGGTGATCTCGTCGGAACGGATGGCCATGTGGCGGATCTCCTAGAGGGCGCCCGAGATGAGCTGGTTCCGCAGCCGCTCGAGGCGACCCCGGACGCTCCCGTCGATCAGGCGGTCGCCGACGCGCACGACGAGGCCACCGAGCAAGCTCGGGTCGACCTGGACATCGAGGGCGATGCGACCACCGGTGGACTGTTCCAGCCGCGCCGTGAGTGCCCGGACCTCGTCCGGGGTCAGCGCGGCGGCGCTCGTGGCGGTGGCGTGGGTGATGCCCTGGCGCCGATCGTCGAGTCGACGGAACTCTGCCGCGACACGCGGCAGGTCCTCGATCCGACCACGCCGGAGCAGGAGCTGGATGAGGTTCTGGACGGGCTGGCTTGCCGTGTGCTCCAGCAACCCGGAAGCCGCCATCGATCGCTGATCGAGGGGGATGGCCGGGTTGGCCAGGACGCTCACGACCCGCTCGTCACCGAGCCGGATCGCGCTCGCGTCCAGCTCGGAACGCCAGGTCTCGAGCGTGCCGTCCCGGGTGGCCACCTCGAAGGCGGCCTCCGCGAAGCGGCGCGCGGCGCTGTCCCGTCGGGCCATATCAGTTGCTCCGATCGCCGCTGGTGTCAGCCGACGTCAGGAACTCCTGGACCAGGCGCCGTTGCCGGTCGTCCGACATCGTCTCGCCCACGACGCGACCCGCAGCCGCCAGGGCAAGGTCGGCGACCTCGCCACGGAGGTCCGCGATGGCACGCGTCTTCTCCGCCTCGATCTCGGCGGTGGCGCGGACGCGCATCCGTTCGAGCTCCTCGCGGGTGGCCGCGATGTCCGAATCACGGGTTTCCTGGGCGACCTTCTGGGCACGCGCCAGGATGTCGTTGGCCTCGCGACGCGCCTCGGCCAGGGTGGCCACCCGCTCCGCTTCCGCGCTCTCACGATCGCGGCGCGCCTGCTCGGCGTCCTTGAGACCCTGCTCGATGGCGGCCTTGCGGTCGTCGAGCGTCTTGGCCAGCGGCTTGAAGGCGAACGTCCAGACGATCGCGAGGAGCAGCAGGAAGTTGATGGCACTGACGAGCACCCAGAACAGGTTGATCGTCATGTCGCTCCCTCCTCCCCGACAACCGGGATGTCCACGTCTCCGACGTCCTAGGCCGTGAAGACGATGAGCAGCCCGACGACGACGGCGAGGACGCCGAGGCCTTCGGCGAACGCCGCGAGGATGATCGCGAGGCCGCGGATCTGGCCGGCCGCGTCGGGGTTGCGCCCGATGGCGCTCGACGAGAGACCGCCGAGGATCCCGATGCCGATGCCCGGGCCAAGCACGCCGAGGGCCGCGAGGCCCGCGCCGATCATTTCCATGTGATCTGTTCCTCCTACTCCCCGGGCGATCGCCGCGGGTTCATTGGGACCTGGTGGATGGGCTCAGGCTGTCGCCGCCGCGACCTGGTCCAGCTCGTCCGGACCGACGGGGGTCGCGATGGGATCGTGATCGTCCCGCCCTCGCTCGTGCTCCTCATCGTGGTGGCCTTCGATGGCCGCGAGGATGAACATGAGGGTGAGGACGCTGAAGATGAGGGCCTGCACCGCATTGAGCATGACCTCAAGACCGTACAGGGCGACCGGGACGAAGGCGATGGTCAGGGCCAGGATGACCCCGAGGGCGACTTCGCCGCCATAGATGTTGCCGAAGAGGCGCATCGACAGCGTAAGCGGCTTGACGAACTCGAGCATGAGCTCGATCAGGCCCACGAACATGGCGATGATGCCGGCGCCGATCCCGTTGCGGAACTCGCCGACCGGCAGGAACTTCGAGAGGTAGCCGCCGACGCCCAGGGCACGCACGCCTTCGATGTGGAAGAGGGCGAAGCTGACGAGCGCGAGGCCGATCGTGACGTTCACGTCGCTGGTCGGCGCCCGGAAGAGCTCGATGCGGCCCACGAACGGCAGCAGGCCACTCCAGTTGCTGGCCAGGATGTAGATGAACAGGGTCACGAAGAGCGGCACGTACGGTTTCGCGGCGGGGCCTCCGAGCGATATCGCGAAGCCCTGCAAGCCGTCGTACAACGCCTCGATCGCGTTCTGTGCCCGGCCCGGCACCATGTCCCGCTTTCGGGTCATGAACAGGAGGGCCACGATCAAGAGCACCGTGATGATCCACATGGTCAGGATCGTGTTGGTGATGCTGACCTCCCACATCAGGAGCGGCGGCGGCTCACCGGTCTCGTGTTCGTGTTCGTAGCGTTCCACGGCCGACTCGGGCCAGATCGGATGCGGCGCGACGAGCTCCAGCGTGCCCTCGATGTAGCAGACCGGGTACGCGCACGACTCGTCCGGATGCTCCTTGTCGAAGGGCGGGGAGATGATGAACGCGGCCAGCGTCAGGACGAACGACAAGCCGATGAGCAACAGCCAGTTGACCTTGCTGCTGCGACCACCTTTCGGGGTCGGGGTCTCGATCGCGGCGGGTTGGTCGCTCGTCACGCTCGCTCCACACACAGGAGCGCGGCATTCCGCCGCGCTCGGGGTCGGTCAAGGCCGGGGCCTTGCGGAACCGGCCGTCAGGTCATTCGATCGTCGCCAGGTAGCGACTCACCAGCTTGTAGATCCCGAACGCCCCCGTCCCGGCGCCGACGAGGAAGCCCGTCATCGCGAAGATCGGTGTCGTCCCGAGTCGCTCATCCAGCCAAAGGCCACCGAGCGCGCCCAGCAGCGTCAACACCAGGAGGGTGAAGCCGATCTCCGTGAAGAGGACGAGATACCCAAGCCCGGTTCCGGACTCATTCATGGGTGACCTGTCAAGGCGCGGGTAGTGTAGCAGCTGCGCGTGCGCAGCCGCCAATGGCACCGTCCCGCAACGTTCGTCGAAGACGTCGGTCTCCGGGGGTCAGCGGAGGACGACGATCGCGTCCACGTCCACTCGGCCGTCGCCCAGCGGTCGGATCTCCATCGTGTGCGGGCCCTTGGACGGATAGTGCTTGCTGAAGACGATCTGCCGATAGGTCGTGGCGGCGGCGTCGAGGTCGATCGTCCGTTGATAGGACCCATCGATGAAGACCTGCGCCCGTCCGCTCGTGCTCGTCTTCGTGGCCACCCAGGCCACGTCACGGCCGGTAAAGACGAACGTGAACCGACGCGTGGTCGACGAGGCGTGGCGTCCGCCCCCGCCCGACATCTTCGTGTTGCTCGAGGTCGTCCATGACCCCGTGTACGTCGCCAGACTGCTCGTTTCCTGGTGCAGGCTCGGCGTCAGGTCCGGCCAGGCGAGATAGGTGCTCGTGTTGTTCTCGCGATCCGTCGCTCGGATCCGGAAGCGATAGAGCCGGCCCGGTGTCAGGCTCCAGTCGAACGTCTTCGCGCTGGGGCTGGGTGGGCCGACCGTCTCGAAGGCCTTGCCGTCAAGGCTCCGTTGCAGCTGGAACGATTTGATCCCGGAGCCCGGGTCCAGTCCCGTCCACCCGAGGCGGATCCGGATCTGCGAGCCGAGGGCCCCGGTCAGGACGGTCTGCGTCAGGCCCGTGATCGACGGCGGTGCCGTGTCCGGCGTGACGGTCACGATGACGACGGCGCTGTCCGACCCGCCGCGGCCATCGGACACGGTGTAGGTGAAGGTGTCCGTGCCCTTCTTGAGCGGCGCGGGGTCGTAGGTGAGTCCGGTGCCGCCGCCGGTGATCTTCACGGTCCCCAGCGTGCCGTTCGTCACCGCGCTGATCTTGAGCGTGTCGCCGTCCCGATCCGAGTCATTGGCGAGCACGGGCAGGGCGACCGGCCCGGCGCCTTCCGGGACGGTCATGGACCCGTCGTTGACGGCGCTCGGGGCGTCGTTGACGCCGGTGATGGTGACGGTGACCGTCCCGATGTCCGTACCGCCGTGGCCGTCCGAGATCGTGTAGGTGAACGAATTGGGTCCCGAGAACCCAGCGTACGGCTTATAGGTCACGCTCGTACCGCCGGCTGCGATGGTCACCGCGCCCTTGGTGCCATTGGTCTTCGCGATGATCGTCAGGGGGTCGCCTTCGACGTCGGTGTCGCCGACCAGGACGAGGACCGTCGTCAGTGCAGCGCCCTCGGCGACCGTGAGTGTCTCGTCATCGGCGACCGGCGCGTCGTTGACGGGGGCGATCGTGATGGAGACGGCGGCCACGTCCGACCCGCCGACCCCATCGCTGACCCGGTACGTGAAGGCATCCGCCCCGTTCTCATCGGGATCGGGCTGGTACGTGAGTCCGGCGCCACCACCGGTGATCGCGACCGTGCCCCGCGACGCCGCGCTGACCGAGATGATCGCGAGGGCGTCGCCATCGATGTCCGTATCGCCGATCAGCACGGGGATCGCGGTGGCCGGCGCATCCTCGAGGACCGCTGCGGTCTCGTCGTCTGCGACCGGAGCGTCGTTCGATGCGGTGATCGTCACCGATACGGTGGCCATGGCGGTCCCGCCGTTGTCGTCGGTCACGGTGTAGGAGAACGAATTGGTGCCGTTCTCGTTGGTGTCCGGGTTGTAGGTCAGGCCCGAGCCACCACCCGTTCGGACGACCGTGCCTTTCTGACCCTGGAACACGTCGTCGACCTCGACCGTATCGCCGTCAACGTCGCTGTCATTCGCGAGGACGTCGATCGCGACGGCGCCGGCATCCTCGGGAACGGCGGCCTCGTCGTCATCGGCGACGGGATCGTCGTTCGATGGCGTGATCGTCACCGACACCGTGGCCGTGTCGGTCTCGCCGTTGCCGTCGGAGATCGTGTAGCTGAACGTGTCGCCACCGTTGGCGTTCGTCGCCGGGTCGTAGGTCAGACCGGTCCCGCCGCCGGTGATGGCGACCGTGGCCTTCACCCGTTCGAAGCGGCGATGATCTCCAGCGGGTCGCCGTCGATATCCGAGTCGCCGACGAGGACCGGGATCGATGTCGGCCCGGCGTCCTCGGGCACCGTGGCGGCGTCGTTGTCGGCCACCGGCTCGTCATTGACGGGCGTCACGGTGACGGTGACGGTCGCCGTGGACTGCTCACCGCCCGATTCCATCGTGTAGTCGAAGCTGTCGCTGCCGTTGAAGTCGGGATCGGGCTCGTAGGTGAGGGTCAGGCCGTCGCCGGCGATCTCGACCTCGCCGTCGGCGGGGACCGTCGCATCGACGATCGCCTTGGGATCGGCATCGGGGTCGTCGTCGTTGGCAAGCACGTCGATCGGCGCAGGCCCGGAGTCCTCATCGACGGTGAGGGCGTCTGCCGCCGCGACGGGTGGCGCGGCCAGCACCCCGGTCGGGAGGGAGAGACCCAGGAGGATGACGGCGAGAGCGACGGCGAAGCGGCGAGAGCGGATCACTGTGGGACGGTCACCGGCAATGTCTCAGTGTCCTCATCTGGCCCTTCGATGACCGTCAGGGTGACTGTGTAGGTGCCGGGGTCGGCATACGTGTGCGAGACATTCTGGCCGATCAGCGTGCGCGGGCCGTTCTCGAACGTCCAGACGTACACCACACCGCTCCTCGAGGCCGACCCTTGGCAGTCTACGGTGAAGCCGTTGACGGAGCATTCGGGAAGGGCGACGAGCGGCGGCGGAGCGGGTGTCGGGACGGGCGTGGGCTTCGGGGTCGGCTTTGGCGTCGGCTTGGGCGTCGCCGTGGGGTCGGCCAGCGGAGCGGCGGTCGGGTCGGGAGCGGAGGTCGCGGTCGGGGCCCGGGTCGGCTCGGCGGTCAGCTCGGCCGTGGGGGAGGGCGTCGGCGTTGGCGCGGGCGTGGGCGTCGCGGTGGGCGCGGCGGACGGACTCGCCGTCGGCGACGGCA